>CBDFFX010000001.1:0-41156 GCA_965246895.1 Alphaproteobacteria bacterium | reverse complement strand
ACGATCGAGAGTAGCGCCGCCGTATATGGTATATGCGACGTTGCCACTACGGCCTCTTATATGGAGACCAAATAATGTACGCCCTTCTGCTATTCGCGTTGCAGGCGATTTCGTATCCGCCGGCCTCTCCGGGCATCACCATGCAGCAAGTACTGGCGGCAATGCCGCAGCCCGCGACGACGCCGGGGGCCGTGCCTACCAGCGCGGGAACTGTCGGCACGGCGGCGACAACGTACGCGCTGGCGGACCATACCCATCCGAGTAAAGCGCGGCGTGGGCGTGTACTGATTCCCGCGTCAGGTACGCTGGATATTACGTTCTCGCCGTCGTTTCTGGCGGTGCCGGTGTGTACGGTAACGGCGGAAGCGACCAAGGGCGATACAAACGTCGTGAATGCGCAATTGGACGGCCCGCAGACTATCCGTATTAACCGTACGGCAGTAACGAACGCGACGCTGATCGGGCTTTCAGTACTGGCGGTGCCTACGCAAGTGGCAACGTACGCCAACTGGATTTGTCTTGAGCCCTGATCGCGCTTGACGGCGAAGCTCCGGTGCGGCTATTTAAACCGTACCGGAGCCGAGCCTATGCGAACCGACGAGAAATTGGCGGAAATCTGCGATCAATTGCGCCAGACCTGCGGCGACCTCCACGGGAGCGCGCGCCGGGCCGGGGTGTCGCTCGACTTCGTAGCGAACTGGATCAAGGACGATCGCGAGGCGGCATCAAAAATAGAGGAAGCGCAGCGCGTCGGCTACATGGGCCTAGAGAGCGCGGCGATACAGCGCGGTGTACATGGCGTCGATAAGGCGGTGTACTATAAAGGCGAAGTCGTCGGTAGCGAGAAAGTGTATAGCGACGCGCTGCTTAGCAAGCTGCTAGAGGCTCGCGTCCCCGCCTATAAGAAAGGCGAGCAATCGCAAAATACCTTCAACGGCCCCACGCAGATAAATATAATGCCGCGTGCCGAAAACTTCGACCAGTGGCTCGAAATGAAGAAAAGTACACTAGACGCCCGGAATGCTAAAAACGCGTTGCCGGCGCCTGTCAGCGTACCGAAAATTCTACAGGGTGATTTCGTAGACGTTAGCAACCGGCCGCTGGCCGCTTTAGAGGGATTGCTTTAAATGGGCGACTATTCGTACATCTGCGAACTGCGTAATGGCGGTATCGCTGGGCGCGGCTGCACAAATAAGGCGCTTTTCCCGAAGGGGCTTACCAAATGCGGGCTGCGATCCGATCCGGGCGCCAAGCTGGTATGCACGGGCAGTACTACGAATATCGACGCTCTTACGTTCACACCGGATGAAGCGGCTGCGGCGGGCGGCGGCGGGGCTCCTGTATTTTTGCAGCTTCCCAGCCTCACGCCGACGAACGGCGTTGCCGGCGTCACGACTTTTACCGGAACTGACGGCGTAGTATCTAACGGTACGATTATTTCGCGCCGGCTGCTTATCGTCGATCAAAGCCAGCAAACTTCGGTAGTGGCGATAGGCAATAGCGGGATGCCGACGTTCGCCGGTACGCTGTACTACGAGAACAAGGCGCAGTCGCCGAGTGGCGCAATCACTACGGTCACGTCGGGCGGCGTTGCGGTGAGCGCTGCCGCCGCTGTTGGGCCTACTGTACAGACTGCCGCCGCCTTCGTTGATAACGGCAACGGTACTGGTACGTTTACGCCCGCTACGTTTACTGGCGCGACCGGCCAGACGCAGAATTTCGTAGACGGGGCGGGAGCGCCGATCGCGTTGGCTTCGGGCTCGGCACCGATTACTATCAATTTTTCCGATTATAGCGGGCGTATTATCAGCTTACGTTCGCTGGCTACGGACGGCAACGGCGGGTATACTCGATCGTCAACTATTGACATTACCGTACCCGCCAGCGGTTACTCGTTTACCAATTCGGGGCTTACGCAGGCGGATGGTTCGTCCGCCGCGACCGTACCGGGACTGGCGTTTTTGGCAAATACACCGACTGCGCCTATCCCGAATGGCGGCTCGCCGGTTATTGTCGTAAAGGGCGGCAAACTGCATATGCAGCCCGGCGTAGTCGAGTTTAATTCCGGCGGCGTTGTGTACCCCGCTACTGTCGATACAATGATGACCTTCGTTGTCGATAGCGCGCTTATAGCGGGTGTCGCTACGCCGTACATCATGCTTGGCGGCGACAACGGCAACTTCGTAACTATTGCCCTCATCGGGACAGCCACGGGCAATACAACTAACGATCAGCCAGCGCTCACCTTCCGGCTTGTCAAGGACTATAATAGTACTGCGGACTTCGATTTCCGCATGGTGCTTGCTGTCGGCGATACATTGGGTTTTAAGACTAACGGTACTTCTATTACGGTGTACCGGAAGCCGGTGGGGGCGACGGCGTTTACGCAAGTGCCTAGCCCGGTCGGGAGCCGGGGCAATCCCATCAACGCCGCTACCGAGGCGTCAAACTATACTGCCGGGAAGCTGGGTACGGGTATCGGTATTGGCTGGCGGTCTAACAGTTACTTTGGCTATTACGCCGAAGGGGACTTCCCGAATTTCTCTATCGTCCAAGCTGTCTCGATCCCTGTGGCGGTGTCCAGTATTTCGGAAGGCTTTACCGCTAAACTGTCTAACCCGAACCGTACGGTTCGAAATGTAACGCTGGCGGTAACAGCTTCCCCGAATACGGCACTGGAAGCGGCTGCATTTGACATTAGTACCGGCGCGCAGCTTATGGCTTACGCGCCGCTCGGGACAACTTCGTCGGCCGGTACTCTTGTAGCGGACACGCTTGTTCCGCATTCGTCTAATTTAAATGGACACAAGATACAGTACGCGGTTCGGTGGGTTGCTGATACGACCAAAAAGACCAGCGTAGGCGCCATAGCCAATGCGGTTAATTCCGGCGGCGTGTCGGTTAGCAAAATAGGCGTAAACGATCCGGGCGTGGCAAACTACGGCGGCGGAGCGCAGTTTCTAAACCGCATGAAAAACGCCGGCGCTTGGTTTAACAACCCTAACCCCGATCCGAACCTAGACGCGAACGGGTGGCCCGCGTCTGGAACGTACCGCTTCAACTGCGTTTTGGACAGTACTAATCCGGGGTCAGTTTCGTACGATATATGGTACTCGGCGGGGCAGCAAGTTACGCTTAGCCCGGTTGGCGGGTCTATTACGAACCACACCTTTGCTAGTGGTCAAGGCCACGCTATCTATACGACTATCACGGACACAACTCGTACGGCCTCAATGGATTGTACGATTGGTAGCATACTGAACCTTACGTCGATGGAGATAATTCGTTCGGATCAGATCGGTTTGCGCGGTACTGTTATCTGGAACCCGGAGTATATTTCGTCAACGCAGAATTTCGATTTTATACGGTTAATGGACGCGCTCGCGACAAACGGCAGTACCGTTGTTAACGCTGCGGACCTAACCAAGCCGGCAGCGCCATTCTGGCCGCGTATCCCTATTGCCGCCGCTGCGGCGCTAGCGAACGAGCGCAACGGCGCGATATGGGTTAATATACCGGATCAGGCCACGGACGTGTGCGCTACGTATATATTCACCTCGCTACGGGACGGCATTACCGCCGCCAATGGTGTGGTGCATTACGAGTACTCAAACGAAACATGGAATGGCGCGTTTGCGCAAAGCGGGCGTTGCGCCACGAAGGGGCAGGCGCTTGTACAAGCAAATCCGTCTTTGTCCGACGTTACGGCGGACTACTACGCAAACCTTTACCACGGCTATCGTACGGCGCAAGTGTTCAACATCGCGAAAACCGTGTACGGCGCTTCGTACGCCGCCCGAGTTATCGGCGAAGTGGGCGGCTGGCAGGGCGCGGGGCCAGCCGTGTCCGCTAACATATTCCGTGGTATGAATTTCGCTAATGTAGGCACGATCGCAAGTCTGGCTAAAAATTACGCGATTACTACGTACTTCGGTAATGCTATGAGTGTGGTGCCCGGAAACGAAACCGATCGGGCTATAGTTCTAGGTTGGGCGCGTAACGGCGCGGCCGGGATAACCAGTGCGTTTCAGCAAATGATATCGGGCGGTTTGCTCACGCTAAGTAACGACGGCCTCGCTCAAGTACTGCTGTTTTACCGCAGACAGGCGGCGGAGGCGGCAGCGGTAGGCTTGCGTCTTTCGGCATACGAAGGCAACTGGCATTATGTGTATATCGGGGCCACAAGTACGGACGCAAACGCGTATACGGACCTTAAGGCGTTCGTAGCCAACATTAAGGCCGATGCTCGTTACCAGCCCATGATACAGCAAATGTTTAACGACGCAGCCCGGTACGGAATGACCGGCATATGCTTTTTCAACGCTTACGGCCGGGATAGCGAGTTCGGGCAATGGGGGCTCAAGTACGGCCCGACAACGCCCGACAGCCCCGCATGGTCTGCCTGCCAAGCGCAGATTGCGTCGAATAACGCCTAATGCAGCAAGAGCAGCCTGTAGGCGTACGTGTATGGGAGCCGCAGCCGGGGCCACAAGCCTTGGCTGTTGGCGCCCCTTTCGTTGGCGAATTGCTGTTCGGCGGCGCGCGCGGCGGCGGCAAGTCTGATTTTTTGCTTGGCGACTTCCTACAGGATGTTGACTTAGGCGCTATGTGGCGCGGTATTGTATTTCGTAAGTCGTACCCCGAACTTGAAGAACTTATAGTCCGCGCCAAAGAAATATTTTTGCCGCTTGGCGCTGTATACCGAGTATCCGAAAAGACATTCGTTTTCCTTTCCGGCGCCACGCTAAAAATGCGGCACGTCGAAACGGAAAGCGACGCCGACTTGTACCAGGGCCACCAGTATACGTGGATTGGTTGGGATGAGTTAGGCAACTGGCCTAATTTAAATGCATATAAAAAACTTAAGGCGTGCTTGCGCTCCGCGCATGGCGTGCCAAACAAGCGTATTCGGTGCAGCGCCAATCCCGGCGGCGTCGGCCACCACGCTGTTAAGAATTACTTTATTGATCCCGCGCCACTAGGGCTAGACTTGATAAAGTCTATAGACGAGGACGGCACAATAACGACGAGAATGTTTATTCCGTCGCGCGTGTACGATAACGCTATTCTCCTAGCAAACGACCCGGAGTATATAGCGCGCCTTCGCGAAATCGGTAGCCCCGAACTTGTTAAGGCTTGGCTTGAGGGCGATTGGAATGTAATAACGGGGGCGTACTTCCCCGAGTTTAGTACGAATAAGCACGTATTAGAACCATTTGCTATACCCGATCATTGGCTACGGTTCCGTAGTATGGACTGGGGGAGCACGTCGCCATTCTGCGTTTTGTGGCATGCGGTGAGCGACGGCTACCAAATACCGGATGGCCCTTTCGTACCTAGCGGTGCAGTTGTGACGTACCGCGAATGGTATGGTTGCGTTCCCGGCAAGGTAAATGAGGGGCTTAAGTGGACTTCAAACCAAGTCGGTAAAGGCATAGTATTACGCGATCGTGCGGAAAAGATAACTTTTGCTAAAGCTGATCCAAGTATGTTTAAATGGGATGGCGGGCCGTCCCACGCAGAAAACATGGCTAAGGTAGGCGCCTTGTTTTCGAAAGGCGATAATAACCGTATTGGCGGCTGGGACCAAGTACGCGACAGGCTTTGCGGGATAAAAGAGCCTAGAGCGTTGACTGACGCAGCGCCTGAAAATGCTCCTGTAAAATACGGTACGCTAGCCGAGATAATCGAAGCTAGTATGGGCAAAACTATGTCGCAGCAGTTAGACGAGCGCCTAACCCCGAAGCTAGAGCCGGAAAACGATAACATGGTCGGTACGCCGATGTGGTATTGTTTTAAGACGTGCGTAGCGCTGATACGCACGCTACCGGCTTTGCAGCACGATATGAATAATCCTGAAGACTGCGATACGGACGGCGAGGACCACGCCCCTGATGCACTCCGCTACGGGCTTATGGGTAGGCCGTGGGCTAGGCCGAAGCCCTCAAAAAACAGTCAAGGTGGTATTATGCTGTTGCAAGAGGCAACGCTAAATGACATCTGGCTCGATCACTTCGCCCATGCCGGGCAATTCGACTAAGCGGGGTTTTAAATGGCACGCGCGCAAACGGTTCGTGAAAACAAGGCCGAAAGTGAAAGTACGAACCGTCGCGGCTACTGGGCCGACGAGATATCGAAAGCGGAAAAGCGCTACGGCGTGTTTCAGCGCAGCGGCACTAATGTAGTCGATCGCTACCGTCTTGAGCGCGAGAACGCGAACGAAGAACAAGATTTGTATCGTGATAGGTACAATATTTTGTATTCTTCGACCGAGACCACTAAGCCCTCTCTTTACGCTCAAACCCCAAAGGTTCAAGCTACCAAGCGGCATCGCGACCGCGAAAATCAGTACGTAACGCTTGCAACTATGTTGCTAGAAGCCGCCGGGCAATACGCGCTAGAGGAAGTAGACTTTGACGGCGTTTTGAAAAACGTTGTTCAAGATTATTTGCTCCCCGGCATGGGCTGCGCTTGGGTGCGGTATGACCCATCATTTAGTAAGAAAACCAGCGACGACGGAAAAGATACTGTCGAGCAACTAGACGCTGACGGGATGGATGTTGATTACGTCCACTTCAAGGACTTCCTAACGGGGGTAGGCCGCGTCTGGAAAGAACTTCCTTGGATCGCGCGCCGCGTGTACTTTGACAAGAAAAAGGCTACTGCCCGGTTCGGTAAAGATGTCGCCAACGCGCTTACGTATTCATACAGGCCGAACGACGACGGAAACGGCAACAAAGACTTTGCCGGTGGTGGTGGCGTACAAGCCGTAATATACGAGATATGGAATAAAGTAGACCGCACTGTAGTCTGGTACTCGTCGGATTACGGTGCTGACGTTCTGGACCAGAAAAACGATCCTCTGCGCCTAAAGAATTTTTGGCCGTGCCCCGAGCCTATCAGAGCCGTATGGACTACCCGCACGTTTATACCAAAAGCGTTTTACGGGCAGTATAAGGCGCAGGCCGAAGAACTCGATAATATAACCGAGCGCGTGCGTCTCCTAACGCAGGCGCTTCGTGTTATCGGCGTGTACGATGGCTCGCAGGAGAAACTTGCGCAAATACTTCAAGGTAAAGGCAATAAGCTTGTGCCCGTGGACGCGTGGGCCATGTTCGCGCAGAACGGGGGTATAGCAGGATCAATCCAGTGGGTCGATATTAAGCAGATCGCCGAAGTACTTACTATGTTGTTGCAGCAGCGCGATGTAGTGAAGGCGGAAATATATGAGATTACTGGCTTCTCGGACATCGTACGCGGCGTATCTAAGGCGTCGGAAACGCTTGGCGCGCAAAAGCTTAAGTCGGATTGGGCCGGTGGCCGATTGCGCGACATGCAGAAAGAAGTACAGCGGTTTTGCCGCGATATTATTCGCATTATGTCGGAAATTATGTCCGAACATTTTTCGGAAGCCTCGCTAGCGATTTACGGCGGCTTTGATCCTCCGGCAGTTACAGACGAGGAGCAGCAGGCGGCGGCGCAGTACGTTGCAGCAATGCAACAGTACGACATGCAGCCTAAAGCGCCGGGAGTTCCCCCGGCGCCGCCCCCGCAGAAGCCCGGCCCTACGGCTAGACAGCAGGCGATACAGACTTTTCAAAAAACAGTAGAACTACTGAAAAGCGAGAAGCAACGGGCGGCGTCGATCGGGATCGAAACCGATAGTACTATTATGCCGGATGAAGCTGCGGAGCGCGAGGACCGTATGCAGTTTCTTTCGTCGGCCGGTGCTTTCTTGCAACAAGCCGGCCCTATGGCGTTGCAGTTTCCTGACATGCGCGGGCTACTCGGCGCTATACTTATGTTTACAATTCGTACTTTCCGGTCGTCCCGTCCGCTCGAAAAAGAATTTGAGGACTTCCAGAAGAAACTACAGGCCGCGCCGCCGCAAGACCCTAACGGTAAGGGCGAGGGCGGCGACAACGGCGCTGCCGCTGCGCAGGCCCAAATACAGGGTAAACAGATTGACGCGCAAGCTACAGCGCAGCAGACGCAATTACAAGACGCTACGGCAAGGTACGAAATAGATACCAAGGCGAAGCTTGAACAACAAAAGATGCAGCTAGACCACGAGTTTCGCATGGCGGAGATAGATATACGCCAGCGCGAAGTAGCTGTAAAAGAGGCGGAGTTGGGTATGAAAAACCAGCAAGCGCAGGCAGATACTTTGCTGGCCGTCAACGACCAGCAGCACGACCAAACGATGGAGCGGGCCGGCGTCGAGCATGACCAGCGGATGGACGTGGCGGGGTTGGCGGACGCCGATCGCAACTTCGAAGCGGGCCGGGATGACGCCGCCACGGCGGCAGAACAGGCCAAGGCAGCGCAGAAAGAGACTTGACGTTTAAAGGGCTGTAGGACGATAAGGGACGGCGACATGGGATATCTGCACGATCTTTACGCAGCGGGGGGCAGCAACCGCCCTGACAGGGGTTTCCCCACGATCATTGGCGACAAGTCGGGGTATAGGTCGCCTATAGATCGTACTATTGTCGATGGCCGTACTGCGCACCGCGAGCATATGAAGCGGCATAGCGTAGTCGAAGCCGGCGATATGAAGTTGAGCCAGCCCCGTACCGATACGCCGCTGGGGGGCGTACGTACGGATATCAATAAAGCAATACAGGAATTAAACCGATGAGCGATGTTGATATTACTTCCGACCTTACGGACGGCAGCGACGGCGCGCTAGGCGATCGTCCGTATAACGGGCAGACCGATAATTCGGTAATGCAGGCCCCTCCCGGTACGCAGCCCGTACACGGTGATGCGAAGCAAGTAAATAAGGTAGACGCCCCGGCCGAGAAGCCGGCGCAGGAACTTACGCTTCGCGACCAGCTTTCGAATGCATTTAAAGGCAAGCAAGGTGAGCCTACCGCGCAGGCCGAAGCGCAGTCGGCGCAGGCGCCGAAGCCGGCAGAAACGCTCGCGCTGACGAAGGACAGCGACGGCAAATACCGTATGCCGGATGGTACGTTTGCAAGTACCGAACAAGTACAGGCTTTCGAGAGCGCCGGCAAGGCCGCGCCGGAAGCCAGCCAGCAGCAGTCGCCCGTAATCGCGGGCTTGACAGCGCAAGAGGCACAACAGTTTCAGTCGCTCCCGGCGGAACTTCGGCAGTATGTCGAACGTACAATGGAGGGCTTGAATACCCGAGCAGCAAGATATGCTGAATACGATCAACTCGAACAGTTGATAGGGCCGCGACGCGAAGCGTTTGCCTCGCAGGGGAGTACTCCGCTAGTTGCCCTTAATCAGCTTTTCGCACTTTCGGATTTTGCCGGCAATAAGCCCGGCGAGTTCGTATTGTGGTTCGCAGATCAGCATAAGCTTGACCTCGATGCATTGCAGGATGCGCGTGACGCCGCGAATGCGGGGGCGACGCCTGAAATGCAAGAGTTGCGCGGGCAAGTACAGCAACTTTCGGGACAGCTACAGCAGTTCCAATCGACCGGACAGCAGGCGGCGCATCAAGCCAATCTTGACGCGGTACAGAACTTTGCGGCCGCTAAGGACGCATCGGGGGTGCTAGCGCGCCCTTATCTTACCGATGTCATGGACGGGTGGGCGACGCAAATAACTGCCGTTCGCGCTGCTAATCCGAACATGCCGAATAGCGAAGTACTCCAAAAAGCTTACGATAACGCTTGCTGGGCTGATCCTGCCGTACGCGGTAAGATGCAGCAAGCGGCTTCGGAAGCTTCTCGTACTTCCGAAGCGGCACGGACGGCGGCGGCAAAGTCGGCTGGTAGCAGCATCAGTGGCGGTCCCGTGGGGGAAGCTAGTACGCTCCCGAACAATTCTAACCGTTCGCTTCGCGAAGAATTGGAAAGCCAGTTCGCCGCAGCGCGAGCCGTTTAATCCTTTTGGAGTATTCAAGTCATGCCATCGCCTAATCTTTCCGAAATCGTTACAACCACCATGTACAACCGCAGCAAGAAGCTTGCGGATAACGTATCGAACAATAACGCCCTTCTCGCCCGCTTGGAGAAGAAGGGCAAGCGCAAGCCGTTCAGCGGCGGACGCCAGATCATGCAGGAACTCGAATACGGCGAAAACGCGACTTTCGGCTGGTACAGCGGGTATGATCCCCTGAATATCTCGCCGTCCGATGTTTTCACCGCCGCCCTGTTCGATATCAAGCAGGCGTCGGTTGCTGTCAGTATCTCCGGTTTGGAGGAATTGCAGAATAACGGCGACGCGGCCATGATCGACCTTCTGGAAAGCCGTATCCAGAATGCCGAAAAAACCATGCGTAACCAGATGGCGAACGCGGTGTACGGCGACGGTACGGCGGCGGCGGGCAAGGCAATCGGGGGCTTGCAGCTTCTTGTTTCCGATACCGGGCTCGGTACGGTCGGCGGCATCAATGCCGCTACGTGGAACTTCTGGCGCAATGTCGTATTCGGCGCGGTATCGGACGGCGGTGCGGCGGCTTCCACGGCGAACATCATTTCGTACATGGATCGCGTCTGGCTACAGCTTGTGCGCGGCACCGACAAGCCCGACTTGATCGTCGCGGACAATAACTACTACCGCATGTACATGGAAGCGCTACAGCCGCAGCAGCGCTTTACTTCGTCCGACATGGCGCAGGCCGGCTTCGAAAGCCTCAAGTTCATGTCGGCGGACGTGGTATTCGACGGCGGTATCGGCGGCGCGGCGCCGCTGAACCATATGTATTTCCTGAATACGGATTACATATACATGCGCCCCCACACGAAGCGCGAGTACGTCCCCTTGTCGCCCGATCGGTTTTCGACCAATCAGGACGCAATGGTGAAACTGATCGGCTGGGCCGGTAACATGACGACTTCCGGCCGGAAGTTTCAGGGCGTCCTCAAGGGCTAAACGAGTACGGGGCTTCGGCCCCGGCTCTAACGGAGTGCATTTAAATGCCTTACAAAACATCGTATAACGCCGCGCTTGGACAGCCGGCTATCGCGCTCGGCGGGATCGACATCGTTGCGCGCGTCGCAATCGGCCGTATCGAAAAAGGTTTCGACGACCTTTTGGGCGAGGGCGAGTTTATCTACCTGCCCGGTACTGCCGGCCTTTTGGCTGGCGATCATGTCGTATATGACATGCTGCCCGGTGCCGCCAGTGTGACCCGCTCGTCTAGCGCGAACGCCAATGCGGGGCAACCTTCCGCTGTCGCGGTTGGCGCGGTGCCGGCCGGCTCGTTCGGATGGTTCCAGATTTCCGGCGTCGCCCCCGTGAACGTGGCGGCGGGATCGGTCGCGGGCCGCGCGTTCCTTTCGGCTACAGCGGGGCAGCTTACCAGTACGCAGGCGAATGGCGTCGGCCTTCTTTCGGCCCGCCTTTCGTCGGCCGCTGGTTCGCCGGCTCCCGGTCAAGCGTACTTCACGCTTAATCGGCCCACCGTGCAAGGCCAGATCACGTAAGGGGGTTCATCGGCCCCTTGCGTGTAGGGGAGAGTACTATCCCCCATACGTGGTACTCTCCCCGCAATATATTCAGGATAGGAATTGAGAATGGACGGCACAGACCAGATTTATCAGGGACCGGACGGTACGGCGCTTCGGTTCTTCGAACGCCCCACGAAGAACAATTTTCAGTCTGAAAAGAACGGCCGCCCGATTTTCGATACGTCGCTTCTCGTCGAAGTCATGGTGCCCGGTAGCCGGGAAAGTACGCCGGAGTTCGAAGTCGAGCGCACGTACTGCGTCGAAGCCGGCACCGATGCTAGCGGCAATCGGCTGGTCGAGCGCTCGCCGAAGTATATTCAGTATTCGGCACAGGTCGAAGCGTACAAGGCGCAAAACGGCGTCGGACTGGCGACGGGTACGCCTATCAGCCAGTGGCCGAACGTCGATGCCGGCACCGCCGCTACGCTCAAGGCGGCGGGTATCCATACGGTCGAAATGCTCGCCGGTGTGCAGGATACTCACCTTCCCAACCTCGGCATGGGCGGTCGCGTACTTCGCGATCAGGCGGCGGCGTTTTTGCAGACGCAGCAGTTCGGTGTCCCTACCGCCAAAATGGCCGCGGAGGACGCCCGTATTCGCGAGGAACTTACCCGCGTTACGGCGGAGCGCGACGATTACGCCAACCGTCTCGCGGCGGCGCTGTCCGAACTCGCCGCCGCGCGTACGGGACAGCCCGCGCCCGCCCCGGCGCCGGGATCGTCCCCGTCGAATACCGGCGGTTCGATGCTCAATGACCCTCTAGGGCCGGGCACCATCAGCCAGCCTAACCCGTTCGCCAATTTGAGCGGCGGCAGCGCGTCGCCCCTTACCCCAAGCGAGGGGGAAGCAAAGGACGGCGCCAAGGCGGCGGCGGAAGCAACCGCGAAGAATACGCAGCCGGTGCCTTCCGCCCCCGCGCTGATCTAGTACGCTACCCGGCGCGCTAATACGAAGGCGGGGGCTGCGGCTCCCGCCTTTTTAGTAGGAGGACATTTAAATGTCACTTATTAACGTCTGCCAGAACGTCTTAGCCGAGACGGGGTGGCCGGTGCTAACATCCATAGTAAACAATACGGATGGCACGGCTCGGCAGATGTTGGCTATCGCCAACGCGGAATTGGCGGCATTGTCCGAACAGCTTAACTGGCCGCAACTGCAAGTAGAGTACCCGTTCTCTACTGTCCCAAATCAGACGGTGTACTTATGGCCGGCAAACTTTAGAGTGCTAGCGGGCTCGTCCGTATTCAACGCCGATCAGTATGTAGAACTCAAAGGCAGCACAGGGCTACAGTTTTGGGAATTACTTAAGTACGGTAAGCTATCGTCGCTTGTGCGCCCGCGTTTCAAAGTTACTTACCCGCTTGGCGTTCCCGGTATAGAAATTACTCCGCCGCCTGCTGGAATTTCCGCTCTGGTGGCGGTGTACTATACCAAAATGTTTGTGCGAGGGGCTGACGGGGCGGAATACGAGCGCTTTAATAGCGACGGCGATACTTCTATAGTTCCCGAGCGCTATCTTGAACTTGGCGTTAAGTGGCGCTTTCGCCGTGCCAAGGGTATGGATTTTAGCGCCGAATTGGCGGAGTACAACAATACTGTCCAAACGCAGTACTCCAAGTACAACGCTACTGGCGAAATAACAATCGGCGGGAGGCGAGCGATCGACGGTATTACTTCCGGCTACGTCCGCGAAACGGGGTTTGGCGCGTGATAATCGCGACCCCCAAGGTTCGTACCGGCCAAACGTCGCAGCCTATGACTGTACCCGCCCCGGTCGGCGGGCTAAACGGGCGCGACCCGCTGGCGGCGATGTCCGCAAACGACGCCTATCTTATGGATAACGCGTTTCCGGGTACAGCTTCGGTTGATAGCCGCAAGGGCTGCGTTAAGTACAGCACGAATTTGGGCGCTCCGGTTCAGTCGCTACGGGTGTACGCTGGGGGCGCCATGGACAAAATGCTCGCTTGGGCCGGCGGTAAGGTATTCGACGTAAGCACGTCGCTACCTACCCAGCTAGACACCGGCTTGCAGACTAATATTGTAGTCACGACGATGTTTAGCAACGCGGCTGACAACGCGCAGCACCTTATAATAGTTTCTGGTTTCGACCAGCCTCGGCGGTATGACGGTACTTCGTTGAGTACCCTAACTATGACAGGCATGGCGGGATCGCAGAATACGCTGAATTACGCCTTTGCCTTTAAATCCCGCTTGTACTTTGGACAGCGGGCCAAGTTGGGTTTCTACTACTTGCCGGTCGGCCAGATACAAGGCGCGCTGTCTTATTTCGATCTAGGGCAGGTATCGCAGCGCGGCGGCTACTTAGTCGCTATTGCCTCCTTCTCGGAAAGCGGGAATGGCAGTACGCCAAACGACTACATCGTATTCATAACCAGTAAAGGCGAAATGATCGTCTATGCCGGTTATGATCCCTCAAACTCGGCGACATGGGGGCTGGTCGGGCGCTATTACGCCGCTGCGCCGATAGGCCCTCGCTGTACTATAAACTATGGCACCGAACTCGTTATATTGACCGAAGACGGCGCGTTGCCTTTTTCGGAAATACGGCGATCGGGCGACGCCGCCGCCGCTGGCGTGGCGGGCGCCGGTTACAGCGCGATATCCTCGAAACTTGGTAGCTATTTATCGGCATTTAACGCCAATGTAGGTGTGCCCGGTTGGGAAGGGATACAATACAGCGGAGGCGGCGGTTGGCTCTTGCTAAATGTTCCGGCTACGTCGTCTGTAGGAGGCTCGTACTACCACTATGTAATGAATACTACGACCAATTCGTGGTGCCGCTTCACTAACTGGAATGGCCTTACGTTTGTGGTATATAATAAACGCTTGTATTTTGGTCGCTATGACGGCTTTATTATGCTCGCGGACGAAGGCCGGCTTGACGATGGGTCGGATATACGCCTAGATATAAAACAGGCGTATAACTACTTCGACGACGGCGACGGTATGGCTTTGCTGCAAAAGCATTTCCAGTGGGCTAGCTTGCTAGTATCGTGCGACGGGGAGCCCCCGCTATCCGGCCGGTTCAATACCGATTATTTCGAGGAACCGCCCGAGTACGTAAACTCGCTCGCCCCTGCCGATGGCGCTACTTGGGACGTGTCGCTATGGGACGCCGGTTCGTGGGGCGATGACGGCAGAACGCAGCGGTTCGTGATAACCCTAAATAAAGGCGGCACTACTGGCGCGCTATGGCTACGGGCGTCTCTAAAAGGGCTTACCTTTAAATGGTATGCGACGCAGTATGTAATGCAGAAAACTAAAGGGCTGCTAATATAATGTATGCAGTACCCGCAGGCGCAAACATGTCCATGATTTGCGACTACATGCGCGAGCGCATAGGCGTGACATTTAACCCATTTGTTTGCCAAGGGTTTGCCGTACTGACGGACAAACAAGAGTTTGTCGGCGCGGTTATAGTGAGCAATATAACCTATTCCGGTGTACGGGCGGTAAACTGCGAAGTTTCATGCGCAAGCGAAACGGCTTTAGCGTGGAAGCCTCACGTATGCGCTGCGGTTTTTCAGTACGTGTTCGGGCAGCTAGGGTGCGTACGCTGTACATCAATAACGCGTAAGAATAATACAAAAGCACGGACGTTCCTAGAAGCTTTAAATTTCACGCTTGAAGGCAACATTAGGAAGGGCTATGACGGCGATAAGGATGCCCTTGTCTACGGGCTTTTGGCGGAAGAATGCCGATTTTTCGGGGGTTTGAATGGGTAAGAAGTCCACTCCCGCGCAGCCCGCCGCTCCCGATCCAGCGGCCACGGCGGCGGCACAAGCACAAGCGAATACTACCGCTGCGGTCACGCAAGCTAACCTTAACCGTATAGACCAGTATACTCCGCAGGGTAGTCTTACCTACTCGCAGACCGGCACTAACGCGGATGGTACGCCAAAATACGCGCAGACGCAAACATACTCGCCGGAGCAGCAGCAGCTATACGACCAGCAAAATAGGATTGCTGCATCGCTCGGCGGCTTGGCGCAGGACAATGTAACGCGAGTACAGCAGGCGCAATCGACCCCGCTTTCATTTGACGGCATGACGCCGTTGCAGACAAGTGTATCGGGCGGGCCTGTACAAACCTCCTTCGGGCGCGGCGGCGCGCTAGCAACTGGCGTTAATGCCGGCGCGGTACAAAACCAGATAGCGCCCGCCGGCAACGTGCAAAATGGCTTGAATTTCGGCGGCTCGTTCAATCCGGGCGATTTTAACGCGAGTGCTACGGCTGCGTCCGATGCTGCGTATAAAGCCGCCGCCGCCCGGCTCGATCCGCAGTTCGCACAGTCCGATAGCGACACGCGCGCGAGGCTGGCTAATTCCGGTATTAGCGAGAATAGCGATGCGTACCGCCGCGATCTGGATAACGCAGCGCGCGTCAAAACGGACGCGTACGGGCAGGCGCAAGCAAACGCTTACGCGCAAGGGCTTAGTGCGCAGCAGCAGGGGTACAGTCAAGCGCTCGGCACTCGGCAGCAGAATACGGGCGAAACCACTACGGCTGGTAATTTTGCTAATAGTGCGCAGGGCCAAGTATTCGGCCAGAATGCGCAGCAGCTTGCCGCGTTCAACACGGCGCAGGGCCAGACGTTCGATCAGGGCCAACAGAACGCGACGCTTAATAATAGCGCGCAGGGGCAGACCTATAATCAGAACCTTGGCGCCGCACAGTTCGCAAATACTTCCCAAAATCAGCAGTTCAATCAGAACGCGTCGAACGCGACGCTTAATAATTCTGGTAGGCAACAGCAAATACAGGAAGCATCTTATCTGCGCAACTTGCCGCTTAACGACATTGCGGCGCTTCTCGGGACCGGCGGCGGGGTACAAAATCCGACGTTCTCGAATGTCGCGCAAGTTGGCGTTGCCGCGCCCGATTATCAGGGCGCGGTATACGCTAACTATAACGCTGCTAATCAGCAGTACCAGCAGGCGCAGCAAGCCAAAGCTTCCGGGCTCGGCAGCATATTCGGTTTGGCTGGTACGTTGGGTAGCGCCGCGATATCCGATAGAAGGTTGAAGAATAATGTACAACGTATCGGTACTCTTGCCAACGGCGTCGCAACCTATGTCTTTACCTACATCGGCTCCGCCGCCCGCCACTTCGGCGTCATGGCGCAGGATGTACTCAAAGTGCAGCCAGAAGCGGTAATAGTAATGCCTAGCGGCTACATGGCCGTGGACTATTCAAAGGTGTACAATGGCCGGTAATCAGTACTACGGTTCGATCCCGACTATTGCCAAAGCGTACGAGAATGATCCTCGTACAAAACTGGCGGCGGCAGCGCTACAGGCCGGCACGTCTACCGCGCCTGTAGCGCAGGGCGGGTGGGGCGTTACGGACGGTTTGGCGCGCGCTGCGCAAGCCATAGTCGGCGCTGTAGTGCAAAAGGGGCAGAACGCGAAGTACTCGGATCGCGAACAACAGTACATGCAAAGCATGAAGGGCGCTGCGCAGATGGCGAGCGCTCCGCAGCCGATGGCCGCAGCGGCGACCGCCCTAGGGGCTCCCCCGGTTCAGGCCCCCGCTGCGGCGCCCGGAATGCCCCCGCAGGCGCCCCAAATGGCTCCCCCCGCTACTCCCCTAGCGGCGCCGCCCGGAATGCCCCCACAGGCGCCCCAAATGGCGCCCATGGCCGGCGCTTCGATGCCGATGGGGAACCCCCTAACGCCGCCGGGGGCTATGCCAGTCCCTATGGCGGGCGGCACCGGCCCTAATCGCGGCGCGCCTTCGGATGTACTGCCGCCCAAAATGGAAGCAGTACCGAACGCCCCGGCCGCGCCTTCCGCGCAAGCGCCGGCTGCGCCCGCTTTGCCCGCCGAAGTACAAAGCAACCGTATTGCAATGGCCCAAAAGCTTATTGCGTCCGGTAATCCTGATCTAGTCGAGATAGCGCAGACGTACCTTGACAAGGGCCTAGACGAACAGAATAGCGCTCGTACCTTGGGCGCCAAGGAACAGTTTGAGCAGGGACAGACCGGGTACAAGTCGGCGCTCGACGATACAAATAACGCGCGGAGCGATTACCGCCAGAATACTTATGCCGATCGGCGGGATGCTACTGGACGTAACTTCAAGCGCGAGGAAACATTCGGTAATCAGACGTTCGAAGCCGGCGAGAGCGCTAAGACGCGCTCGTTTCAGGCGGGCCAAGCGGCTGCGCAGCGCGCGTTCGAACGCCAGCAATCTTTGTCGTCGCAAGGCTTTCAGGCCGGGCAGAATGCCCTTGAGCGGGATACAAAACTTAAGATTGCGGGTATTCGGGCGGATGGCTCGCGTAGCCGGCAAGACCAGCGTAACGCGTTTTTCAGTACCCCTACCGGGCTCAAGATGCAGCAGAAGGCCGGCGAGGATATTAACTCGAATACGGAAGCTATCGGCAAGCTACAGCGTTTTATGGACCTAAACGACCGCCAGAAAACCGGCGGGCTAGCTTTAAATACTCCCGGCGTGGCCGCTGCGTACCGCTGGACGAACAGCGATCTTACCGAACTTAACGCGCTTGCGAATGACACAACGCTCGCTAAGATCGGCGGAAGTCTCGGTACGGCGATATCGGACGGCGATCGTAAGTTCATTACGGATAGCAACATAGGCGTTTCAAACCCAAAGCGCGCCAATACAAATATGGCAAGAGCAACTATTGGCGCGCTACACCGGAAAAACGACTATATAATGTCGTTTGCAAATGCGCAGGCAGACGGTACGGCGCAAAGCTTCCCGCGCGAATGGTCGGCATTTGTCGAAAGTACGCCGATTGTCAAGCGCGACGCCAACGGCAACGCTTTGCGCGCAACCGACAAGCCGTTGACGTTCGAACAGTGGAAAGCGAGTGTACCGAAGTACGATCAAAACGGGAATAAGGTGAAGTAATGCCTATTACCCAAATGCCGAATGGTAAGTACGTTGATGTCCCCGATGCCATAACGCCGCAGGGACTACAGCGTATACAGCAGCAAAATACGCCGTCGCGCGCTGAACGGGTTGCGGCGGGACAGCCGCGCGCGCCGTCCGCGCAAGACGCTATAAACGCCCGCGCGGATAAGTTCGAAAAGATGGGGGCCGGGCATGGCGCGGTCGATAGCTTTATTAGCGGGATAACTGGCGGCTTTTCTGACCGCCTTGGCGCGGCGGTATCGGCGGGTACTAAGGGCGTGTACAGGGCGGTACGCGACGGCGACGTAGGCCAGATCGGGGATACGTATAACGAGGAACTAGGTACGCAGCGCGAATTGCAGCGCCGTTACGAGGAAGCGCACCCGGTAGCGTCTACCGTTGGCGAGATAGCCGGCGCAGTTGCTAGCCCGGTCGGTACTGGCGCGAGCGCGCTTGCTGGCGCCGGGCGTTTGGCGGGTAAAGCCGGGATAAGCGGCGCCGAGCGGGTGCTTGCTAAGGGCGCCGCAAAGCTTAGTACTGCCTCGCCTATTGTCCAAGGCGTCGCGGCTGGCGGTGTGCAAGGCGCTTTAAATGCGGCGGGGCATACCGAGAACGCCGCCGATATACCGGGTGCAGCCGTCGAAGGCGCCGGCATAGGCGCCCTTACTGGCGGTGCGCTTGGCGCGGTTACGCATGGCGCTGCTAGGGGCGTGCAGATACTTCGCGATCGTACGCCCGCTAACGCCGAGCGTACGGCGTATTCGCGTGTCGCACAAATGCTGTCAAACGGCGGCACCGACGCCAAGAAGGTTGCCAGCGAAATATCAGCTACAGACGCGGCCGGCGGTGACGCCATGGTGCAGGACATGACGCCGGGCTTACGTGCGCAGGCTGGCGCTATCAGCCGCAAACCCGGCGTACCCGCGTCGAATGAACTTATCGAGCGGGGCGACCAGCGCATACAGGACCGACGCGCTAGGTTTGGCGAGCAAGTGCGCCAAAATGCCGACGTGCCAGCCGCCGGTAGCGACGCTTTGGCAAGAGGCGACCAGATACAGGCGGGACGCGATGCGGCCGGCAAGTCGGATTACGCCAAGGGTGGCGTCATGGATACGTCTATTACGCCCACGCCCGAGTTGCAGACGTACTTGCGTAACGCGCCCGATGAAGTGCAGTCGGCACTTAAGAACGGCTATCGCGAAATGCTATTGCGTGACGAGACGCCCGCCGACTTTGTAGGCCCGGATGGCGTATTTACGCATATACCTAATCTTCGCACATTTGACTACGTGAAACGCGGCTTTGATACGCAGATCGGGCAAGCGCTAAAGTCGGGGGACCGGGCTGGGGCACAAGGTTTGTCGTATCAGCTTGACAAATTGAAAGGCGTACTTGCCGACGCTAACCCAAACGACGCAGGGTACAAACAAATACTTGCCACGCAGCGCGACGCTTTTCAGAAGCAAAACGCGCTCGACATAGGTAGTGGCGTGCTTAAGCGCGTCGGCAGCGAGCCGCGTCAAGTTATGCGTGATTTAAAGGAATTGGAGCCGCATCAAGTAGACGACGCTCGCGTTGGTATTATCGACGCGCTGATAAACTCGGATAACAAAGCCGATCCGGTAGCATACTTCCGGGGCCTTATGCGAAACGATAATCAGCGTAAGGTTATGGAGTTTGCGTTCGGCGGGCAGGATAAGCTTGCCGGCTTCGAAAAGTGGGTTGGCCGGGAAGTACGCGCGACGCGAGCGGATGTATTGACGGCGCCGGGCCGGCAGTCAGAAACGGCTCGTTTCCAGCTAGCCAACGAAGAAAACGAAAGCGGGGTTGGTTCTGTACTTTCGAACGCCATGCGCGGATATGCCTTCGGCGGCGCTATAGGCGCCGGTTCGGGCGTAGTTCGTACGCTGCAAAATATCGCTACTGGCACGACCAAGCTGGGGCAGGAGGAGATAGCCAAAATCCTGTTGTCGAAGGGTGAGAACCTAGTTAAAGGCACCGAAGCTGCGCAGGCTTTCCAGAAGGCCCGCCGCGCTGGTAACGTAAATAGGGCTCGTACTATGAGTAAGGCCGGGCAGCAAATTTATACCGACGAAGCGGGAGGCAACTAGATGCCGTTCGATAGCCTTGGCAATTTTACCCGCTCGTATAATTTCCAGCAGGATCGGGACAACGGGATTAAAATACTTGCGTCCCGTGTAGACGGCGAGTTTGATAATTTTGCCCTCGGGATGAACTCTGTATTTTTCCGTAACGGCATAGTCGCGCTGACTGGCGATTTACGTATGGGACTAAACAGTATTAGCGGGCTAGGAAACGGCTCAAACGCCATGCCCGCTGTCCGTTTCGGTAACGACAACGGCTCCGGTATGTACCTTGCCAATCCGGGCCAAGTATCAATCTCGGCTGGCGGAACGCGGGCACTCGATATAACCAATAATGCGGTTAACGCGGTAGGTGTTCTTACGGTTGCGGGAAACCCCGTATGGCATAGCGGCAATTTTCAGCCCGGCGGGTACGCCGCATTAACTGGCGCGGTGTTTACCGGCGACGTACATACCAGAGCCGTTGTCGCAGAAGTATCGGGGGGCGGTAGCGCCGCTCTATACCCTGCGTACGGGAATTACACAGGCTTGGTATCATTTGCCAACTCGAATGGCGTTAGGCAGGGCTACGTAGGGTTTATTCCCGCTGGCGGGCCAATACAGTTCATAAATGATACGGGGAACGGCCATCATTTTGGCGGCGGAACCGTATTTGTTGACGGGGCTTTAACGGCCGGTCAACTGCTTGTAAATAATCAACCCGTATGGCATAGCGGCAACTTTCAGCCCGGTTCGTACGCCCCATTAGCTGGCGCTAACTTTTCCGGGCAAGTAAACGCGCCGCAAGTAAACGCGCCTATATTCAGCGCGACAGCGAACGGCACAGGCCGCAATATAGCCATTGGCGACGATGTATGGCTGGGCGATATTAATGCTTTAAATACACTTGGTATTCGGGGCCAGCAAGATTTTAACTCCGGCTTTATACAGTTCGGAACAAGCGGCGCGCGGCTAGGCAATTATGCTGGCGATGCAACTCTTAAGTACGCGGATCAAACTGTATGGCACGGGGGTAATTTTGATCCTAACAGCAAACAGAATAATCTCGGCTATACACCCGCAAATCGGGCGGGGGATACGTTTAGCGGGCCTGTTAATGTCTTTGGCGCCATAAAGACGTACAGCGCGGACGCCGGCATAATGATAAATCCGCGCAATGGCGACGGCAATAATTGGCTAGTATACGCAACCGATGCTGGCGTTCTTCGCTTCTGGCGTTCCGGTATCGGCGATCTTATGACGCTCGACGCCAGCGGCAACTTGCGCGTACGCGGCAATGTCATAGCGAATACGACACTATGACATTGCCCCCGTCCGGTCAGATCAGCCTTAACGATATTTGTGCGGAGTTCAATATACCAAACAACGCGCCTTTTCCTAATAGCTTCTACGGTCTAGGCGGAGCGCCGTCCTCCGGCCCGCTCTCGTTCGCTGACTTTTACGGACGATCGGCTAGCCCGGATGCCGCGTTTAACCCGGACGGCGGCACGGTTAACGCGGCTGATTACAATAATGTAAGTACTACACTGACGTGCGACCATAACGCCACTTGGACGTATGGTACTAGCAGCGGGGGTATAGGAGCATCAGTTAGTATCGGAAGCGGATCGATCGCTACGTCGATTACTTTTAGCCAGACAGCGCCGGGCACCGTAGACAGATCGACGACATGGAATGTAAGAGGCGTATCGGGTAATACCACAAGAGACTTCGTTGTAACGCTTACAGCCTACCATACTGACAGTGGAAGTTAACGCTACTGAAAACAGAGGTACGAGGGCTTATACAGTGGACGCGGAGGAAATTATGACTACCGAAAACCAGCAAATTGAGGTTATCTTAGTTCGCATGGAAGGCAAGATAGACCGCATGGGCGACCGCATGGGCCGCTACGAGCAGGATATAGCCGGCGTCCGCTCTAGGATACACGACCTTAGCAACGAGATAACGCCTATCGTTATGCTCGACTTGCCCGGCCGTATTCGTACGTCGGATCAAACCAAGGCCGAAGTCGAAAGCCGGCTGAATACTCTCGAAAACATAGAAGAACGGCGCAAGGGCGCAGCGGCTCTAGCTAAGCTTCTGTACGGTGCGATCGGCGCCCTAGGAGTTGGCGGAGTGGCGGCGGTACTGCGCCTAATTCAGGTTGGAGGCATTTAAATGGTTAAGCTAGCTAAAGACGTTATCGACGCTGCGCAGGCTTCGGAACGTAAGTGGGGAATACCCGCTTCGATCAGCCTCGCGCAATATGGCGTTGAAAGCGCTTGGGGCAGTCGTATGCCGCCAGCTAGCAATAACCCATTCGGCATAAAGGCGATTAGCGGCCAACCGTCCGTCACCGTCAAGACGCGCGAAGTAGACAAATTCGGGAAGGACTACTACATACAGGCGCCATTCCGTAAGTTTACTAGCATAGCCGAAGCATTCGATGCGCACGGCAAGTTGCTGGCTACCAGTAAATACTACGCCAACGCGCGTAGCAAGCTTCCCGATGTAGAAGCGTTTGCGGATGCGCTTACCGGCGTGTACGCGACCGATCCGAACTACGGAACGGCGCTCAAAAAGGTAATGAGGCAATCCGGCCTGTATCAGTATAATCGCGGTGCCGAGCCGCCGGCCAAACTAGCGGAGGAAAAGCCAGTGTCAACATTCCAGCAAGTAACCAACGCGGCCGAGACGGCGGCGGCGATTAACGCCAATTTGCCCGTACTGCAAACCGCACTCAATTTGCCGCGTAGTGTAGTTACGGAAGTCATGGCGGCGGCGCCGGCTACGGCAGTCGAGCATGCGACCACGGCTACCAAGCTTAAGCTTGGCGAGAAGTCTACATGGATTGGCGCGGCGATCGTGGCGGCGTCTATGCTCGCAGATCCTACCGTACAGGCCGCAATGGCGCCTCTGTGGACAGCCGTAAAGAGCGGACAGTGGGGCGGCATCCTGTCGGCCGTAATCGGCCTGGGGCTCGTTATCAGCCGATCGCGCTCTACCCCGCGCACAGACGCCGTGTTGGCCGCTCAAAGATTGATGGGAGGGCCGGTTTCCGGGCCGTCAGCCGACTAAACGGTAAATCAGCTACCGAACAGCCAAAGGGCTCCTAGACGATCTAGGAGCCCTTTTTCTCGGCGTGTAGCCCCAGCCTTTTTGCCGCCCGGTCGCGTATCTCGTTGCGGAGCCGGCAGGACGATCGTGACCAAGCTTCGCGGGCTTCCCGGCAGCGTACGTACGGCTTGCCGTTACCGTCGTACACGCGCCAGCCGTGCCCCCATTCTGGGTGCGCCGTGTCTACCGGCTCTTGTAGTATATACGCCCTAGGGTCTAGCAGCTTCATTAAGCGCTTGCCGGGCGGGTATAGCGGGTAGCAGTTCACAACAGCGGGTTTTGTCCCGGCCTTAGCGGCCAGTGCATCAACTCGCCCTTCCGTATTCTGTCCCACGCGTACCACTCCCGCATAAGTACCGCTAAAGCGTGATCGTCCCGAACAATGTAGCCTACATCGCGCAGCTTGGCGCGTATATTTGCTAGTACATGAGGGCCGGCGAACATACCTAGTTTCATACGTATATAAGCGTAATTTACAACGTCTACTGCATTCTGCTTGTGGCGCAGGTGCAATAGATTGTAGTTACGGTGCGTTGCGTCAGACTGGCCGAGTTCACGCATAGTAACGTACGATATGAAACTACGCCAAGTCATTAAGGGTATCGCACAAGTCTTGTGCGTCCTTTCGCGTGTCGCATGGTATAAACTCATGGCTAACGTGGCTACCGCCCAAGTCGGTGATTACCGTCTCTACAGCTGAAAAACCGCCATCGCTTTGTCTGTACACGTCCCAGCGCGAATACCTCATAGCCCTAACCCTTCTTGCGTAATGTAGTCTATACCGCGAAGTTTTTGGTACTCTCTCAATGCAGCGCGGAACCGCGTTTGTTCGTCGCCATTCTGCCTATAGTTAATAAGCATCAACTCGTCAGTAGTTTTTGTAGCGACTATATGGTGCATGCCGACTATGCCCTCTTGCCCCGATCGAGCGAGCCGGGCGTTGGTCTGCAAGTACCGTTCAAGCGACCATATTTGGGTAAACCAAATAAAATGATGCCCACCAAATTGCAGGCGGTCAATGCCGTGGCCGGCGCTTTGCGGGTGAAGTAGCAGTATAGGTATACGCCCTTCGCTAAACTCGCGTACGATACGATCAGCGTTCCTTGCGGTAAAGTAAGCGTACGCCATCTTCTCCTTTTCAAGCCGCGCGCATATACGATCGAAGTCGTGCTTAAAGTAGTACGGTATAATTAGATTAGCGTCGATCAACTCGATAACTTCTATAAGCTTATTCAGCTTGGCGCTATGAAGTTCCTCGGCGACGTTCTGTCCGAACGCGTCCTTAACGTACATGGCGCCATTAGCTATTTGCCAGCACATCATAGACTTAGCGCCACCGTTCTGCGCCATCGCTATGTTGCCCGCCAACTCTATTATGGCGTCTTTCTCTAGCTGGTCGTACTTTACGCGGAGTTCGCCGGGCAACTCTACACGATGTACGAAACCCGGCGCGTAGTGGGGATCAGCGGGGTTTTCCAAATCGCCCTTGCTGGCGTCGCCGATCGTCTTAGGAAGTACGCCGTAGTCCTCCGCGTTCAACTCTATGGTGATATCGGCTATAAGTTCGTGTATACGCTCGGGGGCGCCTTCCCGCGCTTCGTACGCAGGACGCGCCTCGCCCTCGCCTTTGTTCAATTCCAGCTTATTGATATGCTCGGCGACTTGCTGGCCCTTATGAAAGAACCGCGCCTCAAACGTGCCATGATCGGGCATAAGCCGGGCGCCATGATCCATAATGTAATTAGGCGCCCATAGCTTATGCAAGCCCGATGTACTTGGCGTCCCGGTCAGCTTTGCTGATCGTTTAAAGCGATGGGCGGGTACATTGACGTATTCGCGATGTCCATTAATAATTGCACTTTTTCCTGTAAGTGGGTCTTTGACGGTTTCCTTGGAACCGTAATTAGTAAGTATTTTGAACTGTTGGGATTTTGGGTCTTTAAGCGCAACGTCATCAATAAGTAAAGCATCAAAGTATCCCCAATTCCCTCTCAAGTATTTTATCAACCAGCGCAGCTTCTCGGGATTGCATAGCAGCACGTCATAGCCGCGCACGCCTGTTAGGGGGTTATACGCCCGCGCCAGTGTAAAGGCGCGATCACGTTCGTTCCCTAGCAGATTGCCAATCCGCAAGTGCCGGGTATGCGACCAGCTAGCCGCCTCTTGCTTCCATACGGTCTGGCATACTTTTATCGGCGCCACCACGAGTACAGGTCTAGAGCAAACCGCAAAACTAAACCAATCGGCAATAGCTGTAAGGCCGATAATGGTTTTCCCAAGGCCCATGTCGATATGGACATTAGTACCATCGCGATCGGTACCACAATAAGCGCCGGTTTGTCTATCACGCGTAGGGCTCCCTAAAAATATCTTTTGCGCTGCCCGTACTTGATACTTACGCATAGTGTAGCCGCGCCCAAGGTGGAAACCGGGCGACACGTAGTCTAGTACGGGCGCGGCGAGCGTTATCATTTATTGCCCGCGACTATGCGCGCAACAGCTTCTATATACGCGCCTTGTATATGTACGGGTAGCAGCGATAGGCCGTTCCAATGGGAACCCACGTATCGCAACACCGCTTCTACTAGCAGCGTGTCAGTCAACGCCTCGACTTCCTCTGGCGTACTTACCATGTCGCGTACATCGCAGCCGCGAGCGCGCCAATCATTACGTACCGCCTCTTGTAAGGCTCGTTCATGCTTGCCGGGGGCCTTGCACTCCACCATGACGGGGCCATTGCCGGGCGACCACGTAGGCCACAATATCAGACGGTCCTTAGTGCCGCTGTATCCCGGCGTTCGCAACTTAAGTACTTTGAAGCCGTAAGCTTCGAGACGCTTAAGCTTGCCCTCTACATAACCTTCAAGCATTGGCTCGTCCTCGCCAGTAAGCGGCAGCTTCGGTGTCGATAAGATCAAGTGCATTTAAATCATACAGACAAGACTTACCGGCCGCTAAAGCGCGCTCGATCCGTAGCTGTATCGCTTCCGCTACATCGTACCAACTGCGTTCGCGCACGAAGGTTTCTAGTAGCGGATTGTATTCTAGTACTGCCAACTGTCTTTGGCCTTGTCGTTCAGGATGGCTTCCGAAACGCCTTTACGAAATTTTATCTTTACGCAAGCATTTACGGTCCAACCGTGATGTTTCATATTGGCAATCGCCCGCTTTTTGTCTACGCTGTCGTGTACCCTAAAAAACCGCTTTTTGTCTACGCTGTCGTGTACCCTAAAAAACAGGCACGGACGGGTACTTGACACTATAATATATAGGCCGTTAATTTCCGGCCATCTATAGAATTTGCCAAGCCCAAACTCTAGAAATACCCGCATATTACAGCCTCCCATGCTCTAGTACTAGGCCGTCTGCGTTGACAATCTGCCAGTGCGCGCCCGGTTCCGCGACGCCCTCAAGCGCCTTACTGATCGCCATACGCTTGACGGGGCTAAGGTACTTCGTCGTGTCGGTAGTCACCACTGTGGCGACTACGCGAACGGTAAACCCTTGCTCGGGCGGGCGCTCAATCGCTTCCTGCCACGCCACGTAGGGCGCTTCGTGGCCGTGGATTGGAAAGAGCGGGTCGGGTATAAGGCGGATCGTGATAAACTTGCAGCCGGGAATAGGCGCAGCTTTTCGGCGCCATACGTCCTTGCAATACTGCTGGCTTTCGGTGTCCAATGACAGCCATAAGTCTTCGCTGTATTCGATAAGATAGACGCTACCGACTTGTTCGCCGGGGATATCAACTAGCATGCGCAACTCCCAAAACGATAGCGTTCGCGCCGAAGCGCGTTAGCTGTCCAACCCTCCATTGCACCCTAGCAAAGCTACGGTACACGTCAACACCCTATTTGCCGTAACGCATCATGGTGCCGCCGTCTGCCTCGACCGGCAAATCGGTTATCCAGCCCGGAAGCTGGCACATAAGCGCTGTCATTTCTTCGGGCGTGCCAAAGTCTATATCCGGCTCGGTAATGACTTCATCGTGTACTAGCCCTATGATCGGGTAGCCGCCCGCTTCAACATTAAGTGCCCCTTGCGCGCATACGTCTCTAGCGGTCGCTTGTACAATATTTTCGGTAAGCTTTCCCCCGTAAGTATCCTCACGATAAGATTTTCCGTTCCACTCGGTTCGAAAAGAAAGTATTTCAACAGTTCGTCCCCATCGAGTTCCAATACGAACTTTGGGACGATAATATGCAATATGTCGCCCGCTTGGTAGTGTACATATAAGCCAATAGCGGATCGTATCGATGCGGTGGACATGAAAACTGATCCCCGTATTTGCGAGCCTTATTATCTCGCCTTCATTTATAACAGCCAGCTTGGCAGCGCGATCGAACCGCGACCACAAGCCGACTACCGGATCGGCAATTTCTGTATGGGCGTCACGGTACTTCCGTACGACTTGCTGCGCTTCTTCCTCGGTCATGATAAGGCCGATGTTGTCGGCGTATATCATGAAGCCCCGCGCGCTGGCCTGAAAGCCGCATCCTAGCTGACCTGACTTTGCCCATTGGCGCTCGGGCTCAAACTCGGGCTTAACCTTATGCTTGCCGTTCGGCAGTACTATAATAGCGTTCTCGTAGCCGCCTAGCTTAGCAGGGTACATATGGTCCGCAGCAAAACGCGTGTACGTGTCATCGCCGCGTTTAAATGCATCTAGAAGCCACATACAGCGCGCTAGCCAAGCTAGTACGCGGGCTTCAATTTGCGCATAGTCGCCGACAACAAACTTACGCCCCTTCTCGGGCCGGATAAACCCCCGCATGGAAGTAGCGAGATAGCTTAGCGGGCGTATAAAGCGTATACCCGCTTCTTCAACCCAAGTAGGCTGGCTAGGTAACTCATTCCAGCATTCGTGCTCAAGAAAGTCGAACATATAGCTTTGCGGCTTTTTCTTATTAGGCCGCTTCATGTTGCCAGACTGAATACCCTTGTGCGACCAACGCATAGTATGCGCTCCGCCGTACAAGTGTATCCCGCGCGCTCTGCCATCGCTATCGGTACGCAGTTCCATAGCTACCAGCTTCTTATTCGAAGCTAGCGTAGTTTCCAACCGCAGGTCTATTATCTCGGCTAGGTCGTCCGATAGATCAGCACGCACTAGCCTTGTCAGCGTTTTGTTCTTTAGATCGCCAAGCGCCTCTATTTCCTCGCGCTGGTTTATGTAGTCGAGTACTTTCTGTCGCTGCGTAGGACGCAAGCTGGTAAGTTCGTCAAAGCGTTTAAAGCCTATATCGGTAAAATGCTCGGCGAAGCGTATAGCGCGATTTACCGATACCAAGTCAATTGGCAACCCCCGGACATTCATTTTGAAGTCCAAATCCCATACCCGCTGTTCGAACTCGGGCAGATCGGGCAGTATGTCGTCGATCTCCATTTCTGCATAAGCGTCGCCTAAGCAATACGCCAAGCCTTCTAACCAGCCTGACATATTCTCTTGCGGCTCGTACCACATATCGCGGATGACGCCGAGTTTTTGCGCGCCCTTCCACTTGCGCGGCTTACAGAAATTATTGATGAAGTCCTTACCGGCTTCATGCTTTCTAAATACAATTTCCAGATCGGAGCCCGCGCCGTCTAGGCTAGCCCTCAATCCCCAGTAGCGCGCTCGCGCCGCCGTGCATGACCATTTGGTCGGCATAGGCCAGCCCCAAAGCTTGTGGCATATATGATACCATATAGTCTGCTCAAAGCGCGCGTTGTGCGCGACAAATACCCAACCCTCAGCTATAGCCTGTAGTATTATAGGGGGGCAGTCTGGCTTAATCATTCGGAAGTTAAGATCGCCGGGCCTAGCGAAAGGATATATACTTTTCTGATAACCGGGCGTGTTAAGTATGAAATCCTCGACGTACGCAACATTCGCGTGCTTGGCTATTATAGCCAGCATTATAGGCGATGTAGAATAGTGCCGCGCATACACGTCTGCGCCAAGCCGTATATTGGCTATACTGCGCGTTTCGAAATCAACGTGTATGCGCGGCGCCTTCATTTTAGATAACCGAGCCGACCGGAGCGGCAGCGATGGGTACGCTCGGCGATGTAGCGAACATATCCGCCACCACCGGGGGCGGCGACGGCGCTTCGAACGAGCCGGTATTGACGTAGTTAAGCGCCATGCCCGTAGCGTCCGAAGCGGTAGACGCTACCCCTTCTGAATTGTCCGCGAGAAGCGGCGTTTTCGTCCCCTTGTCCTGATACTGCGTCTGGCCGGAAACGACAAAGCCGTTGATTGCCGTACGAATGGATACATTGACCAACTTAAGTGAGTTGGATTTGATATCCGCAATAGACATATCGGTCATTTAAATTACTCCTGTACGGGCGCGATAGGGGGCGCCCGGTCCCCTCCCTCGAATTAGAGGATGCGCGGGCCGGCGCCAAGCGGGCTAAAAGGGGACGGCTGCACGGCACCGAAAGGGCTGCTGGCAGGGGCAAACGGGTTGCCGGCCTGTAGAGAGGCACCCGGCCCAAAAGGGCTGCTAGCGCCCGCTGGCGGGCTGTCCTTGAGCGCGCCGAACTGGCTTGCCGCCGTGGGCCGCTGCCCGCCGCCGATCCGCGTTCCGTCGCCCTCGTCGTACTTCTGAATATTATTCAGCCGCACGCTAATGAAGTTCCGGCCGGCGTACTCGGTGCCGAACATGATACCGGAAACGCGGCCGGTGCAGCCTGCCCATATGTCCTGCGGCATGATAACGTCCTCCGGGCCGTGCGGCCCGAGAAGCCCCGGCGCCCCGGAATACAACACATTGTTCGGTGCGTTCGGCGGCAGGTTCGGATTAATCAGCTTAGCGTCCGCCCTCTGCTTGAAGTTCAAATAGTAGCGCCCGCGCAAATAATCGCGGTTCTTCGTGTTGTGCGCCGGGTTATCACCGTCACGGAAAAACGGTTCAAGCTGAAAGAACGCGCCCGGCTTTACGCTATCGGGCCACGCTTCGGCTTGCGTACGCTTCGCCATAGCAATGAGTTCGTTAAGTTCATTGATGCGCTGCTTGCTCCAAGCCAAAGTAACTTTGTACTCGGCTTTCTGGATACCCGTCGCTTCGTCCATGTCGGGTATTTTGCCGTGCTGATCTTTGGTCTTGAGTTGCGGCCGATCGTGGTACAAATGCACGATCATACCAATCGGCGTAATGAACTCGTTAAAGACGGGCTTACCGCCACCATATGCGGGCATACTATCAACCTTTCTAACTTAAATAACTTGTCCAACTTGCAGCGGGGTAACAGTACCAAACTCACTACCCCGCGTGTGAGCCGGTCTACCGTCCGTTTCGCGTTCAAGCGTTAACGAACCGGAGAACTCGCGAATATGCGGGCGAAAGTATTCATCCCATACTTCCTTCCACCTACCGCGCTTGAAAGTCTTGTATTTTTGTTTAACCATGCGCTCAACGCCGGGCACAGTCAGCAAAGATGTTTCCGCAAACGACTTGCCGGCAAGCATATATTCTTTGCGCTCGTACAATTCGTCGGGATAGCAACCAAGTCCTATAAGCGCCTTGTAGCATTCGTCGCGCCCAGCGTCGCCTGCGAACTCCCGGTTTGTACGCGACTTAACCAGCTTGTAACCGGGTATCTTACGATCATGCTGCGCAATACGCCGCATCGCTTCCTTGCGGTAACTGTCCCGTACACCGTGTAGTGTGTCGGCATGATCGAGCGCTACCGATAATTCGCCGTCGCTAAGAGCATTTACCTCGTGCGGATAGTATGCGTCAGCGCCTTCCGTCTCGCACCACGCTTTAAACGTCGCGCACGCGCCCCGGTGGTCGCAATAAGTTTTCTTGCACCATTCGCCCGCTTTGAAATCGGTTCGCTGTACCGCGTTTAGCACTTCAGCACGGAATGCCTCTACTTCGTCGGGTGTAATATCGGTTGTACGATAAGGCCCATCGCGATGATTGTGGTTCGGTTGAAGCGCTGTAATACGGTAATTCTCCCGCTTCCCCAATATAGCAATAGCCCCCAGTAAGTACGTCAGCATTTGCTCGCGAGCATCGGTAAGTACAAAGCCGTTCTTGTAGTCGGCAATATGTAACAGGCGCGGACACACTAAAGTAATATCGCATGTCCCGAACTCCCCGGTTTCGATTATGTCATATTGCCGTTCTGCGTATACTTTGCAATCCGTCCCGTACTCTTTGGCGCGCTCTTTTACCCAGTCCAGCACGTCACGAATATTCATATCCATGTCGGGGTCTTGAGTATCAGGCGTCAAGCCGAATACAATTCCGTCCTCTAGCAGCGCATGGGCGGCATCGCCTTTCTCGCTGTCCGCGCTACTAACGTTGGGGTACAGATGACAGACCGTAGCCGAACCGGGGCACGGTATCCAACGCGCCGCGCTGCTAGGCGGACGGTTCTTTGCGTGAACAGATACCATGCCCCGCGCCCCTACTTGCTAAGCCAATCGGCGACGCGATCGGTATACGTGGGGACGTAATCGTCGCATTGCAGGGCGTAAAACTCCTCGCGCAGCAAGTACGCTTCGAGCGTCCACACCTTGCTCACGGCGGCTTTGTACGCCAAATCCTCACCGATGATCTGGCTATAGTTCTCGCGCGACGCGCACGCACTTTCGCCAGTTACGGTGAAGCCGTTCCGCAATGTCAGTACGCAGACAGTAAGCGTTTCGGTAAGCCGATAAAAGAACTTATCGGCGATAACGCTTTCGATATCCACTAGCGTAACCTTGGGGGCGGGGGTAGCGGCGACGGCTTCGTTTAATTCCTGCTCGTTCATCGGGTAGTACTCCTGTACGTGGTGCGCGCAGTAGGGGTCGAACCTACATCGGGGCGGTTATGAGCCGCTGGCTTTACCGTTAAGCTATACGCGCGCAGTTTAAAGGTACGGGGGCCGAAGCCCCCGCGCCAGTTAGATGATCGACGGAGCCGCGCCGGTAGTGCCGCCGAGAAGGCCCGCCGCCTTCGCCTGCTGCTCGACTGTCTGGAACCGCTGGTACAGTTCGGCAAGCTGATCCGGCCGGGCGTCGGGAAGGTTCTGGATACCCATCTGCTGCATTTGGCCGGTAAGCGCCGCCTTGACCTGTTCGTTCTGAACCATCGGCGTGATAAGCGTCTGGATCATGTCGGGCGTGACGGTCGCCGCCTGCTGCTGCGCCGTATTCGGGGCGCCGAACGGATTGGCGGTCTGCGCCTGCGAAGGCTGCGGGTACTGCTGCGGCTGCGGCTGCGTCTGCTGCGGGAAACCGCCCGCCGGCTGGAAAGCCCCGCCGCCCTGTGCGATCGGATTGCCGTGGGCGCCGCCCTGTAGCTTCGCGAGTTCCTGTACGAGGAACGGCGCGAGGATAGCAGCGAGACCGCCAAAGATATTGTTATGGTCGTGCATGGTATTTCCTTTGCAAAGGTACTAAGCGTTACCCGGCTTAGCTTCGGGGTCCGTTGGCGTACTTTTCAAACGCAGCTTTAGCTTCGTCAAAAGTACGAAAATCTTCAGCCCACTTCGCGGGCTTTACGCCCTCGCTCAAGCAGCCTACAGTGAATGGCTTGTCGTCGGAAGTTATATTGCCTTCCATGAAAAGTACATCACCGGCGCTGTTCACAACATCATTAGGCCATTTCAACATTTTAACTAGCCTTTCCGCAATGAATAGCCGTACTTGCCTTGCTCTATCTCGCCTTCCAACTTCATGTCAGTAAGCGCGCGATAAAGCCGCGCCTGCCCCGCGTTAGGGAGCAAGTTTTGTATGTCCCTTTGGTTAAGGAACGGGTGAATAGTAAGAAGGCCACGGATCGCAACTTTGACATCCTCTTTGGCGGCTTTTAGCCAGCCTCCGCGCTCGGCGTCAAATGAAATATCGACTTCGTAGTCAAATGGAACGTCGCGCCCGGATACAAGAAGCTTACGGCTTTCGTTTTCCTCTTGTACACCTCGGCGTCCTTTAATTGATATCACGCCGTCAACGCCACCCGAAATACCGGCCGATCCCGTCACGTCTTCTAGGAAGTCGCCGCCAATACCTCGATCGGCATTGCCTTTCTTTTCGTGCGTGACCGGCATTAAACATACGCCCTTGCGGGTCGCTAGCTTGGTAATAGGCATCATGCTTTCGTAGTCTGACTGGTATATGTCCCGACTCGTACGTTCGCCCCGAAAGTGCGCCAGCGTGTCAATAACAACTAGCCCTGTATTTGGGTGTTGTTCTAAGAATTGTTCAAGCGCGTCTACCCCGGCTTCGCCCCTAGGGAACGCTTCTAGGAACGCTTGTTCTTCTTCGGGATTGGTAAGCTTTAAATGCCCCGCGCCATCGTACCCCATGCCGCCCGTCCAGTATCGAAAGCCCGACAAATCCCCGCCGTCAATTTCGAAGCGCATAAGCGTCTTGATACGGTTTTGTATACGGCGCTCGTTGTCCTCTAGGCCGAGAAAGAGTACATCGCGTTTGTTACAGTTCCATCCTAGAAACTGCCGGCCCCGCGCAACCGCCAAAGCGAGTTGCAGCGCCAGCCAAGTTTTGCGCATCTTTGGCCGCGCCGCCAGTAGCATGTTACCGGCGGGAATAACGTCTTGTACGATCCATTCTACTTTCTTGAACTCCTTACGGTTCAAGTCCGCGACGGTTCGTATACCCTTGAAGTTATACTGCGGTTTTGTGCCTAGCAGTCCCGCCATCGCTGCGGAGGAACTCGCAGTAAAACCGGCGCTAACGGCTGGCTGCGGTATTGCTCCAAGTTCGGTGATCGGGTAGTTAAGAGTGCTGGATAGCTTTTGCGCAGCAATTCTTTTGTCTGTTGTTTGTAAGGCGTATTCTGCGATAACTGATACCGGGGTGCGCCGGCCCTCTGTATTATCTCCTTGATCGCCAACGCCGAAGTACTTGATACCAAGCGGCCACGGATGGATAGTAAGTTCTTCTTCATATGACTGTCCTATGTCCGCGCTGGGTATGCGATAACCTTCTTTATACTCGCGCGCTGTTGGAAAGTACTGCAAAACCCAGCCCTTGACGTTGCGCATAGCGTACTCATTGAGCCGCTTATACAGTACTTCGTCTGCGGGATACTCGGTCAAGTTCTTTTTAAGGGCGGAACTCGTACCCTTGTCGGCCTTAAGCAAGTGCTCGTTCGCGGCATTGAAGCGCATAACCGAGACAATGCTAAGTACTTTAAAGCTATCGGCGGGCTTGAGTATCTGCGCCTTGCGGTGCGGCCGATCGGGCGTGCTATCGCCCTTGCGCGCCCATGTTCCCGGTACGCGCCAAATACGCGCCGCGTTATAGACAGTAGTATCCATGTCGATACTGTCGCTGTCGTACATCTTTTTAAGGACGCGCAAAAACGTATGTATCTCATCGCGCACCGTATCCGAGTTTTCTTCGTCAATACGGTAGTCGATATGCGCGCCGTTACCGCTATCCGATATAAGCGGATCGGGGAAACCGTACATCATCTTGAGGGTCGCAGCAATTGCATGCGCTGCATTTAAAGCCAGCGCATGCTCGCGTTCTGACGAAGATATACCGACAACGCGGCGTGCGTCGATGTCCACCAGAAGCCAGCGCCTACGCTGTACTTCGGTGTCGCCGGTAGTCCATTGCGCCCACGGCGTTATGCGGTTGTACGAGCGTGCTAGCGCTTCCGGGATGACAGGATTAGGGGTGAAGTATATACCCTTGTAGTACCCTTGCGTACCTACCAGCGCGTTAGCGGCTTGGGCCGGATCGTCAAAGTACCCGCTATCAATTTGCCCCTTGCGCAGGCCAAGCATGCGCAGTTCAAATACTGCGCCTTGCGGCACCATGGCGCTAAGCGAATTGTATATCTGATGGTAATCTAAATCCACGTACGCCCCATCCTGATCGTCCGTCGCGCTGTTCCGGGATCGTCAGGCCCCGAAGCCCTCCCCCGCGATCCAGCGTGCCAGAAGCACCACGTAGACCGCCCTAGGATGGCCCGTCAAGAGCCTGTTCGGCAACGAGGGGGCAAAGAAAAGCCCCGCCAAGGTTCGGGCCTTGGCGGGGCTAGGACCGGGCTCGTGGAAGCCCGGCCGCAGGGAGGGTTGGGTGGTTGCGCCACCCGCCGCCTAGTTAGCAGCGCTCACGCGCCCGTCAAGTGGCTTGCCTTGGTAAAAACGCACTAGCGCAGAACGTTTCGAGGCGAAGTACTTTCGCGCTTTGATAACCCCATCGGGCGAATGATCGAATTCCATTACCATTTAAAGTACTCCTGTTTGCTAGACAAGCAAACGGCGCGGGCACTTCAAGATACCCGCGCCGCCGCTGCGACACCCTGTAACGATCCGGCTTACAGGATGGAGTTCTCCGGCGCCGTCGCCTTGTTGGTCTTGGTGCCGAGCATCATCTGCGCCGGCTTGATGTAGCGCTCGTCCATGAACTTGCGCAGGGTCGCTTCCGTATCCGCGTTGCCCGCCGACTTCTCGACGATCTTGGCTTCGAGATACTTGACGCCGCCGCCCGCCTTGGCGACTTCGGCCGTGAACTCGGTGTACTTGCGCTTGCCGCCAGCCGCCTTGTCCTTCTCGTGCAGTTCGCGAACGACCGCTTCCGTGACCAGCTTCGTGAGCGGATCGACGGGCTGGCGCTTCTCGCCCGTGCCCTCGCCGTTCTTGCGAACGTCGCCATCGTACAGGCGCTTGCGTGCCGCCGTCGCCGTATCGAGCAGGTTGGCAATCGCGCGCTCGCCGGCCGGCTTGGCAACCGCAGTCTGCAACGCATCGGCCTTGACCGCCTCGTCGTACGCGTCGAACGGCGCGTTCGCCTTGTTCGTACGAACCGCCGCCTGATTGACCGCGTTATTGATGTAGTCGCGCAGGCCCTTCTTGAGGAAGTCCATACGGATGGCCGGCGGGATCGAGCCGATATTGATCTGCATATCGGTCTCGGTGTTGGGGATACGGAAAACGAACGAGTTGGGATCGGTCGCGGGGGCAGGGGCCGGGGTGTCGCCGAGCGTGGGGCTGGGCGTGCCCCCGAGGGTCGTGCCGGCGGAGAGGGTGTTCGGATCGGTCGCCATTGTATTCGCTCCTGTGAAGTGTCTCTGTGACAAGGGCCGTTGTAAGGTACGCTACGGCGCGGTCAATACTAAAAATGCATGTCGGCGAAAAAAGTTTCAGTTAGTGCCGTTAAAAACTTCCGTCTCGATTTGAGCCTCGATCGAACCGGGCGTTCCTTTAATCTCGGGCATGATCGCTTCCGCCACGGTGACGGGCTCGTATGCGAACCGTACATAGGTAGCCGAAGCACCGACCGTAGAGACTATCTCTGCGCCCTCAATCGTGGGCGGAACGTCAAACGGTAAGCCAGCTTGCTTTAAAGTACTTTGCACAACATGTAGACTACGGGCAATGCTGCGAATGTAATCGCCCCACGCCGCATGCAGCTTATTGAAACGCACTTGAAACTTCCCTGTTTCGCATTCGAGTACCAGCGTGACAAGATTGTTCGCGGTAGTAAAATGCACGGCTTCGCGACCGTCCGAAGCGTGCGGCCTAGCCGACCACGTTTTGCGCTCGTTCGCGCCATTGAAGGCGAGCGCTACGTCGGCCGCGATCATTCCTTATCCAGCCTATCAGCGACGCCAAGACGCTCCGCCTGTTCGCGGACAGGATCGGTCCACGTATCCGCATCGCCCAACCGGACAATGCGATATTCGCGGCCGACCATATCGTACCGCGTCATCTGGTTTATCTTTGTACGCGCGTCCTGTTCGGACGGTACGGGATCGGCCAGTAGGTTCCAGCCGGTGCGCGGACTATGCCGCCATGCGATGCCAAACATTATTTGTTGTCCTCGTGTTCGCGTTCGATACGGTTTTCGTCAAGTACGGCCCAAAGCGCGCCGATACCGCCGATAACCACGATAGCAAGTAGCATTACAACCGCTCCTAACAGTACAGCTATAACGACTACCAGCAGCATAAGTGCCACAACAAAGCGGTTCACGGCTGCACCTTGCGGCTTTCGAACCCGGTGCAGCACGCGCGCCCGCAAAAACGTATATCGCGGGTAAACGGTACTCGCCGCGAACGCAGCCTGTACCAGCGCGACCAACGGTGGAAACCGAGCCGGCAAAAGAGCGACTGCAACATAGTAGTTCCTCCTTAATTGTGTTTCGGGCAACCCGGTTTATCCTCGTGTACATCCCAACGCAATCGACATCGCGAGCATACGTACTCGTCGCTTTCTTGCCGGGGGCTAGGGCACTTGAGAGGGCTAGCAGGATAACCCTCTAAGCGTTCGCCTTGTGGGTATTCCATTTAAATTACCCCTCTACTATCGTGCTAGCCAACGCGAAGCTAGCTACCGTTAGCACGTCGGGAGCGGCGAACGCTTCCAGCATGCCCGACGCCTTAGCTTCCGTGAGTGCGGCTAAGGCCCAACGGCAGGCCAAGTCGGCGATATTGTACGCGCCGTGCCCGGCAGGTACTTGACGCAGAAACTTCAACTGCCCGGCAAGTTCTTTGTCAAGCAACGCGTTCTTATAGATAGCCAGAACGTCCGCTTTGTTGTGAATTGTGGTAAGCGTCTGCATGTTCTGTACTCCCTAGCTAGCGTTGTTTTCGGAAAGCATACTGTCAAGTTGGGCCGTTATGTAGTCGGCAGCTTTTTTCGGGGTAGGCGCAACCCTATTAGCCTCCCCCATGCCGGTTAGTACGTAAGAACCGGCTGGCGGGTCGATCAAGTCCGACAGCTTGGGGCTTACGGTGACGCCGTAGCTACTGCAAGCTCCCGCCTTACTGCGCTCGTACAGCGCAAAGCCAAGTCGGCGAAACATAGCCGGGTGCCCTATGCTGAACGACAATACCGCTAAGTCTAGCGGTTGATCGGCGTACTTGATACGCCAAGCGTGCGAAAGTTTCTTAACTCCGCCCGAGCGCATTTGGGAAACGAATACTCCCCATAGTTCAACGCGTATGCCGCGCTGTTCTACGTCATTGACCCATTGCGCTACGCCTAGGCCGAAATTGCTCATACACTTGGCGTTAGTGCCAAACAGTGCGTTAATTTGAACGTACAGCGTTAATACGCGCCCGCTACCGCTAACCCCGTCGCGAGTGTAGCGGATCATGCTATCAGGCGCCCCGGCGCAGAAGCGCGCGACGTGGGGCAAGTGGCCGTAAAAGTCCGTACGCGTATCCGGCGCCGCGTCTTTGGGCGGCAGGGTAGCCATTACGGCTTCGGCGCTCTGCGCCCCCTCTAGCCAGCCTTCACGCGCCATATCAACGGCACCCTCATACCCTGCGCCCAAGTCCCAACTCGCGGCGGCGGGATTGCTAGTCGCCTGTTTGACAGCGCCCCAAGTACGCGGGGTGTCGTCGATCCAGCGTGACAACTCGTTAAGGCTATTGAATTGGTACTTGGCGACGGCCGGGGTATGAACTTCGCGCATTACAGTATCTCCAACGTCGCGTTAAGCTTACCGATAAGCTTACGCTTATCATCCGGCATAGCCGCGATCAACTGCGAAATAGTACTCTCATCGAGACCCTTCCACAATACCGCCGATGCAACTTCTAGCGCGGTCAAACCGGCTTCCAGAAGCTTGCAGCCGTCATACGTCGCGCGGGGCGTAATAAGGTGCGGTAGCGCCCGATCAATAACCGCCTTGCGAGCCGCTTGAACATACTCGCACCATATCGAGTTGGTAGCTAGCGCGGTTTCCAGCGTGTCGTCGTAGCCAAACTCGACAAACGCAAAGCGATCGACGCTGGCTGCGTCTAGCTGATTACGGCCGACATACTGGCGGCTTGCGCCTGAAAGCTTTGTGTTACCGGCTGCTATGCACTTGAAGTCAGCATGACGCATTACGATTCCGTCGGGGAACGGGCAGATACCGTTCGCGAGCGCAGCATTTAAAGCAACTACAGCGCTAGGGCTGGAACCGTCCAACTCATCAAACAGGAAAACGCCCCCATGTTCGTACGCTTCACGGAACTGCGTACGTACGGTTTCGCCGCGCGCGTCTTTGAAACCTAACAGCATGTACTCGCTTTCGACCTTTGCGGCGAAGTAGAAAGGCAAGCCGAACGCTTCGGCGCACTTGCGCCCCACGGTAGTTTTGCCCGATCCCGCCGGCCCGTGCAAATACACGTTAACGCCTGCCATAAGCATCTTAAGTATCTTGCCCGTCTCGCGATGCACGACGCCAAGCATAGTTGGCTCTTTGCCCGGTATGACAACGTGCAGCGTAACAGGCGTAAGCGCTTTTAGCGCGTCCCCGACGTGAGACTTGACAACTTCGGGGAGCGCTTCCGTAAACTTCAAAAGCGTATCCGTAAGGTTGGTCTGCAACTCGGCATGCCGCGCGCCCATGTCGCGGGCGAGCCCGTCAACGCGGGTATTCAGCGCATACTTAGCCATGTCAGCGGCGGCAGGCGGAGCGGCAGGCTGGAGGCGAACGGGCGGAGCGGCGGGGTTGGCGAAGTATTCGTCGGTTATGCGCGTTTTAACTAGTTCATTAGCCTTAGCAATGAGACGCAGCTTACAGGCGTAATCTCTACCCTCGGCGATACTGCCCTTTGCCGTGGCGTATAGCGCGCACAATTGTTGATCGGTTGCCAAATTGTGTACACGTTCCTCGGGTACGCCATAAGCCGCCATAAGCGCGCCCATAAGTTCGCGAATTTCGTACCGCAACGGGGGCTTAACGAACGGGCTTCCGTTAGCGGCTTGTATCACGTTCAGTATATATTGCACGTCGCCGCGATCTATCGCACCCGGAATGCCGGTCAATTCTGCCTTAGCCATTTAAATTACTCCCCGCTTGCGAGATTGAATGCGCCGCCGCAGTCGCGATCCGGGCAACACATATCGGGCTTTATCCATTTGGTAGTGACGCGCGCCACGAAGCCGCACGTGTCACACTCTACCTTTAACAGGTTAGTCTTTTGCTTGGGCTTGGCGGTACTCACGCCGTCCACAAGCTGGCCGTAGGGCATAGGCCCCAACTCTTTGAGGATCGGAAGCGCCCACTTGTACCAGTCAGACGAAGCAACTGTCGAAGTCATGCGGCCTACCAGCCCCAGCGCGTTGCATACCCGCTTGAACGGGGCGCCATGCCCGGCGCTGATGCCTACGGCAGCATGCACGAGTTCGTGCGTGAGGATGTCGGCCATACGCGCGTCATTCTCAATCGTGGGTTTAAGGAATATCTCAAAGTAGCCGTCGCTTGAAGCCGTATCCTGCCAGCACTCGCCGATGCGAGTGCTACGGGCGCCGGTTGACGTGAAACCTACCGATACGCGCACCTTCTCGGGCAGCGCTGCGTTGACGCGCGCAAAATCGGTGCGGGCGAACATAACGAACGCGTTAAGCCATGCTTCGCGCGTCTCGTACTTGGCGTTTTCAATCGACATGGTCAGCGAGCCTTTTTAGACGGGATCAAATCGGCTTCAAACGCGGCGACGGCTTTTACCAAGTCTTCCGCCAGCTTAAGCGCTTTGTAACGGTCTAGCTTTTCAAAAGCTACGTCGCCGTTACGCGGTCCCGCTAACCGGATATAAATACCCGGTCCGGTATGCGATTGCGGGTAAACCCGCGCGGTAACAGTTTGTATCGACATGGCTTAGTACTCCGTTTCAATGGCAGCGATCTTATCGAAGGCGCTATCGGAAACCCTGCGCATAATGTCGC
>OZ251993.1:0-1644468 GCA_965246895.1 Alphaproteobacteria bacterium | reverse complement strand
AATGAGTGGTAACTCCGACGATCCATTTGGAACATTCGTCACCTATGGCCAGACGATTTTCTCAACCGGCGTTACCGCATTTAAAGCAGGAATCGGTGGCTTGATTGGCACGGCGACAATTGGCTTAATCGCGCCGGGCGCGGCTGGCGCGGCAGCCTTGGCAGGATGGGTCATAACCATTTCATTCTATCTTCTGTCATTAGGTGTGCTGCTCTGTATCATGTTACCGCTGGTGCCGCTCACCAAATTTCTTGGCGGCATTGTCACCTGGCTGCTGGCGATCATGGAAGCCATTATCGGTATGCCACTGTTCGCGTTGGCGCATTTAACGCCAGGGGGTAACGGGCTGCTTGATCCGGCACGGCAGGGATATGTGATGCTATTCCATATCGCGTTGCGGCCGATGTTGTTAGTGTTCGGCATGATCGTCTCGTTGATCGTCGCTTCGCTTGCCTTATATCTATTAAACGCCATGTTTATTTCCACAATAAAAACGGCATGGTCGCCGGATGATAATGGCATCATCTTGGCCATCGTTATGTTTAGTGTTTGGGCGGTTATCGCCTATCAAATCGTCAAAAAGATTTTCAGCTATATGGATTATATTTCGCATTCGACCATGCGCTGGATTGGTGGCGGCTATCAATTCGAGCGTTATCAGGGTGAAAGTAATGCCTTTGCCGCAGTAGAGGCATTCCGGCAAGCATCAAATATTTCACAAAAAGTGATTGGTAATGTCGCAGGCCTTGTCGGGAAAACACCACGTTTAATTGGCGGTAAGAAGCCTGATGCAGGCAGCGGTGATGATAGTGAAGGCACATTCTATGGCTTGCCGGGTGGTACAGCTAATGCAGCCAACAGCCCTGTTACCACAGGTGGTGGCGGATATGGCAGCAATAATGGTGCTGGCGTTAAGGCAACTATCGGCCCAGCAGGTAAACCCCCTAAAGGCCAACCAACATCGAACGTTACAGGCGGCAACCAGTTTGGCTTTGGCGGCGGTGCAGTTGCAACTGGTTCTGCGCCTGCTGGGTCAACAATCACAAGTATTGGACCTAATGGCCAAGCGCAACCGAAACCAGGGCAGCCGCGCGGCAAAGGCGCTGCTCCTGCAGTCGTTGGACTTGGTATGACGGCAGCCGCTTTGGGGATGGGTATGGGAGGCACTAAAGCCGAAGCCGCGACGCCTGGTTTTGTGCGCGGCGCACCAACCGAACAGTTGCGTATGAATGAGATGGATGCCGGCAAACCGACTGAGTCTGGCGATCCTACGGGCGGCTTGTCTATGACGGGTGCCAAAGAACCCTCTCCAAAACTGGGCTTGCCAGAACCGGCAAGCGCCCAAGACGCTGACGCAAGCGCTAAGACAAGGACTGGTATCAATCCCGGCATGATCGGCGCACAAGGGGTTAGTGGCTCCACCGCAGCCACAGGCGGCATTGGTGATACCCGCGCGACGTCCCCACGTTTAGGGCTTAGCGGCGCAGGTACGGTTGCTGGCAGCATGGCGCAACAAGTCGCAGGATTGAATTTTAATCGCACGCAAGACAGTGGCGGCACGCGTCTTTCGGGTGCATCGCCTGTATCTAACGCAGCGGCACCAGCTACGGGCCAAGGCGCGGCGGCTCGTCCTAGCATTAGCGGCGGAGCGGCCACCGGCAACACGCCGCAACAAACCGCGGGCTTGGGCTTTAATCGCAGCGCTACCGATACTGCGGATGCATCAGGATTGGCTGGCGCTGGCTATACTGCGGGCAGTGTAACAGGCAGCGTTGCCGGCGGCGTGCCGGTCGGCGTTGCGCCAGCTAGTGTTTCGTCTGCGTCGTCCTCATCACTACAGAATGCTGGTGCGGGTCAAGGTGCAGCTGGTGGAAGCACCGCACAGCAATTCTTTGCAAGGGATGGTGCACCTTCCGCCACTTACGGGTCGCAAGCTGCGGAAGCTGGGTCGCCGCTTTCATCCTTAGCGGGCGCGGCACCTGCGGCAGAGATGAATATCGCGCCAACGTCTGCTGGAATAACAGCGTCAACACCAGCGCCGGCACCAGCAGGGTCTGGTCAAAGCGGCGGTTATGCCGATTTTAACGCGCCCAATACGATTGCAAATGCTGCGGCTTCGCCATTGGTCGGGGGCGGCAGTGCGCCGGCAAGCTTTGGGGCCACGAGTCAAGGAACAGCGTCTGTGGGCCCGGCCATGCCGATGACGCCGGATGTCGCCAACGCCTATTCAACTTTGAACTTGGCGCCGACGGCGACGCAAGCGGAGGTTAGCGCTGCCTATCAAACCATGGTCACGCAAAATCAATCTGCATTGAATGCCGCGCCCGAAGGCTCGCTACAATATGCACAGGCGACGAGTCAGGCGCAGCAATTGGCACAAGCCAATAATACGCTCATCAACAATCAAGGCGCAGGATCAGCTTGGTTGGCGCAGCCTATCACAACTGCGCCTAGCAATACGCCCGCTACTAAAGCGCCAGCAGGTGGTGAAATTCCTGCAGCCAATACGCAGCCGTCGTCTTCATCATATAACAGCGTTTTTGCGGACGAACGGCCTCCGGCTCCTGCGGCTGCGCCTATCGTATCAGCACCAGCTGCCATGACGCCGGTTGTGGAGGCGCCAACCCAGCCTGCGCCGCAGCCACAGGTGAATGTCGCCAGCGAGCGGGATAATCAAGGGCGTGCGCAAGGCGCTACGATCACGACGCCTGCAAATTCCGCAGCAAACCCTGCAGCCCCCGTTGTTGCTGAAGGCCGCCGCCGTAATATCGAGCCGGCGTCATTGCGGGATCGGACGGCGCAAAATCAGACGGATCCTAAAAAGCCGAAAGACAGCTAATTGGCCTTGCGTCTGAAGTCGCTTATGCTGACATAGCATAGTGCATTTCAGCGACAGGCGGTTTTGGTGGACGCAACAGCACTCTTCGCTTCTTTGGTCGCATTCCTGCAGGCGCTGAGCCTGCCGACGCTGGCGATCATCGCCGCGGCGCTGGTGTTCGATTTCATCAATGGTTTTCACGATGCAGCCAATGCCACGGCAACCGTGATCGCCACGCGTACGTTGAAACCGGTGCAGGCCGTTTGCTGGTCGGCGTTGTTTAATTTTGTAGCGCTCTTTGTCGTATCGGGCGGGGTGGCAGCGACGGTTGGTGCGGGGCTGATCAATCTATCGCTGGTGACGCCGCTCGTGATCTTCGCAGGCCTGATCGGCGCGATCGGCTGGAACCTATTCACCTGGTGGCGCGGCTTGCCAAGCAGTTCCTCGCACGCGCTGCTGGGCGCTTACGCGGGCGCAGCTTGCGCGCATGCGCTGATGGTCGGTGAAAGTCTGAGTAAACTTTACAAAGGCAGCGCCTGGCTGAAGGTGCTGGTCTTTATCATCATTGGCCCGGTCATCGGCTATGCGCTGGCGCAAGTCTTTTACTGGATGATCAAGAAGCTGCCATCGCGCGTGACGGATAAGCATTATCGCGGCGTGCAGCTGGTGTCTTCCGCCTTGCTCAGTTTCAGCCATGGCGCGAACGATGCGCAGAAAACGGCAGGTATTATCGCCGGTGCGTTAGCCTTGGGCGCAGCGACAGCCATGCCTAATGTGCCTTTGAATGTGCCGTTCTGGGTGCTGGTAATATCCTACACCACTATCGCGCTGGGCACGCTGGCAGGCGGCTGGCGGATCGTCAAAACGCTAGGTTTCAAGCTGGCAAAACTAACACCGCAGAGCGGGGCTTGCGCCGAAACAGGCGCGGCGCTTTCAATCGCATTGGCGACGGCGCTGCATCTGCCAGTATCGAGCACGCTGGCGACGACCGGGGCCGTCAGCGGTATCGGTGCCGCGCAAGGCACGGATATGGCGGCCAAGCATGCGTTGCGCCGCCGTATTATGCTGGCCTGGGCGCTGACGCTGCCGGCCGCTTTTGCCGCCGGCGCGGGCCTGTATTTATTGCTGTCTGTAGCGATGTAATCCATATGACGAATTTAGAACGATCACAGGATGCTAACCCTATGCACAACCGGCTGACCTTCGGCGAATTTTTTGCACTGCTAAAACAGACATTTAAAAACTGGTCGGACGACAAAGTGCCGCAGCTTGGCGCGGCACTGGCTTTCTACAGCATGCTATCGCTGGGGCCGCTGGTGCTGGTCGGCATTTCCATCGCTGGACTTTTTTTCGGGCATGAAGCGGCCACAGGCCAGATCGTTGGCCAGATTGATGGGCTGATCGGCCATGACGGTGCCGCAGCGGTGCAAGGGATCATCAAAGGCGCGGCGCAGGAGCAAGCAGGCGATTGGCTGGCAACCGTCCTGGGCTTTGCCACGCTGCTGTTCGGCGCCTCAGGCGTCTTCGGGCAATTGCAGGATTCTTTCAATACCATCTGGCATGTGCCACCGCGGCCCGATGCTGGCCTATGGATAATGATCAAAGATCGTTTCTTTTCGTTCACGATGGTGATGGGCAGCGCGTTCCTGCTGCTGCTGACGATCGTGCTGACGGCGCTGCTTTCGGCGGCGGGTAGTTATGCGCAAGGCGGCCTGCCGGAAGTGGCGACCGTCATGGCGATTATCAACGCCATCGTCGGGTTCGGAATTATCTGGCTGATCTTCTCGCTGATTTTCAAGTATCTGCCCGACACGCATGTGGAGTGGGGTGACGTGCGCGCGGGCGCGTTTCTGACAACTGTGCTGTTCGTTATCGGCAAAGCGGCGATTAGTTATTATTTAGCGCATAGCGGACTTGCATCAGGCTTTGGCGCTGCGGGGTCGCTGGTGGTGATGCTGGTCTGGGTTTATTATTCAGCGCAGATTCTGTTTTTCGGCGCGGCCTTTACTTATGTCTATGCCGAACGTGAAGGCAGCCACAAAGATGAGATCAAGCTGCAGGCGTGAAGCTTAAAACCGTGCCGTTGCTGCAATGGCGGAGGCCCGTCGGTTGTGGCCCATCGTTGAAGATATGGCCATGATGCCCGCCACAGCGGCTGCAGTGATATTCAGTGCGCGGTAGCAACAGCTTATAATCGGTGGTCGTTTCGATGGCGCCGGGCAGCGCCTCGTAAAAGCTAGGCCAGCCGGTGCCGCTGTCAAACTTGGCTTTGGAGGCGAATAGAGGCTGCGCACAGCCGACGCATGCGAATATACCAGCGCGATGCTCGTTATTCAGAGCGCTGGTGAACGGCCGTTCCGTGCCTTCCTTGCGCAGAATATCGAACTGTTCAGGCGTAAGCTTTTGTTTCCATTGCTCTTCTGAAAGATTCAGCGTTGCTGCCAGAGCAGGCACTGCCTGCCAACAAGCCAAAGCAGTAGCGCCAGCAAGCATATTGAAAATGAATGTGCGGCGGCAGAGGGATAGAGTCATAACAATAAGAATGGGGAGGACTTAAATCATGCGCAAGACCCTAAAGATCTTTATTTTCGTTGCGGCCCTGCCGTTGGCGGCTTGCGCCGGTGCACCCGATAGCCAGGATTTCTTGGCCGATGCTTCGGCCACCTGCGGCGCGTCGGATCTGTTTAAACCGGAGCGCACATTCATTAATGCGCCCGGGCCACTGGCAACCAACCAAACATATGGTTGCGTTGATAGCTATCTAAAGGGTCGGTCTGAATATCAGGACACGCCTTCCGACAGAATGTTTATTGCCACTGTGCGGCAGATCGATCTGCTGCGTGGCAGCGGCCAACTGACGCCAGCACAGGCCCAAGCGCAAATGCAAGAGGCGGTTGCCAAACACGCTTATTAAAGTGTGAGCGTATCCGTATGGAACGCCGCAAGGCTGGGCCGGTGGCCGACGCTGATGATGATTGTTTGCGGCAGTGTCGCAATAAGGCGCTTGTAAAGCGCAGCTTCGCTATCGCTATCGAGTGCGGCGGTGGCCTCATCCAACAAGAGGATGGACGGTTTAGCTAGCAGCACACGCACGAAGCCGAGCTTTTGCTGCTCGCCAGGCGACAAGCACTGCGCCCAGTTATCGTCGTTATCAAAGTGGATTGCGATCGCGCCTAGGCCAACGGCGGTCAGCGCCGCTGTCAGATCCGCATCCGCAAAATGCGTGACCGGTTGCGGATAGCTGAGCGCGGCGCGCAGCGTGCCGAGCGGCAAGTATGGGCGCTGCGGCACAAATAAAAGCGTAGCGTTGCTAGGCAGGGATAAGCTGCCGCCACCATAAGGCCAAAGGCCTGCAAGCAGGCGCAGCAAGGTCGTCTTGCCGCTGCCGCTTGGGCCTTGCACCAACAAGCGCGAGCCTGCGGGCAGAATTTTTGATAGGCTAGTAATAAGAGCTGCGCCATCTGGTTTTCTGACACTAATCTCATGCAGAGTCAGCGCGCTATCATTTGTACGCTCAACCGCTAAGGCTGCTTCCGGCTGCTCGCGATAGAGTGCGGCCGTAAACCCTTGCAGACGATTGACCGTTGCCTTCCAGTTAGCGAAGCTGGGATAGACGTTGATGAGCCAGCTTAAGGCATCCTGCACTTGCCCGAAGGCGGAGGCGATCTGCATCAATCCGCCGAGTTGGATTGCGCCAGAGAAATAACGCGGGGCGGCGACCAGAATCGGGAAGATATTGGCGATCTGCGCATAGCCGGATGTAAACCAGGTTAGTTGCTTCTGCTTTTGCATGATCGCGCGCCAGTTGGAAACGACGTGCATAAAGCGCTCGCGCAAAGTTGCATTTTCCGCCGCCTCGCCACCATAAAAGGCGATGGGTTCCGCATTTTCGCGCAAGCGGACGAGAGCGAAGCGGTAATCGGCTTCCCGCTTTTGCTGCTCGAAGTTCAGGCCGATCAATCTGCGCCCGATTTTATGGGCGACCAAAGTGCCGACGGCGGCATATAGCAGCGCGGCCCATACCATATAGCCAGGAATGGCAAGCGTGTGGCCGCCAAGCGTTAGGCTAAAATCACCCGATAGCCCCCAGAGGATGGTCACAAACGAGCAAAGCGTGACGACCGAGCTGAGCAGGTCGATGCCAAGGCTGAGCGTGGTGCCGGTAAAGCCGTCGATATCGTCGGCGATCCGTTGATCGGGGTTATCAGCACGTTGCTCAATTACTTGCAGACGATAGAAATTTCGGTTGGCAAGCCAATCACCCTGGATGCGTACCGTCAGCCAACGCCGCCAGGCGATATGTAGCAGTTGCGTTAGATACTGGCGGTAGACGGCGGCGATAATGAAAGCGACTGCCAGCACGCAGAAGATGCCAAGCTGATGCCAGAATTCGGGCAGGTTTTTATCCTGTAAGGCGTTGTAGAATTCCGCATTCCATTTATTGAGGAGTACCGAAATATAAACTTGCCCTAGGGAGAGCGCGATAATGGCACCCAGCGTCGCGCGCGCGCGCCAGCGTTCTTCGCTTGCCCAATAAGGGCGAACCAATTTCCAGATGGTTTTGAATGTGGTGGGCGCGGGATTAGTATTTTGCATATGGCGATGCTAAGCGGATTGCGCGGCCTTGACCAGCATCCGCGCTTCTGCCCAACTGCAGTACATGACAAGTAACAGTTCTTATCCGTTTCGGCTGGAGCTGGAGCGCAAGGCGATCCACCTGAGCTCGCTCTGGATGGCGTGTGCGATCTGGTGGCTGCCGCAGCTGTGGGCGCTGAGTATTTTTATGGTCGTGCTGGCCGGAATGTTGAGCTTTGAGGTCTTGCGCTGGCATCCGAAGACGCAGCGTTTCGTGCCAAAAATTTTGACCCGTACGCTGCGCGGTCATGAGCAAGGCACAGGCGCATTCCGCCTGACAGGGGCCAGCTATACTTTGCTGGCGGCAATCGCGGCTGCACTGCTGTTTCCAAAGCTGATTGCGGTGACGGCTTTCACGATCATGATTATTGGCGATGCCTTTGCTGCGCTGATCGGCAAGCCTTTCGGGCGCACGCCGTTCCTTGGCAAATCTTTAGAGGGCAGCGCAGCCTTTATTGTCTCCAGCATGATCGCGCTTTGTATCTTTTATTTGGCCGTGCCGTTACCGGATGGATACTTGCTGGCGGCGTTTATTGCGACCAGCGCCGGAATGCTGGCGGAGGCTCTTGCCAGTCGCCTGAAGCTGGACGATAACCTAGCGATCACGCTGGGGGCGGGCAGCGCGATGATGTGTTTCTATCGTTTTTAGGAGTTCCCGGTTCATGCTTGATGCGCTGCGTTATACATTTAAATATTACGCGCTCCGCCTGTGGCCGCATGTCGCGCTGTTCTACGGCATGGAATTCCTGCTGCGGCTCGCGTTGCTGGTGCGTGAGCGTGCGAATATCGGCGCGCATGAGCTCGGAGTAATGTTGGCAAGCCTGGGTTATGGCCTGATCAACGATAGCGCCGTTTTCGCCTATGCGTTGTTGCCGTTCTGCCTTTACTTGCTGCTGCTACCCCGTCAGAAACATGGCAGTCGCGGCGACCAGATTGCCAGCACGATCTTCTATTTCCTATTGGCATTCATCTTCCTGTTCGCGCATGCCTCGGCCTGGCTGTTCTGGGAAGAATTCCAGGCACGGTTCAACTTCATCGCCGTCGATTATCTGGTCTATACGCAAGAAGTGATCGCCAATATTCGCGAATCTTATCCGGTGGTACCGGTGATCGGCGGGTTGATGGGGCTGGCGGCGCTGCTGGCTTATTTATATGCACGCTATCAGCGGCGCATGCTGCCGCAGATCGTCGCGCAACGGCCAGCTTTGAAAACACGCGGCTTGGCATTTGCAGCCAGCATCGCCCTGGCGCTGCTCTCTTTCTTCTGTGCCAGCGCAGACTGGCCAGGCTTACAAAACCGGTATTTGGATGAGATTGCGAAGAACGGCTCGTTCCAGTTTTTCTCCGCCTTCAATAATAACGAGCTGGATTACAGCAAGTTTTATCTCACGCAGCCGCAGACAGAATGGCTGCCGCGCCTGCAGGCAAAATTGGGCGTCACGACGCCGCTGCCATCAGCGCCGATCGCGCGGATGGTTGCGCCGGCAGGCGATGAGAAAAAATATAACGTCGTGCTGATCATGGTTGAATCTCTAAGCGGCAGTTATTTCAAAACTTTTGGAAACCAAAATAATATAACGCCTAATCTTGATCGCCTCGCAACGGACTCACTGTTCTTTGCAAATCTGTTTGCGACAGGAACGCGTACGGTTTATGGGCTCAGCTCGGCCTCGCTCGGTATTCCGCCGGTGCCTGGCAATTCGGTGGTACGCAAGCCTGATAATGGGAATCTTGCCACGCTGGGTTCAGTTCTGAACAGCAAGGGTTACGTCAGCAAATTCATCTATGGCGGCTATGGTTATTTCGACAATATGAACCATTATTTTGAAGGCAATGGCTATCAAATCGTCGACCGCGCCAGCTTTGCCAAGCAGAATGTGACCTTCGCGAATGCCTGGGGCGTCTGCGACGAAGATCTATTTAATCAGACGATGGATGAGAACGATAAAACCTATGCCGAAGGCAAGCCGTTCTTCGATCATATCATGACGACCTCTAACCACCGGCCTTTCACCTATCCGGCTGGGAAAATCGATATTCCCGGCGGGCGGCTGGGCGGTGTCAAATATACTGACTATGCGATCAATAAATTTATCGAGGAGGCGAAAGCCAAGCCTTGGTTTAAAAATACGATCTTCGTGATCGTGGCCGATCATACTGCAGGCAGCGCCGGAAAGACCGAACTATCGCCCGACAAATACCACATCCCACTCATCATTTATGCGCCCGGCATCGTGAAGCCGGAGCAGGTGGAAGCGATGGCTAGCCAGATCGATTTGGTGCCGACGCTGCTGGGGCTGATGAACATGAAATATGAAAGCCATTTTTATGGCGTCGATCTGATGCGCGTGCATCCGGAACGGGCATTTATCTCCAACTACCAGAAACTCGGTTATATGACGCCGGCAGGGTTGGTGATTATCAAGCCGGTGAAGCAAGCTGAATATTATGTGCGCACGCATGATGCTGACGGCGATGATTTCACACTATCGCATGATCCCGTGCCCGCTGAGATGTTGAGCGATGCGCTGGCCTATTATCAAGGTGCCGCCCAATGGCGCATATGGAACAAGCAGGAAGATCGGCAGCCGTGAAGGTTTGCATTGCCGTTGCCGGTTTAAACGGTTTCATGGCGGTGGCGTTGGGCGCAGTTGGTGCGCATGCGGTGGCAGAACCAGCGTTGGCGACACTGGTCGAACGTGCCTCGCTCTATCAGCTCATTCATGCCGGCGTGCTGCTGGCAATCGCGGGGCAAACGGGCCGTATAGCAGCGCTGGCCAAGCTGGCAATCCTTATTGGCATTATTTTGTTCTGCGGCAGTCTTTATGGAAAGGCCTTGCTTGGCTGGCCTAGTACACTCGCACCAGCGGGCGGCATTGCGCTGATGCTGGGATGGCTATTGATTGCAATTAGCGGCGCGAAACGACTTTGATATTGAAAAAAACCACATTTGGCGGCAGTCATGCAGGTATGATTAAATACTCATCCATGATATTCGCGAGCTTGCTGGCTCTGGCGGCTTTTAACGTCGGTGCGGAAGAGGCAGCTGCAACGCCTCCTGCAATCGTCGCGCCGAACGATACCGATGTCATCAAGCTGCTGGAAGAAAGCGCCGATTGGTACAAGGTGCAGCAAGCGACTGCCTCCCTTGCCAGTGACCCACGTGAATTGGCACTGAAGGACAGCCTAGCCCGCAATGGCGAAAATAGCCTGCGCCGCGCGATCGATTTTGCCCGCGCCGAGGCTACGATCATCGGTGCGATGCCGGTCACAGCCCCGGTACCGGATACAGACAAAAAAGCAGCGGATACCAGTGCCGCCCCTGCAACGCGTGCCGCTAATCTCGCCGCCGCTGCCACAACGATCGACCGACGTGTAGCTGATTTACAAGCCGGGTTAAAAGATACCAACATCAAATTAGCGCGAACCGCAGGCCGCACCCGCGCGCCGCTAGTGGCAATGCGGGATAAGCAAAAGAGCGAGATCGAGCTTGCCCGCGCACAAAGCGATTTATTGAAGACGATTGCGGGTTTGGTGGGCGGCACAACCGCTGTTGGCGCGGCCGATCTGTCGGCTCGTATTGATGAGTTCGAAAAACTGCTGCCGGATGCTACAGCTAAAGCAGTGGGCAAGCCTGCGACTGGCCCCGTGCCTGCCGCTAGCGCAACAGCTGATATAGTAAGCAACGCCTCGCCTTATGATTATAGCATTTTTAACTTGGCCTCGCGCACGACGGAGTTGACGCGCAAAAAAGCCCGCATCTCGGAGCTTGGACAGCAATCGAACGCGATGCGCGATGAAGTGCAGGGGTTACTAACCACGCTTCGTAATCAGTTGCAGGCGGCAGGGCGGCAGGGCGATCTGATTGCGCAAAATTCGGCAACAGACGATCTGGCGGCTTTGGCAACGCAGAAACAATCGCTCGATACACTCGTTACAACCTTCAAGCAGTTATCCGTAGCAATCACGCCGCTGGCGGAACAGAATTCCTGGATCGAAGCCTCGCAGCGTAATCTGGCGGAATGGGCCAAAGCGCTCGACACATCGTTGGCCGCGGCTTTGCGGGCGCTGGTCGTGCGGCTGACTTTATTGGTGTTGGCGATTTTGGTGCCGCTGCTGCTCTCTGAACTCGCACGCCGCGCGATCAACCGTTACGTGCAGGAAGAGCGGCGCCAGCGCCAGTTCCGCACCGTGCGCAAAACCTTGGTGACGATCGCGATCATTGCCATCGTCTGCATGAATTTCTTTTCTGAGTTCGGCTCGCTTGCGACTTATGCCGGATTGTTAACCGCAGGTTTGGCCGTTGCGCTGCAGAATGTTATTCTTTCAATCGTTGCGCATTTCTTCTTCGTTGGGCGCTTTGGTGTGCGGGTTGGCGACCGGGTGACGATCGGCAATGTCACCGGCGATATCGTCGAGCTTGGCTGGGTGCGGATTTATATGATGGAGTTGAGCGACGATCGCGCCTCGCATCCAACGGGGCGGATTGTCGCGTTTCCCAATTCGATTCTGTTCCAGCAGTCGGCCTTCTATAAACAGATTCCCGGCACGCATTACGGCTGGCATGCGGTTACGCTGGTTCTGGCCAGCGGCACTGATTACCAGAATGCGCAAGATAAGCTGCTGGCGGCACTGCAGGGCGTCTATGCAGACTATGTCGACAGCATGAAGCAGCAGCAGTCGATCCTGGAGCATTCGACCCGGCTGAAGATTGCGCTGCCAGAGCCTGAAGCGCGGATGAAATTCGTCGATAGCGGGTTAGCGTTCGAAGGGCGCTATCCGGTTGAGTTCGGACGCGCCTCGGAGATTGACAATCGCGTGACGCGAGCCTTGTTAAAAACGGTTCGCAATAACTCGGAGATCCAATTGGCATCTGGCGGATTGCCTAAGGTCGAAGCGGCGGATTAACGCGCTCTTGGCCCGCGTTTATTGTTATTTTATACGGATGCTGCCACCGATAGCGAATGCTTTGCGGCTATCCGTTCGTATAGCTGCGCCTTAATATTGCCAGGCCGTATAGGGATAAAGAACAATGGAAACTGAATCGCCTTACAACGAGGCGCCTCCCGCATATCAGCTGCAACCGATGCGCCGCCGTAAGCCGTGGCTGCTGTGGCTGATCATCTTGCTCGCGCTGGGGGGCGGGGCTTATTGGGTATTCGGGGGGGCATCGAAGTCATCGAACGAAAAAGGCGGGGTGGAAAGCAAGGCTGACGGCAAGCGTGGCCCGCAGTCAACGCCAGTTGTCTCAGTCGTCACAACCGCACGCGCCGATATTCCGGTTTATCTCGACGGGCTGGGCACGATCCAGGCTTACAATAATGTCACCGTGCATGCGCAGGTTGACGGGCAACTGCTGGCGCTGAATTTTACCGAGGGGCAGGAGGTTAAGGCCGGCGATGTGCTGGCACAGATCGATCCGCGCTTGTATCAAGCGGCTTACGATCAGGCGGTCGCCAATCAGAAAAAGGACGCCGCGACGTTGGAGAATGCCAAGCGCGATTTGGAGCGGTACGCCGGACTTGGCAATGCGATTGCACAGCAGACAGTCGACACGCAGAAATCTAGCGTCAGCCAGGCAGCAGCGACCGTAGCCGCCGATGCCGCGGCTGTTGCCAGCGCCAAAACGCAGTTGAGCTATACGACGATCACGGCGCCGATCGACGGGCGAACGGGCATTCGTAACGTCGATGTTGGTAATATTATCAAAGCAGGTGATACCAACGGGATTGTCACCATCACGCAGGTGAAGCCGATTTCAGTACTGTTTAGCCTGCCACAACAAGTGCTGCCGCAACTAATGACGGCGCAGCAAAAGGGAACGGTGACGGTGCTAGCGACTGATGCTCAAGGCAAGGTGCTGGATACCGGCGCATTGGTGCTGGTCGATAATCAGATCGACCAGGCGACTGGCACGGTAAAATTGAAAGCGACCTTGCCGAATGAAAGCCTGGCGCTTTGGCCGGGTGCCTTCACCAACGTTCGTCTGTTGGCCGATACCATGGTGAATGCGCTCTATATTCCGGCTGCCGCCATCCAGCGCGGGCCGAATTCAACTTATGTCTTTATCTTCAATCCTGCCGATCACAGTGTGAAGATGCAGGATGTGGAAGTGGCGCTGAATGAAGATCAAGTGGCGGTTATCACTAAAGGGTTGAGCGATGGTGACCAAGTAGTGACGGATAACGCCGGCAAGCTGACCGATGGCAGCAAGGTCGCGCTGCCAGGCGAAACACCGTCGCCCGCGGACAAGAAGACCGATAAAAAAGAAGCGGGCGGTGCGCCGCCTGCACCGTAAGTAATTATGAATATCTCGGCGCTCTTTATTGGCCGGCCGGTGGCGACCTGGCTGCTGGCGCTGGCCGTGCTGCTAGGCGGTATTATCGGCTACATGCGCCTGCCAGTCTCGGCGCTACCGCAGGTCGACTTCCCGACCATTCAGGTGACGACGCAGCTGCCGGGCGCCAGCGCTGATACGGTCGCTTCGCTTATCACCGCGCCGCTGGAACGGCAGTTTGGGCTGATCGCGGGGCTTTCGACCATGCTCTCAACCAGTGCCGAGGGTACGAGCGCGATCACTTTGCAGTTCAGCCTCGAAAAAAATCTCGATGAGGCGGCGGAGGACGTGCAGGCCGCGATCAATGCCGCGCAAGGCGTGCTGCCGCAAAACCTGCCATATCCACCAAGCTATTCGAAGGTGAATCCGGCTGACCCCGCGATCATCACACTGGCGCTGACGAGTGATACGCTGCCGCTGACGGCGCTCAATGATACCGCCGATACGGTACTGGCGCAGAAGCTTTCGCAGATCAGCGGCGTCGGGCGTGTGCTAGTACAAGGGGGCCAGCGCCCGGCCTACCGCGTGCAGATCGACCCGGTACGGCTTGCAGCCTACGGCCTCACGCTGGAAGACGTGCGGACGGCACTGGGCGCCGCCAACGTTAATCTGCCAAAGGGCAGTTTCGACGGGCCGTCGCAATCGCTGAGCCTTGGCGTTAATGACCAGATCAAGGATGTCGAAGGCTATCGACAACTGGTGCTGGCGACAGCGAACGGGCTTGTGGTGCGCGTGAAGGACGTGGGTGACGTAATTCAGGGGCTGGAGAATGCCCGCGTCGGCGGCTGGGTCAACGGCAAGCCTGGTATTATCGTCGACGTGCAGCGGCAACCGGGCGCGAATATCGTCGCCACCGCCGATGCCATCAAGGCCGCGCTGCCGCAGCTGGAAACGGCGATCCCCTCCGGCGTGACGGTCGAGATTCTGGCTGACCGGACGGAAACGATCCGCGCCAGCGTGCACGACGTGCAGTTCACTCTGTTCCTGACGGTTGGCCTTGTCATTCTAGTCGTGTTCCTGTTCCTGCGCAGTTTCCGTGCGACCATCGTGCCGGGCGTGGCGCTGCCGCTATCGCTCGTCGGCACGCTGGGGCTCATGTCAGTCTTCGGCTTTTCGCTCGATAATCTGTCGCTGATGGCGCTGACGATCGCCGCCGGCTTTGTGGTCGACGATGCGATTGTGATGATCGAGAATATCGTCCGGCATATCGAGGATGGCGATCAACCGATGGAGGCGGCCTATAAGGGCGCCAAGGAAATTTCCTTCACCATCGTCTCGCTGACTGTCTCGCTAATTGCCGTCTTCATCCCGCTGCTATTCATGACGGGGATCGTCGGGCGGCTATTCCGCGAGTTCGCACTGACGCTGACCTTTGCCGTCATCGTCTCGATGGTCATCTCGCTGACGCTGACGCCGATGATGAGCGCACGGCTGATGCGCGCTAAAGATCTTGAGAAAAATAAAGCGCAGAAAGATAATATCTTTACGAAATTATTAAACGGCTATGGCAATACGCTGAATTGGGTGCTGGATCGCCCGCGCGCAACGCTGCTCAGTTTTTTCCTGACGCTGGTGGTGACAGGGCTGCTCTATGTCGTGATCCCGAAAGGCTTCCTGCCGCTGGAAGATACCGGGCAGATCATCGCTACCACCGATGCGGCGGAGACGATTTCCTACGCTGAATTGTCGCGCTTACAGGACGCGGCAGCGCGGATCGTTGATGAAGACCCGGATGTGGCGCATGTCGCAAGTTTCCTTGGTGTCGGCACGGTCAATATCACGCCCAATACGGGCCGGATGAATATCATTCTGAAGCCCAAGGCCGACCGCGACGCCAGCGCGCAGGATATAATCGAGCGGTTGGAGCCAAAGTTGCGGCAAGTGGCTGGGCTTGAGGTGCATATGCAAGCCGCGCAGGATATCCAGATCGGCGCGCGTAGCAGCCGCACGCAATATCAATATACGCTGACTGATCTTGACGGCGATGAACTGACAGCCTTCACGGCCAAGCTGGTAAGCGGCCTCAAACAAGATCCATTGTTCGCCGATGTCGCGACCGACCAGGAGGATGCTGGGCTAACGGCGCATATTGAGGTCGACCGCGCGCAAGCGCAGCGGCTGGGCGTGCTGCCGGAGGCGATCGATAACACGCTGTATAACGCGTTCGGGCAGCGGCAGATCTCGACCGTCTATTCGCAGGTCAACCAATACCGCGTGATTTTGGAAGCTTCGCCCGACTTCGCGCAAGACCAGTCGATCCTGTCGAAGCTTTATGTGCGAGGCGCTAACAATGCGCTAGTGCCGTTCGGCGCTTTTGCGAAACTGGATTATAAGCCGACGCCGCTGGTGGTGACGCATCAGGGCCAGTTCCCGGCGGTCACTGTCAGCTTCAATCTGGCCAAGAATGCCTCGCTCGGCAAAGCGATTGACCGGATTGATAGCCTGCAGCAGGAAATCGGCATGCCCGATACGATCACGGCGGCCTTTAACGGCGATGCTGCAGAATTCCGCGCGTCACTCGCCAGCCAGCCACTGCTGATTTTGGCGGCCGCCATCGTCATCTATATCGTGCTGGGCGTGCTGTATGAATCGACGCTGCACCCAATCACGATTTTGTCGACCTTGCCATCGGCAGGCGCTGGCGCATTGCTGGCGCTGTGGTTGACGGGTAGCGATCTCTCGCTGGTCGGTATCATCGGCATCATCCTTTTGATGGGGATCGTCAAGAAGAACGCGATTATGATGATCGATTTCGCGCTGGAGGCAGAGCGGAACGAGGGATTGAACCCCCGCGAGGCAATCCATAAGGCAAGCGTGCTGCGGTTCCGTCCGATCATGATGACGACTATGGCAGCACTGCTGGGTGCGATTCCGCTGGCGATCGACCAAGGCATGGGCGCGGAACTGCGCCGGCCACTGGGGATTGCCATCGTCGGCGGCTTGCTGCTTTCGCAATTGCTGACGCTTTATACGACGCCGGTAATCTATCTGGCGATGGAGCGGTTGAAGCAACGGTACGGCAGTAAGAAAGAGATGGCGGATGTCCGTCTCTGAGTTATTTATCCGTCGCCCGGTGGCGACCTGCCTGCTGGCGATCGGCTTGTTTCTCGTCGGTGTCGTCGCCTTTTATCTGCTGCCGATCGCGCCGCTGCCGCGCGTGGACTTTCCGACGATTAGCGTTAGCGCAAACCTACCGGGGGCTGATCCGGAGACCATGGCGGCAACCGTGGCGGCACCGCTCGAACGGCGTTTGGGTGAGATCGCAGGCGTCGACGAGCTGACCTCAACCAGCTCGCAGGGATCGGCAAGGATTACTGCGCAGTTCGATCTTGACCGCGATATTCAGGGCGCCGCGCATGACGTGCAGGCCGCGATCAATGCCAGCGGCAGCGATCTGCCGGTCGATCTGCCGAACCCGCCGACCTATCGCAAACTGAATCCGGCTGACGCGCCTGTGCTGATCTTGGCGGTAACCAGCAAGACCTTGTCGCTTGATAAATTATATAATGCAGCAGATACGATTTTATCGCAACGGCTGAGCCAGGTTTCCGGTGTAGCGCAAGTATCCGTTACCGGCTCTGCAAAACCCGCGGTGCGCGTGACGGCAGATCCGACGCGGCTTTCAGCGGCGGGTTTAAGTTTGGACGATGTGCGTAGCGTGATCACCCGCGCCAACGTGAATGCGCCTAAGGGCGTGCTGACGCGCGGGGCACAGGATATGGCGATCAGCACCAACGACGAATTGCAAAACGCGGTCGACTACGCGAATTTACAGTTGAATATCGGTGGTACTAATAGCGTGCTGCGCCTGGCCGATGTCGCCACGGTGCGCGACGGGGTGGAGAACGACCGCCAAGCCGGCTGGTTCAACGATACGCCCGCCGTGATTATCATCATCCAAAAGCAAGCCGCCGCCAATGTGATCGAGACGGTGGATGCGGTCAAGGCGCTGCTGCCGCAATTGGAAAGCTGGATGCCGGCGGGCAGCGAAATTTCGATTCTGACCGATCGCACGCAAACCATCCGCGCGAGCGTGCATGATGTGGAGATCACGCTGCTGATCTCGATCGCGCTGGTCGTGCTGGTAGTGCTGTTTTCGCTGGGGCGTTTTACGCCGACCTTTGCCGCCAGCATCACCGTGCCGCTGTCGCTGGCGGGCACTTTTGGGGTGATGTGGCTGCTCGGCTATTCGCTGAACAATGTTTCGCTGCTGGCGCTGGTGGTCTGCGTTGGCTTTGTGATCGACGATGCGATCGTGATGATCGAGAATATCGCCCGGCATGTGGAGCTGGGGGAGAGCCCGCTCGCGGGGGCGATCCAAGGCGCGAAGGAGATCACCTTTACCGTCATCTCGATCAGCCTGTCGCTGATCGCGGTGTTCATCCCGCTGCTGTTCATGGGCGGGATCGTGGGGCGGCTGTTCCGCGAATTTGCGGTGACGCTTTCGGTCGCGATTGCAATCTCCGCCATTGTCACGATCACCGTGACGCCGACCATTTATGGGCATCTGTTGGCGCGAAGCAAAAGACAGCACAAGAAAACTATGCTGGCGCGTTGGGGCGAGGCTTTCTATGGCACGCTTTACAAATGGTATAACCGCGGGCTGGTGATCGTCATGCGGCATCAGGTGATTACCTTGCTGGTGATGTTGGGGTCGATTGTGCTGACGGTTTATCTTTATACGGTCGTCCCGAAAGGCTTCTTCCCGAACCAGGATACGGGATTGTTGATGGGCAGTACGCAGTCGCGCAGTGATATTTCGTTTACGGCCATGCGCGCTAAACAGCTTGAGGTGACAAAACTGGTGCTGGAAGATCCAGCTGTGGCCAGCATGGGCAGCTCGGTCGGGCAGGGTGGTTTTAATGCCAGCGGTAACCGCGGGCAGATGTTCATCAGCCTGAAGCGGCAAAGCGAGCGCGACGATGCGGAGGCCGTGATCGCCCGCCTGCGGCCCAAGCTGGCGAAGATCGAAGGCATTAGCGTCTTTTTGCAATCGGTGCAAGATCTGCGCGTCGGTGGCCGTTCGACCGGAGGACAGTTCCAGTTTGCGTTGCAGAGCGACAATCTGGATGACTTGCGCATCTGGACCGCAAAGCTGGTCGACCGGCTGAAGCAGGAGCCGGGCATTACTGACGTCACCAGCGATCAGGATTCATCGGCAGGGCAAGTGAATGTAGTGGTCAACCGCGATGCGGCCGCGCGGCTGAAGGTCAACATGAGCGCGATCGACAATGCTTTGCAGAATGGCCTCGCGCAGCGGCAGGTTTCGACCATCTACAAGACCCGTAACCAGTATAAGGTGGTGCTAGAAGCGAGCGAGCGCTATCAGGCCGACCCTAACTCGCTGGATGACGTTTACATCAAGGCGACAGACGGTACGCAAGTGCGCCTGTCCGCGATTGCGCATTTCGAAGATGGCGTGGCGCTGCTTTCGATCACGCACCAGGGTCAATTTCCGGCCTCGACCCTTAGCTTTAATCTGCCCCAAGGCGTGGCGCTAGGCGAGGCGACTGAAACTGTACAACGGCTGACGAACGAGATCGGCATGCCGCCACAAATTCGCGCCAGTTTTGCGGGCAATGCCAAGGCCTTTACCGACTCAATGAAGACGGTGCCGCTGCTCATCATCGGGGCATTACTGGCGATCTATATCGTGCTGGGGATTTTGTATGAGAATACCTGGCACCCGATCACCATTCTGTCGACGCTGCCGTCGGCGGGACTCGGCGCATTGCTGGCACTGTTGGCGACCGGCGTTGAACTTTCGATCATCAGCATTATTGGCGTGATCCTACTGCTTGGCATCGTTAAGAAGAACGGGATCATCCTCGTCGATTTCGCGCTGGAAGCGGAACGCAACCGCGGCATGACGCCTGAACAGGCGATGATCGAGGCCTGCGACCAGCGCTTCCGCCCGATCCTGATGACGACATTGGCGGCGATTTTAGGCGCGGTGCCGCTGGTCGTGGCGAGCGGCAATGGCGCGGAGCTGCGGCAGCCGCTGGGCATTACCATTATCGGCGGGCTGATCCTTTCGCAATTGCTGACGCTTTATACGACACCCGTCGTCTATCTGGCTCTGGAGCGGCTGCGGCTGCGCATGCATCGGGTGATGGGCCGTAAAACATTGCCAGGTCATAGCCCTGCCACAAAAGAGGTTCTAGGATGACGGCAATGAAACAGCTTTCAATATTTATATTTTTAACAGCGGTCCTGACAGGCTGCGGCTTGTTCGACGACAAGTATGAGCGCCCGGTGACCGCAGCGCCTGCAGCCTTTGCAGAAGGGCAGGGCGCTGTGGACGATAAAATTGCCAGCGAGTGGTGGACTACGTTTAATTCTGCGCCACTAAATAATCTGATGGCGCAAGCGCAGGCCAATAACCTAGATCTCGCAGCGGCAGTCGCGCGTATCCAGCAGGCGGATGCGCAGGCGCGCATTGCAGGCGCACCACTCCTGCCATCGCTCGATTTGACAGGCGATGGCACCCGCGCCAAATCGTCCGGCGGGCGCAGTACGTCAGTCGGTGGTTTTTCTACAGGCAGCCCGACGACAACGACCGGCTCAACTTTTACTAGCAGTGCCGGCAAGCCCAACAATTCTTTTTCAGGTCGGCTGAATGCCAGCTATGAGCTCGATTTCTGGGGCCGTAATAGCAGCGCGATGCAATCTGCAGAAGCACTGCGCGACGCTAGCCGCTTCGATCGTGAGACGGTCGGACTGACCATTGCTGGCGATGTCGCCAACACGTATTTCAGCATCGTCGGGCTAGAGAACCGCATAGCGCTCGCCAAGCAAAACTTAACCAGCGCAGAAGGGCTGCTCGATGCGATCAACAAACGCGCTTCGGTCGGGCTCGTCAGTGGCTTGGGGCAGGCGCAGCAGGAAAATCTGGTGGCTGTGCAGCGCACTGTGCTGCCGGGGCTGAATTTGCAGCTGCGGCAAAATATCGACGCACTGGCGATCCTGCTCGGCCAGTTGCCAGAGAGCGTGACGATTGAAACGCCCGATGCCGGGATTAAGGCGATTGCTACGCCCGTTGTTGCACCCGGCTTACCATCGACGCTGTTAGCGCGTCGTCCCGATGTCGCGAATGCCGAAGCGCAGCTAATTGCGGCCACGGCCGATATCAATCAGGCACGTGCAGCCTTTTTCCCATCGATCTCGCTGACCGGCAGCTATGGCTATGCCAGCAATCAATTGAGCAACCTGATCCGCGCCGACAATACGCTGTGGTCGATTGGCGCCGGCGTGACGCAAACCATTTTCGACAATGGCGCGTTGTTTGGGCAGCTCGACCTGAATAAAGCGCGCAAGGAAGAACTGGTTACGACCTATCGCAAAACCGTGCTGTCAGCTTTCGCTGATACGGAGAATGCATTGGCAGCAGTGCGGGAAACAGCGGCACAAGAAGCTGGACAACGCGAGGCGATGCGATCGGCACAAACTGCCTTTGACCTATCGCAACGCCAATTCCAAGCAGGGATCACCGATATCACCACAACGCTTGATACGCAGCGGGCACTGTTTAGCGCACAAGACACGTTTATCCAGGCACGGCTGGCGCATCTGCAGACTATTGTTTCGCTTTATCAGGCGCTTGGTGGTGGCTGGACGGGTCGGGCACCGCAATCGCCATAGGAACTTTATACTAAGTTTATTATCGCTTACAAAAAAAGAAGGGCAAACCCATGGCTGTAAAAACAACGAGGAAACCTGCGCGGAAAAAATCCAGCGCGGCGACGAATACTCCCAGTTCGTCTAAGAACGACACTTTGTTTGGGCGGTTCGCTCGCAAAGTTGCGGCTATCTGTGGAAAGCCATCAACATTTTTGTTCATGGTTGGCATTGTAGTAGTCTGGGCTGTCAGCGGGCCTGTCTTCGGCTATTCGGAAACCTGGCAGCTGGTGATCAATACCGGCACGACGATTATCACATTCCTGATGGTGTTCGTGATTCAGAATACGCAAAATAAAGATACCCAGGCGCTGCAACTGAAGCTGGACGAACTGATACGCGCAAACAAGCAAGCGCATAATGCGCTTATGATCCTTGAAGAGCTAAGCCAGGAAGAGCTTGACGCGATCAAATGCACCTATATTAAATTGGCAGAAGAAGCGCGAGACGATTTGCGCGCGGGCGCAATTGACGAGAATAAGCCGCACGCCACAGAGACATTCAACATTGCCAAGCCAAGCAAAGGATCGAAATCATGAAAACATCACTCATCCGTCGGATCGTCACGTTCAGCATGGCGCTTGTTCTCGTTAGCGGGTTGTCTGCTTGCGGCGTCAACACCATTCCAACGCAAGACGAACAAGTAAAGGCCGCTTGGTCGCAGGTCGAGAACCAATATAAGCGCCGCGCTGATCTGGTGCCGAACCTGGTGAATACCGTGAAGGGCTATGCCAGCCACGAACAACAGACCTTGACGGCTGTGATTGAGGCCCGCGCCAAGGCAACCAGCGTGACGCTGAACGCCGACAAGCTGGACGACCCGCAAGCCGTGAAGCAGTTCGAGCAATCCCAAGGCCAACTGACGCAGGCGCTTGGCAAGCTGATGGTGGTGTCCGAGCAATATCCGAACTTGAAGGCCGACCAAAACTTCCTCTCGCTGCAGTCGCAATTGGAAGGCACGGAAAACCGCATTACGGTTGCACGGAAAGATTATATTGCCGCCGTGCAGCAGTATAATACGACGGTGCGCACCTTCCCCGGCATGATCTGGGCTTTCATCTATAAGGCAAAGGCGAAGGAAACTTTTGCAGCGCAGCCTGGTGCCGAGAACGCCCCTGCCGTTCAGTTCTAAAGTCATCATGCGCCGTTTCATAATTGCGTTATGCTTGCTGCTGGCCAGCATTTGCGCAGCGCAGGCGGCGCCGAAGTTCCCGCAGTTGACGGGCCGCGTTGTTGATGAGGCGCATATACTTGATGCCGATGCGGTTGCGCAGCTAACGCAGCAGCTCGAAGCGCAGGAACAGCAAGCCGGCAATCAGGTTGTGGTCGTTACCGTGCCTGATTTGGACGGAAACGATATTGCCGATTATGGCTATCAGCTGGGCCGCGCCTGGGGTATTGGCCAAAATGATAAAGACAATGGCGTGCTGTTGATCGTGGCGCCAAGCGAGCGTGCCGTGCGCATTGAAGTTGGGTATGGGTTGGAAGACAGCCTGACGGACGCGATCAGCCGCCTGATTATCGAGCGCGCGATATTGCCGCACTTTAAAGCTGGCGATTACAAGGGTGGAATTGAGAGCGGCGTGCAGGCCATTCTTGCTGTGCTGAGCGGCGGCGAATTGCCAGCGGCGCTGCAGCAGCAAACGCAAGGTGATAGCTTGCCGCTTTCCTTCATTATTCCCATTCTTATCCTGTTTTTAGTGCTGCGACTGTTTGCGCGGCGCGGCGGTGGTTCTGGCATTTTGCCATTCCTACTCGGCGCTTTTCTAGGCGGGCGTGGTCGCGGTGGGGGCGATGGCGACAGCGGCGGATTTAGTGGCGGTGGCGGCAGCTTCGGCGGCGGCGGCGCGTCCGGTAGATGGTAGAGGTTGCCGATAAAGATTAATGCGCGATTAGTATTTCGGCAGCATGCTGCGTAAATGCAGATCGGTAAGCTCTGGAAATTCAATTTTGGCGTAATTTTCGCAATCTTCATGATTGCCATTTTTGTGATGGTTCCAGTCTACGATAGTATTGTATCGAAGCAGACGTTGACTTTTCCAACGCTGTCCGGCCGCATCGTCGATAACGCAGACCTATTGGATACAGATACCAGGCAAGCGCTGACGGATAGATTGGCCGCACATGAGAGTAAAACGACAAACCAGATCGTCGTCGTAACCGTGCCAACCTTGCAAAAGCGAGAGATCGAAGAGTATGGCGTTGCGTTGGGTAGAGCTTGGGGTGTGGGTCAAAAAGGTAAAGATAATGGCGTGCTGCTGATCGTTGCCCCGCGCGAACGCAAAGTAAGAATTGAAGTTGGGTATGGCTTAGAAGATGTGCTGACGGACGCAGCCACAAGCGAGATTATTCAACAGACGATCCTGTCCAGATTCAAACAGCATAATATGCAGGCAGGGATCATCGATGGCGTTGAGGCAATCTTAGCGGACTTGGGCGATCCAAGCGTTCAAGAGGTTGCGCCTGAGCCGCAGCCCATGACGTCTGAAGATGAGGCTGCGATCCGCAAATTATATTTCCCACCGCAACCGGCGCTGGTCACGGATAATTGGAACATATTGAATTCGGATGAACGTACGGCATTGGAAACGCAACTAGCTAGTTTTAACGAGTTGGCTAATACCAATATAAAGCTAGTTATCGTTAATTCACTACAAGGCCAAGATGTCCAGCTTTATACAACTGAGCTTGCGCAGGCCTGGAATTTATCACAGCAATCGAAATCCGCTTTGCTGGTTATCGCCAGTCAGCCGCAAACGCTATGGCTGGAAACGGGCGATAATCTGAAAGACATATTGCCCGCGCCAGATACTGCCAACAGCTTGTGGCGAAATGCAGATCAAAAATTGCTTGTTCAAAGTGTGGGGCGGGTGGCTATTGCTAGCATTGCCGCGCTTGCGAAGTTGATAGATGTTGGAGCTTATTCTCAGGCCTTCGCAGATGATGAAATTTCTGATACTGAAAATGATAACAACGCCAAATTCTTGCCGCTGTTACTAGCTTTACCTATTATACTTTATGTCATCGTCATAATTATTTTAAGGATTAGGCGAAAGCGTATTGGGAAGCGCGATGGTGAAACGAGTGCGTCTTCTGCCACTTCAAATTATAGCAGTAGTTCCTCTAGTGACAGCTACAGCAGCAGTAGTAGTAGCGGCGGTGGCGGAAACTTTGGAGGCGGTGGAAGCTCGGGTAGTTGGTAAGCATCTATCCCTTATAGATTCAGGCTTAACCCACACACGTCCTTGACCTTACCCCTGTTACTGAACATGTAGCCAATCAGGCTTTTCAATAACAACGAGGTTCCGATGAACACCAAAACATTTGCCGCACTACTTCTGGCCGGCACCATGATGACAACCGCTGGCTTAACAATGGCGGCCACGCAGGATGAGATCAACAAGGGCGCGTCAACCGTTACAGACGTGAAGAAGCTCGACGCCGATATGATGGCTGTGATTAACGCACATGCCACGCTGAATCCAAAGCCTATTGAAACGCTGACGCCTGCTGAAGCGCGCAAGCAACCAACTTTGACCGATGCCGTCAAAGTCGTGCTGACGCAAAAGGGTAAACCAACCTTCGATGCGATGGGCGTGACGACACAAGATACAATGGTTGCCGGTGGTGCAGGACAAATTCCAGCTCGTATTTACTTCCCGGAAGATGCCGCCAAGAAAAAGGCTGATGGCAAGATGCTGCCTGTCGTCGTTTACTTCCACGGCGGCGGTTGGGTGATCGCAACTAATGATGTCTACGACAGCAGCCCGCGCGCCATGGCGAAGATGACGGACGCGATTGTTGTCTCGGTTGAATATCGCAAAGCACCAGAAGCCAAGTTCCCAGCTGCGCACGACGATGCCTTTGCCGCCTATAAGTGGGTTGTGGCTAATGCAGCTAGCTTTGGCGGTGATGTGAAGCGCGTTGTCGTTATGGGTGAGAGCGCTGGGGGTAACCTGGCGATCAATACGGCAATCGCCGCGCGCGATGCCGGCGTGCAACTGCCAACTGCCGAGGTGCTGGTCTACCCAGTTGCTGGCACCAACATGAACACGCCATCATATCAGGATAGCGCCAATGCCAAGCCGCTGAACAAGGCGATGATGGGTTGGTTTGTGAAGAATGCCACGAATGGCGCGACCGACCTGCAGGATCCACGTCTTGATATCAATGGCAAAGCTAATCTGAAGGGTTTACCGCCAACCACGCTGATCATGGCGGAAAGCGATCCATTGCGCAGCGATGGGCAAATGTTGGCCGACAAGCTGAAGGCGGCTGACGTAAAGGTTGAGAGCAAGACCTATGAAGGCGTGACGCATGAATTCTTTGGCATGGGTGCCGTTGTCGGCGATGCCAAGGATGCCGAAAAATATGCAGCCGATGCATTGGAAGATAGCTTCAAGTAAAAGGCGTTGGGATTAACAAATAGAGGGGCCGCAGCGATGCGGCCCTTTTAGTGAGTTGGCTGTACCGCTGCCTGTGCGTCTGCCATCGCTGGATCAGCAGCTTCTTCGGCTGCCTCCTGCTGACGGGCCCACATTTCAGCGTAGCGACCGGTAAGGTCGAGCAGCGCCCTGTGTGAGCCACGCTCAGTAATGCGGCCAGCTTCCAGCACCAGGATTTCATCAGAGTCGATGATGGTAGAAAGCCGGTGCGCGATCACCAGCGTCGTCCGGCCTGCCGAGATTTCGCGCAAGGATGCTTGGATTTCCTGCTCCGTGCGCGAGTCCAGCGCCGAGGTTGCCTCGTCGAACAGTAAAATCTCTGGGTTCTTCAAAATCGTGCGGGCGATGGCAACGCGCTGCTTTTCGCCGCCCGACAATTTCAGCCCGCGCTCGCCGACCGGCGTCGTATCGCCTTGCGGTAGGGAATTAATAAAATCGTCGATCCGCGCCAATTTTGCTGCACGATCGATTTCCTCTGCATCTGCACCAGGTTTACCATAAGCAATATTATATTGGATCGTATCGTTGAACAGCACGGTATCTTGCGGCACAATACCGATCGCCGCGCGGAGGCTGCTTTGCGTAACAGCAGCGATATCCTGCCCGTCGATCGTAATGCGGCCTGCAGTTGGTTCGTAAAAGCGGAACAGAAGGCGGGAGATCGTCGACTTGCCCGCACCCGACGGACCGACGATGGCAACCGTTTTGCCCGCGGGAACCGTGAAGCTAACGCCATTCAAGATTGTGCGGTCTGGATTATAGCCGAAACAAACATCCTCAAACGCAATGCTGCCGCCTTTTAGTGCGAGTGCTTGTGCGCCTGACACATCGGCGATCTCCGCATGCTGGTGAAGCAGCAGGAACATATCTTCCATATCAACGAGCGAGCGGCGGATTTCGTTATAGACGAAGCCAAGGAAGCCAAGCGGAATCGCCAGTTGCAGTAGGTAAGCATTGACCAGCACGAAATCGCCGACCGTCATGGTGCCAGCCGTCACGCCGCGCCCTGCCATGATCATGATGATGGTAAGGCCGAGCGAGACGATTACCGCCTGGCCGATGTTGAGCAGTGAGAGCGAAACGCCCGCGCTGACGGCGGCTTTCTCGCGTTTCATCATCGATTGGTCGAAGCGATTTTTTTCATGCACTTCATTACCGAAATATTTGACGGTTTCATAATTAAGTAGGCTGTCGAGCGCTTTGGATTTAGCGGCGCTATCATTTTCATTCATAGCCCGGCGGTATTTAATCCGCCATTCCGCTACGATCAGCGTGAAGGCGATATAAGCCACCATCGTCAAGATCGTGACTAGCGCAAACCAGATGCCATACAGATACCAAAGCGTGCCGCCGACCAGTACGATCTCCACCAAGGTAGGCGCAATATTGAATAGCATAAAACGAAGCAATGTTTGAATGCCTTCAGTGCCGCGCTCAAGCGCGCGGGTGACGCCGCCGGTCTGCCGGGCCAAGTGGAAGCGCAGCGAAAGGCTGTGCAGATGCTCGAAGGTCTCAATCGCCACGCGGCGGATTGCGCGTTCGGAAACGCGTGCGAAGACGGCATCGCGCAGCTCGCCGAACGCAAGCGACATGACGCGCGCCAAGCCATAAGCGGCGATAATTGCGATCGGCACGCCAATAGCGGCAGTAACATTCCCAGCGGTAGCGCCCAAGCTGTCGACCGCATGCTTGTAGAAAATCGGGACATAGACGTTGGCGACTTTTGCCGTCAGCAGAAACAGCATGGCCGCGACGACACGCAAACGCAAGTTTAGGGCGTGCTGTTGCTTGAGCGGTGGCCAGAGATAAGGCAATAACGTGCCGACAGTAGCCCAGATCGAACGTTTGAGCGGTGCAGCGGCAAGGGAGGCGGGAGGAGTCATGCCTTATAGCTAAGGCGTTCGCAGCTTAGTTACAACGCCGAAATTTCGCGGTGGCTAGTCGGCCAGGAGGTGTTGGAATTTAGCGCGATTTTCGAGCAAGTAAGCGGGCATGGTACCATCCAGCGGGTGCAGGACCAATTTAATATCTTTGTTAAAGACGACTGTGCGGTTGGCAAGACGATCCGCAATCGCTGTGGGATCAAGATTTTCCGTGGTCGCCAGTTCGGTATGGCTGAAGGCTGATAGCTTTTGCAGTTGCGCTTTGGCATCGCCGATATACGTAAAGTGCCAAGCACCATTGCTGATGCGCTTTAAGGGCAGAAAATGCCCCAGCTTGCGCCAAATCTCTAGCCGTTCTTGCAGCTGCGTAAACCAATTGTTTTTCTTATGGCGTATGCGCAGCCGACGAAGAATTTGCGGATCAGACAAGTATCGGCGTTCGATCAGGCGGGGTGTCTGCCCCCACGATTGGTTGAGGGGGCCGCTGTTTACGGCACCAAGGTTCAGTGCATAGACAAACATTTTGGATTGAAACGCTGTGATAGCACTGCGCCATCGATCGTCACCCAAGGTTTTTTCCAAAACCACACTGCGGGGGATTTCATCGACATCGCTAATAAGGATCGCGTCCTGCGGTTGCGCATCGGCAAGCCCGCGCATGATGGCACGACGCTGATGCGACTCGCGCTCCCAAGCTGTCACCTCGGCGCCAGGCATATCGCGCACGACGATATGAACGATGCGGTCATGAAAGGCAGCGAAGCGCTGCTTATTCTCTTCATAATAGAGCGGCTTTGGCTGGCCGGTAAAGGTATGCGTGCTTTCAACCAGGACAAAGCGGAAAGCGATATCCTTCAGTTCCTGCAGGCGCAATTCCAGCACATCGAGCTCGTTGAAAAATGTGAAGCAGTCGTAGAGGCGGGGTAGATTGGCCATCTTATATTCCGATTATAAATGAAGCTTTATTGCTTCAGAAACTCTGTGCGCAACTATAATAGGTTCAGCATTTGCATCAATCACATGACGGTAACAGCAACGATAGCCCTAAAGTTTTTTGATGTTCGATTAGCAAGCGCAGGGTTGTGGTCTTACCAATGCCACTGGGGCCGGAAAGTGTGACAAACAAAGGCAACTCGGCTTTTATAATAATCTCCATAATGACTTAATAAAGCTATTTCGTAGTAGACACAAGCAAGCCACTGAAACTGTTCGACAGCATATATATTGAGCGTATGTTGCACCCAGCTTCACGCTTTGTGATAGCTACAAACGGAGGTAACGATGATCAATAAAATGTTATTAATAAGTGCAACCATTCTGTCGCTAGGAATGGGTTTAATCGCGCCTGCTTTTGCTGCACAGGAAAAAACAGTTATGGTTGGCGGCGCAGCAATGTATCCATCGAAAACGATTGTCGATAATGCTGTAAAGTCTGCAGATCATACAACGCTGGTTGCAGCTCTGAAGGCCGCAGGCTTAGTGGACACGTTGCAAGGCCCAGGTCCATTTACCGTATTTGCACCAACCAATGCCGCTTTCACAAAGCTGCCAGCCGGTACAGTCGATACGCTGCTGAAGCCTGAGAATAAGGAAAAGCTTGCCAGCATTCTAACCTATCATGTTGTGCCCGGTCATCTGACCTCGACCGACTTGAAGGCCAAGACCGAAGCCAACGGCGGCAAGACCATGCTGAAGACGGTTGAGGGCGAAGACTTGACTGTAAGCTACATGGGCGGCAAGTGGATGGTCATGGATAATAGTGGAAATACCGCTAATATCACGGTGCCAGATGTACTGCAATCAAACGGCGTGATCTTCGTGATCGATACTGTGCTGATGCCAAAGGCGTAAGTAGTTATAGTAAATGTTACGAACGGCGCCGGATTACCGGCGCCGTTTTTTTATTGCATGAACCAACCATGACTGACGACGAGCGATTGGCCGGTTAGCGCATTGGTCGGGAAGCCCGCGAACATGAGCGCGACCTGCGCGACATCATCGGTCGTCGTGAATTCACCGTCAACGGTTTCACCCAGCATGACCTTCTTGATGACTTCGTCCTCGCTAATGCCGAGCGTTTTGGCTTGCTCTGGGATCTGCTTGTCGACCAGCGGCGTGCGCACGAAGCCAGGACAGATGACGTTGGCCCGCACGTTATGTGCTGCGCCTTCTTTGGCCACGGTTTTAGCAAGGCCGATCAGGCCATGCTTGGCGGTAACATAAGGCGCTTTGAGCTTGGAGGCTTCCTTGGAGTGGACGCTGCCCATATAGATGATGCTACCGCCGCGGCCCTGCTTATACATCTGACGCAGACAGGCCTTGGTTGTGAGGAACGCACCATCGAGATGGATCGCGAGCAGCTGCTTCCATTTCGCGAAATCGAATTCCTCGACCGGTGCGACGATCTGGATGCCCGCATTGCTAACGAGGATATCGACACCGCCCATTTTTGCGATCACTTCCGCGACACCGGCTTCTACCTGTTGTTCATTCGTGACATCTATCGCGACACCGATGTGATCTGGTCCGATGGCGGCAGCTGTTTCCTGGGCTTTGGCAAGGTCAAGGTCGGCGATTACGACTTTCGCCCCGGCTTTCGCATAGACGATGGCGATTTCCTTGCCGATGCCACTGGCAGCGCCGGTGACGATGGCAATCTTGCCGGTCAGGTCAAAAATATTTTCCATGTGTTCACTCCTTAGTTAAGTCAAAGGTGGCTATACCATCGAGGCTTTGCGGGCGCTCCATCACCTGAGGGTTGCGTAGCGTTTTCAATGTATCGTTATAGCCGACGCGCCAATGCTCCTCCATCGACAAGCGCGAGAATTCGAAATCTTTGAAATGACCTTCGTAATTCTTTGCACGGTAAATAAGATGAACGATGGAGTAAACGTTGGTGTCAGCAGCGGCTTGCAACAGCTTCGTTTCGTCCATTGCTTTGAGGTCGTCTGGCAGCTTCTCATAGAGCGCGGCAAAGGCATGGCGCAACTTCTGCGCGGCCTTGAACCGGTCAACTTCGGTACGCGTGCGGCTGGAATAGCGAATGTCTTTATCGCGCGTCATGACGTCGAGCATATTTTTTGGAAATTCCCCGGTGGAACTCCATAGATCCACATTGAAAGCAAGTGTATCGACGGGTGTTGCTTCCATCACCCACTGTAATGGCGTGTTGGAAACCAAGCCGCCATCCCAATAATATTCGCCCTCAATCTCGATTGCGGGTAAGGCAGGTGGCAGCGCGCCGGAGGCCATCAGATGTTCCGGCCCGATCTTGTGGGTCGTTGTGTCAAAATAAATGAAATTGCCATTGCGAACATTGACCGCGCCTACTGATAGACGTGTTTTACCGCTGTTCAGATATTCGAAGTCAATAAACCGTTTGAGAGTTGGGCGCAGCTCGCTGGTATCATAGAGGCTGGTCGCGGCAAGAGTTCCATCAGGATAAAAGCAGGGCGGACGCGGGGTGAAGAAGCCTGGCACGCCGCGGGTTAGCGCCATGGCGGCATTCGCCTGACTCCAAACGCCACGCGCGACCTCATTGCCGTGCTGCAGCATCTGCTCAAACAGGCTGACATCATTCCAAGCGGGGCTGGCAGTGATGAATTCCCAGAAGGCGCGCAGCTTGGCGACACCGTCACGGGGGTTGCTGGCGAGGATCGCGGCATTAATCGCGCCGATGGAAATGCCGGCGTACCAATCCGGCCGCAATTGCGCTTCATCCAGCGCCTGCGCAACGCCGCCCTGGTAAGCGCCTAATGCCCCGCCGCCCTGTAGTAACAAAGCGATGCAGTCAAATTGCGGGCACGCCAGTGGCGGTTGGCTGTTATCTTTTTGTGGAGCATGAGCAAGCATCGGCTATTCATCGCATAGCCATGATAAAAAGTGCAGGACGTTTAACAACTGACTTTACAAACACCGTGCGTGGCGGGGCATCATTTATGTCGTCGCCTAGGGCTACACAAATATAACTAATATGTAATAATTCCGAACTCAATAGAATGCAATCTTAAGTCGCCATTAACCGGGAATCGTTTTTAACTTTCCTCACCAACACGCTAACTGGTCAAAAATAAGAGGGGTATTATGCGTTTTAAACTTCCCGGCAAGCTACTTACTGTAGCCGCCACTTTCATGGCAGCCTTTGCGCTGCCCGCCATGGCCCAAGAGCCTGAAACCATCGCCGCCATGACGATCGACAGCGGCAATACCGCTTGGCTGCTCGTCTCCTCTGCGCTCGTCATGCTGATGACGCCAGGTTTGGCCTTCTTCTACGCAGGTATGGTCAGCCGCAAGAACGTCGTCTCGACCTTGCTGCAAAACTTCGTGGCGCTGGCATTGGTCGGCATCATCTGGGTCGTCATCGGCTACAGCTTGGTCTTCACGGAAAGCAATGAATTCATAGGCGGCACCTCGGCTGTGATGCTGAAGGACATGCTGAACACCATTTATCCTGGTGCCCAGGTGCCGAACTATGCGTTCGTCGCCTTCCAAATGATGTTCGCGATCATCACGCCTGCGCTGATCACCGGTGCCATTGCCGAGCGCGTGCGCTTTGCGCCGTGGCTATGGGTCATGGGTCTCTGGAGCCTTGTTGTCTATGTTCCGGTCGCGCATTGGGTCTGGGGTCCAAAGGGCTGGCTTGCCAACCTTGGCGGCTTGGATTTCGCCGGCGGTCTTGTCGTTCACATGACAGCCGGTTTCTCTGCTTTGGTTGCAGCGCTGCTTTACGGCAAGCGTTATAACCGCACGGCTGTCGCCCCGAACGATGTTTCGATGATCATGCTTGGCGCTGGTCTCCTGTGGTTTGGCTGGTTCGGCTTTAATGCCGGCTCCGCCATCACTTCGGGAACGCTGGCCGCGCAAGCCTTCATGACCACCTTCCTTGGTGCTGCCGCCGCCTTCCTCGCCTGGATGGCTGTGGATTGGATCCGTCTTGGCAAACCTTCGGCCACCGGTTCGGCCATTGGGCTTGTCGTCGGTCTCGTCTGCATCACGCCTGCGGCCGGGTTCGTCAGCATTTCTTCGGCCATGATCATGTGCGTGATTGCTGGTGTGGTTTGCAATCTGGCAGCCGTTGGCCTCAAAAAGTGGAGCCATATGGACGATACGCTCGATGTGTTCGCCTGCCACGGTCTCGGCGGCATGCTCGGCGCGATCATGACCGGTTGTTTTGCCGAAACAGCTGTTAACCCAGCCGTAACAAACCAAGGCGTCTTCATCGATGGCACGACCAAGCTGCTGATGGCAAACCTGACCGGCGTCGGTGCGGTTGCGATCTACTCGATGGTTGGCACATTCGTCATCATCAAGGTTGTTGGCCTGGTTCTGAAAATCCGCACAACTGAAGAGCAGGAAGTCCATGGTCTCGATCAGACGATGCACGGTGAATTCGCCAAGCATCATGATCGTTCGCACATCAATATGTAATAGTATGCGCTTACAATGAAATGAGGGCGGTCTGGAAACAGGCCGCCTTTTTTCGTGCTTAATTTTTCATTAGCGGTTTCCCCTGTAGGGTGTGCGTATGGCTAATCTCAATATCCGCGACATCATCCATAATATCGAGCATCGCGTTGAAGGTTTTGCCGCCGTCAATGAAAAGATTGCTTCGCAGACCAATCTTCTGGCGTTGAATGCCACAATCGAAGCCGCGCGCGCAGGGGCTGCCGGTAAGGGTTTTGCCGTCGTTGCAACCGAGGTCAAAAATTTAGCCAATCAGGCAAAAGAAAACTCTAAAGAACTTCGCACCAAGGTGCTGGATGAAGTACGCGAGCAGACCGGTGCTTTGCAAGCTCAGTTCGAAGAAGCGGAATATACGCGCCTGTCAGAAATGTCGCAGACGCTAGTCCAGCTGATTGTGCGCAATCTTTATGAACGCACGGCTGACGTGCGCTGGTGGGCGACGGACGATGCCTTTACATCATGCTTAGCGGGTATCTCCGTCGATAGCATCAAATACGCAATCCAGCGACTCGGCCTCATCAATCGCTTTTATTCGGTGTATCTGAACTTGGTGCTGACGGACAAACATGGCAAGGCGATCGCCTGCTCGAACCCTGAAAAATTTGGTCAAATAATCGGTGCCGATATGTCGGGCCGTGCCTGGTATCAGAAAGCGGTCGCAACACGTAGCGGCGACGACTATGTCGTCGATGAAATTGCGCCTGATAACTATCATAACAACCAGATGGTTGCTTGCTATGCCACAGCCGTGCGCCGCGGCGGTGAGATCAATGGCGAAGTGTTAGGCACGCTCGGCGTCATGTTCGATTGGGACGAGCAAGCGCGCGGGATCGTGCAAGAAGAGCCGAATTTAAGTGAGGCCGAATGGCAAAAATACCGGGTAATGCTGCTCGATAGCGGCAAGCGCGTCATCGCTTCGTCTGATGGCAGTGATTTGCTGCAACGCTTTCCGTTGGAGACTATGCGCGGCGAAAAAGGCCATTACTTCGACCGCAATGGGTTGCTTGTCGCCTATGCAAAGACCATTGGCTATCAAGAATATGATGGTCTCGGCTGGTATGCCGTGATCGCCGCTAAAAACTAGTAGGCGTAAAAATTACCGGCAGTATTTTACCTACGTTCGTAATCTGCGTTTTTTTCTGAAATTTATAAGACATGCTTAGGCTGAACCCATAACTTTTGGGGGTTCACCTATGACATCACCGCTCGACACGTTGCTGCAATCAGGCATTCAGACAGATGGCGCACGCCAAGTCTTTGAGCGTTTGGCCCAGCTAGAAAACACGCCCGCGCAGACATTGGATGCCCGCAGCTATGAAGTTGACGATCGCTTGCTAAATACCGAGCCGATGTTTGGGCAAGGTGGTGTCAATGCCAGTGGTTTGACTCGGCTCGACGGCGGCTTGCCGCACAATGGCGCGGCCGCATTAGAATATGGTGCCAATGGGCTGGGGCTAGGTACATTGCCGGCTGAAATTAGTGGCGCGGCGCCTATCGGCGGGGTGTTGGCCCGTGCGGCTGGCCCGGCATTGGATGCGGCACGGAGCGGGATCGGCGGCGGTGGCAGTGCGGCTGGGGGTTTGCCTGCCCTTAACATCGGCCATGAAGGCAGCATCGTGACAAATAATTTGCAGGCACTGCAAAGTGACCGTGGCGGTTCTGGCGGCGGCACGATTGGCGGTGGCATTACAAACCTGACCCAGATTATCAATAATAACGGCAACAACAATACAGGCGCGCCGGGCCACGATGGGCAGGATGGTCACGGTAATGATGGGCAGAATGGCCATGACGGCCACGACGGATTGCCAGGACTTCCGGGTCTGTCGGGACTTCCAGGATTGCCAGGTCTACCAGGCACCAAGGGGGGCAATGGCCACAATGGCAACAACGGTCACGATGGACATAACGGTCACAATGGTTCCGATCATCACGGGCATGGTGGACACCATGCTGGTGGTGAAGATTGCGATAGTCATCATCATGGCAATCACGATCACAACCACAACAGTCACGACCACGACCATGGCCAGCACGGCGGAACTGATTGCGGCTGCGATAGCAATGGCAATATTATCACGCAGATTATCGACCATACGGCAGGTGCGATTACGCAAATCTGGCCAGGTGTCGACCAAAGCGTTGCCAGCTTCGTCGATCATACAGCAGGTGCTGTCAATACGATCTGGAGTAGTATTGATAACAGTGTCACCAATATCATTGCCGGCGTCGATACGCTGACCGGTAATACGCTTGGTGGTGTCAATCAAACGATCACAACGGTTGCCGATGCTGGGTCAAGCGTAGGCAACACAGTGACGAGCGTGCTTGGCGATAGCACAACAATTATCAACCAATCGATCCTGCAGCCTATTGTAGAAACTTTACAGCCAGTCGTCGCCGGGGTGCCAGGATTATTGGAACAGGTCGTTGCAAACGCCGGAACTGTAATCAATGAAACGCTGCCTGATATTGTTGATAGCAGCCTAACCACACTCACTCAGGCGGGCGTTAATAATATCCTCTCGCAAGTTGTGACAACTGCCGATACAGCAGTGAATGATACTGTGCCAGAACTGGTGAACACGCTTTTAGCATCACTGCAAAATAACGGTCATGATTTAAACATTGGGTCAGTTGCAGCGAATGTAAGCGAACTTGTCGAACAGTTGCCTGCGCCAACCATCACAAACGAGCTGCCACAGCTAGCCGAAACAATTCTGGGTAACATCCCAGCTAGTGCAGGGCAGATCTTGAATATCGACCTGTCGCTGAACCTTGATCATAACCCTGCAACGCCACTGGCCGAGGTTGGCATTTCGACGGTAGGCGACCTTGCAACGACACCTATTCTCGATGTCATGGTGGAGCCCGCACTCAGCTCTGTGATTGAGCCGGTTTTGGCTGTGGTTGCGCCGGTTGTGGCGGCAGTCGATAGTCAGGTCGTTGTGCCACTAGCTAATGACATTATCACGCACAACGTAGACCCAGTGTTAAGTCATGTCGTTGATTGGAATGCCGTACCAGTATTGCAAGCGATCGAGCCAACTGTAGCCTCAATCGCCGATCCCATTGCCGGGGCTGCGGCTGCACCGATCGTCAATCAGCTGGTCAGCGATATCGTCGATCATAATGTGGTGCCGATCGTGGGCGCTATGCAAAGCGCTGTTGATAGCGCGCTCCCATCAATCGATTTGCACGGGCTGGCTGACGCTGGACGCGTAACGCTGACGGATTTCGTCAATGACACGCCGCCGATCCAAAATGTCGTGACTTTAGAACCCTTAACAGTAGTGTTCCACACCGATAATGGCGTGGTTGCGACGGTTGCGCCCGTAATCCAAGCCGCGGGCGTGCTGACGAGCCTTGATAGTGGCGCCATAGTGGCACCAGCATCGCCAGCCGATAATGGCGTGCATTTAGACAGCCATACGATTTTAGGGGCATTGACTGCACCCGCATCTGGCGGCGATCTAGCGCTCAGTACGATTGGTGCTACGGCAACTAGCGGCGCGGGTACGGCGGCGACGCTCGATACCGTTGCGCATGGCATCGGTAACGTAGCAGGAGCGATTGCTGACAATAGTTGGCTTACGGCAGGGAATAATGCGGGCCATGCCAGCGTAACGAGCCCAGTTGCCGAGCCTATTCATATCGACCTTGGGCACAGCGCCCATCACTGGCTGTAAATTATGGCTAAGCGGGCGAAACAGCCGCGCGATATGCGCGCGAAGACTAATGAGCAACGCGTTTCGTTGTTGCCGATGCCAAGCTTTACGGTGTTCGCCGCGACCATAGCGATCAACCTTTTGGCGTTGGCGATTCCGCTGTTTTCAATTCAGGTTTATGATCGCATTATCGCGCAGCAGGGTTACGCCACGCTATATGTGCTAGGGACGGGCGTCGCAATTGCGCTCTTGCTGGAATTGACGCTGCGCCTGCTGCGTGGCTGGCTGATTAGCCGGGCCGCAGCGCGCACCGAGGCCCGTCTTTCTGCATTGGCATTCAGATCACTGGCCCGCGCTGACTTAGGCGCGCTGCACCAGCAAACCACGAGTGGCTTGCTGCAGGGTTTCCAAGCTATCAGTCGCCTCCGTGAATTTCATGGCGGCCAAGCGTTCATCACTTTGCTTGAATTACCGTTTGGCGCGCTTTATTTGGTTGCGATCGCCTATTTGGGCGGCCCGTTAGTGTTTGTGCCACTGGCCCTGCTAACCCTATTTGCCTGGCGGGCGCTAGGTCTCAGCAGCGCTTTGCAGAAGGCTTTGGTCGCGCGCGAGCAGGCCGATCGCAAGCGCTATGATTTTCTAGCCGAAACGCTGGCCGGTATTCACACGATCAAGGCTTGCAGCGCCGAGCAACGGCAGCTGCGCCGCTACGATCACCTACAGCAGGAACTGAATGGCAGTAACTATTCTACGGTTGCCATTGCCAACAAAGCCGCTGGTGACGGCGCGCTCTATGGCCAGATTATGCTTGGCACGATGACGCTGTGCGGCGCTTGGATTGCCGGTGGCGGCTGGCAGGGTCACGGGCTGACGCTAGGTGGTTTGATCGCCTGCATTTTATTAGCGGGCCGGGTGATGCAGCCGGTGCAACGCGCACTGGGTTTGTGGCACCGGTTCCAAGACGGTCAATTAGCCGAGCGCAGCCTGCAGCGGTTGCAGGCGCTAGAACCACGCGCAGGCGCACAGCCGCGAGCAACTATCGCACCTGACAGTGCGGCGGCGGTGACGCTGTCTAATGTTAGCCTTGCCTATCCAAGTCAGGCAGGGCCGCAGGTAAACCTGCTGAATAATATTAATTTAGATCTGGCGCCAGGGGAGGCAATTAGTTTCGATGGGCCGCCGGGTTGTGGCAAGTCGACCCTGCTACGCATAATCAGTGGGCTCTATGCGCCAACGCAAGGTACCGTACGGTTGGACGGGCAGCCGCTATGGGCTACGGGCATAGAGGAATCCGCCTTGGCGGAATTGCCTGCCAGCATTGCTTATTTGCGCGCGGACGCAGGCATTTTGCGCGGCACTGTTGCCGATAATCTCACACGGTTTGGGCTTGTTAAGCTGGCAGACATGTTGCCGTTGGCGCGACTGCTTGATCTCGAACAAGATATTGCACATTTGCCGCTTGGGTATGCAACGTCGCTGTTAGGCACGCAGACTGACGCGGTTCCGCCAGGCTTCAAACAGCGATTGGCGCTGGCGCGGGCGCTGGCGCCAGTCAATGGCGCTCAGCCACGCTTGGTGCTTTACGATGCCGCCGATCGCGGCTTGGACGCGCGCGGCTATAGCGCGCTGCTGACATTGTTAGGGCGGATGCTAGGCCGCACGACCTTAGTGTTGGCGACGAGTGATGCGAATATTCGTGCACTGGCGCAACGCCATTACCGTTTATCGAATGGCACCTTGCAATTGATTTCAAACGATTCAGGAGTTGCCACGGCACGCCAAGCAAGCTTGCAGCCTGATCTAAGTGGGGTGATACTATGATGGCGCTTATGCTGGCGCCGCGCGCGGAATTCATAAAGCTGGTGCCAGACTTTGCAGCCCGCCGCGGCTTGACCGTCACGAAGCCAATGCTACGTGCGGCGCTTCCCGTAGCAAATGAGCAAACGCAGGATGGCTTAAGCCCGGTTGCCTTGCGTAACATGCTGGCGTTGTTAGGAATGCAGACCCGCAGTTGGCGCGGGACTGCCAGCGGCCTAGAAGCGCGGCACTTCCCCTGTCTGTGCCTTACCAGCCAGGGTTTGCAACTGGCGGAAGCACCGACCGATAAACTCCGCGGCCTATTCTTTCTGTCACTAACAAATAGCATACCGCTAAGCGCGCCGCTGCGGCGTGGTTGGTCGCGACAATTGCTGGAGAAATACCGGCCGCTATGGCGCAGCCTGCTGGCGATGAGCATTGCCGTGCAGCTTGTCGCGCTGTCTGTGCCGCTCTTGACGATGGTCGTTTATGACCGCGTGGCTGGTGCCGCTGCGATGACCGATCTAGTTCCGCTTGGCGTCGGTTTATTTTTGATCGTAGTGGGAGAAACGCTATTGCGCCGCTTGCGGCTAGGGCTTGTCAGTTGGGCGGCAGCGCGGCTCGATCATATCGTCAACGCTGATATCGTTGCGCGCTTGCTGACGCTGCCAGCAGCAATGGTGGAGGGTGTTTCGATCGCAGCGCAAGTCGCGCGTCTAAAAAGCTTCGAAGCCATTCGCGATTTCTTTAGTAGTCCGCTCTTTCTTAATCTGTTCGAATTGCCGGCAGCGTTGATCATGCTGCTCGTAGTCTATCTTATTGCGGGGCCCTTGGCGTTGGTGCCGCTGATGATGGTTGGCCTATACGCGCTGTCTTTTTTTGCAATTCGTCCGACAGTTGCGCGGCGGTTAGAGGCTGCAGGGATTGCGCATGCAAACCGGCAGGAGTTGCTGCTTGAGACAATTCATGAGCCATTGACGCTACGCGCCGATGGCATGGCCAGTTTATATGCGGCGCGCGGCAGTGTGTTGACAGCGCAAGCTGCCACCGCCAGCCGCTCTAGCGCGCGCCTGACCGATTGGCTAGAGCATGGCGCGACCTGGGCCAATGGCATGGCCGGGGTGACGACGCTGATCTGGGGCGTCGAGCGTGTCTTAGACGGCCAGCTGACGCAGGGTGCATTGCTAGCGGCAATGTTGCTGACCTGGCGACTGTTGGCTCCGCTTGCCATGTTTTGCACGACCTTGCCCCGGTTCGAACAGATGGCGCTGGCTTTTCGGCAATTAGATCAGTTGCAAGCAATCCAGGGCGAGAGCGACGGGCGCATTCGCAATCTGCCGACGCCGCGCATTGCCGGTGCGGTTGAATTCGTGAATATTAGCTTGCGACAAAATCGTGCTGCACAGATCGGCGAGCCCATTCTGATGGGTCTGAATGTAGCGATCAATCCGGGTGAGCTGGTAGCGGTTATGGGTGCGAATGGGGTTGGTAAGTCTACATTGCTAAAATTGGTGCCGGGGCTGCAGCGCCCGCAGATCGGCAGCGTGCGGATCGACGGAATTGATATCCGCCAGTTCGATGTGGCAGCGCTACGCAACCTTATTGCCTATATGCCGCAGCAGCCGGATCTTTTCCGCGGCAGCATTGCTGGAAATCTGCGTCTAGCCAAGCCGGACGCGACGACAGCACAGCTTTGGGCAGCGCTTGACAGCGCTGGGGCCGGCAACGATGTGCGCATTCTAGAGGGCGGATTGGCAGCGCGGGTTGGCAGCCATGATAGTTGGCGTATTCCACCGTCGCTAGCTTATCGTATTAGCCTAGCCAGGTTGATCCTGCGCGACGCCAAGGTCCATCTGATCGATGAATTACCGTATGCGCTTATGCATGGCGATGCGGAAGAGACCTATCGCCGGCTTTTGTTAGCCAACCGCGGTATCAAGACGACCTTATTTGTCACGCATCGCCGCGATCACGCGGCCTTGGCGGACCGTATTATCTATTTAAGGCCAGGCCATACGCCCGTCACCGTCGTGCAAAGAGATTTGCAAGCCTTGTTAGCTGAAATGGAGCGATGATGAATTTCTCTCTACGAGCAACAAATTCTCGCCTTGAAGCTGCGCCGCAGTTAAGCGTGCCGCAAAAAGCAAAAGTAACATACCAGCCACAAGTTTTACAGAAGCAAACGCGATCAATCGCACCCGCTACGAATCCACAACTGCAACTGCTGTCGCAAAGTGGCTTGCTGTTGCATGAGGAGCGCCCACGGTTGGTGGCTGGCACCGCCTTGATCTTATCGGCGCTAGTGATCGCTTTCATTATCTGGGCCGGCTTTACGAATGTCAGCGAGATCGCCCGCGCCCCTGGCGAGATTGTGCCGCCCGGCTATGCACAGGTGGTACAGCATGCCGACGGCGGGATTGTCGCCGACATCATGGTGCATGAGCAGCAATTGGTGCAGGCAGGGCAGGTGCTGATGCGTCTTTCCGGCGTTGGAATTGAACGTGAATATGATGAGGCAGACGCTGCACTAGCCGCCCTAAAGCGTCGGGCTGCAACATTGTCTGCCTTCCGCAATCCCGATAGCATCGGTCAAAACTTGGGTGATAACGCTGCGCTTTTGACGCTGCGGGCGTCCCGCAATAGCGAACGCGCCGTCATTCAGGAGCAGTTGGCACAAAAGGCTGACGAGATTATAGCGCTTTCCGGCGACATTAATAGCTACAGCGCACAAGCGCGCGTCAATCAAAGCGAGCTAGACGGTTTAAACGTTTTAAAGGCCAAGGGGCTGGTAACGGTTACGCGATTGCATGATGCTGAGCTGCGCGTGCTGGAAGCGAGCGGTGCCGCGCAACGGTCGCAGGCGCAATTGTCTGCAGCTAAAAAAGCGGTAGGTGAATATCGCAATCGTTTAACCGCCCTGGATGCAAAGTACGAAGATCAAGCCGCACAAGAATTAAGTGAGCTAGATGGTAAAATCGCACAGGCAACCAGTCGGGTCGCGCGCTTGCATGAACAAGTAGCGCGTTTAACAGTTACCGCGCCTGTGCGAGGGTATGTGAAAGGCCTGCAGCTAAATACGATTGGCGCTGTTGTCTCGCCAGGACAGACTTTATTCGAAATCATTCCCGCAGATGGCGAGCTGGCCGCCGATATTCACGTATCAGCGCAGGATATCGGGTTCGTTCATGTCGGGCAAACCGTGCGGCTCAAAGTCAGTGCCTTCGACTTTGCGCGCTTTGGCGTTTTCACAGGACGGATTACAGCACTGTCGGCGGCAGCTTTCACGGAAAACGGCGCCGCTACGGGAGTTAAATATTACAAGGCGCGCGTGACGCTGGATCCAGCTGGCGATACCAACGGCGAAAGCCAAAATTCGCGGCTAGCTGAATTGATGCCTGGCATGACGTTGGAGGGAAACATCATTCTCGGCCAGCAATCGGTTTTAAACTATCTGCTGAAGCCGATCCATGTGGCGGCCACAACAGCTTTAAGCGAAAGATAATCATGAAACTGAAAGCCGAAATTATTGAAGCGAGCATCAAGCCAAAACCACTGGTGCTGGCGGTAGACGATTCCCGCACACAGCTGGCGCTAATTGTCGATAAATTAGGACAATACGGCTACAAAGCGCTGCAAGCTGAGAATGGTGCTGTAGCACTAGAAATTATTGAAGCGAATGCAGCAGACATAGATGCCATCATCCTTGATCGTGAAATGCCAATCATGGACGGCATGGCATTGATCAGGAAGTTGAAAGCCACGCCGCGTTTGCGCCGCTTGCCAGTGGTAATGCTGACCGGGCTTGATCGGCCCGATCAAGTAAGCGAGGGCATTGCCGCGGGTGTCTTTTATTATCTAACCAAGCCTTTGCAAGACGACGTCTTTGGAGCGGTGCTATCGGCAGCTATCACAGAAAGCCGCCGCGGACGCGCGCTAGGGCAGGAACTGCAGAAGCACCGCACGGCTTTTTCGCTGTTGAATGAAATGGGGTTTACGTTGCGAACCCTGGAGCAGGCTGAAGATACAGCCAGTTTTCTGGCCAATGCCTATCCGCGTCCAGAGCGCGTGGTGAATGGCTTGGCCGAGTTGCTGATTAACGCCATTGAACATGGGAATCTTGAGTTGGGCCACATCCGCAAGGCGGAGCTACTACAAAGCGGCGGTTATCAGGCAGAGTTAACTAAGCGTGCCGCCGACCCGCATTATGCGTCACGTCATGTGCAGGCGCGGTTTGTGCGCGCAGGTGGTGCATTGCAGGTGACGATCACTGATCAAGGCCAGGGCTTTGACTGGCAACGGTGGCTGCGGTTCGACCCGAGCCAGGCAGGCGCTAAGAATGGCCGCGGCATCGCACAGGCGCACCTTATTGGTTTTGACACTTTGGTATACAATCAGGCTGGCAATAGCGTGACGGCAACGATCCGGGCAGATTCATCAAATATTTAGAGGCTCTGTTAAGCGCATGGCTGGCGGCAGATCGGCTTCGCTGACAGGGGCGTACTGTTCGAATAATGCGCGGGGCAGGCGATAGTCCCACCATTCTTCCGCATAGCCTTCAAGCTGAAGGCCGTTTGCCATGGCGGCATCAAACAGGCAGGCATCCAGCTGCGCGCGATTCTGCATAATGTGCGGTTGGTGTGGCCAATGCCGCGCCGCCAGATTTTGCACTAAATCGTCAGTGAAAAAATCGAAGGGCGTGCCAAAGTCGAGGCCTTTAACAGTCACATCGACGGCCATGCCACGCGGGTGCCCGCCACGACCCGGCGTCGAAACTAGTGCAGGCAAAAATCCACATGCTGACATTTTCGCTTGTGCTTCTATCGAACGGAAGCAGTCGAGGAAACAAAGCGTCCAGCCATGACGAGCGTAGGCTAACCGTGCTGCTTCTAACAGCGTTGGCAACAATAGTTTGTGCACGAACAATTGCGCATCGGGTCGATAGAGGCCAGGAAAGTGATTGTCTGGGTGCTGTGGTTGCGCATAGACAAGATCGATCGTGAAGGGCGCGGCGTCTTGATAATCGGCAATACGGAGCAAATCCGCTGCCGGAATTGGCTTAGGCAAAACGCTTTACGGCCAAAACCGCATTCAGGCCGCCAAAGGCGAAAGAATTTGAGAGTAGCGCATGGATGCGCATTGGCCGCGCTTCGTTCGGTACATAGTCAAGGTCGCAAGCAGGGTCAGCGTCTGTGTAATTAATCGTCGGTGGCGCCGTTTGTTCCGAAAGCGCGGTAAGGCTGGCGGCTAGTTCGAGCGCGCCGGCTGCGCCAAGCGCGTGGCCAAGTTGCGACTTGCTGCTGGAGATCGCCACCTTGTAAGCAGCCTCGTCAAAGACATCTTTTATCACCTGCGTCTCAGTCGCGTCATTGATTGTGGTGCCGGTGCCATGCGCGTTGATATAGTGCACGGCATCAGGCGCAAGTTGTGCTTCATCCATTGCGGCCTGCACGGCCCGGCTAGCGCCGCGCAAGTCAGGCGAGGTGAGGTCTCGCGCGTCAGCCGATTGGCCAAAGCCTGCAAGTTCGCCGTATATTTTTGCACCGCGCGCTCGTGCATCTTCTAGCCGTTCCAGCGTAAAGATCGCTGCGCCCTCGCCAAGACTCATGCCATTGCGGCCTTTCGAAAATGGTCGGCAAACATCTGGCGCCATTACACGCAGCGCTTCCCAGCCCTTCATAGTACCAAAGGTAACGCAGGCATCCGTGCCACCCGTCACCGCCGCGCGGGCCATGCCGTATTTCACATAATGATAGGCGGCACCAATAGCGTGGTTGGCGCTGGCACAAGCGCTGGCAATCACATAGTTCGGCCCGCGTAGATTACATTGCATGCTGACGTGTGATGAAGCCGCACTGATCATAAGCTTCGGGATCGTGAGCGGATGCAGACGCACTGTGCCCTCACGATGCAGGCGGTTGTAATTATCTTCCTGCGTGTTCTGCCCGCCGACGCCGCTACCGATTATGCAGGCGGTGCCGTCTGCCAGCTCCCCGTCGGCGTTGAAATCGAGGCCGCTGTCAGCGATGGCCTGTTTCGCAGCTGCTACGGCAAATTGCGCAAAGCGATCCATCAGGCCAATAGATTTAGCGTCGATCCAATGGGCGGGGTCAAAGTCTTTCACCTCACCCGCGTTTTTGATCACAAGCTTATCGGTTGGGATATTGCTAATTGGGTTAATGCCAGAGACGCCGGCCAACAGATTTTTCTTAAACGTCGAGTAATCCTGCCCTAGCGACGAGACAACGCCGACTCCGGTGATGACGACGCGATGCATATTTAAAGTCAGCCTTTTGCGTCCAGTAGTTTTTCGGCGGCGTTGATGACATCGCCCACGGTCGAAAATTCCAGCTTGGCGGCACCGCCGCTTGTTCCATCAGCGGCAGCCTCGGCGCTTTGGTTGGCATTGAAAGGGATCGAGATATCGAACTTGTCTTCCAAGGCAAACACAATCTCGACAACGTCGAGCGAGCTGATATTAAGATCGGCCAGTTTCACAGTCGGTGCCAACGTATCGCGAGCGACCATGCCCTTCTGCGCGATAATATCTAGAATTTCATCTTGCACGGCTTGATTTGTCATTGTCATTCCACTGTAGTGATTGTGAAGGCTTAGCTTTTTTCCGAGCCGGATTCAAGATGGGCAAGTTTCTGCTCCAATTGTGCTAGCCGTTCCAGCACTTGCGGCATTTGCCGGGGCAAGCGGGAGACCGCCATATGCTGGGATACGGTCTTCTCTCGCGGCAGGCCGGGCGTGCCGAACAAGACGGTGCCGGGCGGCACATTGCCGGCGATACCGGTCTTGGCCATGATCACAGCATCTTCGCCAATCTTAATGTTGTCCGCAGCACCACTTTGCGCACCCATTACAACCCGATCGCCAATAACGGTCGAGCCGGCAATGCCCGATTGGCCGCAAACCATAATATTTTGGCCGAGAATGGCGTTATGGCCAATCTGCACCAGATTATCGATTTTGGTGCCATTGCCGACCAGCGTATCCCGCAGGGTTGCGCGGTCGATCGCGGTTAGTGCGCCGATCTCGCAATCGCTGCCGATCACAACGCGGCCTAACGAGCCAATGCGGAGGAGGTGGGTATTGGAAGCGCGGCTGTGCGAATGCTGACCGACCTGCGTGGCACCTTCTTTTGCAGCCTCGACGCTGCCGCGCCCGGCGGCAGTATAGCTGAAGCCATCGGCGCCGATGACGCTGTTGGAATGGATAATGGTACGGTCGCCAATCTCGCAATCATCACCGATGCGAACGCCGGGATGAAGATGGCAACCAGCGCCGATCACGGCGCGCGCGCCGATCGTTACCTGTGCGTAGAGGGTTGCATTCGCGCCGATGATTGCATTCGGCCCAACCACGCAATGCGGGCCGATGTTCGTGCCTGCGCCAATCGTAGCACTAGCCTCAATCACGGCGCTGGGGTGGATCTCTGCCGTATGCCAGCGCGGCCGGTCAAGAAAACCGGTCAAGCCTGACATGGCGCGACCTGGCTTAGCTACGCGGATCGCGGCTTTAATATTATTCGGCGGCGTTGGCATTTTTTCGTGCAGCAGTGCGACAGTCGCGGCGCTGCGGGTCAGGGTTTCGAAGATTGTGGGGGTCATGGCAACGGCGAGATCGCTTGCGCCTTCAGCATCGTCCGGGTGAACAGCGCGGCTGATTTCCAGCGTCTCGTCACCTTCAATCACCCCGTCGACCGCGGCCGCCAGCTCGGCTAAAGTGACGGCATGCGCCAGTTTTTTCATCATAACTTCGGTCTCCTCGTCCAATCGCGGTTTAGCATAAGCGCGATGCTGCTGGCGAGCCTTCTCTTTGTAGCGCCTGCGCTTGCTAATGGCTGGGATATTAACGGCATTCGCCGCAGCGACGGCACGTTTGGCTTTTGCCGGGCCGAGCTGCCTGATCCTAAAACCGGGCTGACGCTGGCTATCGCGCTTTCGCCCGCACAGGAAATCAATCTTGGAATCAAGGTGCCGCAGGATGTTTCGGGCGGGGGTTTTAAGAAAGGCGAGAGTTTTGCGCTGACGCTAGCGGTGGATACAGTGTGGACAAAACAGGTAACGGCCGAAGCGGGCCTGCCTGAACTGCTGCTGATGAAGCTGGGGAACGACCCAGCGTTTCTGACGGCGCTCGCGAAAGGTAAAACCTTCACCGCCAAGGGCGATGCCGATGCAACGGTGTTCGAATTAGCCGGTGCAAGTGAAGCCGTAAAAGCGCTGCAGCAATGCGTGGCTGATGGCAGCAAGGGTGCAGCGGGGGCGGCGCCGACATTGCCGCAAGGGCTGGCGGCGTTATTGCAAGAGGCCAAGGTCATCGTGAAACCATTGGCGCTAGCAGGCGGCAAGGGCGCGCAGGCGGTCGATATCGCCTGGGTGACAAATGAAGCTGGCGCGCAATTGGATGGCGGCTTCCGCGAAGCGCGCGCGGGCAAAGTCGAAGATTTCAAAAGCTTAAGCGATGGCACCATTAATCAGCTGAAAGGTCAGTGCAAGCCGGGCTTGAAAATCGAAGGTGGCAAAGCTGAAAAATTGACGAGCCTTACGCTTGCCACTTACGACCTAACCTGCGGGCCCGAAGTTGCCACGGTGCTGGCCTATAAGACCGAAACGGGAATCTATGGCGTGCTGATCCACCGCGCGCCGATAAAGGACAAAGCGGCAGCGGTGGCTGTACGCGACCGATTGGCAGGGATCATCCGGCGGTTAGGGAATGAAGCGCAGGAAGCGATGCCGACAACTGAAAAAGCTGCGCCCGCGAAGACGGAAAAGCCAACGGCTAAACCTGCAATGCCTGCAATAAAATAACTTTAGATTTGGTCATGCCAGGTTTAAAACAATCTATATAGGAGATAATCATGAGAACAGTTGAAGATCTTTGGCACTGGTCAACGGATTTAAGTAAGTTTGATCTGCAACGTCAGGATCGATACACACCTGAATATCGCGCGCAAAATACGCGGCGGCAACTAATGTTCGATAATGATTTTGCGGCCTTGTCATTTGCTGAGCAGCACCGATTTTTTGATAATCGGGCTGCTAGGCCAGAAACACTGAACATACCCCATTTGCGCAAAGCTGCAGACATATACATCAGCAATACTATAGCTGCAGACTGTGGCGCGCATCTGTCGCGTTATACGGTTGATGGCGGTTCAGAAATTTTCACTAAAGATTTAAAGTTTGAAGCCGCTGGGTTCATTCTGCCCGCGCTGAAGCCAAATAACGAATTCTTCGTGCCGATCCTAAGTGTGTTGGCTGAGTTTGCTGGATGCGAAGTTGTAACTAAACTATCACGCCCCGCGCCAGCCTCCCGCGCTGCAGCATCAGCGCCGAGTATTGGCAAAGGTCACTAATCCTCCACCCCTTGATTAATGGGGGGTAGGCGGGCTATCTAAGCGGTAACTGTTTTGCCCGTTCAGGGCCTATCTTTAAGGAATACCCATGGCTGCCGCCGATCAAATGCTCTCGAACGTCAATTTCTCCGGTTTCGGCAAGGCTGCCGAGCTGAAGAGCCGCCTCTGGTTCACGCTACTGGCGCTGATCGTCTATCGCATCGGCACCTATATCCCGTTGCCAGGCATTAACCCTTCCGTGCTGCAGTCGATCTTCGCGCAGCACCAGGGCGGGATTTTGGGCATGTTCGATATGTTCTCCGGCGGCGCGCTGGGCCGGATGACGATTTTCGCGCTGACAATTATGCCTTACATTACCGCCTCGATCGTAGTGCAGCTGCTGGGTTCGATGGTGCCATCATTGGAAGCCTTGAAGAAGGAAGGCGAGAGCGGCCGCAAGAAGTTGAACCAATATACGCGCTATCTGACGGTCGTTGTGGCAGCGGCGCAGGCTTATGGCCTAGCGATCGCCCTGGAAGGCATGGGCGGGGCGGCCACGGGTGGCGCTGGCGGTGCTGTGATGGATCCGGGTCTGCTATTCCGCCTGACGACGATTGTGACGCTGACGGGCGGCACGCTGTTCCTGATGTGGCTGGGAGAGCAGATCACTGCCCGCGGGATCGGTAACGGCATTTCGCTGATCATCTATGTTGGTATTGTCGCGGCACTTCCGCATGCCGTTGCGGGCTTCCTTGAGCTGGGCCGTACGGGGGCGCTCTCCGCGATCTTTATCCTCGGCTTTGCCGCTTTTGCATTGGGTATCATCGCGCTTATTGTTTTTGTCGAACGTGCGCAGCGGCGGCTGGTCGTGCAATATCCGAAGCGGCAAGTCGGCAACCGCATGTATGGCGGCGATAGCAGCTACATGCCGCTAAAGCTGAATGTGGCCGGCGTCATCCCGCCGATCTTTGCATCTTCGTTGCTGCTGTTGCCGATGACGGTTGTGAATTTCTATGGCGCCAATAAAGCCGGCGGCTCGATCCCGGAATGGGTGCAATGGATTCAGATCAATCTGGCACATGGCAAGCCGATCTTTATGGCGCTCTATGCGGCGATGATCATGTTCTTCACGTTCTTCTGCACGGCGTTGTATTTCAATCCGGCGGAAAAAGCGGAAGACCTACGCCGCTATGGCGGCTTCATTCCTGGCATTCGCCCCGGCAAGAATACCGCAGACTATCTGGATTACATTCTGACGCGCCTTTCCACAGTCGGCGCAATCTATCTGGTGCTAGTTTGCTTGATCCCAGAATTCCTGATTGCTGAATTTGCGATCCCATTCGTGTTTGGCGGCACGGGCTTGCTGATCGTAGTTTCGGTGACGATGGATACGGTCGCGCAGGTGCATGCGCAGTTGCTCTCGCATCAGTATGAAGGCCTTTTGAAAAAAGCACGGTTAAAAGGCGACCGGGCCAGCGGCGGCAGTGGCCGTGGCAGCATCCGCGGTCGGTAAACAAGCATGCGCCTGATCCTCCTAGGCCCGCCGGGCGCGGGGAAGGGCACGCAGGCCCGGTTATTGATGGATCGTTATGCGATACCCCAGCTTTCAACCGGCGATATGCTGCGTGCCGAGATGACGGCAGGCAGTGATCTTGGATTACGCATCAAACAAACGATGGATAGCGGGCAACTCGTTTCGGACGATGTCATGATCGAGCTAATCGAGGCGCGGCTGCAACAGCCGGATTGCGCACGCGGCTTTATCCTAGACGGCTTTCCACGTACGGTCGTGCAAGCCGAAGCTTTGCGTATCATGTTGGAACGACGCGGCACGCCGCTTAATGCGGTGATCCAGTTGAAGGTTGATCCTGCGTTATTGGTAGAGCGCATCGCCGGTCGCTACACCTGCGCCACTTGCGGCGAAGGCTATCACGAAACGTTCAAGAAACCGTTGGTGACCGGTATTTGTGACCGTTGCGGCGGCGCGACCTTTACATGCCGCGCCGATGATAATGCCGAAGTGATGCAAACACGCCTGATTGCCTACCGCGAGCAGACGGCGCCCTTGCTGCCTTACTATGAAGCGGCCGGCTTGCTGCGCGCGGTCGACGGCATGGCCGAGATGGATGAGGTTACACGCGCTGTGGCCGCAGCGCTGGATAATCCAGGCTGACTATGACGGCAGGGCCGGTTGAAATCTTGCGCGAGGCAACGCCGGAAGCGGTGACAGATATTAACCGACTACTGGCACAATTGTCTCCTACAATGCGGCTGACCGACATGGATAAGCTACAAAGCGCACTTGATGCTGCTATTGTTTTTGTCATACGTGCAGATGATCATATCGTCGGCACGGCCAGTTTAATCGTAGCACCATTGCCAGGTGGCGTTTGTGGCTATCTTGAGAGCGTTGTAGTCGATGACAAACATCGTGGGCAGGGCATTGGGGAGCAATTGGTCAACGCGGCTATGGAGATAGCGGCGCAAAGCCGCGTGACGCGAATTGATTTGACGACCAGTGATCGCCGACCAGCCGCCAAACGGCTTTATCAAAAACTGGGCTTTATCAAAAACTGGGCTTTATGCAACGCGACACTAACGTCTATCGCTATACGCCTAAGCTTAGCTAACTAGCTTAGATTTTCCTTTTGCAGCGCTGTTTCGCCGCGGCTGAAAGCGCGAGCACCCAAGTAGGATCCAGCATAGCGCGCACGCTTAGCACGATTGAAGATTACAGCCGCGCCCAGCCATTTAAAAGCAAACCAATTCATCCAACGCTGCGGCGAAATAGGCAGATTATATTTCTGGGAAATATAAAACCGCGACCAGGCTGCATGCCAGCGGCCCTTTTCGATATAGGCATAACGCTTGGCCGGCGCGACTTTGTGCGATTGACCGCGCAAATGCCGGGTGACAGCATCCGGCACATAAATCGGCGGCTGCCCGGCATCGGCGGCACGCCGGCACAAATCGTCATCTTCGTAATAAAGATAGATGTTCGGATCGAATCCGCCTGTTTTTAAAAACCAATCGCGCTTGACCATATGGCAAGCGCCAGTGAGGAAAGGTGTTGAGGCATCGCCGGTCGGTAGAATTAGTGGCCCGTCTTTGTTAGGCAAAAAGCTGGAGAGCAGCGATCGGGCCTGAAAGAAAATCCGCCCGTCCGGTTCTATAACCTGCGGCCCGAACAGCAAAGCATCGGGATAGCGTTGCGCAGCTGCCAGCAAAGCGGCAACGGCGCCCGCATCCATGGTCAGATCAGGATTGATGAGCAGGCAATAATCAGTAGGGGGTGTGGCGGCGACGCCCTGGCTCATGGCACGGCCATAGCCTTCGTTCAACTTGCATGTCACTAAACCCAGGCCCTCGCCTTTAGCCCAGGCAGCAGTGTCATCCGTGCATCCATTATCGACGATGACGATTTCGGTAACGCCATTCTCCCGCAAGGAGGCTACACATTCAGGCAATAGATGTGCGCTGTCACAGGAGACAATACTGGCAGAAACACTGAGATTTTTGATAAAATTGTCAGAAAAGGGCAGGCTATTCATGGGTTTGTTATAGGAGATTCGGGAAAATTTGCCAAAAGGCCTCGAAAAACTTGACACCACAAGGATTAACCCGCTAGAACGCAGCCTCGTCTGGTGTGTAAAGCCCTGGCCGGTCTTGCGTTTCTGCTGATATTTCAGTCGCGCTCTCCGCCCGCTAAGGACTTGAAAATATGCCGGATAACAGCTTTTTCGTGGTGAAGAAGCGCAACAGCGACGGCCCGTCAGTGGAGCATGCTTCAAGCATGCGAAGCCAGTTACGCCGTACAATATTGGAGAGACCATGGCTCGTATTGCCGGTGTTAATGTGCCCGCCAACAAACGCGTGACGATTTCGTTGCGCTATATTTTCGGTGTCGGCCCTCAACGTGCAGAAGAAATCTGCAAAGCACTTAAAATTCCTGATGCTAAGCGCACTAACGAACTGTCGGATGATGAAATCCTCCAGATCCGCGATTACATCGAGAAGAATTTCCGCGTCGAAGGCGACTTGCGCCGCGAAGTCGCGATGAACATCAAGCGTTATATGGATATGGCTTGCTACAAGGGCCTGCGTCACCGCAAAGGTCTGCCGGTCCATGGTCAGCGTACGCATACCAATGCGCGCACCCGTAAGGGCAAGGCCAAGCCGATCGCCGGCAAGAAGATCGCGACCCGTAAATAGTCGCTGCTCATTTAACGCTTCTAAGGAACTACGCTCATGGCAAAACAACAGGCTTCGGCCAAAAATGCGGCAGCTGCCCGCACCAAGAAGAAGGAACGGAAGAATATCTCTTCCGGTGTTGTTCATATCAACGCGACCTTCAACAACACGATCGTCACGATCACCGATGCTCAAGGCAATGCCATCTCATGGTCAGCTGCTGGCGTGTGCGGCTTCAAGGGCGCGCGCAAGTCGACTGGTTATGCTGGCCAGATCGTTGCCGAAGACGCCGCCCGCAAGGCCATGGAACATGGGCTTCGCACTGTTGAGGTTGAGGTTAAGGGCGTTGGCCAGGGCCGTGAGTCCGCGATCCGCGCGCTGCAATCGATGGGCTTCACGGTGTTGCAAATTCGCGATGTGACGCCAATCCCGCATAACGGCGTGCGCCCAGCTAAAAAGCGTCGCGTTTAAGTTTTAGTATTTCGTCCGTCGGCCGTGGTGGCCGAAGGGCGGTATGAACATTATGGGTTCCGGTGGCAAAATGCCGGGTTCCAGAGACATTTAGGGAGTTTCGCCCCATGCAACAGATCAATCCTCGCAACTGGACACAATTTCTGCCAGCCGAAAAGAAAATCCAAACAGGCTTCGATGCCCGCCGGGCTGCAACCATGATGGTCGAGCCGTTGGAACGCGGCTTTGGCCTGACGCTCGGCAATGCGCTGCGCCGCGTGCTGCTCTCCAGCTTGCAAGGTGCGGCTGTCACCGCGATCTCGATCGATGGCGTGCTGCATGAATTCTCATCAATCCAGGGCGTTTCGGAAGATGTCACGGATATCGTCCTCAACATCAAGGCGATGCCGCTGAAGATGAATAGCGACACGCCGCGCAAGGTTCGCCTGCGCGCCGAAGGCCCGGTCACGGTCACCGCCAGCATGATCGAACTTGGCGATGCCGTCGAAGTTCTCGATCCGAACCACGTTATTTGCACGTTGGATCGCGGCGCGAAACTAAACATGGAACTGACCATCGAGAATGGTAAGGGTTATGTGCCGGCAACGCAGAACAAGCCAGAAGGCGCGCCAATTGGCCTTATCCCGGTCGACTCGCTGTTTAGCCCGGTCAAGAAAGTCGCTTTCAAGGTCGAAAACACCCGCGTTGGCAACCGTACCGATTATGACAAGCTGATCCTTTCGGTTGAAACCAACGGCGCGCTCTCACCAGAAGATGCTGTCGGCATTGCGGCGCGCATCCTGCAAGACCAGTTGCAGCTCTTCATCAACTTCGAAGAGCCACGCGCCGCTGTCAGCCATGGCGCGGAAGAAACAGCTAAGGGCGATCTCGGCTTCAACAAGAACCTGTTGAAGAAGGTTGACGAGTTGGAGCTTTCGGTGCGCTCAGCCAACTGCCTGAAGAACGACAATATCGTTTACATTGGCGATTTGGTGCAGAAGACCGAAGCAGAAATGCTGCGCACGCCGAACTTTGGCCGCAAGTCACTGAACGAGATCAAGGAAGTTCTGACGCTCATGGGCCTATCGCTCGGCATGAACATCCCGAATTGGCCGCCAGAAAATATCGAAGACCTCATCCGCAAACTGGAAGAGCCGTTCTAAGAACGGCTGTTTCCAAAAGCTGCCGTACTTCATGTGAAGGCGGTGGTCATGTCCCATCGGTCGTCTACGGAAGGCCAAGCCAAAGAAAGAGAGTATCGTTATGCGTCACGGTAAAGCCCATAAGAAATTAAATGTCACCAGCAGCCATCGTCGCGCAATGCTCGCCAATTTGGCAAATGCCCTCGTGAAGCACGAGCAGATTAAAACGACGCTGCCCAAGGCCAAGGTGCTGAAAAGCTATGTCGAGCGGATTTTGACGCTTGGCAAGCAAGGCGATCTTGCTGCTCGCCGTCAGGCCATGGCGATCTTGCGCGATGAAACCATGGTCGCAAAGATCTTCTCGACCCTGGCTGAGCGTTATGCGGGCCGTCCTGGTGGTTATACGCGCGTGCTTAAGGCTGGTTTCCGTTATGGCGATGCCGCGCCGATGGCGATCATCGAACTAGTAGACCGCGACATCTCTGCCAAGGGCAAGGATAGCGGCCCGGTCTATACGGAAAGCGAAGATGAAGCAGCTGCTTAAGCTTAGCTAACAATGCATCCCCGCCCCCCTGAATAAAACAGGCCGGCGGGGATTTTTTCTGATCGGAATAAATATGGCACGCCTTGTTTTTCTGTCGTTTCTCTTGTTAACGACAGCCTGTGCTGGCCCCTTGGGCCGCGAGCGCGATAATCGAAGTATGAGCAACCATGATACCTGCACTGCCGCCTGCAATCGCGATAGCGACATCTGCACCGACGAACCCAGTAATAGCCGCGAGCCGCTGCAGGGCGTGGGGCGTGCATTCACAACGGGCTGGCAATGTGGGTTAAACCTTGGCAACTGTTTGGATCGTTGTAAGGCGCTGTAATTCGGCAGCTTTATTGTCATACGATTTATCAGATACTGCAGGGCTATAGTCCTAATAGATTACAACTTATTTTAAGCTTCCTGCATTAACAGCAGGGAGCAAGTAATATGAATACGATCAAATTCCGCACCGTTCGCCTTAGCCAACTGCATGAAGAAGCTAAGTCTTTAAAAATTGCCAGCCCGGAGATCATCTTTCCGATGTTTATCGGCAATACTGCGGAAGTGGCGGGATTGTTTGAGTCGCGCGTAATACGCAAGCCGCTCTCGCTGGACGATCGTACAGGTGCCAAGCATTACGGGCATTTTTATGATATTGCGTCGCCGCGTAGTCCAATGATCGAGCGTGAGGCGGCAGGATTTATACCCCAGGCGCCATGCCCGGAACATAGCGGGTCTTTGCAAGCCTATGGCAAATACCAACCCGTCACTGCCACGATTGTCGAATTAGACAAGCCAATAAGCGAACTCGCGCCACCTGAACAGCAGTATTGCAGCGAAATCGACAATATCAGCGGGCCAATCCATCTGGAGCCGTATAATCCTCGCGCTGATAAGATTTTCACTTTGCTCGATAAGCTGACCCGCTAAGCGTGGCGAATTTTCTTGCCGCAACTAGAAATCGCGGTTAGCCTGAACGGGTAATGACATTTCCGGCCACGACCCGACGTATTATTATTAAAATCAAACTCTAGGCAGCGCCGCCGCCAGGGTGGCCTGCGCTGCCCGGCCGAAGCTCCTCGATACGCCCTCAGAGCGCTTCAAAATAAACCCACAGATTAATATCAATTCAGGTGGTTTCATGTCCCAAACAGCTGACTATTCGACGTCTCATATCTTCGGTTATCTCGTGCTGGTCGCCTTGCAGCATGAACGCGGCGTTCGCACGCGCAAGATTGTGCAATCGGGTCGCTCAGTTGATCCGGCAGTAGTCGAGGCGGCTGCATCGCTGCGCCACATCACAACTATTAAGCTTCCAGGCTGTGCGCATTGCTGGAAAAATATGACACCCGGGGCGATTTTGGCCGAGGCAGCTTTGCATCCGCGCACGCAGTCGCTCTTTGCCCAGTATCCGGACCGTCCTTTGGTCGTTGTCGATACACGTCAAGCGAAAGGCAAGCCAATCTTGCAGTTTCGCTTGGTCGGTTAAGGTCCTTTCCGCTGACTTTTGTTATTCGCGCATGCTATAAAACGGCATGTCGACCAAGGCAGAACGAGATACGCACAAGCCGCGCAAAAGTATGCTGCAACAGGCGCGCACGCCGCTAGCGGAGCGACTGCGTCCGCAGCAATTGAAGGATGTTGTTGGCCAGCCGCAGATCCTGGGCGCCGACGGCCAGCTAACATGGATGCTGGCGCAAGGCACGCTGACCTCGCTGATTTTATGGGGGCCACCTGGCACCGGCAAGACTACGATTGCCCGTCTGTTGGCGGCGGAGGCAGAACTGGATTTCGTGCCGCTTTCGGCGCTTGGTACTGGTGTAGCCGAGCTGCGCGTCATTTTTGCTGAAGCGAAAGAAACGAGAGCTGAAGGCCGCGGCACGTTGCTCTTCATTGACGAAATTCACCGCTATAACCGCGCGCAGCAGGATCAGTTCCTGCCTTACATAGAAGACGGCACCGTGCTGCTGGTGGGTGCGACAACGGAGAACCCATCATTTGCGCTGAATGGCGCGTTACTTTCCCGTGCGCAGGTGTTGGTCCTTGAGAAGCTTGATACGCTAGCTCTCGATCTCATTCTGGCGCGTGCTGAAGCGCAAATTGGCCATAAATTACCATTGACTGCCGAAGCGCGTGCGCAAATCTTGTCGCTCGCCGATGGGGACGGGCGTTATTTGCTGACGCTTGTCGAACAACTGGCTGCGCTGCCAACCGACAAGACAATCGGCGAAAATGATCTCTCAAAATTACTAAATCGCCGCGCACCGCTGCATGATCGCGACCGCGAAGGGCATTATAATCTGCTCTCTGCTTTGCATAAAACTATCCGCGGTAGCGACCCTAATGCCGCGCTATATTATTTCTGCCGATTGATCGATGGGGGGGAAGATCCCCGCGTTGTGGCGCGTCGCCTGACTCGTGCCGCCAGCGAGGATGTGGGCCTAGCCGATACCAATGCGCTGACGGTGTGCCTGAATGCCTGGGAAAGCTTCGAACGATTAGGTACGCCTGAAGGCGAGTTGGCACTGGCGACCGCCGTTGTTTATCTGGCGACAGCGCCTAAATCAAACGCCGCTTATAAAGCTTATGGTGCGGGCATGCGTGCCGCGCGTGAAGGCGGAAGCGTGCTACCACCCAAAACGATTCTAAATGCGCCGACCAAGCTGATGCAGGAGATTGGCTATAGTGACGGCTATCGCTATGACCATGACGAGCCGGATGCGTTTAGCGGCCAGAATTACTGGCCCGATAACATGCAACCACAACGTCTCTACAAGCCGGTAGAGCGTGGATTCGAACGTGAAATTCAGAAACGCCTTGACTACTGGCAACAGCTGCGCACGCAAAGAAAGAAAGACAATGGTTGATAAGCCGCAGGTAACGACGCGTGTCATTCAAGAAGACGAGGCCACGCTACGGCTTGACCGGTGGCTACGCCAATCATACCCGAACCTGACGCAGGGGCAGATCGAGAAATTACTGCGCACCGGACAAATTCGTGTTGATGGTAAGCGGGTGGAAGGCAAAACGCGGCTGGAAGCCTGGCAAAGCGTACGATTACCACCGCTAGTAACGAGCACGCCGCCAACGCCTGATGGCCTAAGGCGGCAATTGCCCAGCCCAACGCGTATTAAGAAACTGCGCGACCTGATCATCTACGAAGACGATGACATAGTAGCCATCAACAAACCTGCCGGCATGGCTGTGCAGGGCGGTACTGGCATCAAGAAAAGTCTTGATGATGAGTTGCTGGCCTTTGCGCTTTCCGACAGCGACGAAATCCCGCGGTTAGTGCACAGACTCGACCGCGAGACCACGGGCATTCTATTGATTGCGCGCAATGCCTTTGCCGCGCGAGCTCTAACGGCATCATTTAGGTTGCGCACAACGAGTAAATATTACCTGGCGCTGACGTCTGGTGTACCAGAAGCGCCCAGTGGAATCGTGCAAGCGCCATTGTTAAAACGTAGCGATGGACGCGTCATGCCTCACGAAGCCGGGCAGGATGCGCATAGCGATTTTTGGGTTATCGATCATGCACATCACAAAGCTGCGGCACTGCTACTGCAGCCCCGTACCGGCCGGACGCACCAACTGCGCGTCCATTGCGAATTGCTGAACTGCCCGATTTTAGGCGACAGTATATATTACGATGAAAAATCGGTTGAGCTGGCCTATGAACTGGAGGTTACAACGCTGATGCTGCATGCTTGGCGGCTGCAACTGCCGCATCCACGGCATGGGCGGAAACCTCTTAATCTGACCGCACCGCTATCGATTGAGCAACAGGCTGCCTGGAAAGAATTCGGCTTTTCGACCAAGCTTGACCTGAATAAATTGCTTGTAGAGCTGACCTGATGCGACAGCTATTAAAAATTATTTTGGTTGTCTTGGCAGCAGTGCTAGCGGTTGCTGTAGGTATCGTCATCTTCTGGCTAAAGAGCGATCCATCGACCTGGCGTGACGCTTTAGCGCGACTGGCTAGCGAGCAGCTAGGGCGGCAGCTAACAATCGCAGGCGAACTAAAACCTGGATTCTCATTTGCGCACGGCTTGACGCTGGAAATCGCCGATCTGCGTTTGGCGAACGCTCCAGATTTTCAATCGACGCCAATGCTGGTGGTGCCAAAGTTAGAGGTTACGGTCGACCTGCGTGCACTTTTTTCAAATACCATTCATATCCGGGGCTTGAAAATTTCCAGTGCCACGCTGTCTTTGGCGCAAACAGACGACGGTACCGATAATTGGACATTCCATACAGCCAGCGCACCGCCGCGCATCGAACAGACTGAACCCGCTGCAAGGCTATCGGATGGGCGCGTCTTTACCTTCGATGCGCAGCAGGTAACAGTTAATGATCTATTGGTTAATTACACTGCGCCAGGCGATAAGGAAACAGTGCAGATCACAAGATTGGAATTGGAAGCTCCAGCCAGCCAAGCTTTTAAGTTCAACAGCGATTTTCAGTACAACCAAACTCCTTATCAGATTAGTTTTACATCAAGGCCCTTAAAAACTTTGTTAGATGGCACGCTACAGCCGATCAGGCTTGATCTGAAAAGCGCTCTGCATCACCTGGCAATTGAAGCTGATTACAGCCGCCACGAGAATTTGCACCGTCTTGGCAATCTACAAGCCAATGTCGATCGTTTAGCCTTAAAAGGCGAGGCGACAGTAACAATAGCCGAGCCACATCCGCATATGACCCTGAAGCTAGCAACGCCACTGCTAGATTTGCCAAAAGCCCCCGCCGGAACTGACAAGGCTAAGATTGGCGCGACGGCTCAGCCAGAGCCACTATTCAGCCGGACCCCTTTGCCATGGTCGGTATTGTCCTCGCTCGACTTGGATGGCGTGTTGGATGTGGAACGCGTGGTACGGGGAAATGAGCCGTGGGGGCCGCTGCACATAGGGGCGCAACTGGCACATTCGCGTCTAGACACCATGATCATTGCGCAGCCGCCGGGTGCTGCGCAGCCGATGAAGATCAATTTGGCAGCGAGCGCTAATCAAGAGGCCAGCCTCACAATAGACGCACCGGCGTTAAACCCCGTCATATGGTCTAGCGTTTTCGGAGACCGGCCAATTGTACAAAGCCCCGCCAGCATCGCGCTTTCACTCTCTGGCCGTGGCGCGGCACTACATGATCTGGCCTCTACTGCCCAAGGCACGGTCGCGTTCACGGCTCAGCCCGGCTTGCTGAACCCAGTGGCTATCCCTGAGATTGCGCGGCGCGCGCTCGATGCAATGATAGGGCCAGACGCATTGGATAAAGTTACGCTGGCGTGTTTGAAAGCCAATTTCAACGTGCAGGATGGCATTATGCATGCCGCCGGACCGGAGGCTGGGATAGGCCTTGATAGCAATATTTTGGCACTTTCCGGCGATGGGCAAGCGGACTTAGGGGCAGAAACGATTGCGCTGCGATTGGTCGCCGTACCAAAGCTGCCCGGTCTAACGCAGACTTTGTTGCCACTACATGTAACGGGTGCGTTGAGTGATCCGCGCATCAGTGCCGATCTGGCGGCAACTGCTGGGCAAGCGGCAGGTCAGTTGATTGGCAGGCTGGCCGATGCGCTGCCGAGCGTGCGGCTGGGCCTCGCTGCGGCTAAAGCGGCAGGGCAAGATCCCACGGTGCTGATTACGCAACCGCACAATCCATGCCTAGCAGAAACAAAAATTTTTGAACCTACCGCAGCTCCGGATGCCACAACCGCACCAAGCCAGCTTCCGCCAGAAGTACAGCAGAAATTAAAAGGCGCGCGCGATATGCTTGACCAGTTCATCAAGGCAACGGAAGCGCCGGCGTCTAACACGCCACAAGCTATGCCTGCCGCCCCAGTAGCTGCTGAATGAGTATTCCACTAGTACGTCGTTATCAGACGGTTTCAGTTAGCGCAGAGCGTGATGGATTTATCGTGATGCTGGATGATAATTCTTTGCAGACCCCTGCCAAGCAAGCGCTGAAGCTGCCAACTTTAATTTTGGCGCAAGCCATTGCCACCGAATGGGAAGCGCAAACAGGCAAACTTGATTTTACTGGGCTGCCGCTTACCCAGCTAGCGATGACGGCACAAGATTTGCCGGTCGATCAAATGGCGCTGCTGGAATTTCTGCAGACAGAATTGATTGTTCACTATGCTGAAGATTCGGCGCTAGTAACGGCGCAGGAAAAGCTATGGCAACCGTTGCAGGCTTGGCTTACGCAACGCTTTGGCGCCACGTTACCGCGAACAACGGGCATTTTGCCGAGCCGTGAGCCGGTAGAGCCAGGTTCGATTGCTGCTTATTTAGCAGATAATGACGCATTTACGCTAACAGCGCTAAGCGAAGCGACCTCTGCGCTTGGCTCTTTTGTCATTGCCCTAGCTTTGATCGAACGGCAAATAGATGTAGCAGGGGCCGTTGCCGCAGCCGAGATCGACAGCGATTACCAAATGCTACGTTGGGGCGAAGACCCAGATACCATGCAGCGCCGTGCAGTTCTGGAAACCGAATTAAATAATATAATGCGGTTCGTAGCGTTGCTGCGCTAACCAAATATTTCGTTCCAACTATTTTTTAATGTCTGATCAAGGTCCTTCATTGTCGCGTCGTTGCCAAGCGCGGCCAATGAGGTCACGCCATGTTGCGTGATGCCGCACGGGATAATGCCGCTGTAATGCGAAAGATCGGGATTAACGTTAATGGCAATGCCATGAGAAGTCACCCATTTTGAGACGCGCACCCCAAGCGCGGCAATCTTTTCATCATGGTCGTTTCGGGAAACCCACAGCCCAACTCTGCGGTCGCCATCTGTTTCGCGACGCTCCGCTACGACCCCAAGCTTTGCTAGCGCAGTGTTGGCCCATGCTTCTAAATTTCGCACATATTTCCGCACGTCGCGCCCCCGCTTCGTTAGATCGAGCATGACATAGGCTACGCGCTGGCCTGGCCCATGATAGGTATATTCGCCGCCACGGCCTGTTTCATAAACGGGGAAATGTGGCTGTAGCAAATCCACTGGCTTTGCGCTACGACCGGCTGTGTAAAGCGCTGGATGCTCTAATAACCAAACAAGCTCTGACGCTGTGCCAGCAGCAATAGCCACGCAGCGTGCCTCCATTTCGGCTACTGCGACTGCGTAAGCTACGGGGGCAGGTGCTATGCGCCATTCAGGCAGGCCATAGCTATCCTTGCCTTCGGCATTGTTTTTTGTAGCGCTTTTGCCTAAAACATTCATACCAGCAGCTTAGCTGCCACGCGCTTGTAGCTCAATGGTAGAGCAGATGCTTCCCAAGCATACGACGAGGGTTCGATTCCCTTCAGGCGCTCCATCTACTTGAACAATGCAGTCCAACCCGGCCTTGAGAAAATTGTATCTCTTTGTTTTTACAAAGAACATTTTCCAGAGAAGACCTGTCCGGACCATAGCAAGCTTCAAGTATTGGGGGCACTTCTGGGGGTATCCGTAAATCACGGATACAGGAGATACCCCCAAATGTTGACTAAGCTCAAGTGTGACAACGCAAAACTGCAATCGAAGCCCTATAAACTTTCGGATAGCCACGGCTTATATCTGCAGGTCACGCCTAAGGGGCAAAAGTATTGGCGACACAAATACCGCTATGGCGGTAAGGAGCGGATACTATCGTTAGGTGTCTATCCAGAGATATCCATTCTGGAAGCGCGTGAGCAACGTGACAAAGCCCGCAAGCAGCTGCGCGACGGACAAGACCCAGCCTTTATCAAAAAGAGTACCAAACTCTTTAATATCGAGCGAACCCGGAATATCTTTGAAAAGCTCGCCTATGAGTGGGTCGAGCATAATCGGCTTAAATGGTCGCCCATCCATTATAACGGCATGATTTACAGGCTGAAAAAGGAGGTCTTCCCGTTTATAGGCTCAATGCCACTGGACGATATAACTCCGCGCTTCATTTACAAGCTCATACAAGCCATTCAGGAGCGTGGGGCTAACGAAACTGCCCGTAGGGTCAGGCAATGCATCAATCAGATATTCGGCTATGGCATTGCGGTCGAGAAAGTGGAGCGCAATCCTGCAGCTGAAATTCAGAAAATGATGCGACCATTCAAACGGGGGAATTATAAAGCGCTCGATTATCGCGAACTCGGTGAGTTTCTGAAGACACTAGATTATAACAATGCACGGCTGCTGGAGCAAACCAAGCTATCCATCAAGTTCGTTATTCTGACATTGGTTCGAACGAATGAACTCATCAACGCACGCTGGCGAGAAATTGATCTAGAGAGCGCACAGTGGATTATCCCCGCTGAACGTATGAAAATGAGGCGCGACCATGTTGTGCCATTGTCAGAGCCAGCCATTGATATCCTGCGTCGCTTGCAGGTTCTTAATCCTTATAACTGTCGCCCTGGCGTTGAAGAAGACTGGGTGGTGCCGCTACGCGGCAATCCACGTCGCCAGATGTCTAACGGCGCCATGTTGGGGGCTCTACGACAGATCGAGTTTCATAAGAAGACGACTATCCATGGCTTTCGTGCAATGGCTATGACGGCCCTTCAGGAGAAATTGGGATATCCCCACGCAGTCGTTGATCGCCAGCTAGCCCACGCATCCGCTGATAAACTCGGTCGGGCCTATGACCGAGCGGAATTTCTTGAACAACGAAAAGAGATGATGGGAGTTTGGGGAGCTTACGTCGAATCACAGATCGCTTAGGATTCTGTTGATTTTCCTTGGTCTGGTGACGGTGTGCATAAAGGTCTAGAGCGGGCCCAAGGTGTGTTCTAGACATCGGGACAGTCTCGATGAACGGAGGTGCCATGAACATGCTGCGCATGAAAGACGTAATCCAACGAACTGGACTTAGTAAATCCCAAATTTACTTAATGATTAGCCGGGGCGATTTCCCACGTCAGTACGAAATAGGTCAAAACAGTGTGTGCTGGCTCGAGGAAGATGTCACGTCGTGGAGGGAAGCAGTTATTCGGAAGAACCTCGCTAAGCGAGGTTCTTCTAAGCTGCTGCGTGGGGGTAGGTAGATGGCTGTTCGATCGTCTAAAAATAACCAGGAAGTTCGCTACGGAGCGCTGCCGGAAGATTGGGGTCAGCTCGACATCCTTCTCGGTCTAGGCGCTTATCTCCTGCCTGTCGTGGCAAACCCTAATGCCGCCATCTCGAAACAATCGACGATAAAGCATCTCGGCAAAACGCCATCCGTTTATAACAGTCGGCGCGAGGTTGTGGGTATCGCCTACAGCGCGATTTTGTTGCACGCCAGTCGCGCGCGCAGCCAGTTGCTGCGCTTGCCGAAATAATTTGGAACGCTCTAGATGCCGACGCATCAAAAATAGACGTCGAGCTCGAATATGACGGGCTCGGATCGCTTCACCGAATTATTGTCCAAGATGACGGACACGGGATCGCGCGCAATGAGGCGCCGGCACTATTCGGCAAACTCGGTGGTTCTTGGAAACGTCATGGAGCACGAACAAAGGGCGAAGGACGAGAGCTGCACGGGCAAGAAGGTCGCGGGCGTTTTAAGGCATTTTCATTGGGACGCGCAGTAGATTGGCGCGTAGTTTATCATGGTGATAAGGGCCCTCTCCAATACGACATTACCATCTTGGAAAGTGAAATAGACAAGCTGCGAGTCACCGACGAAGTTGCGGTTGCAGGTGCGAAGCCTGGTACAACCGTCATCATTAGCGATCTAAAACGTAACTTTAAGGCGCTCGAGGCAGATAACTGTATCCAAGAATTATCCGAGATATTTGCCCTATATCTCAAAGCATATAAATACGTGCAGATTTCCGTTTCGGGAGAGCGAATTGATCCATCAAGGGCAATCGAAACCGAGTGGCAAATTGAACTAACCCCTATCGTCGACGAAAACGATCAGACCCATCCTGTCACATTGGAGGTTATAGAGTGGAAAGCGGCCACGAAGAAGGTGCTCTATCTTTGTAGCGAAGCGGGATTTCCGCTAGTGCAAGTGGATGGACGCTTCCACGTGACGGGATTTAACTTTTCCGCATATATAAAATCTTCCTATAACGCGCTGCTGCATCAAGAAAATCGCTTAGAACTAGCTGAATTAGTACCAGCAATTCTGACAGCCGTTGAAGAGGCCCGAACGCAGATTAAGACAATACACCGTAATAAATTAGCAGCCCGGGCAAAGGTTGTTGTTGACGAGTGGAAAGACCAGAAAATCTATCCGTTTGACGGCGAGGCTTTAAATCAGATTGAAACCGCTGAACGTCAGATATTTGACATCGTGGCAGTGACCATTCAGGAATCTTCCCAGCAGCTCAAAGACGCTAGCCCACAGCAGCTTGAGTTGCACCTGAGGCTCCTGCGTCAAGCAATTGAACGAAGCCCAAGCGAGCTACAAAAGATTCTCGGCGAAGTGCTCAAGTTACCCAAGAAAAAACAGACTGAACTGGCCGATCTTTTAAATGAGACGGACCTTTCGGGAATTATAAGCGCAGCCAAGATGGTGGCCGACCGATTGAAATTTCTCGAGGGGTTGCGCTACATATTATTCGAAGCCGAGGCAAAGAAAAATCTCAAGGAAAGATCGCAGCTACATAAAATACTGGAGCAAAATACCTGGGTATTTGGCGAAGAATACAATCTTTGGGCAAGCGACCGTGAATTAACCACCGTTTTAAAGATACATAAAGATCGGCTCGATCCGGATCTGGTAATCGATGAGTCGGTAAAAGTTATAAATAAGAGTCGCGGAATTGTTGACTTGATGCTGTCACGTGCTCAACGCCGTCACCGCGCAAATGACATTGAACATCTGGTCATTGAATTGAAGGCGCCAAAGGTTCCGCTGACAGCTGAACACCTAAGCCAGCTGGAAGGCTATGCACTGGCGGTAGAAACCGACCCGCGCTTTAACCGCGTCGACGGTCTGCGGTGGCATTTTTGGCTGGTTGGCGACGAATATGATGCACTTGTCGATGCGCGGATAAGAAATGGTCCAGACCGTCTGAGAAAGCTGGTCCAAAAAAGTGAGCGCGTAACGATTGGCGTCCGAACTTGGGGCGAAATCCTTGAGGAGAACAACGCTCGTCTACAATTCTTGAAGGATAAGCTGGAGCATAACGTTGATGAGGGACAAGCGTTGACTTACCTCCGCGAACGTCACAAGGAATTTCTCGAGGGAGTAATCGTTGAAAACCAAGATGGGGGTGATAATGAACAGTTAGTTGAGGCGAGCGGAGACGCATCCGGATTATAAGCCGATCGCTGGCAGTCTTAATCGCCGCTCTGAATACTTTGGGGGCATTTTTGGGGGCGGGAGACAATATAATTTTTGATTCCGGCTGTTAAACCAATGGCTTCCAGCTTATTCTCGAATGCCTTCAGTGCCTTGAAGATTAGGCAACAGATCACTACGTCTTCCCCGCACCAATGATTTTCCCATTTTCTGCTACCTGAACCAGCACCGCATAATGATTATCGGCTATCAGCGCAGGCACATTAAGCTGTGTGCTTGTTCCCGTTAGCTGCCCGATCTTTGTGATGAATTTGACATTATTGATGCTGACAAGGTCATGGCCGCTATTCTCGCCACCGCGTACGGCAGTGACTGCCTGTGGGCTGTAAGTCACTAGCCATATATCTGCTTTAGGAACAGGTGCGGCACTAGAAAGATTTATACTCATACCATCTTCGCTAGGAGTGGTACTAACGCTGACAGGCTTGTCCTGCGTCTTCGCCGCAGCCACAGCTGCTTGAATATCGCTCCTGCGAGAACCGACCATACCCCGCGCACCGTCGATTACCAGTTCCGGTGTATAAACCCCGTTCTGGCCCAGCGCTTTGCCGTAGGCATATTGCCGTGCCGTGCTTTCCGGCCGCGAGAAGGGATCGCGCCAGCTGCTGTTATCCCAATAATCGACATGAAACGAGAGCGCCAGTATCTGTGGATCATTAGCAAGCTGCTGTAGCAAGGCGTCCGCAGGTGGACATGACGAACAGCCCTGCGAGGTAAACAACTCCAGCACGACCATATTGCTGGGCGGACTGGAAGCCTGCGCGGGGATAATGACACTCATGCCTAGCAGCAACCCGGCAGCGAACGCCCTCATTTCTTGTAATCCTTAGGGAACTGCTTTTCCAGCGCGGCCACCTTCGGCGCATCGTTGATCATGATGTATGGGTTATAAGGATGCTGAGCCAGATAGCCTTGGTGGTAATCCTCAGCCGGATAAAACTTATCGAGTGAGCTAACCTGCGTGACGATCGGCGCATCGAACGCCTTGGCCTTGTCGAGTTGCGCGATATAGGCGGTGGCGACGCGCTGTTGTTCCGGCGTGGTCACAAAAATGGCCGAACGGTATTGAGTACCATGATCCGGGCCTTGATAATTCAGCGTGGTCGGGTCTTGCACAACGGAAAAATAGATTTTTAGTAACTGGCCCAGCGTTACAGCGGACGGGTCGTATGTAACCTCAACCGACTCGGCGTGGCCAGTAGTCCCGGTGCTGACTTCCTCGTAAGTCGCGGTGTCTGCCTTGCCGCCCGCATAGCCGCTCACGGCCTTGGTCACGCCTTTAACATGGTCGAACACGCCCTCAACGCCCCAGAAGCAGCCACCAGCCAGCACGATACTTGCGCTGCTAGACGCAGTGGCAGGTTTTTCATTCATCGCGGGGTCAGGCAGAGTGACGGCACTGGCAAGCGTGGTTGCGCCAAGCAGCAGAAGAGTTGAAAGCAGGGCGATGGTGCGGATTTTCATGGTGACTCCTAAATGGGGTTCACCTGTATATACGCAGCAACCCGCCTATTGGTTACAGCCTACCACTTTAAAAATCGTGGCAGGATTAGACGAGCGGCAAGCGTGATAAAGAATAGCGGGATGCCATAGGCCACAGCGATGAAGGTCGGGCTATCAATAGGACAATGCATCGCATAACCCACAGCCCCTGTTGCCGCAGCTGCAAAGCCTATGGCACTGGCGGCACGGCGCGTATCGGCGGGAGCGGATGCCTGCATATGAACGGTCAGCGCAATAGCACCCATAACGCCGTATAGAGCGACGAATAACAGGCAGGCAGGGAAATTACGTAGATAGAAGAATGCCTTGATCTGGGCGCTATCGACGGTCAGCCATTCATGAGCAACGAGCCCTACCAGCAACAAGGCCGTGACGATGCCTACAGGCCGTGCACAGCGGGCAGCTGCCACAGGAACGGATTGTTCCTTCAGGTCGAGGACGGCTGTAAGCGCCAATAGACCGATAACAGCCAGCTTCACCAGCAGTGAAGGTGATGGCGCAAAAGCCAGCACCTCAGGCCGCAGGCCCAGCATGACCTGGGTTGCAAGGGTGGCCAGAGCCACAAGCGCGATACCCCACGCGCCAATCTGCAGCTTTTGAGGTGCGCGGGGCGATTGCGCCAGTATCTTTATCAGGTCATCGGTATTCATAGGGTGATCCCGGCGCCGATAAGGAGCGATAGTTTCTGTAATCCGCGATGCACCAGCACCTTGATATTACTTTCGCTTAGCATGAATTGCTGTGACAGCTCCTGCACAGTCGCGCCTTCGACACGCATGGCATAAATAAGATCGCCAGCGGGTGGCTTAAGTTGGTTTAACAGCTTCGTCAGATCGCTCTTAATGGCAGGCATTTCAATATTGGCCGTATCGGCCAATTCCTGTCCATCATCAAGCGAGGCGGTCTCTAGCTTCAGGCGGCGCAGCAGATCGATCAGCTTGTGTCGCGCTACGACACGAACCCAAGCCAAGAAGGGTAGCTTATCGTCATAGGTATGCAGTTTGAGGTGGATCGCCAGCAAGGTGTCTTGCGTTACATCTTCGGCATAATCTGCCTTATTAAAGCGGGATAGCTGGCCATGGGCTGTTCGGCGCAGGAACGGTACAAGTTCGCGCAGCAGCACTTCATAGCTTTCAGATTGTTGTCCCTTTGGCCCCTGCCTTGTTTTCATCACCAGCTGCTTAAGCCTCGCTTCTAAATCGGGAGTCATGTCGTCCTTCAATGGATACGCAGCGGGATTGAAAAAAGTTACAAAACTTACAAAGAATTATGTAGCCAAGCTGGGCAACGGGCCGTAATGGTTAGCGGAAGGTAAACCTATCTTCTAACCCTCACAATGGAGAAAACCATGACCAAGACCCTTACAGCTATTGCTGCCGCCCTGTTGTTTGCTGCCCCAGCCTTTGCTGCCGACGACATGATGAAGAAAGACGATGGCATGATGAAGAAGGACGCAATGATGCAGGATTGCGGCAAAATGTCCGACATGGGCATGAAGAAGGACTGCATGGCAAAGAACGACATGATGAAGAAGGATGGCATGGCCAAGGACGGGATGGCTCATTCCGATGGCATGGCCAAGACTGACGCTATGGCACCGAAGGACGGCATGAAGCCAACCGATGGCATGGCCCATCAGTAAGCATTAATATGGCCCGGTGCGAAAGTGCCGGGCTGTTCCATTTGCCGCTCATAGATATAAAGCATAAGGCTGATAACGATGGATCAACCACCGACCGATGCCACGAAACCTATTCACCCCATTTGGCTGCGTATCACGCATTGGCTAAACGCCGCGGCGATTATCACGCTCATTGGTAGTGGCTGGCAGATATATAATGCTTCGCCACTTTTCCCGTTCCGCTTCTCACATACTATCACCATTGGCGGTTGGCTGGGCGGGGCGATCCAGTGGCATTTAGCCGCAATCTGGATTCTGTTCGCCACTGCGCTGACTTATCTGGTGATGGGCATCACCACTGGGCGTTGGAAAGAAAAACTGTGGCCGGTGACACCCCACGCCATCTGGCATGATTTCAAGGCCGCGCTGCATGGCCATCTCTCGCATGACGATATTCGCCAGTATAATGCCGTGCAGAAGGCCGCCTATATCTTCGTCATCGTCGATGTGACGCTGCTCATCATGTCGGGCCTCGTGCTTTGGAAGAATGTGCAGTTCCCGTGGCTGCGAACGCTGCTCGGCGGCTATGAGGTCGCCCGTTATATCCATTTCTTCAGCATGGCCGGGATTTGTGGCTTTATCGTCGTGCATGTGGCGCTGGCCCTGCTGGTGCCGAAGACGATCAAAGCCATGACTGTGGGGCGCTGAAATGCCAATTATCAAAGATATTGCCAAGGCCGGCTCCAAGCTCGACAAGGCCATGATTCTAAAAGATGCCGAGCGGGCGCTGCTACTCTCCGACCTACCGCAACCGTCACGGCGGCTGTTTCTGCGGAACGGATTGACGTTAGGCGGCCTGTCACTGCTGACGGGCTGTAAGCTGTATGATGAAGCCTCGGTCGAAGATATGCTGGCGCGTATCTCCCGCTTCAATGACAAAGCGCAGGCGGCGTTGTTCAGCCCGACCAAACTGGCCCCGATATATACCGAGGCCGATCTTACGCGCCCGTTCCCTTTTAATGCCTATTACGGTATCGACGAAGTACGGCAGGTGGATGGGCAGGATTTCCGGTTAGAGGTTGGCGGGCTGGTTTCTAATAAGCGTAGCTGGCGTTTAGCCGAACTGCATGCGATGCCGCAGACGGAGCAGATCACGCGGCATATCTGTGTCGAGGGCTGGAGTGCCATTGGTCGCTGGGGTGGTGTGCGGTTCAGCGACTTCCTGACGCAGGTGGGCGCCGACACTACAGCCAAATATATCGGCTTTACCTGTGCTGACGATTACTGGACCAGCATCGATATGCCGACGGCCCTGCACCCGCAAACTCTGCTGACACTGACCTACGATGGACAGATTTTGCCGCCTGAATATGGCTTCCCGATGAAATTGCGGATGCCTACCAAGCTTGGTTACAAGAACCCGAAGCATATCAAGGCCATCACTGTCACTAACGCCTATCCCGGCGGGTATTGGGAAGACCAAGGCTATAACTGGTTTGGTGGAAGTTAAGGGTTTCTAAGAGCAAAGCCGATGCAGAATTTTTATTTGAGCGAGCGTTTAGTTTAATAACTAAATTAAGGAATATGCTTATGACTCTGACCGCGATCGCTCTCAACTGCACCCTAAAGAGTGGCCCCGCAACCTCTTCAACCGAACTGCTGCTGAGCCAGGTGCTGGATGAGCTTAAAAAGCATGATGTAACAGGAAAACAAATTCGTATTGCCGATCATAATGTTTTGCCGGGCGTGAAGTCAGAGGCAGAAGGTCCGAATGATGGCTGGCCTGCAATCCGCCAGAAATCCTTGATGCTGATATACTTATTCTGGGCACTCCGATCTGGATGGGCCAGCCGGGCAGTATCTGCAAGCGTGTGCTAGAGCGTATGGATGCCTTCTTGAGCGAAACTGACGATCAGGGGCGACTTGTCTCTTATGGTAAAGTTGCTGCCTGTGCAGTAGTTGGCAACGAAGATGGCGCACATCACTCGTCAGCTGAGATGTTCCAAGCTCTGAACGATGTTGGTTTTACAATACCGGCGGCGGCCGTTACTTATTGGGTTGGTGAAGCCATGCAAAAAACCGATTACAAGGATTTGAAATCGACGCCTGAGAAAACGGCAGAAGCAACGGCGACCTTGGCTAGAAACACAGTGCATATCGCGCAGCTTCTAAGTACGAAAGCCTATCCCGGTAAAACCGCCTAAAGGCACAGTAATTAATGCGTTTCAAAGCTGTTTTTCTCGCTCCTTATCATATCATCTTTATCCCGGCTCCAATCTATTTGCATGGCATTTCATCTTACCCAAGGAGTAGCTATGTCGATGATTACAACCCGCGATGGAACAAATCTCTATGTCAAAGATTGGGGCACGGGCCGCCCAGTTATCTTGCTGCACGGCTGGCCGTTGGCTGCCGATATGTGGGACGCTCAAGCGATCGTTTTGGCTGAAGCTGGGTTTCGCGCCATTTCCTATGATCGTCGCGGCTTTGGTCGTTCAGACCAGCCTTGGACTGGATATGATTATGACACGCTGTCAGACGACTTGGCCGATGTCATGAAGGCATGTGGTGCAACAGAGGACGTGACCTTGGTGGGGTTCTCAATGGGCGGCGGTGAGGTCGCCCGGTACATGAGTCGCCATAAAGGACAGGGTGTCACCTCGGCGGCTCTGATCTCTTCAGTTGTGCCATTTATGCTCAAAACGTCAGATAATCCTGAAGGAACACCCGAAGAAACATTCCAAATGATCATGGAAGGCATCCAGACTGATCGCGCCAGCTTCTTCCGCCATACCTTCTTCCCGCAGTTCTTCGGCGTTGGCATGATTTCACATCCAGTCAGCGACGATGTGTTGAATATGACGACAGGGACCGCTCTTCACGCAAGCCTGCGCTCGACATTAGAATGTGCCAAATCGTTCAGCCACACCGATTTCCGTCCAGATCTGTCGGCGTTTAAGGTTCCGACGCTTATCATCCACGGCACAGCTGATAAGACGGTTCCAATTGACGCTGCCGGGCGCGCTGCGGCCAAGGCAATCCCACAATCAACCTTAGTTGAATATGATGGCGAACCGCACGGGCTGAATGCAACCGCCAGCGACCGTTTGACCAAGGACCTACTTAGCTTCTGCAAGAACAGTGCTTCTTACACATCTGCAATAGCTGCATAAATACAGCACGTTAAATTTAAGATTAATCAGCCCGTGAGCTTGATGCTCGCGGGCTTTTTGATAACCGTAACTTTTATCTAGAGGCGTCATTTGCCTGCAGGATTTAATTTAACGGGCACAATGAACAGGAGCAATGCTATCGCTGTGCCGAACAGCACATAAGCAATCGTGAATGTCAGGTGTGAGAAGTGATAAAAAAGGATTTTATCGAGCCATAGTGCGACGAAATCTTGATGTTCGCCTGATTGGGCCGTAACTCGTGCCTCGTTTTCCCACACTGTCAAAGGGCAGCGTATGCCAAGCAGAGACTCGCCGACCACGAGCCCGATCATTGCCAGAGGGGTGAGACGAAACCACATATTATGAACCCAGCGCCACTTTAGTATTCCGCCAATTATGATCAGTGGAACGCTTAGAACGACAATAGCAACATAAATGGCATGAATAATGAGAATAGTATCTGCGAGTAATGCTGATTGCATGGTTGCCTGATGAAATAGGGTGGCGCCTGAATAGACGCCACCCGTTTTTATTTTACGACTTTGGCATCAGTACTGTGTCGACGACAAAGATAACGCCGTTCGACTGCATGACATCTGGGATCGTGATGTTGGCGGTGTTGCCGCTGTTATCCATAACCATCCACTTGCCACCCATGTAGCCGACAGTCAGGTCTTCGCCCTCAACCGTCTTCAGCATGACCTTGCCGTTCTTCATCTTGGCCTTCAGGTCGGTCGAGGTCATGTGACCCGGTACGACGTGATAGGTCAGAACGCTGGTCAGCTTGGCCTTGTTCTCAGGCTTCAGCAGCGTATCGACTGCGCCATCTGGCAATTTAGAGAAGGCTGCATTCGTTGGCGCAAAGACTGTGAATGGACCTGGGCCTTGCAGGGTTTCAACCAGACCGGCGGCCTTAACAGCGGCAACCAGCGTTGTGTGGTCGGCCGAGTTCATAGCGTTTTCAACAATGTTCTTGGACGGGTACATGGCAGCGCCACCAACCATAACGGTCTTTTCATCCATGGCAGCAAAGGCTGGCATGGCAACCGCTGTCATCAGGCTTGCGCCCAGAATGGCAACGCTGAGCACGCGGCTAATAGTCTTGTATGTTTTCATGAGTGGTCTCCAGTTTAATGAGGCGCTCTTGAGGGAAAGAGCGCCAGTCGCAGAGCAACTACTGTAGATACGGCTCAAATCATCGATAGTTTCAGGCTTATGAAGATTTTACGTTTGCGCTAAGTTCGAGCCAATGCAGACTCTCAAGTCCAGCCCGACTGACCTAGAAACCGCGCAAGTTGGTTCACCTAGCGAACTGCTTGATCGCGTAGCGCGTAAGGACGTAGCGGCGTTTCAGGAGCTGTATAATGCGACCTCTGCGAAACTATTCGGGACTGTGCTGCGTATCTTAAGGACAAAGGATCGTGCTGAAGACGCTATGCAGGAAATCTATCTAAAAATATGGGAACGGGCTGGCCGCTTCGACATCGGCAAAGGCTCGGCCATTGCGTGGATGACAACAGTTGCGCGGAACCATGCTTTGGATGATCTGCGCCGTATTGCGACAACACCGCAAACAACAGAACTCTTTCCGGATTCGGCTATGGCTCAAGGCGTGGATCTGGTTGCTTTGCGTGAAGCCTCAGATACTAGCCAGAGGTTGCTAAATTGTTTGCAGTCCTTGGAAGCTGATAAACAGCAGATGATTGTACTGGCTTATCAGTATGGATTGAGCCGCGATGAATTAAGCACACGCTTTGGGCATCCGGTTGCGACCGTCAAGACCTGGCTGCGTCGCGGACTGCAGTCACTCAAAGAGTGTCTGTCGTCATGAGCGAAACCAACAATCTTGATCTGCTCGCTGCTGAATATGTGATCGGCACACTATCGCCTGAAGAACGGTTAGAAGCGAAGTCGCTTGAGAAAAAGGATGCCGCGTTCATTATAGCAGTACAAGCATGGGAGTATCGGCTCGAACCGTTAAACGCCTTTATACCGGAAGTGGCGCCCTCACCAGAGCTATGGACGAAGATCGAAAGACGACTAACGCACAATGGGCCAAACCGTCCTGTTACTGGCGCGGCGTTTAGTTATCGGAAGCTCGTGCCATTGTTTGCTATGATTGTCTTAGCGCTTGGATTGCTGACAGCTTACATCGTGAACAGCCGAATGACTGATCAGCCTTTAATTGCGCTGTTGGAAGCCAAGAGCGGTGCAGAAAAACTCGCGCTTAGCTACGACAGGTCAGGCGACTTGCTGACACTGCGGTCTACGCTTGCCCCGTTGCCTGATAAGAACAGCTATGAGCTATGGGTAATCGCTGAGGGGGCGAACCCGGTATCAATCGGTGTTATCGATGAAGCACCAAGCCTACATCCTAAGCTTAGCAATTACACTGACTCGCAATTATCGAAACTGACACTTGCCGTCAGTCTGGAGCCTAAGGGTGGCTCGCCCACGGGCCAGCCAACCGGGCCAGTGCTTATGACCGGTAATCTGGGTAGAAATTCGTAGCCTTGATTAGCATTTTGAAGATCGCTTACATGTGGGGGCATAAATGGGGGCACGTCATTTAAAGCCAGAATGAAATAGACACAGGAATCAACCTGTTATAGCGTTATCTCGGATGCCTTCAGGCGCTCCATCTATTTGACCAATGCAGTCCAGTCCGGTCTTGAGAAAATTGTATCTCTTTGTTTTTACAAAGAACATTTTCCAGAGAAGACTAGCCCGGACCATAGCAAGCTTCAAATATTGGGGTCACTTTTATGAAAGCCCTAAGTTTTAGAGCCCCCAGGGGTCAAGATATATCGAACAGCCATGCTGTAAGGATAGAAGCGAGTCAGACGAAATTGATGAAGAGTATTCGTCTGCAGAAATGATGCCAGATTAATTAGGAGTGCTTCCAAAGTCCTCTAGATAATTGGCAAGCGCCAAAAAATTGACTATAGACGTGTATGAAAATAGCTATCTTAACGCGTGGGTCGAAAGACGAAGGGCTAGGGCATCTGGTTCGCGCGCAAACTTTTGCCGATACAGCCCAGGCACTACATCAAGTGGAAATCATTGCTATTGCTGCTACCGAGTTGATGCCAAATGCTCATTGTGTAGCGGACGAAACAGAGGCACGCCGAAAGCTTGCCTCAATAAAAGCAGATGTAATTATATATGATGTCGCTGTGCTGGAACGAAAAACTTTTGATATCGCCCAAGCTGTTGCGCCGGTGAGTGCTTCAATTTCACCTGTTTTCCCTTACACAAGTGGCCTCAACATGCTTTTTACGCGCGGAGAAACTTCTGACAAAACTGGTGAAGCTAAAGTTTATACGGGGCTGAGCTATGCTATCCTAAATAAAGACTGCACGCCAATTCCTGCGGATTGCTTCGAGGCCACCCTTAATAATTCTATTTTATCTATTGGTATTGCCATGGGGGGCGGTGATTCCGAAAACCACACGCTACATGTTCTACAGGCATTGGCTTCTATCGAGCATCCACTATCTGTTCGGGTATTCGTGGGGAATGGATATTCGCACCCTGTAGATTTATTAGACCAATCCCTGCCAGCAAGACACGAATTGATTGTGGCGAAAGGCGGTAATATATGGGAAGGCCTGCAGGATTGTGCAGTGGGTATTTTTAGCAGCGGGTTGTCGATACTTGAGGCAGTTTATGCTGGTTTACCCATTATCAAAATTACACGTGAGAGTGATGCCTCGAATGCAATTCAGAATACCTATGACAGCTTGTTGCTTGATGGCGGGCGCTTCGCCGATGCCTCATACCTGAAACGACTACCGGTTATTATCGAGAAGCTACAGGCCAATCGCGAAATATTGAGGGAGTGCCGCCTACGTCAGCAAGGTCTAGTTGACGGGCGCGGCGCTGAACGCGTGATACAGGAAATTCAGAGATTTTGCCTAGCCAAGAAGTTGTCAGCCGATAATATAAGCTTATGAGCAATGAGAAATTAGGCTGTGTTCTATTATGCCGTATGGGCAGCCGCCGTCTGCCGGGTAAAACCATGGCCTATGTGGGTGACAAACCTTTGCTTTGGTATTTGGTCGAGCGCCTGCGGGGTGTAACCGCTTTCGAGGCCACGCCCATTATTGCAACCAGCGACCAAGAGATTGACCAGCCGATAGCCGATTGGGCGCAAGCTGAAGGATTGCCACTTTATCGCGGTTCACAAGAAGACGTCTGTGATCGTTTCCTAAAAGCTGCGCAGATGGCGAAACTTGATGTCGCTTTCAGGGTGAATGGTGACAGTCCGTTTACAGATTCCAGTTTACTGGACAAAGCCGCAAGGATTTTTGCAGATAAAACACAAACCATCAACTTCGTTACAAACCTAAGCCCCCGCAGTTTTCCGTATGGTGTGGCTGTTGAAGGCGTACGGGTCAGCCGGTATGAGGAAAGCCTGATAAATATCGATCCTATGGTTCGCGAGCACGTGACGAGTCATATCTATAAAGATCTACCCTCATGGCACTATCAGAATTTAAGGAACGAAGACGGGAATGACGTGCGCGACGATTCAGCTATTTCAGTGACAATAGATACGCCGCCTCAGCTTGAGGAAATGCGTAAATTCATTGAAGCGCAAGTTAAGCCTTGGCAGGAGATTTCCTATATTGATGCGGTTAGATACGGCGGCTTTAATTAAGACATGCCGGGTGCTAATGGCGGCATTCCTACAATCCTTCTTAAGTCCACACGAGGGTCTTTCGCTGTTAAATCTTGGTGGCGTAAGGGTGAGCCTGCCAGCACGTCACAGACGAGTGTGCGCCCCATAATGTCGTCAATTTTGTCGGCATTAATATCGGCTTCGCAGCGCAGTACGCGCAAAGCTGCGTCATTCTGCGGCACTCCATTGGCATCTGTGGTGTTGGTAAATAGCGCTTCAGTAATAACGGTACCTGCAGAAAGACCCTTGTTTACCCACAACCCGCGCCGCGCACGCAAAGCTATTTTACGCTCTTTAGCGCCAACCTTATCTGCGGGAACCGACAGTGCCAATTCACCGAAACGCAAGGCATCAACATAGGTTTTCATCTGGGCCGGCGTGCGGGAATGCGGATGATCGAGCCCACCCGGCACGCTGCCGGGTATAGTCCGATCGATGTCATGCGTCATGTGTTTTTCAAACCATGTGGCACCCTGTGCCAATGCCAGCAAGGCACATTCATTGCCTTCTGTATGATCGGAATAGCCAACAGGAAGGTCAAAGGTTCCGCGCAGTTTGCGTACCATTTGCATATTGGCAGCTTCAGCACCATGCGGATAGGCTGCCACGCAATGCAACAGTACGGGCGGTTTATCACCCCAGCCAGCCTTTGCCATGACATTGACCGATCTATCGATATCGCCCAACGTGGACATACCTGTCGAGACAATTACTTGCCGTCCTGTCGCCAAGGCAGCGCGTAGAAAACGGTGGTTGTTCAGGTCGCATGAGGCGATCTTTATATAAGGCGGGTTTAGGCTGTCGAGCAATTTCAACCCGCGCTCGCAAAATACCGAAGCTGAAAAAGAAATGCCTTCTTTTTGGGCGGTGGCGGCCAGCTCACGCCATTGCTCTTCGTTCAGTTCCTCGGCATCGCGGTAATGCGGCATCATCGCATTTTCTACTATGCCATCTATGGGCTGTACCGGCTGTAGTCCCATATCATGCTTATAATGGTAAAGGAGTGCTTCGACATAAGGATCGGGTTGGCCATCGGGACCATCGATCCGCAGCCAGCGCTGGTACAATCCGTCCGAGAAAAGAAACTGGGCCTTAATAGAGTCGGCACCAGTTTCGTTTGCCAGGCTGATCAGCTTATGGGCATCAGCTATATTGCCACCATGTGTAGAGCCGATTTCAACAATAATGTGGATGTTCGATTTAGACATACGTAAAATCCTTTTAAATAATTTGGCTTATATTCTATTAAGCACTTTTTATGGAAGCTACAGCTTTTTGACCGGTATCCTCCCCACCGTTAATCTCGAAATGGATCGACTGGATATGCTCAATCGCCTTGAAAGTTTGCACGCGCCCGGCGAATTCTGCAAAAGCGCTTTGCATAGTGCGCTTCAGGTCTTGCCATACCGGTTGCGCATGCTGCTTGAGATAGTCAAGACGGGCCATATTCGCAAGCCGCTGGGTAACCTCTCCGGCGACATCCGGCGTCTCGATCATATTGATATCCCAGTCTTTCAGGCCAATTGTCTCGATCAGACTGAGTGCGCGCTCGTCATAGCTGATGGAAATAGCAGGTACGCCATAAGAGAAGGCAGGCAGAGTGGCATGCAGGCGGTAGCTGATGACCAGTTTAGCCGCACGGATGGTGCTGAGAAACATCCCGACATCTTCGAAATAGAGGTAATCTGTCGACGCGAATGAGGCAGCGAAAGCAATATCGCGCTGATCATGGCAAACCAACATCACACGGCCCAGTTTTGCAGCCTTAACCTGATCAATGATCTTCTGGATATCGCCTTGCACGCGGGCCTGCGCCTGTGGCGGGATACTCATAAGTTGTGGGTGCCGGACGGGGATCAGGATCAGGTTCTGGTTTTCTGCAGGTGCCTTTGGCAGATCGGCAATGCCTTCGTTCAGGAAAATGGTCGGGCAGCCTCCCAGCTGAGCCTTGCCGATGCCTAAGGAACGAAGGTAATCAAAAGTCGCTTTGTCCCGTGCCAGTGTTAAATCGGCGCGCGTGTTGACGGCCTGAATGGCTGCTTCTGGCATAGCATTGGTGCGACGCATCAGCCCGTTCTGCCGCATGTAAATGCGGCCACTGGAAACGCTGAAGATCATCATAGGCGGTAGAAGCGCTTTTAAAGCGTTCTGGTCAATTTGCAGCTCGCCATTTTCGTAAAGGTTGCCACCACCAATGATGACGCCGTCGCCATACTGATTGATTTCATAAATGCTTTGCGCGGTTAAACCGCCTTTGCCACCGGCCTCATATTTTGAGGTGGCAGGTAGAGAAATAATATTGACGGCGCTACCAAAGGCTTCTTGCAGAAATTGTTGCATTCCTTGAGCGATCACGCCGTTGCCAACGTTAAATCCGTAGGGGCGAATATTGAATAGGGTGATCATAGCGCGGGGTGCCTCTAAAATGGCCTGAAAAACTAGCTTTAACATTCAGAATATAGGCCAGCAAGACTAATTGGTACGAGAACGCGATGATTTACATCATCATAGAAAGCTCTAATCTAAAGCTTGTATGTCTCTGCACGGCACAACTGTCAGCCTCTTAAGGAAGCATGTTAATCAGCTAGGGATACAGGCTGGCGATAGCCTCTGTGTGCATAGCCACTTGCTCTCGTTTGGTATGCTAGAGGGTGGGGTTGAGATGGTGGCAAACGTATTGCTAGAAACGTTGGGACCTATGGGCACATTGATCGTGCCCACCTATACACTTAATGAAACTAATACGCCGTTCAATGCGGTTACAACGCCAGGCCGTAATGTCGGTGCGCTGAGCGAATATATACGGAACCTTCCCAACGCTATTCGTAGTGCCTCGCCAATGCATAGCCACGCAGCCATTGGAGCACAGGCAGAGTGTCTGCTAAATAGCGACCCTGCCACTTCATTCGGTTTGCAATCAGATTTCGCCCAGTTTCATGCATTGGACATGAAGCTAATTTTACTAGGATGCGACTTTCAACAAGGCGGTACCTACTTGCATCAGATGGAAGCCATCTGCGGAGTACCTTATCGGCAGTGGATTACAGTATCTCGCGCGATCGTGGGCAGTAGGAAACCTATGCAATGCAGATACTTTGGACGGGATCCAAAACATCCCGTACGCAATGACTTTTTTAAATTCCAGGAGCTTGCGATTGCCAGCGGATTGGTGAAAGTGGCCGCTACGCCTTATGGAAAAAGCTATGCAATAAGTTTGAACGATCTGCATATATTAGCGCAGGAAATCTTGACGAAAGACTCTTATGCGCTGGTGTCGCGTGGCTGATATACCTGCGAACGATCCGGTAATGCGGTTATTAGCGCAAGCAGAAGCGCAGCCTGATGCTATCGCAGTTATCGATAGAGAACGGCAAATCATCTATAAAGAATTTGTTGCACGCGTAGGGCAATTATCTGCAGCAATTATTGGAAAAACTACTGACACACCGCGCGTAATGATTGATGTGCCTCAGGGAATAGAAGCTTATCAATCAATCTTTGCTGTATTGATGGCGGGAGGCAATTACAGCATCCTCAACCCACAATGGCCCGAAACCCGCCAGCGTCTTGTCGTTGAGCGGTTTCAGCCAAACCTTATTTTGACTTTGGATGTCATAAAATGGCAAGGCACTGCAAACTTTAGAATAGATCTTGCAGCGCCCCTGCCGGTGGCAATGCCTGCGCCACGCTGGAGCGATTTGGCCTATGTGCTTTTCACGTCCGGCTCGACCGGCATTCCTAAAGGTGTCGAGATTGGTCGGCAAGGTCTCATCCATTATCTTGACTGGGTTGCAGAGGCTATTGCCTATGCCCCCGGTGATCGGGCCGCGCAGCATCCTAATCTGGCCTTCGATCTCAGTGTGGTTGATGTTTATGGAGCCTTATGCGGCGGTGCGACATTGATTCCCTTTACATCACTGTCCATGCGCAGCATGCCAGCTCGCGCAATCCGTCAGCTGGGCATTACGGTATGGAACTCAGTACCCAGCCTTATCGACCTAATGCAAGCAGCCAGGCAATGCACAGCGTATTATTTATCGGGCTTACGGTTTGCAAATTTCTGCGGCGAGCCCTTTTATACGCGACAAGCAAAATTATTTCGGGAGGCAGCACCGCAAGCCATTATCCAAAATACCTATGGCCCAACTGAGGCGACTGTTTCTTGCACGGCACTGGTTATTAACGATGCCGTTTTAACGACTGATGAGGCGGTGATACCTTTGGGTAGGCCAATTGCAGGTATGTCTGTAATGCTTGAGGGTGAACAGCTGGACGAAATCGTGATTGCAGGGCCGCAAGTGGCGCGGGGCTATATCGGAGACATAGGAGCAACTGCTGCTTCGTTTATGACTCGGACAATCAATGGCGTTGTTGTGCCTGCCTATCGAACTGGCGATTTAGGTGAGCATATTGATGGGCAACTTTATTCGCGTGGGCGGATCGACCGACAAGTGAAATTGAACGGCTATCGGGTCGAACTAGCTGAGGTCGAGGCCGCTATTACCACCATCGTTAAGGGGCCCTGCTATGCGCTATTGCATGTGGGACAGTTAGTCATATTTGTACAAGCTGAAGAATTGCCAGTATCGGAAGCCTTCATTCGTCAGCAGGCAGCAAAAGTGCTGCCGATCTATGCCGTGCCTCACATAATAAAAATAATCGATCTTCTGCCACGGAATCATAACGACAAGATCGATATTGCGGCGCTGGCAGCACTACTGGATAATGACGATATGATCGAAAGTATAGAGAAACATGACGCCTGAAGTTTTGTTAGCAGAAGCATTGCAGATTCCTGTTGAGGATGTTTCTGCAAAATCAGCTTTCGGAATTACACCGGAGTGGGACAGTGTGGCGCATCTTCGCCTGATGCTCCTAATTGAGGAAAAGCTTAGTCTAAAGCTCAACGAAAATCTTATGAACAGCGTTAGCTCATTAGAAAGCCTGCGGGATTTATTTTCTGTGCAGCCCATCACTCATTGTGATCCTGCTTGGGAAGCTCTTTATTTGGCTAAAAAAGAACTAAATAGATATCCCCACCATTATCTTGTTGGTTATGCGTTTCGTAACTTTTCAACCATTGAAGCTCGGCGGTCATGCCGGGTCCTCGAAGTCGGTTGTGGTGCAGGAAACAATGTCACGTTTTTAGCGCATGAAGGCTTTGACGTTTCCGGTATCGATGGGGCGCCTTCGGCTATTGCAGCAGCGAAGAAAGCTATTGCAGCAGTAGGTCTGAATGCCGATCTTGTAGTTGGAGATTTTACGAAATTGCCATGGGAAGATTGTATTTTCGACCTTGTAATCGACCGGAATTCCTTGACGCATGTATCAGAAACGGCTGCGCTTATCGCTGTTGATGAAATTCTGCGTGTGCTGAAACCGGGTGGACGTTTCTTCTCAATGATCTATAGCGACCGTCACCCTGCGCTGGTATACGGCAAAAAAATCGGCAGTTATACGTATGAAAACTTTGAAGATGGGTACTTCAAAGATCATGGAATATTAAATGTCTGTGATTTGCAGACGGTACAGGAAGTCTTTGGTAGTCGCTTTGAGATCTTATCAGCTAAACTGATGGAAGAAATAGAATATTTGCCGGCTCGGAAAATAGTGAATGCCCTATGGGTGATCGATGCACGAAAGCAGCCTGATGGAAGCAATCGATAAAATTTTTGCTCTTTTAGAAGAAATCGTGCCGCTGCGTCGCGATTTAGTTTCCGAGGGAATCAACAAAGCTTTTGATATTCTGCAACGCGATTATCCTCTCCAAATTCATGAATTCAAAACAGGCGAATCCTGTTGGAGTTGGCGTATTCCGTCGCAATGGGAATGCATAGAAGCCTACGTGGAAACGCTGGATGGTCGGCGTGTAATCGACCAGCGCGACAATGCGCTGCATGTCGCCTCTTATTCCATGGCGATGGATGAAATTGTCAGTCGTGAGGAATTATTTGCGCATTTACATCATCATCCGCATCTCGATGATGAGCCTCCCTATATATTTTATCCTTACCAGCGGAACTGGGGGTTTGGTGGTGCAAAATCCCTGCGTGAAACGCTGAATGAAGACAAGTATCGCGTTGTCATTCGCAGTACTTTCAAGCCAGGAAAATTGAAGGTGGCTGAGTGGCATATACCAGGTGAAAGCGAAGACTGTTTTGTGCTTTCGACTAACATTTGCCACCCGAGTCAGGCTAATGACGGTCCCTGCGGAGTTGCCATTGCCTTGCAAGTCATGGAAAGGCTGGCCGAATTACCTACGCGGCGGTACTCTTATCGGCTACTGGTTGGGCCTGAGACAATCGGGGCGGTCGCTTGGCTAAGTCGGCATGAAGCTTTAATCCCAACCTTATGCGGTGGTATTTTTAATGAAATGACAGGGCTGGCGCAGCCGCCCGCTCTACAGCTTTCCTATACCGGCGAGACAGAGGTAGACCATTGCTGTCGCGCGGTGATCGAAGGATGGCCATCCGAAGCCGTTGTTACGCCATATCGAGGTTTGATTGGCAATGATGAGCGGCAATTCAATGGACCTGGTGTGCGCGTGCCTATGCTTTCGCTTAGCCGGACTATTCCATTTGGACGGCCCCAGGCCCCATTTGTAAAATATCATTCGGCACAAGATAGTGTTGCCAATGTTGATCGTGTTGCATTAGCAGACTCATTGGCTTTACTGCAGGAAATGATAGACATGTGGGAGGTCAACTATTTTCCTTTAAATCTTTTCAAAGGTGAGGCTTTTCTATCAGGCGCGGGGATTGCTGTTGACCGCAATCATCACCTGTTGGCGCATCGTAATATGTTGCGCATTATGGATCGGATTGACGGCAGTAACAGCGTTGCCGAAATTGCGTTGGAGCTAAAATTACCCATGCGTGAGGTATGGTCTTTCGTCAAAAAGCTCGCGGATGCTAAGTTGGCTGATCTAAGAACAACACGAATTATGTGAGGAGCTTATTATGCAAGATTTCGATCTGGAAACAGCGATTAATCGCATCGACTTCTTTAGTAAATCCGGAGCGCCCATCGAGTCGGCATGGTATGGTTTCGACGAATTAATCTGCCAATGGGCTGAGCTGCCCTGTAAAGTTCCGATCATGTACAACACACATCATTTCGTTGAGAACAAAATCGAGCCCTGCATGGTCGATGTTCATAAGGTAAAGGAAAAATTCGTCGGTCGCCGCGCCTATGCCGAACTTTACGAAAAGCATGGCATTAAGGCTCATGTGACTGGTTCACCCTATATGCTTTACCGGACCCTTAACAAAATTGAGCAGGCACAGGACGCGTGCGGGACTATTGTCTATCCTGGCCATTCGTCGCAAGAAATAAACGCCAATTATGATATCCAAGGTTACATCAAACAACTAAAGGCGTTACCCGAAAAGTTCCATCCCATTGTGATTTCAATGTATTGGCGTGATATTGAGCGCGGCCTGCATCAACCATATCTCGATGCTAATCTTCAGGTCGTGACTGCTGGTCATTTGTATGACGGGCAGTACACCAAGAATTTTTACAACATTATACGGCAATTCAAATACGCCTTTAGTAATTTTGCTATGGGCTCTGCAATTACGCTGGCGCTTGACCTTGGACTCGAAGTCTTTCTTCTAGGTAAGATAGACTACACCGTAGTCGGTAAAGACCCAACACGGCCCAGCACCGGCACTTATAATCTAGATTATATTATGCAGCAAAGTAACGACCCGATCGCAGATGAATTTCTGTCACTTTTGCCGCATTATAATGCAGGCACACAGCCAGCGAATATCAAGAATAATTCACGATTAGCTGAAATAGTGCGAACTTTTCTTGGCTACGGTGATGCCGATGATAAAGGGACTATCCGAGAAGCAATTTATCGCGGTTGCTACATCAATAACCCAGCAGGGCAATTTGTTTCCCAGTATGTGTTGGGGCGCCCAGAGCTTTTTAATGACAAGCGATACGAGAAAGCTTATGAAGGCATTGATGAACTTTTAACATTCTGCCGGGTTATAGATTGCTATCCAGAATTAAAGGTTCTAATCAACTAAGTGATTTAACATGGAACAATGGTATTTCATTGTTCCGTTAAAACGAAAAGACACGATAATCAACCTATTACAGTGTCACCTCTAATGCCTTCAAACTACAGCGGGTTGCTGGTGGCTGGTTTTTAAAAATAGCTTCAAACAAATTACCAATGTAGCGGCCAATAAGAATATTATCCCCAGCAATAGCCAAGCTTCGTTGAAAGACTCAACGAGTGCCGCGCGCTTGATAAAAGGCGTTACCATATCCAATGAGATAGTGGTGGTGGGCAGCCCAATTGCCTTGATAAAGGTCTTATCTCCTACTAACAATTTATCTGTGAGTTGTTTTGCATGCTCAAGTGTACGCTGCTCAAGGATGGTATCGATTAGTGCGATGCCGATGGCCCCACCTAGATTCCGCATTAAATTGAAGAGTCCGCTAGCATTCGACAGATGTTCGGGTGGCTGGTTTTCCAATGCCAACGCAGTGGCCGGCAGCAGGCAGAACATCACTGCTGCACCACGCAACACTTGAGGCCAGAACAGGCCGTCGTAATCCGTTTCATATGTCATGAAGCCATTGCCGATCAGTCCCGCAGCAAAAAGCGCATAGCCGAACGCAACTAACCATAAAGGAGATATTTTCTTTTCCAAAAACGCCGCTAAAGGTGCGGTCAGTAGTTGCGCCGCGCCCATGACAATCATAATTTTGCCAATTTCAAACGCCGTATGCTGTCGTACGAAGCCAAGGTAAAGCGGGGTTAGATAGACAGCGCCAAATAACCCCATGCCAAGGATAAAGCTATAAAAACAGCCCATAGAGAACCGCCAGTCTGCAAAGCACCGTATCTCAATCAGCGGCTCGGCACGCTTCAGGCAACGGCGAATGGCAAGCAGGCCCGCAGCAGGGAAAATGATCATTAGCATCCAAATATAATCGCCTTGCCAGTTATGCGACGGGCCTTCTTTTAACAGTAATTCTAAACTGGCAAGGCTGGTAGCGACCAACAGTAGGGATAAGGCATCCAGCTTGCGCCACAGGGGCCAATCTGGTTTGCCGATGTGGAGGCAGATGGCAGCCACAGCAATGACGCTAAGGCCAGGAAAAACATTGATAAGGAATAGCCAGTGCCAGGAATAATGCTCTGTGATATAGCCGCCTAAGACCGGCCCGATAGTAGGAGCCATCATGGCGAATAGCCCGCCGATTGTGGTAGCTAACACATGCTGACGTGGAGGAAAGAGTACAAAGACGGAGGTGAAGACGATAGGGATCAGTGCGCCGCCGCAAAATCCTTGCGCCACCCGCCCGATCAATAAGGTCTCAAAACTATCGCTACTGGCGCAGCTCAGGCTGGCAGCGGTAAACCCGGCAACCGCGGCAATAAAAAGCCAGCGCAGCGATAGTAAACGCGTTAGCCAGCCAGTCAGTGGGATGGCGACAATTTCAGCAATCAGATAGGCGGTTTGAATCCAACTAAGGTCAGCGGGGTCTATCTGCAGTGCCGATTGAATTGCAGGCAAGGAACTGGCAACGATTTGGATATCGAGTATTGCCATGAACATGCCAAGGCAAAGCGCTATAAAGCCTGTCCAGACGTGAAGAGCGGCTTTATCCTGCATCCGCAACCTGGAACAGCATGCTTTCCGCTGTCAGGCCGGGCCCGAAGGCCAATGCGCAGCCAAGGCCAGGTGCGAGGTCTCCCAGCATCACATCCTGCAATACGAACATCAGCGTGGCTGATGACATATTGCCGTAGCTGCGCAGGATCGCGGTGGATGATTTCAGATCATTCTCTTCCAATTCCAAACCGGTGCGGACGGCATCAAGGATGGCACGACCGCCGGGATGCACGGCCCAATGAACAATATCGGCTTTTGCGTGATTGCCGAGCATGGAAGAGGCAAAATCGCCAATGCTTTCGCCGATGGTGGCGGGTACTTCACGGGCCAATACCATATCGAATCCCGTGTCGCCAATATGCCAGGTAATTTGTTGTTGGCTTTCCGGCAAAATACCAGAGTGGAAGCTCAGCATTTCGATGCCTATGGGCTTTGCAGAAATCAGGCTCGCCGCGCAGCCATCGGCGAAAATCAGAAACGACATGACCTGATCAATATCGTCGGCATCCTGAAGATGCAGCGTGCAAAGTTCAAGATTTACGATCAGTACCTGCGCAGCTGGTTGAGAACGCACGGTGTGATACGCCACCTTCATTGCGTTGATAGCTGCCTGGCACCCCATAAAGCCAACAATGGTGCGCTCGATCGCACGGTTTAGACCGTAATGCCGGATGATATCTTGATCAAGACCCGGCGCATAAAAACCGGTGCAGGAGGTGACGATAATGTGAGTGATCGTGTCCCGATTGGCTTCGATCCCAAGTTTATCAAGCGCTTGTTGCGCCAACGGAAAAGCGGTTTTCTTATAGAGCGCCATTCGTTCTTTGGTGGCTGGGAAATTTGCAGGACGATAAAAATTATCGGCATCAAACTGGGTGGCATCAGGATGGGAGCGTAGAACCGAATAGCGATGGTCGATTTGCGCGCGCTTAGTTAAAACACGGAATTTTTTGCGATCTCGTTCGTCACTCAGCAAGTTTGGCGCATAAGCAACGAAGGTATCATGCACGTCATTCAGCGGCACCGCGGTGGCGACATTATTCAGGTAGACTTTAGTCATGCCGCCTATTTCTTTTGTACGATCAATATTTCCGTGATGCCGAGGAAATACAGATTGGACTTAACAATTCTAAAGCCCTGCGCGACGAACAGCTGCTGGATGGTTCTGCGATCGGGAAAAGCATTCAGGCTTTCGGCGATATAGCTGTAAACTTCATGGTTGCGATGTAGGATCAGCCCCCACAAGCCAGTCCAGCCTTTCAGCAGATAATATTCCAGCTTTTGTTTCCAGCTTACAGCAGGTTTAGAAAAATCGAGGAAGCCCGCCGTGCCGCCAGCTTTCAACACACGGTGGATCTCGGCCAGAGCCTGCTTTAGGTCAGGTGCGTTGCGCAGCGCATAGCCGCCGGTGACAATATCTATACTTCCCGATTCTATATCCAACTGCCCCATATCACCTTTTACAAATTGGACATTTTCATATTGGTTCACCTGCCGCGCCAGAACCAGCATTTCTTCTGTCAGGTCGAGACCGATGATCTGACCTTTGGGATATTGTTTTGCCAGCAGGAAGGCGATGTCGCCGGTGCCACAGGCAAGATCGAGACAATGTGGCGCAACCACAGGCGGCAAAGCGGCGATCAGATCCCGCTTCCATTTAGCATCCTGCCAAAAAGAAAACAGCCGAGTAATGAAATCGTATTTTGGCGCGATAACAGAAAACATCTCTTCGTTGAGCTGTTTTTTATTGGCGGCGGTATTGAGATATTCCGCAATTTTTAGGGTAAGTTTTCTAGCCATATCCCAGTTTAGGAGGGTATGAATAAAAGCACAAATTTTATTGCTATAAATATTGTGACAATCACATCATCCGAAAATCGCCTCACATACACTACAAGTTACTTAACCTTAAGTTACAAACTTAATGGTAAGTCGGGCATGGTTATGGCTAAGCAAAAATACCTTTTAACTGGAGCACAGTGGAGCGCTTGACTTTAGCGAGGCCCGTTTTGGGTGCGGTTGCGGCGATGTAACTCCTCCATCATCGATGGAGCATGGTTTAGATCGATACTGAGTATCTGGCGCCTTGGCCGTTTCGGATTTGTAGATTGTTTCGCGCACGCTACCTGTACAGGTAATGGCGTTGGCGTTGCAGACTCAGCTGCTTGAACTTTCAGTGATGGGAAAATCTTGGATGCTGGTGCGCAAGAATTACTTTGCGCTACAGTCAAAAAACATTTAGGTGGTGTATGTGTGGCTGGCTGCTTTAGAGGTATCGAAACAGATTTGCCGGTTTCTAAGGCAAGCCATAAGGCATTTGTTAGCACACGTTTCTGATTCCGTATTGTATTGCGCTTGATACGTTGCAGTTTGCGTCTTTGCGTATTTTTGATGCGGCGGGCTGCGCATCGTTTTTTACGTATTGCCAACTTAGCGGCATGTTTCATTTGATAATAAGTTTGCTGGTCCAGCATCTTAACATCGAGTTGCAACCCTGCTGATTCAAATTCGTTCAGCCGGCGATAAAAAGTGCTGCGGCCCATTTCCAAGTGGCGTGCGGTCTCTGTAGGACTTTTTAAACGCATATAAACGAACCTAATAAATATAAGCTCAGCCTCAGCCAATGAATTCGCTTTAATACGAATTTTACGCGTCAAAGATGGAGTTTCTGGAGAGGCAACAGGGTTTGATTGCCGGGAGGATAGCCATCTATATAATGTGCTGCGTCCAATATCGAGTTGGCGCCATGTTTCTGAAGGCTTGTTACCGGTCTTGTTCAGAACGTAGTCAATCGCCGCATCGCCTAACGCTTCAAGCGTGCTATCAAACGGGATCGAAATATCGATGTTATGTATATTTTGGTTTTTCATGGCTTTTTAAATACCGGTGCTGCGGCAGTGCCGCAAACGCAAAGAATACTTTCATGCAAAAAAGCGGCCCCGTTGCCGGAGCCGCCGTTTTATTAACTATGTGAAAATGGATTAGAAATCCATGCCATCCATGCCGCCGCCCATGCCACCACCGGCACCAGCGCCGCCCGAAGACTTCTTAGGCTTTTCAGCAATCATGGCTTCGGTTGTGATCAGTAGGCCTGCGACCGAGGCTGCATCCTGCAGCGCCGAACGTACGACCTTAGCTGGATCGATGACACCGAACGAGATCATGTCGCCATATTCTTCTGTTTGCGCATTGAAGCCGAACGTGGCTGACGATTGATCGTGAATCTTGCCAACGACAACTGCACCATCATGCCCGGCGTTTTCGGCAATTTGGCGGATCGGGGCTGACATCGCGCGGCGCACGATATCGATCCCGCGTTGCACATCGTCATTCTGGCCCTTAAGGCTCGAGAGCGACTTTGCTGCGTTAAGCAAAGCCACGCCGCCGCCGGGGACGATCCCTTCCTCGACCGCAGCCTTGGTCGCATGCATCGCATCTTCTGCACGATCCTTGCGTTCCTTGACTTCGATCTCGGTCGCACCGCCAACGCGAATGACAGCCACGCCGCCGGCCAGCTTGGCCAAACGTTCCTGCAGCTTCTCGCGATCATAATCGCTCGATGTTTCTTCGATCTGGCCGCGGATCTGGCCCACGCGGGACTCAATCCCGGCCTTTTCACCAGAACCATCGATCACTGTCGTGTTGTCTTTGTCGATCCGGATGCGCTTAGCTTGGCCAAGATCGCTTAGTTGGATATCTTCCAGCTTCATGCCGAGATCTTCGCTGATGACCTGGCCACCCGTAAGGATGGCAATATCTTCCAGCATGGCCTTACGACGATCACCGAAGCCAGGCGCCTTGACGGCCGCGACCTTGAGGCCGCCACGCAACTTGTTGACGACAAGAGTCGCCAGCGCTTCGCCTTCGACTTCTTCAGCGATGATAAGCAGCGGACGGCCAGACTGTACGACTTTCTCAAGCACCGGCAACATGGCTTGCAACGAAGAAAGCTTCTTCTCGTGCAGCAGGATGTAAGGATTGTCGAGTTCGACGATCATCTTTTCAGCATTTGTCACGAAGTAAGGTGAGAGATAGCCGCGGTCGAATTGCATACCTTCGACAGTATCGAGTTCCGTATTCAAGCTCTTCGATTCTTCAATCGTGATCACGCCTTCGCGACCGACCTTGGTCAGTGCATCGGCTAAGAACTTGCCGAGTTCGGTATCGCCGTTGGCCGAAATCGTGCCGACTTTTTCAATTTCACCATGATCCTTATCGCTAACAGGCTTGGCGCTGGCGACGATCGTCTCGACAACTTTCTTGGCAGCCATGTCGATGCCGCGCTTGAGATCCATCGGATTCATGCCTGCAGCCACAGCTTTATAGCCTTCGGTGATGATGGCTTGCGCCAATACAGTCGCCGTCGTCGTGCCATCGCCAGCATGATCGTTAGCCTTGGAGGCGACTTCACGCACCATTTGCGCACCCATATTCTCAAACTTATCTTCGAGCTCGATTTCCTTGGCAACAGAAACGCCGTCCTTTGTCGTGCGCGGCGCGCCGAACGATTTTTCGATCACGACGTTACGGCCCTTTGGCCCTAGCGTCACCTTAACGGCATTGGCAAGAATATTGACGCCGCGCAGCATCCGTTCGCGCGCATCATCTGCAAATTTTACTTCTTTCGAGGCCATGATGTGTGCTCCTTAAATTTAATTGATTAGGCGGCTTTAGCAGCGCTGGATTGTTCCATAACGCCCATGATGTCCGACTCTTTCATGATCAGAAGGTCTTCACCGTTGATCTTGATCTCGGTGCCCGACCATTTGCCGAACAACACGCGGTCGCCGACCTTCACGTCGAGCGGGGTCAGCTTGCCGGTTTCGTCACGGTTGCCGCTACCGATCGACAAAACTTCGCCTTCGGTCGGCTTTTCTTTGGCGGTATCGGGGATGATAATGCCGCCGGGGGATTTAGTGTCGCCCTCAATGCGGCGAACCAGCACGCGGTCATGCAAGGGGCGCAGAGTCGTCAACGCTGTAGTAGCCATGTTTTTTGATCTCCTTGAAAATCAATCGGTTAGGAATGAGAACGCCTTATAGCTCGATAAGCGATAAAGCTTGGCGAACAGGTAGCAAGCGCGGCGCCCCCGTTCAAGGGTTTACAGTAAAGAAAGTGTAAAACTGACCGCTTATTGCGCTTTGAAGGTGAAATTACCCTCGTTATAGGCTTTTGGGCCGGTCGTAATACCTTGGGTGTAAACAGACTTATCGGCTGACTGCGGCATTGGTGATAACGCAGGAATATCGACATAATCATTCACAGGTGCATTAGGCTTTAACGGTAATTCCATAGGCGCCATAGCAGGTGCGAGGTCTGCCTCGCCCATGCCGCTGCGCTCAGAGGCGTCGGAATCCGAATATGTGAGTAGCGGCGCCGGTTGGGTAGCCGGCAGATAGCCTGGTGGCAAGAGATTGGAAGGCGGTATCATTCCAGAGGCTAACGCAGGCTGTGCAAGTAGCATTGAAAACCCTGTCATCAATAATATGCGCTGCATGCTCATTCCCATCCTTACTTAAGTTTAACCATGTTGCTGTAGCGTAAAAGAGAGACAAAGGGAAGACAGTGGGCACAAAGGAGTGCGGCCATGATGCAGGAACAGAATCCATCGGCGCTGTTACGGCAGTTAAATCATTATCGCCTGACGACGGCTGAGATTTTATATCGGCTGCCCGATCACCCTTCGCTGCTGCAAAGTTATGTTTGGCAAGATTATGATCTGGCTCCCCAATATCCGATCTTGCGCAAATTCCTGACTTTTTGGGAGCGCGAGTTGGACGGTCCTCTGTATCGCGTGAAAGTTGCGAGTGTTACAGATATTACTGCTGGGGAATGGCGCGGTATTGGAGTGGAATTAGTATTACATTAACGTCACTAATTATATCATTCACGCATAGATATATAAATAATGGAGTTCACATGCCTAATAAAAATTGGACCAAGCTTGGCGCGTATTTTTCCCCGAAGCGTTACAACTCTGTTGAGATAAAGCGTCTCAACGATGAGTTTCCAGCCAACGCCTTGGTTGTTGTTAAAGGGTTTGCCGGTCAAAAATCGGTTGTGTTGCGCAGATCTGGTGGCTGGACTGGCACTAGTTCAGGAGACACCACCGGCCGGGTAAGAGCGTTCATGAAAGATGCTGCTGGCAACCACAAAACCATACGGGCCGAAGATATGCGTCGCCCACGAATTCGACTTCTGGCTTGGCTGCAATATAACACTTTCGGCCGGGAAGCTTTGAAGAATACAGAAGCGTATCTCGACTTTGGAGATCCTATGCAAGCTCGGCCGCGGATGCCTAGCAAGAAGTCCAAACTGGAATTTAGCTGACTAGTAAAATCCATAACTGTGGATTTTATAAGCACTCAGCGCTAGCAACAGTGCGGCTGTGCTTCCAAACAGCCGATAGCGATTGTCGTACAGCGGGAAAATGCCGAATAGCAAAGCGATAGTTGCCAATATGACAATACCCAACTCCATATCCAGTAACTGCGCAAACCAGGCGGTAAGCGGGGCTAGCAGCGGCAGCAATTGCCAGCGGCCTGTAAGGCCAAGCGTGCCACCCAAATAACTGAGCGCGATCGCGCTATAGGTGAGCAAGCCCAAACCCCAGCGTGGCGTCAATTCCGGTGCCGCGTAAAGGCCGATGGTACAGGCGACGATCGGGAGCAGCGCGGCTAGCTGCAAGATCAACGCGGGCGAAAGGGAACGGTTCATGCTCAATCCTTTGTAAGTCTGATCAGATTACGCTTTTCTTGCAAAGCGGAAAGCCCGAAGATGCGGCATGGAAATTGATATTGAAGAAGTAAAAAACCGCCGTGCACTTGCTGTCTGGTTAGGGCTCTGTGCCCTCAGCGTTCTCATCATGGCGCTGATTGGCGCGATCACACGCCTGACAGAGTCGGGCTTGTCGATCGTTGAATGGAAACCGCTGACGGGCGTGCTACCGCCGTTCTCGACCGCTGAGTGGCTGCAGCAGTTTACGCTCTATCAGGCGTCGCCAGAATATCGTTTGCATAACCTCGGCATGAGCCTTGCGGACTTCCGGCAAATCTTTTTCTGGGAATGGCTGCACCGTACGTGGGCGCATCTAATCGGCGTGATTTTCTTACTGCCATTCCTGTTCTTCTTTTTTACAAAGCGGATTCCGCGCTGGCTATGGCCACGCTTGCTGGGGCTATTTGCGCTCGGCGGGCTGCAGGGGCTAATCGGCTGGTATATGGTGGCGAGCGGCCTTGTCGATCGACCTTCGGTTTCGCATTACCGGCTGGCACTGCATCTCGGCACCGCCTTTCTGATTTATGCAGTGATGCTATGGCAGGTGTTCGCCTTAGTTATTCCAAAGATTGGCGACATAAATGGATTGCGCAAAACCAGTTGGCGTATTCTACCGCTTTTATTAATTACGATGGTATGGGGCGCGTTCGTGGCGGGCCTGCATGCGGGCACCGTCTATAATACCTTCCCACTTATGGCGAACGAGATCTTACCGCCCGAGGCTTTCACGATTCAGCCTGTGTGGCTAAATTTCACGATGAATACGGCGCTTGTGCAATTCATGCACCGCTGGCTAGCGATCGGTACGGCCTTTGCCATCTTCGCCTTTGCCTGGAAACTAGAATGTTATGATCGCCGCGTGGCGCGCCTGTTAGGTGCTGCTGTGCTGTTACAAGTGGTGTTGGGGATTTCAACGCTATTGAGCGGGGCGGAAATCGCCTTGGCGACTTTACATCAATTAGGGGCCATTACAGTATTATCGTGCTATTTATTAGCGCTTTACCGGTTGAGCGCCAGCAAAGTGTAAAAAGGGAACGCCGTTGGGCGCTCCCACGTTAAAGGTTCACTATTTACGCAGCCGCTTTTAATTCATGCGCGTGATAGGCAGCAACGGTACGAGCTAAATGCTGCATGGCTTGTTCGACCCAAGAACTTCCTTCCGCTGCTTGCGTATTTGTATCGGTAATAACCGAAACGGATTGTGGTACACCAGCATATGTTTGGATCAGCTCGGCGGCAGCGCCAAATAATAACACTGGCTTTTCGCTATCGATGGCATGCTTAACAATTCGAACTACATGAAGGTTGGTCGCTAGCTTGCTCAGGCTACGGGTGCCGCCGGGAACGATTACAGCATCCAGATCGGCAGCTAAGGTATCGCCTAGTTGCTGATCAACCGGGTGATAATGGCCCCAATCGCCCATCGTAATGCTTTTACCATCTTCAGTAGTTTTGGTGGTTTCATTCCAGCCGTTGACGAGGCCGCTCTCGGGCGCAATCGTCAGCGAGCGCGCACCGACTTGGGCCAGAGCGCGCTGCAATCCTGAAAATTCAGTTTCCGCAAAGCCAGAGGCCACAAGGAAAGCAATGGTTTTGCCGGTTAAAATAGATAGATCAACAGGGTTCAATGAAACTTGTGACGACATGCGAGGTAAAGGCTCCTTACGCAGACCAAGCAAAAGCGCGGCCAGCGGCAATGGGTTGAGTGATAAATGTATGTGAAGGCCGGACTATGCCGCAGACAATCTCGGAAAAGCAACTAAAAAATCAATGATTCGCTCAACTTAACGGGCCTTATGCCTGTTATTGCTAGGGAATTACATAAGTAAGGTTTGCTTCACCAGTTCCCGCTTAGCCTAAGGCTGAACAATGGCCGGACCATACCTGTAACCATGCGCGTATTCTTTTTTTCTAGTGGGCGACAACGGCTGCTAACTCTGCTGGTTGCAGGGTTGTTCGCTGCCATCGCAATGCCTGCGCGTGCGGTCGATTTTATGTATCTTGCGACGCAGGATCAAGGCGGGCAAATCCTATTCGGCGCATTGGCAGGCATGCTAGCCACTGCTGCATGCTATTTATTTTTCATCTGGCTTGCGATCCGTGACCGCAGTCAAATTTTTCTGATCGTTATGCTCTTGGCTTTGCTGGTGGGGTTGGGGTTATCGACCGATCAAAGCTTTAGCTCGGTTTATTTGGCGAGTGCCAATTTCTTGCAATTCATGCGTGGTACGGCGCTGCTGGTTTTTTATGCGGCCTCGTGCTTCTTCACGCTGCACTTTTTAGAGACTTCAACTTACAGCCGCGGCATGGCAATGGCTGTGCAGGCTACCATCGTAGGGCTTGGCGTATGCTTCCTACTGTTAGCAACCAATACCGTCTTCATTTCTGACCGCATGGTGATTGTCGGTCTTGCAGTTTGCTGTATTCTTTTACTGGCCGGGTTAAAAGGCTTACTGAATGGCATTCCAGGTTCTGGCACGCAAATGCTGGCCTTCACACTCTTGCTATTCGGCAGTGCCGGCGGGCCGATGGCGGAATGGGGGCTTTTGCCGAGCGGGCTTGGTGGTTCCAATCTATTTTATCTGGCCTCTGGCGCCGCGGCGCTGGTGTTTGCGCTTGGGATCGCGCGCCAATTCTCCAGTCGACAGGAAGAAAAAGAGCGGCAGCTGAGCCTTTCTAACGAGCGTTTTGCCTTGGCCGCGCTTGGTTCGAATGAAGGCTTGTTCGATTGGGATGTCGAAAATAAAACCGTGTTCTTTGCTGATCGTTTTAAGAAGTTGGTTGGACGTGAACTAGAGCCAAATGAGGACGGCCTTGAACAATGGATGCAGCTGATCGACCCTGTGCAGCAAGATCGCGTGCGCCGCGATCTTTCCCGTTTTCGCGATGGCGAGGCCGTGACGATCGCGCTTGATTACCGCGTGCGTCGCCCTGATGGTCGGTTGCGTTGGCTTTACACAAGCGGAGTAGCGCTGCGCGATCCCAAGACAGGGAAAATGCGACGGTTGGTCGGCTCGACTGGCGATATTACAGAGCGCAAGCAGGCAGAATTTGCCTTAAAAGAAAGCGAAAGCCGCTTTCGCTCCATTACAGAGGCGCACCCGGTACCGGTTGTCATCATCGGCCTTGACGACGCTAGCTTCATGTATGCCAGCCCCAGCGTGATGGAACTGCTAGGCACGCCGCCGCAAGAATTGCTGGGACATTCAGCCGAATCTTATTTCGCTGATCGGGCAGTGCTTAAAACATTGATCAGCGATTTGCTACGCGGCAGCGTGATCGATAGTCGCGAAGTCATGATGACCGCTTTGGGCGGGAGCGAGCAATTACCGGTTGCGATCTCGGCCCGTATGATCGATTACCAGAAGCGAACGGCAGCCGTGATCGGCCTTGAAGATTTGCGCGCGAGCGTGGAGGCGCAGGCGCAGATCGAACAGCAGCGGATCGCGCTTGAGCAGAGCGAGAAGCTGGCGGCGCTCGGCTCGCTGTTAGCGGGGGTTGCGCATGAACTCAACAATCCGCTCTCGATCGTTGTCGGCCAGTCGACATTGCTACTCGAAGGCTCATCCGATCCAAAAACCCAGGCACGTGCGGATAAGATCAAACATGCCGCAGAGCGCTGCACGCGCATCGTGCGCAATTTCCTCGCCTTGGCGCGTCGTAAAGATCCAGAGCGCCGTCCGGTCGACCTTGCGCAGGTCGTAAACCAGGTGTTCGAATTGATCAGCCCGCAATTGCGCAGCGATGCGGTAGAAGCAAAGATCGAACTGGCTCCTCACTTGCCGCAAGTCATGGCCGACGTCGACCAATTGCACCAGATTTTGACCAATCTAGTGTTAAACGCGAAGCAGGCCTTAATGGAACTGCCAGACGCGCATTTCACGGCAAAAGGCGAGCCACGTAAAATCGATGTCACCACGCAAATTGGCGAAACGCCGGATACGGTCATGCTTCGCGTTAGCGATAATGGTCGCGGCGTGCCAACCGAAATTCGCCGTCGCATTTTCGAGCCGTTTTTCACGACCAAAAAAGAAGGGCGCGGCACTGGCATTGGCCTGTCGCTTTCGCTTGGTTTAGCGGAAGCGCATGGTGGCCGTATTAGTTACGAAGATACACCGGGCGGCGGCGCGACTTTTATTTTGACGTTACCGATTGGGGCCGGGCAAATTGCCGTGCCGGCGCCTGTGGCAACTTTGCCGAGTGGACGCCAGCTATCAATCTTGCTCGTCGATGATGAGCCAGATGTGATGCAAATTTTGGCTGATTTATTAGGCCGTGACAATCACGCGATCACGCAGGCCGAGCATGGCGCTGATGCATTGGAAAAGCTTCGCAATGCCGATTTCGATCTCGTGATCAGCGATCTGCGGATGCCGGTGATGGACGGCCCGACGCTTTATCGCACAATCACGGCAGACGTGCCGCGGTACGCCAACCGAATTTTCTTTGTGACGGGCGACACGCTCTCACCACATGTGCGAAGCTTTTTAGAAGAAAACCCGGTGCTGGTGATCGACAAGCCTTATATGCCGGAAGATGTGCGACAGGCAGTGGCCCGCCAGCTGCGGATCGCCGAAAGCTGGATCGTCAAAGATACTGCTAAGATAGACAAAGTGGAGACAGTGGATGGCTAAATTATTGATCGTCGATGACGAGATCGATCTCTGCGAGTTGATCGCCGAAGTGGCGGAAGCCGCCGGGGTCGAGGTGCGCACGATCTCCGACAGCGCTTTGGTCGCCGAGATGGTGGCAACGTATCAGCCCGATGCCATTATGCTTGATTTGATGATGCCCGGTACGGACGGAGTGGAGCTGCTGCGCACGCTTTCAGCGCAGCTGGGGCAGGCTAAAATAGCGCTGATGTCCGGCAGCGATGCCCGCGTGCTGGGTGCGGCGCAACGGTTGGGTGCAGCGCATGGGTTGAGGATTATCGCCACGCTGGAGAAACCGTTTGAGATTTCAACCATCCGTTCGACGGTCGCGCAGTTGATCGCCAAAGACTAAAACAGCGTTTCGAGAACCAGGTTTAAATCAAATCCCAACACAACACATAAAAATAACGACAGGCACAGTGCCGGCGCGAACGGCGTTTCAGCGCGGCCCGTAATCATTTTATAGAAAGCCGCGGCCAGCGCGCCTGCACCCCCTGCAAGGATCAGGAAGATCGGCAGTTGCAGCGGCACCAACCATAGCCCGGCGGCGGCAAAGAATTTGACGTCGCCCCAGCCCAGCATATCGCGCTGGCGCCAGCGGCTGTAGGGTCCTGCAAAAAACCAACCAAGCGCAAGGAGACCGCAGGCAAGGGCTAGCGTTGGCAGCCAATCACTAAAAGTATCGAACCGCAGCGCGTCATAGCCAAGCGCCAGTGCGCCGAGTACAACTGTTAAAGCATCGCTGAGCATCCCCGTTTCGAGATCGAGCCAGCTGATCGTAACCAAAAGCCCGGCAAAGGTCGCCAGCAGCCAGAGCGGAACGGAGGCTGGCACGGGCGGATAGGCAATAATGAGTGTTGTAGCAAGCAAAGTGCCGGCATAAGCCAAAAGCGCATGCGGACGCAGCAAGATACGGGCCTTGGGGCAAGCTTCATAGAGTTCGCGCGCGCCGATCATGTAAGTGATGATGCAGGCCAAGGGCGCAATCAAGAAGGGCAACAAAAGATTTGTGAGCGACATGCAACCAGCTTAACGCAGTCACTGCGCTTGAATAGCAGTTTAGCTCAGGTGATTACCGGCGCGGACCACGGTCCCGACGCCGTTGGCTTTGCGGTGCTGGTAGGTGAGCAGGCCGTTCTGCGCGATCCCCACGCTGGCGTGATTGCCGCTGCGCATTGGCTTCTTGCTGCAGCGCTACAAAATCTCCGCGAAGATCGAAATCCATCTCCGACAGCACAACAGTTTCGCGCGGATAGCCAATCTCGATCGGGCGGATTAGCATGGAAGGTAGCCGGCGCACGCCAGGCTGGGTCAGCGCACTGGCCGCAAACATCTCTAACTGTTCAACGCGAGACGCGTTGCCATAGCCACGGCGGTTAGCGAAATGCTTAATCGCCTGCCACTGATCCTGATAGGCGCTGTGCAAAGCTGGATAAATGCGCTGCTCGCGTAAAGCATCATGGGCTTCAATCGTCATAATACAGACGTTGTTGACCTTTAGTGAACCGCCGCCACGGATCGGGTGCCGCCAATGATCTTTCAACCCAGCCGGCAGCTTGCCATGCTGCAGCAATTCGGTCATAGCTTGCGCGTTATCGACAAAGCGCTCCAGCATCTCGCGTTCTTCGTAGCTAGCGCGGCTGAGAGCTTCGACCAGCATCTGGCGACCCTGCAATTCAAACGCGCGATCGCGATTGACGATAGTCGGTGTCCAGGTAATGCCTTCACTGCCGATCGAGCCAGTGCTAATGCGGCGTTTCAGGGCTGCATTATAGGTGGCGCGTTTGTCTTTGAAGGTTGCCGGCGCTTCAAGTTCATGGCAGCGCGCTTCCGAATTTGCGTCCGGCTCGACAGCAGGCTCGAACGGCATTCTGAAATCATTGTCATAAGGCATGGCCCGGTTTTACCGACCGGGGCAGGCACAAACAAGCACGCGATTTAGTTTCGCGGGATTACAAGCCGTTTTTCGGGGCTGTATAGTTAATGCCTACTTTGACGGTTGAACGTTGGGGCGGCATCGCGACAGGAATGGCAGCTTTAATGTCGAGGCGTTGTTCAAGCTTGTGCAGTTTTTCCTGCGTCGGTGCCGTGGCGGCGGCCAGCATGCCCATCCAACCAGATACAAAATTAGCTGTGGCGGACAAAGCCCCTTTATGCGTGACAGTTTCCATCAAAGCGCCGCCCTGAAAAGCAACCTGCATGCGCATATGCTTGTTGCCTTCTTGTTGAGCCAGCATGTTGCTAATGCCATTAATGCCAGATAAGGCAACTTTTTGGGCAACGGCTTCACGGGTAAGGATTTCATCGGCCTGAAGATTTTTCTGCATATCCATCTTAGCGATCCTCCATCACGATTGTCGAAACCGGCTCATCCAGCGTGGCGATGATCGCCGCAGCGCGGGCGAACGGCAACATGCCATCGGTACCGGTTGCGAGTTCGATCAGGTCAGCCAGCGGGCTATCATCATTGGCAGCCTGTACCGGCTCGTCAAAGCGGGCGTGATATAGTTCACGCATATTGGCGATGAATTGCTGCAATTCCTCGCGCTGCGTTTCATCCAACTCGTCGCCGTGGTGTTCGACCAGTTGCTCATATTCATCAAGTGCGTTTTTCATATGAATGCGCAGCTGGCTGGTAACTTCTTCTTCGATCTTCATTGCCTCATAGGCGCGGGCGAGACCGTGTACCGCGGCCTTGATCACGGGCCAATGGTCGCCTTCAGAGCCCATCTCGTGGCCTGCGACCAAAAGCGCGTTCCGGGCCAAGTTCAACATCGAAGCATTATGTGCCATCTCATCACCTCTATCTGCAGCAGCGCAAAAACGCATGCCCTATAGATTTAGGGTAAGCGGCAGGGATGAAAGTAATTCGAATTTATTTGCATGCAGGCCAAGTTTATTTGCAGGCGCGTTAAGCGGCTTTTAACGGTCACGCTACAACGGGCGGTTTGCCTATAGGCTCTTCTGCCCCATCGCCAAAAATTTATCGCGGCGACGCTGCAAAAGATCACCGCGGGTCGATTGGATTTCGCCTAAATGCAGTTCAATCCGGTCACCCAAAAGCTGGATCATACCTTTCGGGTCGCGGTGCGCGCCGCCCAGCGGCTCCGGCACCTTTTCGTCGATAATGCCGAGCTTCAAGAGATCGTCGGCGGTCAGGCGCAGCGCGGCTGCGGCATCCGCCGCGTTCCCGGCATTACGCCAAAGGATCGAGGCGCAGCCTTCGGGTGAGATCACGGAATAGATCGCATGCTCTAGCATCAGAATGCGGTCGCCCGTAGCAATCGCGATCGCGCCGCCGGAGCCGCCTTCGCCGATGACAACCGAGACGATCGGCACGCGCGTATTGAGGCAGACTTCGATCGAGCGGGCGATGGCTTCCGCCTGGCCGCGCGCTTCGGCATCGACGCCGGGAAAAGCCCCTGCGGTATCGACAAGGGTAATGACCGGCAGGCCGAAGCGGCTGGCCAGCTGCATCAGCCGCTGCGCTTTCCGATAGCCGTCGGGCCGGGCCATGCCGAAGTTATGCTTGATGCGGCTCTCGGTATCATGGCCGCGTTCCTGCCCCAGCACGACGACCGGCGTGCCGCGAAACCGTGCCATGCCGCCGACGATGGCGTGATCTTCGCCATAGAGGCGGTCGCCAGCCAGCGGCACATAATCGGTAAAGAGCCCAGCGATATAGTCGAGCGCATGCGGGCGTTCTGGGTGCCGAGCAACCATGACGCGCTGTGCGGGAGAGAGCTTGTCGTACAGGCTTTTGAGTTCGCGGTCGCGCTTGGTCTGCATGCGCGAGACCTCGGTCGAGATCGAAATTTCGCCGGTGTCCGAAATCTGGCGCAGCTCGTCGATCTTGCCCGAAAGGGTCGCGACGGATTTTTCGAAATCGAGGAAGTGGGTAATTGCATTCATGCGTGGAATTATAGGCCGGTGGTTGCAGGGCCGCAAGCAACGGCGTTAACCCTTGAGTTTGCTAAGCGGATGATGCTTTTCCAACGTTTTTGCCAGCCTGTCGCCTGTGACCTGCGTATAGATCTGCGTGGTGCCGATATCGGCATGCCCAAGGAGGAGCTGCACGCTGCGCAAATCCGCGCCGCCTTCCAAAAGATGCGTGGCAAAGGCATGCCGCATGCCGTGCGGGCGCACGCGCGCAGGATCGATGCCTGCGGCGCGGGCCAAATCCTTTAGTTGCAGGAATAGGCTCTGCCGCGTCAGATGACCGGAAGCGCCACGCGAAGGGAACAGGAACGGCGAGGTGATTTTCACGTGTTTCTCGGCCTGCTTCAGTTCGGCCAAATAGGCGGCCAGCGCCGTCACCGCGGCGGGCGAGAGCGGGGCGATGCGTTCCTTGTTCCCTTTGCCGCGCACGATGAGATAGGGCTGTTTGGTATTCAGGCCGGTATTCGCAGCGGCGCGAGGCAGGCCTACGACCTCGCTGGCGCGGAGGCCGCCGCCATAAAGCAGTTCTAGCAGTAGCGAAAGGCGCAGCACGCCAAGGGTTTCCGTTTTTGCGGCAGCGGCGTTGATAAGCATGGTCAGTTCGGTTTGCGACAGCGGCTGCGGCAGCTTGCGGCGCGCCTTGGGGCGCTCAAGGCTGGTCACCGGGTTATCCGTGCGCAGCCCTTCGCTGACGAGGAAGCGATAATATTGCTTGAGCGCGGAGAGCCGCTTGGCTTGTGTAGCCGCGCTGATTTTATCTTTGACGCTGGCGTCGAGCCAGGCGCGTAGATCGTCGCTACCAGCACGATCAAGCTTAAGCTTTTTCGTTTGCAGCCAGGCGGCGGCATTTTCTAGACAATCCTGATAGGTGGACAGCGTAAGCGGACTGCGCCCGCGCTCGGCCAACAGCATATCGAGAAAGCCATCGAGTTGGGCAATGGTCGGCGATGGCTTACTTGGCAATGTCCAGCGTCTTTTCGTAAGGCGCTTGTGTCGGCGCGCCGGTCGGAATGCCCAGCGCGAGCAGGCCGACAATAGCAATGGCAAGAATGAGTAAGGGAACAAGGACGATGCGCGGCATGGCTATGGTGTCTCCAGAAAGTGATTTATTGCACTCTAACCTTTTTCGCGTAGTTTAAAAGCATGGAGCAGAGCTCAACCCTTCCACCCTTTACAATTAACCGCCATGTGATCCTGGTGGGGATGATGGGCGTCGGGAAAAGCAGCCTCGGGCGCCGACTTTCGCGACGGCTAGGGCTGACCTTGGCCGACAGCGATCAGGAGATCGAACGCGCAGCCGGCATGGGCATCGGCGAATTATACCATAAATATGGGGAGCCAGAATTGCGCGCGCTGGAACGGCGGGTATTAGGCCGCTTGCTGGCAATGCCGCCGCAGATCATCGCGACTGGCGGGGATTGCTTCACCAGTGCCGAGACGCGGGCGCTGTTAAAGAGCGGTGGGCTAACAATCTGGCTTAAGGCGAGCGCGGCGACGCTTACAGCCCGGATTCGACGGCTCGATCACCGGCCCTTGCTGACCGCGAGTGACATGCCCGCGCAGATCGCGAGTTTGGTAGAATCTCGTGCGCCGCATTATGCCGAAGCCGACTTGACACTGGTGACGGATGAGGTGCCGGTGCCGCAGATCATTGAGCAGATTGTCACATTGTTGAAAAATCAAACCGTAAGAAAGATAGACTGAATGATTAAAATCGTTTTTTTGACACTGCTGTTTTGTAGTCAATTTGGTGTTGCCCACGCACAATCGCAAATGCAGATGAATGAAGAGGCGCAGCAGCGCTATGAGGTTGCAGATCAAGAGCTGAATGCCGTCTATGGCAAGGTCGCTGCCGCCCACAAGGTTGACGCGCTGTTTTCGGAGAAACTGAAAAAGGCCCAACGCGCTTGGATTGCTTACCGTGACGCGATGCTTGAACTGCGCTATCCTGTAGCCACGCACGGCGACGCCAATCTCGAATATGGCAGCGCCTATCCGCTTTGCGTGGCCGAGGCGCTATCAGAAATTACAAAGCAGCAAACAAATGTACTTGCGGCTTGGGTAACCACCGGGCCTGACGATGGCGATGCTTGCGCCGGCAGTACTCGTCCGCAATAATTAATAGTATTCTCTTCGCTTTTGTTTTTGCGCTTCTTCAGCCAGCTTGACGAAGAGCGGCTGCAGCACAGAACCGCTGCCATGCCCGGCGGTGTTATGGCCGCTTTCGGTGGCCGCATTCTTGTAATATTGCATGATGAAAACGCGGATCGCGGCGGTGAGGGAGCCCGGCCCGGCTTTCGAAGCTGACACTAATGTGCAGAGATTATGGATCGAGCAGCGCTCCCGTCGGCATATCTCGCCCAGGGCATTCCACATTTCCGGCTCTAAACGAACCGAAGTGCGGTGGCCGTCCACCGTGACGTTACGAATGACGAGCGAAGTATTGGTGCCATCCAATGAGTCTGGATCAGGACGGGTAATTTGATTAAACGTCTGCATTGCTCGCTCCCTCAAGCATTAACAACCATGGGTTGTGCATAGTTGTATGCTATCTGAGGTTGTATGTAAAGCAGAATACAATCGTAAGTTGCATATATGGGTGTGCTAAATGACGTTTTTCTTGTTAATCGAGAATTTTCAGGGCCAGGGCGTGCAAGCCGGTAGCGAACTCTGTTGCCAGCGCCTTATTGATCAGCCGCTGACGCTCGACCCGGCTCAATCCACTGAAAAGGTCGCTGGCAATCGTTAGGCGGAAATGCGTCTCACTTTCACCCCGCTCGTCTTTATGTGCATGGCCCGCATGCAGATGTGACTCATCACGTAACTCCAGCTGCGTCGGTGCAAAGGCTGCGCGCAGCGTCTGTTGCATGCGCATGGCGCGCGATGTCGTCACGTTAGGTGTCATTTCATCCATGCTGTGTTATACTTGGGGTTATGGGTTTTTCCTCAAAAGAATCTTCTAAAGCCCGTGCCAAACAAGATCCGGCACAGGTCTATTGGCGCGATGTCGAAGCTGTGGCCAGGCACGGCATGGCAACGCCAAAGGCTGAGACGCGCACCTGCGACCATCCAGGCTGCGTTGAGACAGGTGCGCATCGCGCCCCTAAGTCTTCCGGAAACCTGCGTGACTTTTACTGGTTCTGCCTGCCACATGTACAGGAATACAATAAAGGTTGGAACTTCTATGAAGGTTTCTCGGTCGACGATATGGAAGACGCGCGGCGGCAGGATATGGTTGGGTGGCGGCCAACCTGGCCGCTAGGCAAACTGGGCGCAGGCGATCGCAACAAGGATGTATCACCCGATGCCTTACGCGCGCATATCTTCACGCAATTTTTTGGCGGCAAGGCGAAATCTCGCGGCGGGGCGGCAGGAACGGCGATGCCCGCCTACGGCTTGCTGCCGGAGGAACGTGCGGCGCTGGTAAGTTTTGGTTTAAAAGGTAATGCTAGCTGGACGGAGATCAAACGCCGCTACAAAGAGCTAGCGCTGGCGCATCACCCTGACTTGCATCATACCAATGCCCAAGAAGCCGCCCAAGCGGAGATGCAGATCAAGCTGATTAACCGGGCATATACGGCTCTTAAACGCAGGCAAGCCCGCTCTGCTGGCTAGCGGCTTTTATGCCTAGGCTATGCGCCGAACCTGTGCGCCATATCGATCTCTCATGCAGAATCCTCTGAAACCTGAGGGCAGAGGGATTTAATATGAAACTGACTAACCATATTCTGCCGATCATGCTTACGCTCATGATGCTGTGCGGCGTTACCATTGCCCAGGCCGTCGAACGCTCGACTGACGGCTTTAGCCTGGTGCCATCGCCTATTGCAGAACCGCTTATCGCTTCACACTAGGTAATATAAGCAACTAGCGCTGGCCTTTTACTGGGCAAAGCCGCTAAATTCAGCGAATGCTTCTCGATACATCCAGCCGCCCCGATACCACCATCGACGCCCGTACTGCTTTTGGCCTCGATATCGATCTGAAAATCCCTGCCTTTAAAGAGCAAACTGATCAGGTGCCGGCGCTCGACAAGGCCTACCTATTTGACCGTGATACCACGCTTGCCATTCTGGCCGGCTTCGGTGGTGGGCGGCGCGTGCTGATCCAGGGCCTACATGGCACTGGCAAGTCGACCCATATCGAACAGGTGGCGGCGCGGTTAAACTGGCCGACGCTGCGTTTAAACCTCGACAGTCATATCAGCCGGATCGATCTGGTGGGTCGCGATGCAATCACGCTGCGCGATGGCAAGCAGGTGACAGAATATAAAGAGGGCTTGTTACCATGGGCGTTGCAGCGCCCCGTGGCGTTGGTGTTCGACGAGTACGATGCCGGGCGACCGGACGTGATGTTCGTCATCCAGCGTGTGCTGGAGGCGGAGGGTAAGCTGACCTTGCTAGAAGCAGGACGCGTGCTGCATCCGCATCCGTTCTTCCGGCTGTTCGCAACGGCCAATACCGTGGGTCTTGGCGACCCGTCTGGCATGTATCACGGCACGCAGCCGATCAACCAGGGGCAGATGGATCGCTGGAATATCGTTGCGCGGCTCGACTATCTGCCATTCGAGGCAGAGTTGGGGATCGTGCGGGCGCGGGTGCCAACGCTGCCCGAAGCGCAAGCACGGATGATGGTGCAAACCGCGCAGCTGACGCGGGCAGGGTTCGAGGCAGGCGATCTGTCGACTGTCATGTCGCCGCGCACGATCGTGAGCTGGGCTGAAAATACGCTGCTGTTTGGCAGCATGGGCTATGCCTTTAAGCTGAGTTTTTACAATAAGTGCGACGAGACGGAACGCGCGACGCTGGCTGAATATTACCAGCGCTGCTGTGGCGAGGATCTGGAGAAGGCCGCGCCGCCGACACTCAATTTTGCAGCGTAATGAGCGAAGCTCAACTCGATAAGTTTCGGCAGGCGCTGGCGGCATCGACTAGAGCGCTTTCCGGTGCGCCACGACTGATCGTCGATTACGCCCGTGACCATGATGCGCCGCTAAGCACAAGTACGGCGCGCGCGAAACTACCGAGCTTCCAGGATTTGCCAAGCGGCACTGTGCTTACACAGCTGCGTGCCGCGGGTGACCGGGCTGCGGCCAGCGCGCGCTATCACGACGCTAATCTGCATGCGCAATTACAGCCGCTCGAGGATGCCGACGCCTTTGATCAGTTGGAGGCGACGCGGGTAGCACTGCTTGCAGCAAAGCTGTATGCTGGAGTTGCACATAATTTATCCAGTGAGTTAGTGCGATCAAACGATAGCGCCGCCCGCGATCTTATCGCGCAGCTCTGGCAAGAGGTGGTGCCGGACGTGAATAATGTGCCGCCTTTAAACCTACGCGATATCGCGCCGCTGCTGGCAGCACTATCTGATCAACGCGCCTTTGCCCATGCGGCACTGGCAGCGCTGCGGCAGATATCGGTAAGAGATAGCGAAGATGAGGGTGGCGAAGCGCCGCCCGCGCAAGCTGAAGCGCCGGAACCGCAGGCCGAAGCGCACGAAGCCGATGGCGCCGAAGCCGCGCCGGACGATGAAAGCGGCGAGGCGGAGCAAAGCAACGCGCAATTGGCTGCGGCGCCCGAAGGCGAGCAGGGCGAAGAACCACCGCCGCAAGAGACAGATCCCTGGGCCGATCCGGTGCCGGAGCCACCGACAGAGCGGGTGGACGCAAATGCGATGCTGCCCTATCGCATTTATACGACCGAATTTGACGAAATCGCGCCTGCCGAAAAACTGGCGCAGCCGAGCGAGCTGGCAAAATTGCGTGGCATGCTTGACCAGCAGCTGCAGCCCATGCAGGGGCTGATCGCGCGGCTCGCTCATCGCCTGCAACGGCAGCTGCTGGCGCAGCAGACCCGTAGCTGGCAGTTCGACCAGGAGGAGGGGCTGATCGATGCCGCGCGCCTGCCGCGGCTGATCATGGATGCGCAGGCGACCGCCATCTACAAGCGCGAAAGCGATACGCCGTTCCGCGATACCATCGTGACGCTGCTGATCGATAATTCCGGTTCCATGCGGGGGCGGCCCATCACGACCGCCGCGCTCTCCGCCGATATTCTAGCGCGGACGCTGGAGCGCTGCGGCGTGCGCACGGAAATTTTGGGCTTCACCACGCGCAGCTGGAAGGGCGGGCGCGCGCGCGATGCCTGGCAGACGAATGGCAAGCCGCCGTTGCCGGGGCGGCTGAACGAGCTACGGCATATCGTCTATAAAGCGGCGGACGCGCCTTATCCGCGCGCGCGGCGCAATCTTGGCCTGCTACTGCGCGAGGGACTGCTGAAGGAAAATATCGATGGCGAGGCGTTGCTCTGGGCGGCACAGCGGTTATTAAAGCGGCCAGAGCGGCGGCGCGTGCTGATGGTAATCTCCGACGGCGCACCGGTCGACGACGCAACGCTGGCGGCCAATCCCGGCGGCTATCTTGAATCGCACCTGAAAGCTGTGATCGGTTGGATCGAAACGCAAACGCCGCTGGAACTGACGGCCATCGGCATCGGTCATGACGTCACGCGTTATTACAAACGCGCGGTGAAGATCGCCGACGCCGAAAGCCTGGGGCCAACTATGTTAAATGAGCTGGGGCAGCTGTTTGCACGGCGTTAACGCCTGAATTTATGCATATTTTATGGTGAAAATGCATTCAGGCTGTTGATTCCAGTGGTAGACGCGCTACGCTATGGGCAATCAATAATAACAACGTGATGGAGCTTCTAATGCGCAATACAATTATTCTATCTGCTGCTGTTCTTTTAGCTGCCATGCCCGTTATGGCTGGCACCCTGACTTATCAAAATGGGCAAGCACAGTGGGAAGCTACTGCCTGCACGCCGCCAACGGCGCCAACCTACATGCAGGTCGATGGCCGCAAGACGAACCGCAGCGGGAATGCGCTATCTGCTAACCAAGAAGCTTATAATCAATATACTGTTGCCGTGCAGGCCTTCCTAACTTGCGTATCGGGCGAGGCCAACCAGGATCTTGCCGCGGTCAGCCAGCAGATCGGTGGGCAGGTACAGCAGGTCAATCAAGCTTGGATGCAAGAGATCCAAAAACGCGCTCCTGCAAAATAACGCACGCATCTAATGGCCGCCTCTGCGCGTCTGTCTGCGCGCCCTCACATTACGTACTAAGTGTACGCTCAGTTCGGATGCTCGCCAGCCATCGCATATTCGGCTCATTATCTGCATGCTTAGCCATAATGAATCTAGGCTAAGTAGCTGCTATGTTATAGGAGAGTAAATGTTTGATTTCATTAAGCGCATCAGCATTACCGCAATGGATAAAAAGATTTTAGAGAATTTGAAGCATGGCTTATCACCAGAAATAGCAAAGAATGTCATCACTATATGCAAGAAATATTTAACAACTAGCCTTGGCAAAAGATTTATTGAGCGCACTAAGCTTAGTCCAAGGGAAGCCGAGAATTTTTTGCTTAGTATGTACATGAATATGTTTATGTCATTGTTACCGAAACCAACCATTATAGTTGGTATACCCATGTTAGTGCCAACTTTGTTTCTTGTAGAATGGAACCAAATGGATGGTTTTATTAGTTATATCATAGAAGAGCGACCTGACCTGCTGAGAGCGGATCCAGATGATGAAAATTATTCTGACTTTGCTCAATGGTGTAAAACAAGTGCTGCAACCGTTAAGTTATCTCATGATAATGCTAGGGGCACTTCTCCTGTAAACTTTAGCTAACCCGCACCACCCACTGTCATCCCATCTAATCTTAAAGTCGGCTGGCCGATTCCGGCAGGTACGCCCTGGCCATTCTTGCCGCAAGTGCCGATGCCATTGTCGAGCGCCAGATCGTTGCCGATCATCGAAATGCGGTGCAGGGTCTCATGCCCATTGCCGATCAGGGTCGCGCCCTTCAGCGGCGCGCCGATCTTGCCGTTCTCGATCTTGTACGCCTCTGTCATCGAGAAGACGAAGCGGCCGCTCGTGATATCGACTGAGCCGCCGCCAAAGGAGGTCGCATAGATACCGTCTTTCACTGAAGCAATGATCTCAGCTGGATCGCGCTCGCCATTATCGAGGAAGGTGTTGGTCATACGCGGCATCGGCTGGCTGGCATAGCTTTCGCGGCGGCCGTTGCCGGTCGGCTGCTGCTGCATCAGGCGTGCGTTCAAACGATCCTGCATGAAGCCTTTCAAAATGCCATCTTCGATCAGCACATTGCGCTGCGTCGGCGTGCCTTCATCGTCGACGGTGAGGGAGCCACGACGCCCCGCGATCGTGCCATCGTCGATCACAGTCACGCCTTTGGCCGCAACCTGCGTGCCAACCTTGCCAGAAAAGATCGAGGTACCCTTGCGGATGAAATCACCTTCAAGGCCATGGCCGACAGCTTCATGGAACAGTACGCCTGGCCAGCCATTGGCCAGCACCACCGTCTGCTCGCCCGCGGGGGCGGCGACACTCTCTAAATTCACGCGCGCTTGCCGGATCGCATCGTCAGCGGCAAATTTCCAACGGCTGTCAGTAATGTAACCAGCCAACGGCTCGCGCCCACCATAACCATGCGTGCCGCTTTCCTGCCGCTCACCCTTTTTGAGCATGACATTGACATTAATGCGGGTGAGGGGCCTGGCGTCGGTAATCTCGTCGCTGCCGGGGCGCAGGATCGAGACGAGTTTGTATTCTGAGGCGAGGCTGACGGAGACCTGCTTGGCCAGCGGCTCGGCCGCGCGCACATATGCGTCGATCTGCTGCAATAGCGCGATCTTTTGTTCGAGGGGCACAACACCCGTCGGGTCGACAGTGGCGTAAAGCGCGGGGTTGGCGGGAACGGTCGAGCCTGATGACAGATCCAAGCTGCCGCTATGCCCGGCACGAGCCGCTCCCACCGTATCGGCGGCCTGGCGCAAGGCCGGCAGGGTCAGGCTGTTGCTATGCGCATAAGCGGTAAATTCACCCGCCACCGCCCGCAGGCCAAAGCCTTGGTCGACATGGAAGCTGGCATCCTTCAGCTTGCCATCGCTCCAGACCAGCGACTCAGTAACGGTATGTTCAAGATAAAGTTCGCCATCGTCGGCGCCCTTAAGTGCTGTAGCAGTGGTGGCAAGGGCGGCATCGCGGTCAAACCCGCTGGCAAAGAAATCGAAGGGCATGCAGGTAATATAGGGCGCAAAAGCCTAAGATTCTACTGCCTTGGTGATTTATATATCGAAATGCGCGCCGCGCATCATGGCATCGTATGTCGGTCGATGTGCTTTCAAAGGCGCTGGAGGCCGGTCTTCAAAGCGACTGTAAACGGATTTCGCTTTTGCAGGATTGCCGAGCGCGATCTGCACGGCTTCCTCCAGCAGTTCGGCTACATTGGCGCGGTCATAATAATTTTCGATCATTATAAATTTTGTATCGGGTTTGCCTATTTCGTCATGATCGATTATCCCAATTTCCTTGTCGTATTTATACTTTGCAGCAATATCTTGCTGTACTTCTCTGAGCTCCGCTTCGCTTAAACCTGCGGCGGCATTCTGAATTCGGCGAATATATTTTTTGCGCAGAGATGCGGCTTCTAAAATGCTGCTGGTGTGGCCGAAACCGATATTGCGAAACTTACGCTCGCTCAAGTTTTTGGGATTAAGCGGCTTGGCATATTCATAGATATAGCCTCTGGCGGCAGACCTAAATTCTATTTTGCTTTGTTCAATGCTCATTACTCAAAATCCCCGGGCGTCTGATGGAAGCTTATCAACAATTTGTACTCAAAAAATACTTTCGTTTCACTGTTTTAGTCCTAAATCCGCCCTTTCGCCCCAGCCAAGGCTATTGTATAAGCTGAAGCAATTCATTGATCCTGTTTATTGCGGAGCGTCCTGGGTGTCACTTTTCTTGCGTCGCGGCCTATTGGCCCTATTTGTCTCATTTGTCAGCGGCATGGCGCTGGCGCAGCCTGTGCCCGGCCCGACCATTGCCGAGCCGGTGGCCAATGGCTTGGGCCTGCAGCCCGGCGCCTCGCCCGTCCGCACATTGATCGACGCGCTTTATGGCGAGTTGAACTGGATCATCGCCGTCATTACCCTGTTTGTGTTCGTACTGCTGCTTTATACAGTGATCCGCTATCACCGCTTTTTCAACAAAGTGCCGTCGAGCACCACGCACCATGTGAAGCTGGAAATCGTCTGGACGTTGCTGCCCGTGCTGATCTTGGCTGTGATCGCCGTGCCGTCACTGACGCTGCTTTATTATGAAGATCGCACGCCGAACCCGGAAATGACGTTGAAGGCGACTGGCCATCAATGGTACTGGAGCTATGAATATCCGGATAATGGCAATATCGGGTTTGACGCGCGGCCACTCTGGGTCGGGCCGCAAACAACAGCGGAGGAGTTGGATTCCGCCCTCAAAGATGCCAAGCCGAACTGGCTGATCGATAATGGCGCGCCGCGCCGCCTGCTGGAAACCGATAATCGCATTGTGTTGCCGGTGGATACCAACGTGCGCATCTTGATCGCCGGGGCGGATGTGATCCACAGCTGGTCGATGCCGTCCATGGGTGTCAAGCGCGATGCCATTCCAGGGCGTTTGAACGAGACCTGGTTCCGGATCGAGCGCGAAGGCGTGTACTACGGTCAATGCTCGGAGATTTGCGGCGCGGGCCATGCCTTCATGCCGATCGTGATCGAGGCGGTATCGAAGGATAAATTTGCGGGTTGGGTCGCAAGCCAGCACGCCAAGGGCAATGGCGCGGCCAAGCCGGCGGAAGCCGATTCCGCCAGCGCCAAGGCGACAGACAAAGTGATCACCCCGATTGGTACCGACACGCCGGAAGTGGCGCCCAAGGTGGACCGTTCGAAGGACGCCAAGCCGGACGAAGCCTCGCCACTCGACAAGACGCCAGCGGCTAATCCTGCTGCAAACGATAATAACGGCGCCAGCACTGGCGGCGTGAAGACATCGCAATAAGATAAAGACAGAGAGATAGACCATGGCCGATACCATTGCCACGCCTAACACCAGCCACGACCACGCTCAGGTTCACAGCCACGACCATGGCCATGACCATAGTCACGATCACAAGCCGGGCTTCTTCACGCGCTGGTTCATGTCGACCAATCATAAAGATATCGGCATCCTCTATTTCATCTTCGCGATCATCGCGGGGCTGGTGGGCGGCGGCGTCTCCGTCATCATGCGGGCCGAGCTGGCGCAGCCCGGCATGCAATATCTGTCGGACGGGCAGATGTGGAATGTGCTGATCACAGCGCATGGCCTGATCATGGTGTTCTTTACCGTCATGCCGGCGTTGATCGGTGGTTTCGGTAATTACTTCGTGCCGCTGATGATCGGTGCACCGGATATGGCGTTCCCGCGGCTCAACAACATCAGCTTCTGGCTGCTGGTTCCGGCCTTCGCGTTGCTGATGATTTCGCCTTTCGTTGATGGCGGCGCAGGTACGGGTTGGACGATTTATCCGCCGCTCTCCTCCCTCGGCCAGCCGTCGATGGCGGTCGATATGGGCATCTTCGCGCTGCACCTTGCAGGCGCCAGCTCAATCCTCGGCGCGGTCAATTTTATCACCACCATCTTCAACATGCGCGCGCCAGGCATGACGATGCACAAAATGCCGCTCTTCGTCTGGGCGATGCTGGTCACGTCCTTCCTGCTGCTGCTGGCCGTGCCAGTGCTTGGCGGCGCGATCACGATGCTGCTGACTGACCGCAACTTCGGCACGACCTTCTACGATCCGGCCGGCGGCGGCGACCCTGTACTGTTCCAGCACCTGTTCTGGTTCTTCGGCCACCCTGAAGTCTATATTATGATCTTGCCAGCCTTCGGCATCGTCAGCCATGTGATCTCGACCTTCAGCCGCAAGCCGATTTTCGGTTATCTCGGCATGGCCTATGCCATGGTCGCGATCGGCTTCGTCGGCTTCATCGTCTGGGCGCACCATATGTTCACGGTCGGGCTTGACGTCGACACGCGGGCTTACTTCACCGCGGCGACGCTGATCATCGCGGTGCCGACCGGCATCAAGATCTTCAGCTGGATCGCGACCATGTGGGGCGGCAGCATCCGCTTGGCAACGCCAATGCTGTGGGCGATCGGCTTCGTGTTTCTCTTCACGGTCGGTGGCGTTACCGGCGTGGTGCTGGCCAACGCCGGCGTCGATATCGTGCTGCACGATACCTATTATGTCGTCGCGCACTTCCATTACGTGCTGAGCCTTGGCGCGGTCTATGGCATCTTTGCCGGCTTCTATTACTGGATTGGCAAGATTTCGGGCCGGCAATATCCGGAATGGGCGGGGCAGGTGCATTTCTGGCTGATGTTCATCGGCGTTAATCTGACCTTCTTCCCGATGCACTTCTTGGGCCTGCAAGGAATGCCGCGCCGCATTCCCGATTACCCGGATGCGTTCGCCTTCTTCAACCAGATCGCCAGCTATGGCGCCTATCTTGGTTATGGCGCGACGCTGTGGTTCGTCTTGGTCGCGCTTTACACCGTTTGCTTCGGCAAGCGCGTGGGGCCGGATTACTGGAATACTGGCGGCAGCACGCTGGAATGGACGGTCAGTTCGCCACCACCGTTCCATGCGTTCGAGACGCTGCCACGGGTGAAGTGAGGCGCTTGCCTGCGCGCCAGCGCTTAGCAAAGCCTCATCCCGGACAAAGCGCGTCAGCGCTGCGATCCGGGATCTGGCGTAGTCCCTCGCTTTCGCGAGGATAACAGAGAAAATAGATAAGGCGGGCGAAAGTCCGGCCTTACTTTTAGAAGTTTCTTAAAAAGTCTTTGTGCTGCGCCACGACGGGCTTCCAGGTGTCAATGGCATCGTCCGGCATGGCTGCAAGATCGGCCCATTTAAAATCGTCGTGATCCTGGCTAAGCGTGATCTGCGCGTCGCCCGCAAGCGTGACCGCAAAATAAATGCCAACGATATGCCACTGTCGTATTCCTTGGGCATCATTCTTTTTCGGCCACCATTCGCCTGCCGAGAACGCCTGTGCTGAGGCGATCTGGCAGCCGGTTTCTTCCAATACTTCGCGGGCGAGCGCAGTTTCCAACGTTTCGCTTGGATCAATGCGCCCGCCAGGCAGATCGTATTTGGCCAGATTGGTGCCATCTTCATAGCGGCTCGACTCGCGCAGCATCAGCAGCTTGCCATCTCTGACGATGAAAGCCTTTACGGCGACAAAAAGCTGAACGGGTGCAGTATCGGGCATGGTTGGTCTTTCGTAGGTTGATTATAGATAGGCCTTTTTACTCGACTGGCCTAGGGGTCTGGCGCTAAGTTGCCGCTATGCAAGCTGTCGCCGCCATCATTACTGAAACAACCACCAACGCGACGCCGCGCGATTTTGTCGCGCTGTTAAAGCCGCGGGTGATGTCGCTGGTGGTTTTCGCCGGGATCGCTGGGCTGGTCGTGGCGCCGGGAACTTTGCATCCCCTGCTTGCAATTGTTGCCATCCTCTGCATTGCCATTTCGGCGGGCGGAGCGGCGGCGATCAATATGTGGTATGACCGCAATATCGACGCGATCATGGCACGTACGCGCGGGCGGCCCATTCCGCAGGGGCGGGTGGAGGCGAGTAGCGCGCTTGAATTCGGCATCGTGCTGTCGGTCGGCGCCAGCGTGCTGATGGCGACCGCGGTCAATTGGCAGGCGGCGTTCTGGCTGTCGATCGCCAATCTCTTTTACGTATTCATCTATACGATGGGTTTAAAGCGCCGCACGCCGCAGAATATCGTGATCGGCGGCGCAGCGGGTGCCTTCCCGCCGGTGATCGGCTGGGCCGCGGCGACGGGCGATGTCGCCAGCTTCGCGCCCTGGCTGCTGTTCGCGCTGATCTTCGCCTGGACGCCGCCGCATTTTTGGGCGCTCGCCTTGTATCGCGCGGGCGATTACGAAAAAGCCGGGGTGCCGATGCTGCCGAATGTTGCCGGGCCGCGCGCGACCAAAATCCAGATGTTTCTCTATACGTTGCTGTGCGCGCCGCTGGCCGTTAGCCCGTACTTTGTCGGCATCGCCGGGCCGGTCTATCTGCTGACCGCGATCTTACTGTCGGTTCTGTTCATCGTCGCGGCGGTGCGCGTGCTGCGCAGCGAGCAACAACGCCCAGCGATGCAGATGTTCGCTTTTTCGATTTTATACTTGTTCGTGCTGCTGGGCGTCATGATCGGGGAAAGGCTGTTGATGGCATGAGTGATCTAATTAATTCCAACCTCCAAAGGCGCAACCGCGCCGTGCTGCTGGTGCTGCTGGCAATCATCGCGCTGATCTTTGCCATCACGATCGTGAAGATCAAAGTCATGGGGCAAATGGGCGTGGAGACCCCGACAACGCCGTATGGTGCGGAGTCTGGTGTTGCCAAGGATGAGGCGCATGGCAACCAGTAACAAGCGGCTTGGCCTTATTCTGCTGACCGTTGTGATCTCGATGATCGCCATTTCCTTTGCAATGGTGCCGCTTTACAAGGTCTTTTGCGTTGCGACCGGTCTCGATGGCACCACGCAACGCGCGGAAAGCGCGCCGAATGGCGGCATCCTTGATCGCACGATCACCGTGCGCTTCAACACCGATACCCAGCCCGATTTGCCGTGGAAGTTCACCGCCGAAACCGCGCCGCTGACGATCAAGCTGGGCGAGACGGCTTCAGCAAAATTCCACGTGGTAAATAACAGCAAACGCGCGATTACCGGCGTTGCGACCTATAACGTGGTGCCGGAAAAGTTGGGGCTGTATTTCAACAAGGTGCAATGTTTCTGCTTCGAGCCACACCGGTTGCAGCCAGGCGAGGCGGCGGAGTTTCCGGTATTGTTCTTTATCGACCCCGCGCTTGATCAAGATCCGCATCTAAAGGATATCAAGGAAGTAACGCTGTCTTATAGCTTCTTCGAAGCGAAGGCTGACCGCTAATATGGAAGCTGCGTCCAGAACAACAATCGGGGCGCAGAGTTTCGCGGCGCTTGACGCCGGGCCGCATCTGCTAGTGATGGGTGCGCTGCATGGGAACGAGTATGCCGGGGCTTTAGGGATTGAGCGGGTAATCGCCGCGCTGGCTGCCAATCCGGCGCGCGTGCAGCGCGGCACAGTTACTTTATTACCGGTGGCCAATCCCGAAGGCTTTGCCACTAAAACCCGCTATCTGAATATCAATCCGAACCGCATCTTCAAGCGGCACGGCCAGCCTAGGATTTACGAGGAACTGTTGGTGACGCGCCTCTGCGATTTCGTAGATGCTTGCGATTATTTGCTGGATATCCACACTTATGTCGCGCCGCCATCGATCCCATTCGTCTTCGCCGATCAGCCAGAAGACATAGACTTTGCAACAGCATTGCAAACATCGTTCGTTCTAACGGGCTGGGCAGATTTGGTTGGTAGCGCAACAGATAGCACTAGCTATGCGCATCAGCAGGGCAAGCCCGCAGTGACGCTTGAATGCGGGCAACAAGACGATCCGGTAAGCATCGACGTTGCAGAGGCTGCGATCTGGCGGGCGTTGCTTCATTTACAGTTGATCAAGGCGCTACCACCCCATATATTGGCGGGAGGGCTGTCCCAGCAGCTACGCCTCCACACCCGCGTCGTTAAAGCACGGGAGGGGCAGCTGACTCCAGGCTTACAGCATCTGCAGGCTGTTAGCGCAGGGGAGGTGCTCGCGTGTTACGCCGATGGCGAGGCAATCGCGGCTTCTGTTGACGCCATCTTGATCATGCCGAAGCACGATGCAAGACTGGGCGATGAATGGTTCTACTTAGCCAATAACGTTAACAAGTAAGGAGCGTCGTAATGCTACAAAAGATTTGGAACGGTGATTATCCGCTGCCTGTCATGTTCTGGGGCTTGTTCCTGCTGGTGCCGACGGTGCTGCGGGTGATCCTGATGGTGTCGGGCTTTGTGACGATTGCCGACGAAACCAATTCGACCGGGCATGATGTGCTGGTGATCGGGCTTATGGCTAGTCTACTGCTGGCTTACTATATCTTCGTCTTTATCGGCACCTGGCGCAGCGCCAGCAAATATTCCAAGTCGAAATCCGGCTTTTTCGGCAGCAACGGCGTCGACTGGGGCCGGATCGCCAAAGGGGCTATGGTCATCCTTCTCCTCACCAATGGCATAACGATGTTGTAAGCTGCGAAAGCGCTTGGCGAGCCAGCGCTTTCCCGGTAAATTCCTGCTAAATCGACCTTTCAGCAGGATTCAGCATGAGCAGCGGCATACATCAGGAAATCGCTTACGAAGATAGCGGCATCGCGCAACCGTATCATCTGGTGCGCCCCAGCATTTGGCCATTCATTGGTGCGCTGGCAGCAGGGCTGCTGGCGGTGATGGCGCTGTTCTACATGCATAAGATCAAGGTTGGCGGGTTTACCTTTGGTCTAACAGAAGTTGCTATCGCTTTTACCGCCGTGCTGAGCGTGATGGCAGTCTGGTGGCGCGACATTATTCGCGAGGCGGTGGTAGAGCGCGTGCATACGCCTATTGTAAAGGTCGGCCTCCGCTATGGCATGGCGCTTTTCATCGCCTCGGAAGTGATGTTCTTCGTCGCTTTCTTCTGGGCGTTCTTCGGCGCCTCGCTGTTTCCAGCAGGCGGCGTCTGGCCGCCGACAGGTATCGTTTCAATGGATCCGCTGGAAATGCCGCTGATGATGACGCTCGTACTGCTGCTTTCGGGCACGACCGTCACCTGGGCGCACCATGCGATCTTGGAAGGGCGCCGTGCCGAAGCTGTACAGGCGCTTACCTTTACGGTCGTCCTCGGTATCCTGTTCAGCTGCTTTCAAATGTTTGAATATTATCACGCGACCTTCGCCTTTAAGGGCGGCATTTTCCCATCGACCTTCTATATGGCCACCGGCTTCCACGGGTTCCACGTTATGGTGGGCACGATCTTCCTTGCTGTCTGCCTATTCCGTACAAAGCGTGGCGATTTTACGCCTGATAGCCATTTTGGCTTCGAAGCGGCAGCTTGGTATTGGCATTTCGTTGATGTTGTCTGGCTATTCTTGTTCGTTGCCATTTATTGGTGGGGTGCAGGCTCTGGTTCTGCTGGGGCGCATTAGCGGCGCATTAAGCCTGCCAGTTTACAGTCACAAGGTCAGGAGCATCCCATGGGGCGCCACTTTAAGTTTTCTGCCTGGAAGCTGATTGCAACCGTTACTGGCATGGCGATCTTGATCGGCCTTGGCGTTTGGCAGCTAGAACGGTTGCAATGGAAAACCGCGCTGATCGAAATGCGCGCCGCGCATCAGAAATTGCCGGTACTAGACAGCCTGCCTAAGGATATTGATTACAAGCCCCTGAATTTTCGCCGCGCTCACTTGATTGGGCTGATTGAAGAGAGCAAAACAATTTTCTTGGGGCCGCGTACGTCAAATGGTAAGGCCGGTTATCATATGCTGGTGCCGATGACGTTGGGTGATGGACGCTCTATTCTCGTCGATAAAGGGTTCATCCCCTCTGAATATGTAAAACGCACGTTCAAACCAGGGCATATCGAGATACTTTCGGGCACATTGGTCGAGCCACCATTGCCGGGGCCGTTCACACCTGTTAATCCACCTGTCTACGATAAACTTGATGGTGATAAATTTTATTGGGTCGATCTTTTAGCGATCGGTAACGCGATCGGCGCGCAACGCTTGGTGCCGCTCGTTTTAGAAAGCGATAAGATGGGAGATGGCTATCCGATTGGCGGACAGGGGATGCAGGATCTGCCAAATGATCATCTGCAATATGCGCTATTCTGGTTCACGATGGCTCTAATCTTATTCGTTATCTATATTCTGTCGAGTTTCCGGGGTGCCGTTGAACGCAATAAGCTGCATCTACGCAAATCGTCTGACAGCAACACCCAATATCCCAACCTGTGGGGTTAGGGCCAACTTTAACGGCGGCAAGTAAGGCATTGGCCGCCTTTCAATTTGGCATCTATCGCGCCGAATGGCGGCTGGAAGCGGAACCTGAAGCCGACCCAATGCCGGCGGTCAAGAGCTTGATCGAAAATCAGATAGGTCTGCATGCCACGGCACAAGGCCGTGAATTTACTGCCGCGTTGGAAACTGCGCCTGCTACTTTTGAGATAATGGAACTGCGACGCTTAGCCGCACAGGCGGCGGGCATTCCTGTGGAAGCGGTGCAGCAGGGTGTAATGGCGGCACTGGGTTGTTTGCAAGCTTGGCACGCAGCGCGGGCAGCGGATGATTTCAACCTCGTAGCGCAACCCTTCGCACAACTGATTGCCATGCAACGCGGGCTTGCACAAACGAAAGCAAAAAACCTTTCTGCGCTTTATGGGCGCACGGTTACGCCTTATGAGGCTCTGCTCGATCATTACGATCCGGGTCGGCAGCTAAGTTTCATTAAACATGAATTCGCGAAGCTGGTGCCAATTTGCCAAAGTCTGCTGCGGGACGAAGCGTTAGTTAAGTTAAATCTTTCTAAGAATAGTCAGCTGCAGCAAACGCTGATCCGCGCGTTGGTCACGCAAATGGGCTATGATGACCGCCCACCGCATGGGCGTCTCGGCGTCTCTGCGCATCCTTTTACCCGCCGCGTTGGTCCGCGCGAGGTCTGGCTGACCGGTAAAGCCGATGACGAGCCGCTGGTCGATATTGTCACTATGATTCATGAAGGTGCGCATGGGCGTTACTATCAAGGCTTGCCAGACATATTGGTAGATCAGTGGCATGGCAGCGTAGCCAGTGAGACGATCAATGAGGGCATGGCGCTGTTGGCCGAGCATATGCTCAGCAGGCGGGAAAGCTTCGCGCAGTATCTGGCACCGCAGATCAATCAGCATTTGCGTGCGGATATTAAGGTTGAAGATTTGCACAGGGCGCTCACAAGCCGTGCGTCCTCGCGCCTGCGCACCGAGGCGAGCGAGGTTTCCTATCCTTTGCATCTGGCGCTGCGAACGGAACTTGAAGAACGGTTGATCGACGGCGATTTGGATCCTGTCGATCTGCCCACCGCCTGGGCAGAGGCTAGCCAGCGGCTGTTGGGGTTTGTCCCGAACAGCGACAATGCCGGCTGTTTGCAGGATATCCATCTGTTCGCAGGCTATATCGGCTATTTCCCCTGCTATCTGCTAGGCCATATGGCGGCAGCGCAGCTTTGGCAAGCGATTGAGCAGGATCTGCCGGGGCTGGAGGCGCACATCGCAGTCGGTGATTTTGCCGGTCTAAACGGCTGGTTGCAGCAGCATATCTACCGGCATGGCCGTACGCAGGCTGGCGATGATCTGATCAAGGCGGCCACAGGCCAGCCATTTAGCGCTAATGCGCTAGCGGCGCACCTGCAGCAGCGTTACGGCTAAAGTCTAGATTTTCCGGCATTCCTTGGTTATCGTTGGAAGATGAAAGAAACCGCCAAGGCATCTGCCGCCCCGACCAATGATCTGCAATCCAAGCCGCTGATGGAGCGGATCGTCTCCCTCGCCAAGCGCCGCGGCTTTATTTTCCAGGCCTCAGAAATCTATGGCGGCATGAATGGGGTACATGACTACGGCCCTTTGGGCGCACAGCTAAAAAAGAATTTCAAGAATCTTTGGTGGCGCGACATGGTTGAAGTGCCGCCCGAAGGCCCGGATGGCAAGCCGCTGTCAATATTGGGCCTCGACAGTGCGATCTTGCAGAAGCGCGACGTATGGGATGCCGTCGGCCATACCACGAATTTTAACGATATGATGGTCGACGATAGAGAGACCAAGCAGCGGTATCGGGCAGATCATTTGATATGTCATTCATTTACAATGCTTTCAACGAAAGATGCCAGCGCTCAGTACACCTTTTATATTTCAGCAGTTCAAGGCGAGGACGCAGAAAGTCGTGCTAAAAAAACCTATAAAACTGCTTACAATTATTTAAGAAATAAATTTGCGGAATTCAAAATTGAAAATCCATTCGACGTAGGGTCGGGCTTTCTTCATAACGGCGTGAATTATCTTCAGCTTTCCGATGAGCAGCGGAAGAGTGTTTTCGCTCCTGATGCAAAAGAGCCGGATACTTTAACAGAACCACGCGCGTTCAATCTCATGTTCGAAACCTATGTCGGCGCGATGCAGAGCGAGGATAGCAAAACCTTCCTACGCCCTGAAACCTGCCAAGGGATTTTCACCAATTTCAAGAATGTACTGGATAGCAGCCGCGTGAAGCCACCATTCGGCATCGCGCAGATCGGCAAAGCCTTCCGCAACGAAGTCACGCCCCGCAATTTCATCTTCCGTACCCGCGAGTTCGAGCAGATGGAACTAGAATTTTTCTGCGCGCCGGAAGAGTCGCTGATGTGGTTCGAATTTTGGGTGGCGCAGCGCGTGGCCTGGTGGGCGAAGCTGGGCATCAAAGGCGACAATCTATATCAAAACGTGATTTCGGCCGAAGATCGCGCTTTCTACTCGCAGGGCACGACCGATCTTGAATATCGCTTCCCATTCTCGGCCCCCGGCCATGATGAATTGGAGGGGATCGCGCATCGCGGCGACTTTGATCTGAGCAAACATAACGAGCATTCAAATACGAAACAGGATTACTTCGACCAGGAGGCGAACAAGCGCTATGTGCCGCACGTGATCGAGCCATCCTGCGGCGTCGAGCGCGGTGTACTGGCGCTGCTATGCGAGGGCTATCAGGTCGACGAAAGCCGGGCAAGCCCAGAGTGGCTGAAGCTTGATCCGCGGCTGGCACCCGTCAAGCTTGGCATCTTCCCGCTCGTCAATAAGGACGGCATGCCGGAGATCGCGGAAAAAATTCTTGGCAACTTGCGGCGCGATTACACTTGTCAGTTCGACGCCAAGCAGTCGATCGGCAAGCGCTACGCGCGGATGGATGAATGCGGCACACCCTATTGCATCACAGTTGATGGTGAGACTTCAGCTGGCAATAGCGTCACCCTGCGCGATCGCAACACGGCACAGCAGGAACGCGTCGACATTGGTCAATTGCCAAGTTATCTGGCCGAGAAATTCAAGGCCGACTAACACACGTATTCTGGCGTTTCTCATAAAGGCCTTAGTCTGTACGCAGATTTGCCTCATTGTTTCCTGATGTTAAAGCTGCGATCAACGCGGTTAAATAGCGGGAGATAGTTATGTTTGAGATTTTAACCCTAGCAGCATCGCTGTTCACCGCAACGCCGGCTGTCGCTCAGGAAGCAGCGGCGCCTGTCACGACGGCGGTTGCCCCCGCTGCTGCGCCTGCGGCGACACCAACGACAGCGATTGCGCCAGCGGCAGTCGCTGCCCCCGTGCCGCCAGCTGCGCCACCATCGATCTTTCAGTCGTTCGGCAATCAGGTTATCGCGCATGACACAATCGCCTCGATGGACAGTGATGGTAACCAGACTGTCAGCCGCGCCGAGTTCGATGCTTACCAGGGCGCGCAGTTCAAACTGATGGATGCCAATGGAGACGGCCTGCTATCGGCAGACGAGGTCGGCACCAGCAAGAAGAAAAGCTTGCCATCAATGCCGTCACTGCCATCGTTCTGGTGAACTTAATTTTCTTGAGATTTGAGTCTTGATTGATTTAAGCTTGGCCAATGCCGACTGTAAATCAAACCATTGAATTCGTTAAAATGGCGCACGCCGGGCAAATAGATGCCAGCGGCCAAGATTATTTCCATCATCCTATTGATGTAATGAACCATTTACCGCATTGGGCTTCCGATGATTTAAAGAAAGCGGCGCTGTTACATGATACGCCCGAAGATACAGACTTTAAACGCCCACAGTTGGAAGCCCTTGGCCACACCAAACGGACGCTCGATATAGTTGATGGCGTAACCAATCCGGAACGAGATCCAAATGTACCGAAACCACCGTATGATGAATGGATCGCTGAATATCATGCACATATCGATCACATAATCAAAACAGGTGATGAAGATGTGATCGTATTAAAGCATACAGATATGGGGCGTAACTTCAGTGAAGAGCGGCTCGCAGATTTGTCGAAGGACAAACAAGAACATTTCCAGCGCAAATATGGCCAGCCTTATGCTAAGCTTTCAGAAGTGGTCGCCACTATTTCTAAGAAATATCCGGCATTGTTTATGCTGCATAATAAAAATAAAGCTGGTCAGCCTTCTATCGGTTAAACCAAAATGAGGGCTTATGCCTCTTCGCGCGCCAGCATATGCGGGTTACGCGGGATCCCTGCTTTATGAAGTTGAGTTTTAGCTTTTTCCGCTGTTGAATGACGGCGATAGTCCTGCAGGCGGGTCACGCGGAGGCCGCGTACACCGTGGCTTGAAAGATGCGCTTCCCAGCTGCCATATTCTTCTTCAGAGAGACGATAGCGCTCGCAGGCTTGAGCGCGACTTAACCGTCCAGTTTGCACGGCTTGCACCACTTGTTCCTTCCGGCGAACGACCCAGCGCTTGGTATCGGCGGGTGGCAGATCGCCCAAATCACCAAGGCTATCGGTCATGGAAACCGAAAGATTGTGATCGGCTGCATGGCCATAAGGGTCAGAAAATTGCGTCATTGCGGCAGGTAAAAGCCTAAAAGCTAAGGTAATCAACCAGTAGCCTAGTGAATGATGCTTAAAAAACAGCTAATGGACGGCAAGCAACACTCACCGCCCATTTAATCAATTTATTGCAACCTCAAGTAGAGCTGACGCCGCGAATTGAAAGTACGTTGCCAGGGCTAACGCTCATGCCGTTCAGATCGAGCATGGCGCCGGTCGCGGAGGCTTTGACGCCTGTGACAAGGCCTGTGAAGCTTTGTGTAACGTTCGTCAGCGCATTGCCGTCAGCGCCTGTGGCAGTAACCTTGAAGGTGTAAGCGCCATCGGTAACCGTGCTGCCATCCTTCATTGTGCCATCCCAGACATAACTGTGGCTGCCGACAGTTGTATCGCCCTTGAATGTGGCGATCACGTTTTTCGATTTGTCGAGAATATCGATCGTCACGTCTTTCGCGGCATCTGGTAGGCTGTAACCAACAGTTGCGGTCTTATTCGCTAACTGCAATTGGTCGCCCGAGACTTCAACGGCCTTACCGATATAGCTGACATATTCCGTGCCGCTTTGGCCTGTGATGCCGCCGAGGATCGAGTCGAGTTTGCTATTGGTTGAGATTTGCTGTTCGACCTGTGAATATTGTACCAGCTGCTGGGTAAAGGCTGCCGTATCGGTTGGCGCGAGCGGATCCTGGTTCTGCAACTGCGAGGTCAGCAGTTTGATGAAAGTTTCATAGTTGCCGGCCAGTGCGGTAGTGGCGGATTTGCCGACGCCTGCGATTGCAGTGCCATTCGCGGTCGTCGTCGGTAGCGCGCCATTGGCGGCTTTCGCAGCGTCAGATGCAGCCTGCGACTTGATCGCATTGCTGTAATCGGTAACGGTTCCTGTTGCGCCAACTGCCATAATCGTCTCCTAAGCTTTGATATCGATGCGGCCGGGCTGCAGCGACAGGGTATAATTTGCAATGATGCTGGTATCGAGCGTTGCATCTGCCGTGCCAGAAAGTGCGTTTGCCGCATTATTCTTTCCATGGCGACCATGCCCGTGATGATGACTTTCATGAGCGCTCTGCCCGGCATTCTGGCCATTGTCGCGCAATTCAAAGCTAATACCACCGGCATCGCATTTTAATCCGGCGTCCGTCAGCGCCCGCTCAAGACCTGGGCGGTGAGTTTGCAGCAGGTCGAGCGTGGCCTGGCTATCGACCAGGATGCGCGCTGTCGCGCCGCCGTGACTATCAACATCGAGCTTGACCTCGACCCGCCCTAGCTCTGCTGGATGCAATTGGATATTAAATGCCCGGTCGCCATTCTTAGCCGCCTTAGCCAATTGGATGGCCACCTGCGCGTTAGCTGGCAGCGCCGCGCCCGCAGCCGTGTTGGGCAAGCGGCCCGAACGAGCCAGCGCGCCCGCATCGTAGCGTGCCAGCGTGTGGTTGCCAAAGGCCGCGCTATCAACTGTGCCATCGCTGTTGAGTTGCGCTTCAACCACTGTAGATGCTGGCGCATTGGCAGCGGCGAAACCCGTTGCAGCTGGCGCAGCGTTTGCTTGTGTAATAGTGGTTTGCAGTGCTGGATTCGGTATGTTTAGGGCCGGGTTTAATAGTGGGTTGACGGTTGCTATGGGCTGTTGATCGACAGCGATCAAGATTGGGTTTACCGAAACTGGTTGCGATTGACGGTCAGATGAGATGTCGACCATAGGTTCTGCTGTCGGTAATGGCGCCGTTTGCTCCGGCAACTTAGCGAGTGGCGATTGCTCCATAATCATTTTTGAAGTCTGCGCGTTGCCCGGGTAGGCAAGCGCATGCGTGACAGGCGCCAATTGTTCAAGCACGATTGTTGCTGCTTTAGTGATATCGGCATTCGTTGCCGGCTGCAATGTATCCTCAATCAATTCAACTGGTGTAGTGGAAGCAGTTGTATTGGTAGTGGGAGCTTGCACAGGCGATGTAGGCAGTTTGATAATCGGCGTTCCCGCTGTTTGCAGCATGCGGAATTTTGGCGGCAGTAAAACATCATTCAAAGCAATCGGAATAAGATCATTGCCATTAGTCGATACTGGCAGTGTCTGCGGGGATGCTGGCGTTGATGTCAGTATTGGCGCTATAGGCATATCTTTTGGATCCGCAGGAGTCTGCACAACTAAAATATCAGGAGCTGCAAGAGGGCCGGCGGCTGAAAGCGTGGTTTTAACATCGTCTGTATTTACAGGATTAGAAGGTGGAACTGGTGCGACTGGACTAGCGACCGGTGCGGCGTCAGCCACATAGATTAGTGGAAGATCGTCATCAGCGCCCTGAAGTTTCGCTTTAGTATCGGCAGGCTCAGCTGTGTTCGATTTAATTTGAGCCGCGCGCGCATCAACAGTGGCTTTTAAGGGCAGCGCCTCTGGCTGGGCTGAATCCGAAGATGGCGCTTCTTTCACCGTCTGGGATTGCTGTTTGACCGGCAAAGCCGAGGTTCTGACTGTAGGGGAGGCAGGTTTTTTGGGCTGCCCTAGCATGACCCGCTTTGGCAGTGGCTCTTCCTGAGGCTCGCGCTGTTCGTGCTGATCTTTTTTATCGCTTGGTCTGTCGCTCGGCGTTTCGATCTGGCTCGATTGGGCGTTTAGAATTGCCGCAAACCCTGCCTCGCCATCAAATTGCATGGCGGCAGCTTGTTGCCGCTGCGCCAAAGCTGCCAGCGCTTTATGCGCCTCGTTTTTGTTAAGCTGTGACAGACGGCTCATGGTTAGGCCTGTTCGGAAAGGAGGGCGGGCTGGGTTTGCAAGCGGTCTTCGCCGCGGAACGTAAACTGGCTTGGGTGATAGGCGCTGGCATTTTTCTGCTGTGATTCACGGCGTACGCTGTCGATAATAACCTGCAGAACTTTATTAGTTGCTGCCGCCGAGACTGAAAGCTTTTCCGCGCTAACTTGCGCTGCAGCGTCGAGGCGCGAGCCGATCGCTTTCAACTGCGCACGGCGCGCAGGGGTCAGCGCTGGAAACGCCCCTTTAACGGCCAGCAACTGCTTGACCGCGCCTTGATAGTCAAGAAGGAGTTGCTGCTTACGGACGACTAATTGTCCATAACTGCCGCGCCCGTTTAAGATACCGGGTCGCCCAATGATATTTAATTCCTCGTCAAGTAAATCTGACATGCGCGTGCCGAGCATGACGACGCGATCGGCGCGCTGTTCGACTTCGACTTGCTCCATAGCAGCGGTTTCATTGATGTTAGGCGGGGTCATTATTCGTCTCCTGAACAGTGTTTTGTGTATCGATAGCTGTGGGCGCCATCTGCGATTGCTGCAGGCGGATCATTTGGTCACGCACGCTGCTGGCAAGGCCCATGCCTTTGCCTTCAGTGGAAATCTTGCCGAATTCTTGCACCAGCATGCCGCGCCACATTTCTTCGCCATGGCCGCCACCAAAGGTTTCGTCAGCTTCTTGGCCGCCGGCCCACATGAACTGCATCATCTGGCTCATAAACATCGACTCGAACGATTTCGAGGCCTCGTCGATTTTCTTCATAACTGGCGCAGGCAGTGCTGATTTAGCAGCTTGCGCAGGGGTTGTTGAAGTGAGTGCTCCAATTTGCATTTTAGATCACCTCGATATCAGCTTGCAGGGCACCTGCAGCTTTGATCGATTGCAGGATCGTGATCATATCGCGCGGGCCAATGCCAAGCGCATTCAGGCTCGTCACCAGTTCTTGCAGCGTGATCCCGGTTGGCATAACTGCGAGTTTGGAGGCTTTATCTTCGCTAACGTCGATTGTGGTACGCGGTACAACCACCGTCTCGCCACCTTCCGAAAGTGGGGCGGGCTGGCTGACCTGCGGCGTTTCGGTGACGCGGATTGTGAGGTTGCCTTGCGCGATGGCGACGGTCGAGATCCTCACATTCTCGCCCATGACGATAACGCCTGATTGCTCGTCGACGACGACACGCGCGATCTGATCCGGGCGGATTGTTAGCTGTTCGATATCCGTCATCATGACAGCGGGATTGGCACGATTGGCTTCCGGCACATTCAGCGTCACGCTGGATGGGTTGGTAGCATCCGCAGTGCCCGCGCCAAACTTGCCGTTGATAGCTGCAGCGACGCGTTGCGCTGTGGTGAAATCTGGATTGCGCAAGGACAGCCGCATGGTGGCCATGCCAGCCATTTTGAAAGGGATTTCGCGCTCGATGATGGCGCCTGCGGCAATCCGGCCCGAAGTCGGCACACCCTTGGTAACACTGCCAGCTGCGCCTTCTGCTGAGAAGCCAGCAACCGAAACGGGGCCTTGCGCCACAGCATACACTTGTCCGTCCGCGCCTTGCAGCGGCGTCACCAACAGCGTGCCGCCGAGGAGGCTCTTGGCATCGCCTAGGGTCGAAGTGCTGATATCGATCTTGCTGCCCTGGCTGGCAAAGGCGGGTAGAGTGGCTGTCACCATCACCGCGGCAACGTTCTTCGTGCGCAAAGTATCGCCGCGCGTATTAATGCCCAGGCGTTCCAACATGCCGATCAAGGATTTGGCGGTGAAAGGCGAATTGGTTAGGCTGTCGCCGGTGCCGTTGAGACCGACCACAAGGCCATAGCCAACAAGGATATTGTCGCGCACGCCTTCGACTTCAACGACATCTTTAAGACGCACAACGCCCGGTGCTGGGGCCGCTTGCGCAGGGAGTAGCGGCGCACAAAGTAAGGTCGCAGCTAATAGCGGCGAGAGCAGGGCGTTAAAGTGCAATTTAAGCATCGGTCAAAATCCTTGAAGAACGGTTCGAAATGATCTTCTGAGGGTCTGGTTTGCGAATGCCATGCCAAGTCAGCCATAAGGTAATTCTACGGTAACCCCAGCTTTTGAAGCAGTTATGAGGTATACTAGCGTTATTCCGGCAAAATTTGCCGAGTTTGCTCATGCAAAAAATAAATCCCACACCGTCTGCTAGTAGCGCTTTAAGCTTTGCCATGATAATTTGTCGCTATGAAGATTGAAGGCCCAAGCGGCAACCGGCCCGTTACGCAAACAGGCCGCGTATCGCGCACAAATAAAAGCAGTAGCACCAGTGGTGCAACCTTTGGCGATCCGATGGCGGGCGTTGAAGAAACCAGCGGCATTAGCGGCACAAGTTCTGCTAGCGGCATTATGGGAATTGAACAGTTAGTCGGTTTGCAAGAAGTGGACGATGCCCTCTCGCAGCGTCGCCGCGCTAATCAGCATGGCGGCGAAATTCTCGACCGGCTCGATGAATTACGGCTGCAAATCCTCGAAGGGCGACTTTCAAAAGAACGCCTGATGCAACTGGCGCGTGTGGTTAGTGCCAGACGGGCCACCGTCATGGACCCGCATCTTATTGAAATTCTTGATGAAATTGATTTGCGGGCCCAAGTCGAGATTGCTAAATTCACCCGCGATCAAACCACATCTTAATAAAACCAAATAAACCTTGACCCTTTGGGTCGCAAAGCCCAGAAAACAGCCTATTTTAAAGGATAGGAGTTGCTGAATGCCTACATCCAAGAAGCCCGTTGTTAAAGCTGCACCTAAAGCCGTTGCGAAAGCGTCGGCCGCAAAAGAGAAATCCAAAGCCGTTATGAAAAAAGTACCTGCTATATCGGCTTCCGCTAAACCAGCCCCTGTGAAACAGCCGGCTGCTAAAGCCGCGCCAGCCAAGCCTTCACCTGTTGAAAAATCCGCTAAGGCAGCAAATAAAGCTGATTTGGTGGCGGATAATAATGTGACGCTGCCGCCAAACTACAAGCCAAGTGAAAAAGAAGATTATATGAATCCAAAGATGTTGGCCTATTTCAAAGGTCAACTTGAACGCTGGAAGCAAGACCTGCTGAGCGACTCGAACGATACGCTCGAATCCTTAAGCGATGGTGGCATGCAGGAGCCTGATATTACTGACCGCGCGACAGCTGAAACCGATCGCGCCTTGGAATTCCGCACTCGGGATCGCGAGCGCAAGTTGATCCGTAAAATCGAAGAAGCCCTGCATCGTATCGAGGCGGATGATTTTGGTTTTTGCGAAGAAACCGGCGAGCCCATCGGTATTAAGCGCTTGATGGCGCGTCCAATTGCAACCTTGACGGTCGAAGCGCAGGAACGCCATGAGCGGCAAGAGCGCACGCAGCGCGATGAAGCGGATGAATAAGCACTACCAATTATGCTTGGTATTAGCTGCTCTATTAGTGGCAGCTAGCGCTGCTACTGCCCAGCAAATGTCGGATATAGGGCCATCTATCCTACCTCCTGTTGTCAGTAAATTGGAACGGGTAGTGGCGCCACTAAATGGTGTTTCCTCGTTGGCTACGGCAGAGCCGACTATGATCGATGCGCGAAATGCAGCTGATTGTAAGTTGGATGCCAAGGTTTTGCGGGAAAAGCTTACAGCGGCGTTGGTAGCAGAGCATTTGCCTTTGACCGTTGACACTGCACCGCCGCGTCCAGATCTTTTACGCCTTATATTAAAGCCACAGATCGCGACTTTAAAAGATGGCGTTGTTAATTGCGTCAGCTGGGTTTCGCTTTCAGCAGTGCTGCAAGATACATTGAAGATCGCGCCGAGTTCTGACCGTAAGCCGGTAACGGTGACCTATTGGACGCGCGGCGCCCTTATCATGACGCCTGTGGTCGATCATGCAAATGGCGTTAATGACGTTATTGAAAAGCTGGCGCATGTACTGGCGCGCCAATGGCGGATCGATAATCCATCGGATAATTCTGCAGGGGCTATCGATGCAGCGCCCCCTGTAGATTCTCTGAATAGCATTAAACGGTAGAAACTAGCCAACGAAGGAGAGAGCCATGCGGTATAACCTATCCAGCCTAAAAGTATTGCTGGTAACGGTGGCGCTCTTATCTAGCTTCTCTCTCGTGGCTCGTGCAGATGGTATGCCGTATGCCGCTATAGATGCCGTCAATATCTACCATATATTGCCCGCTTTTCCATCAACTAGCTCGGCTGCAGGAGCTGCCGATATCGTCGGTGTATTTAGCTGGCAGGCCAAGCCCGGCAGCGTTGAATGGCAGGAAGCCAGCGATGATGCAGCGGTCACCGATAGCGCTAGTCTGCTGAATTTCTTCACGGCCGGCATCCTTGATAATTATACCGCTGATAACGCACCGGCGATCCTTAAGCTACTCGATCGCGTGCGGGCCAGCGTCGATAAACCGGTGGTGGCAGCCAAACAAAGTTTCAACCGTCCGCGCCCGTTTCGTGCTTTGAAATTGGCAAACACGCCGTGTGATCCGAACTTTACGCCACAAACGGGGCCCGAGGTCGGCATGCATGACTCTTATCCCTCCGGCCATGCGGCGCAAGGCTGGGCGGCGGCGTTGGTGCTCGTAATGATTGCGCCAGACAATGCCGGGGACTGGCTGGCACGTGGGCAAGAATTCGGTGAAAGCCGCGTTGCCTGCGGTGTGCATTACCCAAGCGATGTTGCTGCCGGGCGGCTGTTAGGCTTAGCAGCCATCAATGCACTGCAAGCCGATCCAGATTTCAAAATCGATCTTGGTATTGCGCAGCTGGAATATCAGCGATTGCGTCAATTAAATTAATTAGCGCTGCTCAAACTCGCGATAGAGTTGCGAGCCGCCAACGCCCTGCTGATTATAATATTTTCCGCGATATAGTGCGATCTCCCCGCGCGGCTGCCAGAATGTGAGCTGACCTAAAACCATGCCGGCGCGCAGGCGTACTGGCAAAGTTGCGTAAAGTTGGAATGTAATCTGCCCGCGCGCACCAGTGTGAATGAGATCGCTGGTGACATGCACGAACAAGCCCATCCGCGCCACGCCAGAGCGGGCGTGCAGCAGTGCCGCGTAATGATCGGTGCCTACAGTTTCAACAGAATGGCCAAGCAGAAAATCACCCGCCTGCATAACATGGCCGTCAACAGGAATGCTAAAAGTCTCCGCCGTTGGCACCTGCGCCGGGTCAACGGGATGTTGCGGGTTAATACTTGGATAATGCAGCAAAGTTGGGCCTAACCGCAGATCATACGAGGTTGGCGTTACCTGCGCCGGCTCGAACGGCTCGATAGCAATGCGTCCGCCTGCAACTTCGCGGGCTATTTCCGGGCCGGTGAGGATCATGCATCAGGTTTACCCTGCTTCCGGCTTCAGGTAAAACAAAACTATGATCTTGACCGGCCATGAAATCGAAAAACAACGAACGGAGGGCGGCCTTACGATCGAGCCCTTCAACGCCCCGCGCCTAAATCCTTGTAGCTATACCTATCGCTTGGGGCCACAGCTAGGCGTACCGCATATCGTTGGCGAAGAGGTCACATTTCGCACGATCAATATCGCGCCAGAAGGTTATGTGTTACTGCCGAGCCGCATGTATCTTGGCCATACGTTAGAGATTTTAGGCAGCGATCAATTTGCCATGTCGCTGATTGGGCGACATTCGCTAGGGCGGCTAGGACTGTTCTTGCAGGTTTCGGCTAACCTCATCCATGTCGGCGCGAAGCACCAGATAACGCTGGAGCTGGTAGCGGCGTTACCAATCCGGCTGTACCCCGGCATGGAAATTGGTGAGATCAGCTTTTGGGAAACGCAAGGCGAGCGCCGCGGCTATGAGGGCGGTTATGCCGCCCATAGCGCGCCAACGGGAACCGGCCATAGTAGCTCAGTCTATCAGTATTAATTCATCGGTTTGTAGCGTGAGTGTCGGACATACAGCATCTTTAAAACTTAATAGCCAGGCAGCCGACTCCGCTGTTGTCGTGCCTTCAGGCGCTGCCTAAAAACAGTATCTATCTGCTTGCGCGCCTCTATCGCTGCATCTTCTGGGTTGATTAGGCGATTAGAATGCGCAGCTTCTTGGTTTAACCGTGCAACCATGATCAGAAAACGACTCATATTTACGAAGGCATTCGAATTATCCGCTAGTTCAGCTTTAAGCGCCTTGACGTGCAGATCTTCCTTGTAATCTGCAGATCTTGAAACTTCGGCTTCATAATTTTTTGGCTGGCGCAGTCGTGCGATGAGATCTACATGCGCCCCGTTGGTTTTTTCTGCGATCCTGCGTAAGGTGCAAGACCGCATTTCGCTTACGAAGCCATGTGAATCAACAAGTGGGATTGATGTGCGGCGGGTGTTGAATTCAAACTCGCGCCATAACCGTTCGCTTAGCGCAGTATGAGTGTCGCAGAAATGTAGCATCTGCTGTTTCGCGGCTTCGCTTACACCAGGCGCAGCGCGCACAATTACTAAGCGTGCATAGCCGATAACTTTTCTTGATAAATAACTTCTGGAATCGACCGGTTGGCTGGACATCGCGGCTCCTTATCGAAAGAGCCTAACAATGGCCGTCAGGATTTGTCACATAAAATATTATGGCTAACGGCAGCAAAATTTTGCGGATTAAGCAGCGAACTTAACCTTGTTGCCGCCACTATCTTTGGCGGCGTGCAATACAGTTTCCACGCGGCTTAGCAAAGTGGGTAGGGGCTCGTCCGTTGCCACTTCGATGACGCCAAAGGCGGCGGTAATGGGCAGCGTGCCACCACCGAACAGGCGCACTGGCGTCTCGGCGATACGCCCACGCAGCCGTTCAATCACCGCGGTGGCATCTTTGCCGATCGCGCCCTTCAGACAAATGAGGAAAGCATCGCCCTCAACCCGGTAAGCATCATCATAGGTGCGGATCGTCTGGTTGATGGCTTCGCCCATGAGCTGTAGCGCGCGGTCGGCGGTCTCGGTTCCGTGCAGCGCGCCAATTTCGCGGAAGCTATCGAGATCGCCAAGTGCGATCGACAGCGGCTGCTTGCTGCGGGCCATGCGCTTTTGCTCGGCAGCAAGATCGGTTGCCAACGTAAAGCGTGAACGGAGGCCGGTAAGCAGATCAAGACCGGCGCTGGCTGCGCTAAAGCCGCGTTCGAACCGCCGCAAAGCATGCATGAAGTCGGCATAGCGCGTCATCACCATTTCATAATCAATAGCGGGCATCAGCTCGGATTTTTTCGTGCCTTCTGCCTTCTGCAGCATCATCTTTGCGAATTTATGCAACTGGTCATGCAGGATCGCGAGGCGGTCGATGGTCGACTGATCAGCGGGCAGGCGCTGCGCACTGCCACGGAACCAATTGGCAAAGCTTTTTGGCATAGGCAGATCGTTGGCGCTGGCAGTTTTGCCACCGATGGCCTCAGCGGCGCTGGTCGCAATATCGCGATAAAACGCAAGGCGGTGGAACGCTAATAGCCACTGCACATGCTCGTCCACGATCTTATTGATCTGCGTTTGCTGCTCACTGCCGCTATCGAGGCAGATTTCGGCAAGGGTCAGGGCGACGGCTGGCTTGGCCATATTAAGTTAGTTCTTCTTGTTAGGCTTCTAATCTTAACCAAGCGTGACATGGAGCGTTACCGCTGACAAGGCATGAAAAAGGCCACCCAAGGGTGGCCTAATTTTTGTGCTGCAAAGTAAGGCTTAAGCGGCTTTCTTGCTTTCGCGTTCCTGCGCCGCAATCACGACCTTCTTCAGCTTCTTCGTCTCTGGTGAGAGGCGCGAATTCTTGCTGTTCAGCAGATAAGCATCGATGCCGCCCTTATGCTCGATCGTGCGAAGGCCAGCGGCGGTGACGCGCAGCTTGACCATGCGGCCCAGGATTTCGCTTGGGATCGACATATCTTGCAGGTTTGGCGTCCAGCGGCGACGCGTCTTGTTATTCGCGTGGCTAACGTTATTGCCATATTGCGGCTTCTTGCCGGTGACGACACAGATGCGGGCCATGAGGTGTGCTCCTGATTAAATTCGAACCGCTTTATAAGGAGGCGGCGGCGTCTCCGTCAAGTAAAAAGGCCCGCTTTTGGCGGGCCTTTTGTAAATTTATGTGACTAGCCCTTAGTTCTTTTGCGCCGCGGTTTGCAGCAGTGGGCTTACATTAGCCATGCGGGTCGGTTTAACGACAGCAGGGGCTGTTGCTGGCTTATCAAGCGATGCGACATATTGCGTCTGCATTTGCTGACGCCAGTTTTTGAATGCGGTCAGCTGGCGACCATCGAGGCTGCGGCCTGTATCGACATTCACACCAACTGGATTGACCTTATTGTTGCCGACGATCACTTCGTAATGCAGATGCGGGCCGGTGGCGCGGCCGGTTGAGCCAACATAGCCGATCAGTTGCCCTTGGCGAATGCGGGTGCCAGGCTTCAGGGTCGATGAAATCTGGCTCATATGGCCATAGGCTGTTTCCAGCTGGCCCGTGTGGCGGATCTTGACGTATTTGCCGTAATCGCTGAACCAGCCAGCCTGTTCGATGACGCCATCGCCGGCTGCATAGATCGGCGCGCCAGTGGCGGCGCCAAAATCGACGCCGGTATGCATTTTCGAGAAACCAAGGATTGGGTGCATACGCACACCAAAGCCGGAGGTCACATGTGGATTATCGACCGGCGTGCGCAGCAGGCCGCGCTTCACGCTCTTGCCGTTTTCGTCGAAATAGTCGAACTGGCCCTTATCATATTCGTAGCGATAGAGCTGCTTTAACTTGCCGCCGATTTGCAAAGTCGCATAAATGATCTCGCCCTGGCCGACCTTGTCGCCATTAGCGGTCACGTCCTGGCCGTAGTAGACCTGGAACTTATCGCCGGATTGCAGGTCGCGCTGGAAGTCGACCGTATAGGCAAACATCTTCATCATATCGCGGGTAACGTCGCGGGTGATGCCGGCATCGCTGGCGGCTTCATAAAGGCTGCCCTTGATTGTGCCGCTGGCCGCTAGCTTCTTATAAACAGTTGGTACCTTAGCGGCTTTGGCGTCAAACGCGCCGGCTTCGTCGCGACCGAGCGTGATCTGCTTGGTTGGTTCGGCGAGGAATGTTAGACCCAGCAGATTCCGGCTTTCGCCATCATTCTTCATGGTGACTTGGAATTGCTGGCCCGCTTTGACGCGATGCACATTCATCACGTCACCCATGGCGGCAACGGCAGCCTTGGCTTCTTCAGCGACAGCACCCAGGCTTTGCAACATAGCCGTCAACGTCTGGCCATTGCCGAGGGCAACTATGCGGCTTTCAATTTGTGGAGCGACCGGGGTAGCAACCGGGGCCGGGGCTTGGGCAACAGTCGCTGCGGTCATAACCGCTGCTGTGACGGTTGGTAATTGCAGGGTTGTCTTAGGAGCGGTAGCGATAATCCGGGCCAGGCCTTGGCTGGCGGCTTGATCGGCATGCCATGGCACCATTTGCAGAGTGCCGGCCACCAGTAACACAGCGGCCAAAGCTGTGGCACGGCTCGGCGTCATGACCCGGCTGACTAAACCTCGAAAGCTATTCAGTTCAAGAGTACCGTTGAGTGAGCCGTTTAGAGCGCTTAGGGGCGCTTCATAAGGAAGGGTATACATAGGAGAAATAGTCGCCGTTATGCGTGAGGGCAAACGGCGGCAACGGGAGCGCGTAAAGAAGCGCTAAAGGCCACAACTCGAAAACTGTGTGATATAAGCAACATGCAGCTGGCAACCCAGTAGTTATTCCTGACGCGGAAACTGCTTGGTTAGACCCGTAGTGTCAACAGAAAAAAATTAGATTTGGCAAAACAAGCACTTAGCCTGTGAGTAAAGAGTTATAAATAGGGCATAAGGAAATAAAATTATCGCAACGATTCTAAGCATAGGTCATATTTGATTGCCTATGCGTATTTATGATTACCATATAGTTCATTATCTATACTGTATAGAGATAAGTATATACTGTATTTATATGAACTATTACATACAGATATATTAAGATAATCTAATGATTATTATAAAGATTGATACTGTCGACAGTCAATCAGCCTTGGTCAGGCCTTGCCTTGGCGACAGAAAAAGCATTAAGGAAATCTCCATGCTTGCCAGCCACCATGCTACGAGCGCTTTCTTATCCTAAATAACAGCTTTTCAACCATAGGATCATAGTCATGCAGATCGACTGGAAACCACTGTCACGTGCGGAAATGGCTAAAGGCCTAGGGCTTTTGCAAAATCTGCTGGGCGAAACCTTGCCTGCCGATGGCGACCTGCGCCTGCGCCGCGCGCCGCTGACTTTCTATCCTGATCTGACTTTCTATGAGGTGACCGACCAGGGGCATGAGCCGCCGCGTCAGTTGTATGCCCTAATCGACGAGCTGAAAGGCGAGGCGACCGTGCTGGATATGACCAACGGCCCGGTCTATGCCCTCAACAATGCGGGGTATCTGCGCCTGAACGAGCAGACCGCTATTCCTTATGCCGCCTTCTTCTTCTCCTGCGTGGCCGGGCCTTATGGGTTGATGCCGCTGATCGAGCGGTTGGAGCTACCGCAAGGCCAAGAAGCGGACGAAGAAACGGCAACAGCTATGGAATCCGTCCGCGATGTGGTGCCGCCGGTCGTTATGGGCCGCGAGGCTGCCGCAGATGAGGCTGAAAATAAAGACGAAGGCTTCCGCGTGGCTGCCGCCCTGCTGTTCCAGGGCGCCGTCTTCAAGACCGAACTGGTGATCGATGCCGCGGGCGCGATCCGCGTCGACAAGCATGAGCTGGCGCTGGCCAGCGAAGACCCGGATGCTCCAGAAGGCGAAGCAGATGCTGAAGGCGACGAGGAGGAGTAAGGCTTAGTTCTCGTATTCGGCCCTGATTAGCTTGATCCGGTCGCCCTTAATTTCGTTCAGTCCGGCGTCGATACCCGCGGCGATCAACCAGCGCAGGTTGCTGATGGCTTTGTCCCCAATCTCGTTCCAGTCAGTTGAAGCAATCTGAACCTGGTGGATCTCAACGGTGCGGGCCGCGGCCACCACCGCATCGTCGAATAGCGCATAAACATCCACTTTAAAGGCGCTGCCGGATAGTTCGGCGAAATGCAGCCAGGCATTTGAATTAGTTGCGACACTGGTTTCTTCCCGAAATTCACGGATCATGGCCACTAATGGTGTCTCCCCCGGTTCGACCTTACCGCCGACCCCGTTCAGCTTGCCCTTCTGCCAGGCGGGCGTTTGCTTTTCCAGCAGCACGACTCGGCTGCCATCCGCCGTAAAAGCAAAGCCAAGCGTGAAGTGGGTAGGTGAGGCCATACCTCTTATATATAGAGAGGCAGCAATCTAGCCAATTCCAGATCGCACGGGCAGGATGCCATCTATGACCTCGCCCTCCGCTCTTGATCGTGCCCGTGCTGTACTGGCCGCCAACCGATATCTGGTACTGGCCACGCAGGATGCCAATGGCCCCTGGGCGGCGGCGTTGGCTTACACGCTGATCGACGGTAGCTTTTATTTCTTCTCGGAGCGTGCTTCGCGCCATGGCGCGGCGCTATTAAGCGGCGGGCCGGTTGCGGGCGTGATATATAATTCGCAATGTGCTGTTGATGAAGCAGAAAGCATTCAGTTCAGTGGGCACGGGGTGCTTGCACATGAGCGCGGTAGTATTGCTGCTGTGCTAGCGGCTTCTGGCGCGATACCGACCGACGCACAGATTGCGGACGAGTTCAGTAAAACCAAAACTGCATTGTTTCGCGTAACGCCAACTAAAGTCTTTGTCCTTGATCAAACACTTTATTCTACGGAAAGCGTCGATGGGCGTGAACCGGTTGTGGTTAGTGAGCTGTTTGCCTAATGTTGCCTTCCGCTCTCTATAATCAGCGCATCGCTACCGGTCTGCTGCAGCCCGATGCCGGGCAAGCGGCAGCGGTGGCGGCGCTCGACCGGTTAGCGGTGGCGCTGGCTAACCAGGCGAATGGCCAGCCATTCTGGCAGCGGCCCTTCACCACATTATTCGGCAGTGGGTTAGACGCCCCGCGCGGACTTTATCTCTATGGCCCGGTCGGTCGGGGCAAAAGCCTACTGATGGATTTGCTGTTAGAAACTGTTTCGCCTGCGATTATGCGGCGGCGTCAGCATTTTCACCAATTTATGCGCGAAGTGCATCAAAAGTTGAATAAAGCGCGCAGCGCAGGCGCAAGTGACCCATTGGCGCTGGTGACCGCCGAGATCGTGGCAACCGTGCAGCTACTTTGCTTCGACGAACTGTTCGTGAAGGATGTAGCTGACGCCATGATCCTGTCGCGGCTGTTCACCGCGCTGGTCGAAGCGGGGGTAGTGATCTTTTTTACAACCAATTGCGCCCCGCAAGAACTTTATGCAGGCGGGTTGCAACGCGTGCGCTTTTTGCCGTTCATCGCGCTGCTGGAAAGCAAGCTCGACATCGTGCGCGTCTCCGGGCCGGAAGATCACCGGCTCACGCATTTGCAAAGCGCCGGCACTTACCTGACGCCATTGAGTGAAGAAGCGACGGCGCAACTCGTTAGTACATTTGCAAAATTGACGAACACTGCCCGCTGCGCGCCTGCCGAGGTTCTGGTCGACGGGCGCATGCTGAGATTGAAGTGCTCCGCCGCGGGCGTGCTGCACAGCAGCTTCGCCGAACTCTGCCAAAGCAACCTCGGCCCCGGCGACATGCTGGAGATTGCTGCCTGCTTTCATACCGTGTTGCTCGATGGCGTGCCGCAAATGGGCGGCAGCAATGCAGAAGGTAAGAACGAGGCGACGCGTTTTATCACTTTGATCGATGCGCTCTACGATGCCCGTCGCAATCTGGTGATCGCGGCGGCGGCACCGGCCGATCAACTATATCAAAACGGCGCCTTGGCATTTGAATTTCAGCGTACCGCCAGCCGGTTGATCGAGATGCAGACAAGCGATTATCAAAGAGATAAACAGGCCTCAAATTAACCTTGTTCTGATACCGCACTGATCGTAAGCTGCCGCTGCATAACTAGGAGATTTATAATGACAAAACCATGGGATCACAGTTCACCAGCCGAAAAAGTGCAGTCTTTGGGCGAGATAGCTTTAGCAATGCGTACTGGCGGCGGTGTGTGGGCGCTTCCTAAAACATACGCCGATAAAACGGCCTGTGACCTCATGCCGCTAGTCGATCGATTTGTGCATAATTGCAAGCTAATTACGATTGAAGAAGGTCAGCTACCTAATGAGCGCGGCGCAGTCGTCTTCAAAGGCATTAGGCAAAACGCGCCTATTTTTGAAAGCCTGACCGAAGCCGGCATTATCGATCATGAATGGCGGACTAGTGAAATGTATGGCCACAGGTTGACGATCGGTGGAGGCTCGACCTGGGTAGATAGTTCCATTTCAAACTCGATCTATGAAGTCGAGGCTGTGCGTTATGTTTTGGAAAAATTATCGCCGTTCAATTCGCAGCTTGGCGGCATAGTGCCGGTTATTCTAAATGGCGAAGTGCTGCAGCGCGCAGCGCCGACACCGCAGCATCCACTCGGCTCCTTAAAAATCGGTGCTAAGTCAGCAGCTGCGGTGCTAGCGGCTTAGCCGCACCTGACCTGCGTTACGAGTCCAGTTTTGCTATCATAGATCACGTTTAGACGCCCGGCGCTGTAATCCATTGTCGCAGCGCAGGTATTGCACAACACGCGCGTGCCTTTGGGCAGGTTCACGGGCAGCTTAGCCTTCGGCTTGCCAATGAAGCTTTGCATAGGGGTAGCACCGCAGTTATCTGGCTGTAGCGTCTGGGCATTCGCGCCATTGCTTGCAATCAGCATAATAGCAGACATCAAAATTATAATGCGCACGATGACCTCCTCAATTAACGTGTTTCGACTATAGCCCATTGATAGCGAATGCGGGTAAATATCCGCGATGCAAAATTATTCAATAGATTACGAAGCCGCCAAGCAGATCGCCCAGTTCGGCAGCTATCCCGAACGCGCACAGCTCGCTGCTAGCCCTAATACTGCGCCTGAACTGCTGGTGTTTTTAGCCGCCGATAGCAGTGATAGCGTGCGGCAAGCGCTTGCACAAAATCCGGCGCTGCCTGTTGCCGGCATCAAGCTGTTGGCGCGTGACCGGATCGAAGCGGTACGCATGACCATGGCGCATGAAGTCGGGCGGCTGTGGGGCGAGCGGCATCACAATTCGCCCGATGCGGCGCTGGCAAAGGAAGCCTTGAGCCTTTTGGCGATTGATGAGGCAGTGACGGTACGCACGGCGCTGGCCAGCGCGATTGCAGAGGTCGCCATGGTGCCGCAAGACATCGCCGAGAAATTGGCGATGGATGCGGTCGAGGCGGTGGCCGTGCCGATCCTGCAGCATTACGCGCAGTTCGAAGATAAGTTTCTGATCGATCTGTTGAGCCAGCGGTCGGACGTCTGGGCGCGGCACGCGATTGCGCAGCGGAAGACGTTGAGCATGGATCTGACGGGACTGTTGCTGTCGGACGATAAAGACCAAATCCTGCCACAGCTGTTGCTGGGCAATGCGGGCGCGCAGTTTGCTGCGCCCATGTGGGAAAGCTTCTCACAGAAAGCGGAAGGCTGGGCCAAAACGTCACCGGCGCTTTTACAAATCTTTGCTAACCGTGCCGATCTGCCATTTGCGAGCGCCGAGCGTTTGGCCGGCTTCGTTGACGATGCCATATTTACCGTACTGGCCAGCCGTACGGATTACGATACAGCCACGCGGCGGCAGATCATCGATACCGCGCGCCGGCGTGCCGACTGGATTGACCGCGAGAAAGACGGCAAGCTGCCGCCGATCATCCGCGTGCGTGAATTATATGACGAGGACAAGCTGGATGATGACGCGATCCGCGACGCGCTGGCGCTGCACGATCCGGAGTTTCTAAAGCTCGCTCTCTCAATCAAAAGCGGCATCCTGCCCGATACGATTGAAAAGATTTTAGCCAGTGAAAGCCCAAAGGCGATTGTCGCACTAAGCTGGCGGGCTGGGCTCTCGGCTCGCACGGCGTTGGCTTTGCAAAAACACGTCGGCGGGATTCCGCCGCACCGGTTGATCCACCCGAAAGGCGGCACAGATTACGCCATGACCGAGCCGGATATGCTCTGGCAGCTGGAATTTTATGGCGTTAAGACATGAAAGTAAAAAAACGCAGACCAATTTAGATTAGAATAGGCCCATGCAAACTGTCGCCAATAATCTTCCGTTAGCGCACGCTCAATCACTAACCGATAAGTGGTATAAGAATCCCTTCGGTGAGCCTTTAAAATCGCTTGTGCCACTGGAAGATATCGAACACAATGAGATGCGCCCTAACGATCCAATCGTATTAGCGCAGATCGAGCGCCTCCGTGGCTTGGCAGATGATGTGACAGTGGAAATATCGCACGGTCGCCGACGTTGTGAGATTATTCGAAAAGACAGCCAAAAACAGCATATTGAAGCCAACCTGCGCGTTTTTACCTGCGCTGGCCTGGCACTATTTGAATGGAGTCTTACGGACAAGAAATGGTATTCAACCAAAACTGATGTTGTTTCAGCGGATGGGGTTTACCAGCCAACGCAGGATATCTTTGACGCTGCTGTGGCCTTAGCTATGTTGCCGTTGCCAATCGGTCGTCATAGCTACAGAAGCATATCGCCGCCAGCCGCGCCGCGCTAACGGATGGTCACGCAATTTACTGCGTTTTGCCATAGTCTCACCACATCTATTTTGTAGATAATCTGCAATTCATTGAACACAGAGGATTTTTTATGCAGCAAGCATTATTAGCGACGACTTCCAATGGCCACGAATACGACCCAATCTATTTTGGCTTGAAGTTGACAGAGCTTTTCGGCTCACAATTCACTTGGGCATCGTTGCGGCATCCTCGCCCAAATGTGATTTATCTAAGAGCTTGGTCGTGGTTTGGATCATGAGCATGTGGTTGCGCGCCGGATCAATCCGCAAGGGGTGAAGCTGGCTAAGCCAATAGATAGCACGCGTTGGCAAGTATGGGATCATGAAGAAAGTAGCGGGCCTTACAGTGCCGAATGCATGCGTGATCAATTCGAAGTATTGGAAATGGCGCGGCAAGCGGCGCCCTTAACAGCTAATAGGCCTAACCTGTTTACTGGAACGCCGCTGGAGCCTGTGCTGTAAATCGTTAAATGCAACTACGAGATTCAACAGCAAGCCCGCTTGCCGCGTTTGCTAGCTAGGCGTAAGCTTCCGTCATCTTTAACGGAGGTATCCCGATGGCACAGCAGGCAAATGCAAAAATCAAGCGTAACAAGATCGCCCTCGTCGGCGCCGGGCAAATCGGCGGCACGCTGGCGCTGATGGCTGGGCAGCAGGAGCTTGGCGATGTCGTGTTACTGGATATCACCGAAGGCGTGCCGGAAGGCAAGGCGCTCGATATTTTCCAGTCAACGCCGATCCAAAAGTTTGACTGCAATTATAGCGGCTCGACCGATTATAGCGAGATGGCGGGCGCGGATGTCGTGATCGTCACCGCTGGCGTACCGCGCAAGCCGGGCATGAGCCGCGACGACCTGATCGGCATTAATACCGGCGTCATGAAAACGGTTGGCGCTGCGATCAAGCAGCATGCGCCGGACGCGTTCGTTATCGTCATTACCAACCCGCTCGACGTGATGGTCTGGGTCATGCAGCAGATTTCCGGCCTGCCAGCAAACAAAGTTGTCGGCATGGCGGGCGTGCTGGACAGCGCGCGCTTCCGCACGTTCTTGGCAATGGAATTCAATGTCTCGGTCGAGGATGTCTCGGCCTGTGTCTTAGGTGGCCATGGCGACAGCATGGTGCCGTTGGCACGCTATTCTACAGTTGGCGGCATTCCATTGCCAGATCTCGTCAAGATGGGCTGGACGACGCAGGATAAGCTCGACCAAATCATTCAGCGCACGCGCGATGGCGGGGCGGAGATCGTCAAGCTGCTGAAGACAGGCTCAGCCTTTTATGCGCCTGCCGCGGCCGCGATCCAGATGGCGGAAAGCTATTTGAAGGATAAGAAGCGTATCCTGCCGTGCGCCGCCCAGTTGACGGGCCAATATGGCGTGAAAGATATGTACGTGGGCGTGCCTTGCGTAATCGGCGCGAATGGCGTTGAGAAAATCGTCGAATATCAGCTGAGCGCGGACGAGCAGAAAATGTTCGACAGTTCCGTCAATGCCGTGCGCGAACTGATGGACGCCACAACGCCTATTTTGAACGCAGCGTAAATGGACTTCGCCGACGAACAGCACGTCATATGGCAAGGCAAGCGGGCAACGGCGCGTCTGTTATATCCACCTGGCGTCTATCGGGCTGGGTTTATGTTGATTGGTGGCGGTGTGCTTGGGCATTGGGCTGGCGAACCTGGGGCACCATATGTCATGCTGGCTGGGGCTGGATTAGCCTTGGCTAAAACCGCCAAAATTGGCCTGACATTGCTGTTTGATCGTAATCTACGAAGAGCATTAGAACAAGCTGACAAAGTTCAAGAAGACCGTAACGGCTCTTTCAATTTAGTTACTCACGGTGGCCGCCTCGTTAATCGCTCTGAACTCAAAGCGCTGCAGAAAGCAGACAAACAAAAAAGGAAACTCAATGCATAAACTACTCACACTTGCTTTTGCCTTGTTCATCACGTTGCCTGCCATTGCGCAGGAAGCGGCACCCATCGGTAAGTTGCCATCTGGTATTTACAAATCCGATCCTGCGCATTCCAGCCTGAACTTCAAGGTCAAGCACTTGGGGCTGTCGTATTACGTAGCGCGTTTCACCAAGTTCGATACGACGATCGATTTTAGCCAAGGCGATCCAACAGCCAGCAAGATCAGCGTGACAGTTGACCCGGCCTCGATCCAGACCAACTTTCCCGATCCCGCCAAGGTCGATTTCGATAAGGAGCTTGCAGGCGCAGACTGGCTTGATGCCGCGCAATTTCCGGCTATGACCTTTAAATCAACGAGCCTGAAGCGCACGAGCCCAACCGCTGGCGTTATGACGGGCGACCTGATGCTGCATGGTGTGACCAAGCCGGTGACGCTGAACGTGACGTTTGTTGGTGCAACACTGGCGCATCCGATGGCACGCAAACCGGCGATGGGCTTCTCGGCCAGCGGCACGATTAAGCGCTCAGACTTCGGTGTTTCGAAAGCCGTGCCATTCGTTAGCGACGATGTGCAGATCATGATCGAAACCGAATTCCAGAAGGCTGACTAGCATGACGCGTCAGTCAGTGCGAGCCGCGGCGGGCCGTTATACGGCGGTTGCCGTCGTGCTGCACTGGCTGATGGCGATTGCCATTATTTGGATGCTGATGCTGGGCCTGTATATGACCAGCGACAGCGTGCCGGATAAAGCTGCGAAGATTGCGCTGTTTCAATTGCACAAATCTGTTGGCATAGTGCTGCTCTGGCTGATCGCGGTGCGGATCGCCTGGCGGCTGACACATCGCGCACCGGAGCTTACAGGGCCTTACCCAAAGCTGGAACGAGTGTTAGCCACGCTTGGTCATATCGCGCTCTATATTCTAATGGTGGCGATGCCGCTATCGGGTTGGATCATGGTTTCAAGTAGTGCGTTCGGCTTCCCGACGATCCTCTTCAATAGCGGGCTTGAATGGCCGCACGTGCCGGGCGTGGCAGGGAACGAACAGATCAACGATGCTGCTGGTGCCACGCATTATTGGCTGGCTTGGATTTTCGCGATCACGATTGCCGGTCATGCATTGGCGGTCGTCAAGCATTGGCTAATCGATCGCGAGAATATCCTGGTGCGCATGTGGTTTCCAACCCGCTGTACTGCTGAGAAATTGCTAGTGATCGGCGCCCTGGCTTTGGCAACGACGGTTGCACAGGCAAAGCCCTACACTCTGGCTTTGGCAACGACGGTTGCACAGGCAAAGCCCTACACTGTCGATTACACTAAGAGCAAATTGGCGTTCAGCGGCACCTATGCTGATAAACCTTTCACAGGTGAGTTTAAAAAATTCACGGCTATAATTGATTTTGATGTTGCCAATCCTGCCGCCAGCAAGATCGAAGCGGTGATCGAAACAGCCTCAGCGTCTACAGGTGATAGCACTTACGATAAAACCCTGCCGACAGCCGACTGGTTTGATGTGAAAGCCTATCCGCAAACGACCTTCAAAGCCAATAGCGTCGAAGCCAAAGGCGCAGGGAATTATCTCGCACATGGCACGCTAACGCTCAAGGGCAAGGCACTGCCGCAGGATTTGGCGTTTACACTGACACCAGCAAACGCATCTGGCTTGACCACCGTTTCTAGCACGGCCACGCTAAACCGGCTCGATTATGGAGTCGGCGCCAAATCCGACGCCAGCGGCGAATGGGTCGGCAAGGAGATCAAGCTAATGCTGACGCTAAAAGCTAACCCGCAATAATCAGCCGACTACGCGCGCCGCTATGTGCGTTGCTGGCGCTGGGGTTTGCGGTGAATGTGGTGAAACCGCAATAGCAGCCAGCGCGCCAACGCCAAAGGCAAGTGCGCTTTTACGAATAGTTCCAGTCTTAAAGCCAGAGAGACCAATTTTTACAAAATGCTCGCATTGCAAGCTGGAAGCAACAGCGAAGGTTGCAATTCCGGCACCTAAGCTGACTATGACAGGAATAAAATTCATCAATATCTCCGTTGTTATTTTGTTGTCATTAATGTTGCAGCTTAAAATACAACATTTATAGGAGTGGATTCTACAATAGATTTTTCGTGACTGCCCCGCTATTGTGCGGCGCAATATCATGAATTTCTTGCTCACCTACGCGCATCCCAATCCGGAAAGCTTTAATCACGCCCTGTTCCGCACCACGCGGGAGGTGATAGAGGCTGCCGGGCATAGCGTGCGCGTGCACGATCTCTACGCGCTGCAGTTTGACCCGGTGTTGCAATCCGCTGATTTCGAAGCGATCAACAAGGGCGGCGCGCGGCCTGACGTTGCGGCGCTGCAAGACGATATCCGCTGGGCCGATCGCTTGTTCATGACCTATCCGATCTGGTGGTACAGCCGCCCCGCAATTTTGCAGGGCTATATCGACCGTGTGTTCGCGCGCGGCTTTGCCTATGGCGAGGTTGCAGGAAAAAAAGGCGGGCTGACGCAGGATAAGGCGCTGGTCTTCCAAACCACGGGCAGCCCAGAATCGTCCTATGGTGAAGATGGCAAGCTCGCCCTCCACATGCCGATGCGGGAAGGCACACTGCAATATTTCGGCATTTCGGACGTTGAAATCCACACTTTCTACGCGGTAACTGGCAATTCCGGCGAAAAACAGCAGGATCGGCAGCAAATGCTCGACGAGGCCGCAAAAATCGTTCAAAAGTTCGCAAGCTAATTAGTTATCAGAGGACACCGAATGAATATCCATGAATATCAGGCCAAAGAGCTGTTCCAAAAGGCGGGCATCGCGACGCCAAATGGCTATGCCGCTACTACGGTTAATGAAGCCATCGCCTGTGCTGAAAAGCTGGGCAGCGGCCCCTGGATGGTGAAAGCGCAAATTCATGCGGGCGGTCGCGGCAAGGGCGGCGGCGTTAAATTCTGCACGACGCTCGATAAGGTGCGCGAAGAAGCGACCCGCATGCTCGGCATGCAACTGATCACGCACCAGACCGGCCCGGCCGGCCAAAAAGTGCAAAAACTTTATATCGGCGAAGCGCTGGACATCGGCCGCGAACTGTATCTGGGCATGCTGGTTGACCGCGCCACGGGGCGCGTCACGATCATGGCCTCTGAAGAGGGAGGCGTCGAGATCGAGGAAATTGCTTCGACCCATCCCGAGAAGATCCTGAAGCTGGCGATCGATCCAGCCACGGGCGTGCAGCCGTTCCACGCGCGCGATGTCGCCTTCTTCCTGAAATTGACTGGCGACCAGATCAAGCAATGCGTGACGCTGGTGACGAACCTCTATAAATTTTTCATCGAGAACGATTGCGCGATCGTCGAGATTAACCCGCTGGCGATCACGCCGCAGGGGCAGGTCGTGGTGCTGGATGCTAAGGTCGTGTTCGACGATAACGCGCTGTTCCGCCACAAGGATATCGCCGCCATGCGCGACGAGGCTGAGGAAGATGCGACTGAAGTCGAAGCCTCGAAGCACGAGCTGAACTATGTGCGCCTCGATGGGAACATCGGCTGCATGGTCAATGGTGCGGGGCTTGCCATGGCGACGATGGATATCATCAAGCTGTATGGGGCCGAGCCCGCGAACTTCCTCGATGTTGGCGGCGGCGCCGATAAGGAACGCGTGACGCAGGCCTTCAAGATTATCCTGTCGGATAAGAACGTTGACGGCATCCTTGTCAATATCTTCGGCGGCATCATGCGCTGCGACATTATCGCCGAAGGCATCATCGCCGCGGCTAAGGAACTCTCGCTGACCAAGCCGCTGGTCGTGCGTCTCGAAGGCACCAATGTCGGCCTCGGCAAGAAGCTGCTAGCCGATAGCGGTTTGGCGATTACGCCCGCCGATAACCTTGCTGATGCCGCCGCCAAGGTGGTGAAAGCCGTGAAGGAGGCCGCATAAGATGGAAAGCTATGAAGAAAAATTGGCAGATTTCCGTAAAGTTGACGATGTGCGTCAGAAATTCGGCGCGCGCATTGTTGAGCTAAGCCACGGAATTGTCCGTGAGGTTAGTGTCTGCCATACCGGTCCGAACAATTGCGCGGCTTTATGGTTGCATGTTGAAAACAACTTGGAAGCTAAGCTTGTTCGGGCAATGTTTGAAGGCGACGAAGATCAGCGCTTGGATAGCGAGCCAGCCGTTGATGCAGTTCGCAGCGTTCCTAAGACTTACTTTGTAACTTCAAAACTTAAGGCAGCCTAACCCATGTCAGTCCTCGTCAATAAACAAACCAAGGTCATCTGCCAGGGCTTCACCGGCAAGCAGGGTACTTTTCATTCCGAGCAGGCGATTGCCTATGGCACGCAGATGGTCGGCGGCGTCACGCCTGGTAAGGGCGGCGAAACCCACCTGAACCTACCAGTTTTCAATACGGTCGCCGAAGCGCGCGATAAGACGGGTGCTGACGCGTCCGTCATCTATGTGCCGCCACCCTTCGCGGCCGACTCGATTTTGGAAGCCATTGCCGCGGAAATCCCGCTCGTCGTCTGCATCACCGAAGGCATCCCGGTGATGGATATGATCCGCGTCAAGCGCGCGCTGCAGGGATCATCGACGCGGTTGATCGGCCCGAATTGCCCCGGTATCATTACGCCGGGCGAATGCAAGATCGGTATTATGCCGGGCCATATCCACCAGCGCGGCAGCATCGGCATCGTCTCTCGCTCCGGCACGCTGACATATGAAGCGGTGGCGCAAACCACCGCCGCGGGCCTTGGCCAGACGACCTGCATCGGCATTGGTGGTGACCCCGTCAATGGCACTAACTTCCTTGAATGCCTAGAAATGTTCCTGGCCGATGATGAAACCCAAGGCATCATCATGATTGGCGAAATCGGCGGCAGTGCCGAGGCCGAGGCGGCAGAGTTTTATAAGAGCTCATCCCGCAAGAAGCCGATTGTCGGTTTCATCGCCGGCGTCACGGCTCCCCCGGGTCGCCGCATGGGCCATGCCGGCGCGATCATCTCCGGCGGCAACGATACCGCCGCTGCCAAGATCGAAGTGATGAAGAGCTGCGGCTTCCTCGTCTCAGACAGCCCCGCCAGTTTGGGCGAGGCGATGGTCGAGGCCATGAGTAGAGCGAAAGCGGCTTAAATAAGAACTTAAAGCCCGACTAGAAATAGTCGGGTTTTTTTATCAGGGAATGTCACTATGAAATTGGTTTCTGCTCTGGCGCTTCTTGTTTTCATAGCGCCGCCCGCCTTTGCCGATATCACTATTGGCGTTTCCGCGCCTTTAACTGGCCCAGCCGCCAGCGTCAGTGAAATTTCGCTGCCAGGGTTGAAGCAAGCAGTTGCTGACATTAACGCTGCAGGCGGTGTGCAGGTAAACGGCAAAAGCGAATTGATGAAACTTGAAATCCTCGACGATACTTGTGATCCGAAACAGGCGGTTGCTGTTGCCGGGAAATTTGCGGCGCAGCGGCCAGTCGCTGTGATTGCTTTATCCTGCAGCGGGGCCGTTAAGGCAGCGGCCTCCACCTATGACGATGAAGGGATTCCTTATTTTGCCGCTGTTGCCAGTAATCCTGATCTTAGCCATCAAGGCTATAAAACGTTCGTACGGCCTGCCTCACGCGATGATCAGGATGCAGACGCCGCCGTCAATTTCATTGCTACAAAGTTTACCGGAAAGAAAGTAGCTATTGTTGATGATAAAGAGGCCTGGGGCAAAGGCATTGGCGATCTGGTCGAGACGGGGCTAAGGGCCAAGAGTTTTAAAACGGTTGACCGTTATCAGGTCAATCCAGGTGAACAGGATTTTAATGCTGTCGTCTCGCGCCTAAAAAATAACGGTTACGATGTTGTCTATGTAGCGGCATTAATGAGGGAAGCCGGGTTGCTGATACGGCAAATTGCGGCTGCCAATTATCATCCGGCTATTGCCAGTTCTATGGCAATCGCCATGCCCGATGCCTTGGCGATTATCGGACCTGCCAGAGAGGGCATCTATTTCACCCGCGTTGGGCTGGACGCCAAGGCTTTGGAGCTAAGCCGCAAGTTTAATGCGAATAGCGAAACCACCGGCATCTATAATCTTCAGGCTTATGCCACTATGCAGGTATTGGCACAGGCGCTGCCCCGTGCAGGTATTGTCAGCCAGGCCATATTGGCGGATCTGCACAGCCAGACATTTAAAACCGTGCTGGGTGACCTAAAATTCGATGCCAACGGCGATATTAGCGATATGCGGTTCGATATCATGCAATATCAGGGCGGAAAACCAGTGAAAATTCAGCATTAAATTCCATTAACCCCTCGGCAACCAGTGATGCTGATAATAGCCAATTGATTCAGGGGTAATACGAATTTCATGGCCAAGCTGCACGACCTTCCCTTTGTCGACCTGTACCTGTGCCTATCCGGGCAGCAGCGCTCGCACTTCAAGCCGCGTCGTTGCGAATTTTCCGTTACCGCCGATTATATCTTGGGCCCTGAATATGACGATGATTTAGCGGGCCTGACGGCAAGGCTGCGCCCCCTTTTAGTCGATAATGATGAGCCTTCGGTTACTTATGATGGCATGCGCTTGCGCGCTTCGGGTGTCACAACTTCGCATGGGCACGAATGGGTGGCATTACGCCGTAATCCGGCACAGCCGCCGGCGCTGGAAAAACTGGGCCTTGATCCACGTCTGATCGAACAGTTGCGCTTACTCGGCAAACGCGATGGGCTGATCTTGATCGCGGGCGCTACCGGTCAAGGCAAAACGACCATGGCATCGGCGCTGATCCAATATTATCTGCAAAGCTATGGCGACGTAGCCTTCACGATCGAAGACCCGGCTGAATTCTCGCTCGAAGGGCGCTATGCTGGCAGCGGTTATGCCTACCAGGTTGAAGTTAATGATGATGCTGATTGGGCCAAGATGCTGAAACGCTCTTTGCGCTGGCAGCCACGCTATATTTTCGTGGGTGAAGTGCGGACGCCGGATGCGGCGGCGCAGCTTCTGCGAGCGGCGACTTCCGGCCATCTGGTAATCACCACCATTCATGGGGGCTCTGTCGAAGAAGCCTTGGAAGGCCTTTTGCAACTGGCGGCCCCAGCGGTCGGCGCGCGCGCCGGAAATTTGCTAGCGGCCGGACTGACTGCCGTTTGGCACCAACAAATTTTACCCGATCAGTTGCGCGTGCGCATGTATATTACTGAGGAAGGCAATCTTGGCGATCCCGTCCGCAGTAACATCCGTGCGGCGCAGATCGGCCAGATCGCCACTTATATTGATAAGCAGATGGCCCGCATTGCTTCGATGCCGCTGCCAGGCGGCAAGACTTCAACTAGCGTTAAGCGTTGAACTAACACACAAAACGCCATGTGGTGCCAATTATATGACAGTCGCTTGACGAGGGGACAGGGCGGGCGTAAACCGACCCTCCCGTTGCCCGTTCCTGTTTCATTGCTTGGCCAAATTGCCGTTCTTGAGATCTGCAACAGCCTTTTTGTTGCCGTTTTATTAAGGTTTTTATTATAGTTAATGCTGAATGAAGACCTGTTCTAGCTAACCGTCCGAATAACCCATCTGAAGATATCTTATGACCATCCGCTCTGCCGATCTGCTTTCATTCCTCTCCAGCGCCAATGCCGATTATATCGCTGAGCTTTACGCGCGCTACGTGGCCAATACTACAAGTGTTGATACGAGCTGGCAGGATCTGTTTGGCGCCCTTGGCGACGACGAAAAATCCGTTTTAGCGGATTTAAAAGGTGCCAGCTGGCAGCGTACTCAAAATCTGCAACGTGTAATTGGCGCTGTTGACCCAGATGCGACACCGATCAAAGCTGATAAAAAAGGATCGCTACCTGCCGCCACGTCCAGCAGCGCCGATATTGATAGTTCGGTTCGTGCCGCAGGCTATCGTGATGCCTGGCGGCGTTACGGCCATTTCGCTGCCACGCTGGACCCATTGGGTTTGACGCCGCCAATCGGTCATCCGGAATTATCGCAAGCTGCCTGGAGTCTTTCTGCCGATACGCTAGTCACAATTGATGGCCAGGCGACAACGCCTGCCGCGCTGGAGCAAAAATATCGCGCGCTTTATTCGCATCACACAGCCTTTGAATATATGCACATCGACCGTTTTGAAGAACGGCAGTGGTGGCGTGAACAGGCTGAAAAGATTATTCCAGCGACTGCCTTTGACAAGGCCGCTAAAATCAAAATTCTGACGGACATTACTGCTGCCGAAGGCCTTGAGAAATATCTGGCAACCAAGTTTGTCGGTGTGAAGCGCTTCGGCCTTGAGGGTGGCGAAGCCATGATGGCCGCGATCGAAGAGGTATTGATGACGGGCGCTAGCCTGGGCGTGCGTGAGACATGCTTCGGCATGGCGCACCGCGGACGCTTAAACGTCCTCTGCAACACGATAGGCAAGCCTTTCACTAAGCTGCTAGCTGAGTTTCAAGGGGTGGCACCGTTGCCGGCGGGCGTGCCAGGGTCGAGCGATGTCAAATATCACATGGGCTGGTCAATGGATCGTGAGATTGGCAGTGCAAAAATGCATGTCACGCTGGCACCCAATCCATCGCATCTCGAATTCGTCAATCCAGTGGTCGAAGGCAAGGCGCGTGCTAAGCAGTTCCAGCGTAGCGAACGCAAGTTACCGTATAATCCGCAGTCGTTCCGTGAAGTAATGCCGATCCTGATCCACGGCGATGCCGCTTTTGCAGGGCAGGGGGTTGTACCAGAGACGCTTATGCTATCGCAGCTATCAGCTTACAAAACTGGTGGCACGATCCATATTATTATCAATAATCAAATTGGTTTCACGACCAATCCCGACAAGGCGCGTAGCGGGCCTTACTCCAGCGATCTGTCGAAGATGATCAATTGTCCGGTCATCCACGTGAATGGCGATGACGCTGAGGCGGTGATCCGCGCAGCGCGCGCTTGTATCCAATATCGTCAGCAGTTCGGGCGCGACGTGGTTCTGGATATCGTCTGCTATCGCCGCAACGGTCACAACGAGAGCCTAGAGCCACTGTTCACACAGCCGGTCATGTATCATGTGATTAAAAACCACAAAACGACGCGAGAATTATATGTTGAGCAGCTAGCTGCTGAGGGTAGCGTCTGCGCGGCCGAAAGCGAAGCAATCAATGCCGCTTTTTATGCTAAAATGGATCAGGCCTTTGCAGATGCCCCCAGCTACAAGCCGAACAAAGCCGATTGGCTTGAAGGTGCCTGGAATTCTATCGAAGGCGCGCCCGCGAACGATGATCGTCGTGGCAATACTGCGGTGCCGCTTGAGACACTAAAAGAAGTTGGTAATGCGCTGGGAAATGCCGGTGGCATTAACATCAACAGCAAAATCGGGCGGCAGCTCGCCGCCAAGCGCGAGATGATGGTCACAGGCGATAATATTGATTGGGGCACGGGGGAGGCGCTGGCATTCGGCACGCTTTTGCGCGAAGGCTTCCCCATCCGCTTTACGGGTCAAGACGTTGAAAGTGGCACCTTTAGCCATCGCCACGCGGTGCTTACAGATCAGCAAAATGATACGCAATTTACACCGCTCAATAATATGGCGCCTGATCAAAAAGCCTTTATTGAAATCTGTAACAGCCCGCTTTCTGAAACCGCGGTGCTAGGTTTTGAATATGGCTTCAGCACGGCTGAGCCGGATACGCTCACGCTCTGGGAAGCACAATTTGGTGATTTCGTTAATGGCGCGCAGGTAATTATCGACCAGTTTATCGCCAGCGCCGAGGCCAAATGGCTACGGCTCTCTGGCCTTGTCATGCTGTTGCCGCACGGCTTTGAAGGCCAGGGGCCAGAGCATTCATCTGCCCGTCTCGAGCGCTTCCTGCAACTGTGTGGCGATGACAATCTGCAGGTTTGCAATTTTTCAACGCCCGCAAACTACTATCACGCGCTGCGTCGCCAGCTGCATCGGAATTTCCGCAAGCCTCTGATCGTGATGGAGCCAAAGTCCCTCCTGCGGCATAAGCTTGCGGTTTCGAAGCTGGCGGATTTCGGCCCGGGTAGTAGTTTTCATCGTGTTATCGGCGATACAACGCCTGGCCAGGTGCCAAATGGACAGATCCGCCGTGTCGTGATTTCCAGTGGCAAAGTTTATTACGATCTTTGGCAAGCTCGGGAAGATGCGAAGATGAGCGATGTCGCGCTCGTGCGGCTGGAGCAATACTACCCGTTCCCGCACCAATCGCTAAAGGCTGAGCTATCGAAATATTCTAATGCGGATATTGTTTGGTGCCAGGAAGAGCCAGAAAACCAAGGCGCCTGGAGCTTCCTCGATCGCCGCTTTGAAAGTGTGCTGCGGGATCTCTCGCATAAAGCGGATAGCGTGCAATATGCTGGGCGTTTAGCTTCTGCCTCGCCCGCCGCCGGCCAGCTTGGCCGCCATACGCAGGAACAGACAGCGCTGCTTGAAAAAGCGCTTGGCATGCCGGCGACCGTAACCCCTTTATCAAAAGCGGTAACAGCGAAGTAAGCGGCTAACACGCAAGCGATATGATTACTAAAAAGAGGTGGTGCTAGTTGCGCCGCCTTTTTTATTGGCGTAAATAATCGGCTGAACTTTCTTCCAGTAGGATCATTTATGTCGACTCCGATCACCGTGCCCGTACTTGGCGAATCCGTTACCGAAGCCACTGTTGCCAAATGGCTTAAGAAAGTCGGCGATGCGGTAAAAGCAGACGAACCGCTGGTCGAGCTGGAAACGGATAAGGTTACGGTCGAAGTAAATGCCGCTGCTGCCGGCACGCTGACGGAGATCACAGTGCAGGAGGGTGCGAATGTGCCGGTCGGCGCTGTGTTGGGCCAGCTTGGTGCTGCTGGTGCTGCAAGTGCTACTGCCCCCGCATCAAAAGCGGCGCCAACCCCAATTGCATCTGCGCCAACACCGAGCGCCGCACCAAATGCCAGCGCTAGCCCGGCGGGTGCTTATGGAAATGGTGCGACACCGCAAGTGCCAACGCCTGCGCAGTCCGCAGGCAATGTGGCATCAGCCCATGCTATGGCAACGACGTCCGCTACGACCAATCTTATCATGCCATCGGCACAGCGTCTCGCAACTGAGAGCGGCGTCAATACTTCCGGCCTAAATGGCACCGGTAAAGACGGTCGCATCCTCAAAGAAGATATTATGGGTGCGTTAAAAAGTCCGGCGGCTACCGCAGCTGCCAAAGCGCCCGCAGCGCCGCGTGGGCCTGGTGCCAATGCCGATCGTGAAGAGCGCGTGAAAATGACGCGTTTGCGTCAGCGCATCGCTGAGCGTTTAAAGGAAGCGCAGAATACTGCCGCTATGCTGACGACCTTTAACGAGGTTGATATGTCGGCGATCATGGCGCTGCGCGCGCAATATAAGGACGGCTTTGAAAAGCGCCACGGCGTGAAGATGGGCTTCATGTCCTTCTTCGTGAAGGCTGCTGTCGCTGCGCTTAAAGAGTTGCCCGCCGTCAATGCGGAGATCGATAGCGACGAGATCGTTTATAAAAATTACTACGATATCGGCGTCGCGGTCGGAACGCCATCGGGCCTCGTCGTGCCTGTCGTGCGTGATTGCGATACGCGCGATTTTGCCGGCATCGAAAAAGAGATCGGCGCGCTGGCGCTCAAGGCGCGCGACGGCAAGCTCTCAATGGCCGAGATGTCGGGCGGCACCTTCACAATCACTAATGGCGGCGTCTATGGCTCGCTGATGTCGACGCCGATTTTGAATACGCCGCAATCGGGCATCCTCGGTATGCATAAGACGATCGAGCGGCCAGTGGCCATAAATGGCAAGGTTGAAATCCGCCCGATGATGTATGTCGCGCTGTCCTACGATCACCGCATCATCGACGGGCGCGAGGCTGTGACCTTCCTCGTCAAACTGAAGGAAGCCATTGAAGACCCGAGCCGCCTGATGCTGGGAGTTTGATCTATGGCTGACCAACAACAATTCGATGTGATCGTCATCGGTGGCGGCCCGGGCGGTTATGTCTGCGCGATCAAGGCCGCGCAACTGGGGCTCAAAACCGCGTGCGTCGAAATGCGGGAGACGCTGGGCGGCACCTGCCTTAACGTCGGTTGTATTCCGTCGAAAGCTTTGCTGACGTCTAGCGAAAAATACAGCGAGGCTTTGCATAGCTTTGCTATGCATGGGATCAAGCTGGGCAAAGTTGAACTCGATCTACCGGCTATGCATGCGCATAAGGACAAGGTCGTCGGCGACAACACCAAAGGTATTGAGTTTCTGTTCAAGAAAAATAACGTCACCTGGCTGAAGGGCCGCGGCAGCATCGCCAAGCCTGGTATCGTTTCTGTTGATAAGAAAGACTATGCCGCTAAGCATATCATTATCGCTACTGGCTCTGACGTGATCTCGCTCCCTGGCGTGAAGATTGATGAGAAAACCATCGTCTCCTCGACCGGCGCGCTAGAGCTGTCGAAAGTGCCCGGTACCATGGCCGTGATTGGTGGCGGCGTGATTGGGCTGGAACTCGGCTCTGTTTGGCAGCGCTTAGGCGCAAAAGTCACAGTCATTGAATACCAAAATCGTATTCTGCCAGAGATGGATGCCGAACTCGCCAGTGCCGCGCAGAAAATTTTGGAAAAGCAGGGGCTGACCTTCAAGCTGGCAACCAAAGTCACCAAGGTCGAAACATCGATGCTCGGCGGGCCAACGCTGCATTGTGAACAGACGACCAACTCGAAAGATAACAGCGGAGAGAGCACCGCTGCGAAATTCGACATCGTCCTCGTCGCGGTTGGGCGCAAGCCTTACACGGAAGGTTTAGGGTTGGAAGCGGCTGGCGTCACGCTCGACAAGCGCGGGCGGATCGAAGTTGATGCGCATTTCCAAACCAAGGCACCCGGCATCTATGCGATCGGCGACGCGATCGCCGGGCCGATGCTGGCGCATAAGGCAGAAGAAGAGGGCGTAGCTCTTGCCGAGCTGCTGGCCGGAAAAGCCGGACATGTGAATCCTAATGTCATTCCCGGTGTTGTCTATACCTGGCCGGAGATCGCCAGCGTCGGCAAGCATGAGGAAGAATTGAAAGCGGCGGGCATCGCCTACAAGGCGGGCAAGTTTCCGTTTTCGGCCAATGGCCGCGCGCGCGCCATGGGTGATACTGATGGTTTCGTGAAAATTCTGGCCGATGCCACAACCGATCGCGTATTAGGCGTGCATATTATTGGGCCGGATGCGGGAACGCTGATCGCTGAATGTGCGCTGGCAATGGAATTCAGCGCCTCATCTGAGGATATCGCCCGCACTTGCCATGCTCACCCCACGCTGAATGAAGTTGTGAAAGAAGCGGCGCTGGCTACGTTCGGTAAAGCTATCCACAGCTGACTACGTCTAACACCCTGTTTTTAATGAGATTTTTACGGTTGCGCGATTGTCACACTGGCTTGTGTAAAATGAGCCAAGCCTCAGCGCCTGCTTGCCAAGCGAATGCTGGCCATTATGTTGGCCTCACCATCTTTTTCATACGGAGACCACTAATGACTTTCAAGAAAACCCTGCTTGCCGCCGCCATGTTGACGGCTGTTGCAGCTCCTGCTTTTGCCGCAGACCAAGCTTGGCATTCCTATCGCTTCTGGGATTGGGACGGCGCTTATGTTTCGGCTAAGGGCGGCTTCAATTTCCAGCAAGACAACTCGGCTGGCGGCGTTGGCTTCGACTATGACACGGGCCACATTTACAACGCTGCGATCGGCTATCAAGCCGCTCCTGGCATCCGCGCCGAATTTGAAGTTGGCAACCAACGTGCCGATCTTAGCTCACCAGCTGGTAGCGGCACTAGCGATGCGTTCACATTGATGGGCAATGCCTATTATGACCTGAATCTGCAAAAGCTGGGCCTTACGAACAACACCTACGCCAACATGTTCACGCCTTACATCGGCGTGGGTGCTGGTGCGGCGCGCGTAAACTTTGACGATTATGTCGTCCAAGGTGCAACGACCCGCGGTTGGGAATTCGCTTATCAAGGCATGGCCGGTGCGGCGATCAATTTCACGCCAAACGTTTCGGTCACGCTTGAGTATCGTTACTTCGATACCACTAACCGCGACAGCCTGGATGTCACGTCGAACAACGTGCTTGCCGGTGTGAAGTTCAAGTACTAAGTCGAACTGCCAACAATAATAATAATCAACTTAAGGGCGGTGCGAAAGCGCCGCCCTTTTTTGCGTACTATTAAAAGAAGCTAACCGTTCGCACGCGGGTGGGCTTTGGCATAAGTCGTCAGCAATTGCTGCGTATCGAGTGCGGTATAGCGTTGTGTGGTGGATAGCGAGGTATGGCCCAATAATTCCTGCAGGGTTCGCAGATCGGCGCCGCTAGCCAATAGATGCGTTGCAAATGAATGCCGTAGGGCATGCGGTGTCAGATGTTCCGGCAAGCCTAATTCCCTTCGCAACCCGCGCAGCCGTTTTTGCGCAATCGCCTGCTGCAACCGCCCCCCCCGCAAACCGGTAAATAGCGGCGTTTCAGGCATGCGTGGATCTTGTGCTAAATAAGTATCGAGAATAGTGCGAACAGTGGGCAAGAGCGGCACCAGCCGTTGCTTGCCACCTTTGCCGGTGACGATCAGGTGGTCGCGGCCTGCCACGTCTTTTGCATCGAGCGAGAGAGCCTCGGCGATCCGCATGCCAGTGCCATATAGCAATGAGAAAAGCGCGACGTCACGCGCCTCTGCCTCGCCAGCGCCTGCGTTCTGCGTGAGGTCGTCGAGCAATCGCGCGCTGTCATTTTCGCTGATCGCACGTGGGATGGGCACGCGGCGCTTTGGCGTCTGCAGTTGGTCGATCGCGCTGTTCGAAAGCATCCCGCGCCGGTCGAGCCAGCGAAAGAAGTGCCGCACCGCTGCCAGATGTCGGGCGCGGCTACTTGCAGAAAGGCTAACCGCAAGGCTCGCTAGCCAACTACGAAAATCAGACAAGGAAAAAGCGCCCAAATGTTTCAATGATACGGGCTTACCCGCATGCTTGTTCGCGAAGGTCAGAAACTTTGTCAGGTCGCGCGTGTAGTTAGATAGCGTATGCGCCGCCAGCCGTTTTTCCGACTGTAGATGTATCAGCCAATCGGCCAAGGCAGCCTCTGTATCGGCTGCGATGCGGCCATTTAAGGCCGGGATATCTAGCAAATCGTCTGCCCGGTTTTCGTCCAAGCCTCACTGAAGCTCCGTAACCCGGCTTTTGTCATCTCATGCCCAAAAGCTTCGTTCAGCACTTTCGGCCCCAATGTGGCGCAATCGGCGCCTAAGCGCGCCGCCAGTTCCAGTGCTGCGGTATCGCGGATTGAAGCTGCTAGAATTTTCGTGTGGAAACCGTACTGCCGTTTGATGGCGATAATATCCGTTAGTAATTGCGCGGCATCGCCGCCTTGCGCGGCGAACCGCCCCAAGAAGGGCGATAGATAGGTCGCCCCGGCTTTCATTGCCAGCAAAGTCTGTGCTGCCGAGAAGCAAAGCGTGACATTCGTTTTCACATTATTGGCGACGAGCGTGCGGCAGGCACGCAAGCCATCCTCAGTCAGTGGCAGCTTGATGACGATGTTAGAGGCGACCTGCCGCAGTACTTCGGCCTCGCGCAGCATGCCCTCGTAATCGTCGGCTACCACCTCCGCACTGACAGGGCCGGGAACGATAGCGCAGATGCTGGCCAGAGTTGGTAGCAGCGCGGCGCCACTCTCGAAAATCAGGGTTGGATTGGTCGTTACCCCGTCGATCATACCGGTCGGCAATAAAGCTTCGATGGCGGGTAGATCGGCGGTATCGAGAAATAGCTGCATGAGGAGCAGAATATCATGCCGATTTGACCCTGTGCAGGGATAATGCACAGCTTTAATAACGGCTGATTATCACCTATCTATAGGGGCATGCCCCGCGCTGCTAAACCTAACCTCCCCATTGTCTCCGTATTGGTGCCAACGGCGCCCGTGCGGCTGAAGGGCGGGGTCGCGCTAGGGCATGTCTATGACTATCTAGTGCCGCCTGAACTCAGCCTGGCGCCAGGGGATTATGTCGAGGTAAATTTTGCGCGGCAGCCGCTGGTCGGGGTGGTATGGGATACGCCGCCTGACCCTGATGTGCCCGTGAAAAAGCTGAAGCCTGTATCTGGCAAAATGGATATTCCGCCGTTGCCTGAGGTCGCCCGCAAATTTACCGATTGGCTGTCGGGCTATACGTTGTCGCCGCCGGGCAGTGTGCTGCGGATGACGCTGGCGGGCACCGGCGGGCTGCAGCGGCCGTTGAAAAGTGCCAGCCGCGCGAAACTACCTGCAACGGTAAAAGATGCTGTCGTCCCACAGCTTTCGTCTGCACAGGCCGAGGCTGCAATCCAGCTGCGGCAATATGTTAAAGACAATAAATTCAGCGTGACGCTGCTTGATGGCGTCACCGGCGCGGGTAAGACGGAGGTTTACGCCGAAGCCGTGGCTGAGGTTTTGCGCAGTGGCAAACAGGCGCTTGTCATGCTGCCGGAAATCGCGCTGACGGGGCAGCTGCTGGCGCGGCTCGCCGCTCGCTTTGGTTTTGCGCCGATCGAATGGCATTCCGGCCTCACGCCAGCACAACGCCGCCGCAACTGGCACGCGATCGCCACAGGCGATGCAAAACTCATCCTGGGTGCGCGCTCATCGCTATTACTGCCGTACCTGCAGCTGGGCCTCATCGTCGTTGATGAGGAGCATGAGGCAGTTTACAAGCAGGAGGAGGGCGTAATTTATCAGGCCCGCGATATGGCCGTGGTGCGTGCTAACCTTGGTAGCTTTCCCGTGATCCTCAGTACGGCTACCCCTGCGCTCGAAACCTGGGCCAATGTGAATGCGCATAAGTATAACCGTGTGGCGCTGCCCGGCCGCTATGCCGAAGCCGCACTGCCGGGGATCGAACTGGTGGATTTGCGCATCGAGCAGCCGCAGAAGATCGGCAAAATCCAGACCTGGCTGTCGCCGCCGCTCGTTGCTGCGCTGAACGAGCAATTGGCGCGGGGCGAGCAAAGCCTGCTGTACTTGAACCGCCGCGGCTATGCGCCGCTGACGCTCTGCCGTCATTGCGGCTATCGTTTCCAATGCCCGCAATGTACAGCCTGGATGGTCAGCCACGGAGGCCGCAATCAAGATGTCGGCACGCGCCTGCAATGCCACCATTGCGGCTATGGCATGCAGACACCGCAGGCTTGCCCCGAATGCCACGCGCCCGATCAGCTCGCTGCCTGCGGCCCTGGCGTTGAACGATTGGCGGAGGAAGTGGCATTGCGCTTTCCGCAGGCGCGAGTCGAGCAGCTGACCAGCGATCATCCAGAAACACCGGCAGAAACCCGTGCGCTGATCGAACGCATGGTCGCAGGCGAGATCGATATCCTGATCGGCACGCAGATGGTGACCAAGGGTCATCACTTTCCGCATCTTACCTTGGTCGGCGTCGTTGATGCCGACTTGGGCCTGGCGGGCGGCGATCTGCGCGCAGCCGAACGCACCTATCAGTTGCTGACGCAAGTGGCGGGGCGAGCCGGGCGCAGCGTGCGGTCGGACGCCAAACAAAGTAGGGTGCTGATCCAAACCGTCGATCCGGCGCAGCCGCTGATGCAGGCGCTGAAGCATGGCACCACTCTGGCCGCGCGCGATGTATTTCTGGCTGCGCAATTGCGCGAACGGCAAATGTTCAAAATGCCGCCTGCCGGACGGCTTGCGGCGCTTATTCTGGCAGGGGTGGAGCGGGATGCCGTTGAACGCGCGGCCAGAGAACTGGGGAAAACTGCGCCGCGGGGCGAAACAGGGATTCATGTGCTTGGTCCGGCTCCGGCACCGCTTTCGATGCTACGTGGGCGGCACCGCATCCGCTTTCTGGTGAAGGCGCCGAAAGACGCCCGCCTACAGGGGTTGATGGCCGACTGGCTTAAGAGAACCGATTTGCCGCCCGGCGTGCAGGTTACGGTGGATATCGACCCATACTCATTCCTGTAGAATGTACCTTATATAAGGTCGCAAAACGGTTGCGGCGGCGGTTGCCGCATGCTATCCGAAAGCATTCGTTAACTACCCTGAAAACCCATCGCCCAAGGTTTCTTTTGTCAGCGCTAATGCAACAAAAATCACCCCCTCAAAAGCCGCAGACGGTACGACGTAGCTCTGCACGCCTGGAAGACCGCTATGCGACCGCGCTCTACGAACTGGCACGCGACAGCAATTCCGTTGAAAGCGTGGGCGAGGCGCTAACGGCGCTGCAAGACGCTATAGTTGGGTCAGCCGATTTTGCGCAAGCGCTAAAAAACCCTGCGCTTGGCAAAACCAGCCAAGCTAACGCACTGGCTACGATCGCCGCCAAGCAAGGGGCCAGCAAGCTGGTGCAGAATTTCCTGCGGTTGGTCGCTGCAAAAGGCCGGCAGGGCAAACTGCCGCAGATCATCAGCGCCTATCATGCGATTGCCGCTGCCGCCCGTGGCGAGCTGGCTGCCGAAGTGCGCAGCGCAAGTCCGCTTAGCGACGCCCAGCAGCAGGAGCTAACACGCGCCTTGGTAGCGAAGCACGGCGCGCAAAGCATCGCGCTCACCACCATCATCGACCCGTCGCTGCTTGGCGGGTTTAGCGTTCAGGTCGGCACTATGCTTTATGACCGCACGCTTTCCAGCCAACTCAACCGTTTATTGACCCAGTTAAAAGAGGCCGCATAAATTATGGCAAGCAACACTGCAAAAATCAGCGCCGCTGAAATCACCGATATCCTTAAGCAGGAGATTGAAGGCTTTGATGCCTCGACGGTCACCGCCGAAGTCGGTCAGGTCATCTCCGTCGGTGATGGCGTTGCGCGCATTTACGGGCTTGAGCAAGTGCAGGCCGGCGAGATGGTGGAATTCCAAAGCGCGACGGGCGGGCAACCTGTGCGCGGTATGGCGCTGAACCTTGAGTCGGATAACGTTGGTGTCGTCATCTTCGGCGATGACCGCTCGATCCGCGAAGGTGATATGGTCAAGCGTACGGGCGCGATCGTCGAGGTCCCGGTCGGGCGCGGGCTGTTGGGCCGCGTTGTCGATGGCCTCGGCAATCCGATTGACGGCAAAGGCCCGTTGATGGATGTGAAACTGACCCGCGTTGAAGTGAAGGCTCCCGGCATCATCCCGCGGCAGAGCGTGACCGAGCCCATGCAGACCGGCCTCAAGGCGATCGATAGCCTCGTGCCGATCGGCCGTGGCCAGCGCGAGCTAATCATTGGCGACCGCCAAACCGGCAAGAGTGCCGTCGCGCTTGACGCATTCATCAACCAGAAATTCGCAAACACCGCTGCGGGCAGCGACGATAAGAAAAAGATGTTCTGCATCTATGTCGCAATCGGGCAGAAGCGCTCGACTGTCGCGCAGATCGTGAAGCAACTCGAAGATTCGGGCGCGATGGATTACACCATCGTCGTGGCTGCCACGGCTTCCGATCCGGCGCCTCTGCAATTCCTCGCGCCTTACACTGGTTGCGCGATGGGCGAATATTTCCGCGATAACGGCATGCATGCGCTGATCGTTTATGATGATTTGTCAAAGCAAGCGGTCGCCTACCGTCAGATGTCGCTATTGTTGCGCCGCCCGCCGGGTCGCGAAGCTTATCCGGGCGATGTGTTTTATCTCCACTCGCGTCTCTTGGAACGCGCCGCGAAAATGTCAGATGCGCACGGCGGCGGCTCGCTGACGGCACTGCCGATCATCGAAACGCAGGCGGGCGATATCTCGGCCTATATTCCAACGAACGTGATTTCGATCACCGATGGGCAAATCTTCCTGGAAACGGGGCTATTCTACAAGGGCATCCGTCCGGCGATCAACGTCGGTAACTCCGTCTCCCGTGTCGGTTCTGCCGCGCAGACCAAAGCCATGAAGTCGGTTGCCGGCGGGATCAAGCTGCAGCTAGCGCAATATCGCGAAATGGCGGCTTTCTCGCAATTCGCAAGCGATCTTGACGCTGCTACGCAGCAATTGCTGAAACGCGGAGAGCGCCTGACGGAACTTCTAAAGCAGCCACAATATACGCCACTGACGGTGGCCGAGCAGGTGGCTGTGCTCTATGCAGGCACCAAGGGCTTCATCGATAACCTCAAGGTGTCCGATATCGGCAAGTTCGAGCAATCTTTGCTGACCGACTTGCGTAGCGAAGGCACCGTTTTGCAAAGCATCACCAATTCATTGAAACTGGACGAAACCGCCGAAGCCACGCTGAAGAGCGTGATTCAGCGCATCGTGCATCAGTTCGGGTAAGGCAAAATGACGACAACCATTATCCAAACAATGACTCTCGCCGACTGCCAATGCGATGGGCATGAGCGCATGCGTGGTCGTGCAGCCTTTTTGGGTGAAATTATCACTAAACGGGAAATCTTTGCACGCTGGGCGGCAGGCGTTCCCGATCAGGAAATCGATTCCATGCGGCGTGGCTTACAAGGTCGTCGCTTGCGCGCTGAATTGGCGCATACGGCAGGATAAGCAGATGTCATTTCATTCAGAATCTCAGGCTGGCCAATTGAACGCCTATTTCGACGCAACCAATTCCACGTTTCTACCCGCATTAGATTTAACCGGCATGCCTCTACATGAAGGCAACGAGCTGCGCGCTGCGTTGAAACCGCATCTGGACGCGGCGGAGATGAACTTGCTGCCAGGGGTTATGTTGAAGCTGCACCCTGATTTTAACAATCAGCGACAATCTGTTACAAACTTGTGGGCAATTGTAAACGATACTGCAGAAGGCCCGTTCTTGTCGCTAAAGCAGGGAATTGTTGTAGCAAAGATCGCTAGCTTGGTGGGCGTGCCACAAGTGCAGCTCGTGCTCGACTTGCCGGTGGAGTCGCATCCAGTGCGTATGGCGCAACGTGCCACGCGTCCGGCAGGGCGTATGCGGCAATGGGATGCCTTGCCAGCCAATTTACTGCGCGCAATGGCCTAATTAAAGATGCCTTCCTTAAAAGACCTCAAAATTCGGATTGAAAGCGTCAAATCGACGCGGAAGATCACCAGCGCCATGAAGATGGTGGCGGCGGCCAAGCTGCGCCGCGCGCAGGCACAGGCCGAAGCTTCGCGCCCTTATGCTGCCGCCATGGCGCGGCTGCTGGCTCGCCTGGGTGAGAGCGCCCGTGCCGCCGGCGAAAGCCTGTCTCCATTGTTAGCTGGAACTGGCAAAGATAACACCGTGCTGCTGGTGGTTGTTTCTTCCGATCGCGGCTTGGCCGGTGGTTTTAACAGCTATGTGTTGCGCGAAGCGCGTATGCAGTATCGCGCGCTGATGGCTGAAGGAAAAACGGTGAATTTCTTTGCAGTTGGCCGCAAGGCGCGTGAAGCGTTGCGGCGTGATTATCCGGCTAATGTGATTGGCAGTGTCGAGGATCTAGGCAAGAGCGCGCCCGGCAAACGTGTCAGCTATACCGATGCAGCAGGTGTACAAGCGCAATTGCTGAGCCTGTTCGAAGCGGGCGCGTTCGACCGCGCGATCCTGATTTATAACCGTTTCCAATCGGCCATGACGCAGGTTCCGACTGCGACGCAGATTATTCCCGCTGCTTTGCCCGCCACTGCTGCCAACGAGAATGCGGTGGCTGAGGACGCAGTCCCGCGCGCGATCTATGAATTTGAGCCAGATGCAGCGGAGATCTTAGCCAGCCTTCTGCCAAAATCGCTTGGCATGCAGATCTATGGCGCACTGCTGGAATCGCAAGCAGGTTTTTATGGCGCGCAGATGACGGCGATGGACAGCGCCTCGCGCAATGCGGGCGACATGATCAACCGCCTGACGCTGACCTACAACCGCACACGGCAAGCTTATATTACTAAAGAATTGATCGAAATCATTTCCGGCGCGGAGGCCGTATAATATGCCAGCTATTCAACAAACACAGCCTGTGGCAATTGCAGAACAACTGAAACTATTGAAAGCTCGTGATGAGGCATTGTGGCGTTTAGCACGAGTAGACGTCACGCCTTACTATGATCAGTTTGCAACGATTGAGAATCGCGAAATCCGCGAAGCTCGCGACTCCCGCTATACGCAAAAAATGACTTTTATGCTTTTCGATCATTGCGCAACGTACAATTTAAAAGCCGTCAAGATTGATAAGCACTGCAAGCGTTTTCGCATTGCTGATGATATATCTAGCGACGAAGTTGAAAACAAAGAACGTAGTTTTGCAGAAAATCTGGATCGCTTTCTCCGCTCTGATGCCATCAATGAAGCAGCACTTGGTGCGCTTACTTTCGAACTTGTTTTACCCGCGCGCCCCAGCGCGACCAATCATAGATATGATCATGCCGCGCAACTGGCGGCTGACTGCTGCGTTTAAGGAGTAAGTATTATGGCAAACCAAACCTCTTCCACCGGTCGTATCACCCAGGTCACGGGCGCTGTCGTTGACGTGCAGTTCGAAGGCAATATGCCATCGATCCTGAACGCGCTGACGACCGATAACCACGGGCGGACGCTGGTGCTCGAAGTCGCGCAGCACCTGGGTGAAAATACGCTCCGTGCGATTGCCATGGATACGACGGACGGTCTCGTTCGTGGCCAGAGTGTCACCGATACCGGCGCGCCGATCGCGATGCCGGTTGGGCCTGGCACCTTGGGCCGCATTCTAAACGTTATTGGTGAGCCGATTGACGAAAAAGGTCCGGTCACAGCCACTACCTATCTGCCAATCCACCGCAGCGCGCCTGCGCTGGTCGATCAAGCGACGGAGCCGCAAATTCTTGTCACTGGCATCAAGGTCGTCGATCTGCTGGCGCCTTATGCGAAGGGCGGCAAGATCGGCTTGTTCGGCGGCGCTGGCGTCGGCAAGACTGTCACCATTCAAGAACTCATCAACAATATCGCCAAGGCACATGGTGGCGTTTCCGTTTTCGCTGGCGTTGGCGAGCGTACGCGCGAGGGCAACGATCTGTATCATGAAATGATCGACAGCGGCGTCATCAAGGTTGATGGCAACGATACTAGCGGCTCTAAGGTCGCATTGGTCTATGGCCAAATGAACGAGCCTCCTGGTGCGCGCGCGCGCGTAGCGCTTTCGGGGCTGACGCTGGCCGAATATTTCCGTGATGAAGAAGGGCAGGACGTGCTATTTTTCGTTGATAATATCTTCCGCTTCACGCAGGCTGGCTCTGAAGTCTCGGCGCTCTTGGGTCGTATTCCCTCCGCAGTTGGTTACCAGCCGACGCTCGCGACCGACATGGGCGCGCTGCAGGAACGCATTACTTCGACCAAAAAGGGCTCGATCACCTCTGTGCAGGCCGTCTACGTGCCAGCCGACGATTTGACAGACCCTGCACCTGCAACTTCATTTGCGCACTTGGACGCGACAACCGTGCTGAGCCGCCAGATCGCCGAGCTCGGCATTTATCCGGCGGTCGATCCACTCGATAGCACGAGCCGCATGATGGATCCGCGTATTGTTGGGCAGGAGCATTACGATGTTGCCCGCGCCGTGCAGTCGATCCTGCAGACATATAAGTCGCTGCAGGATATCATCGCGATCTTGGGCATGGACGAGCTTTCGGAAGAGGACAAGCTAACGGTCGCGCGCGCCCGCAAGATCCAGCGCTTCTTCTCACAGCCGTTCCATGTCGCGGAAGTCTTCACCGGCAGCCCCGGCGTCTTCGTGAAGCTGGAAGATACCATTCGCGCCTTTAAGATGATTGTTGCTGGCGAGTGCGATCAATTGCCAGAGTCCGCTTTCTATATGGTCGGTACGATTGAAGAGGCATTTGCTAAGGCGCGGGATATGGCACAAAAGGCTGCCGCTTAATGGCTGACGCAACCGATCTCAAGCTTGATTTTAAGCTAATCGCGCCGGAACGTGTGCTATCTGAACGCCGCGCGGCGATGGTCGTGCTGCCTGGCTCTGAAGGGCAGTTGGGTATTTTACCTGGGCATGCGCCACTAATCGCACTGTTACAACCGGGCATTGTCACCGTTGAAGGCAATGGCGAGGCTGAGGCCGGCACGGCGGCGACGGTGGAGCGGTTCTTTGTTGCAGGTGGCTTTGCTGAGGTTGCGGAAGGTATGGATGCGCACCCCACACAATTGACCATTCTCGCAGACGAAGCCGTACCATTTTCAGAGCTTCAGGGTGACACGATCGCGGCTGAGATCGCCAGTCTTGAAGGCGAGATCGAGGATGCAGATACGAACGCGCGCGCAGCCTTGCTAACGGCGCTTGCCATCGCTCAAGCCAAGCAAGCCGCGCTTGCCGCTTAGTAAGGTTCAGCCAGGCTGGTGGCAGCATTATGCTCGCTGGCAGCTTTGCGCGGTGGCTACCTGGCTTATCCTATTGATAGGTATCCTTTTCACGACAATCCCTCTGTATGGCGGCAACTTCAATAGCGATCCCGATAATTATATGCGCGCCGTGCAGGTGCGTGATTTTATCTCCGGCCAGCAGAGCTGGTTTGATACGGTGCAGCGGCGTCTTGACCCACCCGGGGGAACAGAAGCCTTTTCGCGCCTCGTTGATTTGCCGTTAGCCGGCATCGCGCTGTTAGCAAAGCCGTTTATGGGGCTGAATGTAAGCGTTATGGTTGCGGCTTTTGTCGTGCCATTCATACTACAATTGCCGTTATTATTCTGGCTGCTGGCTTGGGCTTTTCGGCCTTTACTGGGGCAAGCTAGCTGGGCGCTGGCGCCAATCGCGATTTGCTATCCGGGTCTTATCGGTGAATTCATGCCGGGTCGCATTGATCATCACAGCTATCAAATTATGATTTTCACGCTGGCTATGGGCGCCACGCTGCGGTTGCTGCTAGCGGATATCACAACGCCCCCCCACGTTGTTCGCAAGTGCGGGCTGGCGTTAGGGTTAGGCCTTGCCCTATCGCTTACGATCGGCGTTGAAGGCTTGCTATGGCTAAGCGCACTGTTAGGTGTGGTCGGCTATGCATTGTGGCGATCGCCATTGCGGTTACAACCCGCCGCTATTGCCTTCGCCGTCAGTGCACCCATTGCTGCTGCATTATTGCTTGTTTCGTTTCGCACGCACGCACAGATCGTGCAGCCAACGCTGTGGATTATGTCACTCGTCAGCGTTAAACTTGTGCTGGCGCCGGCGCTGGTGTTTGCGCTTAGCGCGGTTGTCGCGCCACGCATAGCCCATCCAATCAAGCGCGCGCTAGCAATGGCTGGCATTGCAGTCGTCATTAGTATGCTTTTGCTGATCGACACGCCGGCGCTGCTGCAAGGGCCATGGCTTGGGTTTGATCCGTGGCTGGTTGCTTACACCAGCGTGCGGGTGGGGGAAATGCAGCCGCTTGCCCGTTTTGATGCGATCTGGCCTTTAGCTGAAGCGTTGATCTTTTTAGCATTATTTGGTTACTGGCAAGTTTGGGGCACCACTGCCCCTGTTAAAAGGCCCGCAATCATTCTGCTCGGCGCGACCTCGGCATTACTTGGCTGTTTAATGCTTTTCTTGGTGGCGCGGCTAGACCGGTTTTGGTGTGTCGTCTCGCTGCCAGGCTTATTCTACGCGCTGAATTGGCTGTTATTGCAGATGCGGCAAATGATTAAAGCAAAGCCCAAACTAATCGTTTGCTTGTCTGTGTTGTTGGCCTTTACGCCACTGCTTATTCTCAGCTGGCGCGGGTGGGCGCCCTTACCAGTCAATGTAACGCAGTTTGCTGTTCCCGTGGAACCTTTCGATAATTATGATGCCATTTTGGCAGCAAACTTCTTACAGTTTGCCTACCCAAGCCCGCAGCGCATTCTCGCCTACGGCACGGTTGGGCCAGAACTAATCTGGCGTACGCATCATACTGTGATTGGCGGCGGCAATTATAATAATCCTAAGGGTATTCAAACAGCACTGTGCTTTTTCTTAAGCGACGATCCGCGCGTTGCAGCCCGCGTGTTACATCAAGCACAAATCAATATTATCTATATTCGCGACCTGCCGTTAACGGCAAGTATTTGGAGTAACCAAACAGACGATAGTTACAACCGCCCACTACATGCTGATAACCCGAATTCGATGATGCAACGCTTGCAGCGTGGCGAGAATTTCCCGTGGTTGAAAAAGCTTGATGTGCCCTTCAATAATCGTGGGAAATTTACGCTTTATGAAATCGATAAAGATGCGCTGACTGACGCCGCTCGTTAGTTTATTTGCTAAGCCAGGCTTCCAGCATAGCCACTGCCTTGCGATATGAAGGTTGCTTGAAACCAGTTGAAACCGCGCTAGCCTCTGCCGGGCTAGCCCACCGATAGGCGCTGAATTCAACTTCATGATGCTGGTCGAGTTGGATTGCGTTATCACTTGAACTCAGCCGAAAGACGAACCAATCGTGCCGCTGCCCCCGGTATTTCTGTACCCACTGTCCATCAGAATTCTTGCCATCTTCAGCCTTATGCCGCGCTAAAATATAATCAGGAAAATCATACTCAGTCCGCTCCGGCAATTGCACCAGAAGTTCGGCTTGTGTACGGGTCAAACCCACTTCCTCTTGTAATTCACGCCAGGCAGCGATCACCGCCGTCTCGCCTTCATCCCGCCCGCCCTGCGGCCATTGCCAGCCATTCCCATCGGCCCGTTCGCAAAGCAAAGTTTCATTTTTGTCGTTCAGAATGATTAAGCCGACGCCACTGCGCCAAGGCGGCCCACCGTCCGCGCTTGGTTCAGTCGCGGTGCGGCTGTGCTTATCTACCTGAGTCATTGCGGCGTAATCTTCAGTAGTTGCGATGCTGGCACTAGCGCGATGCCGCGGCCGGGCAGGGTTTGCAAGAGCGTAGTTAGCATCGATAGCGAATTGGGATAGCTATGCACAACAATCAGCGCTTGGTTATTGTCATTCAAAGTCGCAAGTGCGCTATCAAACTGCGCGCGCATGGCCGATTCAATCGGTTGTTCGTCTAACACTAGTGTTGCGCGGGCAGAAGGCAGGCCTACTTTTGCTGATACCGCCATGCTGAGATCGTCTTTGGCTACGCCAAGATCAACCCAGCCTAGACCGCGTAAAGCTAAATCCTGTAGCAATGGCCAAAGCGGCGTGCTTTGCGTCGTAAAATAATCGCCGCTGCGGCTCAGCATTGCGACTACTCCCGGCGCTCGCGCCATAAAAGCGTGTAGCTGCCGCAACGCCAATTTTGCGGTCATGTTAGACAGCAGCGTCTCTGGGCCTGGATCGTCGAGCGGGTAAGTGCGCGGCTCCATCGGGATATCGAGCATCACTTCATGCCCCGCAGCTCTTGCGGTATTGATTTGCGCGGCAAGGTTGGCGGCGGTGGCATCATAAGCGAGCGTCACGGGCGCGGGTAACGTCAGGGCAGGTTCAGTCGCGCGGTCACTTAGCCCAAGCTCTATGACAATAACGGCTAGCCGTTTCGTTGTAAGCGGCAAGGCGGATGATGCGGAGGCATAGGCTTGCAAAGGCGTCATTTCGCCGCCCTGATTATTGGCTGCTTTTTTTGGCAACATACCGTCAACCGTTGCAACCGTTAGTATATCGAACGGTGCAGGCTGCAGGGGGACGCGGTTAGTCAATAATGCAGCTAGCACTGCTGGGTCTGCAGGTTGTGCGTTGGTAGGGGCGGCTGGTGGCCCGGCTAAGCGCACAGATACAGCTGGCAGGGGCGCGGGCGGGCGGCGGTTCAATATCCAAAGCGCCGCTATCGCTACCAGTATAACCAGCAAAGTTCCACAGAGCCACCGGATCCAGCGCCGCAATCTTAGCCAGGTTTCGAACCTGTCATGTAGTTGGTGGCGGAGGCGGGAACCGATGGCCATCAGAAAGTACGCTTATTTTGCAATAGCAGTGGTCGTCGCGGGGGAAGCTGGCAGACTAATGCCACCCCCGCGTTGCCCGTATAACGAAATGCCACGCAATAGATCGATCGCGCGCATTAATTGGTAATCGCGGCTCGGGTCGTCTTCTTTACCCAAACCGCCACCCTGCAATGGCTGCGATTTCGGCGCGTTTTCCTTGTCAACATCGGACGGTTTGCTTTCGCCCGGATTCAACGGCTTATCATCCGCAGGCTTGGCAGCATCAGTTGCCTTATCCTTGGCTTGATCGTTCTTCAAGGCGCCGCGTAAATCGCTTTCCCGAACGATGTCTTTATCGTCTGTCACTAGGCTTTCAACCTTTGCAGGCTCAACTTTGATATCAGGCTCAATGCCCAGACCTTGGATCGAACGGCCTGATGGCGTGTAATAGCGTGCCGTCGTGATGCGTATTGCCGACTCCTCGCTGACAGGCATGATGGTCTGCACGCTGCCTTTGCCGAACGATTTGGTGCCGAGCACGATCGCGCGTTTGTAATCCTGCAGGGCGCCCGCGACGATTTCAGACGCCGAGGCCGAGCCGCTGTTGATCAATACCACCATCGGCTTGCCGCCGGTCTTATCGCCACCTTTGGCTAGCAGCTTGGTATTATCCTGCGCCTGCCGACCGCGGGTCGAGACGACCTCAGCGCCATCGGGAAGGAAGGTCGAGGCGACTGCGATCGACTGGTCAAGCAGTCCGCCTGGGTCGTTGCGTAGATCCAGCACATAGCCTTGCAGGTTTTTTCCGGCTTTATCGCTGATGTCTTTTAATGCTTTTTCAAGGCCGCTCGATGTCTGCTCGTTAAAGGTGGTAACGCGGATATAGCCAACATTATCTATCACGCGGGATCGTACCGAGACAATTTTAATCACGGCGCGCTTGAGCTTCACGTCAATTGGCGCTTTGGCGATACCACCGCGTCGCACGGTTAGCGTGATTTCGCTGCCAGGCTTCCCACGCATGCGGTCAACAGCTTCATTCAGGGTCAATTCCGTTACCAGCTTGCCGTCGATATGGGTAATTAGATCACCCGGCTGCATCCCAGCTTTGGCTGCGGGCGTATCGTCGATCGGCGAGATAACCTTGATCAGCTTATCTTCAAGCGTCACTTCAATCCCAAGTCCCCCGAATTCGCCGCGGGTTTGCACACGCATATCGTCGAAATCTTTTTTGTTGAGATAACCCGAATGCGGGTCAAGCGCGGCCAGCATTCCGTTTAGCGCATTTTCAGTCAGCTCTTTGTTGCTCTTCTCGTCGACATATTCCTCGCGCACGCGCTGAAAGACATCAGCGAATAATTGCAGGTTTTTATAGGCATCGGCTTTTTCAGTCGGCGTCATGCTGCTAGGTGCAGCAACCCCTTCGCTTGTTTTAGCTGTAGCATTTGGTTCGGGCTCACGCGCGCAAGCATCGAGCGGTGATGCGACCAATAATGCTAACAACAGGGCAGGCAGAGAAATTAAATTTAATTTACGCATTAGAAGTCCTGACGGGCCAAAGAGGCTGAAGCAAAAGGCTGTAATCCTTAGCCTCTATACTTAATGTTGCCGCAGCCGTGGGTCAATCGGCTCCCCACCAAAACGCAGCTCAAAATAGACATTTTGGTCAGTTCCCGTGGCGGCTATGCCTAGCGGTTCGCCCTGGGCGACCTTTTGCCCGACCGAAACGTCCAATCGCGCAAAGCCGGCAATTAGGCTGTGCATGCCGCCCTCATGCTCAAGAATGACGATTTGCCCATAACCACGAAAGGGCCCGGCGAACATCACCCGCCCACGCGCAGGCGCCACGATCCGCGTGCTGGATTCGGGCTTGAAGCTGATTCCCATGCTTTTCGCGCCCACCTCGTCAGGCTGGCCAAATTGACGGATCACTGCGCCCGTAACCGGTTGCAAGAAGCCGCCGCGCAAGGCCAGTACGGGGGGCGGGGCATCGGGCTTCGGCGCTGGGCGTGGGCTGGCCACGCGGCGGATCAGATCTTCGACATTTGCTGAATCGGCGCGCAGCTTATCCAGCCGTCCGGCGATCTCACCTTGCTCGGCGGCAGTCAGCTGCAACTTTTTCTGCCGGGCATGGATCAGCGTCTCAATCTGAGTTTCCTCCTGCGCCAAGGCAGTACGCGTTACATCCAATTGCGCGCGCTCATCTGTTAATTGCTTCTGCACACGGTCAAGCTCTTGCAAGCTCGCCGTCAATTGCTGTGCTTGCGCTTTCACGGCGGGCAGGGCCGATTGCAGCAGCAACGCCGTGCGGATCGCTTCTTCGGTATTGCCATCGCGCAATAAGCCGACTTCCGGTGGCAATCGCGATAGTCTTGCCAGCCCCACCAAAAGCGCTGCCAGATCCTGCCGCTTGGCGCCCAAGGTGCTGTTCAATTCGGTCTGTTGCGTTTCCAGCTTGGCAGTGCGGGCCATAATGTCATGCAGCTTGTCGGCAATCTCACGTTCGGCCGCGCTCGCCTTTACCAACCGATCTTGCAAAGTCGATAGATCGGTTGAGGTGGCATCGGCGTCGGCTTTAAGACGCGCGGCTTGCTGCTCGGCCAGTTTCTGTTGCGCAGCTAACGCTGCCGCTTTCTGCTTTGCCGCTTCAGCATTTTGCGTTGCTGCTTCATTAGCCGCATTGCTGGCCAAGGGCAGCGTCGTTGCCGCTTGCGCCGGTATAGCTAGTATAGCAAAAAGAAGAACCCAGCGTGCCAACAAGATTTTACGACTTCCTTATAAGTTATTGCGTGTTTCCTATGCCACGGGGGCAGCTACTACTTTATAAGGAAATCATGGAGGCACAATGACAAGAATAACCGCCACCCAGGTTGGTACTCGATTTTCAAAAATAGCCTACCGCTTGCTGATTGCTTTAGGCGTTTTGCTAGGCCTGTTGGTGCTGGCAGCTGCCTTTTTCATCTTTATCTTCGATTGGAACAATCTGCGCGGCTATGCTGGTGGCAAGGCTTCTGCTGCAGCCGGGCGCGATATCACGGTGGGAGATATCAAAATCGAATGGGGCTGGCCTGTTACGCGTCTGCATCTGCGTGATCTGACAGTTGCGAATACTCCAGATTCCAAAGATCTGCAGATGGTGGATCTAGCCGGTATGGATGCCGCATTCGATGTTAAATCATTGCTGGTTGGAAAGTTCACGATTCCTGAGCTAATTTTAAGCAAGCCAAAATTTGTTTTAGAAAAAAATAAGGCAGGTGATGCTAACTGGAAGCTCGGCACCAGCCCGGCAGGATCTATCGCAACTGCACCCGTTCCTGATGAGCGCAGCGAAATGCCAATAATCGGGCGCCTCGTGATCGATGGCGGCACATTAACTTACCGCGATGCCTCTACGGGCACCGATCTGCAACTGAACGCGAATAGTGTCAAAGGCGAGGCTGGCAAGAACGAGGATATCCATCTCGATGGCACCGGTACTTATCAAAAACAACCTTTCAAGATTGATTTGACTGGCGGCAGCGTGTTGCAGCTAAGCGAAACAGACGAACCGTTTCCACTGAAACTTTCGATCACGGTCGGTAAAACGGCGCTGACGGCAGAGGGAACTTTGGATGATCCGCTGCAACTAGCGGGCCTTAATATGAACCTAACGATCAGGGGCGATAACGCGGGCGATCTGTTCCCGCTGCTCGGGATTGCCTTGCCGCAAACACCGCCCTATTCGCTGAAGGGCAAGCTCGAACTCGACAAAGATGGCGACAAGGTCAAGGAATGGCGCTTCCGCAGCTTCGCCGGCAAGTTAGGCGATAGCGATTTGTCAGGCAATCTTTCTTATAATGTTGCGCGGGAACGCCCGCTGTTTAAAGCTGCCTTTGTATCCAATCTACTGGATCTTAAAGATCTGAGCGGCTTGATTGGTGCCGAGCCTGGCAATAGTGATGCTGCGACTGGTGATCAAAAGGCGAAAGCCGCCGAGAAGCATCAGGAATCGGAAACGGTCATTCCCGATGCACCACTCGATATATCCAAGCTTTCGGCAATGGACGCCGACGTAACCTTTACCGGTAAGCGTATTCAATCGGGCGGCACATTGCTTGACGATTTCTACATGAAGCTGCTGCTTGATAACCGCATGCTCAAGGTTGATCCTGTGCGCTTTGGCACCGCCGGTGGCGACATTGTGACCTATATCACCGTCAATGCGCGGCAAGAGCCGGTCAAGGTCGATACTGACTTCCGATTCTCCAAGCTGGAATTGGCAAAGATCTTCGAAGGCATTGCCGATAAGCTGGGGCAGAAGAACGTCAACCGCGGCATTATCGGTGGCGTCGCCAAACTTTCTGGCACGGGTAAGAGCCTGCATGAAATGCTGAGTCATGCGAACGGTAAGATTGGTATTGGCATGGAAGGGGGCCAGCTCTCGAACCTTATCGTGCGAATTATCGGACTCAATGTCGCCCAGGCACTCGGCCTTTATATTGGTGGTGATGTGGCAACGCCAGTGCGCTGCATCGTTAGCGATTTCGACGTTAAAGACGGCTTAGGTACAATCGACGCTTTTGTGATTGACACTAAGATTTCCAATATCGCCGGTAGTGGCACGCTCAACCTAAAAGATGAAGGCTTGCATATAGACTTGCATCCGCAATCGAAGGATTTTTCACTGGTCTCGCTGAAATCACCAATCCGGATACGCGGCACTATGAAAAATCCTGATGTTGGCATTGATGCAACGAACGTTGCAGCACGGGGCGGAGTGGCAGCGGCGTTAGCAGCAGTATTCCCGCCAGCAGCGATCGCGTCCTTTATCGATATCGGTCTTGGCAAGGATAGCGATTGTGCTGCTCTCTTAAATGAGGTGAAGGCTGATACTGGCCAAAAAGGCAGCAAAAACTTGGTGCCAACCAATAACAAAGTCGCACCGCCAAAGAAATAAACACATTAACACGCTTCTAAACATAATCGTAAATTGATGCGTCTCCTTGTCAGATATGTTCAAGGCATGCGCCTCAGCCGTACTGGCAATAACGAAGAACAATAAAGGAGATATCCATGCGTACTCAATCACTCATTATGAAACTTGCGCTCGCAGCAATCCTACTGTCGCCAATGGCGCTGGGTGCTTGCTCAGTTTTTGACGGTCGTGAATCGGCTGGCCAATATACGGACGATGCTGCAATTTCAACTAAGGTCCGTTCGAAAATTGTTGCTGATGATGACCTAAAGTTGCGCCAAATCGACGTTGAAACACTAAAGGGTGTGGTTCAGCTCTCAGGTTTCGTCTCGACTATGGCTGAAAAGAATAAAGCTGGTAAAGTCGCGGCTGATACGGACAATGTTCGTAGCGTAAAGAACAACCTCGTTATCCGCTAAATTTTTGCGGGCCATTTGTTGGCAGACGGTGCCGGTGCGATCCTAAGATTGCGCCGGCACTTTTTTATGTGTAACTAAACCATGCGCAAAATCTTTTTACTGCCGTTGCTTTCATTGTTAAGCGCTTGCGGCCCTGATGCTTCGCTGTATCTGGCGCAAACACCCGCTTTGCGGCCAGACCAGTTTTTTAACGGCACGCTTGACGCCTATGGCGTATTTGAGAATTGGCGTGGGCAGGCAACCTCTCGTTTCCATATGATCGCCACTGCCGAATGGCACGGCGATGATGGGGCCATGCATGAGGCTTTTACTTATCAAGACGGCACCACGGCAACGCGCGATTGGACATTTAAGATGCTCGACGATCGCACCTTCATTGGCACTGCGCCCGATGTTATAGGTGAAGCGAAAGGCACTGTTTATGGCAACGCCTTGCATTGGGTCTATACGATCTACGTGCCGACCAATAAACCACGTGCCGAACAGACCGCGGTCAAATTCGACGACTGGCTTTATCTTGTTGGTGATGCGACTGACAATAGCCATATGATTAGTCGTGTCAGCGCCAGCAAATACGGCTTGCCGGTTGGGCAATTGACAATGTTCTTTGACAAACGTGATTAGCCCTGTGTCGCGCGCTTGGCTCTTGCGCTTGGTTGCGCTTTTCGTCACCGTGCTTGCCATGCCAGCTTGTAGCAAAACTTCATCTTTCATACCGCGCGATATTCCTGCGAGCGACCATTACGATGGCTCGAAATTCTTTAATCCTGGCGTTGCCACGCCTGGCTTTGGCGCTGTTCTGAAGTGGCAGTTCAACCGCGATCACGGGCCATGGCCTGATACGGTTGCCTTAGCTGAGACCGACACGCCGCCCGCTCGGGTGACAGATAATCAACTGCGTCTTTCCTATATTGGCCATTCGACAGTTTTGCTGCAAACCGCTGGGCTTAATATCATCACCGACCCGATCTACAGCGAACGCGCCAGCCCTATTTCCTTCCTTGGCCCTAAGCGCGTGCATCCCCCAGGTGTCGTATGGGAGCATTTGCCTAAGATCGACATCATCGTGATCAGTCATAACCACTATGACCATCTTGATCTACCGACTTTGGAAAAGCTGGTTACGCGTGACGCACCACTGATCATTGTACCGCTTGGCAATGGCAGCCTAATTGCGGGTGATATTCCAGCGGCCCGCATCGTCGAACTCGACTGGGGCGAAACGCATACCGTCGGCTTGCCGAACAATCCCTATCAAAATGCAGCAATCACGCTGACCCCGGCGCAACATTGGTCGTCCCGCCGCGGCTATGACAAAAACAAGGCGCTCTGGGGTTCTTACGTCATCAAAACTGCAGGTGGCGGCGTCTACTTTGCGGGCGATACCGGCTATGGCCCGCATTTTAAAGCTATTGCCAGCCAATATGGCCCGTTTCGCGCGGCGCTGCTACCAATTGGCGCCTATCTGCCGCGTTGGGTCATGGGCGCAAGTCATATGGGTCCGGATGAGGCCGTGCAGGCTTACCGCGATCTCGGCAACCCGCCGACTGTCGCCTTGCATTATACGACCTTCAACCTCGCCGATGAGGCCTATGGCCAGGCCGCGCAAGATCTTGGTCATGCTTTGACTGAACAGGGCATTGTTGCCGATGCATTCTGCTTGCTACCGCCAGGGCAGAGTTGGACTATAGGCAAATGAACACGCCCAATTCTCCGGCTACGCCATCACTCTCCATCTTTCGCATTCGCAATTACAGGCTGTATTGGCTTGCCCGCGTCATGCTCAGCATGGCGGTCGGCATCGAAAGCGTCACGCTCGGCTGGCAGATTTATAACATTGCCCGTCTGACGCATAGCGTTGAGCAAAGCGCGTTTTTGGTCGGAATGATTGGACTTGTGCAGTTCGTGCCAATGTTTTTTCTGGCGCTACCAGCGGGCGAAATGGTCGACCGCTATGATCGCAAAAAGATTCTCATTGCATGCGTCGGCACGAATATAGCTTGCGCTCTGGCCTTCACACTGCTCTCGCTGCTGACAGACCAAATTCTCTGGCCCTATTTTATCGTCTCTGCCGTGTTCGGCATGACACGGGCGTTCATCATGCCGCTGGCTAGCGCGTTGGGGCCGATGCTGGTTGACCGTGCGCAACTGCCTCGTGCTATCGCTTGGAATGCGATCGGCATGCAGATCGGGCGGATTATCGGGCCACTAGCTGGCGGTATTCTCTGCGGCATTTCAGTCACGGCGGCCTTTGCTATCGCCGGCCTGCTATATTTGGTTGCGATCCTGACGGGGGTACGCATCAAAGCCAACACAATGCCTGACTATCAAGGTGGCTCGCGCCTGCTTTTGATCCGCGAGGGCCTGCATTACGTTTGGAACAATAAAATTGTGTTCGGCGCGATCTCGCTTGATCTGGTGGCGGTATTGCTGGGCGGAGCCACGGCGCTGTTGCCAGTTTTCGCACGCGATGTGCTGTTCGCCGATGCGCAAGGCTTTGGGCTGTTGCGGGCTGGTCCTTTCATTGGCGCCGCCATTATGATGCTGTACCTCACGCGCTTTCCATTGCAGCGCCGTGCCGGGGCGACGATGTTCATTGCCGTCGGTATCTTCGGACTGTCCACGTTGGTCTTCGCTGTCTCGCGCAATCTGTATCTTTCGGTCGGCGCGTTAGCGGTGCTTGGCGCGGCGGATGCGATCTCCGTCTTTGTGCGGCAAAGCTTGGTGCAGCTAACAACGCCTGATGCGATGCGCGGGCGCGTTGCCGCCGTCTCTGGGCTATTTATTAGCGCTAGTAACGAGCTTGGCGAATTCGAAAGCGGCGTTGTGGCACGCTTGTTCGGCCCTGTCGGCGCAGCGATTTTTGGTGGTGTGGGCTCGCTAGCGGTAACTGGCCTTTGGGCGAGGTGGTTCCCGCAATTAAGGAAGGCAGACCGGCTAGTGGATTAGGCGCTCGCCATCTCCGACAACTCTAACCACCGGCTTTCCGCAACTTCCAGCGCTGCTTTCGCCACCGGCAACCTGCGGCTAACCTTATCGAACATCTCCGGTTCGCGCATGTAGAGCGTGCCATCTGCCAACGCACTTTCCAGCATCGCAACTTCATCTTCCAGCGCTTTGATCTGCGCTGGCAATTTTTCCAATTCGTACTTCAGCTTGTTCGGCAGCTTGATCGGCTTTGTAGATGTATCATCGACAGGCGCGGTGAAGCTGAGCGGCGTATCATCTTCGCCACTGATCAACATGGGCTTCTGCTTAGGCGCGCCGCCTTTTGCTACGCGCTTGGTTTCTTTGCGCTTTTCCTCGATATAATCTGCATAGCCGCCGATATGGCCCTCAACCTTACCGTCGCCCTCGAAGGCAAGAATCGTCGTCACCGTCTGGTCGAGGAAGTCGCGGTCGTGGCTAACGATCACGAGCGTGCCTTTATAGGCGGCCAGCATATCCTCCAGCCGGTCGAGCGTATCCATATCCAGGTCGTTGGTCGGCTCATCCAGTACCACGAGGCCGCCCGGGTTGGCCATAATCTTAGCCAGCATCAGTCGGTTCTTCTGCCCGCCAGATAACGTGCCGACCGGACGGTTATAATCGCGCGGATCAAACAAAAAATCTTTGAGGTAGCTGGCAACGTGCCGCATCTTGCCCATCACCTCGACCTGATCGCCGCCGTTAGGGCAGAGCACTTCCTGCAGCGATTTATGGGGCGCAATATCCTTCTTCTGATCCATATAGGAGACCACAAGGTCGCGTGCCAGCTTTACGCGTCCCGCATCTGGCTGCATCTCGCCAACCAATAGTTTCAGGAAACTGGATTTACCGCTGCCGTTGCGACCGACAATACCAACCCGGTCGCCTTTCAGCAGCCGCAAACCAAATTGGTCTAGGATCACTTTGTCACCATAGGATTTGTCGACCTTATGAAAATCGGCAACGATCTTAGTATGGGAATTGGCTTCGCCTGGTGCGGCAAATTCAACCTTTGAGAGCATGCGGGCAAGAGCATGCTTGTCGGAACGCAGCCGGTCGCGCTCGGCTTTCATCTGATCGAGGCGGCGGATGTTGCGCTTGCGCCGGCCAGAGACGCCGCGGTTAGCCCATTCGACCTCGGCTTCCACGATCTTGCTGCGGTTCTGAATTTCGCGTTGTTCCTGTCGCAACAATTCCGTCGACCATTCGTCAAAATGGCCAAAGCCTTTAGGCGAGACTTTTAATTTTCCCCGGTCGAGCCAGAACACTTTGGCCGAGACATTGGCCAAGAATGTGCGGTCGTGCGACACCACCACAAGCGCCCCGCGCCAGCCCAGCAGGAAACCTTCCAGCCACTCGATGATCTCAAGATCGAGGTGGTTCGTCGGTTCGTCCAGCAGCAGAATATCGGGTTCAGCGATCAATACGCGGGCAAGGTTAGCGCGACGTATCTGCCCGCCCGACAGCGTCTCCATCTTCGCCGCAGGATCAAGCAATAGCGGGATCAGCACGAGGTCGACTTTATAGGTATGAGTCGCCTCATCAGCATCCTTAAGGCCTTGAAAAACGTAGTCGTTCACCGTCTCGCCGGGCGTGAAGCTTGCTTCCTGCTCAAGATGGCCAATGGTGACGCCAGGTAGCGTCCAATACTCGCCATCGTCCAGCTCGCGCGTGCCTTCGATGATACGCATCAAGGTCGATTTGCCGGTGCCATTTTTACCGACCAACGAGATACGGTCGCCTTCGGTGATATTGAAGGTGAGTTCCCGGAACAGGATTTTTGGGCCGAATTTAATTTCGGCATCCCGAACGCTAAGGAGAAGGGTGGCTGCCATGCGCCGGGTTTACAGGAAATGGCTCTTGTTTTCCAAGCTTTCCTTGCAATGCTGGAATACAAGCATTGATTGCGGCGTTATAGCCATGATTTGGCCACTAGAATGCCGCTTGCAACTGGTTACAAACGCGTCACCATCGTGTCAGATCCCAGCCTCGGGATTTAACTTATGAAAGGGACTATCATGAAGAAAATCGCTCTCGCTGTTGCTATGACCATGGTTATGGCCGCTCCGGCTTTCGCTGCTACGGATGCCACCGACCCAACCGCAGCTCAGCTGCATGCCCAAGCCAATGTGCTAGATACGCAAGCTGATGTGAAGGCTGATGCCCGTGCCGTAGCAAAGGATAATGCCGCGATCAGCACGCATCAGGCTGCCAAGGCGCAGCATCAGGCTAATCATGATGCCAATAAGGCTGCCGGCAATGATGCCGCTGCTGCCGGTGATTCCGTAAAGGCTGCGGGTTCGCATGTTGCCGTCAAAGCCAAAGAAGTTGAAAAGGGTGTTGACCAAAAGATCATGCAGCATGACGAAAAGAATCACGCCGATGCGATGATGAAAAAGAATGATGCCGATGTAAAAGCTGGCGCTAGCGTCGATACAGACGTAGCTGAATAAAGACTGGTAAATTAAGCGGGTCGCAAATGCGACTCGCTTTTTTTACGCAATCTCAACCCGATTGCGCCCTTTGTTTTTAGCGCAATAAAGTGCTGCATCAGCCCGTGCGAGCAACGCATCGCTGGTATGGCCGCGTATCGGTACTTCAGATGCAATTCCAAAACTCATTGTCACTGAGATTGGCGCATTATCAATCGAAAAAGAGTAGGCTGCCGTTGTGGCGCGCATCCGCTCGACGATAACGCCAGCTTTTTCCGCGTCACAATTTGTAAATACAATCATGAATTCTTCACCGCCATAACGGCCCACAATATCTTCTTGCCGGGCATGTTCCAGAAGTTTGCGGCCGACCTCATGCAATATAGCGTCGCCACCTGGATGACCGTGCGCATCGTTGATGGCTTTGAAATGGTCGATATCGGCCATTACAATAGTGACTGGTCTTTGTTGGCGCGTAGCTTCAGCCCATTCTTTGGCTATCAGTTCGTTAAGCCCGCCGCGGTTCCAAAGCCGCGTTAAGGGGTCAATCATCGCAAGACGTGTTGCATTATTTAAATCGTTAATCAGCGCTGACTGGCTTTGTGACATATTCGATAGTCGCAATTCTGTCTCAACCATGCTGGCTAGATCGTTCAACGTTTCCAGCTGTTCTTTAGTCATTTCGCGCGGTTTCATATCAATGGCGCAAAGCGTGCCCACTGGCATGCCGTCGGGTGTGCGCACTGGACAGCCGGCATAAAAACCAACACTCATGCGCTCGCCCGTTACAAATGGATTGTCGGAAAACCGCTCATCTTTGCTGGCGTTAGGTATCAGCAGCATCTGCTCTTCGTGCAGGGCATGGGTGCAGAATGCACCATCCAAGGCGGCTTGGGTCACATTCCCGCCCCGCATAGATTTATAATATTGCCGATTTTCGTCGATTAGGTTGAAAACGGCGAAAGGCACATCCAGTAATCGGCAGACCATGCGGGTAATGCGCTCAAATCGTTCTTCGATGGGCGTATCAAGCAACTGCAAAAGCTTAAGCGATGCTAGTCGCTGCTGTTCGTTTGGAAAGGGCGGGGCTTCAATCATTGGGTCTCATGAATACTAAAGTATGCTTATTAAAGTCTTACAATAGAAAAATGGTGGGTGCACAAGGGATCGAACCTTGGACAAGCTGATTAAGAGTCAGTGGACGCCATCTTTCACTTGCGTTCAAGTCCAATCACGCCCCCTAAAAAAGCTTAAGTAAGGCCTAGCTTTCAGCTATATTTATAGTCAGAAGATGATCAAAGGCGGTCAGCGAAAATCAGCTGGTTTTGGTTACTATGGGTTACTATGAGAGGGGGCGAAATGCCATCATTCGTATTCACTGAAACCGCTGTAAAGCGGCTAAACCTGCCAAGCGAGCAGGAACGGCAAACGCTTCACTGGGATAAACACTTGCCAGCCTTCGGGCTGCGGGTGGGCTTCAACGGTGCTAAGGCATGGATTGCCGAGCCGCGCGTCCTGAAGCTGGGGGCCTGGACGAAATCCCGGATCACGCTTGGCCGCTATCCCGATATGCCGCTGGCCGAGGCCCGCAGCCGCGCCCGTGAAGTGCTGGCCCAGGCTCGCCAGGGGGAAAATGTCGTCAATATACGGAAGGCCGACAAGTCGAAGCTAGAAGAGGCGAGCCGCAACAGCTTCGGCGCTTGCGTTGCCGACTTCCTGGCGAAATATCCCGCCGCAGCCCAGTTAAGAGAAGCGACGATCCGGGAATATCGCCGCACACTAGAAGGCGCCGACCTGGCACACTGGCGCGACATGCCTATCAGCCAGATTAAGGCGCAGGATATTTACGACGTGCTGGATCGCATGGTTGAGCGGGGGGCCGAAATTGGCGCTAACCGGACGCTAGCCTATCTATCAAAGTTTTTTAATTGGTGCGTCAGCCGTCAGCGGCTGGAAGATAGCCCTGCACGGCGCGTCGAAAAGCCTGCCGCCAACCCGAAGCGGGATCGCACTTTATCGGAAGCCGAGGTTGCCGAGGTCTGGCAGGCATTCGATGCGCTGCCCTACCCGTTCGGGCCATTGTTTAAATTGCTGGCGCTGACTGGCCAGCGGCGCAGTGAGGTTGCAGGCATGCGCTGGAGCGAGATTGAAGGCTTCGGCGGCGAGGCGCCCGTTTGGACGCTGCCCGCGTATCGCTCTAAGAATGGCCGGCCGCATGCAGTGCCGTTGTCGTCGCAGGTTGTCAAAATCCTTTCGAGCCTTGCACGCATTGCCGGCCAGGATTTGGTATTCTCGACAACTGGCCAGACGGCCGTTAGCGGCTTCGGTCGCGCAAAAGCCCAGGCAGATGCCCATATCGCCAAGAAGCGGGCGGAGGGTCGCCGCAAGGCAATCCAGCCTTGGACGATCCACGACTTGCGCCGAACCGCTGCCACGCTGTTGCACTCGGCGCCGCTTAATGTCTCGCCTCATATCGTCGAAGCGGTGTTGAACCATGTTAGCGGCCACAAGGCGGGCGTTGCAGGGGTATACAACAAAGCCGCGTACCTGTTAGAGAAGACGGCCACCTTGGCGGCATGGGGAAAGCGTTTGGAAGGCTTATTGCAAGATGAGTAACGATAAACGCATTCAGGAGTTAGAAAGCCAAGCGCAGATGCTTGTAGACGACATCGAGCGCCTTCACAGTGGCCGGGTTAAATTGCCGAAAGGTCAAAAAGAAGATTATCGTGGCTTGCTTGAGGCTTTAGCGCTGACGTATTTAGAGGAAGTCGCCCCGCCGTCCCTCGTAAGAGCTTTCAAGATGTTATTGCCATCCGCCATCAGAAATCTTGATGAACCTGCGCGCCTGCGATTGAAAAAGTTGGCGTTTATTGGCGAGGCAGGCGGACAGATAGAGAATGCGCCGCAGCGCGACGCTTTAATCAAATTTGAAGCTCTTCAGAACGCCGATCCGAGCCGCCGGCTTACAAGCATAACTAAGCCAAGTGTGGTTATGGCATCGGCCTTCGATGGCTTAGATCGACCAAACCGGCAGACGTTAGATAAATGGCGCCGCGATCCAAAAGTTATTGCGCTGGTCGAGGCATTACGCGCCACTTTCGCAAAGTGATGGTGCTTCGACGCCGACCGTAGCAATTCGTATCCTCTTCTTACGGTCAAGAACGACCATGAAAGCGAGAGGAACGATGTCATATAAACAATACGATGCAAATCAAAGCGGTTTTGTTGCCGAAGTCGTCGCCAGCTCGGGCACAAGTATTCCCGGCGCCGTCCGCGTTATCGCTGACGATACAAAGTCCAAACAAGAAATCATCAATCAGCTAATGGCGATCTTGTCGAAGGTCACTACGTCGAACTGGCCATAAGGAGGCGCGACATGGAAGATGCTATCGACCTAGATAACCGCGCCCTGCTAACGCAAAAGCGCGTCATGCAGATTATTTCCGTTTCTTATTCGACGCTCTATCGACGCTGGAAGAGCGGCCAGTTTCCGAAGCCTATGCAGATAAACTCGCGGAACTACTGGCGGAAAGACGAGGTAGCGAACTGGATCCTTGCACAAGGGCGAGCCGCATAAAAAAGCGCCCCGCATGTAGCGTATGCGAGGCGCCAGTACCCAAATCCCGGAAGGAACTTACATGATCAATCTAACACAAGCAGCCAGCGGGGGCGAAGACCAAAGTCGCCTTACGCTTCTCGACCAGTATCACCTTTTGCGGTCAATCATCGTCACACGTCAAAGTAGTCCGCTAGAAATTGCCGTTGCTGCCGAGATCATCGACGGTGCGAATAAGCGGACGGGTCGAGCCATGATCGGCCATCGTAAACTTGCCGAACGCCTGGGCGTAAAAGACTTGCGGCAAATTCAGCGGGCCGTCGTCGCCGTTCTAGCATCCGGGATCATCCGGGAAGTAAAAAAGGGACGCGGCAGCCAGCCGTCCGCCTATGCCTTCAGGTTGCCAGCTAGTGACGTCAATTCTGATACCGTTGCGACGACTATTTTGCCAATTAGCGACGACGATAACGGCGTCAAATCCTACGTCTCTTCCTGCGACGTTCCTACGTCAGCAGGAAGAGACGAGAGGACGGCCTCGCGGCAGGCCGGCGATAAATCGCCGTCCGCGCTCGGCTTGCGTGTCCATAATGCGGATTTGGGCGACTTGGATGGGCTTCTGGCTATCTGCCGGTATCAGCAGGACGCCGCAGCCGTAAAACGCGCGTACGGTCTTTGTATGAAAAATGGGGCTGATCCTGCCGAGATCGCCCGGCAATGGGAAGCCTATCAGGAAACGCAGGCCCGCCGTAACGAGACGCCTGCGCTGCGGGAACAATACACGGCGAAGCTGGACGCCTGGCTTGCCCGTAATGGCTGGAAGCAGAAAAATCTTGTGCAGTCCAGAGAGACTAAGAGTTCACCTCTAACGGTCGCCGACCTCGTGGGATAGTGATGGCCATTTTTTTACGAAGGGACGAAAACGTCTTCAATCGTCCAGTAAAGGAGATGCTGGATGCCGCTTACGCGGATGAGCCCGATAAGGAAGAAATATCGACCGTTGTGCTCGAATGGCTGGGGCTATTCGAAATGGATAAGACCCGCGATCTAAAGTCATATGGTCGCTATATTGTTGATATTCTTTTTGAAGCTGGCTTAACCGCGCTTGGTGTAAAGCATGTGCTTGATGAGCCAACACGCTCCAGCACAGGCAAGTTGCCGTCTATCGGTCTCATTGCTCACAAGGTTAAAGAATTCGACGATAAAATTGAGAGGCGAGTTATGGTCTCAATTAATGAAAAGCGAGACAAACAGTTGAAGGTAGCACAGGAAGAAGCAGCGGCGGGGAAACTGAATGCCGCCGGTTAAGGGTATAAAAGCGTAGATGAGTAACGTTTGATAGGAGCAAAAAATGCAGATAGATAATCAATTGTTAGAACAGGTATCAATGGCAGCGCGTCGTGTAGTTGTCGCCGAAGATATGCTGAATGCACTGGTAGTGGAAAATGAGTTTCTTTGGCCACGTGTTAGCCAAGGCACGTCTAAACTTGATCTGTTTGCAATGCTTCACCAGGCTGTTGAATGGCAGCTTCAGCCTTTGGCATTGCTGGCTGCGTAATCTTTCCTTCGCTTGGCTGCACCGGCTCGAATGCGCTCAATCCCCTCTGGCGTCTTCGGGCCGGTTGAAAGCCCGCCATGCATGCGGCAGCGGCCGCCATTCCATTTACCGATAGATTTACACGTACCGCCGTTACGTGTTTTTGCGCCGCAAAGATTATAGCGGAAAAGATGATGAGCTTTTCCATACTTGCCCGCTCGATACAGTTCCATAAAGCGCTCGCGCCTGGCCGGATCGTCGGGCCACTCTTTTAAAACATAAGCTTCTGTTTCGGCGAGGTCTTTGATGTCAGCCTCGGAAAGTGTTTGTTGTTCCGAGCCAAAGGCGTTCCGCGCACGCGTCATGGGGTCTTTGTTAATCATGCCCCCAAAGTACCAAAACGCAACGCCACTAGGACACTCTGATTTGAATTCAGTTAGATTAGATTATCAAAGTATTGTTTACCAACGGCTTCATGGCAAAGCATCATCACTAGTAGCTTGATAGTAGCCGCATAGTAACCAATGGGACGCGACCCTTTTCCGACTGGCATTTACTGGAAATGTCGAGGGGGGGTGGCATAGGGGTGGGGGGCAGAATTCGATAGACTCGACTGATTTCCACGGTGGTCATGAGGTAATTTTTTTTTAATTCCTATTTTGATGTTTCAATTATTGAAACGTGATTGCAGATGCAAGCCTGTGCAATAGGTGAGAAGTGTTGTCTCTGATTTTTTTCGATCCGTTTTTCAACTATACTTTGATGTATGGACACCACACAAAATCAGCCGACTTCTGCGGGCCCTGGCGAGCCGATTTACGATCACACATCCGCAGCCAATGCCATTGAGGGTATTTATGATGTCCCAGCCGATCCAGCCCACTATCAGATAAAACTTAGCGCCCCGGTGGAGTATGAGGAACGTGTTGAGACGGATAAAGCTTTGCGGACGATTGGTAAAAGCATAGGGGCCAGCCAGTCGGATATTTCAGTTATCGCCTACCTTGTTGATCAAGTAAACGCACGGGCACGCGGGTTTAACTTGGAAGAGTTGGACGCCGCAAAAACAACGACCGGCCTGGCGCTTCAACGAGAGTGGGGTGTGGATTTCGATCATAACCTTGGAGCCGCCAAAGATCTTGTAAGGCGTGCGGACCCTGCGCTGCGGCAGATGCTTTTAGAAACTGGTCTCGGCAATCATCCCGCTATGGTTAGGCATATTGCGTCGATAGCCCTGCGTAAACAGGGAAGCCGCAAATGATTAAATCAGGTCTGAATAGTTTAGCAGCCCGCCTGGCCGGCGTTAAAATCGCCGCTAAAGCTATGCCGGCTGAAGTCGTGAAGCTAATACCCTTTAACCGCGATTGGAGAAAGAAGATGGAAGATGTCGATACACGGCTCGAAGAGGTACAGAAGCGCCGTTCTGGTTATATTGCCGAGCGCCAAGAATGCCTTATTGAAAGCTTTGATGGCGATCCCGCAGCCCATAGAAAGGTTTTGCGACTGGATCGTAATCTTGATGACTGCGACCGTGAAATTCGGGCTCTTCATGATGCCAGAGCCGTAATCGCCGGCCGCTTGGAAGCTGAAGGCATAGCTAAGGCCGATGCCCGCGAGCGGGAACTGCGCCGCCTGGCTTACGAAGAGATCGAACAGTTTATGAATATCACGACTGACACGCAGAAGGTAGTCGATACGCTGGTCTCGAAGCTGTCGAAGATTGATGGCGAGTTAAAAAAGCTCCGAGTGACGACAGATCACGATACGCCGGCTGTCAGCTTCCATGAAGTGAATGAGATGAAAATGCGAATGACGCTGCAGCTAAAGGACGCTCTGGCTAAGTCTGGCTTTGAATTCAACCCCAAGCCGTTTGAGGATGATCGCAAGTCGCTGACGGATTGCCTGCCCGAATTAAGCCGCCTGCGGGAAGCCGCTTACCTGAAGCTGGCCGAGCAAGGCTAATGGCGAGGGGTGGCGTTCGACCAGGCGCGGGACGCCCGCGCGGCTCGCCTAGCAGCACGACTAGCGAGCTTATGGCACATTTGAAAGTTGCCGAGGGCAGCGATCTTATCGAGAGGTTATCGACGGTTGCCGATGCACCGACGGCGCCGCTTGAAGTTCGGCTTAATGCTCTGCGGCATCTATTTGGCATGTTTGCGGGTCGAACCTATATCAAAGGGATTGAACGTATTAATGATGTTTCTGCAATTTGAAAAAGAATTATTACAGATATTGTTTGTTATTTTTCTTCGTGAGTTTCTGCGAGCAGAATTATAGCAGCGGCCGTTTGATGTAACTGGAATGCCACTAAACTATCAGAGACATCTCTTGCTTCTATACCAGCACCATGGGCACCGCTTTTGTTTCTTATTGTTGGAATACCACCTTCAAGAAGCGATCGAAGGCTTCCAAAATTTGAATTTAGACTGGGTAGTAAAAAGTCATTGGAAAAAGCTGCATCCAGCAATCTTTTTGCATTAGAATTTTCATCTATATTCGGCCAATTGCGTTCTTTAGCAATCACCTTTAAAACGCTTTCAAAAGCTTTAGCGCAATCCGTAATACAATTCTCTGATCTTTTTTCGCGATATGCCTTATGAGCAGATCTATATTCTTCATTTGCCGCTTTATATTTTGTATCATATAAAATTTCAAGAGCCGGTAAAACCATTTCTTTGTGAGCTATCATGTTGTCTATTTTTACGATGTTTCCTTTGGAGTATTGAAAGCCAAAGCCAGCCTCCTGCATGCGAGCGTTAAGTTCATTAAGTGCTTGATCTGGAATTCGATCTGAAAACTTTTTTATGTAATCGCTTTTGTCTCGTATAAGACGATCAATAACTCGCATAGAAATCTCTAGGGCATCTAAAAAACTATCAACTGGCGTGCTTTCCGTTCTAAACCAATCTATAAAATCTTGACAGAGATTTTTATGAGTTGAGTGTTCTTGTGGAGAGCTTAAGAAAAACTTTCCTAACTCATCCAACATGTATTGATGAATAAAATTCCAGTATTTCTCAGGCCGAGTTTCATACCGCTCGCCCTTGTAATAGTCGCCGATAGCTGATTTCAAAATGTGTATTATTTGAACGCGTAATTTACTCGGCACATGATCGTAAATGTATACTTCGATATTGTGGGCGCGACTGCGTCTCGAATAACTATCTGGCAGAACCATGATCTCTCTTTCATTAAACCTCCGCTACAATATAGAATATTTTATAAAAATCAAAAAAACAGTAAGAAAATTAAAGCCATATTTAATGGACTAATTGTCCTAGGCTATTTTCGAAGCATGAAATCAAGTGGTTGATACAGCTAATTATAACAAATGTAGCTATAAATGAATTTCCTTCCTCATATTCATTACGGACAATGTTTCAGAACCAAACAGAATGTCCGTTTGCTCCAGTTGCTCATATCCATGCTTGAGATAAAAGCTGGCGGCATCAGTATTTGCCTTAAGAGACAAATAGCCTTCCTCGTCTAAATTTTCTTTAACGCTTTCAACATGCTTTAGCAGGGCTGATCCAAATCCATGACGTTGTAGCTTGGGCGTAAAATATAGGTGCCATAGATAACCGGGATCACGAATAGAAGCAAATCCCACTGTCTCGCGGTTGTAATCCAATATGTAGAAATTTTCTACCTTGGCGGCGATTTCTTGGAGCCGTTGCGCGGGGAAAGCCGTCCATGCTTTTTTCTGCTCTACAGAATAGTGGCTGATATTAAAAACTGCATCTTCGTGAATTGTTTTCAGACTCAAAGCCTGTGCTTCGCTTAGTGTATCTAATGCAACAGAAGGCAGGGGCCTATTCGCCCCTACCTTCCATTCATCATGCAATGAAATTTGATGGATCATTAGCCTACAAACGGAGTTGCCAAGGTTTTGGTCGGTGGCTTATGGCCTTTGCGCCGCTTAGGTTCTACCCCATCTACTCGTGTCTTACAACCAGTCTGCCCACCGCATGTGGCGACCTTAAGCGCATCGGAAATTTTGCTCCGGCAGCTTGTATTGCCGCCGCATGTGCCCGCTGCTGACATTTCACTCGTCCTTGTTTTACAGCCCGTTTGGCCACCACATGTGGCCTCTGCTGTTACCTTGCTTCTGCAGCTGGTGTTGCCGCCACAAGTGCCGCTTGTACCAGATATATCAATCCCTAGCTCGGCCATGAATAGGCTCTTGGTTTCTACAAAACCTTGTGATGGCGCAGAGACCTCTGGGCCGTTCACATCATAAGATGGGATATGGTGGAAATAAGCCCCAAAAATTTTGTCGCAATCATTCATATATTTTTGGGTATCGAGAATGTGCGTGTGCCACATTTCATCAATAGCCGTGGTCGGCACTAGCTCTTTATCTGGGTAATAGAGACTAAGATATAGAAATCCTCGATACATTAATTCTGCTTGTTCCGAAAATTCTGGTGTCCAGTCGTTTTTCTTTGCTACCTTTTGGGTGATGTTTGTAAGATCGAGTTCGTGAAGTGGTAAGTTGATACTCATAGCTGCGCTCCTAGGTTGTTTGCCCGCTTATTGTTCCGACAGATGGGCAAGTGCCTGTCGAAATTTCATTGATTCCGATTAATGGCCTTCGGCCAGTTTGTAGAAAGTGAGGCCGCCTTGGCTGCTGACGGAAATGGCCTCTTGGTTTTCGGAAATTATGGAGCGTAAGAATTCAGCAGCTATGGCAACTGGCCAGCCTGTCGCGCCCACCAAGTCCTGTATCGTGGTGCCTTTCCGCAGCTCGGCCATTACCGCGTCTGGCAGTCCATGCTGGGCAATAGCTAGGAAGTCAGATGCCTCGGCCAAGGCATCGGTAAACGCCTTGCTGGGCCTTAGGGATTTCAGTTTCTCTGGCATTGCATCCTGCTTAATTCCGTTTTAACAATGATAAGTTATAAAGGATGAAACATCATCGTTTCAAGCTGAAATTTCATTTTCGCCGAATAAAATATTTTATGGGATTATTTTAAGGATGAACTTGCTGGCCAAAAACATTGAAAAAGCCCTGAAACTGAAAGGCTTGACCGCTTATCAAGCCTCCTTGGCTGCAGGAAAAAACAAGCAATTTGTGGCCGATATCCTTGCGGGCCGGGCCAAATCTACCACCCATGAAAACCTTACCGATTTAGCCCGCGCCCTTGAAGTGCCTGTTAGTCAGCTGACAGGAGCGAAACCGGAATACACCCCTGATCTCGAAATCATGTTTGCCTGTTTCCAATGGGTATTGGAAAATTTTGACAGATTCCGCGATGTTAAGACAGATGCCATTATCCAAGAGTTGAAAATCCAATATACCCACATGCTGAATGAACGTATCAACGACAAGCGGGAAGCCATCAACATCACCAGTTACATTTTTGAATCTTTGTTAGCCAAGGCGAAACCCGTTAAACGTAAGCCTTCACAAAAGTAAGTGCCTCCCAAACCTTATCGGCGGGAAGGTTCCGCAAGTTGTGTAATCCGAACTTATATTGCATTTCCAATATCAGCTCGTCGCTGTCGATATTCTTCCTTGCGGCTTGCATCAACACGAAATCCATCAGCAACTGATATTGCTCGTCGTCCAGGGGCTCGTCGCAATCCTCCGAACGCCAGTTGAGCATTTCCATAATACGCTGGCGTCGCTTCTCTACCATCGTTAACTGGAGCGCAAGTTCGCGTAGTGTTGGTACTTGGCTGCGGGCCATAACCTCGCCTGCCACCTCAATCAATTCTTCTTTTAAGTTCGCACTGTTATTCATTTGAGCCTCGCTTATAAATTTAGAAAATTACATTGCGTATTCGTTTTTCCATGTCAGGACGCAGTTCAAGGCATTTTGGAATTGGTCGTCGCGGAGATCGCTAAGCTTGATGATGTCGAAGCGGCTGGCCAGCACCGTGGCCATGACGGTGACATCCACTTTCTTCTTGGCAGCCATAAAGCCCATGATGTCGGCCAGCTGCTCTAGTAGGTGGCGGCTGATCTTTGCGCCATTGTCATTGGCAGCTAGCTTCTTAAGCGCCTCAATGCGGCTATAAACACTCTGGGAAGCCATCAGGTAGCTCACGGCCTTCTGAGCCAATGCTGGGCCAGCCAATGCACTGGTAAGTTTAGTGGCGATGGTCAAGATTTGGCTTTGCTTATCGTTTTTCATATCGTTTCTCCTAAAACCTAAGGTTTCTCAATGTTTTGGCCGGTTCCTGCCCTGCCATGAGAACATTTATGCCCTCTAATCGTTAAAGTTGCGTTATTAAATTAAATATTATTTTGATGAAACGGTAATAATATTATGATACAAAATAGGTTGAAACTACCCGAAGATAGAAAAAATATTCTATCTCGATATGTTTTGGATTGTTTGAGGGTAATCTAATGGAAATTTCAGCGCGTCAAATATCTGCGGCTTTGGCACTTTCAGGTGTCAGTCAAGCTGTGTTCGCTGAAAGTATTGGTATGACCAGCGGCAATTTCAGCCTCATCGTCAATCGTAAGGTAACGCCGAAGGCTGAAACTATGCGCAAGATGATGGAAGAATTCAACCGCATGAGAATTGAGTTTCTTCCCCGCGATGGTGTTTGTGTCAGAGATGATGTTGTCCGCCGCCTTGAAGGCGATGATTGCTACATCCGACTGCATGATGAAATTACGCAGACCATGCGTGACAGTAAGGATGATGTTCTATTCTTTATGGTTGATGAGTCAAAAAGTAGCGAACAAGTAAGATCTGCCAAAAAGCGCATGCGTGATGCTGGAATTAAGTGCCGTCATCTATGTGAAGAAACCGCCACGCAACATGATGGGCCACGACATGAGTATCGTGCCGTTCCGAGCGAATTCTATACTAACCGCCCACAGGTTATCTTTGGGGACTTTGTTGCCACTACCAGCCGCAACCCGAACCTGAACATTATTATTATCCAGAGTCAGTCCGTAGCGGCTGCAGAACGTGGGAAATTTGAATTCTTCTGGAACCACTGTCCTATGATCAAAGAGGGGGCATGATGTTTAGCTATAAGGCAAAGCCTCGGCAGATGATGTCAGGTAGCGATTGTGCTGTTCTGGGAATTTCTGTAGGGCAGGAATACCATGAAGGCGATAAATTTGGTGCAGCGTTAGAGTTTGCCCACAATCGCTTTGATCGCGTTGTAGTTGCAGTAAGTGATGCCTCGCAGCGTTACAAAATGGCCATTGATGGAACACCGCTGGAGCTAGCTGACAAAATCGCAACTGCAGCAGGTTCTGCTTGGATATTAAGACAGACCGACGCGTTGGATGAATATAAGCCAGAAATTACGAGGTGGAATGATTGGCGTTTCCATCCTGAATGCCAAGCGCTTCAAGATGAATACCGCGTCTCTATAGAGGAAAACAGTGATCTCGCGGCATCGGTAGAACAAGATATTGACCGTTTTCTGGCAAAAAAGTCTCCGAATGTATCTCTGGCGCTAGCGCGTGAATACTGCAGGGCGTTCTTAATTGAAGAACTGGCCGTGCATACGTTACAGGCGAAAGCCTACGGCGGCGTAAGGCTTTATCCGGGGCAGCAGTTGCACACAAAGCAACTCATCCGTGAGAATACAGCCTTGCCAGTACCGGATGGCTTAAATCGTCAGCGCTTCCAGTCTATCCGATTAGTAAGGCGTAATGGTTTGTTCATGCCGCAGGCTGCATAAACTCAAATAATTAAATAGATTTTTTAGCTGTAGCCTTGAGCCATTGTTCTTTAGTCATGTTGTAAGACCAATATGGATCGATAAAGTTTTTCTTTACGACTATATTTTCACACGCACAGAAATTAGTCCTTCGATTTAGCTCAGCGACAAGTTCATTAGAGACATCGATATAAAGATCCTGCTTTGTGTGGGTAATGAATAACAAGTGATGGGGCGTCAAAGGTAGAGTTAATTCGACTGTTTCGTACCCCAGTCCAACATGCTGATGCATGAGCGGGCGTTCGTGTATTCTAGGATCATAAAAAAGACAAGGATTATCTGAAGTAATAAAGCCAACGTCGTCGTTTGTGCATAAAATGCTGACATTCATGTGCATTTCCATGATTGCTTGAGCAATAGCGGTGGTTTGGATCGCCAATGATTTTTGTAATGGTTTTTCTACGAGATCACGCACTTGTTGTAACGTCATGGACGGGCCGTTGCTCGGTAAAGAGCGAGGCATACTTTTTTTCTGCTCTACTGTCATTGTTTTTAGCTTGGACTCTAAATCATCTCCAATCTTCAGAGCGTGTTTCCATTGCGATCTAATGTGTTCGCGCGCACCAATAGTTCGTGAGTGCATAGTCGCGAAAAAAACAAGTAATTCAATGAGAGCTCTAGTTGGTAATTTTTTACGATGAATAATGTAATTATCTCGAACCGTTAGAAACTTTTCTTCAATTGTTTTAAGCCCCAGTTCAAGTCTTAAATTTCTAGAACCAGGATTGCTCGGGTCAGTAATGGTGTATAAATCTGTCTCACCAAATATGTTCTTTGGGGCTTTTGCTCTTAGCGTTGTTGGGTGCTTCGGCCCAAGCCATAAAAATGGCTCATAGCCTAGCGGTCGCACAGGATCGCACCATGCAGCAAGGTAGCTACGCGGAATTGCATGTTGGTATCCGTATTCGGGCATGTCGCTTACTATAAAATTAAGTCTACATTGTATAAACTCACCTTTATTTTGCATAGCTGGTCAAAGACCTTATGTAATCAGTTCGATGTGCACGATGTGCTTGATCCATAGGTGTTACAATTCGTAATTGTTGGCCCCCCGCTATTTAGAATTTCTAGCCGTTGATTTCTTAACATCTGCTCTTCGCGCTGGCGTTGTCTGAACAGCATTCCATACCGGCCCTTCATTTCTTCCATTGATGCAAGATATTGTTCGCGCGTGATAGATCCGTCTCGATAAGCCAGCGCCAGCTTCATGCCTTCGCCATTTCTGGCCTGGGATTCCGACACCAAATCGGCTCGAACCGCATAAGCTGACCGCGCGTTATTTTTGCATTCAGCTATCGGAACAACTGTTTCGCGACTAAGTTCGATGCCGTTGGAGCATGCTCTCACTTTGGAAGCCATTTCCTGGAGTGCAACGCTTCTTTCAGACGGTGTATTAACGCAACCGACAAGAATTAGAGTAAGAAAGAGAACTTTTTTCATCGCGGACTGGCTCCTTGGTGACTGGGAGTTTGTAAATCGCGATAAGACGACTGCAATGGCCTTTAGCCGTGAGGCCTGGACATACGCCACTGCCTCCCAGCCATAGGCTAGAGGGCAGCGTGGGTAACGGCGACGCTAGCGCCGCTTATCGCAAGGGTTACAACACCCAGAGGATTGCTCCTCTCATGAGGATGCTAGACAGCGCCTGTAATGTCAATCGTCAGCGCGGAGCGTGGAAAGATCTACGTTTCGATCTTCGCCCATTTCTTCGAGAGAATCCCTAAAAACAGTATCGTCGAACTGCGTCTGGCGTAACGGCAATTCTGACACTCCTTGCTTCAAAAATGATGCAAGGACGCGCCCAAAGTCAAAAGCTTGGCCGGCGCCGAAGCGTTGAAACGCCCTGTCGATAATTTCATCGAGCCGCGCAGGCCCGAGATGCATAAGCCATTCAAATTCATCAACAGATATAAAAAATATAGCTGTCGGGTCGAGTAAACTTTCATCTATGCCGCCGGGCAGATCGGCTAACGCCGGCTGGATATCTTCCCACACTCGGTCAGCCACGCCCAAGTAGGTATCCTTATAGCTTACAACAAAAAGAACGCGCGGCAGTTCTAGCGGCAATCCAAGTTCAGTAGGATTTTCAACATTGAATTGCAGAAACTTATAGGCTTGGCCAATCGCTGACACAAAACTTTTACCTAGTTCGCGAATGTTTTCAGGCGTTGGGTTGCTTCGAATTTCGTTCGGCAATTCTGTTGCCTTGTATTCAAACATTACAAGGTGCTTGGACGTCACAACTATGGCATCGACATTTTTTGGCAGCTGCTGGTGGTGGGCCAATCTAGATTTAATTTCGTCTTCTACCAAAACGCCAGGAAACGCTGACCTGATGGCCGCTGTAAGGTCGGCGTCGAAAACTTGCCCGAACCGACGGCGTTGATCGTTGTCATCTTTCAACATATCGTAAAGGCCGTAGCTACAAGCTGTTGTGAAGACGGGAACCGATATCAGGTAAAATTCATCGCGAAAATGCAGAAATGGCCGCGCTTCAAACAGCACAAAATCGTGAATGCTGTCATTGGAATAAGCGGTATCTCGGTATTTTGCCGCAATATCTTCCTGGGTAAGGCTCATGGCTTCTAAAAATTGACGGGCTCGGGCGCGAATTGCTGGGTTGGCAATACGGTCGAAGACTGACGGGATAAACCCGCGCTCGCCATTGCCGATAAATGCGAAGAGGTAAAAGCAGAAGACGCAATAGAGACGAGAATTGATATCGTGATCGCTTTCTAGCGTTGGATCAAACGGTGGAAAGTAAACCCGCTGACGTGATATCCTGTATTTAAGCTGTTCTAACGGAGATTGTGTGTGAAACTGCTGGTGGGCATATCGCAACATGGCCTTATCAATATTTCCGGTGGCAGTCTGGCAGAAGTAGTCTGGTCGCGACCTGATGAAGCCGTCGAAGTAAGTGTAAACATTGTATATTTCGAGCCCTGTTGACGGATGGCTACCTGCGGCGCTGATACCGCAGCATTTAAGAAATTCGAGAAGATACCAAGGCGGAAACTGGGAGACGTTTTTCAGACCGACTTCTTGAACGTGAGCAAGCAGATTGATAGTCCAGTGGGCCGCTTCCTCGAAGCTCAAGGTCGCGATTTTTGTCCGCAGTGTAGCTTCGTCGTACTGGTCTTTTTCGTCAGCCATGGCCGATCTAACGCTTACTATTCAAAGAAAGCACGAAAATTGCGCCATGGGATTTGGCTACTACAGCGGCTACTATGCTCAAAATTGAGCGTCGAAAGTACAGACAAAAAGAAAGCGGGCTGTTCGAAAACAGCCCGCTTTTCCTTGCTTAAGGCACTGGTGGGTGCACAAGGGATCGAACCTTGGACAAGCTGATTAAGAGTCAGCTGCTCTACCAACTGAGCTATGCACCCACTGCTACGCCTAAGCCTTTTGGCGAGCGATACGATTACCAATCAAGGCTTATTGTGTAAAGCGCTAAATGAAATCTTAAGCCTCATTAGCCAATGGATTTTAGTAGAATTAAAAATGCCGCACAGGCCACAATTCCAAGGCCTGCCGCAATATTACTGCTCTCCTTTCGGCCTATCAGCTTGTAAATCAGAATGATCCAAAGCACGTCAGTATAAGCCAGCACTGTCACATAGGCCGGATTATCAACACTCAACATGGCTTTAGCCCGTAAAGCTTGTACGCAGATCATGACCAGCCCAATCGCCAGGCTTATTTTAATTGTGTTAACGCCTAACAATGCGCGCCATTCAAATTCACGCGTGACCTTTAGCAGTCTTGCGGTGTTGCTAGCACGGCTGCTGACAATAAATAGGCTATAGTAAAATGCCATTATCGATGACTCCACAAACGCAAAAGCGAAAATGGTTTGCGCGGGGGGTGCGCTTTGCAAAATCAACTTCGTAACGGCAGGGCCCAGTGTAGCTGCAAGGAATGTGGGCCATAACGTGCGAAATGCACTGCGGCTAACTGTACAGCGTGATAAATGACTGCTGCAGTAAGCAGCAAAGGCGATGCAAGCAGCAATGCCCAGGCTAATCCAAGGCCGCTCCGCATAGTGCGTGAGCAGGCTGGGGTCGATTGCAAACCACAGCAAGAAAGAGACGAGGATCGCGCTTGGTAAAATGCGCGATACCGTGCCAGCGCCAAATTTTTCAACCGTGTTGAAATAGGCGATATCGCTGATGCACCACATAATACTGGTAACGGAAATCGCCAAGTAGAACGCTGGATTATCCGGTAGTCCCTGCCACAAAACCAACGGCAGGCTAGCAACGGCAATCACCATTTTATTGCCCATGGAAACGGCCAGCGCTTGCGCTTTATAGCGTTCCTGAAGCAGCGGTCGTAGCGCTTGCAGCAAGGCAATGATGACGCTAAGGATCGCCCACAATGGTATCGTCATGATGCCGCCACTTGGCGTTCCTGTGCGGCAATTAAAATATCGCGCGCGATTGGTGCTGCTACCTTGCTACCGCCGCCGCCATGCTCGACAATAACCGAGATCGCGTAACGCGGATTTGTAACAGGCGCGTAGGCGATGAAGAGCGCGTGGTCACGTTGGATCCACGGCAAAGCGTCGTTTTTGATGACGCCGGTCGCACGCTCCGCCATGCTAATCCGACGTACTTGGCTGCTGCCGGTCTTGCCCGCCATTTCCATACCCGGTGTAGCAATACGCGCTGCATAAGCTGTAGCGCCCGCACGATTGCATACGGCATCCATGCCGCGGCGGATCACATCTAGTTGCGATTCTGGAATACCAAGCAGCGGAGCGGACTCGTCTTTCAGATTGGCCTTTAGTACATGCGGTGTCACAACGCGCCCGCTGGCAATCCGCGCCGCCTGCACTGCAAGTTGCAGGGGCGAGGCAAGCGTTGCGCCCTGACCAATGGCTGAGATCAACGTTTCGCCTTGTTGCCAGGGCACGCGATGTGTCGCCATTTGCCAGGCGCGGTTTGGCACTAACCCGGCACGTTCGCCTGGCGCATCGAAGCCTGGCTTTTCACCCAATCCAAAGCGCGCCGCCGTAGCCTGCAGCCGATCGATGCCAATGCGCTTAGCCACATCGTAAAAGTAAACGTCGCAGGAATTGGCTAGCGCCCCAACCATATCCAACGTGCCATGCCCCTCATGCCGCCAGCAATGGAAACGGTGATCGCCGAGCTCCATGTAACCGGGGCAGCTGACAGTGTGCGAGGCTTCGACAATGCCGCTATCAAGCGCGGCTAATGCTGTTATGGTTTTAAAGGTCGACCCTGGCGCATAAAGACCTGAGACCGCTTTGTTATGAAGCGGCGTGCGCGGGTCGGCTGCAAGCTTGTTCCATTCGGCTGCCGGGATGCCAAAGGTGAAAAGGTTTGGATCAAACGCAGGGGAAGAGGCCAGCGCATATACGGCACCTGTCTGGGTATCCATCACAACCGCAGCGGCGCTGTCTTGTGTAGCAAGCTTGGCCTGCACAAGCTGTTGTAGATCGATATCGAGCGTCAGTTGCGTGGCTGTGCCGATTTTAGAAGGCGTCTTCTGCAATTCGCGCACCACGCGCCCATGCGCGTTAACTTCTAGTTGAACGGCACCTGCTTCGCCACGCAAGGCGGCGTCTTGGCTTTTCTCGATGCCGTCCTTGCCTAGTTTAAACCCTGGTAAATCAAGTAGGCCTTCGTCCGCCGTGCCAGCAGCCACCTGTTGTTCTTTTTCGGTAGGCGCCCCGACGAAGCCGACAATATGCGCCGCCGCTTCGGCAAAAGGGTAATGCCGGACTTCGCCCGCCTCGATCGACAGGCCAGTTAGTTCCGGTGCATGCAACTCCAAACTTGCGACCTGATCCCAACTTAGATTGTCGTGTACAAGGATGGCGGCAAAGCTACGTCGGCGCTTAAACTCGCGTTCGATGCGACGGCGTTCAGGGTCAGCCAACGATAATATACTGTTGAGCCGGTCGAGCAGGCCTTTTAGGTCTTCAACCTGTTCAGGCAGTAATGTCGCCTGGAAACTTTGTACGTTAGTGGCCAAAGCGACGCCACGACGGTCGAGAATTTGCCCGCGTGGCGGCGCGATCAGCCGTGTCTGAATACGGTTTTCCTCTGCCAGCATTCGATACTTGTCACGTTGCGAAATTTGCAAATACCAAAGCCGCGATGCCAGAATGCCAAAGCCACCCAACTGCAACCCGCCAAGAATAAAAGCTCGGCGCGTTAGCCGTTTTTCGATAACGCTATCACTGGTCATAATGCGCGGCCCGCAAGCGCAATTTGTATCCGATGCAAGCCCCACGCAATTGCTGGAAACAGTAGAATGCCGATACAGGCTTGCACCAAGAATGGCCCTAGCGGCAATTTAGGTTGACTCATCCAAGACCAAACACCCCATTGCACGAAACTGAAAACGATCTGCATGGCTCCATAAGCGCTCCACAGTAGCATAAATGACAGTCCGCGCAGCATATGATGTTGCCGAAAGGCAAGGCGGTGGATAAACGCATAAAGAAAGGCAGTCACGCCAGGCGTGACGCCCATCAACAGATCTTGCAGCAAACCGATTATAAAGGCTGCGATAATACTAAAACGGTCAGGTCGCTGCACCGACCAAAACGCGACGCCGATCAATGTGAGGGGCGGCGTGATATGCAGCGCGCCTGTAGCGATCGATCCCAAAAATGGCAGCGGCGTCAGGCTTAATACCAACAGCAAGAGCACAGTTGCATGCGGTACAATGCGGCGGGCGCCATCAGCGAAAGGCGAAAGCGGGGTGAGTGGAGCTGGCATCAGTTGGTTATAGACAAGTCTGTTTCGCGCTTAAAGGAATAGCGCGATAGCGGGGTGATTATTTGCTAGATTTGGCGTCGAGACTGATAAGTCGATAATCGACGATCCGCACGATTTCAGGCGTTGTGCCGTTTTTGATGTCCGCATCCAGCGGTATAATGCTTGGCGTGCCATCACTAGCAATCTCGACTGTGCCAATCGGTAAGCCGGCTGGAAAGATGCCTCCGTGGCCGGACGTCACCACGCGTTCGCCCGCAACAGGGCTGGCATCACGTGGTAGATATAACAGGTCAGTCTTAATATCGCCTGTTCCACTGGCAATGGCTGCCGCGCCCGATTGCTCTAGCCGCGCCGGAATGCGCGCGCCAGGATCAGTCAGCAGCAACACACGCGCGCTGGTTTCGCTAAGCTCTGTCACGCGCCCGATCACGCTGCCCGTTGGGCCTAATACGACTGCACCAGGCGTAATGCCGTCACGCGCACCCGCCACAACCAGCAGCGCATTTTGGTAAGGCCCATTGATGTCGGCTACCACGCGGGCTGTCAGTGCTTTGGCCTGCGGCGGCGCTACAAAATTGGCAAGACCTGTCAGCCGCGTATTTTCCGTCGCCAACCGCTGTGCTGCATCGCGCCATTGCAACAGTGCCATATTATCGGCGCGCAGGCGCGTGTTCTCAGCGTAAGTGTCGCGCCAGCGCGTCATGGTTTGGCCAAGGTCGGCGATTGTCTGCCCTGGCGCGGCTAGCGCTTGCCAGAGCGGCACCATGCCTTGCGTCACGCGCGCGCGGATCGCGGCCAATTCAGCCTCCCGGCTTTGCCCGACGCCGATGCAAACGCAAGCGACGATAAACAACAGCGGCAATGCATAACGGTGTCCAGCCCATCTGATCCATACCGGCAGCGCGACAGCAAGGCTGGTCGATCTGGTAAGGGAGGGGCGGGAAAATGGCATTGGGGAAACGATCCTATGATTCATGGATGCTGGAAAGCTTGATCAGACGATCAAAATATAAGAAATACTCAGGCTCCAGCAATACAGATATCAATTGACTCGAAATATCTGCATTGGCTGCGACTAGTTCACTGTACGGAATAGCGATAAAGCCAGCCCCGGCCCCTTCCTCAATGACTAATTGTTCCAAAGTCCCAGAATAGCGATAGCCATATATTGCGCGTTGAACGTTATTGATGTTGCCAGTGACTGCATCAACAGCGCGGCCTCTGTATTTGCCCAAATATTGTAAATCTTTTGCTTGAAGTTCGAAGCCACTTTCTTCCTGAACTTCACGCAGGGCTGCTTCTTCATAGCTCTGCCCTAGTTCGACATGACCGCCAACTGTGGCATCCAACAGACCAGGAAATGTATCTTTTTTCGGTGTACGTTTTTGAAATATGATTTCGCCGTTTGGCGTAACGAACCAAATATGCACTTCCCGGTGCAACAAACCTTGCGCATGTATGTCAACACGGCTTGCGCGATCGATAATCACATCATCTTCATCGACGACATCTAGTTGCGTGTTATTAGCGGCTGTTAGCGGCATCTATCGCTGATATCCATCCGCCAGCAGATGCTTCAATTGCTCAAGCTGTTCCAGCGCACGACCGCAGCCGAGAACGACGCAATTTAGCGCCTCATCAGCAACGCTGATGGGCAGGCCCGTCGCATTACGCAAGACATGGTCGAGGTTTTTCAGCAACGCGCCGCCGCCCGTTAGCACGATGCCTTTATCGACTAGATCCGCCGCCAATTCCGGCGGCGTGTTTTCTAGGGCGACCTTGACGCCATCGAGGATTTGCGCCACCGGCTCGACCAGCGCTTCGGCGATCTGCCGTTCGCTGATGATCAGTTCTTTTGGCACGCCGTTCACAAGGTCGCGGCCCTTGATTTCCATGGTCATGCCTTCGCCTTCGTCAGGCGGGCAGGCGGCGCCAATTTGTTTTTTGATGCGCTCGGCCGAGCTTTCGCCGATCTGCAAATTATGGAAGCGGCGGATATAATTAATGATCGCCTCGTCAAACTTGTCGCCGCCCACGCGCACGCTGCGTGCATAGACGATGCCGCCAAGACTTAGCACGGCAACTTCAGTGGTGCCGCCGCCGATATCGACGACCATGCTGCCGGTCGGTTCCGTTACCGGCAGGCCAGCGCCTATAGCGGCGGCCATCGGCTCTTCAATTAGAAAGACGCGGCGTGCCCCCGCGCTCTCCGCGCTTTCCTGAATGGCGCGGCGTTCGACCGCGGTCGCGCCCGATGGCACGCAGATAATGATCTGCGGCGCGGCAAAGGTGCGGCGGTTATGTACTTTGCGAATGAAATGCTTGATCATTTCTTCGGCAACATCGAAATCAGCGATGACGCCATCGCGCAGCGGGCGGATCGCACGAATGCCGTCCGGTGTCTTGCCCAGCATCATCTTGGCATCATTGCCGACCGCCAATACCTGCTTGCGCCCGGTCGAGCGGCTTGTGCCGATCGCAACCACTGACGGTTCATTGAGAACAATACCGCGCCCGCGCGCGTAGACTAGAGTGTTAGCCGTGCCAAGATCGATCGCCATATCGTTCGACATAAAGCCGAACAGGCCGCCCAGAATGCTCATTAAAAAATCCCGTTAAAAGAGCTGAATTGCCCTTGGTTACAGCATAGCGAAGCTAGAGATAGCAAGGCCCGCGACGTCACTTAAGAACAAGAGCATGCCAGTGTGCGATTGATATTTCTTTAAATCATTTAAAGAAATATATTGACACATAGGATATTATCCGTCATTGACTGTGCCACGGCACATTGTATCCCAAGATCAGCCTTAAAATCGTTGACTTGCGCGGGGTAAGCCCTTTATAAAGCCCAATCTTTCGGCGGTGCTGTGCCTTTAAGCCCCTGAAATCAAAGCTAACACTAAGGCCGAAGTTAGGAATTCTCGATGTTTGCGGTTATTATGACCGGCGGCAAGCAATATAAAGTTGCAGCCGGCGATACGATCAAGGTTGAAAAGCTCGACGGTGACGCCGGCTGCACCATTACCCTCGGCCAGTTGCTGTGCCTGAGCGATGGCGGCAAAACCAGTTTTGGCGATGCTTTGGCCAGCGCCTCTGTCACGGCTGAGATCGTGCGCCATGACCGCGCTGACAAAATCATTATCTTCAAGAAAAAGCGCCGCCAGAACTATCGCCGCAAGAACGGTCATCGCCAGCACCAGACCGTGCTGAAGATCACCGGCATTTCGACCGGTAAAAAAGCCGCTTAAGCAGATTTAGGGGAGCAGACACTCATGGCACATAAAAAAGCAGGCGGCTCGTCACGCAATGGTCGCGATACCGCAGGGCGCCGCCTTGGCGTCAAGATCTTCGGCGGCCAGGCCATCGAAGCCGGTAACATCATCGTGCGCCAGCGCGGCACCAAGTTTCATCCTGGCGTCAACGTCGGCATTGGCAAGGATCATACGCTCTATGCGCTGGTCGACGGCCATGTTGCCTTCCACAAGGGCCACAAAGATCGAACCTTTGTGACCGTAGCAACCGAAGCGCAGGAACTGCGCGCGCAAGCGTAAGCTTGGTCTATGAGTAATTTTACAAGGGCCGCTCTGTTTGGCGGCCCTTTTTTATTTGGAATAAACAGCGCTTATGAAATTTCTCGACGAAGCGAAAATCTATCTAAAGTCCGGCGCTGGTGGCGCAGGGGCGGTCAGTTTCCGGCGCGAGAAATTCATCGAGTACGGCGGGCCGGACGGTGGCAATGGCGGCAAGGGTGGCGATATCTATTTCGAGGCTGCCGAAAATCTGAATACGTTGATCGACTATCGCTATGCGCAGCACTTTAAAGCCAAAACGGGTGGGCATGGCATGGGCCGCAGCCGTACGGGCCGTGGCGGCGCTGATCTTACGATCATGCTGCCGGTCGGCACGGAAGTTCTGGACGAAGATCGCGAGACTGTATTGGCCGATATGGTCACGCCAGGCCAGCGCGTGCTGTTCATGCGCGGTGGCGATGGCGGGATGGGGAACGAGGCCTTTAAAAGCTCGACCAACCGCGCGCCTTACCAGAATACACCGGGTTTCCCTGCGGAAGAACGCACGGTCTGGCTGCGGCTGAAGCTGATCGCCGATATCGGTATCATCGGTTTGCCGAACGCGGGCAAGTCGACCTTTCTGGCGTCCGTTACCGCGGCCAAGCCAAAGATCGCGGATTATCCGTTCACAACACTGGTGCCGAACCTTGGCGTCGTGCGAACGGATGATAGCGAATTTGTGCTGGCCGATATTCCCGGCCTGATCGAGGGCGCCAGCGAAGGGCAGGGGCTGGGTGACAAGTTCCTGGCGCATGTCGAACGCACAGCGGCGCTGCTGCATCTGGTTGATGCCACGCAGGAAGACGTGGTTGGTGCCTATAAGACCATCCGGGCCGAGCTAAAGGCGTACGGGCAGGGGCGCAGCGTCTCTCTGGCCCGCAAAAAAGAAATTCTGGTGCTGACCAAGATCGACGCCATGACGCCGAAGGCTTTGGAAAAGGTTGCAGCCAAGCTAAAGACAGCAGCTCGCAAAACACCGCTGCTAATGTCTTCTGTAAGCCGGACGGGCGTTGCGCCAGTGCTGGCGCAGCTAGCTAAATTGGCCGCCGATCACCGCGCGGCTGCCCGCGAAGGCAAACCTGCGAAACCTGTGGCTGACGTAAACTGAGATGTATAGAGTAGAGATATGACTATTAAAAAACCGACCGCAAAACCTGCCACGAAAAAGACCGCGGCTAAAGCTACGCCTAAGAAAGCTGCGGCTGTAAAAGTGCCTGTAAAAAAACCAGTAGCCAAAAAAGCTGCAGCCAAACCTGTCGCAAAGGCAGTGACTAAGGCCGTGGTTAAGGCGACCTCCAAGGCGACTGCTAAGACCGTGGCAAAAAAGCCAGCCGTTGCCCTGAAAGCTGCGCCCAAGACGCCTTTGAAAAAAGCCGCCGTAAAACCGGCACCTAAGAAAGCCGTTAGTAAGAAATCAGTTGCACCGAAAGTCACCAAGCCCATCGACGAGATGGAACGCCTCGCCAAGTTCATTTCGAAAACGCTTGATACGAATAAGGCGGAAGACATCGTCGCGATCCCGCTCGCAGGGCGTTCGTCATTGGCAGATTGGATGATCATCGCCAGCGGGAAATCGGCCCGGCAGGTCGGAGCGCTTGCCAACTATGTGCAGCGTGCGTTTACAGAGCAAGGCTATAAGCGGCTGCGCACCGAGGGCATGCCGCAGGGCGATTGGGTCGTGATCGATAGTGGCGATGTGGTCGTGCACCTGTTCCGCCCTGAAGTGCGCGAGTTTTATCAGTTGGAAAAGCTTTGGGCGGAAGAGCCGGGCGAACCCACGCAAACGAAAACGCTGCGCTAAACGTTGAAGGTTACACTCCTCACGATTGGCAAATGGAAAGAGGCCGAGATGGCCTCGCTGTTCGCCTTTTATGCTAGTCGCTGCAAGCCAAAGCTGAAGCTGGTTGAGCTGGAACTGCCCACCCGCGACTTGAAGGGCGGCGACAGCAAGGAAAAAGAAGGGACGCTGCTTCTAAAGCATTTGCCTAGCGCAGGCACGATTATCGCCTGCGACGAACACGGCGATTCATTCGACAGTCGCGGTTTTGCCGCTAAGCTGGAAACACAGCATGATAAACGCGGGCCGCAGCTAACCTTTATCATCGGCGGGGCAGATGGCTTGCATGAAAGCGTGTTGGCCAAAAGCCATGCCAAGCTCAGCTTGGGGCGCATGACCTGGCCGCATCTCTTAGTGCGTGTGCTGCTGGCCGAGCAAATATATCGTGCGCAATCCATTCGCGCCGGGCATCCTTACCACCGCGATTGACTCAAAGGTTAGCTAGTCATCTGCAGGGTCGAGACCAATATCTGGTACAAGCTCAACATAGCCGGGCGCAACATCATCAGTTACTTCCACTTCCGCCTGTGCGCGTATCGTACGAGGCCTAATCGCCTTTAACTCCGCGCCGGGAAAGGCAGCCATGGCCGCCATCACCACCGGATCGGCCAGTGCTTCTTGCCGCAGCGTATCGGCGGCAGTGCGATCAGCCTCCGCCAGCGTCGGTTGTGCATGTGGTGCGTCATATGTAATGGCGACGATCCAGCGGTCGCTGGTCCATTCGGTCAGGCTTTTGGTCAGGCGGGCAGCAAGGTCACGCGGGCTGCCCGGCAATGGCTGGATCTCTAGCCGCCCGGGCGCAAGGCTAACGAGGCGCACATTACCAAACAGCTCGGCGTGCAGGCCAATTTCCTTTTGTGTCAGGAATTGTTGAACCAATTTTTTGTAATCGCTAGCCAATTCAAGCGTTAGCGCACTGACAGTGAGTTCGGCTTTAGTCGCGGCCACGGCCATTGCGTTTGCCTGCGGAATTGCTTTTGGCTGTGGCGAACCGCCAACGACTTTTAACGTGCGTGGTGGCGTTTGGTTAGCGTCAGTCTCTGTGACTGACGTGCTTTCTAATGTGTTCCCGCGATCCCCATTAGGGATCGCATCGCTAAAATTTGCTGTGCCTCCTCCGGAGGCAGCGTTCGGAAATTTCTCTAACAGTTCACCCGGCGTCGGCAGCGTTGCCGCATAGCAGAGTCGTACCAGCGCCATTTCAGCGGCTAGTATTGGCCGCGGTGCCGCTTGCACCTCGCCGATTGTCTTCAGGATAATCTGCCATAGGCGCGCCAGGCCTTGGATCGTGTGCAGCGGCAGTAATCGCGCTAGCGCCGTACGATCAATCTCGGATAGGCCAGGATCAGTCGCCAACGTATCCACCAGCTTGCCGCGCGTCAGCAAATGGATCAGCTCGGCCAGATCCTGCAGCATGGTCAGGGCATCGGCGCCGCCAGCAACCATGTCCTGAAACTTCGCCAGCGCCTTGGCGGCCTCACCTTTGGAGATATCCTCTAGCAGTTCGACGATATGCGTGCGGTCGGCAAGGCCCAGCATATCCTGCACGCTGGCAATACTAATCCTGTCTTCGCCGTCTGCGCCAACCCGGCTCATCGCTTGATCGAGTAGCGACAGGCCATCGCGCACTGAACCATCAGCTGCGCGGGCGATCAGACGGAGCGCAGCCTCATCAGCGGCAATGCTTTCTTTCGCCGAGACCTCGACGAAATGTTGGAACAAGATATCGCTTGGCACGCGGCGCAGATCAAACCGCTGGCAGCGCGACAGCACCGTTACCGGCACCTTACGGATTTCGGTGGTTGCAAAGATAAACTTCACATGCGGTGGCGGCTCTTCCAGCGTTTTCAACAGCGCGTTAAAAGTATTCTTCGAGAGCTGATGGACTTCATCGATAATGTAGACTTTATAACGCGCCATGGTCGGGGCATAACGCATGCCGTCCATCAGCTCGCGCATATTGTCGATGCCGGTGTGGGTCGCGGCATCCATCTCGATCACGTCCACGCAGCGGTCTTCCGCAATGGCGATGCAAGTCGGGCAGACACCGCAAGGCTCAACCGTTGGGCCAGAATTGCCATCAACACCGGTGCAGTTCAAGGCACGGGCTATGATGCGGGCGGTGGTTGTTTTGCCAACCCCGCGCACGCCAGTCATCATCCAGGCATGGGCGAGGCGACCGGTGGTGAAAGCGTTAGTTAGCGTGCGAACAAGGGCATCTTGCCCGATCAGCTGACTAAATTTGGTTGGGCGATATTTGCGTGCCAGCACGCGGTAAGCGCCGTCAGCTGCAATGGCTTTCGGTGCAATCTCTTCCGCTTCGCCGAACAAATTCGACATTCAGTATCACGCCTCGCAAAAATAGGGTGGGCGACCGGAAACAACGACCCGACGCTAATTCGTTACGGCTGCTTCCTTCCGGATCTGACCGGGTTGGCAAACGCATCGTCCGCCGCCGACCGCCCATAGGGTTTATAGCAGGAAAGGGGGTTGGCGGCGCAACCCTAATTGGCTACTTGCGTCTGTTGATTTTGCAAGCGCCAAATAGCTTGGGGATAGGTGCCAAGGATCGTCAGGCTGTCGGTAAAGTACCGCAAATCGTCCAGTGCGCGGCTCATCGTTAATTCATCCGGGCGACCTTCAACATCAATTGTAAATCCGGCACTGGTAAAATTGGCTTGCGAAATATGGCTTTCGATCCGCGTTAAATTGACACCGTTCGTCGCAAAACCGCCCAGGGCTTTGTAAAGCGCTGCTGGCACGCTGCGAAGGGTGAAAGCCAAGGTGGTCATACAGAGTGTTTCAACAGGCGGGGTTACAGCATCGCGGGCTAATATTAGAAACCGCGTCATATTATCGGGCTGATCGGCGACCTCATCTTCCAGCACAGTCAGGCCGTAAAGCTCACCCGCGCGAGCGGAAGCGATTGCCGCCAAGCTGCGGTCGCCGCGTCGCTGCACTTCCGCGGCGGCTCCGGCGGTATCATGAAAATGTTCGATAGGGAGTTTACGCGCTTCCAGCCATAGGCGACATTGCGCAAGGCCTTGGGTGTGACTCAACACGGTTTTGATATCGCTCAGTTTTGCGCCAGGTAATGCCAATAGCTTATGAGCGATCGGCTCGAAATGCTCGCCGATGATTGACAGCCCGCCATCAGGCAAAAGCGTGTGCACGTCAGCCACCCGGCCCGCGATGATGTTTTCGACCGGGATCATGGCGTAGGCGGCTCCGCCGCTGGTCACAGCCTCGAACGCAGCAGCAAAAGTAGCGCAGGGCAGCGTGACGGCGTCAGGGAAACGGGCCAACGCCGCAGCTTCAGAATAGGCACCGGGTACGCCCTGGAAAGCAATTTTGATAGATGATTTTTCCATAAGGCGCAGTTTTGCGGCTTTAAATGCTAAAGACAACCCCGTGACAAGGCGCATCGGCAAGGTTATCGTGCCTCCAACAGATTTGCTAAGAGGGCGTAATGAACGGGTTTGAGTGGAACAAGATTTTTGCGGCCGTCCTGCTGGCGGGCCTCGTCACCATGTTTGGCGGCTTTGTTGCGCGCGAACTGGTCGAGCCTGAAAAATTAGAGAAGAACGCCTATGTGGTCGAGGGCGTTGCCATGGAAAATATGCCAACGGCTGCTGCCGGCCCAACTGGCCCCGCGCCAATCGCGCCACTGCTGGCCAAGGCTGATCCCGCTGCCGGTCAGAAAATTGCCCGCCAGTGCCAGGCCTGCCATGGCTTTGAAGAAGGCGGCGCTAACAAGGTCGGCCCGAACCTGTACGGCATCGTCGGCAATATCCATGCGCATAAAGATGATTTCACCTATTCAACCGGCATGGCCGCGCTGCACGGCAAGCCGTGGGATTACGATGCGCTGAACGAATTCCTTTACAGCCCGAAAGACACGGTCAAAGGCACGAAAATGACCTTTGCCGGTGTCAAGAACGATCAGGATCGCGCGAACCTGATCGCCTGGCTGCGGACGATCTCGCCCAGTGCCCCGCCGTTGCCAAAGGCTGAGTAGGGTTGATAGCATTGTTTGCTGATTTTTGTTTAGCGAAAGTAATTCTGGCGCAGTAAATTGCGGATATGAATAAGAACCTTGGGCTTAAAGCGCGTCCTGCAAAAGAAGTTGCCGACTATATTCAATATGACGATCCATATGATCTTGTCATCTCATTCGGTTATGCGTTGCCTGTAGAAGCCAAAGAGCTGGTGCGTCCTGTTCCTGTCGAAGGGCCTTTAAATCCCTATGACAAGCCTTATCACCTCTCCCTCGAAGCCTCGCATTGGTATTCAAATCGCGATGGCCGCCATGTCGCCTTTCGTGCGGTAGACCTGGATGAACGGCTGGAGCACGATTTTGGTCGTCTACCACGTATTGTACATTGTGAGTACGGGTTGCAGCGCAGCCCCTTGCTCGTGATGTTCCTGCAAAGTACGCGATTGCTGCGGCAAAATCCGGATAAGGAAATCGGCACCGTCATGACGCAGGTTTTACAAGAGACACTGCAAGGCTTAGGACACGAACGGGACTGGCAAGCTTTCGATATGCCGCAGCGTGACCAGCGCGAGTTGGCTAACAATTTCCAGTTGATGGTGCCACTACAATTGAAATGGTACCGCGAACAGCGGCTGGCAGTGACGGCACCCATACGGCCTGATGCTGCCGATGGAACTCCGGAACCGTTGCGGCGCTAAGCCAGCAAGCAAAGCGCCTTCAGCAGCGGAAATGTATTGTACGGTTGCTTGAAGATGGCAGAGCCGAAGTGGCCCTCGCCGCTTTGCACGATCAGCGTGCCGCCAAGTTTTTCGCGTAGGCGCTCGCCTTGGTGCTGGTCACAGCCCCATGGGTCGTTATCGGAATTCAGGAAGAACCAGTCGTCTGCCTTATCGGGCAGCGCATCCCAATCCAGGTCGCGTGGATAGACTGGGTGATCGTTCGGCACCAGCTTTAGGTCACCAATAAATCCAGCAACCAGGATCGCGCGTTTAACGCGCAGAGATGCTTGCGCCAGTGTGGCTAGCGTCAGCTGGCAGCCAGCAGAATGGCCGATGATGACAGTGTCGCTTGTAAACTTTGCATCTTGTAAAAGATGTGGCAGCCATTTGGCTAAATCAGGCTCGTTTGCATCTGGCAAATCGGGCCGAAAGACAGTGTGACCCGCAGCTTCCAGCTCTGCTGCCAACCAAGGGAACCAAAAATTATCGCGGTTACCCGCGGTGCCATGCAACAAGATGTACTGCAATTAGAAAGCCTGCTGATCGAAAATTTGACCTTCAGCGCCAAACCCCGTCAGCAGCAATTGTCCACCGCGCCCGGCTCCTGCATCCAGAGTTAAGGCAGCACCGTGGCTTATGACGCGCGGCCCAGCGGGATGATAGCCACGAACAATACGACGGAATGGCGCAAAGCCATTGGCGCTTAGTTTATCGAAACCGCGATAGCCCCACCAAAACTGATCGTTCTGTTGGCTTAGCGGCTGGCGGCCATCGATGCCTGCATGTACGAACAGCAGGGGGCCTGGCGCACCGGAGGCTTCACGCATCAGCGCTGCACGCTTTAATACGCTTGAGAAGGCTTCATGTGCGGCGGCGGCTCTGCGGGCGGCGCGCAGCCGGTTTGTCCATTTCGTGACGCCAAGCGGGCGGTCGCGCAGGTATAAGCGCGCTTCTTGTAGAGAGCTACCATAGGCAGTCAGGATTTGGCCGATCCCCATTGGTTCCATCCAATCCAGCACCTCAGCCGGGTTAGGACAAAACTGCAATTGCAACAGCTTGTGCCACAACTCTTCATTGATGCCGCGCAAATAGGCGATATCGTCGATCTGCACGCCGGGGATAGCAAGCGCTACGCGGCGAAATGCAATGACCTCATCCAGTGCCTGTGTCGTAGGCTCGGCAGCACCTAAGTAATTGCCTAAATAGACGATGCGGTCGCCGGCACGAAAAGCACTGAACAAAGCATCATGCATAGCTGCCAGCCGGGCGGTATCGCCGTTGATGGCGCCAACGGCCCAAATCCGCTTGGCGGTGCCTAAATCGGCGAACCGTTCATCCGCAACTTTGCCGACCAGCTTGGCCACGACCTGCGGCGCAGGAGCGAGACGAGGGCTAATAGCAAGCGGTGAAAAGCTCATTTATCTAAAATGACAGCGCGTCTGCGATTCGGACAGAAAAAACTGAATGATAATAAAGGCGCTGTAGGTATCGAGTGCTGCTGTATGCGCAGTTTCAACGCCGCTTTAAATTGTTTGCGTTAAATCCAGATTGAAAGGGTTTTTGCCGTGCCGCGTTCTTTCTTAGGAAATCTTGTCCTTCTATGCTTGGCAATCGTTACAGCACCTGCCTATGCGGCTGTCCAGGAAGGCGATGCTTGCCTGCGTGAAAACGAGTCCAGCATGATCAACGGTAAATATTTGATTTGCACAAACAGCGTATGGGTGGGGCAAGCGCCGCAGGTGGTCAATATTGGCCTCAATAACGCTGTTTGTAATACGGCCAACCTCGGCTTACTGCGCGTGAAGAATATTGTTGTTCTCGGCAATACGCTGCAATTTTGTGACGGGACAACCTGGAAATCGATTAGTTTGCTTTAAAGAAAAAGCCCGGCCCAAGATAAAATCTGGCCGGGCTTTCAATTCAATTTGCCTAAAAGTTTAGGCAGCTTTTTTCATCATCGCTTCCAGCTTCTCAGCGGCCTTCTTCTCGTCGATCTTCTCAATCGCGGCGAGTTCGCGGGCCAAGCGACCGAGCGCAGCCTGATAAATCTGGCGCTCGCTGTAGCTTTGTTCTTGCGTGTCCTCCTTGCGATGCAGATCGCGCACGACCTCAGCGATGGAAATCGGATCACCCGAATTGATCTTCGCTTCATACTCTTGGGCACGGCGGCTCCACATCGCGCGGCTACGCTTAGCACGGCCGAGGAGGGTTTTGGTCGCATCGCGGAAACGATCGCGGCTGGTCAGCTTGCGAAGGCCAGCATGCTTGGCTTTCATGACTGGCAGGCGCAGAGTCATCTTATTTTCACGGAAGACAATTGAGTAAACTTTGAGCGACTCGCCGGCGATCGTCAGATCGTCGATAGCCGAAATCTCGCCCACACCATGGGCCGGGTACACAACCAAATCACCACTCTTAAAATCTAATTTATCGTTCTTTTCCATTAAAACCCCGCTGGTCTAAAGACAGTCCATGAAACGCCCTTGAGACCGTTAAGTCCCAAGGGCGCCGCTCGCCCTGATTGTCTGCTAGCCGGAATGAAGTTGCCGCCCGAATATGGGATTTGCCCGCATGCTTCATCTGCCGTAAGTCGCAGTATATATAGGATATACCACAAAATTAAGGTTTAAGCAACTTTTCCTAACGTTTATTTACTTTCACCGCAGCGAGTCATTAAATTGGATTTGCCTATAATTGTTTATAAACAATCACTTGCAAGCATCAGCTGAAAATACTTGGCATATTTGTCAGCTTCACCCTTATGAGCGTCGGCATCATCGGGTGCATCTTGCTTTTGCGTAATATTAGGCCAATTAGCACTCATCTGCCGGTTCAGATCGGCCCATTTCAAGCCTAGCGGGTCGCTATCCGGTACAATCGCCTCTGCCGGGCATTCGGGCTCGCAGACGCCGCAATCAATGCATTCATCGGGGTTGATGACGAGCATGTTTTCACCCTCATAGAAGCAATCGACCGGGCAGACGCTGGCACAGTCGGTATATTTGCAGCGGATGCAGGCTTCAGTCACAACGAATGTCATGCTGATGCTTTAGCGTAGGTGACGCTATGCATGCAAGATACTTGCGGCCCTCTTGCAGTATTGGGCACGCCCGGTTAGGAGAAGAGATGGCTGATAATGACGATGCACCGCAGGAAGAAACAGTTGAACAAGTTCTAACGGGTGAACCTAAGGACCCAGACTCACCGCTGCATGGCGCCAGTTTCCAGTCTGCCAGCGATGGCATGGCGAGCCGCGAGCTGCCGAAGGCAAAGCCAAAAGCTGACAAAAAGCCAGACGACGATCAGAAGCCCGAAAACGGCAAACCGGAAAAATCAGCTGACAAAGAAAACGACAAAGACAAGCCAGATAAGAAACCCGCTAAAAAGCCAGAGCGTGCCGACCGCGATAATATCGGCGGTCGTGAGGGTGCCAAGCAACATATGGTTATGTCGCAAGCCGGTGATGAACCAGACGATGCCAAAAACATTGCTCTGTTTGATTTCGATGGCACGCTGGTCGAGCAGGATACACTCGATTTATTTATTGGGGCTGTTTGCGGCGGTAAGTGGCGTGGGCGGCTGAGAATGCTGCCAGCTTTCTTCACAGCCTTTACTGAAGCAGTGCTGACAACTGACGATTACATGGATTACCGCTCGGCTTTAAAGGCGCATTGGATCATCAATGCCTTAAAAGGCGTTTCAACAGACCGCGCGCTAGAGGCGGCGGAGCAGGTAGCCAAACAAGTTAATTGGCGAACGAAGCTGGTCGCTGACCTTAAACGCTTTGCCGAGCAGGGCACGGACGTGGTAATTGCCACCGGTGCACTCGATATCTACATCAAGCGCGTCATTCAGGATTTGCCGGTGACTGCGCTGATCTGCACGCATGCTGAGGTGAAGGACGGTAAGCTGACCGGTCGCATGGCCGGCGAGGTGAAAAGCCAATGTAACGTCGTGCGCGGGGAAAAACGTTTCCGCACGCAAGCCTATATCAAGGAGCATGGCCCATATTGGCGTGTCATTGGCTACGGCAATTTGCCGAGCGACGGGCCGATGCTGTCCTTATGCGATGAATTTTACATCGTTTAATTTCCATCCTATCGGCCGCCTATTGCGTCCAGCCTGCGCGCCCTCACCAGCAAGTACTTCAGTACGCTCAGTTCGGGTGCTCGACCGGCCATCAATATTCGGCTCGATATTATGAAGATTAGCGCCGGTGAGATTGCAAGAAAAAAGCCCGGCGATGAGCCGGGCTTAAATTGAATCAGACTTCCACGATCCTTATCTACGGTTGCCGCTGGTCAGCGACAATAGCATCTGGAACAAGTTGATGAAGTTAAGATAGAGCGATAGTGCACCCATCACGGCCAGCTTCTGGTTCGCTTCAACACCAAAGCCTTCAGCATATTGCTCTTTGATCCGCTGCGTATCCCAGGCAGTGAGGCCGGTGAAGATAATCACACCCAGGATCGAAACTGCAAATTGCAGTGCAGACGAGGCGACAAAGATATTCACCACAGAGGCGATGATCAGGCCAAACAGACCCATCATCAAGAAGCTACCCATGCCGGTCAGGTCGCGCTTAGTCGTATAGCCGTATAGGCTCATCCCGCCAAACATGGCGCCGGTGATAAAGAAGGCGCGAGCGATATCGGCATTTGTATACGCCACGAAAATCGTCGCCATTGACAGGCCCATGACGCCGCTAAATGCCCAAAAGGTTGTGAGCAGCGTCGAGGCAGCCATGCGGTGTGCACGAAGGCTCATGAAAAAGACGAAGCCAAGCGGGGCGAGCATCGCGACGTAAGCCAAAGGCGTGCCAAAAATGGTGTTATAGAGCGCAGGCACGTTTGCCACGGCCCAAGCCACGAGCCCGGTGAGGCCAAGCCCGCCAGCCATATACCCATAGACGCGTTGCATATGGGTGCGCAGACCGGCATCGAACGTCGCGCGGCTCGTGCCGGCGGCAGAACCGTAAGTGGTCGAAGGATTAAAGTTATCGGCCATAATGTCTTAATCTCCTTAGTGGATGATACTTCATATTGTCATGCTGCTGTGGCTTTTCAATGGTAATCGGTAGGTAATTGAATCGACTTGTTTTTTACCGTTACAGATCCTTAAACAATGATGCGGATACTAGCAGGCATGAACCAAAGCCCGCTTCGGATAACCATGCTTGGCGATAGCCTGACAGCGGGGTTCGGCCTGCCGAACGAATGTGCGCTGCCTTGCAAGCTTGAGGCAATGCTGCATGCAGTCGGCATTCCTGTCGTAATCGAGAATGGCGGTATCAGCGGCGATACAACAGCCGGTGGTCTGGCGCGGCTAGGCTATATCATTGAAGGTCGGCCGCAATTGGTAATGATCGCGCTGGGTGCAAACGATGCCTTGCGCGGCCTGTCGCCTGAACAAGCGTGCAAAAATCTGAAAGTAATGATCGAGCGACTGCTCGCCTGTAATATTCGCGTGATCCTGCTTGGCATGTATGCGCCGCTATATTTGGGCGAAGCTTATGGTGCGGCTTTCAATAAAATATATGCAACGCTGGCTACGATACATAGTCTGCCACTCTACGAATTTTTATTAGACGGCGTCGCCCTGCAGCCGCAGTTCAATCAGGAAGACGGCATGCATCCCAACGCAGCAGGCATGGACGAGATCGCGCGGCGGCTTATACAGTTTCTGGTGCCGCTATTGACTGCCCCAGCAGGAGCGTAAATGCCTGCGCATTAATGGCGCGGCCAAAGTGATGGCCTTGCCCAAGGCTGCAACCATCTTGGCATAAGAGCTGGAGGTCAGCCGTTGTTTCAATGCCCTCTGCAGTCACGGTATGACCCAGCGCATTACCAAGCCTTGCCATCATCGCCACTAATTCTCGGCCCGCTGCGCCCGCATGCATGCCGTTGACAAAGGCGCGATCGATTTTCACATCCGTCAGCGGTAGGCGATGCAATTCGGCTAGATTTGTAAAGCTCGTACCAAAATCGTCGACCGATAGGCGATATCCGCGTGCTTTCAGCGCCTGCAATTGGCCGATCGCGCTTTCTACATCGTCCATCAAGCCGGTTTCGGTCAGCTCCAATTTGATGGCGGCAGGCGCAATGCCCGTTAACTCAGTAATAATATCGGTCGTCTTTAATAAACTGCCGTTTTCCAACTGGCGGCCCGATAAATTGACGCTGAGGAAAAAGTCCGGGTTCGCCTGCTGCCAATGCGCGAGCTGCCGGCAACCCGCTGCAAATAGCTGCACCCAAAGCGCCCCGATTAAGCCCGTTGATTCTGCCAGCGGGATGAAATCGCGCGGCTTAATCGTGCCGTAAAGGGGATGCTCCCAACGGGCCAACAATTCAGCGCCCACTAGCTTGCCATCAGCTAGCCGACAGATCGGCTGGTAGGCAGCCGTTATCTGTTCTGGCGCGAAATAAATCGCGCGACGCAAATCTGCAATAAGGGTTTGTGCGCGTTGCTGACGATCGCGCAGGGCCGCGTTATAAATGACTACGGCACCGCGATGCCGCAGATGTACGGAGGTTGCAGCCAGCGCAGCGTCTGCAAGCCAGCTATCTAAGGTGCCATCGATCGGATATTCGATCCCGATGGCAGGCAACAAGCGAATTTCATGACCACCCATAACATAGGGCTCGGCCAGCAAATCGGCGATAGTCTGAACCGCATTTTCATTGAGCCATTTTGTATCAATCAGCGCGAAGCTGGCACCATCAACGCGCGCAATGGCCTGGGTGCGCGTCAGCGATCCAGTAAGGCGGGCAGCGAGCCCGGCTAATGTTAATTCGGCCTGCTCCCGCCCAAGCGTTGTGACGAGGTTGGCAAAGCGTGGAAACGTTATCTGCAACACGGTTTTCGGCTTTTCGGCCAGATGCTGCTCAACTTGATCATACAACCATTGGCGGTTCGGCAGGCCGGTTGCGAGATCGCGATAGGCGAGCCGTTCTAAACGAGCGGATTCGGTCAATTCGCTAGTCATCTCGACACCCAGCAGCCAATAGCCGCTTGTGCTATCCGATGCTTTCCAAGGCTGCCCGATCAGCAGCCAGTTTTGCGGATCTTGCGCAGCCAGCAATGGCAGACGGAACCCTTGTCCTGCATGTCGTGCCGCGTCTAATCTTACTAGCAAGGATGGATCAGCGCCGCAATTCGTAAGCACCGTATTGGCGCTAGTGCCGGGCGCCGTCTTTATTGTTGGGAAAGCGTCCGCGAAAGCGCCGTTAGCTTGCAACAGGCGCCCCTCGTAATCGAGGAATAATAACCAAGGCGGCCCATCATCCAATGCGCCCAGCAATCGCCGCGAATGGGCGTCGCGCGCTTGCGCCGTTTCGGTACGGTTCCAAGCAAGCTGTAGCAATAAGGTCGTAACCGCGCCAAAACCCGCAATGAGGGCTGCAGCAATGACAAACGACCAGATGGGCGTGGTTAGAAGATTTGTGAGCACGGTCTGACGCTAGCGTGGTTTGTTGGCAGGCGGAAGGGTTTAGGCTAGGATTTCATCATGCATCCTTTGCTTACTGATTTGCAGGCGGTCGTAGCCAACTACCAGCCTTACGACGAGCAGGAGCGCGAGCATTTGCAACAGTTACGCGCTTTTATGGAGCGTGGTGATCTCAGTCTGTTTGCGCGCAGCAACCAAATCGGGCAGATCACCGCCTCGGCCTTTGTTATTGATCGCGGCGGCACGCGCACGCTGCTTACCCATCACGCGAAACTTGATCGCTGGCTACAATTCGGTGGGCATATCGAAGATGATGTCGACCGCACGATTGCAGGCGCCGCGTTACGTGAGGCAGCAGAGGAATCCGGTATCGACAAACTGGCACTCGTCGACACGGAGATTTTCGATATCGATGTGCACCCGATTCCCGACAGCCCAAAGAAGAACGAGCCCGCGCATTTGCATTTCGATATTCGCTTTCTGCTGCGCGCAGCAACTGACGAATTTTCGGTAACCGAGGAGTCCAACGATTTGCGCTGGTGTACAGTCGATGAGGCCATGACGTTACTTGGTTATGATGCAGGGGTGCAGCGCATGCTGGCAAAATGGCAAAACCGTTTTAAGCCGTCTTAAAGCCCATCGCTTGCTTCATAAAGAATCGGCGCAGCGGACCATTAGCGTTGACCGCGGCTAAGCCACGTTGGCGCAAGCGGGTGATCATTGGGTGCCCGGTCGAGAATAACCTGTCTAACAAATCGGTCGCGCCGACCATGCGCTGATTATCGGCGCGACGCTGACGGCTGTAGCTACCTAGTACCGAGGCGTCGTCAGCGCGCAAACCACGGGCATGGGCGGCGATTAGGCTATCGCGCAGGCAGGCGATATCGCGCAAACCCAAATTAAAACCCTGCCCAGCGATCGGGTGGATGGCATGCGCGGCTTCGCCCAACAACGCAAGATGTGGCGCTGTATAATGTCGGGCGTGCCGTAGCGAGAGCGGGAAAGCCGCAACAGGCGTGGCCAGATGCAGCGGCTGCATATAACCGGCACCAGCTTCGACCATGGCAGCAATGAAGTCAGCCTCGCCTAGCGCCAATAGTGCTACCGCAGTATCGGGCTTAACCGTCCAGACGATCGACATCATAGTCGTGCCGTTCTCATCTGGCTGCATCGGCAGCATGGCGAAAGGGCCTTCAGGTAGAAAATGCTCTAGTGCAATGTTGTGGTGCGGCGCAGCGCAGGCGACAACACAGACCAGCGCCTTTTGATTGTATGCAAGATCGAAGGTATCAATATCAATTAGTTTGCGCAGCGCTGAGTTTTTGCCGTCCGCTGCTAGTACCAGCGCAGCATTCAATTGGCTACCGTTATCAAGCGTGAGCGTGGCTGTCGGCCCTGCAAGGTCAAGCGCACTGACGCTAGCTGGATTATAGATATCGATATTCTTTTGGCTGCGCAGATGCGCGAGCAGGATTGTGCGCAGATGCCTGTTCTCGATGATATAGCCGAACGCACCGCTGTTTGTTTCTTTGGCAAGTTCGTTGCTGTCAAAGGTCAGGCCCGGCGTGGCGAACGTATCGGCGACGCGAATCTGCTTAATAGGCTCGGCCAGTTTTGCCAGTTGCGGCCAGAGGCCGATTTCGCGCAGTAACTGCTGTCCCTGCCAGGCGATTGCAGTTGTGCGACCGTCGAACGCCGGGGTGAGGTGAGACGCGAAGGGCTGCGCTTCTACTAATGCTAATTGCTGACCTTTAGCTGCCAATGGCCCGGCCATAGTGGCCGCAGCGACCAATCCGGCAAGGCCGCCGCCCACAACAGCAATCTCATAATAATCTGCGGATCGTTTTTTGCCTGGCGGTAACACTTTATTCACCATGTTTAAATAAGCCTAATAACCTTGTAGTGCAAGCGTTAGCGCGACGGTTTGTTGATTTTGGCGCATCAGATTAGGAATACTAATATGGGTATATTCAACCGAGATTACGATACTGACGAAGATAGCATGCTGCGTCACGGTTGGATCATGGGCCGCGATCTTTGCAGTCGCGTGCTAGGCATCTTCTTATTGGTCATTGCCGTTGCCGCCATTCCCGCATTGCTTAGCTTTTCCCCCAGCGATCCATCGCTCAATACGATTGGCGGTGATAATCACGTTCATAACTGGCTTGGACATTTCGGCTCCACCTTGGCGGACGGGCTATGGCAATGGCTGGGTTTAGGCGCGCTGTTATTTGTGCCTTATGCCGCGATCTCCGGTTGGCGCCGCGTGACGGGCAATAAGTTACGCTTCCACCGCCTACGCGGTCTTGCCGCCTTCGCCGCGTTGCTAGGCTTTGCCGCGGCCTGTGCGGAATGGGGCGGCAGCTTCGGCTTTGGCGTCACGGGGCGCGCGGGTGGCGTATTCGGCGATGCGCTGGTCGGCATGGCCGACACCATGCTGCCAGGGCCATTGGTACCGATCTTCATCGGACTGTTGGTGCCGTTACTATCGCTGCCGATCATGTGGATCGCGCTAGGTTTTGACCGCGACGATTGGGCAGTGGTTTCTGGTCGTGCCGGCGATGGCATGGCGATTAGCCTGGAGCGGAGCCTAAGCGGTGTTTCCGCTTTTACCTCTTGGTGGCAATCAAGAAAGCCGCTCGACCATCCCTCGCTGCAGCAGCCGGAGCTTAGCCCGCTCGATGCCTCTGCATTGAATGAGATGGAAGATGATGAGGAAGAGACTGAAGAAGACGTTGAAGACGAATATGAAGCCGAAGATGACGAGGAAGAACCAGCGCCGCGCAAGAGCCGGAAGATCGCTGTGCCAAAACGTCGCCGTGGCAGCGATGACGATGGGCCGTTAGTGCCGCCGACTGATCTGCTGCAAGCCGCAACAGCCAATAGCAAGATCACACACCAATCGGCAGCCGATTTGAAACAGAATGCGCAGCAGCTGACTTCGACGCTACAAGAATTTGGCGTACAGGGGCAGATCAGCAATGTGCGCCCTGGACCTATTGTGACCCTCTATGAACTAGAGCCTGCTCCTGGTACACGCGCGGCTCGTATTGTTGGCCTATCAGATGATATCGCGCGGCAGATGTGCGCGCGTGCTGTGCGCGTGGCCGTGGTGCCGGGCCGCAATGCGATTGGCATCGAATTGCCGAACCTAAAGCGTGAGACGATCTACCTACGCGAATTGCTGGAGCATTCGACTTACAACGATACCGGCGCGGCGCTACCGCTGACACTGGGCAAGGATATCGGCGGCGCGCCCGTTATCGCCGATTTGGCGCGAATGCCGCACTTGCTGGTGGCGGGAACGACGGGTTCTGGCAAGTCGGTCGCGATCAATGCGATGATCCTCTCGTTACTCTATAAGCTGCCGCCGGAAAAATGCCGCCTCATCATGATTGATCCGAAGATGCTTGAGCTTTCAGTTTATGAAGGCATTCCACATCTGCTGACCCCGGTGGTGACAGAGCCAAAGAAAGCCGTGCTCGCCCTGAAATGGGCCGTGCGCGAGATGGAAGATCGCTATCGTGCGATGTCAAAGCTCGGCGTGCGCAATATTGATGGCTATAACGCTCGCCTTGCCGAAGCGCGTGACGATGGCGAGGCGCTGATGCGCCGCGTGCAGACCGGCTTCGACCCTGATACTGGCAAGCCGGTGTTCGAAGACCAGCCGCTCGACCTGACAGAGCTTCCGTATATCGTTGTTATCGTCGACGAAATGGCCGACCTGATGCTGGTCGCTGGCAAGGATATCGAGGCCGCGATCCAGCGCCTGGCGCAGATGGCGCGCGCCGCCGGCATCCACCTGATCATGGCTACGCAGCGACCCTCGGTCGATGTTATCACCGGCACGATCAAGGCGAATTTCCCGACGCGGATCAGCTTCCAGGTCACCTCGAAGATTGATAGCCGTACAATTTTAGGCGAACAGGGTGCGGAGCAATTATTGGGGCAGGGCGACATGCTATATATGGCAGGCGCCAGCCGCGTCGACCGCGTGCATGGGCCATTCGTGCGCGACGATGAAGTCGAAAAGGTCGTCAAATATCTGAAGCAGCGCGCCGAGCCGATCTATATCGACGCTGTGACTGAAGAAGAACCGGAATTCGGCCTAGGGGATGGCGATGGCGAGGGTAGCGGCGACGAACTCTATGATCGCGCGGTGGCATTGATTGCGCGCGAGCGCAAAGCCTCGACCAGCTTCATTCAGCGGCATCTGCAGATCGGCTATAACCGCGCGGCCCGCATTATGGATCAGATGGAGGCGGAGGGCGTGGTGAGTTCGCCTAACCATGTAGGGAAGCGGGAGATATTATTAGGCGGCTCGCATTAAGCTTGCGTCTAGCACGGTATCTATGGCGCGTTGCCTACGCTTCCGTTCCTCGCGTACGTCAGTACGCTCCGGTACGGGTCTCGGCTCCGCATCCATATCTACCGCACCATCTGCAAGCTTAGGGCCTGTGCTATCCCGACCCTGGGCGCTGATTGCCGTCAAAGACGTTAACCCTATTTTCCCGAATTACTTTCATAGTGGCACGATATAATCCGGCCATGGATATAGATCCCAAAACTTGCCTGTTTATCGGCGTGGATATTCAAAAAGTCTTTGTGAAGCGCACACCTGCACCTGCTGAAGCCATGGCTGCGATTACAGCTTTGCGTTCACGCATTACTGTTAGTGGTGCCCGCAGTTGTCAAGTTTACATGGAGCCCACCCATCCTGACGATGAATTGATGTGCACAACATTTCTAGGTGAGCGTATGTTTGAAAAAACACAAAGCTGGCCGGATAATCGTTTATTCCATCAGAGCTTGAAGCGGTTGCGGCCAAAACATTTGCTGCTTTATGGTTACTATTTAGATCACTGTGTCATGCGAGTTGCACAGCATGCACAAAGGACATTGCACGCTGTCGGCTGTAAGCCAAGCATGACTTTTATCACCGATTGTGGGCGATGCAGCCCGCGTGATATGCGTGATTGGGAAGCCACAGAACCAGTTGCATATGATGCAAATGGCAAACCTTATCCGATAATCACCAGCACACAGCTGCGCTTTCCACATGAACGCCCGGCGCTACAGGCGAGAGCAACGCCAGCAAAGGCAAATAGATTGCGGCTATGAGTTTCGATATTGCAGACTGCCTGTTTATTGGCGTTGACATACAACCGCTCTACGCGGGGTCTAAGAACAGCGCGGCGCTACGCCGTATCGAAAGTTTGCGCGCTGATATCGCTGCTAGCAACGCGCCAAGCTGGCAGGTTTACATGCGCGAACCTGAAGCCCGCACAATTCATCCTCAGAAATTGAAAAGAGAACGGGCCCGGATCGCGCATAATCACACCTTGATATTTGCGCCTGCGCCAAACGAGTTGGTTTTTGGTAAAAGCGATCAGCATGCAAACAATGTGAAATTCGAACGGACGCTGAATGATTTGCGGCCAGCGGCGATTTTTCTCTATGGGTTCTGGTTAGATGTTTGTGTAGACGCGACTGCAAAACATGCGCAAGAGCTGATGGAAAATATCGGCCTGAAGCCTGAGATAGCCATTATCGCTGATTGCGGCGAGACTTACTTTGGGCAAGGGCTTGATGGCTGCCTGTTTCAAACTGTGATCAAAGACGAGCTATGTTTTCCTGCGATTGTTTGCAGTAAGCCACAACCGTTTCATCGACCCCATCCAAGGGGTCAATTGCCAGCTTTAGCGACATTTAATTAACCGGCGCGGCGTTGCGGGTTGATATTATTTGCAGCCAGTATTGGTCGCACTGGCTGCGGCTGCAGCAAGGGTTCAATAGCAGCCGCGTTGCGGGCTGCGCGCGCCAGATCACGCTCCGTCCGTGTCCAATAAGCGTTATATTGATCATTCTTATCCGAAGAAAGAAATAATAGTTTCGCTAAGGTCGGTTGCGCGGCATCCCCAATCGTCGGTACGCGTAGCGACGCGACGATTTTGCCAAGCTGGCCATTTGATGTATGGATAATCCCGGCCGCCAGTTCGATTTGCGCAGCCCTCTGTTCGCGTTCTATGCCTCTGCTGCAATCAGCATAAGCACGAAGGCGAGTGAGCAATTTGCGCTCCAGCTCTGGCCATTGTTGCGCGTTGCATTGCGTATAATTAGCGGCAAAAGCGTACCGTCCAATATCGCAGGCCGTAACACAGACTGTGTGGATGCCGGCTTTATCCGCCAAGTCGAACAGCGAGATCAAAGCGGTGCGGCCGTGACCACGGCCCAGCGGCGGGCTTGTCTCCATACATTCGAGATCCAGATAAAGCGTTTTCGGAACATGTTGTTTGCGGTAGACTTGCACCGTACTTAACGTATCGGCATGCAATAGATCGAAACAGGCAATATTGTGGCTGTCTTTCAGGGAGACGAGATTGGATTCAGGCGATACCTGTCTTAATGCTTCGCGCAAGCGGCTGAAATCAGCTGGTTCGTCCATACTATTTCCTTAAGAGTATATGCACATTCTACCACCGCAGCCGCCCAATTGGGAATTAAAATCTAGTTTTTTCTTTCGATTATAAGCTTAGGGAAAGTAAAAAAGTACGGCCTGCCTTACTATTGCCGCGGGTGGAGGAGATGGTTAGGGTTAGAATGTCGTTTTTTCCAGAAAGATACCCATGCGTTTACTGTTTGCTATTTGCCTGTTCCTTGCCGCCATGCCAGCTATTGCGGCTGCTCCTGCGCCCAGCGATGTGGCCGATCTAAAACGGATCGAGGCCTATATTAATACGCTGCAATCGATCAAGGCGCGCGTGCTGCAGCTGAACCCGGATGGCTCTGACATCAGTGGTAGCCTAGCCATACAGCGGCCTGGCAAATTGCGGCTCGATTACGATGCGCCCGCGAAAAGCTTTATCATTGCTGATGGGCAGTTCGTGCATTACTGGGACGATACGTTGCAGCAGACAACCAGCGTGCCGCAGAGTGATAGCCCTGCGGCTTTGATATTGCGCGCGCAGGTCGATTTCACGGCCAGCAGCAAGAATGGCATGACTGTGACCGATATCGCCCGCAACCCCGGCGAGATCGAAGTCACGATGATCAAGACTGACGATCCAGGCTCGGGCAAGCTGACACTTGTTTTTGAAGATACCAAAACGAGTGGCGCCTTGCGTTTGCGCCAATGGCGCGTACGCGATAATCAGGGCGGCACAACCCGTGTGACCCTGCAGAGCCTAGAGACTGGCGTGCCATTCGACCGCGACTTGTTCCAATATCGCCCGCCAAGCTTCGATAAAAAAGGCAAGAATTAAGGCTATGCCAGGTGGCATGCCTTTGCAGCCCGTCGTCGGCGTCAGCACCAACGTGCGGCAGTTGCCAGATTACAAGGTGCATGGTGCGACCGAGCGCAGTATCCATGCCGTTTACGATGCGGCGGGTTGCCTGCCGTTGATGCTACCGGCGTTGGGCGACAAATACGATTTTGCTAATCTAGTCGAGCGGTTGGATGGATTGTTGCTTACAGGCGGGGCGAGCCATGTGGCACCAGCGCATTACAGCGCGGATGACGATCTAGATCCCGCGCTGAAAGACCCGGAGCGCGATGCGACAACACTGCCGTTGATCCGCGTGGCGCTGGCGGCGGGAGTGCCGATCTTGGCGCTGTGCCGTGGCATTCAGGAATTGAACGTGGCGTTGGGCGGTACGCTTTCGACCGTTGATAATATCCAGCTGCATAGCAGCGATGCGCAAGACCCTGCCACGCGTCTGCCATTGCGCGAGTGGCTGGTGCAGCATAAGCATTCCGCCATCGTGCAGCCGAATGGCCTGTTGAAAACTTTGTTTAATGGCACCCCAACGTTACAGATCAACTCTGCGCATAGCCAGGCGATCGCCGCGCTGTCCCCCAAGCTGCAGATCGAAGCGCTGGCACCCGATGGTGTGATCGAGGCGGTTAGCGTCATCGGCAGCACGGCATTCGCACTCGGCGTGCAGTGGCATCCAGAATATTTGTTCGGCACCGATCAGGCGTCACGCGTTATTTTGGAGGCGTTCGGCACAGCGGCGCGGCATCGATTGGCGCAGCGCATGCTGCGGCAAGATTGGACGGCGCGGCTGGATGACGACCCGAAATTCGGCGCGAACACCGGCAGTTGAGCCTAATGCTGCCGAAAAAGAAAAAGGGCGAGCTGCGCGTCACCACCTGGAATATCAATTCCGTTAGATTGCGCATCAGCCATGTGCTGCGCATGATTGCGGAGGCCAACCCTGACGTGGTTTGCCTGCAGGAAATCAAATGCATGGACGAGCTGTTTCCAGTCGAAGCCTTGCATGCAGCGGGTTTTACGCATCAGCATGTGCATGGGCAGAAAAGCTATAACGGCGTGGCGATCCTGTCTCGTCAGCCGCTGCTGGAGACAAATATTCACCACTGGACGGGCCGCGAAGACCGTCGCCATATCAGTGCGCGTCATGCCAGCGGCATTGAGATTCATAATCTCTACGTGCCGGCCGGCGGTGATATTCCCGACCCGGAGGCGAACGTAAAATTCCGCCATAAGCTGGACTTCGTGCAAGCGCTGACCAATTGGAGCGAGCGGAACAAGCGTGACCGCCCGCGCATTTTGGTCGGCGATTTGAATATCGCGCCGGGTGAGCATGACGTGTGGAGCAGCAAGAAGCTGCGCGATATCGTTAGTCATACCGAGGTTGAGCGAACGATGATGCGCGATTGGATCGCGGCTGGCGATTGGGTTGACACCGCGCGGCATTTCATTCCCGAAGATCAGAAGGCATATAGTTGGTGGAGTTACCGCAGCCCGAATTGGCAAACGCGAGACCTTGGACGGCGGCTCGACCATATCTGGGCCTCGCCTGATCTGCACGGCACGCTGACTAATATTCACCATGCCCGCGATGCACGCGCCTGGGAGCCGCAGCCGAGTGATCATGTGCCAGTGACATTGACGCTAAAGCTTTAATGCCTTTTCAATTAGTTTAGTCGGGTCAGCTTTAGGATTTCGCCAATCTGCGATGCTCGGATGTGTCAAAGTCGCTACTGCAATTCCGGATTTTGTTGACCTATATAGTTTGCTTTTCCAACCCCGATGATTAAGTTCCTGAAATTCATCAATAAGGTGATTAGCACCTAGTTTATCGCAAACCCAGCTACCGGCTGTACTGCCAAAGCAGGCAACAACCCTGACTTGCAAACTTTCAATTACAGCTTGATGAACCGGCCAGCAAAGAGTGAGCAATTGCTCTTTTTCCTCTTTAAGCGCTACTTCATTGCGACTGCGTGCAAAAATGACATTGCTGGCCGGAACCTTATGCGGGTCTAAATTCAGTTTAGCCAACATATGTAAAACCCGTGGCTGCATCTGGTGTGCGCCAGGTTCTTTCCCGGCCCAGCGTTCATCCGCATATTCAGACCATGGCGCTGACCGTTGCCAAAGATTTTGCAAATGCCTGCCAATTGTTTCGTTGGCTTGACTTTCAGGATTCCCACCAGGATTTAGACCTAAAATATACAGTGGTTGTTCGCCGGAGAACGCTTGCTGACCTGTATAAAATACAGCGCCTGAGCGAAGCAAAATTCTATCTGAAGTAACTCAACTGCATGTTTGATTAAGCGGCTCATAAAAAATCATACCAGTGACTAATCCGGACACCGCTAAATATTATTATCTATATACGAAATATTTCTCTTTACATTTCTTTCATAATAAGAAATAAATATCGGGTCAACTTTCTAACGAGGAGTTCCTGATCATGCCGCGCCGTTCCCCCGTTTCATCCGACAAACGCTTTAAGACTACAACTCACATCATCGACTGGGGCACGCCTGAACGCGCCCGCCATAGCTGCATCGTTACCGAACGCCTTGAACGAGGCGGGGCGGAGGTCGCTCGTGTTGCCGCCGAATGCATGCTCGACCAGTTGCGCGACGTCGGGCAAGTGACGCCTGCGATGCACCGTGCCGGGATCCGCCTGCGCGCCGATTACCAGCGCGGCAAGGTCGCGCCGCGGCAGGTCATGCAATATGCGCCCGGCGTGCGCGGAACGGGGTGGAATGGCGGCTTCGAGCGCAGCGAAAAAGAGGAGCTGGCCTATAAAGATTGGCGCATCGCCTTGCAGGTGGTGGGCGTGGGCTTATCGGAAGCGCTGGTTAGCATCTGCTGTTTGGATCTCGCCCCGCAGCAACGGCAGCGTGCGATGAAAGAGCGCCTGTTCGTGATCGTCCAATATCTCCGCTTCCAATTCCTGCCGGCCGAGGCGCGTGCCGCGATAGCGTTCTTCGAACATTCGAAGCGCACTTTTGGCCAGGTTCTGCGCATTCTCATAAGTGCTGCCACGCGTGACGCGGACGTCGGTGCGTTTCACAAGCGATTTGAGGAAGGCAGTCGGGCGCGGGGTGGTGGTGGCAATAATCCGCGGCTTATGGCCGAGCCGTAATCCAAATGCTACTTGATCGAAGGCTTCTGGCCGCGTCCATGCGGCAAGCTCGTCACACCAAGCGCGGTGATGCTGCGGCCCGCGCAGTCGATCCGGCTCGTCTGCCGAGAAGAGCTTGTAGCGCGTGCCGTTCTTCAAAACAATCTCTCCGTAACTGCGGTTCCAAGTTTCAAGCGACTCGGCAAGAATTTTCAAAATCCCACTTTCGCCTTCAACGCACACATCCCGTGCATCGGCAAAGGTGGGCGCAACAATCGCGATCCGGCTGTTCGGATTCTTCATGCCGTAAATGCCGACGTCCTGAGCGCCACACCGTGTTTTCCCCCAACCGCGGCCAGCAAGAATAAGCCAGATTGTCCAGTCACCAGGCGGCGTCTTCTGGCTGTTGCGTGCTGTCAGGTGCCATTCCATTTTTGCCAGGTTCGCGATCACCCTGCGGCTGGTCGTCACATCCACCGTTATCTTGTCGATCATCGGTGAGTTGCTCCATGAAGATATTGAATTGCTGCGCCATGACAGTGGTTAGGTTGAGTGTCTCTAATGACTGCTCGACCGGCGCTGCCATTTGGCGCGGCTTGCCCCAGCCAAGTTCAATCAAGAATTTTGCGATGATGAAGCGCGTCTTGAGATCGACCTTTGTGTCTTCGATGACATTTCCCAGCATTTCAAGACAGCGCGTGCTGTAATGCTGCGCCTGCAGACGAATGTCGCCGATCTCCCGCCCATCGCCGTGCTTGCCGGGGGAAGCGGGTTTAGCCATAACAGGTCTCATATGTAAGAATTTTGGGAGCGGCTTTTTGCTACGCTAATTTAGGACGTAGTAAGCCGTGGCACTGTCAATAGCCTAAGAGAAATCGCAAGTCAAGAAAAAAATGCATTAATCGGAAAAATAATTTCCGTTGCCATTCCGCGTTGCAGCCGGCTTGACACGAAAGGGGGTGCATGGTCGCATGAGCCTTCACTTTTCAGGAGCTTAAGCTTATGTCGTCCAGTAAATTCGTCGCCGGTACCACGGCCTATCTGGCCGCTTTCGCGCTCGGCATGTTTGTCGTGAATGCCTGGCTGATCAATGGCACGCAGAACACGCAGGCTCAGATCAACACGCGCCAGGCAGAGATCAACGGCGGCATTCAGCTGAGCCAACTGAACAATGAATTGGTGCGTGCCCTTGGCACGGCGGTCGTCGCGCAGAACGACACCAAGATCAAGGACCTGTTGGCGGCCCATGGCATTACGGTTGAAGCGAAAAAAGATGGCGATAAGTCGCCCGCCAAACCTGCAACACGCTAAATTCTAAGCTTTAAGGAACCTGACTATGCCTCATCATGACCAGCACGATCATCACAACCACAACCACGACGATCTGGGCCCAATCTTCCATAATAAAATGGTGCTGCCAGTTCTCATCATCGCGCTGACATTGGCGTTGATGACAACCTTCCAAATGCGCCAGATTCTGACTGAGCGGAAATTGGTCAAGCAAGCTTACGAGCAGCAAGAGCAGCCGCTGTCGCAAGTGCAGCAGGTCAACAAGCAATTCGAAAGCCTGGCTGTGGGCACGGCGCGCCTGGCTGGCCAGGGCAATGCCACGGCACAAGGGATTGTTGCCGATCTTCGCCGCGTCGGCATTAGCGTCAATCCGAATGCCAAAGGCGACGAGAAAGCGGTACAACAAATTAAGCCAGAAACGGCAGAGCGCGTAACGCCAGCCGTGCCGCCCCCCCTGACCAATCCCGCAGCAAAGCCGCCCACGCCGCCGGTCAATACCGGCACCGCCCCGAACGCTGAGCCAGCCGCGCCTGCCACCGGAAATTAAGGCACCCACATGAGGGCGTATATGCATCGCACCCAGCACCGAATGGCTCAGGTGCTGGTTGGGATCGTCGTCTTATATCTCGTGATTTACGGCATTATCGCGCTGATCCTGCAGAGCCATGCCAACCATTTGGTGGCTCAGCAGCTTGGCGTGCCCCATGCTTTTACACTCAGCGTCAGCGCCTGGCCGCCAGGCTTGGCATTGAAGGGTGAGCAGCTTGCTTTCACGACTGAGTTGGGCGAGAGCGGCGCGGCGGAACGGGCCGAAATCACCATTCCTGTATTCATGCCGTGGATCGCTAAAACTACGCTCACGAATTTTACTTACGCCAACCAATTTATACGCGTGCAGATAGCGGACGCTACCAGCCAGACACCGCTGTATGCGCGCAGGGTGGCACAGTATCACACGAAAGCGCGTGACCTTTCCATCTGGCCTTCAGCGGCACCCAATCAAGAGCCTTATAGCGCGTTGCGGATTGGCACGATCACGTTCGATTATCAACGCCGCATCGGCGCGCACGATAAGGCCAACCCGGAAGAAGAATCGACCGCGACGCTTTCCCCGATCACACTGCCAAGCGGTGCGGCTGGAGCCGATGCGCTGACACTTGAACAGCTTAGTCTCCGCACGACGGCAGAGCCTGCGCTGCCGCGGGATATGAAGGATCCAATCGCCATGACTGCCTGGCAAGCACAGGGCGGGACGCTGGCAATTGCGCCAATGACTTTGGACGCACTAGGCACAAGTTCGACGTTGGCCGGGCCCATTACGCTTGATGAGAATCTGGTGCCGAGCGGTAAATTGACGCTGACCTTTACCGGCCTCGACAAGGCCTATGTGGCGCTAAAAGATCTGCATGTTGTACCGCAAGCGCAATACGAAGCGCTGGGGAATTTACTGCAGTTGATGCCGCAGAAAGGCGCGGCGCCATTCGATTTCCCGGTTTCGATTCGTGATCACGCCGTATTCTTCATGGACGGCGCGATTTTTGAGCTGAACAAGTTGCCGTGGGAAGTGGCGACAACCGCGCTGCCAACCGATGCAACGCCGCAGCCGGAGTTGCAACTGACGCCAGCTCCAGCGCCTGTTCCTGATGATGCGCCGCAGGCTGCACCAACGCCAGCGCCAACACTGCCGCTGACGCCGCGTGACCCATCATTGCCCGTGACGCCCGAAGGCGCAGGTGTGACGCCTTAATGGGGCAATTGTTTTTCGTCGGCGATAGCATCACGACAGGCGCCTGGGACGAGCGTGGCGGCTGGGCCAATCGCTTGATTGGCGAAATCATGGCGTTGAATATTCCAGCGCGAACGAATAAGCGTGCGTTTTACTGCTTGCCATATAATCTGGGCGTTTCCGGCGACGATGTGCCAAAGGTGCTGATGCGGCTGGAGCGCGAGATTTCGGCACGCAATGAAGGCGAGAGCCGGGATACCACCGAGATTGTTATTTATATCGGTGCCAATGATGCCGTCTGGCTACGCGATGAGCAGCGCCCAGCGTTTACCGATGCAGAGTTCACAGCGAATATCGAGCGGTTGGCCGATCAAGCCTTAGTCCTAGCTGATCGTGTTTCTTTTTTGGGATTGCTGCCCGTTGAAGATGCACTGCTTGATCCGCCGTCTTTTGCGTCGCATATGACGGTCGCAAACCGGTATGTGAAACCATTCGAAGATATTGTTGGGCGCATATGCCATGAAAGAGGCATTCGCTTTTTCCCATTGTTCGATGTGTTTCTGGTATTACCGAATTGGCAAAGCCTGTTGATTGATGGTGAGCATCCCAATAGCGAAGGCCATGCGAAGCTGGCGGATTTGGTGCGCGACTTCGTTATCAATGACGACTTCCGCAAATTTCATTCTTAGTCTTTTAATCCGCGTCGGATATCCCGCGCGCGTGTAAAACGAGCTTCAAGCGTGGCGGCATCGCCCCAACGGATCGCGCGGGTCAAGGATGCCAAATCCTCCTGCAGCAGATGCAGCTGCTCTAGCACGGCATCTTTATTATTGAGGAACACATCGCGCCACATGACTGGATCCTGTGCGGCCAGGCGGGTGAAACCGCGGAAGCCACCCGCAGAAAATTGCAACACTTCACTTTGCATATGCTCGCCCAGGTCGGCCGCGGTATTGACGGCGGAAAAAGCAATGAGTGTCGGCAAATGCGAGGTGAGCGCTAGCACGCGATCATGATGCTGGGGCGTCATGACAGTGATGATCGCGCCGATCGCTTCCCACAAACCTTGCACGGCTTCGAGTGCGGGCAGTGGCGTTTCCGGCAGGGGCGTCAACACGCACCAGCGGCGTAGAAACAGATCGGCGAAGCCGGCTTCCGGCCCTGAGAATTCTGTGCCTGCGATTGGGTGGCCTGGCACAAAAAAGACACCGTCAGGCAGGAGCGGCAGCACACTTTCAGCAACCGCGGTTTTGACAGAGCCGACATCGGTAATGATGGCGCCTATCTTCAGATGGGGGGCAATGGCAGCCACGATCGCAGCAAAGCTACCAACGGGCGTTGCTAGGACGATCAGATCGGCATCGACCACAGCCTGACGCAAATCAGATAGAGCGCTATCGGCGATACCAAGGCGCAGCACAGTTTCGCAAACGACGTGATCAGCATCGCCGATCGTCAGATGCCGGGTCAGCTTCTGCTGCCGGATCGCCCGCGCCAGGCTGGAGCCGATCAGGCCCCCGCCCAAAATTGCTATGCGGTCGAACAATAATTTTGCCATCTCTACGGCATAACGCGCAGGCCCGAGATGGCAAGGATTATTTCAGCCGCGGCGACTGCACTTTCGTGATTTGCTGTGCAGCGACCGGACGAATTGATGTCACCGCCAGCGCCGTGCCGACTGCCAGCACAGCTAGCAGACCGCCAAAAATGGCGATTTTCTGATGGCGCGACGGCATCGTTTGCCAAACCGATTTTTGCGACACAGAGGGGTAAGGTATAGCAGATGGCGTTGGTTTTGCAGCGGGAGGCACCGTTGCAACGTCTTTTAGAAGCTCAACAACTGGTGCATATGCAGTCAGTGATTCAGCCTGGACCTTATCTATGACGGGCAGAGCTAACGGCGCAGATTGTGGTTCGACGACAATAGGTGGCAGCGGCTTGATCGCCTTGCGCAGGGTTGGCATGTAAATACCAAAGTTTTCGACTTGCGTGTTGAACATATAGTCAAAGAATTTACCGATGTCTCGGATCGGGTTGCTAATCCATTCCGGTTTTTTGTGCCAGAAACCTGCAACGACGGCCCGGTGATTAAAGCGTTGGCCGGATTGATGCTCGAAGTTGAGTGCTGCTTTTTCTAAACTTTCATCAAACGCGCAGATAGTGTCTTGAGCCACCATAGTGCTGATGCCGCCTACGATAGCGCCGCCAAGGCCCATGACACAGCCCATGATAAGATGCGGCATACTATGATTGATCGCTGTCACTGCGGTAGCAACGGACGGTAGAGTCACCATAGTTACGGCTGCACAATTGCGAATGAATTTAACTGCGCGTGATTTTTTCACGAACGCATAAGCGGCGGAAAGCGATTTCTGGCTGTAAATACTCGGTTCGTAATATTTCCGTTCGCGTGGATGACCTGGCCATTCAATCACATAAGAAAATGGATTCGATGCGACCTTCACTCGCTTGCGGCTTTTAACAGCCGGCGCTGATAGCGTTTCGCCGTAACCCAATCCTATTGCCGTTGCCATTTCCTGTTTCCCTAAAATTTAAGTGGCTGGGAATCGCGGGGTCTGGTTGGACGCGGCTGCGCGGGGCGTAACGCTACGGCAAAGGCGCCGACCGCAACCATGGCAAGCAAGCCGCCGGCAACGGCCAGCTTTTGATTGCGCGGCGGTATGATCTGCCAAGCCGATATCTGCGACGCAGATGGCGACAGATCAATAGGCTTAGCCGGCGCTGCCAAAACAGGAGCGGATTCTTCAATCGCTCGGTAACCATCATCCAACAGCAATTCTGGTAATGCGGAGACTTGTTCAGGGGGTAGGGCAACTGCAACAGGCAGGCTGCTTTCGACGACCGTAGTTATATCCGGAGTCGCTGCGGAGGTTATCCAGGGTTGCAAAGGACGGGCCGTTCGCAGTGGACGCCTTGCCCCAGACATGTAATTGTAGAATTTCCAATCGTAAATGGATCTAACCGGCGTATTGAAGGCACTATCGAACAGATGGCCGACAAAGCGAACAGGCGCTGTGACCCAATGCGGGATAGGCTTGTTGCTCCAATAGGGAGTGGGTCTCCAGAAGTTAGCGACTACGCCTTTATGTTCAAACCAGCGTTTCGACTTTTTCTCGAAGTCAAAAGCCGCCACTTTTAATTTTTTGCCGATCGCTTTTGTCGCGCGTTGAGCTTTATGGGCAATGCCGCCACTAATTATCATCGCGACCATATCAAAAAGAAGATTTGATGCGCTGGGGACAAGCGTATCGGCAACACCTTTGGCTAGTGCTGCCGCTGCCGTCATGGTTGCAACGTTGCGCACAAACTTACTGGTGCGCGCCTTCGCGACTAAATTAAAAGCCTTTATTAAAGGCTCTGCACTTACCGAAGACGGATTGAAGAATTCGCGGTAACAAACGCCTCCCTGTTCCACTGTATAAAACAGGTGCGTGACAAGGGCACTATCTGGCCTAGCAATAGATTTATGATTTTTAATCGCAAATATAGGCGTGTCTAAAACTGCGGCTGTCATATTTACCCCCATTAAATAGAGCCGCAGAGTACCATTCCGATATCGAAATGCAAGTAAATCTATAGTTGCGAAATCGGTTAACCCGCAGGGGCCATAGTCTGTAATGTCATTGAAAAACCTGGCGCTTGCGGCTCGACGAGCCCCACTGACGCATAGAGCTGCTTGGCTGCACGCAGAATAATGGCGCCGCCATGGAGGGATGCCAACGCTGGCCCCGCGGTTTCCCACAGCGGCGCGGTCGCCAACCCAAGCGGGGATTTGAATGGCGGCGTGTAGAGCGCACGGCGCCACGACTCCGGCACAAATTGCGCGGCATCCAGTAGCTTTCGCAATTGCGTAGCCGTGTAGGGCTGGCCACGGCCGAAGGGGGTGGCTTCGGCCAAGGCCCACAGCCCGCGCCGGTTCGGCACGACGATCCAGAGTTGGCCTTGCGGGGCGAGGCAACGCCAGGCTTCGCGCAGCAGCGCCAGCGGATCGGCGCTATGCTCGATCGCATGCATCAGCAGCAGAGCGCCGCAGCTGTTATCCGCAAAGGGCCAGCGCGTATCATCGGCCAATGTTACCCGGTTTTGGCTCTCGCTAGGCCAAGCGGCGCTGCCCTGCGCTGATGGCATCAGATGGTACGCATTTGCCGGTGCGCCATCGAGCACTGGCACGGCATAGCCAAAGGCGGCGAGCGGTATCTCTGTTGTATTGGGTGTAGGTGCAATGTCGCGCCGCATTGCGCTGAGCGTGCGGGAGAGCGCGCGTGCTGCCACGCGCCCGCGTGGGGTCGCGTAAAATTCACGCAACTCGATGATTGTGGGGCGAGACATAGCGATTATTTTAAGCCATTAACAACACAAAGGTGAATTACTTTCAAAGGCGCATGGTAAAAACAGGTATGAAACAGTCATTTAAAGAACGACGACAGTTTGAAGAGAAAGCCTTTTTGTTGAATGTGGCAGGCTTGGTGGGCGATATGCCTGGATTACTAACATTCAAACCGCGCATGGCGATGCGGCAGGCAGACAGCCGCCTGCTTGCCGCCTCAGGTCAATTTCTTGCCTGGACAGTTGGCAATAATGGAATTGACCCTACAGTAGCCGCAATGATCAAACAGCATTGGGAGACGAGAGACTCGTCGCAATCGCGCGTCGATTATATTGATGCGGCGGTAATGATGGCGCGGCGCATTCACAATTTTGTTCCCTTAGAACTTAGGCCATTGGTTGAAGATTTATACGTCAATGATGTGATGGTGCCACGCAAATTGATTGAGAGTTTGATGAAGCGCCGTTCGTTGTTTGAGCGACCGGCGGTGGTCACGTCGCTGGCAACGCGTTCCAAGTTTAATGTTGGCGAACCGAAACCGCAGATGCTAACGGCAAGCTGATGGAACGCTGGTATCCTGACCGTATCGGCGGCATGTTTACGGCGAATGCGGAGGCAGTGGCGGATTATGCGCTTAGGCGCCCCGTAGCGCGGGCTGGCGACGTTGTAATGTCGCTAGAAAATATAGGGCATCCACGTGCGTCAAAAGCGGAGATCAGTTTAAACGGAAAAAAAATTGATGGCTATATAAAGTCAGCACTACAACCACGTTGTGTTGGCAGACAAATATTGATGGCGCATCTAGCAACATTATTGGGCGCACCTTCGGCGCCCTATATTTTCATGCCAGATGCAGATTTTCTTTATTCCCCTATCTGTGTAGAACAACCAGCAGGTCTTGAAGATGGTTGGGATGAGAAAGATGCAACCACGCACGCTGTATACAGTAATCTAAATCCTGAAAGCCTTGGAGCGGCAGCACAATTTAGATTTTGGATTAACGAACGTGACGGTGAACATAATACCATTAAATGCAAGTCAAGTGGCAAGATATACATGATTGATCATGAAGGAGCCGATCCTTCAATCGATATCGTAGCATTAAGTACCGAGCAGTTTGCCAGTGAGTCATTTGCACAGCAAGGGAACCAAAAGCGAAAAGCAGCATATAGTGCTGCTGCAACAACGATGGCAAAGCGCATCTCAACGCTAACTAATGCAAGACTGGATATAGCCGCGCTGAATCTTACGAAGGCGGGATTGAAGCTACCAACTAATTTAGTTGATGGTTTAAATAAACGGCGTGCGTTATTGGAACAGCCTTACTTTCCAAAACCTATTTTCGACTGGTGCGCACCTAAGTTTAAGTAGCTGCCATGATCTTCGCCGCGATCTTCTCGGCCGTGAGGCCAAAGTAATCGTAAGCCTGTGCGGCAGGGGCGGAGATGCCAAAATCCTGCACGCCGAAGAAGAGGCCGTCTTCACCCAGCCAGCGTTCCCAGCCCATGCGGATACCGGCCTCGATGCCGACCAGACGCGTTGTGCTGGACTGCAGCACGCTCTCGACATAGCTGACCGGCTGGTTCGTGAAAATTTCCATGCAGGGCATCGAGACGACACGAGCAACAATATCTTGGGCCTGTAGCAGATCGGCGACTTCAATCGCCAGGATGACTTCGCTACCGCTCGCAACAAGGCTAAGCGTTGCCTCTTCTGCCTCGCGCAGCACATAAGCGCCGCAGCCAACCTGATTGCGGCTTTGGTCGGGGTTAGCCGTATGATGCCGTAGCGAAGGCAGAGTCTGGCGAGACAGCGCAAGCACGGTTGGCCCGTGCCGGTTCAGCGCCTGATCCCAAGCTTCCAGTGTTTCATGCGCGTCCGCAGGGCGGATGACGGCGAGGCCAGGAATCGCGCGGAGGCTCGCTAGCTGCTCGATCGGTTGGTGCGTCGGCCCATCTTCACCGACACCTATTGAATCGTGTGTCATTACAAAGACCGTGCGCGCCTGCATCAATGCCGCGAGGCGGATCGACGGGCGGCAGTAATCGCTGAAGGTCAGGAACGTGCCGCCGTAAGGGATCAGGCCCCCATGAATGGCCATGCCATTTAACGCGGCGGCCATCCCGTGCTCGCGAATACCCCAATGAATATATTGGCCGCTGTAATCGCCCGCTGTGATAGCTTTTAGGTTTGGCGCGCTGGTATTATTCGAGGGCGTCAGATCGGCAGAGCCACCGACGATGGATGGATAGACGGGCAATAGCGCGGCTAGCACCGCACCACTTGCCGCGCGGGTCGCAAGCGCCGGCTGCTCAACTGTAAATTTATTCTTTAAATCATGTAGCGTTTCTTTGATGGCGGGAATAATCTCGCCCCGGTTGGCGCTGGTGAAGGCACGCTGTGTCGCATCTTCCAACGTCAGCATCTTGTTATGCCATGTTTGATAGAAGCTGCTGCCATGCGGGAAGATATTTTGCCAGGCGGCATGGATTTCCGGCGGCACCATGAACGGCTCATGAGGCCAGTTTAAGTGCAAGCGCGCCGCTGCGACTTCATCTTTGCCAAGTGGGCTGCCATGCACGCCGCTGGTGCCGGCTTTGTTCGGCGCGCCATGGCCGATGGTGGTGCGGCACAGTAGCAATGCAGGTTTGCCATCGGGCGCTATGCTTTGCGTTTTCGCCCAGGTCAGCGCCGCATGAATATCTGTTGGATCATGCCCATCGACATGACGCGTGACCCAGCCGTAAGCCTGATAACGCGCGGCGACATCCTCGCTCATCGCCAGGCTGGCTGGGCCGTCGATCGTGACTTGATTGTCGTCATACAGCACGATCAGGCGCGCCAGTTTCAAGTGCCCGGCGATGGCAGCGGACTCGTGATTGATGCCTTCCTGCAAATCACCATCGCTGGCGATGACATAAGTCGTATGATCAACAAGATCATCGCCAAAGCGGGCGTTCAACATCCGCTCTGCCAGTGCCATGCCGACGGCATTGCCGAAGCCTTGACCCAGCGGGCCGGTTGTCGTCTCAACGCCTAATGCAATTTCGCGTTCCGGATGGCCAGGCGTCTTGCTGTGCAGTTGCCGAAATTTTTTCAGGTCATCGATTGTGAGCGCGGCAGGGTTGGTAAGATGCGTTAACGCGTAAAGCAAAAGCGAGCCATGCCCAGCGGAGAGCACAACGCGGTCGCGATCTGGCCAATAGGGATGCGCGGGATCGACGAGCAGAAAATCGCGCCACAGCACAGTCGCGACATCGGCCATGCCCATCGGCAGACCGGGATGGCCGGATTGCGCCGCTTCGACTGCATCCATCGCTAACACCCGGATGGCAGTGGCCATCGGCTTATGCAGGGCGGGGTCGCTGGGGGGCTTGGCGTACCATTTCATAAGCGGAAGCTTCTCCTGACACAGAGGCAAGCGCAAGCGAATTTAGAGGTCGCCGGCCGCTGCATCTGCCTCGTCATCCAGCAGCTTGTTGAAACGATCGAGCGCGCCTTGCAGGATATATGAGGCGGCGAGCTTATCCACCAGTTCGGCCCGACGGCGGCGCGAGACATCAGCCGCCAGCAGCGTGCGTTCGACCGCAACCGTCGAAAAGCGTTCGTCCAGTAGCAGTATGGGCAAAGCGGCGAAGACTTTGTTGAAGCTTTGCAAGTTTTCAGCGAACTGACGGGTTGCCTGCGCGCGGGGGGAGGTGCTGCCATCCATATGCAGTGGCAAGCCGATTACGAGACCGACGGGCTGCTGCTCGGCTACGATCTTGGCAAAGGCCGTGGCGTCTACCGTGAATTTTTTCAGCTCCAGCGTCACCAACGGGCTGGCGATGCGGCGGCCTGCGTCGGAGACCGCGATGCCGAGGGTCTTGGTGCCAAGGTCACAGCCGATGAGACGGCCCTCATCAGGAAGTAGGGCGGCAAAAGCGGTAGCATCGGTAAAAATTTGAGACGTGGGCAAGGTTGCGAGGCCGGGTTGTGCGTGTTAGAAAATACTGAGTTTCAGAGATAACACAGGAGCATGCATATGGCCATCGACGAGGCAACCCTGCGCAAAGTGGCGCGGCTGGCGCGGTTGCGCGTGCCGGAGGATGAAATGACCCCACTGATGGGTGAATTGAACAAGATTGTCAGCTTTATCGAGACGCTGCAGGAAGTCGACGTGACGAGCGTGGAGCCGATGACATCCGTGCTGCCCGCCAATCTGCGGATGCGGGCCGATCTGGTGAAAGATGGCGGCTATGCTGACGCTGTGCTGCAAAATGCGCCGGAAAGCGCCGCTGGATTTTTTGCCGTGCCGAAGGTAGTGGAATAAATCATGACAAATCTGACCGACCTTACTATTGCCAGTGCGCTTGCGGGCCTGAAGAACAAAGACTTCACCGCTGTGGAGTTGACCGAGGCCCATATCAAAGCTGTGGAAGCCGTGCGGCCGCTCAATATCTTCATTACCGAGACGCCGGAGTTAGCGCGTGCGGCTGCCGCTGCATCGGATAAGCGCTATGCCGCAGGACAGGCAGGGGCGCTGGATGGCATCCCGATCGCGAACAAGGATTTGTACTGCACCAAGGGCGTGCTGACGACGGCTGCCAGCCATATCCTCGATGGCTTCGTGCCGCCTTATGAATCGACCGTGACGCAGAAGTTGGCCGACGCGGGCGCGATTAGCCTTGGCAAGGTGAACCTCGACGAATTCGCTATGGGCGGCGCGAATGAGACGAGTTTTTACGGCCCAGTAATTTCTCCTTGGACTGAAAGCGCAGCCAGTAATCGTAAACTTGTTCCAGGTGGTTCGTCCGGTGGCAGTTCTGCTGCCGTGGCGGCGCGGGTAGCACTGGCCGCGACGGGAACAGATACCGGCGGCTCGATCCGGCAGCCAGCAGCCTTCACCGGCACGGTCGGCATTAAGCCGACCTATGGGCGCTGCTCGCGGTTCGGCATCATCGCCTTTGCCAGCTCGCTTGACCAAGCCGGACCGATCACCCGCACCGTCGAAGATGCGGCATTGATGTTGGGCGCGATGAGCGGTTTCGATGAGCGGGATTCCACCAGCGTTGATATGCCGGTGCCGAATTTCCACGCAGCGGTGAAGCGTGGCGTGAAGGGGTTAAAAGTAGGCATTCCCAAAGAATACCGCGTGCCCGGTACGCCCGCGGAAATCAGTGATGTTTGGAAAAAAGGCGAAGATATTCTGCGCGCTGCCGGTGCCGAAATCGTCGAAGTCAGCCTGCCGCATACAAAATATGGCGTTGCGACTTACTACATCGTCGCGCCGGCCGAAGCGTCGAGCAACCTGTCGCGGTACGACGGCATTCGCTATGGGTTGCGCGTGCCTGGTAAGAATCTGGCCGAGCAATACGAAAATACGCGCGGCGAAGGGTTTGGGCGCGAAGTGCGACGCCGGATTTTGATCGGCACCTATGTTTTATCGGCGGGTTACTACGACGCTTACTATCTGCGTGCACAAAAGGTTCGGGCCAAAATTGCCCAGGATTTCCGCGAGGCATTCGAGCGCTGCGACGTGATTTTGACGCCGACCGCGCCCAGCGCCGCCTATCCAATTGGCGAGAACACAGACGATCCGATCAAGATGTATTTGGGCGATGTCTTCACCATCCCAACCTCGCTTGCGGGCTTGCCTGGCATCAGCGTGCCGGGCGGACTGTCGCCCGATGGCTTGCCGCTCGGGCTGCAACTGATCGGCCGCGCGTTCGATGAGGAGACACTTTTCGCCGCTGCACAAGTTATTGAGCAAGCGGTAGGGATACTTCCAAGGCCACCGCTGGCGGCTTAATTTCTGTTAGGTTTAGACGCCTATCGTTTCATGTAAGGCGTGCGTTAATCTTTTGCCTTTTATGATGATCAGGATGCAGAGAAATCACATTAAATGAAGCTATTGCGCCGCCCGCCGATTCATCCGCTGGTGCTGGCGCTGTTCGGCTATCTGCTGTTCAGCTGCAAGGATATATTGAGCCGCGTTGCGCTGCACGATTTTTCGGTATGGCAAATTTTGGCCTTACAATCAGGCGCAGCGCTGGCGGTGCTTATCACCTACACGACGGTGACGCGAGGCTGGACGACATTACGACCGCGAAGGCCATGGGTCGTGATCTTGATTGCCGCGCTGGCGTTGTCGGGCGAACTTTCCTTCATTTACGTTTTGCCGCGGATGCATTTAGCCACATTGTTCGTGCTGCTGTGCATTACGCCTTTGCTGGTGGCCGTATTGGGCTGGATCATCCTCAATGAAAAATTGCGACCTTTGCAAATGACGGTCGTTTTCATCGCTTTCTGCGGTGCATTGACAATGGTATTGGCAGAGCGCGGCGGCGCGATCGGAAGCATGGCGGCGCCGCTAACCTACGTGGTGGTGCTCTGCGCGATTACGATCGGCGCCTTCCGCACGATCTTGATCCGCAGCCGCGGCGCGATGGAGCAACCGCGCGTTTTGCTGCTAACCACAATGCTGCTGATGTTTCTGGTAAGCGCGCCGTTGGCGTGGCACGATTTTGCTTTGTATCCGCTCGACCATGCAGCGCTGCTGCGTTATGCGCCGATTTGCCTTAGCGGGCTGCTGGCGATGATGGGCAATTTGTTGATCTGGTCATCGCTAAAGCTGGTGCGTGCGGCCTATGTACAGTCCATGCAATATTCACAGCTGATCTGGTCAACCCTGGCGGGTTATATGATTTGGGCAGAGACGCCAGGGATGATCACGCTTGCGGGCGGTGCCGTTGTGATTGGCGCAGGGTGTTATCTGATCGCGACCGTCAAGCTGCGCGTGCCAGGCCAGGCTGAAGTGCTGGAAAAAGCGGCAGGGTTTCAGTAACGTTTACAGGCGAGGTTGCATGGTTCTTACAGAGGAGCATCGGTTATCGATGCGAACCGGGCCTGATACGAAACCGTTGAAATCATCTGCATACGGAAAATATGCTTTGGAAATCTTTACGACTCTTTCCTGCAATTCGGGCCAGTTGTTGTTATTGCCATAGATGTGATGCAAAACGCGGAAAGAACGCCGCTCGCGGCTATCGTCTCTATCTGACATAGCAAAAATTGGTGTGGTGTCTTGTAAATCTTCGAGTTTATCCAGCATCAGCTTGGATTCAGTATAAATATTTAATCTTCTGTTCTCGCGATAAATCTGTGGTTTTTGGACTAAAAGGTCAGCGCGACGAAGATAAAAGACTGGTTCATTCGGATAGTCGGCAATTGCACTTTCTGCTGCCTTTAGGGCAGATAAATATCTGCCTGCACATACTCGTTGGCCGATTTCTTGTAAATTACCTAAAATGAACTCACGATGGTCCTCTCTGCTATGAGAAAGCTCACCGGGAATATGATGGGGCTGATCTGTCAGAAAAAGGGTAGGTCTCATTATCGTAATTGTACCGGAACGGGTTTGATTAATGCAAGCATTCGATTTAGTTGCCTACAAAAGCGGCAGTGCTAGACAGCCCCTACGTAGCAAGGTTAAGTAGCCTGAACAAAAGGATTTTAAATGTCAGCGACTTATATTGTTAAAGGCGAAACCGGCGACTGGGAGCTGGTGATCGGCCTTGAAGTGCATGCGCAGATCACCTCGAACGCCAAGCTGTTTTCAGGCGCCTCGACCACGTTTGGCGCGGCGCCTAACGCGCAGGTTAGTTTCGTTGATGCGGGCTTTCCCGGTATGCTGCCGACGATCAATCATTATTGCGTGGAACAGGCGGTGAAAACCGGCCTTGGTATTAACGCGCAGATCAACCTGCGCAGCGTCTTCGACCGCAAGAATTATTTTTACCCCGATCTGCCGCAGGGCTATCAGATCAGCCAGTTTTTGCAGCCGATCGTCGGCATGGGAAAGATCAAAATCGAGCTTGCCGCCAATGATGTAGGCACCAGCCGCGAGATTGGCATCACGCGTTTGCATTTGGAACAGGATGCAGGCAAGTCGATCCACGATATGAACCCAACCCAGAGTTTCGTCGACTTGAACCGTTCGGGCGTGGCGCTGATGGAGATCGTGAGCGAGCCGGAATTACGCACGCCGGACGAGGCGGTGGCTTACCTGAAAAAACTGCGCGGCATCATGCGCTATATCGGTAGCTGCGACGGTAATATGGAAGAGGGCAGCTTGCGCTGTGACGCGAATGTTTCGGTGCGGCGCGTTGGCGTGGAAGAATTCGGCACGCGTTGCGAGATCAAGAATATCAATTCTTTCCGGCACGTCAGCCAGGCGATCGCTTATGAAGCGCGGCGGCAGGTCGAGGTGCTGGAAGGCGGCGGTAGCATCGATCAGGAAACGCGCCTGTGGGATACGGCCAAGGGCGAGACCCGTGCCATGCGCAGCAAGGAAGACGCGCACGATTATCGTTATTTTCCTGATCCAGACCTGTTGCCGTTGCAGCTAGACGCGGCCTGGGTTGAACATTTGAAAAGCGAGATGCCGGAACTGCCGGACGCAAAACAGGCGCGCTATGTGGAACAGTTCGGCCTCTCCAGCTATGACGCGGCGGTACTGTCATCCGAACGCGCGATTGCCGCCTATTACGAGCTGGCGGCTAGTGGCCGCGATGCTAAGCAAGCCGCGAATTGGGTGATGGGGGAACTGTTCGCGGCTCTCAACAAGCAGGATAAAGAAATCGAGCAGTCGCCAATTTCAGCACAGCAAATGAATGAACTGCTAGGTTTGATGGCGGATGGCACATTGTCTGGCAAGCTGGCGAAAGATGTCTTCGCGATTATGCTGGAGACGGGCGAGGATGCAGCCAAAATCGTTGAAAGCCGCGGGCTCAAACAAGTGACGGATGAGGGCGCGATCGGTAAATCAATCGACGAGATACTGGTGGCGAATGCGGATAAGCTAGCTGAATACAGAAGCGGCAAAGACAAGCTATTCGGCTTCTTTGTCGGCCAGGCGATGAAGGCAACTGGCGGCAAGGCCAACCCTGAAGCATTGAACCGCATACTGAAAGAGAAGTTGCAGGGCTAACGCCGCTGCGCCCATGAATCTTATCAGTCAGAATAGCGGCTTTCGCCGATTTAAAATCCGCGGTGCCGGAATCGTCGTGAAGTTAGGGAAGCAGCTTTGCTTGCAACGACGCTGTCTAAGTGCACCGTCGCGCCCTGGCGAGCTCACGCATTGGGGCGGAGAAGTTGAAGGCCGCGAAACGGCTCGGATCGGTGGTAGCCGCGAGCTGCAAGAAGAATTGAGTTTGCTGGTGCCGCCCCGCAAGCTCATTTATCTAAAGGCACATTGTTACCAGTTGGCTGTAGGGCCGTCGTTAGCCGCACGCTTCTTTATTGCCCTACCAGACGATACCGAGATCGACTGCAAAGAGGGCGTGCCTGAATTCTACGATACAGTCTCGCAAGCTTTGGCCGCCCCTAAAATTGACCCCATCGGCACGACCTGGTCGCTTAAAGAGTGCGCGCGCCGCGGCTTGGCCCCCGCTTAACGCGCATAAATCGTATCTTAAGGGATAAGCTGCTGAAATAAGAACTAGCTTATAAGCCCTGAATGGAACTGAAATGACCGATACCAATGGCGTTATTATCCGTGAGATCGAGTTTGATCCTGAACGCCGCGATTACACGCGGACGCATCGCGTTTCAGCCAGTGGATTGTTGCTGACAGCGACGGGCAAGATTGTATTACAACGCCGGCCCGATAATGCCTTGAACGCCCCTGGCATGCTAGGTTTATTCGGGATCGAGCAGGAGCATGAAGAAACTATGCTGGAGACGGGGTTGAGGGCGTTTCAGCAAGCGCTTGGCATCAGACTTGATCCATTGCAAACGGATCTGCTGGGCGCGATCGAAGTCGTACAAATGAATGTGACGCCCGCAATGATGGGCATTTCCGCACGTTACTTTTGGACGATTATCGGAACGCCAGCTTTATGCAGCGAGGGCAGCATCGAGACTTATCGCAGTGGTGCCGAGATCCTATCACAGCCAAGTCTGACCAGAGCCGCCGAATGGGCGGTGGCAAGAGCCATGATGCGCGGGCTGATTCCAGCTTAAATATACTGCTGCAAGTAATAATAAGCATTTCTAGATATCACTGAATCAGTTAAAATAGTTTTATTCATCATAGGAATAATGAATGCACGCCGATATTCAATTTACTGACCGCCATGGCAACTTCAAAGCGCCGCGCGGAAAGGTTTCAGCAAAAGTCATTCTGCTGAATTACGGCATGATCGCACTTGAACGAAAGCTAGCTACCGACGATCAAAAACCCAAGGGCATTGGCGCTTATGGCGGTAAATTCGAGCCCAGCCGTGCTGAAGGCTCGACTCGTGAAGTTGCCGTTAACGAAGTGCGGGAGGAGACAGGCATCGTTTTAAATCCTGATGACCTGATCGGTCTCCATATTACCAGCGAATTACTGTTCGATAAAAAAGAAAACCGGCACATACGGCGTACGGTTGCCTATTTTGCGGCGAGTGTGGATCAGCCAATTACTAAAAATTCAGAAGGAACGCCTGAACATTATGACAGCGTTGCGTGTATTCTAGAAAAAGGCGAGGCAGGCGTGAACCTGTGCCGCGCGTTAAGGATTGCCGCGCAGCGCGGCATCGTGCCAATGGTGCGCTAACGCCCTCTGTCACTGTGCAACCAAATTAATCAGTCGATGAAGCTGTTGGTTTAATTTAAATACCGTGGGCGCTCGCCCGTATCAGCGGCAAACTCGGCTTCATCGTCGCCTTCGGTCTCATAGATAGCAACCTGCCGCGCAGCGACAAGGGCCATGTCTTTTTTGAGCTGTAGCGAGAATTCGGCCAACTTATGCAGCTGCTCGTGCTGCTTGCCCTGACCATCTTGAATTTGCGCGACGATTTCCGTCAGCTTGGAGGCGGTTGTGAAAACTGGGCCGACTGCACGGCTGACTTGCCGGGTGATATGCAGCTGCAATAACTCTAACTGCGCACGCTGCCGACGCCGTAGCATCGTGCCAAAAGTAAAAGCGGCGATGCCGCCACCGGCCAGCGCGCCACCTAACATCAGTAAAAAGATCATGAGCATGAGTTGAGTTTAGGCATTGGATGGGGCGAAAGGCAAGGGCAACAGCTTAAAGAGCGGGTAGATTACGGGGCGGCGCTAGGCGAGAGAACGAGTGTAATTTAATGCCTTGAGGGCGGGTCGCACTTTCCCAATTTTCTGCCTTTGTCTTTAATACATATGCTTCTGCATGAGATACGCGATCGAATGCTAGTACGAAAAAATCCAGACAATTCTGGATGTCAGGTTCGTGGCTTATCAGCAAAGCTGTATTAAATTTGTCCGGCAAGAAAGCAATGACCATTGGAATATCTTTCATTTCAAGCCCGCGGTTGACGCGAGGTTTAATGTCCAATGCTTGGCCATTCGTTTGAAATTGTTTAAGGCAAATATCTGCCGTTTGTTTCGTTCTATCCGTAGGAGAACACTGATAAACGTCAGGGATAATCTTTTTATCCAAAAGCAAACTTGTAACTGATTGCACCTGACTTATGCCGTGCGGCGTTAATTGCCTATAATCATCTACTTGGCCGTGGCGCATCATAATAATTGTTTTGACGCCCATTGCTTCTGCTTACTTCCTCGTTAGATCCCTGATAATTCCCAGCGGTGCTGATTGCCGCGGGCGATTAGTGCTATCAAGGCTGGTGAGGCGCACGCGATAGACTTCGGTATTTTCGAGAACGCGTTGCACGTAATTCCGTGTTTCGTAAATCGGAATCGTCTCGATCCAATCAATCGGATCGACGTTTGGATCGCGCGGATCGCCGTAAACATCCATCCACTCGCGTACACGCCCCTTACCAGCATTATAAGAGGCGATTGCGAGAATGTAGGAGCCGCCGAATTCCGCGACACGATCACCCAGATAAGTGCGGCCCAGGGCGATATTGTAGGCAGGCTCTACCAAGCGACTATCTGCGTAAGGCGTATTATTTTCGCGTGCCAATGCTTTGGCGGTGGCGGGCATCAGCTGCATAAGGCCAAGCGCGCCGGCTGGGCTTTGCACGCTAGGGCGGAATTCGCTCTCCTGCCTTATGATGCCGAGGGTGAGGGCTGGTTCTGACCCCTCACCAGAGAGGCTGCCGGTTGAGGCAACGCTTAGTAGTGGAAAGCCAACTTGGCCAAGTACGATATTTTTTTGGTTTGCAGCTTTGCTGACCAAAACTTCTAGGTAAGGCAGCCGGAGCTCACGCGCCAAATTCGCCGCATTGGCGAAATCAGCTCGGCTATCCGCGCCTTGTGCGAGTGCTTTCATGAAACGGATCGTGCGATCTTCATCGCCAATAGCAGACAGCGCACGCACAGCATGGGGGAGGCCACCATTATTCCATTGCGCGGTAACGCTGGACGGCACTGCAGGCTCAGGAATCAGCGTGAGCGTTGGCTCGCGTTCCAGCTTGGCGAGCGCTAACTGACCATAGAAAAAGGTCGGCGTGCTGGCCGCTTCCTGATACCAATCACGCGCGGCGCTTGGGTTGCCAAGGGCTTCAGCCGTGCGGCCCAGCCAATAGGCGCCGCGGGTTCGGCTGACCGGCGTTTTTACATTTTTATAAAGATTTTGGAAATGCTGCATGGCGCGCGGGGCGTCATGCAGATATCGCAAAGCGAGCCAGCCGGCGAGAAATTCCGCGCTGGAATAATCGCCAGCATTGCTGCCCCCAGCAAGCGGGGCCTGCAAGCCATGTTGAGCGGCAATCGTATAGGCCTGGGCATAATTTCTTTGCGAAATATAATCCCGCACCTGCATATGCAGATCTTTCCAGCGCGCCGAAATATCGCTGCTATCGGAAAGAGGCGCGTTTTCCCGGCGGCTTTGCGCCTCGCCAGCTTCGCGGCTGCGGCCATGCGCTTCAAGTGTTGCCTGCCAAACGGCAAATCCATTTGGCGTGGTTGGCGGCGTCTCGGCTGAATAAACATTGAGCATCGGCTCATAAGTATTGCCAAGTGGCAGTTGGCCTTCGGCGGTCGCAAGAATGGTCGCGCGTTGCGGCCAGACGGGCCGACGTTTAGCGAACGCGTAAATTTCCGTTAGATCGCCCGCACCGCTGGCATAGGCTTCGCCACGCAGAATGTCAGCCACCGCTTCATCGTCAATGCGGCTGGCAATCTGCAACGCCTCTGCAGCGCGACCACGCTTCAAGCTGTCGATGCCCTGGCGCAATAGCACATTATTGGCATTTGTGCTGGCAGTCGTGCGGGTGAGCTTGCTTGAAAGGGGCTTACTTGCCTGCTGAGCCGATTTTTCGACGGGCTTGCCGGTTTTCTTGACGGCTTTTTTTGCAGGCTTAGCTTTGGCTGCAGTTACCGCCGATTTTTGGGTCGATTCTTTTGCGGTAGGCGCGGTTTTTGCCTCGATCGCCGGGGCGGCAAGCCCATCTGTTTTGGCGGCAAGCGCAGAGGTGGTTAATAGGCTGATGGCCAGCAGCGGCCATATGAAACCGAGACTATTCATACCTCTGTTGTGCCACCCGTGGGCTACGCTGGCAACCCACACTACGCTGGCCGCTGGCATCTAAAGTCTGGGGATGATAGGATTTGCGGATGGTCGTCAAGAACAAGAAAAAAGGCAAGCCAGAGGATCGCTTTCGCGAGGCCGCGCAAAACCGTAAAGCTCGGTTTAATTACAGCATCGAGGATACGCTTGAGGCGGGTATCGTGTTGACCGGAACCGAGGTGAAATCGTTGCGCCGGGGGCTGGCATCGCTGCAGGAAGCTTTTGCCGGCGATAAGAACGGCGAGCTGACCTTGATGAACGCTTATATCGCCGAATATCAGGAAGCGGGGCGGCATCTGCAGCATGAGCCGCGCCGACCGCGGAAATTACTGGTACATGCCAAGCAGCGCGATAAGTGGCTCGGCCTCATCAAGCGCGAGGGCATGACACTTGTGCCGCTCTCGATCTATTTCAACCCGCGCGGGATTGCAAAGGTCAAACTAGGCTTGGCTAAGGGGAAAGAGAAAGCTGACAAGCGCGAGACAATCAAGCAGCGCGAATGGAACCGCGACAAGGCCCGTATCTTACGCGCGAAGGGCTGACGCAGTACTGGCGGCGCGAGCAAGGCGCTGAAATATTTCCGGGAACTGCGGCGATACATCTGGCAGCAGAGCGGGATAGCTTTCTAAGGCCCGAACCACCCCGCCTAATTGCTTGTAATCCGTATCGCGCGCAGAGAAACGCCCCGGTTTATTTTCGGCAGGCTGCACAGTTTGGCTAAAAGCGATGCTGCCTTTTTCGATTTTCAATTCTACAGGCAAAAAATCGTCTTTATAGCCGCGGCTTGGATCGACATAGTCAATTTTTAACGTACCGGTATTTCCAGTCCGGCCTAGAGCGGCAGATAGGTTTGCGGATAAGGTTTCAGCAATCACGGAGCCTGGCTTTAAAATAAAATCTTGGCTGCCATTAATCGTTGTGAGTTCCAAGTGCAATGGTTCGACGAAAACCGCATAATCCGCCAACACTTTGCTGGCGTCCATAATATACAGCATGTCTGTCCACTCGCCGAGTTTCCACAATTGCTGTTCATAATGTTTTTGGGCGGTCTTGGTCAAAATTCACCTTCTTGCTAGTGATGAGTAGACGGTGGATCGATGGAATAAGCTAATAAGTTCTGCATAAGCCTGTAGGTGCGTGACAGATATGCATATCGTCAATACGGCAATAAAAAGCCCGGCTGGGATAACCAAGCCGGGCTTATATAGTCGATCATCTGGCTGTCTCAGCTTTTAAGCTAAGCAACTTTATCTTCTATCGTATCGCTGCTGCTGCTGGGTTCATCCATATCAAGCATGTCATCGGGCTGCGGCTGCGGATTATCCCGCTGTAGGCGGAACCGCGCTTCGCGTTCTTCCCGCGTTTCGCGCTGTCCATTCGGGCGGGAGACATGCTCGGCAAGATCGGCCAGCTCGACGAAGTTATCTGCTGCACGACGGAGTTCATCGGCAACCATGGGTGGGTTCGACTTCATCGTCGAGACGACAGAGACGCGAACGCCCTTTTTCTGCACGCTTTCAACAAGCCGGCGGAAATCGCCATCGCCCGAGAAGATGAACACATGGTCAAGATTGTCGGACATTTCTAGAACGTCGATCGCCAGCTCGATATCCATATTGCCCTTTACCTTGCGGCGGCCGAGCGAGTCCGTATATTCTTTCACCGGCTTAGTCACCATGGTGTAGCCATTATAATCTAGCCAATCGACGAGCGGGCGGATCGGGGAATAATCTTCATGTTCCGACAATGCCGTATAATAGAAGGCGCGCACGAGACGACCTTTGGTTGCAAATAGCTGCAACATCCGGCGGTAATCAATATCGAAGTTCAGGGACCGGGCGGCGGCGTAAAGATTGGCGCCATCGATGAATAGCGCGATGCGCTCTTCCTTATAAAAAATCATTCAGCCTCTGGGGGTATTAGGTTAAGGGTTCAGCACTATTTGTATATAAAGCCAGGGACGCTAAAACCGCGCCATAGCAGGGCAGCTAATAGCTGGCCCGTGGCCCCAATTGTGGGCAAAGCCGTATCGGGAAGCAATAAAATTTTACAGCCAACAAAACAGGGCTAGCTTTACTGACAATATCAAGGTCATCACGTAACGGTAAGGGTTGCAATCAGTGACATGGTCTGTTTATAAAAGCCGCATACAGATTTTATCTAGCCTTTAAAAGGATTTCCCATGGCCCGTGTAACGGTTGAAGATTGCGTCGCCCTCGTTCCGAACCGCTTTGAGCTGGTCATGGCGGCCGCTCAGCGCGCGCGCGATATTCATTCAGGTTCGCCCCTCCTTGTTGAACGCGACCGCGATAAAAATCCGGTAGTTGCCTTGCGCGAGATTGCCGACGAGAAGTTGGACGTTGAAGTTCTGAACGATACACTTGTGCGTGGCCATCAGCATCAGATCGATATGGATGAGCCTGAAGACGATATCATCGAATTAATGGCAGGCGAGCAGGGCTGGATCCAGCAGGCCACGACCAGTGCCGAAACCACTGGCGGCGAAGTGCTGGACGAAATGGATATGGGCGGCGAAGACGAGGACGTGCTGAGCGAGAATGAGTTCGGCAACGACGATGAGTCTGGCGAAGCGATCCCTGGTCTCGACTAAGTCTTTACTATTTAATTACCATAAATTTTTTAGCCCGCCAGAAATGGCGGGCTTTTTAGTAATGATTAATCACATTTAAATATTTACCTGGTGAAATTGAAAAAAATACTAGGAGACACCGATGAGCTATCACGAACAGATCGTTGCAGATAGAAAGCGCGAGCAGACTGAAGAAAATAATTTATGTGCTGCTGGTGCCATTCGCCGCGTTCCAAGCCAGATTAATGGTTATAAAATGGAAAGCAGAACGGATGATGTCGGTCGTCTGCATGGTTTTACAGCTTACACAGCTTACGATAACGAGATTTACAAAATGACGCCCGAAGGCGTGAACCCGCAAACCGGTCAAGTATCTTATTATCGACGCACATTTCAGCATACGTCAGATGGAATGAGAATGCCGGGTTTTGCTACTCAAGGTGCAGAAGGCGTAACACTACAACTTCCCATTGAGGTGAAGGTCGATAGCGGTAATAGAATTATATCAGCCGTGTTTGAAAATGAAAAAGCCAAGGAGCGGATGACGATCGAGCGGCATTCCCAAACGGGCCAGTTACGGCTTCGGGTAGAGGTGCCGGGTACAAAGCATCAAGCCACTGATACTTTTATGATTGAAGAAATAGGGTCATTTGGCCGCATCGCGTTGAAGGAAGGATTTCTCCTTGATGCTGATACCCCTGATAACAAATTGATAACGCACGCTGCGGCACACCGATTCTGTAAAACATCTTTGTTATCAGATTTGCGTCCAGAATTTATTCAAGCCTATTTAGGTGGAAGTTTGATGCCGACGCCATTGCCAGAACCTTCATGCACAAAGAATATTGCACGACCCTCGCCTCCCATAAATAGGCGAGGCGCAAGCGTCAATAGTCCTGGCTCATCGCCGATGATTTAGCGTTACAACAACCTCCTGCTTATTGCCGGAGGTCGTTCTATGCTTGTATCCCATAATCCATCGCCTGCTGTTCTGAAAGATTTGGAAGCGCGATATGCGCCTATCAATGCGGCAGCAAAACGTGGAACATATCTGGGCCTTAGGCGATCCGGCAGCGACCACGGCATGGATAGAGGCGCATACAATGACCAGCAAGAGTAAGCCAGAAATGGTAGCAGCTGGCAACAAATGGCCGGCAAATGACGGCGCAAATGTGATCCCGTTCCAAAAACCCCGTCGCGCAGCAGGCGTTATTCCAATTTAACTTATTCTGCGGTAGGCTTTAAGTGTGGAAATCGACCTTGAAGTCCTAACGGTAAATCCTGCGTCTGCGACGCCCGATTTTCGCACGCATCAGAATGCGGGCGATGGTGCGCTGAACCTTAAGAACGAAGCGCAACGCGTTCGTCGGGGTAAGCCTGTCATGCTGAAGCAGCATGAGATGGTAGAGCGGGTGCTGGCGTTCGATCCAACCGCCGATACCGAGGCCTTAAACCGCGCCTATATCTTCGCGATGAAATGCCATGGCGGGCAATTGCGCGCCAGCGGCGAGCCTTACTATTCGCACCCGGTTGAAGTTGCTTCGATCCTCGTTGAAATGCGGATGGATTGGCAGACGATCGTGGTCGCGCTGCTGCATGACACAGTTGAAGACACAGTTGCAACGAGCGAAGACATATCTCGCCTGTTTGGGCCAGAGATCGCGCGGCTGGTCGATGGCGTCACCAAGCTGACGCGGATCGAATATCAGGACGAATATTCGAAGCAGGCTGAGAATTTCCGCAAGCTGGTCGTGGCGATGAGCGAGGATATTCGCGTACTGCTGGTGAAGCTGGCGGATCGCCTGCATAACATGCGCACGCTGCATTTCATTCCAAAGGTGGAAAAGCGCCAGCGCATTGCAAAAGAGACGCTGGATATTTATGCGCCATTGGCGGCGCGGGTGGGCATTCAGCAGATTCAGGAGGAGATGGAAGATATCGCTTTTGCTGAGTTGCAGCATGATGCGTACGATAGCATAGGCGCGCGGCTGCGATTCCTGCGCGAAGAAGGCGAGGATATTGCCGGGCGCATCGTGACCGAGCTAAAGGAGTTGCTCGCCAAGCACGGCATGGAGACGGCGATCATCTATGGCCGCGAAAAGTCGCCTTATTCGATCTGGCGGAAGATGCAGCAGAAGAATGTCGCTTTCGAGCAATTGATGGATATTATGGCGATCCGCGTGCTCGTCGATAATACTGAGCAATGTTATCAAGCGCTCGGCATTCTCCATTCGAGCTATCAGGGGATACCCGGCCGCTTCAAAGATTATATCTCGACGCAAAAGCCAAACGGGTATCAATCGCTGCATACCGGTATTATCGGGCCGGATAATCAGCGTATCGAGATCCAGATCCGCACCAAGGAAATGCACGAGATCGCCGAGTTGGGCCTGGCTGCGCATTGGAGCTATAAGTCAAAAGGCAATAACCCAGACGGCAAGAACGGAAAAGCGACCGACAGCGAGCAGTTCCGCTGGCTGCGCGAGCTGGTCGATATTGTTGAGAACGCGCAAAAGCCCGAAGAGTTTCTTGAGCATACCAAATTAGAGCTGTTCCACGATCAGGTCTTCTGCTTCTCCCCCAAGGGCGAAGTAATCGCGCTACCAAAAGGCGCAACGCCGGTCGATTTCGCTTATGCTGTACATAGCGGGGTCGGTGATAAATGCATCGGCGCTAAAATTAATGGCCGCATGGTGCCACTGCGTACCGAGCTGAAGCATGGCGATCAGGTTGAGATCGTCACCAATAAATCATCGCAACCATCGCCAGCCTGGGAGCGTTTTGTCGTTACCGGCAAGGCGCGAGCGCGGATCAGAAAGTTCGTGCGGGCGCAACAGCGCACGCAATATGTGGCGCTGGGCAAGCCGATGCTGGAAAAAGTTTTTCAGCAAGAAGGCAAGCCATTTAGTGAAAAAGCGCTGAATAGTGACCTGCTGGCACAATTCCAAAGCCAGAATTTTGAGGATCTTTACGCGCATATCGGCGCGAACCTCGCCAGCGCGCGCGATGTTTTCTATGCCGTGCATCCGGCAGTCAAGCAGGCTGAGCTAGCAAAGGCCATGCTGATCAAGCAGGAAAAAGCGCAAGCCCGCGCCAAGGTCGAAAAGGCGGGCGAGAAAGGCAATGCCGTTAGCGCACTCTCGATCAAAGGGCTGCTGCCAGGGATCGCCGTGCATTATGCGCGTTGCTGCCATCCTGTGCCGGGCGATTTGATCGTAGGCATCGTCACAACCGGCAAAGGCGTGACGATCCACACACATGATTGCAGCACGCTGAATTCCTTTCAGCATATGCCGGAACGCTGGGTTGATATTGCTTGGGACGAAAACGCGCATGGCGAAGAAATCATCGGCCGCCTGGCGGTGACGGCTGTGAACGAGCCCGGTACGCTAGCGCGGCTTTCCAATCTCGTTGCACAGCAGGATGGCGATATCGTCAACCTCAAGCTGGGCGAGCGGGGCGAAGATTTCGTGGAATTCTACCTCGATGTTTCAGTGCAGGATTTGCGACACCTGATCAATATCATCGGCGCTATCCGCAGCGATCCGCTATTCGTCAGCGTGGAGCGGATGAAGGGCGAGCGGTAATAAGGTAAAACGATTATTAAGATGCTGAATAAACAGGCAAGTTACGTCGCGTGCTCAGTTAAACTCTCCCAATAAAGTTACCGCATTCTTTAACTTTTGGCTTTTAGACTTACCTGTAAAGAAGGCCCGCTGTAAGGGCCGTTAACAGGAGAGAGCCGAACCTATGCCTCACGCCATTCCCGTCGTCATTGCTGCCTACAACCGCTCGGCCTTCACGCCTGCTGTGAAAGGCGCGTTTGCAAAAGTGCGCCCTGACGATATCGCTGCGCAAACGCTGCTGGGCTTGCTCGCGAAAACCAAGCTTGACCCCGCATTGATCGAAGATCTGATTTTGGGCTGCGCCTTTCCTGAGGGCGAGCAGGGTTTCAATATCGCGCGCTTGCTGGTGCTGTTGGCCGACTTGCCAATCTCGATTGGCGGCGTGACTGTGAACCGCTTCTGCGGCTCGTCGATGCAAGCGATCCATCAGGCGGCGGGTGCCATTCAAATGGGCGCAGGCGATTGCTTTATCGCTGGCGGCGTTGAGAGCATGAGCCGCATTCCGATGTCGGGCTACAACCCAATGCCGCATGCGGGCCTGTCGGTGAAAAATCTTGGCGCTTACATGGCGATGGGTATCACCGCCGAAAATATCGCAGCGAAATATCAGGTGAGCCGCGAAGCGATGGATGAATTCGCGCTTGCCTCGCATCAGAAAGCGGCAGTAGCGCAAGCCGCTGGCAAGCTGGATGCGGAAATCGTCGAAGTGGCGGGTGTGAGGTTGGATGGTTGTATTCGTGCCGAGACCAATCTCGCTAAATTAGCCGAACTAAAGCCGACATTTAAATCAGATGGCGTGGTGACAGCGGGTACAAGCTCGCCGCTGACAGACGGTGCGGCCTTCACGATTATCTGCAGCGAGAAATTTGCGGAGCTGAATGGGCTGACGCCACTAGCCCGCATTCGCAGCATCGCGGTTGCGGGCTGCGCGCCGGAGATTATGGGGATCGGCCCGGTACCGGCAGTGCAGAAAGCGCTGAGCCGCGCGCAACTGAAGATCGACGATATTGATATTATCGAGTTGAACGAAGCTTTTGCCGCGCAAAGCTTGGCCTGCATCCGCGATCTTGGGATCGATATCACCAAAGTTAATCTTGACGGCGGCGCGATTGCGATTGGCCATCCGCTTGGCGCGTCTGGCGCCCGCATCACGGGTAAAGCGGCGAGCCTATTGAAGCGCGAAGGCAAACGCTTTGCGCTGGCCAGCATGTGCATTGGTGGGGGCCAAGGGGTCGCGACAGTCTTAGAGGCCATCTAAATGACCATGGAGATCAAAAAAGTGGCGGTGATCGGCGCGGGCGTCATGGGTGCGCAGATCGCGGCGCATGTGGCCAATGCCGGTATTCCCGTGGTGCTGCTGGATATTCCCGCCAAAGAGGGTGACGATCGTACAGCCATTGCCAAAGGCGCGATCGAACGGTTGGAGAAGATGGAACCCGCGCCGCTGATGCATAAGCGGAACGCGCGGTTGATCACGCCTGGCAATTTGGAAGACGATCTCGGCCTGCTCGCCGATTGCGACTGGATTATCGAGGCGATCATCGAACGGCTGGATATCAAGCAATCACTCTATGAAAAGCTGGAAGGCGCGCGTAGGGATGGTGCGGTAATCAGCAGTAACACCTCAACCATTCCGTTGGAAAAACTCACGGCTGGCCGCAGCGCTGAATTCAAGCGCGACTTCATGGTAACGCACTTTTTCAACCCACCGCGTTATATGCGTTTGCTAGAACTGGTACCAGGCAAAGAGACGAATCAGGAAAAATTGAAAGTCGTGCGCGACTTCTGTGATCGTCAGCTTGGCAAGGGCGTTGTCGTTGCCCGCGATACGCCTGGCTTTATTGCCAACCGCATCGGGATTTACTGGATCCAATCGGGCATCAATGCCGCGCTCGACCTCGGCTTGACGGTTGAGGAGGCAGATGCCGCGCTGGGCAAGCCGATGGGCGCGCCGAAAACAGGCGTGTTCGGGCTCGTCGATCTCGTCGGGCTTGACCTGATGCCGCATATCAATAAGTCGATGCTGGAACTGCTGCCGCCAACCGATGTGTATCGCGATGCCGTGCGCAACCTGCCTCTGATCGAAAAAATGATCGCCGATGGTTATACCGGCCGTAAAGGCAAGGGCGGCTTCTATCGGTTGAACCGCGACAATGGTGGCAAGGTTAAAGAAACGGTTGATCTGGCGCTCGGTAGCTATCGTGCCGAAGCCAAAGCCAACCTGCCATCGCTGGGTGCCAAGGGGCTGCAGAACATCCTCGCGATCGACGATAAAGGCAGCACCATTTTACGCCGGGTGCTGCTCGAGACGCTGAGCTATACGGCAAGCCTTGCCGGGCAAATCGCCGACAGCATCTTCGATATCGACCGCGCAATGCAGATGGGCTTCAACTGGAAATATGGCCCGTTCGAAATGATCGACCAACTAGGCGCGGACTGGCTGGCGGCCGAGCTTAAAAAAGCCGGCAAGCCGGTGCCGCCGATCATCGCTCATAAGCAGCAGATGTATAAGCTGGATGGCAAACAGCGGATGCAGCTGACGGTCGATGGTAGCTATGACCCGGTTGAACGTCCGGCAGGGGTGCTGCTGCTAGAAGATATCAAGCGGGCGAGCCAGCCGGTGCTGAAGAACGGCAGCGCCGCCGTGTGGGATATCGGCGACGGCGTGCTGTGCTTCGAGTTCACCGGCAAGATGAACACAATTGACCCAACTGTATTTGCTCTGTTGGGTGAAACCATCGGCCGCATCGCTGGCGAAGGTTCGATTTGTCGCGCGTTGGTCATTTATAATGAAGGCAGCGCTTTCAGCGCGGGGGCCAATCTTGGGCTGGCACTCTTTGCGCTGAACGTTGGCTTGTACGAACAGATCGACGAATTGGTGGCGCAAGGGCAAGCCGTTTACAAGGCACTAAAATATGCGCCGTTTCCGGTTGTGGCGGCGCCGTTCAATCTGGCGTTGGGTGGGGGTTGCGAGATCACGCTGCATGCGGACGCGGTGGTGGCGCATGCCGAGCTGTACATGGGCCTTGTCGAATGCGGGGTCGGCATCGTGCCGGGCTGGGGCGGCTGCAAGGAGATGCTTGATCGCGCCAGCAAGAACAAGAAGCGCGCTGGGGGGCCGATGCCGCCAGTCAGCATGGTCTTCGAAAATGTCTCGATGGCCAAGGTTTCGAAAAGTGCGGCTGAGGCGAAAGACCTTATGTATCTGCGCGAGAGCGACCAGATCGTGATGAATCGCGAGCGGCTGCTGGCCGAAGCCAAAGCGAAGGCGCTGAGCCTCGCGGAAGGTTATGCCGCGCCAGAACAGATGGCACCGCTGCCATTGCCGGGCGAGACCGGGATCGCCGCGCTGCGCATGGCGGTTGAAGGCTTTGCGACCAGTGGCAAGGCGACCAAGCATGACGTGACGGTTTCGATGGGCTTGGGCGAAGTGCTGGCAGGTGGGCATGCAGCCGATATCATGGTGCCGACCAGCGAAGATCGGCTGCTAGAACTAGAACGCGAAGTTTTCATGCGCCTAATCCGCACGCCGGAAACGCTGGCTCGGATCGAGCATATGCTGACTATTGGCAAGCCGCTGAGGAATTAATGGAGATCACAACAGAAATACTAAATCAGGCAAAAGAGTTTTTTATTGCTCTAAGAGATCGATTGTATCGATTACCCGAGACAATCGATGAATCAATTGCTGATGGTCGTGATCGTAACTTGGCAGCACAAAATTGCGCAGCCAAGACGTTGGTACTTATGGAGCATCTCGATAATTTAAGTTTCAAAGTCAATATGCGTGTAATTGAATTCAGCTGGGCTGAAATGAAATTACCAAACTGGATTGTCTCATTGTGGCCGCCACAATACCCTGTAACGCATGTATATCTCGAACTTGAATATAATAAAGAGCTTTATATTTTGGACGCAAGCTGGGATCGAGCTTTAGCCGAAGCGCTAGGTTATAGGTTAGCTGAGTGGGGTGAGAAAAAGCACGCAGGGCTCACGCCTATTGGAAATCCTTATACAGACGCGCAACGTGATGCACACTTTGCTGAATTCACTTTAGACTACACTGCTAAGTATTTCAAAGATGTCGCGCCTTTCATGAAGGCTGCAAACCAATGGCTTGCAGAACAACGCCAGCACTATTTGCAATCCACTACTGCTGATGCAGAAGGAGGCATAAATGCCCGTCTATAAAGCACCCGTTCGTGATATGAAGTTTGTGCTGTTCGACGTTTTGGGCGCCGATAAGCTGACTGAGCTGCCAGGCTATGAAGAAGCCACGCGCGATACGTTTGACGCAGTGCTGGAAGGTGCGGCGCAGCTCTCAGAAGAAGTACTGTTCCCCTTAAATCAAAGCGGCGATGCCGAAGGCTGCCAGTACGAAAACGGGGTCGTGCGCACGCCGAAAGGTTTCAAGGAAGCTTATCAGACCTTCCGCGAAGGTGGTTGGACGGCGCTAGCTTGCGACCCGGAGTTTGGCGGCAGCGGCTTGCCGCATGCGCTCGATTTCCCGGTTGGGGAGATGATGTGCAGCAGCAATCTTTCGTTCAGCCTCTATCCCGGCTTGTCACATGGCGCTTACAGCGCGATTACGACCTGGGGCACCGATCATCTGAAGCAGACTTATCTGCCGCATCTAGTTGATGGCACTTGGAGCGGCACTATGTGCCTGACCGAGCCGCATTGCGGCACCGACCTGGGCTTGATCCGCACCAAAGCCGTGCCGAACGAGGATGGCAGCTACAAGATCGACGGCACAAAGATTTTCATTTCCGCTGGGGAGCATGACCTGACGGAAAATATTGTGCACTTGGTGCTTGCAAAATTACCGGACGCGCCGCCGGGGGTGAAAGGCATATCGCTGTTCATTGTGCCGAAGTTCATGCCGGTTGAAGGTAAGGGCGTGGGGGCACGCAATGGCGTCATGTGTGGCTCGATCGAGCATAAGATGGGAATTAAGGGCAGCGCGACCTGCGTTATGAACTTCGACGGCGCGCAAGGCTGGCTGGTGGGCGCGCCGCACTCCGGCATGAAAGCCATGTTCACCATGATGAACGCGGCCCGCCTGATGGTGGGCTTGCAGGGGCTAGGCGTGGCCGAAGTCTCCTATCAGAACGCGCTAGCCTATGCGAAAGACCGGCGGCAGGGCCGGAGCCTTTCAGGCGCTGTCGAGCCGCAGCAGCCCGCTGATCCACTGATTGTGCATCCCGACGTGCGCAAGAACCTGCTGACGATGAAAGCGCTCGTCGAAGGCGGGCGGGCGCTCGGTTACTGGGCCGGCCTTGAACTGGATATTGAAGAAAAGCACAGCGATCCTGAAGTTAAACAAGAGTCGAAAGACCGCGTGGCGCTGCTGACGCCGATGGTGAAAAGTTTCCTGACCGATCTATCGAGCGAGGTCACAAACCTTGGCATGCAAATTTATGGCGGCCATGGTTACATCAAAGAATGGGGGATGGAGCAATATGTGCGTGACGCGCGCATCACCCAGATTTACGAGGGCACCAATGGTATTCAGGCGCTTGACCTTGCCGGGCGCAAGTTGCCCGAGGGCATGGGGCGGCTGCTGCGCCGCTTCTTCCACCCGGCGCAGACCTTTATGGAAGCAGAGCGTGATAATCCGGCGTTAAAGGAATTATTGCCGCAGTTTGCAAAAGCTTTTGGCCGCTTGCAACAAGCGACCGTGTTGCTAGCGCAGCAAGGCATGGCGAAGCCGATCGAAGCGGGTGCCATGGCGATGGACTATCTAAATACCTTCAGCTATGTGGCGCTCGGCTATATGTGGCTGCAGATGGCGAAGGTCGCAGCTGAAAAAATGCCGAAAGCAGCAGATGCAGACGAAAAACGGTTTTATGAAGCTAAGCTGCATACGGCTAACTTCTATTTTGCCAAGATCATGCCTCGCACGGGGGCGCTGCTATTGTCGCTACAATCCGGCTCGAAGACGCTGATGGCCATGGAAGCGGAGGCGTTTTAAGCGAAGGCGGGTTCGTTAAGACCAAGCGGACTTTGTGCTGGTTTTCGGCGGCGCGGTTTGGTGGCACGTGCTTTTGCAACTGGAGCTAGATTAACAGCAGCGTTCAAGGCTGCCCTTGCCCGCAGCTCTTTCAGCATTGATTGATCACTGAATGGTGCACGAATAAGGTCAAGGGAATGATTGTGGCCTAATTCTGCAATAGCCTCGGCAGCACCGGTATTAGAGTTAAAACCTACGGGGGCTAGGCGATATTTAGTCGCCCGGTTTAGGCGGCGCGCGAGAACCTCATCGCTCATATTGTCTATCCACTCAAGCGTACTTTGCCGTTGCGAAACGGCTAGCGGCCTTAACCATGCTGGAAAATCGCTTAATGTTCCGCCGTCTTTTAACGCCGCTGTCAATTCGCGGCGAACAGGTTGGATTGGTACTGTGTAATCGAATGAACCATCGTGAACAGCTTGAATATAGCTTTGCAGTTTAATTGCGCGCAGCTGCGGATCGTCAATCGGCAGTAGTTGCTCTGAAATGATCTGATCGTGCCCGCGTTTTTTACAGAGCGCGTCGCTCGCATCCATAGTAACAGCAAACACATCAATAACGCAGTTACGATCACCCATCGCATTTGGTAACGGATCATCGCTGCGGTCGTTCGGCATCGTGTGCAATGCCATAAAGGGCTGCTGGTCTTTATCATAGACAATAACAAAGCCATGTTCGTATTTTTTGTTGAAATCAACATCGCGGGCCAAGCCCATCCAGGCCACCTTCCACCACTGAAAAGGTTCCGCATTTAAAAGCCAGCGTGCTTCAGAAATATAACAGGCATTCTCCGCAAAGCGTTCAATGGCGACATTCGTAGGCAGAATGCCGGCACGAATGCGTTGATCTAGCTCCACCCGTTCGGGGGAAGGCTGACTTATTCGTTGATGACGTGAAGCGAGAAAAACCATACTTGCTGCAACACCGCCTAAGGCGGCAAGCTGAAGAGTAGAGGTTTGTGCTTTCAAGGTCTGGAGCCCTTTATTACCTTGCGGTGGTTAGCAACTGCACGATGTCATGGTAATCAGATTCGCCTAGGGCAAAAATGGCAAGGGCTTAGCCATGCGGTGCCATATATCTTCAGCTTTGCTTAACCATAGTCCAAAGTTATCAACGCTTCTATGCATTAGCTGGCGATTTAAGATTGCGAGTTGGCGCTTTATGCATTGGACGGCCTGTGCAATCGTAATGGCTAGTCGCTTCATCGCACAGACGAACAAACTCAAGGCTTAATTCTGAAGGTTTGGCGATCATGCTTTGACGCTGCGCTTTAGTCATCCTGACACGTCTGGTGGCTCCAGTTGCATCTGTGCTGATTACAAATGAGCCTTTCGGCTGCTCAAACCTGCCACTGCCAAATTTGCGTTTCCATTTCGCCATTGTATCGCCCTTCTTTATCGTCCCAATCGGATTTTGCCAAGGTTTGCCATAGCGCGGCGGGAAGCTTCTTCATAGCGCTCGATCTTGCGCGCGCCTTCGGGCTGAGCCAGGAAAGACAGAATCGTAAAGTTCTGGATTGTCAGCGCGGCAAATAACGATGGCTGACACTAAATCATTCGCGTTCTTAACAGCAATGCGCTTCTTTTCCATCACGCCGCTTTCGTTTCGCTGGAACCCGTTTCGCGATAGCGTTCGGCGGTCGCCAGATCAACCGACATCAGCGAGCTGACGCCACGCTCCTGCATTGTAACGCCATAGAGGCGGTCCATTCGTGCCATGGTGAGGCGGTGGTGGGTGACGATCAGGAAGCGCGTGCCTTTAGCGCGGGCGATCTCCTCGACCATGTCGCAGAAGCGGCCCACATTTGATTCATCTAGCGGCGCGTCGACCTCGTCAAGCACGCAGATCGGCGATGGATTGCAGAGGAAGACTGCGAATAGCAGCGCGGTCGCCGTCAGCGCTTTTTCACCGCCCGAGAGCAGAGAAAGAATCTGCAGTTTCTTGCCAGGAGGCGAGGCATAGATTTCGAGGCCGCTGTCGAGCGCGTCTTCCGCTTCCGTCAGCTGCAGATAGGCGCGGCCGCCACCAAACAGTCGCACGAACAATTCCTGGAAATTGGCGTTTACTTCGTCAAAAGCGGTGGTGAGCCTTTGGCGCGCCTCGCGGTTTAGCTCGCCAATTCCCTGACGCAGCTTGTTGACGGCTGTTTGTAATTCGTCTCGCTCACCGCCGATGCGGTCAAGATCAGCTTGCAATGTGTCGGCTTCCACCTCGGCGCGCAAATTGACGGGCCCCAGCGCATCACGCTCGCTCGTGATTTTATGAAGGGTTTGCTCAAGCTGCTGCGCGGTTGGGAAATCAGCCGACAGCGGCTCGCTTTCGTCGATTTCAGCCAATGCGGCCAGCTGTTGCGGCTCAGCATCCAGCTTCTCAGCCATGCGGGCCTTGAGTTCTTCTTGCAGGTGAGCTGATGCAGACAGCGCGCCTTCGGCCCGTACGCGATTTTCGCGTGCTACCATTAGATTTTCTTCCTGTTTTTTTAAATCTTGCTCGTGCTTAGCCAGGATATTTTCCGCAGTCGCCAATCTATCAGACGCGGCGGTGCGTGCAACTTCCGCTTCGCTGAGTTGGCCCAGCATGCCGCGGCGCTGCTCTTCAATCTCCGCAGGACGGCCCGAAAGCCGCTCGAGTTCGGCGATAGCGGCGGTACGACGGGCGCTGAGTTCTGCTTGCCTAGCCGTCGCGCTACCCTGGCGAGTCTGCCATTCTGTGCGTTCGGCGGTTAGCGTAGCTGCGCGGCTTTGCCCCGCATTATATTCGGCTCGGATTGCGGCGACACGCGCCTGCTGTGCATTATACAATTCGCGCTCGGCATGCAGCTCGGCATTGGCTTCGGCTGTTTTGCGGGTTAGCAATTCGGCGTCAGGCAATAATGATAACCGCTCGTTTAACGACACAAGCTCAGCGTCAATGGCATCAAGATCGATGGACAAAGCGGTTAGCGTTGCTTGCAGCGACTCCAGACGGGAAGCAGTAGCGGCATGCGATTGCGTAACGCGCGTTTCGTTGGTACGGGCAGCGCTGGCGGCTTGATAAGCACTTTGCAGCGCATCGCGGGCAGCACGAGCGGCATTGCTTTGCGTGGCTGCCGCAGTTTGCGCTTCCGTTAGCGTAGCAGTGGCAGCGGCAAGATCTGGTTGGCGAGAGACTAACTCTTGCTTTACCTCAATCAGGCGATTCTTTTGCTTGAGACGCGTGGCGCTGGCCGTTGGCGCGCCAGCTTTGACAATATAGCCATCCCAACGCCAGGCATCGCCTTGTTTTGAAACAAGGATTTGCCCTGGCAACAAGTCTGCTGCAAGACGGCGACCGGTGGCGGCATCATTGACCATGCCGATCTGTGCAAGCGCCCGGCTAAGCGCAGCAGGAGCTTTGATAAAGCTATCGATGGCAGTGGCGCTCTCTGGCAGCGGCGGTGCAACAGCATAGGCTGGCAAGTTCTGCCAATAGGTGTTGGCTTCGCTGTCGAGAGGCGCCGCCAGGGCTTCGCCAAGTGCAGCGGCAAGGGCAACTTCGTAGCCGGCTTCCGCTGTCACTTGATCAACCAGCGGGCTGAACATTTCATCACCCGTAGCCAGCAATTCGATCAGCGCGGCAGCTTCCGATTCAAGCTTACCGAGTGACGCTTGGAGCGAGAGGCGGGCATCGCGTGCGAATTCGACTTGCGTTTCGCTTTGTTTCAGCGCGCTTTCAGCATCAGTTGCGGCGCTTTGCGCCTGTTCAAGCGCGGTTTCGGCACGGCTGACTTGCAAGCGCGCTTGGTTCAACGCATTTTGTGTTTCAGCATCAATACCGGATTGATCGAGCTGCGTTTGCGTATCAGCACGGCGCTGTTGCAAAGTACTTTGGCGTTGTGTGGTGAGAATGATCTGCGAGGTAAGGCTTTGATATTCAGCCTCAGCCTGCACTTGCGCGCGATTAGCAGTGGCCAGCGCTTCTTCCCGCGTTTTTAACTGTGCGACATGGGTGGCAAGCTTTTCTTCGGCGGTTGGCAGGGCGCTGCCAATCTCAATCTGCTGCGACTCTAATGTGGCAAGATCCGCCGTTAGGCGGGTGAGGGCGGCGGCAGCATCGACTGCCAGTGCCGTTTCGCGCGCATCATCCGCTTCAGTTTGCGCTAACAGGTTTTGCTGTTGGTCAGTGGCGGTAGTAACGCGGGCGAGCTCGCCATCAAGCGCTTCCCGTGTAATTATCAGTCGCTGCAAGGCTGCCGCTGCAATAGCTTCCTGTTGACGCAATGGCGGCAAAGCTTCAGCCAATTCGACGCGTTCCGTGTTACCTCGCGCAACAGCAGACGTAAGATCCCGTACCATGCGTTCGCCAGCTTCCAAAGCGGCTTCAGCTTCGCTGTAATCATTTTGTGCGGCATTCCAGCGCACATAAAGTAGCACGGCTTCTGCCTTGCGGATGCTTTCCGACAAAGTGCGGTATTTGCCCGCTTGCTTTGATTGGCGCTGCAATGAATTATATTGTGTATGCATTGTCTGCAGTAGGTCGCCAACGCGGCCCAGGTTCGTTTCCGCGCCCTTTAAACGTAATTCGGCTTCATGCCTGCGCGCATGAAGACCAGTGATGCCAGCGGCTTCTTCTAGAATTTGACGACGTTCTTGCGGCTTTGCCCCGACGATCGCACCGATTTGACCCTGGCTAACGATGGAAGTCGAATGTGCACCCGTGGCTTGATCGGCGAAGATTAGCTGCACATCCTTTTGGCGGACGGCGCGACCATTAACCCTATAATCCGAGCCTTCGCCGCGGGTAATGCGGCGGGCGACATTCAATTCTTCCGCATCATTATATTCTGCGGCGGCAGTGCGGGTCGTATTATCCAGCACAAGAGCAACTTCAGCTAGATTACGCGAGGGGCGAATGTCGGTGCCGCCGAAAATGACGTCATCCATCTCGCCGCCACGCATTTTCTTGGCGGAAGTCTCGCCCATTACCCAGCGCAATGCTTCAACCAGATTGGACTTGCCGCAGCCGTTTGGGCCGACGATGCCCGTCATCCCCGGTTCGATCGATAATTCAGTTTGTTCAACGAAGGATTTGAAGCCCTGTAGCTTTAGGCGATTGAATGAGAGCATTGAATATCAGACCCCTCTGACTCTATATTTTATAAATCACTTTTTGGCAGGCGCGGCAGGCTTCGATACAGCAGGCTTGGCGGTGGCCTTTGCTTCTACGAGGGCGTCGATCTTCGCCATAAATTGTGCAAGTTGCGCCGCGCCTTCTATTTTGTCAGCGCCGTCATTGAAAACGAAAGTCGGCGTGGCCGCGACCTTATATTTCTGTTCGGCTTCCAAGCGCTTGGCAGCGAGCGCATCGAGGATTTTCGTATCGGTCGTGCAGGCCTTAGCCGTTTCCGGATCAAGCCCAGCGAGGCTAGCCAGCGGCATCAGTGCCGCAATCGGATCGGCCGCAGTCGCCCAAGTCGATTGCTTAGCAAAAACCAACTTTATGAAAGGAAAGTATTGTTCCTTCGGCAGGCAACGGGCCAAAGCAGCGGCTTTGAGTGCCGTGCCATCAAGCGGGAAGTCGCGATAGATGATTTTGAGCTTACCCGTATCGACCGCTTGCTTTTCAAGCTCCGGCAAAGTCTTGGTTGCAAATTCGGCACAGTGGCTGCAGGTAAGCGACGCATATTCGACCATCGTCACGGGCGCATCAGCTTTGCCAAGCGTGCGATCGGCAGTGATTTGATCGAGTGATGGAACAGCAGCCATGGCTGCAATAGGAAGCAAAACAAGCGCGAAAAGCAGGGCAAGAAGGCGCATCGATAATTTACTCCAGTGAGGCAAGAGGTGATTCGTTAACCGTTCGTTAAACAGTACAAAACGCGCCTGTCTAATACAAGCGCGGCGGTGGCGTCTGAACCGAATTATCCCCGTCTATTGTGGCTTGCGCGGGGCAGGCAGCGAGGCTCCAAACCCGGCTAAGGCAGCGCGCAAATCCTCGCTCTCGATGTCGGCCAAAAGGCTGGAATCAACCGGATTATTGGGTGTCGGCGTAACATCATCCAATAGGCTGGTTTGCGGGATCAGCTGCAGCTGGGCAATGGCTCTATAGCCGAACAGGCGATTGACGCGGTCGATAATAATGCCCGCGTCATGCTGTAGTTCAGTTCGCAGTGCCCCAGGGGCGGCTATCACAAGGGTGCCATCGCGGCGCTCTGTCCCCTTAAACTTGACTGTTTGCGGCGTCGTCAGGTTCACATAATCGGCTCCGGCGATCTCCTCCCACCGTTCCAGCAGCAGCCGCAATTCAGCCCAACCTGGCGCTTGCTTGCCGGGGCCATTGCCGCCGAGCAATTGCGGCCCAAGACGGCGCATAAGGTTGGGGAAGCTTTGCATCAGGAAAGAGCTTAGCGTAAAAAGCAGCATGGTGCAAAAGACTGGTTTTTCTGATGACTTGCTAAGCTGGTATGACCGGCATCAGCGTCGTCTGCCATGGCGCGCGCTGCCGGGTGAGCAAGCTGACCCCTATCGCATCTGGCTGTCAGAAATCATGCTGCAGCAAACGGTGGTCGCGACCGTGAAACCTTATTTCGAAAAGTTCACGCAGCGGTGGCCAACCTTACAGAGTTTCGCCAAAGCATCGCTCGATGACGTGCTGGTAGCTTGGGCTGGGCTTGGTTATTATAGTCGCGCACGCAATTTGTATGCCGCGGCACAAATAATTTTGGCGAATGGCGGCGCATTTCCAACAACAAGTAAAACGCTTCAAGACTTGCCAGGTATTGGCGGTTATACGGCAGCAGCGATCGCAGCGATTGCATATGGCGAGCCAGTAACGGTTGTTGATGGTAATGTGGAACGCGTTGTGGCGCGAATCTTCAAAGTAGAAATTCCGTTGCCTTTAGCTAAGCCAGAGTTGAAGCTGCTTGCAGCGACACTGACGCCGCAGCAGCGACCTGGTGATTATGCGCAGGCGATGATGGATTTGGGTGCGACGGTCTGCGTACCGCGCAATCCAAAATGTACCATTTGTCCGGTGAGCGGTTTTTGCAAGGCGCGCAAGGCAGGGATCCAGGCCGAACTGCCGCGCCGCGCACCAAAACAGGCCCGTCCGCAGCGCCACGGCATTGCCTATTGGGTACAACATGGCGATAAGATTTTGCTTCGCAAGCGTCCGGCAAAAGGGTTGTTGGGGGGCATGGTGGAAGTGCCGTCAAGCTCTTGGCTTACAGAGACGGCTAAGATTGGCATAGACGCACCCGTAGCAGCCGACTGGCAGGAAACGGGCTGTAGCATCACGCATGTGTTCACGCATTTCTCACTAGAACTAGAAATTGTCAGCGTAAAACTTAAAAAAGCGCCTGTCTTGGCAGCGCCGTATTTGTGGGCAACACTGACGGAGATGGAGCAATTGGCGCTGCCAAGCATAATGCGAAAAATTGTGGTCACCATGACAAAGAATAAGGAAAGCAAAGCGGCATGAAGTATTTGGGCATACTTTTTTTGATAATATTGATTGCTTTTCCTGCCTTCGCACAGAATGGTGATCAAGCAACCGTATATGCTGCGGCAAATACGTCAAATTTGATGTTGGCGATGTTGCGCAGCAATGCGCTTGATCAAAGCGACCCGTTAGTGCGGAACGATTATCTGCTGGTGCAAGAATGCGATTTATACCGCGATAATTTTCGCGATGAATTTAAAATGCGGCGGTTGGAAGAAGCGGCTGCTAAGACGATCACCAAAAATCGGGCTGGCTGGCCTAATGCTTTTACGTTCAACGCGCCGCTGCGGCTAGATCACTATGATTTTAAAAGCGAGCAATATCTGTTCGATAAAGATTCGCAGCTGTTGAACGTCAATAGTTTCGTGCTGTTGTATTCAAGCGAGTCTGGAATTTGCATTCCAGGGAAGTCATTGAATCGTTTCCCCGCATCTATCGGCGTGCGGATAGATCAGCCAATCAGTGTAAGCGGCATACCCTTACCGCAAGCCCAAGCTGAAACTTTATTGCATGATTTACAGGCGAGCGGCGGGTCCGCCAACAAGCAAATATATGCGCGCTTTAATATTGCTGCCACCTTTATGCCGCCCGTAGAATCTTTGCTACATGCAAGCGAAGCAAAGCTTGGCCGCTATTATTTTGACGGGCGATTGATGCAAATCGAATTTTTTGAAGATGCGAATTACAAGCGTCCGATCTGGACACTTATGCGCTGAGTGATATATCTGCACATGCATGGGCATGCCTAACAGGTGCAAAGCTGCGCCGATGGTGCGGGGTTGGACCGTGTTGCTGTAAAGCGCGCAAATGCGCGGGTGTCGAATAGCCAACATTGCTATGCCAGTTATATTCAGGATGTGATGCCGCTAGAGTCTGCATAGCGGCATCGCGGTGCGTTTTAGCGAGAATTGAAGCGGCTGCGATCGATAGGCTAAGCGCATCGCCGCCGATCACCGTGCGGCAAGGGTGGGTAAGCGATTTGGGCTTGGCATTGCCGTCGATCAGACAATGCAAGGCTTCGACTGCGAACGCGTCTTGCAAAGCTGCAACTGCGCGGCACATGGCCAGCATAGTGGCATGGTAGATATTGATCGCATCGATCTCTTCAACCGTCGCCAGGCCAACGCCCCAGTATGTGCAGGCTTTGATCTCAACCGCCAACTCATGGCGCAGGGCGGGTGCGACCTGCTTACTATCGTTAACCAGGCCCCAGAGTTTCAGGCGGCGTGGGGTCAGTGGCCAAATAACGGCAGCGGCGACAACTGGCCCGGCCAATGGCCCGCGCCCGGCTTCGTCGATCCCACAGATCAGCGCACCGGTTTGGCGGCCATGCAGATTCTCGAATTTGAAAGTGGGGCGGGTGCCTGACATAACCGCAGGCTAGCCGATTCTGATCGGGCAGTTCTAGCGCTTAGATGTCTGGTGCGCCCTTGTGCCTAGGGTAAGCGCAAGCCTTGAGCGGAGGTATAGGGGCCGGCTCCGTTATATTACGGGCCATTTCATCGCTATCGCGGCCAGGATGATTGGCGAATCTTTCGCGAATAGTGCGGGCAGCGGCAAGAAGATCTTGAGAGTGTGTATCAGTAGGCATGATGCAGCTTATCAAGCTACGGGTGCAGATGGCAGCAAATTATTTACTTTCAAAAACTCTTTTAGCGTCAGCAAATCCTGCCAGCTTTGCTTTTTGTTTGCAGGGTTGCGAAGGAGCGCCGAGGGATGGAACATTGGCAGCAGTTTAATCGGTTGCATGCCTTCGACCGGCGTGAAGTCGAGGAATTTGCCGCGCAGACGGGTGATGCCTTCAGGTCGCGCTAGTAGTGCCTTGGTAGCAAGGCCGCCAAGGGTGACGATCACCTGCGGGTTCGCGAGCTCGATATGCCGTACGAGGTAAGGCCGTAGCACAGCAATTTCAGCGGCAGTGGGCTCGCGATTGCCAGGCGGGCGCCAGGGCGTCACATTAGTGATATAATAATCGGCCCGACTCATCAGCCCGATGGCCGCCAGCATCTTATCTAGCAGTTGTCCGCTACGCCCAACAAAAGGATGACCTTGCTTGTCTTCGTCCGCACCTGGGCCTTCACCGATCAACATGATACGGCGGGCAGGGTCGCCTTCGCCAAACACGAAATTAAGCGCGGTCTTTTTCAACCCACAGTAATCGGAGGCTTTCCATTCGGCGGCGAGCGCTTCCAGCGTGCTCGCTAGCACAGTGACCGCTACAGGTGTAGTCAGGCGGGGTGTAACCGATTCAGGAAAGAGTGCTGGCGCAGCGTTATCGTTTAGATTGGTGGCGAGGCTAGTGGCTGGCGCGGCTGATTGATATAATGTGCGTGGTAACGCGGAGGCAATCGCATCGGCTTTGGCTTCGGCAGGTGACGTCCGTTTGCCATTTAAATTTCCAACCCGCGCTTCGCGCCACCATGGTGGCGCTGCAAAAGCGCCCCAATCGGTTGGGCTGCCACCTAGGGCATCCTCTGCGCCCATAGCGTATTGCCAGTCGAGGGCAGCGAGAAGGGCTTGGCGGTTCATACGGTAAATCTAGCAGGTTCGTTAAGAGAATTTAAGCGATTTCGGTTAGGCTTTTGGCATGACTATGCCTGATCAAATGCCCCGCGAGGAAATGAGCTATGACGTACTGATCGTGGGCGCGGGGCCGGCTGGCCTTAGCTGCGCGATCAGGCTAAAACAACTGAACCCTGAATTGTCGGTTTGCGTAATCGAAAAGGGCGGGGAGGCGGGCTCGCATCTGCTGTCGGGCGCCGTGATCGAGCCGCGCGCGTTGAATGAGCTGCTGCCGAACTGGCGCGAGCTTGGCGCGCCGCTGGAGACCGAGGCAAAAACTGACGAGTTCCATTTCCTAACTCGCGCACGCAGCTTCAAGCTGCCGACGCCGCCAACCATGCATAACCATGGAAACTATATCATCTCGCTATCGCTATTCGGGCGCTGGCTAGCCAGTCAAGCCGAAGCATTGGGCGTTGAGATCTATGCCGGTTTCGCAGGGGCAGAAGTTTTATACGATGGTGCCAAAGGAGAAGAGCGCGTGATTGGCGTGGCGACGGGCGATCTCGGCATCGGCAAAGATGGCGAGCCGACCGTGCAGTATCAGCGCGGCATGGCGCTGCTAGCCAAGCAAACGATCTTCGCCGAAGGCGCACGAGGCAGCTTGACGAAGAAGCTTGTCGACCGGTTTGATTTACGCGCTAGTAGCGAGCCGCAAACCTACTCATTAGGCGTCAAAGAAGTATGGGAGATTGATCCTGCCAGACACAAGCCGGGGCATATCGTGCATACACTCGGGTGGCCGTTGGATAACCAAACCTACGGCGGCGGCTGGCTGTATCATTTTGGCAAGAACATGGTTTCGGTCGGTTTTGTCGTGGCGCTGGATTACAGCAACCCGTACCTCGATCCATTTGCAGAGATGCAGCGTTATAAAACACACCCATTATTGCGCGAAGTATTTGCGGGCGGGCGACGGATCGGCTATGGCGCGCGGGCGATTGCGAGTGGCGGCTGGCAGGCTTTGCCAAAACTGAGCTTCCCTGGCGGCTTGCTGATCGGCGATACGGCAGGCTTCTTGAATGTGCCGAAGATAAAAGGCACACATACAGCGATGAAGAGCGGCATGCTGGCCGCGGAAGCAATCGTAGCCAATCTAGATGCCGTTGAAATCACGAATTATCGCGAGCGTATTGAACAATCATGGCTGGCGGACGAATTGAAGGCCGTGCGCAACGTAAAGCCGGCGTTCAAAAAAGGGCTATGGGCCGGTTTGCTCTACGCCGCATTGGATCAGATTATTCTGCGTGGCCGCGCGCCATGGACATTCAAGCTGCGGCCTGATTTCTCTACGCTGCGCGAGGCAAAGGATGCCGTGAAGCCGGACTATCTAAAACCTAATGGCGTGCTGACCTTTGACAAGCTTTCATCGGTTTTCCTCAGCGGCACCAACCACGAAGAAAATCAGCCCGCGCATCTGCGGCTGCGCGATCCGCGGCTGGCGATTACGCTTAACCTCGAAAAATATGCCTCGCCCGAGTCGCGCTATTGCCCGGCAGCCGTTTACGAAATCGTGGAAGATACGGCAGGCAAGCGTTTGCAGATCAACGCGCAAAATTGCGTGCATTGTAAAACCTGCGACATCAAAGACCCAAGCCAGAATATAAATTGGGAGACGCCCGAAGGTGGCGGCGGACCTAATTATAGTTTAATGTAAGGCACTATTTTAATGACAAAACACGTTACCGTTTATTGCAGCATGTCGGCGCGGCTTGATCCGGAATTTTACGAAGCTGGCGCGCATATCGGCGCTGGGCTGGCAAAAGCCGGTATCAACCTCGTCTATGGCGGGATGAACCGCGGACTGATGGGCACGGTCGCGAATAGCGCGCTGGAAGCGGGCGGGCATGTGATCGGCGTTTATCCTAATATCGGCGAGCTAGAGCAATATCGCCATAATGGCTTGTCTGAACTAGTTGTCGTTGATGAAATGCAGGCGCGTAAGGCGGTGATGTTCACCAAGGCTGATGCTTTTATCGTTTTGCCCGGCGGTTATGGCACGCTGGACGAAGCGTTCGAGGTATTGACGCTGAACAAGATCGGTGTTTTCAGCAAGCTTGTTTATTTTCTGAATATCGACGGCTTTTGGGAGCCGATGCGGCAAATGCTGGAAGGCTTTATCGAAGCAAGGACGATGGATCCGCATCACCGCGACTTTTATCGGTTTGCCAGTACGCCAGAAGAACTGCTGGCGCTGCTGGCACAGGACCAGAATTTACAGTAGCTTCGCCACATGAAGCTCAACCTGACTCCAGAGGCGATGCAGGCGCGCGTGCTGTATCGCGATGCAATGCTGCTAGTGATCGATAAGCCTGCGGGCATTGCCGTGCATGCCGGGCCGAAACTGGGCAAAGCGGCAGGGGATAACCTTGAACGCTATTTCGATGCGCTGCGCTATGGCTTGCCGCGTGCGCCAGCGCTGGTGCATCGGCTTGACCGCGATACGAGCGGCTGTTTGGTGCTGGGGCGGCACCGACAAGCATTGAAGAAAGCGGGGGAGCTATTTGCCGGTGGCAAAGCAGAGAAAATTTATCTAGCGATCTGTGCTGGCGTTCCTGAAAAGCGTAGCGGTACGATTAACGCCAGCTTGCGAAAAAAGAATGACCAGGTTGCCGGGTGGGAAATGATTGTGGTGCCGGATGATGCTAAAGGCGCGCAAAAGGCAGTGACGACCTATCGCACGGTGGCGGTCAGCGACGCCTATTCATTGGTTGAATTCCGCCCGAAGACGGGGCGCACACACCAAATTCGCATTCACGCCGCGCATAGCGGGTTTCCGTTAGTAGGCGATCCGCGTTATTTTGAGGGTTTGGGTGCAGCTGACCGCAAGCTGCCGATCTGCCTGCATGCGCTGTCGATTACACTGCCGTTTTATAACAATAAGCCACCGATCAGGGTGACAGCGCCTTTGTCCGCCCAGTTTCTGCAGATGCTTGATAAGTGCAGGCTGGCTTATAGATCTAACCCAGATAACGCCGCTGCAGATGCGCCTTAAATGGCTCGACGCTTAACGGCTGGCCTGTGACACGTTCAATGAGTTCTGGTGCAGTATATCGGCTGCCCTGGCTATGCACGTTTTTGTTCAACCAAGTCACCAGCGGCTTGAAGTTTCCATTCGCGGCATCAGCGTCAAGCGTGGGCAAATTAGCCCGTGCGCTGTTCATAAGGGCTGCAGCAACAATCGCGCCTTGGGTATAGCATGGAAAATAGCCAACCAGCCCTTCTGGCCAATGCACGTCTTGCAGGCAACCGCGCCGATCGTCCGGCACGGCTATACCGAATTTCGCTTCAAATCCGCTATTCCAAGCGTCACGCAAATGTCGTGCTTCGATATCTCCATTGATCAATTGGGATTCGATGTCTGTCCGCAGCATGATGTGTAAGGGATAGGTAACTTCATCAGCCTCGGTACGAATAAAGCTGGGTGTAACGTGGCGAAGGTGCTGCCGTAGTTGTGCTGCGGTGATAGCGCTACCCTCCAAACTAAACACTGTGGCGGCGACAGGCGCGACCCATTCGATAAACGCATCTGACATGCCAAGCTGTTTTTCAAACAACAAAGATTGCGATTCATGAATAAGCATACCCAGTTCGCGCGCAACCGGTTGGCCATACCATTCAGGCTGTGTGCCCATACCGTTTTGGCTATATATGGCATGACCCGTTTCATGAACGAGGCTGTAGAGAGAACCGGTAAAGTCGCTTTCATCATAACGCGTTGTGATGCGTGCATCGCCCGTCATCTCGCTACTGAATGGATGGGCTGAAATATCGAGGCGACCACGTTTTAGGTTAAAGCCGAGCTTATCCATCACGATCATGCAAAGCGCGTGCTGCCGTTCGGTTGGTATATCTTTGGGTAATGGCGGCAGTGCTGGCTCGCCTGCCTGCCGTTCTTGTACCAATGGCATGAGGTTCTGCAGAAACAGCTCAAGATCCGAGAATAGCGGTTTAATATCCGCCAGCCGATTGCCAGCTTCATATTTATCGAGACAAGCGTCATACGGTGTTGCACCAATCTTATCGGCTTGGGCTTGCGCAATCTCGCGTGCAACGTCTATGACTTCGGTAAACGCAGGAAGCCAGGCTGTCCAATCGTTGCTGTCTTTCGCATCGCCCCATGCGAGAAGTGATGTATTAGCAGTACGTGACTGGCGCGCCACTAAATCTTCCGAAAGTAAGGTTGCCATCTCATAATTATGACGACAAAGGTCGACATTGCGACGTTGGTGATCGTCAAGCGTAGCGTCAGCAGCGGCTGCGGCGATAATATCGCCTAATCTTGGATCAGTCTCGCTAGCATGCTGTGCCACTGTGAGAGCTTCCATTTGCATGGCGCGGCTGTACGCAACATCTGCAGGCATAAGCGTGTCGCGGTCCCATTTCAGGGTTTCAGCAGCGTCCCACAAGCCGCGAATATGCCGCTGGGCTCTATGAAGTTTGCCGTAAGATGATTTTATATCATGCATAGTTGTAAACTATGCGGAACGAAATTCTTTGTCAAACCTAGTATTTAAAGTCGAGGCGCCACTGCCCGGATCCTTTCAAGAGTTGGCACAGCACCTGGGGCTGGCATTACCGGCATAGTACCCACTACTGTGGCATTCTCGACCAGCTTTTCTACAATCCATAGCTGGCGGCGCATGAGTGATAATTGCCATGCGTCACAATCGCGAACAACTTCCTGTGCATCGTACAGATAGCGGTTGCCGGGGAATGATTTCGATAGATAGGGCTGGGCCGCCGTCACGACGAAATGGCGGCCGTCGAGTGATACAGACGCATCACTTTGCGTACGGAATACCCATAGCGGTATGCCAGCAGCGACAGCAACGATGCTGCGCGTATGAATATTGAATGTTTTATCGGTGCTAACACGCAAACCAGCTGGCATGGCAATGATTTCGCCAGCGGTAAATTTGGGCATGAGTGATACAATGCGCGAAGGCATAATGATTTCCTAACACCTAATATGAGATTGAGCCTTAAGGGCGACAATTATTATTTGTAGAATAGAATAATGGCTGCGGTATGGCAGGGGTGCTGCTCAGGCTGTCTTCTTAACCCTGATGCGCCGCACGCGGCGGCTGTCGGCATCTAACACGTCGATTTTATAGCCATCCGGATGGGTCAGCTGCGCGCCGCGGGAGGGCACGCTGCCATGTAGCGAGAGGATCAGGCCGTTGACGGTTTCGCTCTCATTGTCCTTCAAGCTAGCGTAATCAGGATATTGGGCGATTAGATGATCGAGCGGCATGCGGGCGTCGATCGCGAGCGCTCCATCGCCACGCACCTGCACGGCAGCATAGTCGGTTTCGTCATGCTCATCCTCGATCTCGCCTACGATCTGCTCAACCAGATCCTCGATCGTGATCAGGCCATCCGTGCCGCCATATTCGTCAACGGCGATTGCCATATTATGCTGGCGGGCGCGCAACTGCATCAGCAGCTTCATGACCGGCATAGTGGTCGGCACATACAGCACATTGCGCAGAATGGACTCGACAGATGGGGCTTTGCCGTCGACCAATGCGCCCATGACATCTTTCAGATGGATCATACCGATCACATCATCAAGCTGGCCGCGATGAACGGGATAACGGCTATGGCCCTGCGCGCGCACAAACTTGACAAGATCAGCGAAAGGCATGGCTGCATCCACTGCAATAATATCAGCGCGGGGGCACATACAGTCGCCCACCGTCCGTTCCTTTAATTGGACAATGTTATTGAGCAAATGATATTCGGGAGCCATGGGATGCTCGCCATCCGGCTGCTCCTCGATCAACTCTGCCAGCATATCATGCAAGTTTTCTTCGCGTCGGCTAGGGCCAAGGCTTTTTAGCCAAGCGCTCATGCGCTCAGCAAAAGACTCGCCCTCAATCTGTTTTGGGGGTTCATTACTGTCGCTCATTATTTATTCCGCCTCATACGGGTTTTTATAGCCGAGTTTGCGCAAAATTTCTATCTCCCGCGCTTCCATGCGGTTTGCCTCGCGTGGGGAGCGTTCATGATCGAGACCAAGGAGATGGAGCAGCCCATGGACGAGCAAATGCGCGTAATGTGCCTCAAAAAGCTTCTGTTCAGCTTTGGCTTCTCTGCTGACAGTTTGATAAGCCATAGCTATATCGCCCAGGATAACAGGGCGAGGTGAAAGTTTTAGCTTCAGCGGCGTGGCGTGTTGCGGAAAGCTTAGCACATTTGTCGGTTTATCTTTCTGACGCCAAGTGTTGTTCAGCGCGTGGATTTCGGCGTCATCCGTCAGTAAGATCGAAAGTTCCACCGCTTGTGGGGCAGGCCATTGCATATGCTTAAGCGCAATTTTTAAGACTTTCGGCGTCAGCATAGCAAGTGCTGGCAGGCGTCTGCGCCAGTTGCGATTGCGAATAGCGATATCAATCGTTACTTTCACTTTTTCTAAGTTTTTTTCTTGAAAGCCCGGTCATAGGCAGCGACGATCTTACCGACTAACGCATGCCGCACAACATCTTCACTGGCAAATTCGATGACGCCAATTTCAGGTACATCATGCAGCGTTTCCAAAGCGTCGATTAATCCCGAGCGCTGATTGGCGGGCAAGTCGACCTGTGACGGATCGCCTGTGATGACCATGCGCGCGCCTTCACCCAAACGCGTGAGAAACATTTTCATCTGCACGGGTAGCGTATTCTGCGCTTCATCAAGAATAATATATGCGTGCTGCAACGTGCGTCCGCGCATGAAGGCGAGTGGGGCAATTTCGATCTCGCCTTTCTCCAGACGATTGGCTAATTGCTCCGGCCCCATCATATCGCCTAACGCGTCATAGAGTGGACGCAAATAGGGATCGATCTTTTCGCGCATGTCGCCAGGCAAGAAGCCCAGCCGCTCGCCCGCTTCAACCGCAGGGCGGGTAAGGACGATGCGATCAACAAGGCCTGCTGTTAGCATTGCCACGGCTTGGGCGACAGCCAAGTAGGTTTTACCCGTACCAGCGGGGCCAACGGCGAAGACGATCTCGTGCCGTTGCAGCAGTTGTAGATAAATCCCTTGTCGCGCCGTGCGGGCATTGAGCGCGCCACGCTTGGTGCGGAGGCCGGTACTGCCGCCATTCACGGGTGAATAAGTGCCCACCACATCCGCGACGACAGGGGCAGCGCCGCGGCGCAAGGCCGATTCAAGATCAGCTTCTGACAATGGCGCGCCAGCCTTCGTTTGTTCCCACAGCAGTTCAAGCGCGGCGGCAGCGGCATTCACGGCTTCTGGCTGACCAGTGATGGCCAGTGCGTGGCCCTTGTTGCGAATCGTCACATCGAGGCGAGAGGCGATGGTCGACAGGTTGCGATCATGCTCGCCATAGAGCAGGGGCAGAAAACGGCCTTCTTCGAAGGTGAGATCGAGGCGGTGCGTTTTTTTGAGGTCACGCTTTTCTTTATCGTTCATGCAAGTTCCTGATTAAATAATTTAAAGGCGCTTTGGCCGGCCGGAGAGGCCTTCATCGACACCAGCCATGATCTCGCGTTCGCAGTAAGCGCATAGCGCTTTGCGATCGCCTGCTTGCGCCAAAGTCGTCGGCGCATGGAAGCGTACTTCAATCGTAAACCCCGGCAATTGGAGCGCTTGCCAGAAATGTGGTGCAAAATCCATATCACCGAACCAGGCATAGAAGGGACGCTGGTGGCGGCCGATGGGCAAATCGCCGAGCTCAGTCAGCGTAAGGCTAATCGGCTGCACGACTATTTGCTGCTCAATCCCATTTTTGATAATTGGTGCTGCAACGGCAAAAAAGGTGGATTTGAAAGGCAGCAAATGATTGCCATCGGCGGACGAGCCTTCAGGAAACATCAGCAAGCGATCGCCAGCTTCGAGCCGGGCACGGATTGTTTTAGCTTCAGCCACGGCAGTGTTGCGGCTGCGCGAGGTGAAGATCGTACGCTGCAATTTTGAGAGAAAGCCGATCACCGGCCAGCCCGCGACATCGCCGCGGGAGATGAACGAGGCTTTCAGCAGACTGCCTAAAACTGGGATGTCGAGATAGGAGAGATGGTTCGAAACATAAATGGCGGGCATCGCCTCAGTCGGCGTACCAGTGACGACGAGACGCAGGCCAATGGCGCGGCGCAAGATGCCATAGAAGAATCGCACTAGTGCGGCGCGGCGATCTTCATTCCTGATATATAAGCCAACGAACAGGAAGGGCGTCGCCACCAACATAATCAACAGGAAAGCGAATAAGCGCAGCCCGCCGCGAAGATGGCTGCCGCGGATAGGTATGATGACAGCGCCCGCCGCCAGTGAATGGCGGCCTACGTAAAGGCCAGCGTTCAGCCCGGCACGACCTGCGATACCAACCTGACGAAACGGAAACTGATCGTTAAGTGCCAAACTGGCCGCCCGTGTGTCGCTTGTAATGATCTGCATAACGGCCAGTCAGCCGGTCGGTCTGCACGATGATCGCGACATCTGTGGTGTTGAACTGATAATCGATCACCGCGCCATCGCCCACAAAGCCGCCGACATTGAGATAGCCTTTAATCAGTGGCGGCAGTACGGCAAGTGCGGCACGCACATCAATCTCGTCTTCCGGCATGCGGCGCATATCGACATAGCGATCAGCCAGCGCGACCGAACGCACGGCGGGCGGGGCGAGGTGGTGGTGATAAAGATATGACAGCACTTGTCTGTGCTCGTCTGGGTCAACGCCATGCAAGCTTGCACAGCCGAAGATCGTCTTGATGCGATGCTGCGCCGCGTAAACGGCAATGCCGCGCCACAAAAGCGTCATCGTATATTTGTTTCGATACGCGGGCTCGATACAGCTGCGGCCGACTTCCAAAATTTCACCGCCGTTGGCGATGATTTTCGAGATGTCGTATTCACCCACCGAATACCAGCCACCGTTAGCTTCGGCATGCGGCTTGCGGATCATACGGTAGGTGCCAACCACACGCTCCTGCACGCTTTCCTTGCTATTATCGAGCACCAGCAAATGGTCGCAATATTGATCTAGATTGTCGTAGTCGCGACGTCTCGCTAGCATGTCTGTCGTCGGTACAGCGCCTAGCTCTTCGTAAAATACGCGATAGCGGAGGAATTGTGCGGCGTCGATCTCTGCCGGGGTTTGCGCCAAGCGCAGTTCCAGGTCGCCGATGGTCAGCGTCGGGGTGATGTCGATCTCTGCCCCGGTCTCGTCTTTCTGAACGAGGCGAAGCTGCGGAGTCAATTGCTGGGCTGTAAACATAGACTGGAAAATTCCGGCTGTTAGCGCTGACAAGAGGTTAGCCCACGGCGCGATGCGGCAAAACCCGTAAAATAAGCCGAATTAGGCAGAGGTTTTGGCCTTGGCTGTCGCCGCTTTTGGCTTGGAGCCAAGGCCGATCGCCTTGGCCAGCCTTGAGCGCTGGCGGGCATAGTTGGGCGCTACCATGGGATAATCAGCGGGCAAGTTCCAGCGTTCGCGATATTGCTCCGGCGTCAGATTATAAGTCGTCTTCAGATAGCGCTTTAGCATCTTCAGCTTCTTGCCATCTTCCAGGCAAACGATGAAATCCGGGCGGATCGACTGCTTAATCGTGACCGCGGGCGTGGGCCGCGTCGCCAAGGTGGGCGTGCCGCTTTCGGCAGTTGCCAGCGTCTTATAGACATTCTGAATTAGCATCGGCAGCGACTCGACCTCGACCTTATTGTTAGCGACATGCGCGGCCACGATTTCAGCGGTAAGGGCGAGAAGCGAAGGGGATTGGTCTTTAGGGTCGGTGGCCATTATTGTACTAGCTATTGAGTAAAGGAAACAGCATCATTTTGCAGCCAAATAAAAATATCGGCGCTATCACGATTACAAAAAAACAAAAACAAAGAATCGCGAGAAATATCTCATAAGCCCAATCACCTTTAACGTACAATTCTTTCTTTAAGCCGTTCTCATCCTTTTTTCCAATATGATTTTCTACATAAGCATCAACGACCCAGCGAAGCATATAAAGGCTTATGCCAAAGCTTAATCCACATATAACTGCGCCAAGAAAGCTAAACAATATTGGTGTATAGAATGTAATTAGTTGCTCAAATAGCACTTCCATCAGCTACTCCGCGTCACCACGAATTGCGCGATCTGTTCAAGGTCTTCGCCGCGGCCATCGAACATGCGCAAATGGCCGATCGCTTGGTCTATTAGAATCTGTGCCTGCTGACGAGCGCGATCGGCCCCCAGCACGGAAACGAAGGTCGCCTTATTGGCCACCGCATCCTTGCGGGCGGGCTTGCCCATCTGCTCAGGATCACCTTCAGCATCGAGCAAATCGTCGACGATTTGGAAGGCGAGGCCGACGGCATGCGCGTAATTAACCAGCGCCTGCCGTTGCGGCGGGGAGGCATTGCCGAGGATGCCGCCCATGACGCAGCTGGCGGCGATCATCTCCCCCGTTTTCATGCGCTGCAGGCGCGTGATCGCGCCGATATCGAATTGCGTGGTTTCGGCAATGAGATCGAGCATCTGCCCGCCAACCATGCCGTTCGGCCCCGCGGCCTTGGCCAGGCATTCGACCAGGCCCAAGCGGATGCGCGGATCGGAATGCGTGGCAGGATCGACCAATACTTCAAAGGCTGCGGTGAGAAGGCCGTCGCCCGCGAGAATGGCGGTCGCTTCATCGAACTGCTTATGCGTGGCGGGCTTGCCCCGGCGCGTATCGCTATCATCCATCGCGGGCAGATCGTCGTGCACCAGCGCATAGGTATGTACCATTTCGATCGCGGCGGCGGCACGGTAGCTGCATTCGGGCGCAACGTTGAACATGCCACCAGCCGAGAGCAACATGAAGGCGCGCAGGCGCTTGCCGCCGCCCAGCGTGGCGTAACGCATGGCGTCGAACAGGCGGCGCTCGCCATAGTCGCTGTCGGGCAGGAGCTTATCGAGGTATTTGTCGACCGTGCTGGCAACGGCGCCGATTTTATCCAATAGCTGCGGGTCTAACGAAGGCATGCGGCGGCTCTTTCTGCTTAACGTTTATTCTTGTTTTTAGTTGCCAAGGTTGGCTGGGGTCAGCGTGGCGCTGCCGTCCTGGTTCAGCGTAATGCGGTCGATCTTCAATTGCGCGTCGCGCAGCTTGGCTTCGCAATGGGCTTTGAGGGCGCTGCCGCGTTCATAGGCGCTAACGGCCTCTTCCAGCTTGATCTTGCCGGACTCCAGCGCGCGGACGGTGGTTTCCAGCTCGGCCAAGGCGTCCTCGAAGGACATTGTGGCGATTTCAGCAACAGATTTTGGCGATTCAGTCATGGGCGCGGAGGCTAGCACAAAATTAAGCGTAAAAATAGAGCGCTTGCATTGGCTTACCTTAAACTGGTACTAAATTAGTCCTACTTCTTCAGAGTCAGAAATGTTTAGAACCGCAGGAAATTTTTTGAAATCGATTGGCATGATGCTGTGCCTAACCCAAGTTTCTCATGCCGATACGCCGGCGATTTATGCAGATCGTAGCAATGCGGCCAACTTGGTTGTTAATCGAGATTACGACGCGCTTACCAAGGCATTAGCCGCTGGCAGCGATCCGAACGGCAAAGATTACCGCGGCGAGCCTGCGCTCATGCTTGCGGTCAGCACAAATCAATATAACGCGGCAAACCTGCTCTTAGATTACGGCGCAGATCTTTGGTATGCCGATAAACTTGGCTTTACAGCAGCCATCTTTACTTACGGTGACAAAGATATGACTTGGTCGAAGCCAGAGTCGCAAGCCGCTTACAGCCGTTTCGTCGACCGTCTGAAGCAGGCGAATTATCCCTGGCCACCGCCTAATCCAGTGCAGATGCAGGCGATGTTGCAGGCGGGCCAATGGCCACCAGCGAATGCGGTTCGCGTTGTGCCTATAAAATTTCCGGTGAAGTGATGCTGAAGATTAGCCGCCTGACCGATTATGCCGTGGTGGCGCTAAGCGCGCTTGCCGAGATAAGCGATGAAAGCGCTGCCGGCTTAGCAGCACGTACGAACCTGCCCGCGGCGACTGTCGCCAAAATTTTGAAGCAGCTGACGCGCGCCGGGCTGGTGACGAGCGCGCGCGGGGCCGCTGGTGGTTATCGCTTGGCTAAGCCATTGCCGATGATCGATCTGGCGATGGTAGTGGAAGCGATCGATGGACCGATCAAGTTGACGCAATGCATAGATCACGCAGACAACACAAGCCAGCCTTGCGCTGCTGCCGGGCATTGCGCGCTGCATGGCAAATGGAACCCAGTCAACGATGCGATTGCGACAGCGCTGGCCGGAATCTCGCTAGCACAGTTAGCATTGCCGCAGGTGCGCATATGAACGAGATGACGGCACCCAGCAGCATGCCTGCTTTGGACGAAGCACTAGATCGCGCGTACGAGTGGGGTTTCACCACCGATATCGAGAGCGATACCGCGCCGGTAGGGTTGAGCACTGATACCATCCGCTTTATCAGCGCCAAAAAAGACGAGCCGCAATGGCTGCTCGATTGGCGGCTGGCGGCTTTCGCGAAATGGCAGAAGCTACCGACGCCGGATTGGGGCAAGCTGCAGATTGCGCCAATCGATTTTCAGGCGATCAGTTATTATGCCGCGCCCAAGGTTGCGGGCAGTGGCCCGAAGAGCTTGGACGAGGTCGACCCCGAACTGCTGCGCACATACGAGAAGCTGGGCATTCCGCTGCACGAGCGTGAAATTCTAGCGGGCGTCGAACGGCCAGAAGGCGAACGCAGAGTTGCCATAGATGCCGTATTCGATAGCGTTTCAGTGGCGACGACTTTCAAGGCGGAGCTTGGCCGCGCGGGCGTGATCTTCTGCCCGATCAGTGAAGCTGTGCGCGACCATCCGGAGCTGGTACAGCGTTATTTAGGCAGCGTCGTGCCGCCGGAAGATAATTTCTATACCTGCCTGAACGCCGCCGTGTTTACAGATGGCAGCTTTGTTTACATCCCAAAGGGCGTGCGCTGCCCGATGGAGCTTTCGACTTATTTCCGCATCAATGCCAAGAATACAGGGCAGTTCGAGCGCACATTGATCATCGCCGATGATGACAGCTATGTCTCATACCTTGAAGGCTGTACCGCGCCGATGCGCGACGAAAATCAGCTGCATGCGGCGGTGGTCGAGCTGGTGACGCACGACCGCGCGACGATCAAATATTCAACCGTGCAAAACTGGTATCCGGGCGATGCCGAGGGCAAAGGCGGTATTTATAATTTCGTGACCAAGCGCGGTGCCTGCCGGGGGGCGAACAGCCGTATCAGCTGGACGCAGGTCGAGACCGGCAGCGCGATCACCTGGAAGTATCCAAGCTGCGTGCTGCAGGGCGAGGGCAGCGTGGGCGAATTCTATTCCGTCGCGCTGACGAAAAACCGTCAACAGGCCGACACCGGCACTAAGATGATCCATATCGGTGCGAATACGCGCTCGACCATCGTCTCGAAAGGGATTTCGGCAGGGCATGGGCAGAATACCTATCGCGGTTTGGTGCGGATCTTGCCCAACGCGCATGGCGCGCGGAACTATACGCAGTGCGACAGTCTGCTGATTGGCAAGGCCTGCGGCGCGCATACTGTGCCCTATATCGAATGCCGCAACAGCACGGCGACGCTGGAGCACGAGGCGACGACCAGTAAGATTTCGGAAGATCAGTTGTTCTATTTGCGCAGCCGCGGGATCGACGCGGAAGAGGCGGTGGGTCTGATCGTCAACGGCTTCGCGCAGGAAGTCCTGAAAGAACTGCCGATGGAATTCGCGGTCGAGGCGCAGAAGCTGCTGGCGCTGAGCCTGGAAGGGAGTGTGGGATGACGCTCATTTTTAGACCTGTCGATCTGACAAGCGTTGATGATGTCGTTACAGCGATGTGTAATCGGCTCGATACGGCGGATCTTAATGGTGGTAATGCCCGCCCTGATAAACAGATGGCCGCTTACTTGAAAATCCGACAGGCGCAGAATCCGAATTACATTTCGTTCGCTGTAGATGACGATGAAATCGTCGGGCAATTGGAGTTGATGAACGGCAAGTCTGCTGATGCAGGATACATTAACCTTGTTTATGTAGTAGAAAGCCGCCGTGGCCAAGGTTTAGGCAGAGAATTATTGAAATGGACTGAAACATTATTCGTGAAATCTGGTTTTAAGCGTGCACAGCTGACATCGTGGGAATCCAACGCGGAGAATACAGCATTTTACAATAAGCTAGGCTGGAACTGTTTAGGCCCGCGCCATGATGTTGCGGGGTTTTTGACTTGGGAAAAAAGACTAGCACATGCTTGAGGTTGAGAACCTATCTGTCACATTGGGTGGCAAACGAACTTCGAATGGCCTATTGCTGAAATTAGTGGCCTTTAGCGCGGAAGGGAGCGCAGGATGAGCGCACTAACCTTCTGTCCTGTTGATTTAAATAATTCGTTAGAAATTATGCGCTGCGCTGATATACGCCGTTTGGTTTATGCTGAAAGTGATCAGAAAGACCGTTTCGAGGAGAAATTTAAAGATAACAAAACATATGAAGACTTCCTGAAACAGTATGCTGAGAACAATCCTGATTACGTTTTTTGGGCATTACAAAACCATGAAATCGTCGGCCATGGCGTTTTAAAAGGCAGCAATGAGGAATGGCGTGACGGTGATGGTTATGTGGATATTATTTTTGTCGATCGAGAGCATCGTGGTTTGGGGTTAGGCAAAACAATTTTAGATCATAGCGAAGCGTTACTCCTCAAAGATAATTTCTCGGTGGCGTGGCTGAATTGCGTAAAAGCAAACACGGGCAATATGAAGTTTTATCAATCGCAAGGTTGGACGCAATCGGAAGATCATCCAAGCTTCCCAACATTGGCCATATGGGAAAAGAAACTAACACATGCTTGAAATCGAGAACTTCTCCGTTACTACTGGCGGCAAACATGTCCTAAACGGTCTGTCGCTGAAGCTGCGCGCAGGCGTGGTCGAGGCACAGAAGCTGCTGGCGCTGAGCTTAGAAGGAAGCGTAGGATGAGCATGCTTACGTTCCGTGCTGTACAGCGCAGCCAAACAGAAGACCGATTTATTGCTACCATCTACCGCCAGGCGGTGCGCGATAGCCGCCTGCCACGGCTGCTGCTGGCCAATGACGAGATTTTGCAGTTCTTACAACAGGGCATGCTGCAGTCTGTTACCGCTGAAGTGGATGGCGAACGGGCAGCATGCTTGTTTATACGTCGCGATCAGCAGCGGGCAGATCATGGTATTATTAGCTTTATCGGCGTTGACGGCGCGCAGCGGCGTTGTGGCATCGGGGAAGCCACCCTGCGGCATGGCGCGTTATTACTGCGAGAAGCAGGTTGCAAAACCGCTTCACTGGCCAGCTTCACTGCCAATAAAGCGGCAAATGCTTTTTACAAGAACTGCGGTTGGGCCTGCGCCACGCCGGCGCGAAATGCAGCAGAACTAACGTGGTTTAAAGCGCTGCCGCCGCAGCCAGTAAGGCATGATCATGTGCCTATGCGTAAACTGGCACTGATCTTGGAAGGGAGCGCAGGATGAGTACTGTCATGTTCCGGCCTGTGCAACTAACGTCAGCTGATGATATTCTTTTCGTGCGTAAGTTGCGCAGTATTACTAACAGTGACGACAGTTTAATCCGGTCTGAGATTGCTCGCGTGCAAGCCATCCACACAAATTTCGCGGCAATTGGCGAAGCCAACGGCGAGCGCGCGGCTTACGTCATGATTGGCATGCCCAACGCGCAAGCCGAGTTCGGGCGAGGGTGGATCATCTTGGTTGCTCCTGCTTTTAGATACTCGGATATAAAGCTGGGTGAGAATCTCATAGATTGGGCTATGCAATCGCTATCCTCTGTCAAAGTTGTTTTTGGTGCAAAAGATTGGATTAAAGCCGCATGCCTTGCAGCTGACCCTGTAGTCGTTGGTGTTAAGCAGTACAGGCGTAAATACCGTTGGAAGAAAGACCTGAAACTATAATGCTTGAAATCGAAAACTTATCCGTCAGCGCTGGCGGGAAACAAATTCTGAATGGCCTTTCGCTAAAGCTGCGCGCAGGCGCGGTCGAGGCGATCATGGGCCCGAATGGGGCAGGCAAGTCGACGCTGAGCCATGTGCTGGCCGGGCGCGAGGGCTATGAGGTTACAGGCGGCACCGTGCGCTTTGATGGTAAGGACATTCTGGAGATGGCTCCAGAAGAACGTGCAGCGGCTGGGCTATTCCTTGCCTTCCAATATCCGGTTGAGATCGCGGGTGTCAGCAATACAATTTTCCTGAAGGCCGCCATGAATGCGCAGCGCCGCACCCGCGGCGAACCGGAGCTGGATGCGCTGGCCGCCGCCAAATACCTGCGTGCCAAGGCGCGTGAACTGGGCATGGCAGATGAAATTTTGAAGCGCCCAGTGAATGCCGGGTTCTCTGGCGGCGAGAAGAAGCGTAACGAGATGCTGCAATGCGCGGCGTTAGAGCCGAAACTGGCGATCCTCGACGAAACCGACAGCGGGTTGGACATCGATGCGCTGCGGATCGTGGCCGATGGCGTGAACGCCATGCGCGCGTTCGACCGCAGTTTCCTGATCATCACACATTACCAGCGGCTGCTCGATTATATCGTGCCGGACCGCGTGCATGTGCTGGCCGATGGTCGTATCGTCGAGAGCGGCGGGCCGGATTTGGCATTGGAGTTGGAGAAAAACGGCTATGCCAAATATGGTATTGCCGCGTGAGTTTTTTCGCCAACCTTGACCGTGAAAGCTGGCGCTACGCCAACGTGCCGAACCTAGAGCGGCTGGTTTTCGCACCGGGGCAAGGGGCGTGGCGTAAGCCTACGACCAATCACGATCAATATGAATGGATCGATGATGGTGTCACCGCAACCCTGCGCGTGCCTGAGCGTACGAACCTGACGATCGATACTGTGCATGAGTTGGCAGCAGGGCAAGAAAGCATCAAGCTTAATATACAGGTCGGTGCGGGCGCGACACTGACCGGACAGCTGGGACTGCAGGCCAGCGATGGCGCTTTGCTGAAACTTAAAGCGCGCATCAATCTGGCTGAAGGCGCGACTATGAACCACTTGCGCATGCCGCTGGTGGGGGCGAGCGGCTATCTGTTCACCAACACGACGGTCGATCTGGCGGCGGATGCCACTTACAATTATTTCAACGTCACAGACTGCGGCGCGCAGGTGCGGCACCAATTTACCGTCAACCTAAATGGCAAAAATGCCTGTGCCAAGCTGGGCGGGATTTACACGCTGCGCAATGCGCAAGTGGGCGAGCATGCGCTGACTATCAACCACAATGCGCCGGATACCAGCAGCCAGCAATTGTTCCGTGGCACCGCGGACGGCAATAGCCGCGGCGTGTTTCAAGGCAAGATCGTGGTGGCTAAGGGCGCAGACCGCACGGATGCACAGCAAAACCACAAGGCATTATTGCTAAGCCCGCGCGCAGAGATTGATGCCAAGCCGGAATTGGAGATTTATGCCGACGAAGTAAAATGCAGCCATGGTGCAAGCGTGGGCGCGCTAGATCAGAATGCGCTGTTTTATTTGCGGTCGCGTGGGATTGGTGCGGCGGAAGCCAAGGCGTTGCTAACGAAAGCGTTTGTGGCCGAGGCTATTGCATTAGCACCGCAGTTTGCGGATGCGTTGGAAGCGAGGCTTGCTCATGCAGCCGCTTAAATCTGCCTCGTCAATTATGCCCGGCGCTGCAGCGCGGTTGGACTTCCCGTTACTAGCTGGCGATCTGAAGTTGGTTTATCTGGATAGCGCCGCGACCGCGCAGAAATCACGCGCTGTGCTGGATGCGATGGAGCGGTTCGCGACCCATGATTACGGTAGCGTCAATCGTGGGATCTACCCGTTGGCGGCGCGTGCGACCCAAGCTTATGCAAATGCGCGCAGTCGCGTGGCGCAATTTCTGAATGCAGCTCGCGATGAGGAAGTGGTTTTCACCAAAGGCGCAACCGAGGCGATCAATCTGGTCGCTGTCTGCTGGGGCCGCGCTAACCTCAAAAAGAACGATGAAATCATCCTGACCGCGCTGGAGCATCACGCCAATATCGTGCCATGGGTGCGGTTGGCGCAAGAGATCGGCTTTACGATCAAGGTAGCGCCGATTGCAGCTGATGGCAGTGTAACGCTTGAAACCATTGCTGCGCTGGTAACTGATAAAACGAAGCTGATCGCCTGCGCGCATGTCTCGAACGTGTTGGGCACGGTGCTGCCGGTAGCGGAGATTTGCGCGCAGGCAAAAGCGCGCGGTATTGTGACGCTGATCGATGGTTGCCAAGCTGTTGCACATCGGGCCGTTGACGTGCAGGCGCTCGATTGTGATTTCTACGTCTGCTCGGCGCATAAATTATATGGGCCGACTGGGATTGGCGCACTGTATGGACGTTATGAGCTGTTGGAAGTGATGCCGCCTTATAACAGCGGCGGCGACATGATCGAGTATGTCAGTTTCACCAATGTTAGTTTCAAACCGCCGCCCTATCGGTTTGAGGCAGGAACGCCGCCTGTGATCGAGGCGGTGGGATTTGCTACCGCCTGTGATTATATCGAGAATATTGGGTTTGGCGCGATTACTGCGCAGGAAACGCGCCTGCTAGATTTGGCTACAGCGGAATTGCAAAAGATCGACGGCCTGACCATTCACGGCGCGGTGGCGGGCAAGGAAGCAATCATCTGTTTCAGCATCGCAGGTATGCAGCCGTATGATATGGCAACACTATTGGGTGAGTGGGGCATCTGCGTGCGCGCCGGGCAGCATTGCGCTGAGCCGCTGCACGATGCACTGGGCGTGAATGCGACGCTGCGTATCAGCTTCGCGCTGTATAATACGGAAGCCGATGTTGTGGCGCTGATCAACGGTATCAAGCGGGCGCAGGCGATGCTGACATGACGCATCTTGCTGCCGCTGTTCCGGAGTTAAAGCTTGCGCCCGCGCAGCAAAGCGCAGTCGGTGCTATCGCCGAACTGAAAGATGATTTCGAACTGCTTGAGGATTGGACGGCGCGATATCAATATCTGATCGATTTGGGGAAGCAACTGCCGCCATTGCCGGACGCTTGGCGCACGCCGGCCTATTTGCTGCAGGGCTGCCAAAGCCAGGTTTGGTTTGTAGCGGTGCCACATGACAACAAACTGCACTTGGTTGCCGCCAGCGATAGCGCGATTGTCAGCGGGCTGATCGCGCTGTTACAGCGCGTTTATAGCGGCCGCACGGCAGCGGAGATTACAGCGATATCGACGGATTTCCTGCGCGACCTTGGCTTGGATGCGCATCTAAGCCCGACGCGGCGTAATGGCCTTGCCGCCATGGTAACAGCATTGCGCGAGATCGCAGAACAACAGCGCGAGGCTGCATGAATTCTAATCGCCCGATCGTCGATATGAGCGATATCAACGCAGAGCAGATTGCAGCCGCTCCCTCTTCAACCTTTGCGCCGTTCGATGCGTTCAACGTGCCGCTGCACCCCGATAGTCATCAGCCGGTCGATCCACGCGAAGCGGCAGTGATTGAAGCGTTAAAAAAAGTGTTCGACCCGGAAATTCCGGTCAATATTTATGACCTTGGTTTGATCTACAGCGTCAATGTAGCTGACGATGGTAAGGCGCATATTCGCATGAGCCTGACGGCGCCGGGCTGTCCCGTGGCAGGCACGCTGCCGGGCGAAGTCGGGCAGGTGGCGGAGACTGTGGACGGCGTCACCGAAGCGACGGTCGAACTCGTCTGGGAGCCGGGCTGGGAAAAGGACCGGATGAGCGAAGATGCGAAGCTAGCTCTCGGCTTTTACTAACTATGCCTTGCTTCTATCGTCCTTTGCTGCGCTTCCGGGGCTCACGTACTTTAACGTACGCTTCGCGCCGGTTCTCGCTGCATGACAATAGCTGCTGGCGGCATAGCGTAAAATCTTGCTATTTGACAAGGATTATACCATGAAACAACCGATCACCCTGACGCCGGCGGCGCATGCTTATATTCAAAGCCAGTTGTCGGCGCAGCCGGGCAAAGGCGGATTTCGCCTGTCGCTCTCCGGCAAGGGCTGCGGGGATGGCAAATATGTAGCCGAGCTGGCGGATGCCGCAGCGCCCGGTGATTTGGTTGTCGAGCAAGACGGCGTGAAACTGTTCGTCGATATGAAGGCGACCCTCCGCCTGTTCGGAACCGAGCTGGATTATCAGGAAACGCCGTTCGAAAGCGGGCTGGTGTTTAATAATCCTAACGAAACCGGACGTTGTGGCTGTGGCGAAAGTCCACTATTTAGCTGACACAGCTATCAGAAAATCGTCCTAATTTTGCCGAAACCCCGTTGCCAATCTTAATTCGCTCTTTTAGCCTGCGGCCATCAATTCGTTTTGAAGGGGATTCCATGTCTACTGCTATTGCCGTTCCGGTCATTCTTGGCGTGCTTGGTGCAACGCTATTCACCACGCCGTTTATCCATACTGATCCAGCCCCTGTCGATACGCCTTATCTGTCGGCTGCCGTTGGCTATTTTGATGTGCTGGATAACAGCCCGCGCAATCAGGCGGTCGATATCCGCGGTGAGATCGATCCGAATTGGGTTTGGTACAAGCACGGCATTCTGACGATCAAGCCTTATGCTGGCGGTGAAGTGACAACCGATGGCGCGGTTTTCGCGTTCGGCGGCGTCAAGTTCGACGCGCAATATCACAACATCTACTTCACCCCAACCTTTGCGCCGGGTGCATATTTCCATGGCGGCGGCAAGGATCTGGGCTCGGTGCTTGAATTCCGCTCCGGCATGGAAGTGGGGTATCAGTTCGACAATCATCAACGCATCGGCTTGAACTTCAGCCATACGTCGAACGCAGGGATTTCAGATACGAACCCAGGCGTCGAAGTGCTGTCGGTTACATTCCACCAGCCGTTTAGCTTCTAATATCTATTCACATGCTGAAGATACTTAGCCCGGTTGCATTGCAATCGGGCTATTGTCGTTTGGATTGTTAGCTTCGGGAGGACACATGAAACCCAGCCACATAGCGCTTGTTATTTTGATTGCCATCATTGCCGGATTTGGCGGCGCAAAGCTGGCAGGGCACGCGGGTGAAGCTGCCTTGGCCGGTAAGACGGAAACTGGGTTCGAGCGCATGCTACGCACTAATACCATTCGCTGCGGATACTACGTCTATCCACCTGTCACTTACCGCGACCCGAACACCAATAAACTATCTGGCTTTTCGGTTGATATGATGGAGAAGATTGCCGACAAGGCCGGAATGAAGGTTGAATGGACAGACGAGGTCAATTTCGGCAATTGGACGCAGGAGCTGGAAGCGGGCCGCTTTGACGTTGCCTGCACGCCGATGTGGCCCGCCATTCCGCTTGGCCGCAAAGCGCTGTTTACGACGCCCATGTTTTATTCGCAAATCCGCGTCATCGGTCGCGCCGACGAAACCCGTTTTACCAACCTTACTGATCTGAATAAACCGGAGGTGAAGATCACCGTGGCCGATGCGAATGAGACCTATTATCTGGCTAAGGAATGGTTCCCGAAGGCCACGATCATGACCCAACCGCAAAATGCCGATGGCACGCAGGTTATCCTCGATGTGATCGGCCATAAGGCGGATGTGATGATCAGCGACCTCAATGCGGTTGCGCAGTGGAACAAGAACAACGATCAAAAAATCGCTGTTACGGCGGGCGGTGCAGTGTTGAAAGCCATGCCTTTCACGCTGGCGGTTAGGGCGACCGACGCCGACCTTGGCAATTTCCTGAATACAGCCATCGCCGATCTGAACAACACGGGTGCCATACCGCGCATGATCGACAAATGGATGGATTACAAAGGCGTGTTCATTCCTGTTACGACGCCTTACCAAGCGGAAGGGAAATAGCCATGAAAACTAGTCACATCCTCTTCGTAATTCTAATCGCGGCTGCCGCCGGGTTTGGCGGTGCGAAGCTAGCTGGCAAAACACAATCGGTTAACCAAGTCGAGCACAAAGAAACCACTTTCGAACGGGTGGCGCGTACAGGCGTTCTACGGTGCGCCTACATGCTGTGGGATCCATTCATGATGAAAGATCCAAACACCGGCAAATTTAAAGGCATGAACTACGATATGATGAATGCTGTCGCCGCTAGCCTTGGCCTAAAGGCGGATTGGGCTTTGGAAATTCCGCCCGGAACCCAGGCTGAAACACTGACCAGTGGCAAGGCTGATGCCATCTGCTCCGGCGAAGGGCCAATCGTAACGTCAGCTGCGCTTTACGAGGCCTATACTGCGCCACTGGCCTATTTTCCATTTTATGCTTATGTGCGTACTGATGACAAACGCTTTAAAAATAATGACGTAAATCGTCTAAACAGTGATGATGTAACAATTACCGTAATCGACGGTGACGTGTCAGGCGAAGCGCAGAAAACAAAATTTCCTAAAGCCCATGCTTTGCCGTTGCCACAGTTGGCCGACCCATCCCAAATGATGTTGAATGTCATCTCGCGCAAGGCAGATTTTGTGCTGAACGATGAGCTTAGCATGGCAGATTTCTTAAAGAATAATCCCGGCAAGCTACGAAAACTGGAAACACCGCCCATTATTGTAGTGCCAAATACATTTTCAACCGCCCGCAGCGAACTTGCGTTAGCCGACCTGCTGACACAGGGCCTAAAGACCATTCGGGATCGCGGCGTATTTGATCAGATTTTGGCCAAATATGGTATCGGCACTGAGATCAAGCTGTATTCGCCTGCTTTGCCTTATATGCTGCCTACTCGATGACCGTCTTTGATATCCTCATCACTTATCACCAGGGCTTCTTGCAGGGGCTGCTCGTCACCCTGCAGCTTTGCATGATTATTTGGGGCTCGGGCATTGTTCTCGGCACGGCATTAGGCATCGTCGCGGCTAACGACCGCGCGTTGGGCCGCTTCACGCAGGGTGTGGCGTTTACACTATCGGCTGTGCCGACGTTGGTGTTCTTGTTCTGGTTGCACTACCCGGCGCAAGCCATGTTCAATGTGGTAATCGACCCGTTTTATACGGCGGCCTTCACGCTCTCGATCGTCAATACCTTTGCCGTCTGCGAGATGGTGCGGCAAGCGGTGCGCGATTTCCCGCAGCAGTATCTGATTGCCGCCAAGGTCAGCGGCCTTAGCCATCGCGACCAAGTATTTAGCATCCAGTTGCCGCTGTTGTTCCGGCAGTTGCTGCCGGGTTATTTGACCATGCAGGTCACGATGCTGCATGCCACACTGTTCGCCAGCTTGATTTCAGTCGAGGAAATCTTCCGGGTCGCGCAGCGCGTTAACGCGACGATCTACAAGCCTGTCGAGATTTATACTGCCTTGGGCGTGTTCTTCCTGCTGGTCTGCCTGCCGATCAATGGCTTCGCGGCTTACCTAAAGCACCGCTATACGCGCGATATGAGCGAGCGATAGAGGATGCTAAAAGCTGAAAATATCTCCTTCGGTTATAGTGGACGCCCGATTATCGAGGATATCAGCCTGTCGATCGCACCGGGCAGCATCACAGCGCTATTAGGGCCGAGTGGTACCGGCAAGACGACACTGCTGAAGTGTCTAGCTATGCTGGAAGCGCCGCAAAGCGGGCGGATTACGATTGACGAGCAAGCCTATAACTTTCCACTTGGCGCTGACGCTATAGCACCCGCGCCCTGGCCAGAGCTGACGGTTGTATTTCAACAGCTATTCCTTTGGCCGCATTTAACGCTGCGTGAGAATATCCTATTGCCAGTAAAGCGCCGTGATCCGGCCGAAGTGCAACAGAAGCTTGCCGAACTGACCACGCTATTCGGTATGGGCGAATTCCTTGACCGCTATCCGAATGAAACCTCGCGCGGGCAACAGCAGCGCGTTGCGCTGGCACGGGCCTTGATGTTGAACCCTCGTTATATTCTATGCGATGAAATCACCTCGGCGCTCGACATCGAGCAGGTCGGCAAGGTTTTAGAATGCTTGAACCTCGTGCGGGAACAGGGCGTCGGCATTCTGCTGATCACGCACCAGCTTGGCTTTGCTCGCCGTAGTTGCGATGAAGTTGTATTCATGGATGGTGGCCGTGTCGTCGAGCATGGCGGCCGCGAGCGCATTATCCAACCGCTTACCGAGCGGTTTGCCCAATTCTTAAAGATGGTCGAAGCCGCGCATTAACTTGGAGGTAGCATGCATAAAATCTTTCTAATCTTTATGGCGGCAGTCTTTTTATCTTTAAACGCGCACGCGGAAGACAAAACGTTGGCGCGTATCAACAAGACGCAAGAAATCAATTGCGGTGTTTACACGCTGGGCTCGATCTTTTCCTATGATCCTGCTGGCAAGCCTCAAGGTTTTACAGTTGATTTGATGAGCGAGATCGCCGCCCGTACCGGCCTTAAGATCAAATATTCCGAAATCTCTAGCTTCGGCACGCTGCGGTAGGATTTGGATGGTGGCAAATACGATATGGTATGCGCGCCAGTCCTGCTAATACCTGCGACTACTATGAAGTATCTGCCAAGCAATTTGATCTTCATCGATCCAATCAATATTTATGCAGATGGAGGCGCGGATTTGAGCGGCATCCATTCTTTAAACGAGCTAAATGATCCAAAATACACGTTTGTTGGGATGGACGGAGAATTGGGCGGGCTCTATGCGCCAAAGCTATTCCCCAGGGCCAAGCTAAATTTGCTATCGCAAGGATCAATCGTGCCGCAAATGTTCTTAGAGCTGCATGGTAAGAAGGCTAACTTTGTCATTCTTTCGCGCCTGGCTGCCAATGCCTACTTGAAAGACAATCCAGGTAAACTGAAACAGGTAACAACAGAGTCGATCGCGCGCCCATCGATCCGGCTATTTTACCCAAACGAGGCTTATGGGCTGAAAGCAAATATTGACGCTATCCTCGACGAGCTGCAGCGCGACGGCACAATGGAGCGGTTGTTGAAAGCGCAAAATTTGTATTTCAAGGACTAATAGACCGGCTGTCACAATTGCCCGGCAAGAAACGTTATAGGGTGCCGCAGCAGCAATGCTGCGGCACCCTTTGTCATTTAAGCTATTGAAATAACTGCCTGATTATCTGGCACGCCCATTGCAATCATCCTCCCAGCAGAACACGAATTTGTTTCTTTAACGGAGGATTGAACCATGGGTAGTCTTTTTGGCGCTTTGACAGTTGCGGTTAACGGCTTGAACGCGCAGAGCCAGGCGATCGGTAACATTTCTGATAACCTCGCGAACACGCAGACCATTGGCTACAAGCGCGTCGATACTGGCTTTGAGTCGCTGGTTACCCAATCGAACCTTAATGTGAACGATCCAGGCGGCGTCAAGGCGACCCCGATCTATCAGAACAGCCTGCAGGGCGGCTTGCAGCAATCGTCGAGCTCGACCTCGCTTTCGATCTCAGGCGACGGGTTCTTTGCCGTTAAGCGCGCAGCAGCCAGCGCCACCGGCGGCACTGACTTCCAAAATACCGACTACTTTACCCGCCGCGGTGACTTCACGCTTAACCGTGATGGCTATCTGGTCAACGGTTCGGGTTATTATCTGCTTGGCTATAAGGTCGATAGTGCCACCGGCGCTTCGGATACATCGGCGACAACCCCGATCCAAATCTCGGCTGTGCTCGATAACCCAGTTGCAACTAGCGAAGTCAAATATGCGGCCAACCTTCCAGCTGGTGCTGAAGTCAACAAGCAGTATCCAACTTCGTCGATCTTGGTTTACGACGCGCTTGGTAACACGCACTCGCTTGGTGTCACCTGGACGAAATTGCCGGGAACGAACCAATGGCAATTGGGCGTGACCATGCCTGATACGACCATTCCCGTTAGCCGCAAGCTGAACTTTGAATTTTCGGGCACGCAAGCAGGTACATTGGGCAGCTCAAACCAAACCGTTAGCCATGATGCGACGCAGATTACGAACGTGACGGCCAGCAATAGCCCAGCAACCTTGACACTCGGTAGCGGTAGCTGGGATGCGCTTGGCTATAAGGTTGGCAGCACGGTGACAGTTGCCGGTGCGACGACAAGCGCCAACAACGTAACTTATACCATTTCCAACATAACCAACGGCGTTGCGACGGTTAGCCCAGCGCCAACGACAGCAGCTGCCGATGCCGGCGTCACAATCACGCGTCCAGCGCCTGGTATTTCTGCCTCTAGCGTTAGCGGCCAGACAGGCTCGGCATTGACGATCATCCCGCCAGTGGCACCAAGCACAGCGGCCTCAATCTCCTTTGTGGCTGAATTCCCAGGCTCGGGCCAGCAGACAGTTACGCTCAACCTTGGTGATTACAACAAGGCGACAGGCTTGACGCAATATGCCGATACCGACCTGCAGACGACATCGTTCGAGCAAAACGGGATTCCGCGCGGTTCGTTCCAGGATCTGGCGATCGACAACAACGGCTATGTGACGCTGAACTACGATAACGGCCGCTCGCGTACGCTGTATCAGGTACCGTTGGTGCAGTTCAACTCGCCGAACAGCTTGCAGCGGATCGATGGCGGTGCATTCAGCCGCACGATCGAAAGCGGCACGCCGCGCTACTCCGCGCCAAATAGCGTCGGGGCGGGCTCGATTACCGGTAACTCGCTTGAAGGCTCGAATGTCGATATCGCCGAAGAATTCACGAAGATGATCCAATCGCAACGGGTCTATTCGGCGAACTCGAAGACGATCACGACGACTAACTCGATGCTGGAAGAAGTCATCAACGTCATCCGCTAACTTTTAGCCCTTAAGGCCGGATGAATAAGAAAGGTTGAAGGTAACTTATAATGTCATTGCTTGGTGCTCTCGACTCAGCTCTCAGCGGTATGCGCGCGACACAAATCAACGTGCAAACCGTCTCGAACAACCTGGCCAATGCCGGGGACGAGAACTACACCCGTAAGACAGTTACCCAGCAAGCTGTAGTTGGCGGCGCGGACATTGGCGGCGTAAAAGTCACCGCTTACGGTCGCGTCGTCAGCAACAATCTGAACAAAGCCTATAATACCTCGCTTTCAGAACAGGGTCTGACGCAATCACAGACCGGCTATTTCTCGCAGATCAAAGATTTATACGGCATCTCGACCGACAGCACGGCGCTTGGCGATGCGGTCACCAATTTTGGCAATGCCTGGCAATCACTGACGGCATCGCCTGAAGACGTGACGCGGCAAAGCCAGGTGATCAATTCGGGCAATGCGCTCGCCAATGAAATCAAGCGGCTCTCGGCAGGGATCGAAACGCTCGACCGGCAGATTCAACAAGATACCAAGGATGGGGTATCGCGCGTTAATCAATTGCTGAAAACTGTCACAGCTTTAAACGCGCAAATCTCGAATGGTCAAGGTACGGGGCAGGCGACGGGCGATCTGGAAGATCAGCGCGACACCGCCGTGCGTGAAATTGCGAAATACGTGGCGGTCCAGCAATTACCGGGCGAGCTGGGCACGGTACGTTTGCTGACCAATGGCGGGCTTACGTTGCTGGATGCACAAGGGCAGACCCTGGCTTATGACGGCACGACGATCCGGAATGCGCAGGGCGATGACTTGGGCGGGCTCTTAAAAGGCGGCTCCTTCGAAGCGTTGCTGAACATTCGCGCCGATAGTTCGCCTAGCGCTGCAAGTGCCGATAGTGGCACTGAAGTGATCCGCAAGCTGCGCAATCAGTTGGCGACAGTTGCTGATAATTTCCTATCGACTGCCGGTTCTCCTACCAGTTTTGCCGCGGCATATAACGGCGCCACGACTAAAACGGGCGAGTTGGCCGGCAGTTTCTTTACCGGGAGTGATCAATATACGATCAGCATTAACGCCAATTTGATGAATGGCAGCGCTGTGGTTAAAACGGCATCAGCGCAGCCGGTTTCAACGGCGATTAACGATAATACCCGCGCCATTACGGCTGCCGGTGTTTCAACCACTAGCAAATCTTATTTCGGATTTGTGTCTAGCATCATCTCTGCCATCGGTCAGGCCAGCGCCAATATATCGGAGCGCGCGACGATCGCGACTATAACCGCCGCCAATTACAAGGAACGTGTTGGTAATACCAGTGGCGTCAATGTTGATGAAGAATTGGTGCGGTTGACGCAATTACAGAATTCATATGCGGCTTCGGCCCGCGTCATAACGACCGTCAAAGATATGTTCGACGTTCTTGATGGCGTGTTGCGATAGAAGGATAACGTAGATGGTTTCAGTTCCCGGTGGCATCACGGCAATTACCCTGCAAGACCAAACGCTGCGCCTCGTTAAGCAAGGGCAGGCAACCATGGCATTGCTGCAGGAGCAATTATCGAGCGGCAAGAAAACAACCGATCTTTCTAATCTATCTGCGCCTGATACGCGCAATCTGCTTGATTTGCGCGCCAACCAATCGCGCCGTGAAAATTATCAAAGCGTAATCGGCACCTTGACGCCACGCGTTCAAACGACCGCGGCCTCGATGGAAGGCATGCAGACGCTGATCTCCAGCATCCGGCAGGCCATTAACGGCGCTAACAACGGCGAAGCCGCTGTTACCGCCGGCTTGGCTTCACAAACCAAGGATGCGTTGAGCCAAGTCGACTATTACATGAACCAAAAGATCGACGGGCGTTATGTCTTTTCCGGCAATCGTTATGACACCGCGCCGCTGGTTGACTTGACAACCCTGGCCGTGCCGCCAACCGAAGCTTATCCGTTTGTGCCAGTATCGCCCCCTGCTGTACCGCTGTACGATACTGACTACGATGCGCTCAACCCAACGGCCGCGGTTGCGGGCGCTAGCATTAAAGATTCAGTTGCGATCGACGACGGGCTAAACGTGACCTATGGCGTTACCAGCACCGATCCAGCCTTTCAAAAAATGATCCAAGGACTGCGCTACGCTTATGCGGCGAGCCAAGATCCAGCTAACTACGACAATTATACAGCCAAGGCCTCTGCCCTGCTGAATGATGCGCAGACTGCAATGCGCGGCGTGCAGGCGACGAATGCGGCTAACCAGTCTTTGCTGAAATCGGTCGACCAGCGGCATGACACTTTCATTAGCCTTATGAAAAGCGACCAAGACGATATTCAGAAGATCGATACTGCCGAGGTCGCTGCGAAGATCACGACGCTACAGACGCAGATTGAGGCTTCCTATGCTGCCACCGCGCGTATCACCAAGCTGTCGATCCTCAATTACCTTTAACACTTTCTAATTTTGGCTGATTTTAATCCTTGGAGGCATACCTATGACCGCAACACCCAATAATAAGACGCAAAACCTCTCGCCAGAGTTTCAGTCGGGTATTAAGGTGGCGCTGACCAACGACCCGTTTGCGGAGCTAACCGAGATGACGAATGAATCCCGCCAAGACTGGCTGCGCGCGATCAGCCCAACCAATCTGCGCTATCTAAGTGCGATCCGCGGCTTTGTGCCGGCCGATCAGGTCAATGGCTTTACCTATGCGATGCTAGGCTGCAAGTCCGGCGCGTTACTGGTGGCATTGGCCGCTGCTAACCCTGAAGGCCAATTTTTCGGCTTTGGCGCCAGTGAAGACGAATTGGCGCAAGGCAGTGCCCAAGCCGTTGCCTGCGGGATCGACAACGTGAAATTCGTAGCAGCTTCGCCGGAAGACTTGGCGGCAGCGCTGCCAGGGCAATTCGATTTTGTTGTGACCAACCTTGTCTCCGCGCCAGAACTGGATGCGACGCGCATTATCGCTGCCGCTGCCGCGATGCTAAAGGATACCGGCCTCTGCTATACCGCTTACAACGTCACGCCTAGCACGAGCAAAACAACGAATGATTTTCTGCTGAGCTATCAGGCTGGCAGCACGAATACCGACCAAGCCCAGGATGCGGCGCGCAAGCATGGCCTTAGCTATCTGGGTAGCGCCAAATTACGCAATAACTATCTGGAGCTTTCGGCGCCAGCAGAAACGCACGATAGTTTGTTGGCGCAGCAAGGCGCCGCGGTTTATGAAAACCTAAAAGATGTAGCGATGAATGTCAGCGTGCGTCACGATGTGTTCAGCAAGGGTAACCTGGCGGCTGGCCAAACCGAAGCGTCACGCCTTGGCGGCTTCACGTTCGGCTTGCCAACGCCGACGGGCGCTGTTGAAACACAATTCAGCTATTTTGGCCGCAAGGTCGACCTTTCAACGCCACTTTACACGCGGCTGTTAACGGCATTGGCCGATATGCCGCATTCGATCGGCGACCTAGTGGCCGAGCCTGCATTTGCTGGGATTGTACAGGAAGAAATCGTCGCCGCAGTGCAGCTACTCTGCGCTGCCGGTATTGCCGAGCCAACCCGTGACTTCGGCGAGATGCTGCAGGGCGATTTCAACAATCTGCATTTTGTGGGCGACTATAATCGCCGCCTGCGCGATGAAACGGTAAGCGAGCAAGGCGCCTTACTCGCTTCGCCCACTTTAGGGCGGGCTCTGTTAGGCAGTGCGCCGATGGTGATGACGCTGCAGGCGCTCGATGCAGGTGGCTTGCAGGGTGCCGAAGAAATTCTTGACGGTATGTTGCTAAACGCGCCCGATAGCGTGAAAGCACAGATCCCAGCTGATCTGGCGGACAAGGAAACGCGCCGCAATACAGCTTATCGCTTGCTGGAACAAGCGTGCAAGGATTGGCTGCTGTTCTGCTGCGTTAACGGCATACTTAAGCCCTCGACGCATTAACTAGGTTTTGCAGAATTACTTTCAAGATGGCGTGATAAAGTCCATGTATGGAAATTTATCGGTCTCAGCAATCGGCGGTTAGCGACGCATTTGTTGAAAACATCCTCGGCCTGTGGCAGGCAACGCCATCGCAAGCCGTAGATTATGCGGCGAGCCGTGGCTGGTGCGTTTCAATCGAGGGCGAAAGTTCGGATGATGGGCAGACCATGGCTTGCGTCAACCGTAAGCAGAAGATCGTGACCTACTTCGAATATTGCATGCTCGATGGCAAGCGGAAGCGTTCGCTAATTGATGCGATGACGCATTATCACGAATTGATCCATCTCATGGATGTGGAGCTACAACGCCCGCTGATTAGAGGTCGGATTAGGAGTTACCAAAATTTGACTGCATTTTGCGGCGACCACGAACGCCTGTCGCGAACCGCTATTGCCGAAAATGCCTACTACCTTAGCGTCAACCGCGCGTTCGAAATGCCGCCTGAGCTAGACATGAGCGAGCAAGCCTATGGGTGGACGGTGGCTACCAGCGAGGCGCGTGCGCAAGCGGGCGCGGAATATATCGTCAATGGCCGTGGCCCGATCATGGAGCTGGCACCGAAGACAACACAGCGCGTGTTGCGCGATCTTAAGCGGACACTGCCATCGCTGCTAAAGCTTTCACCGGCTTTCGGTTTCCTCTAAAACAGTTTGCGTAACGCAGTTGCCTAATTATTTAACCCTAACAAGACAAACATTTTGAAGGAGAATTGCTTGCGCTCGGTGGGATTGGCCCAAACTTTTGCAAGACTATCGGCTACAGCTATCAGGGCATTAGGGCCATTCTCGTCAATGTATTTTTGCGTGGCTGACCAACTGGATATGTAACCTACTAGTTCATCGCGATTAAGGTCGGTAGTGATTTCAAAATTAGGTGTTGGTATAATTTCATAAGGGAAGGGAATTTCCCGATAGCGCTGGAATATATCTTTTGCGTTTTCCGGCCAATATTTTCCTAGTAATGATTGTGAAACTATCTTTAAAGCCGCTGTGACATCAGCATCTGTACTCGTTGGATCTTTATAAGTCCAAAGGCAAATCGTACCGCCAGGTTTCAATACGCGTTTGACTTCCTTATTAAATTTTTTATGATCGAACCAGTGCGCCGCTTGAGCACTGGTTACGAGATCGACAGAACTATCTTTCAAAACACAACGTTCAGCCGGGCTGACTTCATAGCGTATATTTGGTAGGCGGTAGGCTTCTTTAATTTGTGATTCACTGGGGTCAGTTGCGTATACCTGTTGAAAATGGCTAGCCAAATCTTTGGCAGCTTGACCGTTCCCAGTTCCGCAGTCCCATACAAGATTACGATCAGTTACATTGCTTAATATCCATCGGTAAAATTGAGGGGAATAAGTCGGTCTATAACGTGCGTAGTGGGCAGCTTGTTTAGAAAAGTGGTCCGAAAAAGTCATGTGCATGAAATAACAGAAAGATGTAATAAAATATTTAAAACTGATTATCTATTCGTAATGAATCAACTCTAACCTGCTGACCTTGTTAGCTGTTTATTGACCATGCTTTCGCTATTCTGCCGCTCTTAACCACTTATCATTAGAGTGATAGGCTGAGCGCAGCATTCGTTAACCGGGGTTCATTGCACAATAATGGTAGGGATTTTAGACGATCTGGTCGGAGGGCTGCTTTCAGGGCTGAAGCAACCTTTGGAAAGCTTCATCCAGTTGGAGACGGCGGACGATAATTACACGCTGGTTGCGCGTGACGGCTCGCTCGTGTCGTTTGTGCGCATCTATGGTTCGCGCCAGATGATTGGTGAAACCGAGTATCAGCATATATTGGAATCCGCGACCCTGAAGCTCGGCTCGAAGTTCGACCGGCCTGGCTACGCGATGCAATTCTATTTCATTCGCGATCCCAACCAGGTGCGGCGCGAGATGGACCGCTTGATGGCGCCGAACTTCCAAGCGGCCAAGGTCGTGGGCCTCGACATGACTGATCTGTTGGAAGAGCGTCGCCGACATTTGTCGCGCTATCTGGCGTACGAAGAATGCTGGTGCGTGTTGTGGACGCGCCCGTCGGCAATTACCAAGACCGAACTCGACAAGGCGATGAAGTCTAAAAAAGGTCAGAAGTGGGTGACGGCGCGCTGGGCGCAATATCCATTCGCTGCAGTCGATGCGCTGCGCGTGCGGCATCGCAGTTACGTGGCCGGTACTGCCGGTAGCCTTGAAGAAATGGGCTTTAAGGTTGAGGTCGCCGATAGCCATACGGCGCTGGCCGCCGTGCGCAACAGCATCTATCCAAGCCGCGCCAACGATAAATGGCGCGCCTGCCTGCCGGGCGATCCAATTCCAGCACGTGGCCAAGCCGGCACCAGCCCGAATGGTAACCGACGTGGCGATTTTTCCGATGTGCTGTGGCCAGCGCTACGCCGGCAATTAGCCATCGACGACGCGCATATCGTCAATAGCAATACCGTCAAGATCGGTAGCAACTTGTGGTCGAACGTCGATATGACATTGGGGCCGCTGGAGCCGATGCCGTTCACGCAATTGCTGAGCCGATTGCGTGATGCCGATGTGCCGTTCAGGATTTCATTCCTGATTGAGAGTAATGGTATTAGCGGCACGGCCTTTAAGAAAACCCTGTCGCAGATTCTCGGCTTCGTGACCGACACCAACAAGCAGATCCGCGACTCGCTGAATGCGATGTCGCAGCTAGCCAATAGCGAGCCGATCGTGCGGATGCGCGTTTCGTTCGCGACCTGGGCGCCGGATGGGCAGCAGGATTTGCTGGAGCGACGCGTGGCCGGTTTGCTGCAAGGCATCGAAAGCTGGGGTTATGCCCAGGCGACGCAGATTTCCGGTGATGTACTAGAAGGTGTGATGTCGAGCGCGCTTGGCATTGCCTGCGCTTCTACCGCTATTCCTGCCGTGCTACCATTCTATGAAGCGATGAAGCTGCTGCCATGGCAGCGGGCATCGAGCCCGTTCACGGACGGCGCGCATATCTTTCGCACGCCCGATGGACGGCCATGGCCATACCAAACTGGCAGTAATTTGACGACGACATGGTTCGACCTGATCTTCGCGCAGCCGGGCGCGGGTAAGTCTGTGCTGATGAACGTATTGAACCTCTCGACCTGCCTGTCGGCGGGGATGGCGCGGTTGCCGTTCGTCGCGATCCTCGATATCGGGCCATCGTCGTCAGGCTTGATCGCGATGTTGCGCGATGCGTTGCCGCTCGACCGGCGGTATGAAGCGCAGCACTTCAAGCTACAGATGACGCCTGACTATGCGATCAATCCGTTCGACACACAGTTGGGTTGCCGTGAGCCGCTGCCGGACGAGCGCGCATTCTTGAGCGAGATCGTCACCCAGCTCTGCACGCCGCCGGGGCAGGAGCAGCCATACGATGGGATTCCGCAATTGGTCGGCTTGTGCGTTGACGAGATGTACCGTTGGCGTTCTGACCAAACGTCGAACAGCGAGCCGCGGCCCTATATACAGGGCGTGATGCCAGAGATCGACGACGTGATCCTGCGCCGCGGGATCAAGCTGCCGGAAGATACCGTCTGGTGGGATGTGGTTGACGCACTGTTCGAGGCGGGTGAGACGCATATCGCCCTGATCGCGCAGCGGCAGGCTTCGCCCACGCTCTCCGATGCCGTGACGGCCGCGCGCCGCCCGCAAATCCGCTCGCTGCTCGAAGAAACACAGATTGGCGCTAGCGCCGAGGGCGTGATCCATGCCTTTGAACGGATGATCGCCAGCGCCATTCGCGAGTTCCCGATTTTGTCAGGCATCACGCGGTTCGATATCGGCGGTGCGCGGGTTTGCGCGATCGATCTGCAGGATGTCGCCCCGCAAGGCGATGAAGTCGCCGACCGCCAAACGGCGATCATGTATATGCTGGCGCGGAATGCCATGGTGCGCAGCTGGTGGCTGGGTACGGACGCGCTGAAATTCTTCCCGCCGAAATATCGTGCGTTCCATGAAGTACGCATCCGCGAGATCCGCGAGCTGCCGAAGCGCATCTGCTATGACGAATTCCATCGCACGGCAAAGTCGCGTAGCGTGCGTGCGCAGGTCATTCGCGATGTACGCGAAGGCCGCAAATGGGGTGTGCAAATCTCGCTTGCCTCGCAGCTGATGGAAGATTTCAGCGACGATATGGTGGATCTGGCGACGGGCATCTGGATTTGCGGGGCGACCATCTCTGACCGCGCGACGACAAATGCCGCTGAGCGGTTCGGCCTTTCGACGACCGCGCAATCGGTGATGCGCTATGCGCTGACCGGGCCGAAACCATCGGGCGCGCCGGTGCTCTTCATCCTGGGCACGAACGAGGGCCGCTACGAGCAGCATCTGGTCAATACGCTGGGGCCGATCGAGCTCTGGGCGCTTTCGACCTCTAGCGAGGATGTGACGATCCGCAACGCGCTTTATAATATTTTAGGCGGGCAATCGGCGCGGCAAATTCTGGCACATGCTTACCCTGGTGGGTCAGCACGATCTGACATCCGCCGCCGGGTGGTGTTGCGAACAGAGTCGGGCGAGGTCGAGAATAGCGCGACCAGCGTCGTCATTCAGGAGATTGTCGAGGAATTGCTGGCCTATTACGAGCAAGAGCGGCTGGCCAGGTTGGCGCAATAAACCAGCAGCAAGGCTGGCCTAATGTCGCAGGAAATCTAGACAAAGAACGGGCGTGGGCTTTAAACTGATGAAACTTTTAATGCGGGATTTTACTTAACCTATGGCCCAAAACGACAATGGCAATTTGAACCTGATCGTCACCTTCGTGGTGGTGCTGGCGGCATTGTATGGCCTTTGGTATTTTTTTGAGGGTCCGATCGTCTCTATCCTGCGCTGGATCCGTTTAGGCGAATTGAATTTGGTTGCTGTTTTCACTGACCGCTTTGATGCCGTGATCAAGGCGCTGCCACAAATGACGGTGCAGCCGCATGCCGAAAAACTGCGACCAAGCGACCTTGATGCCAAGACGCTGTGGAATGTTTCCGCGGCGCTGGGCGATATCATGCGCTGGCCAGTGGCGCTGATCATGGGTGCCAGCGCGTTTTGGATGCTGTTTCATGCGCCAACGGCAAAGTTCAAGAACAAGTACGATCTTGAAGGGCTGATCCGGATCCAATCACAAACTTGGCCGACGATTTCCCCGGTCGTCAATTTCGACCCCGGCAAGACCAGCGCCCGCGTGCCAGGTACGCCAGTGCCAGCTGAGCTGCCGCTGTTTGCAGAGAGCTTAGCGCCTGCAGAATGGATTGCCTGGGCGCGGATTCCGGTGATCGACAATGTGCCGGACAAGGAAGGTATTCGCCAAGCATTCATCACGCAATTGGGGCCGCGCTGGGAAGGAATGACGGGCTTGAAGCCGCATCATCGTGCGCTGCTGGCAGCGTTTGCCCTAAAAGGCGCGCAGAAACGGAAAGAGAGCGACGATTTACTCGGGTTGATCGCACAATGCTGGAGCCCGCGCAGTGACGGGCGCGAGGGTGGTCTTACATTGAATGACGCCGCGCTGGCGCAGATCAACAGCGTTTTAAACGATCGCAGTTTGCTGGGGCCAGCTTTAGAGCAAGCGGCTCATCATGCTTATCGAACGACCGCGCTGATCGGCGTATTGCGTTGGGCGCGGGATCAGGGCGGCGTGTTGGCGCCAGCGCAGTTCTTATGGCTACGCGGGCAAGATCGCGGATTGTGGTATGCGCTGAACAACCTGGGTCGCCGCACCTTCCACGCCGAAGGCGCGGGGGCGATGGCGCACTACATGGCGGAACGCGCGGTCGACAATGGCAAAGGGCGGGCGCTACTGATGCCGCGCGTCGATACCGCTATTCCGCCAGTGCTAGAGTTCGTGAAGGATCTGCAGATTAAAGGCGGGCATATTCCAGCGCTGCAGGAAGGCGCGCCTAAGCGTATCGCCAGCATAACCAAAGAGAAAACAGTTAGCAAAAATCCGTTCGCTAAATTTAGTAAAAAACTGGCGAGAGCTTAAGAAAAGTAGGAGCAACAATATGAAACATTTTTTCCGCCATTGGCATTACGGCATTAAAGCCCGCGTAATCGACGGGGCATTGGTCGCCTATCTGGATAGCGCGCGCGAGCCGACTTTCGTGCGGCTAGACCTTGCGCGCCTACAGACCGTTGCCGTTGATGTGGCAACCAAGCCCGGCGAATATGAATTAAACCTTGTCAACATCGGTGCGCCAGGTGCAACCACGACGCTGGCGAAATTCGAGGTCAAGGATGCCGCCGAGGAAGCCGCCGCCGGCATTCGCTGCGCTTTGTTGCGCGGTAGCCAGACGCACCGGTTCCGCCGCGCGTTCAAAACGACCATGGGCGTGATCGCCGCGATCATGCTGGTAGCGGTTTTGTTTGCACTGCTCGAAAAATTAGATGGCGGGAAATTGAGTAGCCAAAGCACGAACCCCGACCAAGCCAAGCTGCAATCGATGATCCAAAGTTTACAAGGCGCGGCTGCAGGGGCCGGTTCAGCCGTCACGCCTGCGGCACCTGTTCCACCCGGCCAGCCAATGTCCGCCGAGCAATTTTTAAATAGCGGCGAAGCTACCGCTCCAGCCCAGTAGTATAGAGAGACCGCAATAGACAGATGCCAATCGAGGAAAAATATATTGTCAAAAGTTCGAGCTTGTTCAAGGACGTGCGTCCTTGGCAGGAACGCACGGCTGACTGGTTTTCCCAGCCCGATAATGCGCTGATCGTTTATGGCGGACTGTTAGGTGTACTATTCCTGCCGCTGCTGGTGCCGGCCATGCCCAAATTTCAGGGGCTTTGGGATATCGATCTGATCATCGGGTTGATATATCTGCGCTGGTTCAAGACACGCGTTTTCAAGCTGCCGTTCAAAATGCCGAAGCATGCGGCACCCATGCCCGACCCGCAAAATAACAGCCCGTCGGAAAAGAAGAAATCGAACGGCGTTCTGTATCTGGGCAATGATCGTAAGACGCAGGAAGAGGTGTGGCTAACGGATAGCGACGCGCGTACACACATGCTGTATCTCGGCACAACCGGCGCCGGTAAAACCAAGGGGCTACAGGCGCTAGCCACTAATTCTCTCTGCTGGGCATCGGGCTTTACCTTTGTCGACGGCAAGGCAGATACCGGCAACTGGGGCGATCTTTACGCGCTGGCGCGGCGCTTCGGGCGCGACGATGATCTGTTGATCATCAACTATATGACTGGGAATAGCGACGAGGGATCTTCGTCCAACAGCATGAACCCGTTCAGCAGCGGCTCGGCCAGTTATCTCGTGCAAATGCTGGTTTCGCTGCTGGCCGAAGGCGGCGGCGAGAATGCGATGTGGAAGGAGCGCGCGATCTCGCTGGTAGGCGCGCTAATGCCCGCGCTGACCTTCAAGCGCGACCGCCAGAACCAGATGCTGGATATCGATGTGATCCGGCAGAATTTTAATCTCGACCGCATCATCGCGCTTTCTAGAGACAGCACCTTGCCGCAACGCATCTTGCTAGGGCTGAAGAATTATCTCGACACGTTGCCGGGTTATGTTGATGAAGCCTTTGACGACGACGGCAAGGAGAAGCCGCCATCGCCCGACACGCCGGTGTTCGATCTCACCACGGCGCGGCAGCAGCATGGCTATTTATCCATGCAGTTTACGCGCTCCTTACAGTCGCTGGCTGACGACTATAGCTATATCTTTAAGGCGCAGATGGCGGATGTCGATGTGTTGGATGTGGTGTTGAACCGCCGTATCCTTGTGGTGTTGATCCCAGCGTTAGAAAAGAGCGCCGACGAAGCCGCTAACCTCGGCAAGATTGTGGCTGCAGCTTTGAAAGGCATGATGGGCTCGGCTTTGGGCGCAATGGTCGAAGGTAGCTGGCAGATGGCGATCGAGAATAAATCGACCAATTCGCCTGCATCTTACATGACGATCTTCGACGAGGTCGGCTACTACACGGCCCAAGGCATGGCCGTAATGGCGGCGCAGGCGCGTTCGCTCGGCTTCTCGCTGGTATTCGCGGCGCAGGATTTGCCGGCAATGGAAAAGCGCGTGAAAGAAGAAGCGCGTTCGATCGCCGGGAACTGCAACCTGAAAATTTTCGGGAAGCTGGAAGACCCGACCGGCACGCGGGAATTTTTCGAGAATACAGTCGGCAAAGACAATGTAATGCAGGTGCAGAGCAAAAAGGCCGCCACCGGCATGTTCAACCCTTACACGGACGACAGCACGGCCAGCATTCAGAGCAAATCGCGCGCGAGCTATGGCGATTTGAAAGAGCAGCGCGAGGGCGAGGTGGTAATGCTCTTCTCCGAGCACATCGTGGCGGCGCGGATGCCATATATAGACGCAGGCAAGCCGAAAGCACTGCGTGTTGCCAAGCTACTACCAGTACCGGCTATGACGCAGTTGACAGAGAACCGGGATCGTGTGGCCAGCGATATCGCAGCCAAGCTGATGGATAGTGGTTGGAGCGCCAAACGCTCTAACGATAAAAACGAAACTACTTTGCCGCCACTATTGGCTGCTGCCGTTCAAAGCTATCGCGGTGCAGATAAGCGCAATGGCATAGAGGCAGGAATGATAGCCGTGGCCAATTTGCCGGATCCCGCCAAGCTGGCTGCCGATGCCGCCATGCCGCAAAGCAAGGCCGGCTCAAAAGCACAGTCACGACCAGGCGCGACAAGGGATGCCAGTCGCACGGAATTGCGCGCCGAGCCTGCAGCTGCGCGCAAAGCAGTGCCATCGCGCGCGCAAAATGGCATGCAGGCAGCAACACCGAGCGAGCAGGATATCGCCCGCGTGCAGGTAAAGGTTGACTCGCCCTTGCCGCCATTCGCGCTGCCGAAACCGGATGCTGCGCAGAATGAGCAATTGCAACAGATAGCAAGCACCATCGGGAAGCGGTTATTCGGCAAGACTAAATGAGCAGCGATACCGTCTCTGCAATTGAGAGCCGGTACACGATTTGCGGCTGCGACGATGTTTTAGCTGAATTGGTAAAACGTAATTATGCCGCAGTGATCTCAATCGAGCATCCGGGTGCGAAAGAAGGCGAAGGGCGCGCGCCAAGGCTTTCTGGCTTAGGCATCGTCACACCGCAGCATATCTTTAGCTTTTGGGATAACGACGTGGCCGGTGGTGACGATATGTTTACCAGCCGTCTTGCACGTCAGTGCCTTGCTTTGCTGCGTGGTTATCAGGGGCAACCGCTGCTGATTCATTGCAAAGCTGGCAAATCACGTAGTGCCGGGATTGCGCTGATGGGCATCGCCGATGAGTTGGGCGCTGGTCGCGAGCGTGAAGCCGTGGATTTACTCGACCGGATCAGACCGATCTGCATGCCAAACCCTTTGATCGTGCGGGTCGCCGATCGGCAGTTGGGACGGCGCGGCAAGCTGATTGCAGCGGTGACAGCGCATGCAGGCATTCAATCGCGTTTCCCAGAATGGGAAGCGGCCAAGCTGCGAGGGCTTATTAAACACGGGCACTATGACCCGGAGAAAGCAGGCGGTTTGCCGCCAATGGGGCCAGCGCGTGAGGCGGAGATCAAACGCTTGCTGGCTGCAAAGTTGAACCGTTAGCTGCGCATCTTTGCGCCCGTCTTCTCCGCCGCCGCCACGATCTTTTGCGAAAACGCTTCCAGATCCTTATCGGTGAAAGCCGCATCGCCGCGCGGTTGCAGCGTGACGGTAAGCGTCAGCGATTTCTGACCAGGCAAGCGTGCTTCGTCCTGATAGATATCAAACAGAGTCACGTTGGTGATGACGTCTTTATCGGCCTTGCGAATGGCTTTCAGCAGCGCATCGGCTGGCGCATCAGCAGGCACTAGGAAAGCGAAATCTCGCGTGACAGCCTGTAGCACAGGCAACTTCAGCATCAGCTTCGCTGCACCAGTCTTTTTCGGCAGTGGTAAGCGATCAAGAAATAGCTCGAATGCGACTGCGCTTTTTAAATCCTGCGATGCAACAAGGCGCGGATGCAGCTCGCCCGCATAGGCGATAACGGTCGGCCCAAGGCGTAGCGCGAAGCTGCGGCCGGGGTGGTAATAGGACGGTGCTTCGCGGTTTAGCGGCACGCTATCCAGCGACAGGCCATTTGCCTCCAGTAGCGCCGCTAGATCGGCTTTGACTGTGAACAAAGTGGCTGGCCGCGCCTGCATGCGCCATGAGGCTGGAATGGTGGCGCCAATGCGGAGACCAGTCGCGACCGTTTCCTGACCATCGAGACCAAGCTGATTATAAATCGGGCCGACCTCGAATAGCGCGACATCGCTTTGCCCGTGCGCGGCATTGCGCGCGGCGGTTTGCAGCAGGTTTCCAACGATCGACGGACGCATCTGCGAGAGCTCGACGCTGATCGGATTGACGAGTGCGAGGGCGGGGTTGGCCGGCGCAAATTCGGCAGCCAGTGCAGGCGGCATAAATGACCAGGTGACGCATTCGCTAAGCCCTTGCGTGGTAGCAACCCGGCGGGCCAAAGCAGTGCGGCGCTGGATAGGCGAGAGCGCTGTACCGCTAGTAACAGGTGGCAGCGGCATGGCGGGAATCTGGTCATAGCCGTAAATGCGCAAGCCTTCTTCGATTAGGTCTTCGGGAATAGTAATGTCAGGCCGCCAGCTAGGCGGCGTTATTTGCCAGCTATCGCCTTTGGCTATAACAGTGCAGCCGAGCTTTTCAAAAACTTCCTGTTGCTTTTCATCGGCGAGTTCAACCCCAGTGAGCTTCGCAAAGCGAGCGGGGGCGTAGGCGATAGCATCGCGGTTGCGATCAGCCTTGCCGACTGTGACGATGCTGCTGGCTTCCCCACCGCAGATATCGAGGATCATCCGCGTGGCGATTTCCATGCCGTAGGTGAGAGAGGCCGGATCGACCCCGCGCTCGAACCGATAGCGCGCATCGCTGTTGATTTGCAATAAACGCCCGGCAATCGCCACGCGTTCAGGATTAAACAGCGCGCATTCGACCAGCACCTCGGTCGTGTTCTCGCTGCAGCCAGAGGCAAGGCCGCCCATGACGCCCGCAAGAGATTCAACGCCTTGTTCGTCGGCAATCACCAACATTTCAGGCGTGAGCGGATAAGTTTTGTTATTGAGTGCTTCCAGCGACTCGCCAAATTTTGCACGGCGGATGATGACAGTTTTGCCATGCACCTTAGCGGCATCGAAGACATGCAGCGGGCGCGCGAGATCGAACGTCAGAAAGTTGGTGATATCGACGAGGGCGGAAATCGGCGTGACGCCGATCGCTTCCAGCCAGCTGCGTAGCCAAGACGGCGAAGGGATATTCTTGACGCCACGAATGAGGCGCAATGCAATAGCCGGGCAATCGGCATCGTCTTCAACGACAACATTGTAGGGATTATCGAAGGCAGCAGGCACGGTCGTGGACGGCAAAGGCTTCAGTTTGCCGAGGCCAGCGGCGGCAAGGTCGCGGGCAATGCCGTAAACGCCGGCACAATCGCCGCGATTGGGCGTCAAGTTGATTTCGATCACGACTGTGCCGGCGGCTGGAAAAATATCAGCCAGCACGTCGAGCAGCTTCGCGCCAATCGGTGCGTCTGCGGGTAGCTCTAGAATACCGTCGTGATCGTCGCCCAAGCCCAGTTCATCGGCTGCGCAGAGCATGCCTTGCGACTCGACGCCGCGGATCTTGCCGAGGCTGATGGTTTTATCGAGGCCGGGAATGTAATCGCCGGGGCGCGAAAGCACGACTTTGATCCCGGCGCGCGCATTAGGCGCGCCGCAGACGATCTGTAAGTCTTCCGTACCTGTTTCGACAGTGCACACACGCAAGCGGTCGGCATCGGGATGCTGCTTCGCCTCTTTGACGTAAGCGACAGTAAAAGGCGCGAGCAATTTCGCCTTATCTTCAATGCTTTCGACTTCAAGGCCGATGGCTGTGAGTTTTTCCGTGATCGCTTCGAGCGAAGCGGTGGTTTCAAGCGGGGCCTTTAGCCAATCGAGTGTGAATTTCATAATGCGTTCCTATCAAACGGTCTGCGCGGTGACTTGCGGCGCATGCGAAGCTTCCTGCGTGGCGTCTTGCGGCTGGAAGATCGTGCCGATCCGCATGTCGCCTTCGATCTTGATGACTTCGGCGTTCCACGGCGTGCGGTGCGCGGCATACCATTCGAACGGAAGGTTCAACCAAGCCATCTGGAAACAGGCAAACCAATTACCATGGCCGACTAAAACGAAATTCTCGATTCCCTCGTGCTTGGCGGCGAATTTGATGAGGTCAACCACGCGCGTGGCGCGGTTGTAGATATCAAACGGACTATCGCCCTGTGGCGGGCGCGCAAAAAAGCGGCCCGATACGTCATGCATCAGCTGGAAGCGGCTGTATTCTTCAGGAAATTGCAGTTTGCGCTCTTCCTCCGGCACGCCATCGAACAGGCCTAGCTGCTGTTCTGCCATTTCGACCAGCTCGACCCGTTCCGCGATACAGTCTTGCTGTAATCCGGCGCACAATAACTGTTCCGTCTGCCGCGCACGGATATAGGCGCTATGCAGGACAATGGTTTTCTTGCCCGCAAGTTCGGTGCGCAGAAATTGCCCGACCTCTTTGGCTTGCCTCTCGCCAAGTTCTGTGAGCGGAATCGCATGGTCGGCGATCGTGCGATAAAGGTTCTTGTCGGCATTTGCGGCGGACTGGCCGTGCCGGACAAGATAGAGGCTAATCGCGGGGCGCTCGAAAAAGGGCATTACAGCGTACCCCGCGCAAGCGACGGTATAGCCAGCGGGTCAAACCCATAATGGTCGAGCCAGCGAATATCGCCATCGAACATGGCGCGGCCATCGGGGATGCCGTATTTCAGCATGGCAAGCCGGTCGATGCCGAAGCCAAAGGCAAAGCCTTGCCATTCATCAGGATCGACGCCACCAGCGCGCAGCACATTCGGATGTACCATGCCGCAGCCGCCAATCTCCAGCCAGTCGCTGCCGCTGCCGATCTTAAGTTGCCCATTTGAGCGATCACAGCCGACATCAACCTCGGCCGAGGGTTCTGTGAAGGGGAAGAAGCTGGGGCGGAAGCGCAGGTTGGCGGTGATGCCAAAGAATTGTGACAGGAACGTTTCGAGGCAACCGCGCAGATGGCTCATATTGATATCGCGGTCGATTACCAAGCCTTCGATCTGATGGAACATGGCGAAGTGGGTAGCGTCATGCTCTGCCCGATAGACACGGCCAGGGATAATGACGCGGTGCGGCGGGGGCGAACCGCGCATGGTATGAATTTGCACCGGCGAAGTATGCGTTCGCAGTAGCCATTTCGTGCCATCCGTACCAGGGGGCAAATAGAAGGTATCTTGCATCTGCCGGGCGGGATGATCTTCCGGAATATTGAGATCGGTAAAATTGATCTGGTCGTTCTCGATATCCGGGCCTTCAGCAACGCTGAAGCCTTGCGCGGCAAAAATCTCGACTAGTTCTTCAATCGTCTGGCTGATCGGGTGGATTTTGCCAGTAGCGCGGGCAGATACGGGCAGGGTAACGTCGAGCGTTTCAGATGCCAGCCTCGTTTCCATTGCCGCGGCATCGAGGATCTCCTTACGGGCGGCGAGGGCGGATTCAATGGCTTCTTTAAGTAGATGGATTTCAGCGCCTTTTGTTTTTCTCTCCTCTGGAGAGATCGTACCAAGCGTTTTCAGAAGGTCCGTAACGCGGCCTTTTTTGCCAAGCGCAGCGACACGCACAGCTTCGAGTGCAGCGGGGTCAGCCGCAGCGGCAATGGCGGCAAGCAGTTCGGTTTTCAGATCATCCATAAGTCACCAACAATAAAAAAGGCCGCAAGCGCAGCTGCGCTTACGACCCTAAATGCATTTACTAGAAACTGCTAGTTAGGCAGCTTGTTTGTTCTGCAAGGCCGTCTGCGCGCTCTCGCAAATGGCCTTAAACGAGACCGGATCGGTCGCGGCAATGTCGGACAGCATCTTGCGGTTCAGCTGAATGCCGGCCAGTTTCACGCCATGCATGAAGCGGGCGTAGTTGAGGCCGTTTTCGCGCGCACCGGCGTTGATGCGTTGAATCCAGAGACCGCGGAAATCGCGCTTGCGGTTGCGGCGATCGCGATAGGCGTATTGCAGGCCCTTTTCGACGCGCTGAATGGCAATGCGGAAGCAATTTTTCGAACGGCCGCGATAGCCCTTCGCCATCTTGATGATTTTCTTGTGACGGGCCCGGACCATCATCCCGCGTTTTACACGTGCCATGGTTTATGCCCCCTTGAATGAGTTGCGCAGGAAGTTCTTCAAAACATTCTTGCCGTCGGTTGCGAACAGCACAAACGTGCCGCGGGCTTCGCGCAGCTGGTCGTTGGTGCGCTTGCGCATGCCATGGCGCTTGCCGGCGGGCGTACCCTTGACTTTGCCGCTGGCGGTGACTTTGAATCGCTTTTTGGACCCGCTATGGGTCTTGATCTTCGGCATTTTGACCTCCTAGGTTTCAGTTACAGCCGCCAGGTATGCCGTTCCACAATGGGAACCCGGACGACTGAATGGTGTTTTAGCGGCCACAGATTAATGATGCAAGCTTTTTACGGTTAAGAATTGCCGTTATTGCTACTGCCGAAATTGTTGTCGCTATGCTCATTGCTATAGCGCGATCCGGTCGAATTGGTTGATTTCTAAATTTTTCTAAAGCTAATGCTTCATAATCAGCATCGTATTTACCAGGATACCAGTTAGCATCAGTATATTGGCGTTGGGCTGGATCACGTTCACGCGCTTTGCGCATTCTTATTTCATGATGGGTGGCCATTTTAACTCCTTAACCAATCAAATAACAAATATCGTTATTAATGTAAAACGATTACAGATAGCTGAAAAGCGGCTTTGGGAAAAGGCGGCCAAAAGCATAGCCTAGGATCCAGACGCTAAACAAGGCCAAAACGATGGCAGTGGCCCGGTTTATTAAAGTTATCGTCCGGCCAGAGAATTTGTGGCGGAAGGCAGCGGTAAAGCTGCAAAGCGCCATCCACCAGAGGCCGGCGCCGAGCAACACACCAACAACCAGCATAATACCGTCGAACTGGGCCTTGGCCTCGCCAGAGACGCCAAGTGTCGTTACCAGCGTCAGGGTGGCGATAATCGTGACTGGATTGGTAAAGGTAATGGCAAAGCCGCCCGAGGCCACGCCCGCCAGCGACCCGGCGCTGGGGGGTTCAGTTGAGGCAACAGTATTAAGCTGAACCCGGTCCGCAGAATGGTCGGCCCAGATGCGCCAGGCGATAAAGAGCATGACCAGCGCGCCAGCAAGGCGCAGCTCACGCCCATAGGCGGTCAGGAAGTCGATGATCGAGGAGAGCCCAAAGGCCGCGATGCTGGCGACAAAGGTATCAGCACAAGCGGCGCCGAGGCCGGTTGCAAGGCCGAGCGCCAATCCGCGATCGAGCGTGCGGCGGATGCAAAGGATGCCGATCGGCCCGACCGGGGCCGAAAGCGCAATGCCAAGGAAGAGACCGCGCAGCCAAATTGGCAGTTCGGCAAAGAGGTGGGTAGGCAAAGGCATCGGCATGAAGAACGATTGTAGCGATGCTGTTTGCAGCCGTCTATTGGCTCGCCATGTTGTGATTTTCACAATATATAAGACGATAATAAGGATTTTTGTATGGCAACACTAACACGCGGTTTTTTCACCTTCGGCGGCCTAACGCTGGTTTCGCGCGTGGCCGGATTTGTGCGCGACGTGCTGACGGCAAATTATCTGGGCGCAGGGCCGCTGGCCGATGCGTTCGTGGTGGCGCAGCGGTTGCCGAACCTGTTCCGCACGCTGTTTGCAGAGGGCGCGGTCAACGCCGCCTTCGTGCCCGCCTTCAAGCGCGCGCAGCATGTGGAGGGCCTGCCCGCCGCGCAGAATTTCGCCGAGCAGGTGCAAAGCCTGCTGATGGCGATTTTGATTCCGTTCACTGGGCTGATGATGATCGCGATGCCCTGGGTGATCCGCTTGATTGCGCCAGGCTTTGCAGACGAACCGCTGCGTTATGGCTTAGCGGTGACGCTGGGGCTGTTGACCTTTCCATATCTGCCGCTAATCACGCTGGCGAGCCTACAGGGCAGCGCGCTGAACGCGATCGGCAAGAACGGTTATTACGCGGCGGCACCGATCCTGTTCAACATCGTGCAGATCGTGGCGCTGATCATTTTCGTGCCGATCACCAATATGCCCGCGCATGTGCTGAGCTGGGGGATGACTGTGGCGGGGCTGGCGCAATTCATTTTCTTGATGTGGGCGTGCCGCCGCAGTGACTTGCCGCTGCGCTGGCGATGGCCGCAACTGACGCCAGATGTTCGCATTTTCTTTCGAAAACTGGTTCCCGGTATCATCGGCGGCAGCGCAACGCAATTGAACCTGGTGGCATCAACCGTGCTGGCAAGCTTGCTGCCGGTAGGTGCCGTCTCTTACCTTTATTATGCTGATCGTTTAAACCAACTGCCGTTGGGCGTGATCGGCATTGCGCTTTACACAACCGTGTTGCCGCTGTTCGCGCAGCACCAGCATGCGAATGAGCCGGCGGCGCTGCGCACTACGACCAGCCGTGCGGTCGATCTGGCCCTGCTGTTCGGGCTGCCGGCGGCGGGTGGGTTGGCGGTGGCGGGCGCGCCGATTTTGGCGGTGCTGTTCGTGCGCGGGGCGTTTACCATGGCGGATGCGATCGGCACGGCGCAGGTGCTGGCATGCTATGCGATTGGCATTCCAGCCTTCATGCTCGTGCGGCTGGCGGCGGCCCGCTTTCAAGCGACGGGCGATACGGCAACGCCAGCCCGCAGCGGCGTGGTGGCGGTAGCGGCCAACATCGCCTTTGCCGTTTGGCTATTGCAGCCGCTAGGTGCGATCGGTATTGCGCTGGCCACCAGCCTTGCGACCTGGACGAACCTGGCCGTGCTAACCTGGCGGCTGCACCAGCGGCAGCAGCGCGATGGCGGCGGCGATATTCTGGACCGGCTGACCAAGCGCCGCGCCTGGCGGCTGGCGCTTTCCACGCTTGTCATGATGGGGACGGCCTATGGCATGCAGGTCATGCTGGAACGCCAGCTTTATGATAGTAGTCAAATATTACAAATACTCAGCCTTAGCGCCGTGTTTGCGGTGTCAGTGATGGTTTACGCGGGCATGTTGTGGCTGACGGGCGCGGCGGATATCGCCACGCTGGCAATGCTGAGGCGCAAATAGTAAGCTGTTGCCATGTTTATTCAGACCGAAGCCACGCCTAACCCGGCGACCCTGAAATTCCTGCCTGGTGAAATGGTGCTGGGTATAAAGGCGGGCACGCGCGAATTTTTGACAATTGATGAAGCAGCGCAGGCTTCACCACTGGCGCTAGAACTGTTTAATCAGCCAGGCGTCAAAGGCGTGCTGCTGGGTGCGGATTTCATTACCGTCACCAAGGACGACACGCGCGATTGGCAGAGCCTGAAGCCGCTGCTGCTCGGCGCGATCATGGACCATTTCGTGAGCCAGCTGCCGATCCTGACCGATGGGGAGACGGCGGTAGCAGCGCGTGGCTCCATTCCGCAAACGGAGATTGAACAGCAGATTGTGCAGATATTGGACGAGCGCATTCGTCCGGCAGTGGCGCAAGACGGCGGCGACGTGCTGTTCGACCGCTTCGAAGATGGCGTGCTGTATCTGCAGATGCGCGGCGCCTGCGCCGGCTGCCCCAGTTCGACCGCGACGCTGAAGCACGGCATTGAAAATATGATGAAGCATTACATTCCTGAAATTCAGGACGTGCGGGCAGCGGATTAATATGTCGGCACCCATCTTAGCCATCGCGACGGCGGGCGACGGTTGCATCGCTGCGCTGCGTACAAACGCCAGCGATCATGTGCTGTTCTGGCCGGAGCGGCGCGGGATGGATGGCTATCTAGTGCCGATGCTGCAAGAAATGCTACACGACCATGCTGTTGAATGGAAAGATTTGGCACGCATTGGCGTAGTGACCGGACCGGGCAGCTTTACAGGCTTGCGGATCGGCTTGGCTACGGCGCAAGGCCTCGGCATTGCGCTGAATGTGCCGGTGATCGGCGTCAGCGCCTTTGATGTCTGGCGGAAAGCGGCGGCTTGCGACGGCAAATTGCTGATCGCGCTGAACACGCTACGCGATGACGCGTTCTGCGCGCTGTATGAAAACGAACAGATATTGGTGGCGCCAAAAGTCTGCAACGTGGCGGAATGGAAAGCGCTGCTGTATGACGCGCAGGTTTGCGGCGATGCACCGTTTGTGAATGACCGCCTGCATCTGGAGATCGATCACGAGGCGCTGGCAAAGGCTTTGCTGGACATCACCGCGCTGGCCGACCCAGCCATGCATCTGCCGGAACCGCTCTATCTGCGCGCACCGGAAATCTCTGCACGGCGCGCCGCATGAGAGCTGTGACGCCAGCTGATGCCGCGCAGTTGGTGGCATTACATCTGGATGCTTACTGCGGCCAGCACGCTGATTGGGATAGAGAATTTTTCGACCGGCTGTTGCTGTTGACGACTACGCGTGGATTGATAGCGGAACAGGGCTTTATCCTCTGGCAGCAGCTGCCAGACTTTGGCGAAATCATCACGCTGGCAGTAAAGGCGGATGCACAGCGGCAAGGGGTAGGGCGGAAATTGCTCCAAGCTTACGAAGCGGCGCTGATGCAAAATGGCATTTCGCAGAGCATCCTCGACGTGGCGGAAGACAATGCATCAGCGCGAGCATTATACGAGCATGCCGGTTACGCGCTGATCAATCGCCGACCCAAATATTACCGACATTATATAGATGGCATTGAGCGCCAGGTCGATGCGCTGGTGATGGATAAGCGGTTAGTGCAGCCGTAGGTTCGGCATTTGCACAATACCCTGCGGCTGCAACTCCGTTGAAAGCCCGCCGAGGATCGTGCTGAACTGCGAGAGCACCGCAAAACTGCCGATGCCGTTTTTCAGCAGATTGACCAGCTGTTCAGTGCGCGAGGGAGCTTGCGGCAAGGCCAGGATATTAACTGGGGTTTCCGGATCGACCCCGATTTTCTCCTTGGCGTGGCGGATTGCAAGATCGAGACCGCCTAATTCATCCACGAGCTTGCGCGAGAGCGCTTCCGAGCCAGTCCAGACGCGGCCTTGTGCAACGGCTTCAGCGGTGGCGGCATCGAGACCGCGCGCGTCCATCACGCGCTGCTTGAAATCGCCGTAGGTGACGTCCAGCAACTCGTTCAGCTTGGCTGTCTGCGCTTCGGTAAAAGGCCGCATGGCTGACCACATGGCTGCATTTTGCCCGCGCTGCAGATATTCAACATTCACGTTGAAGCGCTTCAACAGTTCGCCGACCGAGAATTTCCCAGCGACAACGCCGATCGAGCCGGTCAGCGTGGCGGGCTCAGCAATCAAAGTTTTCGCGCCGGTCGCAACCCAATAACCGCCGGACGCGGCAGTCGCGCCCATGCTGACGATCACAGTTTTACCCGCGGCATCGGCTCGCATGACGGCACGGCGAATGGTCTCGCTAGCAACCGCGCTGCCCCCCGGGCTATCGACCCGGAGAACAATGGCTTTCACACTCTTATCTTCAAGCGCCTGATCGAGCGCGCCAACAATCGTATCCGCGCCCGCGGTTTCGAATCCACCGAGCGGGCCTTCAACGCTTTCGCCTTGATGGATCACGCCGTTCAGATTGATGAGGGCAATGACTTTATCGTCAGGCGCTGTCTTCGGCATTTCCTTGGCCGGGCGGTGATCGGTCACATAGCTGTAATCCTGCCAATGGACGAGGCTATCCTCATCTTTTTTATCGATAAGACCAGCCTTAGTTTTCGCCTCGGCGGTGGCTTCATCCTCATAGGCGATACGGTCGATCAGCTTGATGTCTAGCGCCTGTTGGGCCGTGAGAGGCCCGCGATCCATGAGCGATTTGATGGTAGCGGGATCAAGCTTGCGGCCTGCTGCCATGCCTTCGACTAGCTGAGTGTAGAGCGTATCGAGAAGGCCGTTCAGCATCTCGCGATGCTGCGGGGTAAAGCCCTTGTCCGTCGCATTGGCCATTGCGGTTTTGTAGCCCTTGCGGGTCAGTACATCCGGCTTCACGCCATATTGATCAAGCAGACCACGGAAAAATGGCATGTCGAGGCCGATGCCTGTAAGGCCCACAAGACCACCCGGCTGCACCCAGACCTGATCCATCTGGCTGGCAAGCCAGAAGGCTTTGTCGGCCGGTTGCAACTCGCCAAAGCTGGCGGCATAGGCGAGCGTGAATTTGCCGGACGCTTTGAAGCGTTCCAGTGCTGTGCGTACTTCCTGTGCGCGGGCGAGTTGCGGCTCAGTTGCGCCGAAGCGGGCGACGAGACCTGCGACGCGACCATCGCGCCGTGCGCGGTCGAGCGTGCGGACGACCTGGGCGACCTCGATCCCCGCGCTATCGCCGCGCACCATATCCAGCGGCGAAGATTGCGCTGTTTCAACCAGCGGCTCGGTAAAGTCTATGGTGAGGACGAACTTATCCGGCAGGTGCAGCGACTTTTCGTACTTGTAAAAACCGATGCCGTAGCCGATCAGCGAGACCATAACGACGACAAAGCCGATAAGGGTGAAAAACTTCCGCAGCGCTTTTTTCATATGAACTTTCTAAAGACGATTAAGCGACCACAGAGGGTTTCGGTTGGCTGGCTGCAAATTCCGTTAGCATTTCCGCTGTCTCGCCGACCTTGTCGACCGCCAGCATGCCGGTGCCGTTATAGCCGCAGTCGACATAGTGCATCTCGCCTGTGACGCCAGAGGCAAGATCGGACAAGAGATACATCCCAGCTTTGCCGACCTCTTCCTGTGTGACGTTACGGCGCAAAGGGGAGTTCAGCTTGTTCCATTTCAGGATTTGGTTGAAATCACCAATGCCCATCGCGGCCAAAGTCTTCACTGGCCCTGCCGAGAGGCCGTTGACGCGAATGTCATCCATACCGAGATCGCTGGCGAGGTACAACACGCTGGCTTCGAGCGCAGCCTTAGCCACACCCATGACATTGTAATGCGGCATGACGCGCACGGCGCCGAGGTATGAAAGGGTGATCATGCTGCCCCCCGCATTCATCATGGCGGCGGCGCGTTGGCAGACGGAGGTGAAAGAATAGCAGGAGATATCCATCGTCTTCAAGAAGTTGCCGCGCGTGGTATCGACATAACGGCCATCAAGCTCGTTCTTGTCCGAGAAAGCGATGCCATGGACGACGAAATCGATCTTGCCCCATTTTTGCTTTAACGCTTCAAAGGTTGCATCCATGCTGGCTTCGTCCGTCACGTCGCAGGGCACCATGAAGTCGCTGCCGATCGATTGCGCGAGCGGGCGCACGCGCTTTTCCAGCGCCTCGCCTTGATAGGTGAAGGCGATCTCCGCACCTTGCGCGGCGCAGGCTTGGGCAATAGCCCAGGAGAGTGAACGGTCATTGGCAACGCCCATGATGAGCCCGCGCTTGCCTTGCATCAGTGTGCCGGTAGGGAAACCCGTGGAATTTGTATCAGACATGAAGAAGCTCCTTTATTGGCAAAGGCTTAGCAAATAACAGGGGAGTCGTAAACATACGGGCGAAAGCCCGCTTAGCTGAACTTCCGCGGATTATATTTGTGCGTTTCGCCCCAGGCTTCGACGAGTTTGGTCAATTCGGCATCCGGCTTTTCGGGCAGCATAACCTTGAGCGTCAGATATTGATCGCCGGGTTGCTCCTTCTCAGTCCGTGCCAGCGCACCCTTACCTTTGAGGCGCAGTTGCGTGCCACTATTGCTACCCTTTGGCACTTTGACCGTGACCGGCCCATCGAGCGTCGGCACCTTGATTTCCCCGCCCAAAACGGCTTCTTGCAGCGAAATCGGCACATCGACATAAAGGTTGGGCGCCTTGAAAGTGAAATGGCCGTGCGGCTCGATCTTGAGTTCGACGAGCGCCGCGCCGGCAGGGCCACCAGCGCGGGAAGCACTGCCCTGACCCTTGAGCCGCAGCGTATCGCCATCGGCAGTGCCGGGTGGGATGGTTACATCGATCGTTTTACCAGTGGCGAGCGTGATGCGGCGCTTACCGCCGCGGACAGCCTCAGCCAGCGTAATGGCGAGTTCGTAACGCACGTCTTCGCCAGGGATGGCCTGTTCGAACCCGCGTGTACGTTGCTGCTGGCCGCCCGCACTTTGCTGCGACTTGCCGCGGGCACGCCCGAATAGTTCCGAGAATAAATCTTCCGCATCGAAGCCGAAGCTGCCACCAGCGGAGGAGGTGCGCCCCGCGCCACCTTGGTTGAAATCGAAGCCGCTGAAGCCGGAGGCACCGCCCGCGCCGCTGCGCTGACCGCCGCCGCTATAGCCGCGCTCGTTCCCAGCAGCATCGAGTTCGCCACGGTCAAAGCGCGCGCGCTTGGTGGGGTCGCTCAAGAGATCGTAGGCGGTGTTAATTTCTTTGAATTTGGCTTCGGCGGTTTTATTGCCCTTGTTTTTGTCAGGGTGATGCTGTTTCGCCAGATCGCGGAACGCCTTTTTCAGCGTGGCGGCATCGGCGCTTTTCGGAACGCCGAGGACAGCATAAGGGTCTTTTGAGGTGGCCATTGCCAGTCAAGATAGGGGCAAGCGCTGTAAAGGAAAAGGCCCACCTTGCGGTGGGCCTTCACATTTCTACTGCTCGTCAGCCGATCTTACGAATTGATGATCTTCCAGCTGCCGTCAGGTTGTTGGCAAGCCGTGCCGTAGGCAGACTGCGTCTGGCCGCCAACCGTGACCTTTTGATTAAACTCGCGGCAATAAGCACCGGAGCCATCACGGCCATCCCGGGTCGGGATGATCAGGCCAGAGTTGCCGCTTTGCGGGTTGTTCCAGGCAATGCCTTGGCCAAGTGGGGCGCTATAAGCACGATCACCGGCGCGAGCCATTTCGGCACGGTCAGCACTGTCTAAGCTGGCGCCGACTTCGTTACCCAGCAAACCGCCGAGCACGGCACCGAGACCAACCGCAACCAATCTGCCATTGCCGCCGCCGATTTGGCTGCCAAGCAGACCGCCGCCAACAGCACCAAGGCCAGTGCCAACCGTTTGCTTGGTACCCCAGCTGCTGGCGCCGTTAGGATTGCCACCACTTGAATAACCGCCGTTTGAGTAACCACCATTCGGGTTTTCGCAGGCAGCAAGGCCAAGCGAGCCGATGAGGGCGCCAACGAGGGCAAATTTAGAAAAATTCATACGCATTGTTGTTCTCCTTAATTAGCGAAAGACAGGTTACATTACGGCAAAGGTGAAAGAGCGACTATCTATTTTCGATGTCGTTTTGCAGGGTAATTGCGTTTAGTTGATGGCGCTTGGATGGCGGGGATAAGGTATGAATACAAAAGGGATTTTCTGGGTAACGGGCGCTTCCAGCGGGATCGGACGGCTAGCAGCGTTGGAGCTGGCCCGCCGCGGTTGGCAGGTGATTGCCAGCGCCAGGCGGGTGGAACTGCTGGAAAGTTTAGCCGCTAGCCATCCGCTCATCACAGCGTTGCCGCTGGATGTGACCGATGCAGCAGCGGTAGCCGCGGCGGTCGCGCAAATCGAAACTGAACATGGGCTGATTACCGGTGCGCTGCTAAACGCTGGGGGCTGGAACAAGGACAGCCGCGGCGCGATCGATGCCGATTTGTTTGCCGCGACCTATGCGTTGAACGTGATGGGCGTGGTCAATGCGATCGATCCGTTGCTACCGCTGCTGCAAGCGCGCGGTGGTCAGATTGCGATAGTCGGCAGCGTTGCAGGATACCGCGGTTTGCCGGGTGGAGCTTACGCCTACACATCAAGCAAGGCGGCGGTGATTCATTTGGCGCAATCGCTGCGAATTGATTATGCGCAGTCTAGATTGAAGATTCAGCTGATTAATCCGGGCTTTGTGAAAACAGAGCTAACTGCAAGCAATAAGCACCCAATGCCATTTCTGCTGGAGGCTGACGAGGCCGCACGTCGATTGGTGGACGGGTTGGAAAGTGACGCATTCGAGATCGTGTTTCCGCGCCGCATGGCCTGGGGGCTGAAGCTGATGGGGCTGTTACCGTTCAGGCTTTACGCTTTTTGGGCACGGAAGGTTTCGAAGGGCTCACTGTTGTAAAGGCCGCTTTGGCGCGCATTTCCTTGAAGGCAAACAAAGCGCGGGCGCGGGCAACATCGTGATCAACGATAGGTGCGGGATAGGTATTGCCTTTACAATCGCTGAGGGAAACACCAGCGGCCTCACGCACGCTGGGCGGCGCTTCCCATGGCGCATGAATATAGCGGTCAGGCAATTTCGCCAGTTCCGGCACGAATTCACGAATATAATCTGCGGCCTTAAACTTTTTGCTTTGCAGCACCGGATTAAAGATGCGGAAGTAAGGCGCCGCATCAGGGCCGCACCCGGCAACCCACTGCCAATTCATGCTGTTATCGGCGATGTCAGCATCGACCAGGCAATCGAGGAACCAATCGGCCCCTTCCTGCCAGCGCAGCAGCTGATGCTTAATGAGGAAGGAAGCAGTGATGAGCCGTACCCGGTTATGCATCCAACCTATCTGCCAAAGCTGACGCATACCGGCATCGACGATTGGATAGCCGGTTCGCCCTTTATACCAGGCATCAAGGCCAGCTTTGCTGTGCAGATATTTAAATTTGGCAAACTTTTTATCAAGCGGCTGATCCGGCAATTCCGGCGCGTGATATAGCACATGATAGGCAAAATCGCGCCAGGCGAGTTCTTTCAGATAAGTCGTACGGCTGGCGTCAAGTGCACCGCCTTTACTGACAGCCGCCCAGATTTGCCGCGGCGAGAGTTCTCCGAAGGCAAGATAGGGCGAAACGCGAGAGGTGTGATCGTCACTAGGAAAATTGCGGCCCTCGCCATAGTGACGCGCAATGTTTTCCGTAAATTTTGCCAGGCGGTTATGTGCTGCGGCTTCGCCAACTTGCCACGTTTTTTTAAAGCCGCCTGACCAGTCGGGCTTGGTGGGCAGTAGTTTCCAATCAGCCAGCTTATCGCTTTTCAAGCGCGAGCGAAACGGCGGTTGTGGCTTTGGTGCATTGATCGGCGTTGTTTGCTGCGCGGCGAACAAAGCGCGGCTGAATGGCGTGTAGACTTTGAAGGGCGTGCCGCCTTTTGTTTTAAGCTCCCAAGGTTCATGCATTAGCAAGCTGTTGTACGATGTGACACTAAAATTTTTATCGGCCAAAGTTTTTTCAATCGTATCATCGCGATCGCGGCTGTGGCGATCATACATGCGGCTGTAGTGAAGCGAAGTCGCGCCGCTATCTTTGATGATGGATTTTAGAATGGTCAACGGTTCGCCCCTGCGCAGGATCAGCGGCACGCCTAATTTTGCTAAATCTTTTTCCAGCGAAGTTAGACTATGATGCAGCCACCATTTTGCAGCGCTGCCCGGCAACGCGTGTCGTTGGGGATGAGGGCCGGCTTCCGGCTCTAGGATATAAAGGGCAATGACAGGCCCAGCCTTGAGGGCTGCTGTCAGCGCCGGATTGTCGCGCACCCGCAGGTCGCGGCGCAGCCAATAAATGACAGGGAGATTGGGCTTTGCATTGCTAGGCATTGGATTCTCTTATTTTTCTTAGATTTAGCGGCAAGTCCATAAGGAGGCCAATGGTTTTATCTGAATCGATTTATAGGCGTTCCGCGCTTGTCCGTCTTGGCGGCATCGGCTATGGATTACATCCATGCATATATCTTCTTTTCTTCGCCCTTTCCTGACTATCGCTTTTCTGCTGTTAGCCCTACCTGGTTGTGAATCGCTGGGCCTGAAAGCTAAATCTAGATCAGCCAATGACTTGGCCTGCCCGCGAGTTGAGACGCCTAGCATGCTCGCGAACCTGGCTCAGGGTGGCGATACGCCATTACAACTGCAGTTGAGTGGTAACTTGCGCGTTCATGACACACAGTGCGACCTTAGCGATGATATTGTAAAACTATCGACAACAGTCGAGTTAGCCGCGACTAAAGGCCCAGCCCTGACAACCGATACCGCCAAGGTTCCGTTCTTCGCTGCCGTGCTGGCGCAAGACGGTACATTGTTGGCCAAGAAGCTGTATGAAACGACCTTCGATTTTGATAGCGCGATTACCGATCGCGAGACTGTGATTATCGACTTCAAGCTGACCCGTGCGCAAGCCGCGAGCGCGAGAATTTACGTTGGCTATCAATTAAACCGGGCCGCATTCGAGTCGCTTGGAAGCGCCGCTGCGCAATAAATGCGTTGGGTTTATCTCATAATACTGGTGTTCAGCGCAGGCATTGTGCAGGCGAATGAGACGCAGCTGAGTTTCACCCGCGGTGGTTATTGGTTAACCAATCCTGCGCCTGATGATATTGCCTTGCATCAGGAACAAGTTGATGAGAATGGCGATGGCTATGCCAAAGCGCGGCTAACACTCTACAAGCTTTCTGATCCAACACTATTGGCAGAGATTGTCACCGCGCGTGAGCTTAAGAGTCTAAACGAAGTTGAGCTTTTGCGTCGTGTCACGCAAACGAGCCCGGTTTGGCAGGGCGATTTAGTGTTGCCTAAAACCGGCGACAGCCAGGTGCCCATAGCTGCCATAGCGGACAAATTGGGCGAAGGCGTTTATGTGGTAACAGCTGCGATCGATAATAACGAGTCGCAACGCGTAGCGCAGTGGTTTGTGCGCAGCAGCATGATGATCAAAGCACAGTTCTTGCCGGATCGTGCCTTCGTTGCGGGCTATAACGTGCAAACCCGCACAGCTTACAGCGATGTACATTTACGCTGGTGCGATGCCAATGGCAAGATTGTGAGTGAAGAAGAGTTGCCCGAAACAGGTGCGGCGTTGATACAGCATCCTGCTAACGCTGCCTTGTTGATAGCGATGGGAACGAAAAGTGGAAGCTTCGATTTTGTGCCGGTGCCGGCAGCTGATAAATTTCATAAAATTGATGGCGCTCTGATTTATCCCAGTGCTGCTCATAACGAACCTGGCAAGCCATTCAGTTTTCTTGTTGCAGTATCAGGCGAACCAGCACCAACTTTACAATTGAATGATGCGGATCTGCCAGCACTGGCAATTATGCCGGGCCTATGGCGTGCCGATGTGCCAACCAATAAAACGGGCGCTTTAACTTTAACCGTTCAGCGCGACAATATAGATCTTGCAACTAGTATCGTGCCAGCCGTAGCCAGCAGTAAGCTTGTCATAAACTGGATAGAAAAACCAAAAGTCCTTATCACGCTACAACCGACAAACTTAAAATTCCGTCTTATGAGTGGTGGTAAAGCTTTGACATCGCAAGAAGGCGTTTTGGTTATGACGCGTGAAGGGATGGGTGCAAATTCGGCCGTTCGTGTGCCATTCAGAATAGATGCCAAGGGCATCGCGGCGATAACCGTTCCTGCCGATAGTTTGCCAGCAATTGCAGCGCGCTACCAAGTGACGATCGATGTGGCTAACCAACAAACTATAGATAGCAGTTCCATGATTAGCGCCTATCCGGCGCAAAACTGGCTAGACATCAAACCGCAATTTAGTGAAGGGGCGGTAGCTGAAAACGTGACAGCGCAGTTTACTGTTACCAATCGTCACGCAGAAGGCGGTGGCCAGGCGGTTCCTGTAAACTATGAATTGGCGCGTGAAGCGTATAAGTTCGAATGGTATCAAGCAGAAGATGGACGTTGGGCTTATCGCACAAAAACAACGCTAGAAAAAGTTTTAGAGGGTAAGGCGCAGCCACTTAAAGGGGTGACCAATATCTCGGTGCCGGTCAGCGCTGGGCGCTATCGATTGATCGTCAAAGAAACCAATGGTGCCCTGCAAGGCGTGCAAAGTTTTACTGCCGGCTGGTGGCTAGCGCAGTCAGCGCCGACGACACCGCAGACAATCGAGCTGAGCGCGCAGGTTGAAGGCGACGTACACGGCACAGATGATAAATCGCATATTGCGATCTTTATCGATCCACCTTTCGCAGCGCATGTTTGGGTGGCAGCAATTAACGCCCGCAGCGGCGCGGCACTACCGATGGTGGATGTGCCAGACGAAGGCGGATTTGCTTATCTGCCACGTAGCACTTTGCAACCAGGGCAACCACTGCTGCTTGCCGCTTATGGTATCCCAAGCGATGCATCTGCTAGTTTAATACAAGCCGAAGGCGCGACGATATTGCCACTGGGCAGCAAGATTGATTTACAAATATTGCCAACAAATAAAGGTGATGGCGCAACATTATATGCGCAGGGATTGCCTGTTGACCAACCGTTAGATAAAAATATCGCGCAAGCCTTCATTGCGCTTTACGATGACGTAAATCAATCATTGTGGCAGACAGCAAAGCTCGCAATTGATACTGCCGGCAAAGCACAAATAGATTTCAAGACTACAAAAATACCGACCCGAATGCGGGCTCGTATTTTCTCGACTGCGGGAGAGCGACTTAACGTCAGCGAACAAGTCCTGATGTTGGGGAACAAAACAGCAATCAACAAATAGTTGATGCACTTTGTGACCTCATGCTCTGGCCACTTTGGTAAGATCATTGTAGGGTATAGCAATGGATATTCAGCAGCTTTTTAGTTTTTCGCCACATGCGCCATTCTATGGCCAGCTACTGATCTTGCTTGGCACTTCAACCTTCCTAATCATGCTAATGCAGCGATTGCGACTTTCGCCGATGCTTGGCTATATGTTTGCTGGCATCTTGATCGGCCCGTCTGCATTGGGCTTGATCCGCGATGTGCATGCCTTACAGCCTGTGGCTGAACTGGGTATTGCTTGCCTATTATTCTCGATCGGGCTTGAGCTTTCCTGGGCGCGGTTGAAGTCGATGCGGCATTTGGTGTTTGGACTGGGCGGCTTGCAGGTCGGAATCACGACCATGCTAATTGCGCTGATTGTCTGGCGGTTGGGTCAAACGCCATTTGCCGCAGCGTTAATCGGCTTGGCTTTCGCACTATCGTCGACTGCGGTTGTGCTGCAACTGTTGGGCGAGCGCGGGGCCGTGACGACGCGTAGCGGTCGTGCCGCTTTTGCCGTGTTGCTGTTCCAAGATTTAGCAGCGGTGCCATTATTAGCTCTATCAACTGCCGGAATGCCCGACAGCGATAGCATGGGTGGCTACGCAGCAATCGCGCTAGCGGTGCTTCAGGCCTTGTTGGCCTTGGGCGGGATCATTTTGGTCGCGCGATTGCTATCGCAGCCACTGTTGCGCCGCGTATCGCATACCCGCAACAATGACTTGTTCGTTGCGTTTACCTTGTTGGTCGTGCTTGGCATGGGGTTGGCGACGCAAGCGATAGGTCTATCACTTTCTTTTGGTGCCTTCCTGGCAGGCTTGCTGCTTTCGGGTACAGAATACCGTCATAAGATTGAAGCTGATATTGCGCCGTTCAAGGGCTTATTGCTTGGACTATTCTTCATGACGGTCGGCATGCAGCTTAACCTTACACTTGTCGCGGATCATTTTAGTGTAATTATAGCGGCGCTTGCCGTGCTGACTGTATTAAAGGGTGCGGTCATCTTTGCCTGCTCGCGCTGGTTCAGAAAAACGGAACGGTCATCCTTGCGGATCGCGCTGTGGCTAGCAGGTGCAGGGGAGTTCGCCCTCGTCGCAATTCAAGCAATGCAGATTTCCGATCTTGTGTCGCCAGAGACTGCACAATATATGCTGGCAGTTGCCGTCTTCTCGCTAGTCCTAACGCCGTTCCTCAACAAGCTGGATAAGCTAAGGGAAAGTCGGCGTGCGCTGCTTGCAGGCAGCCCCGCAACGCTGCAAGGGTTTCAGACCAGCGCGCATGGATTGCCGCGTATTGTCATCGCCGGTTATGGGCGCGTAGGCGAGGCAATCGCCAGTAAGCTGGTAAGCGTCGGGATCAGCTATATTGCAATCGATCACGATGCCGACCGGGTGAGCAAGGCGCAGAGCCGAGGGCTACCAGTTTACTTCGGGCCAGCTGATGATTTAAACTTGTTGCATCAATTAGAGCTGGGCGGGCGGCAAAGCTTTATCGTGACGCTGGATCGCGCCAAAGACGTGACGGCGGCGGTGACATTAGCACGGGAGACTTGGCCGAATCTGCCAATTCTGGCTCGTGCCTATGACCCTTCACATGCGCAGGAACTGCAACATGCGGGCGCTAATGTGACCGTAACAGAAACTATGGCGACAAGTATTGCGCTGGCAGAGGCCGCCATCGTCCTATCAGAAGACGCCGAAGAGCTGCGCGCGCCAATAATTTAAAGCCAGTTACGTTTTCTGAAGTACCAGATTGGTAGCACTGCTGAGATAAACATCATCACGATCGCCAGTGGATAGCCCCAAACCGCGCTGAGCTCCGGCATATGTTGGAAGTTCATCCCGTAAATTGTGCCAACTAAAGTTGGCGGTAGGAAAATCACCGCCGCGATCGAGAAGATTTTGATAATGTTGTTCTGTTCGATATTGATGAAGCCGAGCGTGGCGTTCAGCAGGAACGCAATCTCGTTCGTCATAGCGTTCGAGACTTCAAGAAGTGAGGAAACGTCGCGATTAAGCGTCTTCAAGCGTCCGGCCTGTTCTGGCGTGAAGCGGCCCATCATTTGCACTCCAACGAAAGCCAGCAGGCGGTTAATGCCGTTCAGGCTATCGCGCAGCTTGTGCGTAACGTTACCGGAGCGACCGATGGCGCGCAGCAGATGCGTGAGCTTGGTTTCTGTGTTGCGACGGTCAGTTTTACGAGCCAAGCGCTTAGCAGGCGTCGTCGGCGTTGCCAGGAAAATTTCTTCCGAGGCTTCGTCGACGCGAGCGCTGATGTTTTGCAGCGTATCGGCGATGCGGTCGATAATGGCATCGCCCAGTTCCAGAAACGCATCATAAGAACTGGTCATGAACTCAGGATTTTTGCGCAAGCGGAAGGCAAACAGATCTAGCGATTTCGGCTGGCAATAGCGCGTCGTTATCAGGTGGTTCGGCGAAATGGCGAAGGTCAGGTCGCCAAGCTCCGCATGATCAGTATCGCCGCCAACCATGACGACGCTGGTCAGAAAAACAGTGCCGCGTTCCACATATAAACGTGACGAAGCCTCGATCTCTTCCATTTCGGCTTCATCGGGAAGATCGATGCCAAGGCCATTCAGCACGAACAAGCGTTCTTCTTCGCTGGGGTTCAGCAGATCGACCCAGACAGTGCCGGTTGGAATGGTATCGCCCACATTCAGATGATGTACGGCCACGCCCTGCATGCCTGCAGGCGCGCTTGTGAGTGCGTTAGTTTGACCGGAACGGGAATAGGCGGTGATCATGCCGTGGTTCTACCCTTACTCGGCGTCGTCGCCAACGGCTTTCAACTTTTGTGGCGAAACATAGGCCGGTGCATTGATCGCTGCGGTCAGCGTGTTCTCTAGCAAACAAGCGATTGTCATAGGACCGACGCCACCCGGAACGGGGGTAATCGCGCCTGCAATCTCGATTGCTTCTTCGAAATTTACATCACCCACCAGTGTGTCATCATCCAGCCGATTAATGCCGATATCGATGACCAGCGCGCCAGGCTTCAGCATCGCGCCGCGTATAAGGTTTGGTACGCCTGCGGCACTGCAGACAATATCGGCGCGCCGGACAACTGACGCCAGATCGCGCGTCGCCTTATGCGCGACCGTCACTGTGCAGCCGCGTTGGAGAAGCAACTGCGCGAGCGGCTGGCCGACCAGCTGCGAACGACCGATAACAACCGCTTCTGCGCCTTCAAGATCGCTAGTGACGCTATCGATCAGCCGCATCGCTCCTTTAGGCGTGCAAGGCACAAAGCCGGGCAAGCTAGCCATCAGACGGCCCTGAGACGTGGGCGTTAGGCCATCGACATCTTTGGCGGGCGAGAGGCAATTCATCACCGCCGCGCGGTCGATATGCGCAGGCAACGGCAGCTGCACCAGAATACCATCTATAGCCGGGTCGATATTGAGCTGCGCCAGTCGCGCCAGCAGCATTTGCTGGCTGATAGAAGACGGACATTTAATTAGTGTTGCAGTGATGCCCGCCTTTTCAGCAGCTAACATTTTATTTTTCACATAAATGCGGCTTGGCTCGCTTTCGCCAATCAAAATAACCGCAAGGCTCGGCGCGCGTTTGAGGCGACGGATGCCGGCTTTGATGTCATGCAGGGCGGCCTCGGCCAAAGCCTTGCCGTCGATGATGTCAGCTTTGATGGGGGCGGTTTCGGTTGTTGGTTCAGTCATTACTTTTTCTATTCTTACAGGGGCCCGTATTCACGCAGTAGGCTGCGCAGGAAGATGATAAGGAAGATTAGGATGATCGGCGAAAGATCGAGGCCGGAGATCGGCGGCACAACGCGGCGGATCTGCCGCAGTGCAGGTTCTGTAATACGGTTCAAGAAATCGGTGACGCTATAGACAAAGCGGTTATGGCTATTGACCACGCCAAAGGCAGTTAGCCAGGACAGAACGGCAACGATAATCAGCGCCCACATATAAAGGTCGAGCGCGAGGTCGAGGACGATAAATAATGAGACCATGGCGGTCAGACTCCGCAGTTGTGCTTAAGTTAGGCTTAGCATAGCTAGCGTGGCGGGGCTTGTATAGCTTGACAGTCATACGTGCCATTGCCAGTTTCTAAGGCAGCTTCTAAGTTTATAGAGGTTTTGGGGTCGTAGCTCAGCTGGTAGAGCGTCGCGTTCGCAATGCGAAGGTCGGGAGTTCGAGCCTCCTCGACTCCACCACTTATGAAAGATTTTTATGACTTACGACGATCTGCAGAAATACGTGAACGATCTTGCCAAGCAAATTCGCGCCAAGGAGATAGCATATGAAGCCGTGATCGCCGTGGGGCGGGGCGGGATGCCGGTCGCCTCCATGCTGGCGCATGAGTTGGATATCGAGCGCTGCGAATATGTCAGCTATGCACGCAATACGGGTTGGCTTGGCGATAGCCTGGACGAAGGCAAGTTGCCGGCAAAATCATTAATGGTCGACGATGGCGCGGAAAGTGGCGGCACGCTAAAGGCGCTGGCCAAGCGTTATGGGGAATTCGATACGGCGGTCGTCGTGCTGCGGCCCGACTGCGCTTTCCCGGTAACTTATCACGCGGTCAAAGCGAACGAGCCTTCGGCCTTCGTTATGCCTTACGAGCCAAGGTCTGAGACGCACTAAATAAAAACGCCCCCGGGGCGGGCGGGCTCCGGGGGCATCTTCGCGGGCGAGCGAAGCTTTTGTCCTCATGAATGAGGATCTATTTCATAACTATCGTCAGGTTTTTGTTTGATCTGCTTACTTTCTTGTCTCCACTAACCTCTTAGAATTGTGCCGAGTAGCGAACGCCGACTGCGAAGGCAGCGCCGGCATCGGCATTCTGGCCAGGGTTCAGCGTGCCAACCGTGCTGACGCCCAGTTGTTGTTCCTTGCCAAGGTTGAAGGCGTAGCCGATGCCCATGTCGATCTGACGACCGGTTGGCGTCAGGCCGACGCGCTGGCTGGCGTTGATGACGCTGCCGTTGTGGTCGACACCGACTGGCACCGTAAGATCGGCGCTGCCGCTGCTGACGCGGATTGGCTGCGAGACCGAAAGTGTCAGGCGATCGCCTTTCTTGGCCACATCGTCTGCCATCAGGGCGACGGCGAACTTGTCGCTGCTCACGCCGCGGAAGTCGCTGATTAAGCTGCCCTGGCTGCTGGTGATCTGCGTGAAGCCCATCTGATAGGTCGCACCAAGGGCCAAGCCTTGCATCAGCGGCACGGTCGCATTCAGGCCGACGAAGGTCGTGCGGCTGTCGCTGCCGAAGGCGAGCGCGCCATCGCCGTTAGAGGCGAGCGTTGAGCCGGACTCGTTCACCATCCCGGTTTGCACGCCAAGCTTCAGGCCATCAGCCTTGTAAGCGAGCTCAGCGACGTAACCCTGACGGCTAGTACCGGTTTTATCGGCGTCATTCATGCTCATGCTGTCGCTTTGCATACCGCCGCCGATGTTCAACGCAAGGCCATGACCAAGATCGAACGAGGTGCCGAGTGCATTGCCGCCGTCGATCAGGCCGAGGAAGGCGTTATCGAGCGTGCCGGTGCCCATAGTATCGTTTGCAACGCGGCCGGCTTGTTCCGACAGGCCGAACATTTGGCCGAGGTTATGATTGTGCGCGTAGGTGAGGGTAACGCCGCTGGCAGCTTGTGTGGTGAGTGCCAATTGGCCTCGGCTTTGTTGCGATTTATCCTGCTTGTTCAGGTCTTGCACCATATGTTCCGTATCGGTGCTGGCAAAGCCAAAGCTGACATTGCTGGTGCCCAGTTGCATCGCGCCGCCGCTGGTCGTCGTGCGGGTTGCGCCGATGAAGCTGGCGAGGCCGCTGTCATATTTTGTATCCGCAACGCGCTTCGACATATCGAAGCCATAGGCACGGCCATAGCTGTCGAGCATGATGCCGCGTTGCAAGAGGCTATTGTTGCTTAGGGCGTTACCGAAGGCAGCGCTCATCGCTACAGAGCTTACAGCGGCTGGCGTGCTAGTACCCGTCGCTGTCGGCACGCTGGTTGTGCCGGCTGGGCCAAGCGCCGCGCCGATGTTCAAGAGACCATGGCCATAGACAGTATCAACACCGGCCGCACCTAGATCGGTCGCGCTATTCAGCAGGATCGAAGCGACCTGTTGAGCCGTGAGGTACGGTGCGTATTGCATGACCAATGCCGCAGCACCGGCAACCATCGGTGAGGCGAACGATGTGCCGGCCGTCAGCGCCATGCCGCCGCCGACATCCGTCGTTAAAATATGTTCGCCAGGGGCAACCAAGTAGTAATCCTTAGCAGCGCCAGCCTTATTGCTCCAGCTGGTGATGACATTGTTTTGATCGACCGCGCCGACAGCCAGCATGCTGCCCACAACACCTGCAGTACCGCCAAGGTTTGCTGGCGCATCGACTTCAGCATTGCCCTCGTTACCTGCTGCTGCAACCAGCAGCACATTATGGGCAGCAGCATAGGTCGCAGCGCTTTGCACGAGACCGCCGAGCGAGCCTGGTGCACCCATGCTCATATTGATGACGCGTGCGTTGTGATCGGTCGCGTAGCGGATGCTGCTGGCAACGTCTTGGCTGATGAAGCAGCCGCTTGGGCATATTGAATCGACTGTATCGGCGCGCACGGCAAGGATCGTCGAATTAAATGCAACGCCTTGCGTGTTGTCGCCATCGCGACGGGCACCAACGACGCCAGCCACCCAAGTTCCGTGCGGGTTAATGCTAGCCATATCGGTATGACTGCCATTGGTGATATTGATGCTGTCGGCAGAAATAGCACCGGCGAATTCAGAATTAGTTAGGTCGATGCCTGTATCGATAACAGCTACCGTGATGCCGGAGCCGTTAACGCCTGTTGCATAAGCTTGCGCTGCGTTGACTTGCGCCAAGCCAGTATAGCCGCCTGCAGCCATACGATTGTATTCAGAGCTATTGAGGAAGGTGTTGATATCTTGCGCGGTGAGACCAGCGCCAGCAACATTATTACCGCCGCCTACTGAGCCAGTGCTGCCCGTATTGCCAGTGTTAGAGCCAGTATTGCCTGAACTGCCGCCGTTCAGATTAACAGGGGCTGAAGTCGCAACAGAACCACCCCCACCGCCGCAAGCGCTGAGGATCAAGGAAAGTGCAGTCGTCGCAATTAAGCCGTTAAGAAGATTGTTTTTCATGTCGCCCGCCCGTTAATGAAGGTTTGCCCGCCAACACATTCATTAAAGCGCGTTCGAATTAACTGGTTCTAAATTTATCAAAGCATTTTATTAACTAAAATTGCAAGTATTTCTCTAGTATTTTCAATGCTATTCTACGACTCACAGAGGCAAATTCTAATTTGACCCGACTTTATTATTAGGCAGATATAATAATACCTGGAAATAAAATTATTAATTAGTTTGATGAAGGTTAAAATAGCTAGTGATCTGCTTTATGCGATGTCGAATTATAAGATTTTCGCGAAACCACTAGGCAACAGCTCACGGGTTCGCTACAAAACGGTTGTTCCGGTTTATTGTGCTGGTTTGGTAAAGCGTGCCTTCGAAAATGCGAAAGGCGGCGACGGCGGTCTAATGCCGGAAATTACCAGACTGCATTGTGAGGCAGAACAAGGCGCTGTAGGAATGTAGCTCAATTGGTAGAGCACCGGTCTCCAAAACCGGGGGCTGTGGGTTCGAGTCCCCCCATTCCTGCCATTAATTTTAGAAGCGGGTGAAGCATGGCAAATATTGTGCAGTTCTATGGCGAAGTGAAGCGCGAGGTGGCCAAGGTCACATGGCCGACGCGCAAGGAAACTATGACGGCGACAATCATGGTGCTGGTGATGGCCGTGATCGCTGCAATTTTCTTTTTCATTGTCGACAAGCTGATCGGCCTTGGCATCGCCCAAGTGCTGATCTTCGGCAAATAGGGGTAACGAGAGATGGCGCAACGTTGGTATGTGGTGCACGCGCACACAAATTTCGAGAAGAAGGTGGCGCAATCCATCCGCGAGCAGGCCGACCAGAAAGGCCTTGGCGATCATATCGCCGAAATTCTGGTGCCAACCGAGGATGTGGTCGAAGTGCGCCGCGGTGCCAAACATAATGTCGAGCGGAAGATCTATCCCGGTTATGTGCTGGTGAAGATGGAGCTGTCGGACGAAACCTGGTCGCTGATCAAGAATGTGCCGAAAGTAACAGGTTTCCTCGGTGGCAGCGGCCGCCCCGTGCCGATTAGCGAAAAAGAAGCCATGGCGATCATGCAGCAGGTGGAAGAGGGCGTGGCACGGCCGAAGTCGACCATCTCCTTCGATATCGGCGAGAATATCCGCGTGACCGATGGGCCGTTCAATTCGTTCACCGGCACGGTCGAGGATGTGGATACGGAGAAGGCACGCCTCAAAGTTTCGGTGTCGATCTTTGGGCGCGCAACGCCGGTTGATCTTGACTTCAGCCAGGTTGAGAAAGTGGAGTAAGCTTTCTATTTCTTTCAAGAAACAGGGCCGCAAGTGAGAGCTTGCGGCCCTTTTTCGTATGTATTTCAATGAAAGTAAAAAGATGCTGGGGCAAGTAATTCCGATTTGCTAGGGTCATTTATCAGAACGTTGAACTTAGATTTTCAAGGAACAATCATGTCAGCAGCACTTGCACAAAATACTTTTAGTGGCACCGATTGGGCCACCGACCGCCCGGCGCTGGCGCAAGCGCTTTCCACGCTCGACGATCTGCATGCGCTGACGCTTGGCTTTGCGCCCGATGCGGATATGGATTTGAATGAGACTGATCTGCTGCGCACGATGGCCGATATGGCGCAAACCGCGCTCTGCGATCTCGACCTGCTCTCGGCAGAACAAATGCCGCAATTTTTGACGGCATTGCAATCGAGCTGGTCTGCATTCGAGGCGCGCGAGCTACTGACGGATTTGCTGATGCTCTGCGTTGAGGCACGCGATAGCATGACGACCGGCTGGCGCACTGAGCTGCCACGCGCGCTAACGTTCGAGCTGGGCTATATGACGGGTCGCATCAAGGAATTAGTGAAGGGCGTCGAGATCAACGCTTAATCAGCCCGCGACGTGTCGCCGGGTAGCCAACCAGTAATCCCAGCCGGTAATGATCGTCAATACCGCCGCGCTCCACAACAGCGCCATGCCGATGATCCCGATCGGCGTTTCGAAGCCCCATAAAATCGGCGGATAAAGCCCCATGATGACGAAGGGGATCGCCGTCATCTGCACGCCAGTCTTCCATTTTGCAAGTCGGGTGACAGGCAAACCAACATTCAGCTCAGCCAGGAATTCGCGCAGGCCTGAGACCGTAACTTCACGCATGACAATCACGAGCGCCGGCAGGATCGTGATGCCGTCAATACGGCCGTTGAAAACCAAAATCATCAAAGTCGCGACGACCAGCAGCTTATCCGCGATCGGGTCGAGCACGCGGCCTAGAGTCGAGCCCTCGTTGCGCGTGCGCGCGAAATGCCCGTCAAAATAATCGGTGATGGCGGCAGCCACAAACAACAGCATGGCGCACCAGGCAGCGGTCGCCCCTGGCAGGATCAGGCACAGGCAGATCAGCGGGATGGCGATAAGCCTTGCTAGCGTTAATTGATTTGAGAGGGTCGTGAACATGCTTCCTTTTAGCGGGGCTTTTTGTGTGCGGCTAGGGGGAGGGGGTGGTTTCCGATTCAGTCAACTAGATCAATAACATAATAGATCATATTGTATATCCGATTATCAAAACGATTGAAGCTGACTAGATTAAAATATATTTGCCGGTGGTCGATACCGGTCTGCCCGCTTGCCTTGGGTCAGGGGAGGCGGGGCGGGAAATGCCGCGTAACCTCTAATGTTATGCAGACTATAACAGATGTGAAGTTTCACTGCTAATCACATATTTTTTCTAATGGTGACGAAGGCTATTGCTGAATTATTTGCGCGAATTGTGGGTTAATATACGGGCATGAAAAAAGATCGCAGCGATTATCATAAACGCCGATTAGAACGACTGCTTGAAGGCGTGCCTAATGAGGGGCTTACAAGTGATCGTAAAGTATTATTGTGCCGCGACTTAACGCCGCACAATTCAACGCAGCCTTATTTAGATAAATGAGATGAACGAAATGCTGCATGAAAGTAAAACGGATACAGCAGACTAATGGTAAACTGCTGACATGGAACATTATACAAAAACACGTTTGAACAAATGGTTGCTGGATTATAGTGAACAGCTGACAGACGGCACGATCACGGCGAAAAACATGGCAGTTGCTTTCACCGCTGCGACAGGCCAAGCGATTTCACCGCAGACAGTATATAAGGCAATGGCTGGCATAATGCCCGATCGCATCAGGCGCGGTAGCGGACAGCCGGTAGCTATGTTGAAACAGGATTTATCAGGAAGGCCTAGCCTGCCCTGTGGAACCAGTCATAAACCAGCTGCGCCATCCGCGGGCTAATCCCAGGCACCTTGGCGAGGTCAGAGACCGCGGCGCCGCCAACGCCTTTGGCTGAGCCGAAATGACGCATCAGCGCGCGTTTGCGCGTGGGGCCGATGCCAGGCATTTCGTCGAGCGGATTTTTGGCGATATCCATCGTGCGGCGCGTGCGGTGACTACCGATCGCGAAGCGGTGCGCTTCGTCGCGCAAGCGCTGCAAATAATAAAGCGTGGGGTCGGTCGGCGGCAATTTGAACGGCGGCTGCGCGCCGCTGCCATCTGCAAGCGGCAAGTAGAAATCCTCACGGCCTTCGCGGCCATGATCAGGGCCTTTGGCAATGGCAACCATCGCCAGCTGGCCGCCGTTGCTGTTTCCATCTTTGTCGGCAACGAGCGGGCCGATGCCGTGCTCTGCCAAGGCTTCGAGGCAGGCGGAAAGCTGCCCCTTGCCACCGTCGATCAGAACGAGATCGGGCCAATCTTCCGAGCCTGGTGAAGTTTTCGCAAACCGCCGCCGGAAGACCTCGCGCATCATCGCGAAATCATCGCCGCCGCGCGTGCTATCCGTCAGTTGCTGTTCTTCGCGAATATTGAACTTGCGATAGGCGTTTTTGCGGAAGCCTTCGGGGCCCGCAACGATCATCGCGCCTACCGCATTGCTACCGCCGATATGGCTGTTGTCATAAACCTCAATGCGGTTGGGCAGATTCGGCAGCTTGAAGAGTTCAGCGAGCTTTACTAACAGACCTTGCGTCATATCGCGTTCCGACAGCCTACGGGCGAGGGCTTCATCGGCATTGCGGGCGGCGAATTCAATCAAGCGCAGACGGTCGCCCCGTTGCGGCACGCAGAGCTCGACTTTCCGCTGTGCGACATCCGTCAGCGCTTGCTCGATCAGATGCGAATCCGGCACGGCCTCGCTAAGATAGAGGAGGCGCGGCGGCTGCTGGTCGAGATAGAACTGCATGAGGAAGCCGGCCAGGACTTCGGCAGGCGTGGTTTCAGGATCATGCTTCGGGAAGAACGCGCGTGCGCCATAGTTGCGGCCTTGGCGGAACAGGACGACATGCACGCAGACTTGCCCGCCCTTTTGCGCGAGGCCGAAGACGTCGGCATCTTTCATATCAGGAATATTGATATCCTGTGCGGCCTGGATCGCGTTCAGCGTGCGAATACGATCGCGAAAGCGCGCCGCGCCTTCGAAATCCATAGCATCGGACGCAGACTGCATCGATATGGCATATTTTTCCTGCAGGGCGCGCGTTTCGCCAGACAGGAACTCGCGCGCTTCGGCCATCTGCTTGTCATAGCCAAGCTTATCGACATAGCCGACGCAGGGCGCGGTGCAGCGCTTGATATGATACTGCAGGCACGGCCGCTTGCGGGTGTTGAAAATCTGGTCGCTGCAGACGCGCAGCATGAAGGCCTTCTGCAGATCAATCAGCGCGCGGTTAACGGCACCGGCACTGGCGAAGGGGCCATAATATTCGTTGTCTTTTTTCTTTAGCGCGCCGCGATATTTCTGAATGCGCGGGAATTCGTCTTTCTTCGTGAGCGCGATATAGGGAAACATTTTATCATCGCGCATGATGACATTGTATTTCGGCTCCAGCTCCTTGATCAGGTTAGATTCGAGCAGCAGCGCCTCGATCTCGGTATGGGTCGTGACGATTTCCATGGAGTGCGTCTCGGCCACCATGCGGCGCAGGCGACCGGGCAGGCGATCGGTCTGCGTATAGTTGGCGACGCGCTTCCGCAGTTCTTTGGCTTTGCCGACGTAAAGCACCCGGCCCGTTTCAGACAGCATGCGATAGACGCCGGGGCGCAGCGGCAGCGTCTCGACCGTACGGCGGATCACGTCCGCGCCGCGTTTCAAGCTGGGAGCGGTGGCCTTTACAGGCTTTAGAATTTCATCGCGTGGGCTATTTTCTGGCACACATCCGAGGTAAGGATTGCAGAGGCCGGGTGCAAGGATGATTCTATCCACGAAGACTGTGGATAACTTTGTGGGAAAACGGCTGACTACAGGGTTTCGATAAGGCGGTTACTCGCGTTTATCTGTTTGTGCATTTTATAGGCAGATTTTAAAGCGTGTTTTGTAAACCTTTGTTTGTGTTGCAATTTCTTGTTTAGAAACCTTAACAGGACATTACCAGGCCCTGGCGACAGGCGGCTCAAGATGCTAGGAAATTGGCATGTGGACAATTGCATGCCGCCCCCATTACCAGCAGTCACCCCGGCGATAAACTTTATGCAAGCTTTATTAAGCCTTTATGCGGTGGTTGGGCCAACGGCGAGCGGTAAAACCGGGTTGGCGATTGATTTGGCGCGCCGGATCAACGGTACAATTATTAATATGGATTCGATGCAGCTCTATCGCGAGCTGCCGATCTTGAGTGCGCAGCCGACAGCCGATGAACAGACGCAAGCGCCGCATGTGCTGTACGGCGTGCGGGCAGCCAATGAACCCGCGAATGCTGCTTGGTGGGCAGCAGAAGCAAAACGTAAGATCAACGTGGTAACCGCGACGGGCGGCGTGCCGATTTTGTGCGGCGGCACAGGACTGTATCTGCAGACGCTGCTGGAAGGAATTGCGCCGATCCCAGAGGTGCCGGCCAGCATACGTGCAGAGGGTGCATCGCAAGCGACCGCAACACTTTATGACCAGCTTGATGCAGCAACGCGGGCCAAGCTTAAACCGGGCGATACGCAGCGCGTTTTGCGGGCGTGGGAAGTGCAGCAAGCAACCGGGCGTTCGCTGGCCGATTGGCAGGCTGAACCGAAAGTTGGCGGGCTAACAGATTATAACGTGAAGATCCTGGTGCTGAACCCACCGCGCGATGCGCTCTACGCACGATGCGATGCGCGATTCAAAGCAATGCTAGAGATAGGTGCGTTGGAAGAAGTGCGCGGCTTGATGGCGCAAGATTTGTCACCCGATCTGCCGCTGCTGAAAGCCTGCGGCTATCCGGAGCTGGCGCGGCATCTACGCGGCAAGACCACGCTGGCGGAGGCGGTAAGTGCTGGCCAACAGACCACGCGCAATTATGCCAAGCGGCAGGTAACCTGGTTTACGAACCAACTAACCGGGCGAGCAAATGTAAGTAGCCATGCGTGTTTTGGCAGCGAACCAGCTGCGTTGCAGGCGCTCGCCAGGTAAAATTTTGATATGAGAATCTGTCGCAACGCCTTAAAAAGATTACTTTCACATTAAATTCAAATACTTAAGCCATTAATCTATTGGTCATGAAAGTAAATAAAGTGTTGAGAGAATCGTTAATGATAGATTAAGTTGCATATACGGAACGAGGCGTATGCCTAGCCCAAATTATTCTGAGGTAATGATATGAAGATCCTGCTGATTGCCCTTACCGCCCTAATCGCCTTTGCACCTACCGCCAATGCAGCGGTTACGTCGGTACCAAAAAACGGCATGCAGGTTTGCCACGTATATGGCAACTACACGAATGCCACCAAGTCGCGTTCGAATATCTCCGGTTACAAGGAATGCGGCAATTCGGCGCAGATGGAACAGTTCGTCGGTTTCCGGATCGAGCCGATGGTCGGTGTTTCGCTGACCCCGATCATGAAGGGCAATCTCTGCTTCTTCCTCACCAACGCTTCGGCCAATTCTTATTTCGTGCCGGCGGCTACTGATAAGGAGCTGCTGCAGTTCTTGGCGCATAAGCCAACCGGCGTCAGCGTCGTGCCTTGCACGGCGCCACAAGGCCAAGAAGTCAGCCTACAGGATCGCTGCGGCGGCAAGCTGACAACTGATGGCGTTTATGCCAACGGCTTTGAAGCATTAAGCATCGGCCGCGCAGGCATGGATCGCCGCGCTTATTCAATTGTCAGTGCTGACGGCAAGCTGCTGCGCACCGCAACGGCAGTGGCTACGGAAAACGGTTGGGCGCTGAGCTATGACCACGCTTGCCCAGCAGCTAACGGTTCGACAACGGCAAGCGCCGCCACGGCCGCGGCCTTCAACCGCCTTGAGCCAGCCGCTGGCCAGCGCATCTTTATCAACGATGGCGCGCTGCAACGGAATATTAGAGGGTAAAAACAGTCCAGTGAACTATATTTAAATATTGATAGGAGAATTTATATGAATATGGATGTTGTGATTGGTATGGCAAGTGGCCCCGTCATTTCGTTGTTAAATCTTGCAGTTTTAAAACGTAAAACACATCCACTTGAAGCTGTGCCGATCGCTGTACTCGGAAAAATTGTTGTAGGCAGCCATTTGGACTTGATTTCCAATGTGGCAGGAATGACGTTTGGTTTTGTCGCTACTAATTCCGCAGTTGATGCATATAGCTATACAAAAGTTTGGCTCCAAAATAAGCGCCGCAGAGATTGGTATGTAAAATTAAGCAAATTGAAGCGATAGATTTCAAAATAAATTAAAAGCGGGCGATACGGCCCGCTTTTTTCTACTCTGGCGTTTCATCCTGAGTTTCGCAAGCCTTACCCTAACCTGATGGGAGAGAATAGCGCATTGGCTTTGCGCGGCTAAGGCGAAATGACACAAGCTTAGATTACATCAGCCATCGCTAAAACGCGTTGCGTTTTCAACGCTTGGTATCATTTCTTTCGCACCGCCCTTGTGGGCGGCACAAAGATAAATGCTATTTTTTCGTCATCACCGCGACAAACCGCGCATCGCCGCCGCGCTCCACCATTAGCAGCACTGGCTTATTTTTGCCGATGCTTTTGAGGTTCGCGGTGACTTCAGCGGGCGTCGCCACGTCATGCTGCCCGATTGAAAGCAACATATCGCCAGGGCGAACGCCTTTCTCGGCAGCGTCCGAGCCAGGCTCGACCTCGACTACCAACACGCCGCGGGCTTTTTCATCTAGTTGAAAGCGCTGGCGCAAGGCCGGGGTGATGGCCGCGACTTGCAGACCCAGTTGCTCGACCTTATCCAGCGCCGGTTGTGCATCGGCCTTTGCCTTCGGCGTTTCGCCCTTAGTAGCGGTAGCGTCGGCCTGTGCCAACTCACCGATCTTGATCTTCAGCGGCACTTCTTTGCCTTGTCGCCAGACAGTAATCGGCACAGTACCGCCCAGCGCTGTTTCGGCGACCATTCTTGGCAAGCGGCGCATTTCGTCGACCGGATGCCCGTTGAAGGTAAGGATCACATCGCCCGGCAAAATACCGGCCTTGGCCGCGGGGCCATCAGCATCGATCGAGGAAACCATCGCGCCCGTGGTTTTGGCAAGGCCCAGGCTTTGCGCGATATCGTCTGTCACATTTTGAATGCGGACGCCGATCCAGCCACGCTTGATCGAACCGCTATTGCGTAATTGGTCGATAATCGGCTTCGCCATATTGGCAGGGATCGCAAAGCCGATGCCGACCGAGCCACCTGATGGCGAATAGATCGCGGTATTGATGCCGATCACTTCGCCTTTAGTGTTGAACATCGGGCCGCCGGAATTACCACGATTGATCGAGGCATCGGTCTGGATGAAATCGTCATACGGCCCAGCGTTGATATCGCGTGCGCGGGCGGAGACGATGCCCGCCGTGACAGTGCCGCCAAGGCCAAACGGATTTCCGATTGCCAGCACCCAATCACCGACGCGTGAGGTATCGCTATCGCCAAAACGCACCGGCGTCAGCTTGCGATCAGTCTTGACGCGGAGAACGGCGAGATCGGTTTTGAGATCGCGGCCCATCAGCTCGGCATCGAGCTTGGTATTATCGGAAAGGATCACCTTGATTTCGTCTGCATTCTCGATCACGTGATTATTGGTGACGACGAGCGGGCCTGTTTTGGCATTACCAGCGCCGCCATCAATGATGAAGCCTGAGCCGAGCGAGGTTGCCTTGCGGGGAGCGAAATCTTGCCCGCCCAAACCGCCGTTCGGCATATTCTGGCCGTGCTTGTCGAAGAAATCCTTGAAGAATTGTTCGAATGGCGAGCCGGGCGGGAATTGCGGCATGGCGGGCAGATCGTTGCCGCCGTTTTCACCACTGCCGTCACCACCATTATTTTCGTCCTGCTGGTCATCTTGGCCAAGCTCTTCTTCGGTACTGGCTGCGCCTTTTTTGCCCAACGTCTGCGTGGTTGAAATATTGACGACTGAGGGCAAGAGTGCAGCGGCCAGATCGGCGAAGCTGTCTGGACGGCCCGCTGCGACATTAGCTGGCAGCGTTGGCGGATTGCCAGGCGCGGTTGCGGGCGGGGTCGTTGGCGAGGGTGTCCCTGGTAGCGGTTGGACTTTTTCCGCGGTCGCTGGAGCGGGGGCGGTTTCAGCGGCCAGCGCCAGCGTCGGCTGTGCCAATAGCAGGGCCGTCATCGAGGCGTTAAGGGATAGTTTCAGCAAGCGGGATGACATGTCTCTTATCTCCAAAATCACCGGGGCGATTAATCCTATGATGCTAAAAACTATGGCATGAGTTTGGCGAAGGGGCTAGGGGATCAGACAGCAAACATGGCAGGGTTGAGCGGTTCCCAACCAGGATTTGCATGGTCAATTAAATCAAGTTTCCACTGACGATTCCAGTGCTTTAGTTGTTTTTCGAGGCAGATGGCATCTTTGATATCCGCAAAATGCTCGGCATAAAAAAGCTGTTTTAGTTTATAATCCTTGGTAAATCCCTTGTGCATTCCTTCTGCATGCTGATGTGAACGTCTGCCGATATCATTTGTAACGCCGACATAAAGCACGCCGTAGCGTTTGTTACTCATGATATAAACGTAATAGGATTTCGCCATTGTGCCTGATCTCGTTAAATTCTTTAATGTCATCATCGGGCTTGACCCGATGATCTCAAGCCATTGGCCCTAGATCGTCCGATCAAGTCGGACGATGACACAAGGATATTAGATCGTAAAACCTATTTGGATCCGCTATTCAAGGGTGACCGGAAATAGCTGAAAAAGCGGCTGTCGGGCGAGAGCACCATAGTCGTATCGCTATTGCTTTCGAACGACTGCCGATAGGCCGCGAGTGAACGGTAGAACGCGTAGAAATCAGGATCGCGCCCGGTTGCCTTGGCGATGATCGTCAGCGCTTCCCGGTCGCCGGAGCCGCGAGTGACATCGGCATCGCGTTGCGCTTCCGAAAGTAGCTGCGTGCGGTCGCGGTCGGCTTCCGACTTGATGCGAACGCCGGCTTCCTGACCCTCGGCACGAGCCTGCGCGGCTTCGCGCTGGCGTTCGGAAATCATGCGGGCGAAGATCGGTGCGCTCGTTTGATCGGGCAGATCCGCCCGACGGATACGCACATCGACGATATCAACACCGGTATCATTCGCCTGCTCGCGCACGCGGTCACGCAAGGCGACCAGCACTTCGTTCCGTTTTTTCGAGAGGAGGTCGGCCAGCGTGTAACGCGCCAGGATTTCCGACAACGTGGAATTGACGATATTCGAAAGGCGCACGCGGGCCGAGGTTTCATTCTGCAACGCCTGATAAAAGCGGCGCGGATCGGTGATGCGATAGCGAGCATAGGTATCGACCTCAAGCCGGGTCTTGTCGCCCAGCGTTACCTGTTGCCCCGGAGGTTCGATATCCAGCACGCGGGACTCGAACACTAATACGTCTTCGACGAACGGCAGTTTCGCATGCAGGCCTGGATCGCTGATGCTGCGTTTCCATTGCCCAAAGGAAAGCACGATCGCCTGCCGGCCTTGCTGGACGACAAAGAAGCTGTTGACTGCCGTCAGCATCAGCAACGCAGCAATGATGGCAATGAGAACGAAACTACGCTGTGTCATTTCTGTACTCCCATTGGGGCATCCTTGACTTCAGTTGTCGCACCAAGATTGAGTGGCAGATAGGGCAACGCCGCCTTATCAGCATCGAGCAGCAGCTTGCGCTTGCCGCGCAGCACGGTCTCCATGGTCTCCAGATAAAGGCGTTCCGCCGTCACCTGCTTGGCACCACTATAGGCGGCCTGTACTTCGGTAAAGCGGCTGGCTTCACCGGTGGCGGCATTGATGACCTGTTGCTTATAGCCTTCGGCCTCATTCCGCAGCCGTTCGGCCTCGCCGCGGGCTTCAGGGATAATCTTGTTACGATAGGCTTCGGCCTCATTCCGCAGACGCGCGCGGTCAGAGTCAGCCCGCTGCACGTCGTTAAAGGCGTCGACGACCGGCCCCGGTGGGTTCACGCGCAAGAGCTCGACCCGGACAATCTCGATCCCCGATTTATAATCGTCAAGAATCTGCTGCAGTTGCAGTTTGGTATCCTGCTGGATTTGATCGCGGGCATCTGTCAGCGCGGCCTGAATGTCAGTTTGCCCCACAACCTCGCGCATCGCGCTTTCGGCGGCTCGCTTGACCGTGATTTCGGGATCGCGAATTTCGAACAGGAATTGGCTGGCGTCTTTCACGATCCAGGTGACGGCGAAATTGAGGTCAATGATATTCTGGTCGGCAGTCAGCATCACACTTTCTTCCGGCACGTTGGTATCGTCTGCGTCGCTACTGCGGAAGCCAACTTCAATCCGATTTTCGAAGGTAACGTTTGGCGTCAGCGCCGTTTCAAATGGATAAGGCAGATGATAGCGCAGGCCTGGCGGCGCTGTGCGATTGACCTGGCCGAAGCGCAACACCACGCCGAGCTGCCCTTCTTGCACGCGATAGAAGCCACTGCCAAGCCAGACGGCCGCGAGTAGCAAGGCGATCATACCCAACGCTTTGGGTGACGGCAGGCCGCTATTTGTCGGGCCTGTTGCTTTATTTGTGTGATACCAACCCAATAATTTCTGAATGAGCGCTTCAAGATCGGATGGTGGCGGGTTATTCGGTTGCGGCCGGTTTGGCGTAGGGCGCTTTGGCGGTGCAGCGGGGCCATCTGTCTTCGGGCTATCTGCACGGCGCCCGAATGGGTTGCCAGACGTGTTATCCTGCGGCTTGCGATCAGGCGTAGGCGCACCCCATGGGTTTTTCGGTGGCGCTGGGGGTGGGGTCTCGTCGGCGGGCATAGCAGGCTCTGTCTTTAGTTCATATAGCTCTGGTCAATATGGGGGCAGGACTTCTAAAGTCAATTCCTATGCTGACCGAACCACAAATCCGCGCGCTCTTATCGAAACTTTCCGATCCTGTCGCAACGGGCGATATCGTCGCGGCTGGGCGGCTGGACGGGTTGGCTGTGGAGCTGGAGCGGGCCGTGGTGACGCTGGCTGTGCCGGAAGGCGCGCCGCCCGCGGTAATGACCCAGTTTCAAGCCTTGCGGGATCTATTAGCGAAGCGCCTGCAAGAGGCCGCGGGGCCTGATCAGCAGATCAGGGTGATATTAACTGGCTCGGCGCAACAGGCTGCACCGCGGCCGAGTACGATGGAAAAAATCGCGCTGCCACATATCAGGCAGATCATCGCGATCGCCAGCGGCAAGGGCGGGGTAGGCAAAAGCACGACGGCGGTAAATCTTGCCAGCGCACTGGCACTGCAAGGGCAGCGAGTAGGATTGCTGGATGCCGATATCTATGGACCGTCAGTGCCGACGCTGTTGGGCTTAGCCGGACAGCCGCCGAGCGCAGGGGGGAAGATCACGCCACCATTGTTGCCGTTTGGGCCGCATGGCATGAAGGCCATGTCGATTGGGTTGTTGGTTGAGGAGCGTGCGCCGCTGATCTGGCGCGGGCCGATGGTGCAGAGCGCGATCACGCAGCTGCTACGCGATGTCGATTGGGCCAGTACAGATGCACCGCTCGATTTTCTGATCATCGACTTGCCGCCCGGCACGGGTGATGCGCAATTGACGCTGGTGCAGAAGGTGCGGCTGACCGGCGCGATCATCGTTACGACGCCGCAGGATCTGGCGCTGATCGATGCGCGCCGCGCGATCGGCATGTTCCATAAGACTCATACACCAGTGCTAGGCATCATCGAGAATATGAGCGTAATGATCTGCGAAGCCTGCGGCCACGCAAACCACCCGTTTGGGCATGGCGGCGGCGCGGCGGAAGCGGCGGCGGAGGGCGTGCCGTTTTTGGGTGCATTGCCACTCGATTTGCAGACGCGGGTGCAAGCCGATGCAGGCGTGCCGGTAACGGTGGCGCAGCCGGAAGGCGCGATGGCGAAAGCCTATGCAGTAGTCGCGACCAAGCTGATCAGCTAAAATGCTTGCTTAGCGGTAAATCAAAGCATTCAGGCCATTGCCGTCTTAAAATTGGCCGTTTTGAATGACAGGCAAGTTCACTAGCCAGTCTATGAATGACGCCAGCATTCATTCGTAATTTTGTGGCTATCGTGCTTACTTGAATAGCTGAAACCTGCATATCATCGCCTACACCTAACGAAGTGCGACGTTCGCTGTCACCATTGATCGTTGTTTCCAAAACAATGGCTTGGCGTTCTTTTTTCATCCTTAAGTACAAAGGTTGATCTGGTTGCTCAGATCGCAATGTTGCCGCATGAATGCGTAGCGCTGCTAGAAAATTATTAACGTCCACTGTAACATTCTTAGTAAGCCGAGTTGACCACCGGCGTGCTGACCGATTGCGCGGTTCCCGAAGCACGATCATAGGCTTGCTGGATCTGCATGCGCAGCGAGATCCGGAAGGCGATGCGATCTTGCACGGCTTTCGGAAGATCGCTCATTTTCAGTACGTTCTTTTTCAAAAGCGCGGTGATCAGATCCTCAATCGCGCGCGACATCTCGTTATCGGTGCGGCGCAACTCTTTGATCGCGCCTTCGACTTGACCCGGGTTGATGCCATGCGTATCTAAGAAACCCAAAAGCTCGGGATGGTCGGCAGGCAGGCCTTCAGCGCCCGGCACCTGGAAGGAGCTGACCTTGCTGATTTTACCGCTCTCATCCCGCAATACATAAGGCATAGTTGTTTCTCCTGAAGACAGGCGCTTAGAATAGCATAATGTGGGATCTGGCCTTGATATTTTCTTAACGGATTTACTTTCACCGAGCTTTTTTATGGAATTTTGCGTCTTATATAAGGATGATGAATGACAAAGCCGCTAGCACCAATCCCGAAACAACCATCGATTTTCGCGAAAAATTGAGCCCGGCCCAATTCTGCGTGATGCGGGAGCATGCAACTGAACGGGCAGGCACCAGCCCGCTTAACAGCGAAAAGCGTACCGGCGTGTACCATTGCGCGGCGTGCGATACGCCGCTGTTCACATCTGACACCAAATACGAAAGCCATAGCGGCTGGCCCAGCTTCTTCGCACCGATCGAAGGCAATGTCGCATATGATACTGATACCAAGATTGGGTACGAGCGGACGGAGGTGCATTGCGCCACTTGCAAGAGTCACCTCGGCCACGTGTTCCCAGACGGTCCGCCACCCACAGGTAAGCGCTATTGTATGAATGGCGTGGCGCTGACGTTTGAACCGAAGAATGACTGAGACCGCATTATTCGCCGGGGGCTGTTTCTGGTGCCTGCAACCCCCGTTCGACGCGCTTGAAGGCGTGACGGAAACGCTGGTCGGCTATGCGGGCGGCGAGACAAACAACCCGACTTACGAGGAAGTTTGCCGTGACGAGACGGGCCACCGTGAGGTTATCCAAGTGACGTTCGACCCAGCGATCGTAAATTATGAAAAGATCGTGCGGACGTTCTTCGTCAATATCGATCCGACCGATGATGGCGGCCAATTCGCCGATCGCGGCTTTAGCTATACAACGGCTGTATACGTGAAAGGCCGCATGCAGCGCGAGATCGCGGAAACTGTGAAAGCTGAACTGGCACAAGAATTAGGCAAGCCGATCACAACGGAAATACTCGATGCGCCTACATTCTGGCGGGGTGAAGAGTATCATCAGGATTACTATAAGAAAAACGGCCTGCGCTATAATGCCTATAAGCATGGCAGCGGCAGGCCGACAAAGCTAAATCAGCTATGGGGTGACAAGGCAAAGAGCGCCTAGGCCAAGTCGAACAGCAAAAATTCGCTGTCTTCGCTGGCGTTGATCGTAATGTGTGTTTCATCACTGATCGCAAGCCCATCGCCAGCAGTCATCGCTGCACCATTTATCGTCACAGCACCACGCGCCAATTGCAGCCAGCCAAAGCCAAGTGTGAGCGTAGTATCAGCGGATTGCCCAGCGTCAAGCTGACCGGCAAATAGGCGGGCATCGCTATTGATCTGTGCGGCACCGTCTTCCAGGTCACGACTGGCGAGAAGGGTAAGGCCATTCTTCGGCATCGTGCTCGCCTTATGCTGACGATATTGGGCCGGTACGCCGCGCGCGTTCGGCAATAGCCAGATTTGTAGCAGGTGCAATTCATCCGTATCTGACGGGTTATATTCGCTATGCGTGACGCCGCGACCGGCCGTCATCGCCTGGATTTCGCCGCTATCGCGGAAAGCGCTGAGGGTGCCTTCGCCACCAGTCGAGTCTTTATGGGCAACGGCGCCATCAAGCACATAGGTGAAGATTTCCATATCGCGGTGGGGATGCGGTGGAAAGCCTTTACCCGCAGCCACATAATCCTCGTTAATGACGCGCAGCGCGCGGAAGCCCATGTGCGCCGGATCATGATAGTCGGCAAATGAGAAGGTATGGGCACTTTTAAGCCAGCCATGGTCTGCATGGCCGCGTGCGGCGGCGGGTCTGATCGTAAGCATAGTGAATAGTTAGGCGCCGCCGGCTTTGTTGCAAGACGTTACTAATTGGTGACCGATGGCGGCTAATTCCCGCAGCCTTTTTATGGTCGTACCGGCATAATCAGCTAGCAATAACAATAACAAAGGAGGCCAACATGGCAACAACCCCGCTCACAAAATCATCGAATTCTAACAAATCACCTAAAGGTGTCGTCCACAAATCCCGTATTGATTTGGGCGATAATGTCCGCAAGCAATCGATCGAGGCGCTGAATAACAGCTTAGCGAGCCTGATCGACCTGCAAATGCGCACCAAGGAAGCGCATTGGAATATTCGTGGCAAAAGCTTCATCGGCGTGCATCTGTTCCTCGACACGCTTTACGGCGTGGTGGGCGAGCATGTGGATACGGTCGCCGAGCGGATCACGTCATTAGGCGGGCAGGCCGAAGGCCGCTTGCCGCAAGTCACGCAGCGCACGCAGTTGGGCGACTATCCTACCGAAACGCTGATCGAAGATCACCTGACGACATTGGCCGATAGCTTTGCCATATGCGGCAAGGATTGCCGCGAGAATATCGATAAGACAGACGATGCGGGCGACAAGGGCACTGCCGATATGTATACGGAAGTCTCGCGCGATTTAGACAAATACCTGTGGATGATCGAGGCGCATATCAACGTCGATGGGCCACGCGCTTAGCAAACGCTTCGATCTGGCGGGTAGCTATTCAGCCTCCCTGCGCTTCCGGTGCTCACGTAGTTAACCTACGCTGCGCGCCGGTTCTCGTTGAAGCACCGATAGCTACGGCGCCATCTCAGAGCTACTGGTAACCAGTAAAAGAAAAGCCCGGCAGAAACGTCGGGCTTTTTATTGTTTGATTTTATTCCTGTAATTTAGTATAGTTGAATTGTTGATGGTGCTTTGCGCTGTGTCGACGCCCGCTGCGACGGCTGTCTTAAATGATGTGGCTCAGTCTGGCGTTTCTCTTCCGATCATTAGTTTATCGCTCAGTTTTGAGAGTTGAGAGATCATGCTTGATCTAAACGAAATACCAAAATACGAGGTTCACATGGCTATACTGAAGCGCATGCGCAGTATCATTTCGATTTTAACAGATGCAGCTAAGCTAGCTCTTTTGGTTAAATCAATTTGGTAAAGAAAGCCCGGCAGCATGCCGGGCTTTCTTGTTATGTGCTTCGGGGGAGGTTTAGCTCGCCCGTTCGATACCAGTGTCCAGATCATCGTCGCTATCAACCTGTTCGAGGATCTCGGCGACGCGGCGGGCGGCTTGTTCCGTCGCCATAGTGGCCGAGAGCTTGGCCGCTTCCAGGCGCTGGTTCAGCGTTTGCAGGCGGGATAGCGCCGCAGCCGTATTGTCGTTTACGCCGCCGCTAACATGCGCGAGTGCGCTGCCGGCATCGGTAATGGCGCTGACCTGCGTTTCCAACTGATGGCCGAGATCGCTGATGAGGCTAGTCGCGCCATCGATTAGTTGGGTCAGCTCGGTAATTTCACCCTGTATAGCGGTGGTGGCAATGCCGCGAAGGCCGGTGAGGCGGCTCGCCACATCCGATAGATCGTTCTGCACGTCACTGCCAGTTTCAGTAACGCGGCGGGCGGCGGCAGTCAGCGTGTGGAGTGTCGCTTCTGTCTCTTTCCGTAGGGCGGCGTGGCTGCTGCCCAAGGTCGCAAAGACAGTCGCCTGCTTATCAGCATAATCCATGGCGCCCGTCAGTTGTTGTGTCAGGCTCTCGACCTGCATATCAAGGTGATCCTTGAAGCGATCGAACCCGGCGATTAGCGTTTCAGCGCGCTGTTCGCCTGCCGCTAACAAGGTTTCCTGTTGGGCTGTAAGCGTTGTAGCGACATCGTTCAAGATGCCTTGTGCCTTAGCGGCCATGCTGTCGTTGATTGAAGACAGCAACTCGCCAATTTCGGTACCCGCTTCGGCGACTGTTTGCGCGGTTGCTGCAGTGCGGGTCGCAAATTTCTGCTCGCTCCGGTCGAAACTGCTATCAAGAGAGTGGAGCATGTTATCGGCAGTGCTGGCGATTGTACTACCAATCGAAGTGAGCAATTCACCGACCTCTGTGCCGGCTTGCGTAATTGTTTGGACAGTTGTGGCGGTGCGGGCCGCAAACTGTTGTTCATTTTGGTCAAAACTACCGTTAAGCGCGGCAAAGACTTCATCTGCAGTGCCTGCAATCGTACCACTGATAGAGGACAGTAGATCATTGACGTGTTTGCCAGCTTCATTAACGCGCATAGCTGCAATAGCGGCCGTGGCGCCGAAGCGTTTCTGACCGTCTTCAATGGTGCTGCTGACAGATGCCAATACATCTCCAACTTGCTGGCTAACCTCAGTAATTTGAGTGTTTGCCGCGCCGATGCGAGCGGCCAAGGTTTCCGTTGTTTCGGCAAAAGCTTCATGCTGGGTTTCAAGCGTTGCTGCCGCAGCGGATAGCGTGGTTTGAGTATTTGCTGCAATGCGGGTCGCCATCGCATCTGCCGTTTCAGCAAATGTCTGGTGCTGTGATTCAAGCAACGAGGTAGCAGCGGAGAATTGCCCGGTGGCGCTGTTTGTAATACGGCTGGCAGCGAGTTCTGCCGTTTCAGCAAATGCCTGGTGCTGCGATTCAAGCAGCGAGGTAGCAGCGGAGAATTGCTCGGTGGCGCTGTTTGTAATACGGCTGGCAGCAAGTTCTGCCGTTTCAGCAAAGCTTTGCTGACGAGCTTCTAAAGCGGAAGTGGCTTCCAGCAAACGTCCGCTTGCGCTATCGGCAATGTGAGCAGCCATAGCGTCTGCAGTTTCAGCAAAAGCTTGATGATGCGACTCGAGCAATGATGTGGCAGCGGAGAATTGCCCTGTGGCGCTTTCGGTAAGGCGGCTGGCAGTCAGCTCTGCTGTTTCTGCAAAGCTTTGCTGGCGCGCTTCCAAAGCTGATGTGGCCTCTAACAGGCGACCAGCAGCCGTATCGACAATGCGGCTGGCAACGGCTTCGGCAGTTTGCGCAAAAGTGCTATGCCTTGCTTCCAACAAGGCTGTGGCTTCAAACAATTTGTTTTCAGCTTCTTGTGCGACCTGTGTCGTACGATCGCGCGCGATTTCCAACCCGGCGGTAACCGAACGCAAATCGCCGAGCGTTTGCTGCGTGCCTTGTCCGAGTTCCGAGACGAGCTGATTAAGACGATCGCCGAAGGAATCCATGCCAGATTGATCAAGCACACTGGATGTGGCCGCCGTAAAGCTTTCCATTTCCTGACGCAGCTGGGTAACGGTGCGTTGCGCGGCTTCAAGCAGCGACTCGAACTTGCCACTGACTGTCTGCAGCAAGCTATCGGCATCGCTGCTCTGCCGTGCGAGTTGATTATTCAGCGCGGCATAATTTTCTTGTGCTGCCGAAAGCGTGCCGAGCGTATCCGCCAGTTGGGTCGTCATCATCGCCTGCGCTTCAATGCCTTGCTGACGCAATGTTGCAAAAGCCTCACCTGTATCATTTGCAGCCGTACGAGCTGCGAGGCCAATTTGCGATGTCTCTAATTGAAGCTTGCCGGTTTCGCCCGTAAGTGTGCCGGTAGCGAGCGTGGCGGCATCAGTCACATTCGTGAACTCACCAATCAGCGATTGTGCGACAGTGCCCAGCCGTTCGATGATCTGCTGTGCCGAATTGCCGGTGGCATAGCCTGCCGCCGTGATGCGATCAGCAAGCGCCGCAAGCGTTTCGCCGCTGGCGGTGCTTTCAGTGCGGAGCGCACCATAAAGCGATGCCAACTGCTCTTGCTGTGCTGTCAGCTGACGATTTTGCTCGCTGCCCGCGGTTTGCAAGGCCTGAGTAATCTCGCCCAAGGTGGCAGCGGTATGCGTGGCCACACGTTCAAGATCGGCACTATGGGTGGCGGCAATCTGGCTGGCCTGTTCAGCGATGGTTTGATAACGCGTTTCAACCGTGCGGATGCTATCGAGTGTCTCGCTGCCAGTCGTAACGATACGGCTGCCGGTCTCTTCGAGGCTAACGAGCGTTGCGCCAAGCGTTGCCAGTGTTTCCTGTTGTTGAGCCGAAAGCTGCGCTGCTTGCTGTGCCAATTGCAGATCGAGAGCGGCGAGATCGCCACGTGCGCGGGTGATTTGGCCCATAAGATTGCCGAGACGTTCTGTCAGCTGGCTTTCGCCTTCCACAGTATCGCGGGATAGAGCATTAAGTTCGGCGCTGGTATCGCGGACAAGCGCAACCTGCGTTTCCAACTGGCTGCCCAAGCCGGCCAAATATGTACCGGCCGTTTGGCTGACATCCTTGAGTTGCAAGGCACCGGAGGTGAGCTGAACCGTGGCCTGATCGAGAAGTTCGCGCAGATTTTCAGTTTCACGGCTGGCGCTTTCAATGCCGGTTTCAGACGTGCTGCGGAGGAGGCCGAGCTGGCTCGTCAGGTCGCCGGTGATGCGGTCAAGCGCACTGATTGTCGATTCGCTTTCGTCGATCAATTGCTTCCGCATGGTGGCCGCATGCTCTGTCAGCTGGCCGAGCGTGGCATCGGTTGCAGAAATCTGGCTGAGCGCGCGTTCGAACTGCTCGGTCGATTGATAGCCGGCTTCAGTCAGAATGCGCGTGGCACTGCTGATTTGCGCGGCCGAAACTTCAGCGCGAGCACCGATCTGCTCTAATGTCGATTCTGTTTGCGATTCGACCGTGGCCAATTGCTCGGCAACCTGTGCACGCAGGATTACGGCAGCATTGCCCGCGCTCTCGGCGGCGGTTGTCGCCAGGCTTGTGACGTCTTCGGCGATCGTATCGAGCTGAATGCGGAGAGTGGCCAATGTCGCATCGAGCTGGGTCTCGATTTGCTGCCCGGCCTGGGTTCCGGCGTTGCCAATTCCTGCAAGTATCGTGTTCGCTCTTTCCGATAGGCTGGTCATGACCTGCTCCAGCGTTTCGGTTTCGCCGCGGACGCGGCCTGCCACATCGTCCAGCTGCACAAAAGCGCTGGCGCGGGCGAGGGTTGCGCGTTCCAGCGCATCGCCAAGGCCGCTGGTGAGGGTGGCAAGCTGTAGGTTGGCCTGGCCGGTTTGTGCAGAAAGCTCGCTCGCCGTTTCGTTCGTGATAGCGCGGGTGACTTCGAGCTGATGCGTTTGCGCAGTCAGTTTTTCCAGCGTCTGTTCGATTTCCGTGCGGAGGGCATAGATATCTTCGCGCGTGGCGGCGGTGGCAGTCCGCGCATCGCCCATGCGTTCGGTTGCGGCAATAATCTGCGCTTCGGTCTGGCGGGAAAGATCGCCCAGGCCGCGGGCTTCGCTGCCAAAGGTTTCGGTGGCTCCGCGAACGCCTTCGATGGCGGTCTGCGTGACGGCATTGAGCGCGAGCGCCTGGCATTGCAGATAATCGACGATCTTCTCGATTTCGCCGCGAACATTCTCCAGCTGTTCGCCCTGCGTGCGACCAGAGGCAACGAGGCGCGTGTCGAGATCGACGACCGCACTGTTATGGGTTAGCAGGCGTTCGGTTGCGCGTTGTGCGCCGGCATCGAGATCAGCATTGACGGCACGAAGTGCTGTCATTTGCCCTTCCAGATCGCGGAGGGTATCGGCGAAAGCACGGCCTTGTTCGTCAATCAGAGCTTGCCAGCGCGTCTTCTCGCCAATCAGGCGATCACCAAAGCGCTCGGTCTCGGTGCTCATGGTGGCGGTGGCGGCTAATACGCTTTCTGTGGCGTGGCTGGCGGTTTGCTGCAACGCCGGTGCAATGTCGCGTGCGCTATCAAGGAAGTTACCGATCAGCGCCGTTGCATTTTGGCTGGAGCGCTCGACATCACTCAAAATGCCGCCGATGCGAGACGACAGATCGTCGCTGACTGTGGCAAGGTTGGCGTGGATCGTATCAACTTGTTGACCGATTAAGCCTTGTTGGCGGGCGATTTCACCGCTGGCGCTTTCCAGCTTGGCAATGGTGGCGCTGGCTAATTGATCGATACCAGACAGGTTGCGGCCCGCCACGCTAGCAATATCGGTCATGCGAAGTACAGTCTGATCGCTAGTTTCGGTCGCGGCAGCGCGGATTGTTTCCAGGCGATCAGCCAGCTGTTGCAGGGTGACAGTGAGTACATTTGCATCTTCTTTGACGCCGCGGCTGGTGCCGGCCATGCGCTCGCTAACCTGCTCCAGGTTTTCGGCGCGCTCTGTCAGCGTCGAGCCCATTTCGGCAATCGTCTCGTCGCAGCGGGCGGCAAGCTGCTGCAGTTCGGCGGCGGCAACGTTCAACTGGCGGGCCGTACCGGCATAGCGGTCGATCGCGTTATTGAAGTTATCAGCAACCATCGTTGCTTGCGCGTCGGCCTTGCCAGCAATGGCGCCATAGCTATCAAGGCTTTGGCTGGTAGTTTTGGAAAGTTCGGTAATGGCATCTTGTACGCGGGTAGACGTAGCTGCCGCTTGCGTATCAAGTTTGGTTGCCGCCACTTCAATTGCCTGACTATAGGCATCAAGCTGACGAGTTGTAGCGGTGGCCATTTCTTCGGCCGTGCCGCGCATGCGTGCGACACTGGTGTTAGCTTTTTCGTCCAATGTGCTGGCAACAGTTTCAATGGCCTGCACGTAGCCTTTGAATTGCTGGCTTGCAGCAGTGGTCATGTCTTCTACGACAGTGCGAATGCGGGCGGCAGTTGTCGTGGCCTTTTCATCCAGTGTCGTGGTGGCGCTATCGATCGCCTGCAGATAGCCATCAAGCTGTTGCCCTGCCGCCTTTGCCATTCCATCGGTCGAAGCGCGCATAAGGTTGGCGCTATTGTCGGCTTCGGCGCTGAGTTTTTCGGCGGCGTGATTAAGGGCAGCGCTTTCACTGCGCAGGCGCTCCAGCACGTTGGCATAAAGCGCGTCGACGCGATTTTGCGCCTCGCCATAGCCCGTCAGCTGCAAGTCGAGTTGGCTGGTAATCTTGTGCGCGGTGGTGTCAAGCGCAGTTGCGGCGTCGCCTAAGGCAGCAACGCGGCTATCAACCGAAAGGCTGACATCCTCGCCGACCGTGTTGATACGAGTAGCGGTTGACTCCAGCTGGGTAACGGCATTCGTGATGAGATCGCGTGTAGCTTCAAGGCGGACGCGCGCGTCGCCGGTATGCTTGCCCAGCGTTTCGGTTTGCTCGTTCAGAGCAGCCAGAAGCGTTTCGGCTTCGCTGCGGCCATTGGCCGAGAGTTCTTTGAAGCGTTCTGTGGCTTCAACGATCGCCATCGCCGAATCTTCGAGATCGGCGCTTACAACAGCGGCTTCCGTGCGTAAGGATTTCTCACGTGCGGCAATTTGCACGCTAGCATCATTTGCGGCTTCTAGCCGCTCTGCAGAAATCCGTTCGACCTCTTCCAGCGTTTCAGTGACGGCATTGAGGAGGCTCGTCAGCTTGCCTTCGATCTCGCCGGAATCTTGACGCAGATTCTGCGTCACCTGATGCGAAATGCTGGCGTAGCTCTGCAGATGCTCCTGCTGCTCTTTATCAAGACGCACGAAGCTGGCGTTGAATTTGCCGGTGATCGTGTCGATCAAGGTTGATAGCTTGGTTTCGGCGGCGTGCGTTTCCCCTGTCAGCGCAGCGCTGACTTCGCGTGCCCCAATAGCGATGCGGTTCATTTGACCTTGGCCGCTATCGACGATTGCTTCCAGCTCCCCCGAATGCTGACGCATGGTTGCGACAAGGGATTCAATTTGCGTGGCGAAGCCCGTTTGCGATTGCTCCAACTGTGTGCGTTCGGCTGTCAGCGTCTCCAGCGCTTTTTGCGCAGTCTTGGTTGAGGTGACGCCGGTTTCTTTCAGTAGCGACAATTGCTCGGTCAGCGCATCGTTGAAACGGCGCACGCGGGTTTCTGCAACACCGCCTGAACCGGTGACAAGCGAAAGCTGACGTAACAGTGGCTCAAGCGCGGTTTCGATATCGCTGGCGCGCTTGATATAAGCAAACACCATCCAGAAGAGCGTGGCGGGAGCCAGCATCAGCCCTGTGACAGCGATGATCGCAGCGGCGCCTGAAGATTCGAGGAACGAGGTAAAACCGCCAGCCTTAATGACGTAAAAGCCAACAATGCCAAACCAAAGCATGGTTGTGACGAAAGCGCTAAAAGTCAGCCAAGGAGTGCCTCTGCGGCTGCTAGCGCGACGGGCGGCAGGCTTGGAACCAGGGCGGGATGCCATGCCGGGAGGGGTGGGAACCCGCCCAAGCGGCGAGGTCGGCGCGGCATAGGCGGGAGCAGATGGCTTTTTTGAACCAGGGAGGGGAGCGATGGATTGCGGCTGGTTCGATGGGTTGGCCATATTTATCCCTTAAAATCAATATGTTAAGTAGATTGTCGTGCTGCCTTATAAGCGGCGGACAATTACCTGCAAACGGGTGTTAACCGCTTGTTAAGACCCTACCAAAGGATTCGGCCTTATACAAAATATATAAATGCTTTCAGCGGCAAATTCTGTGTTCAGCAGCAGGGGCTGTGGATAAGACGGTCAAGCGTCTGCAGGCATTAGCCGATCACGGAGTCGCCCTAATGTCTGCCAAAGCAGAATTAGATCCTGCGGACGGCCCAAGCTATGATCGGCATTCTTCACAAGCTGAAGGGTAACATCGAGGCCAGTCAGCTGTTCTGCTAGTTTCAAACCGATGGCAAAGGGCACGACATCATCCTGCATGCCGTGCAAAAGCGCGACAGGGCAAGTGATCGCAATCGATTGATGCAGTAGTAGGTGTTGTTTGGCATCTTCGATAAAGTTTGGCGGGACAACTTCATCATCCGTTGCATCTAGATAAGTCGTAAAATCGGGCGCGGCAGAGATGCCAACGAGGGCTGCAACTTTATTGGGATGTAGCAAAACATAGCGCAGCGCCAACCACCCGCCCATCGAGGAGCCAACAAGGATGACGGGCCGGTCGGTCAATTGTTCAATAACTGCGGCGGTGTCTTCAAGGTGACGGGAGAGGGTATCTTGGCTGCTATCATCTCCGATTTCGCCACCTAATTGACCTCTGCCACGATAATCGAAGCGGATAAAACGCCAGCCCCAGATCGCACATTGCTCAGCTAGCCACGTCGCTTTATTGCCAGCCATGGTCGAGCCATAGCCAGAGAGGAAGACGATGGCCGGGCCGCTACCGTCCGTGACCTCTGCGACCATGCGCTCGCCATTCGCATGCTCTAGCGTGACGCGACGCGGCGGGGTAGGATCTGATAAATTCATCACCTGAAGAACAAACGATAAGTGTCTGAATGTCTATCGAAAACCAACAGCCTGTTATTATACAATTGATCCCCGAGCTTGATACCGGCGGGGCCGAACGCGGCTGCGTGGATGTGGCGCTGGCGATCGTAAGGACAGGTGGCAAAGCGATCGTCGTTTCCGCAGGAGGGGGGCTAGTGCCGGAGCTGCAAACGGGTGGAGCAGTGCATGTTTTGCGCAGTTCTATAAAATCAAAAAATCCGTTTAAAATCATAGGCAACGCTTGGTTTCTTAAAGCCCTGATCGAGCAAGAATCCGTCAATGTCATCCATGCCCGCAGCCGTGCCCCAGCGTGGAGCGGATGGCTGGCAGGGAAGCTGACAGGTGTGCCGTTCATGACCACATTTCACGCGCCCTATAATTTCAAATCAGGCTTGAAGCGGCTTTATAACAGCGTGATGGCGCGAGGCGCGCGCGTGATCGCCGTGTCTGATTTCATCCGGCAGCATGTTGTGGAAAATTATCCGATCAATCCCGCGGATATACGCGTCATTCACCGCGGCTTCGATACAGGGCGATTTGATCCTGCACTGGTGACGGAAGCACAGCAGGAAGCGCTGCGAAGAGCATGGGGCGTTAGAGAAGACGCAACAATTATTTTGTTGCCAGGGCGCTTGACGCGTTGGAAAGGGCAGCGCGTTTTGATCGAAGCGATGGCGCAGTTCAAAGATCCGAATGCCATTGCGATCTGTGTTGGTGGCGACCAGGGCCGCACGGCGTATCGGGAAGAGCTGGAGGCACTGATCGCAGAACATGGCTTGCAGGGGCGGGTGAAACTGGTGGGCGATTGCCGCGACATGCCATCAGCATTGAGCCTTGCGACATTGGTTGTTTCCACATCAACAAACGCTGAAGCGTTCGGTCGCGTGATTGTCGAAGCGCAGGCGATGGAAAAGCCGGTGATTGTCAGCGATTGCGGGGCGGTTGCAGAAACTGTCGGCGCGACCGGGGGTGGCTGGATCGTGCCAGTGGGTGATGCGACTGCACTGGCCAAAGCCATTCAAAGTGCATTGGCATTACCGCGCGAAACGCTAATACAAAAGGGGCATATAGCGCGGGTATATGTAACACAAACCTACACCACTCAACGACTGACCGACGCGACCCTGCAAATATATAATGAGCTTCTGCAAGGCAAAGCTTTCCATAGACTGTTACCATGAAATTTAATTTTGCACTTGGCGGATTATTTGGAACCGAAGCTGACATCGTCGATGTTCGGGCGGCACGGCAAGCGGCGCTGGACGACCTGATTGCACAGCAACGCCAGGAACACGGCAGACGCATCGTTCAGGGCAAGCTGCCCGACAGCCGGCACATGACGATGGCACGACGACCAGTGCCACACCGTGAGCCACTCGCCAGTTACGAAGCATTATGCGCAGCTGATCGCCAATTGGCTGAAGATGGGATCGAGCATTTGCCGGATTGGCCGTTTGGGCCGGAAGCAATGCAACGATCGCAGCTTATCTATCAAGCGCGCCGCGCTAAACGAACGGTGCGATCTCCTGGTTAAGGTTAAAGCTACATAGACATATCGTATCTTTATGAGCTGGAAAACAAAGTCCGGCGATGAACAATAAAAAAGAAAATACAGCCTCTCCGTTCAAAAGCTTTTTCATGGGCGGCTTCGAATGTTCTACCAAGAAATTTTGGGATGGACGGCGGATCGATGTGATCGAGACGACCGGCCATTTCGCGCAGTGCTATCAGCATTACGACATGTTGCAGCGGCTGGGTATTGCCACCGTTCGGGATGGCATGCGTTGGCACCTAATCGAGCAAACCCCCGGACAATATGATTGGAGCAGTTGGGAGCCAATGGTTGAGGCCTCGCTAGAAACGGGCACGCAAGTGATTTGGGATAACATGCATTATGGCATGCCCGATTACATTGAAGATCCTTTCACGCCGGAAATGCCAAAGCGCTTTGCCGATTTTTGCGGGGCAGCTGCTGAAAAGTTCAAAAGCCTTGCCGGCGATGCCGTGCCGTTGTGGGCGCCAGTTAATGAAGCTTCGTATTTCGCCCATGCTGCTTGCGACCAACAACCTGACGGGCGCGTTCGTATGGCCGTCGCGGGTTGGGGCGGGCTGGGACTTCAAGAAAAATCTGGTTGTCGCTTTAATCGACGGTACCCGTGCTTTGCGCAGTGTCGATGCACGAGCGCGCTTTATACAGCCAGAGCCTTACATCCACTATGTACCGCGTTGGAACGTGCCGCCTGAAAGCGTCACCGGCAAAAACGATAGTGTCACCCAAGTTTGGGATATGATGACGGGTAGGATCTGCCCGGAGTTGGGCGGCAGTCCTGATATCCTCGATATTGTCGGCATGAATCTATATGGAGGCAACGTCAGGGAAGCTGATGAAACTACGGTATCGATTGGCGATCTTCGACATCGGCCACTGCATAAACAAATTGGTGATGTTGCGGCTCGCTATAATCGGCTTGTAATCATTTCTGAATCCGGGGCGGAAGCGGGCGATGGCCCAGCCTGGCTACGCTTAATCGGCGGCGAGACGCGCATGGCGCAAGCAGACGGCATTGATGTGCAGGGCTTATGCACCTATCCTGTCATGCATTCCGCAGGTTGGACGAACAACCGCTTATGCCCAACAGGATTTGTTACCCTTGAAGAAGGCTTTCAAAACCCCTCGTATGATAAAGCCATGGCCGAAGCTTTATTCGAACAGCAACTAATTATGACGCATGCCCACGACTTAATGGAAAAAACCGCGAGGCTGTTTCGGCCAACGCCGCGCTTAGTCAAATCGGCTGCTGCGCGCAGATTTTGACCAGCAAAGCTTGACTTGGACAAAGCGCTACGCTTAGGCTAAAGCATGAGCGATGTTACCAACATGGGCGAGTTCAAAGCCAAGCGGGCGAGCGCGCAGTTGACGACGCTTAACGGCCGGCTTGTTTTTGAAGGTATTTTAGGCGTCAGTCCACATGCAGCGCGTCGCGCAAGTGTGAAATTAAATGATTTTATAACCGGTGCACTCACGACAGGCGTCCTAGCAGCGGTGCTGTCCGCTTCGGCTAAATCAGCGACCAAGCTGACTACCCGAACCCCCTAGGGGTTTGCGCATGCGCGTTATTGGAAGACTCGCGCTCTTCTGCTACTTTCCCAATTAACGATTCTGCCGCGCTGCGGCCCATGAGGTTTATTATGCCAATCAATATCACGCTGCCTGATAATTCCGTTCGCTCGTTCGAGGGGCCGATCACGGGCGCCATGCTCGCCGCCGATATCGGGCCCGGGCTGGCCAAAAGCGCACTCGCGATCAAAATTGATGGCGCGATCAAGGATTTGGCCACGCCGATCGAGCGCGACGCTGTGGTTTCCATCATCACCAAGAAAGACCAGGACGGGATCGAACTGCTGCGGCATGACGCAGCGCATACTATGGCCGAGGCGGTGCAAGGTTTGTTTCCCGGCACGCAGGTGACGATCGGCCCGGTGATCGAGCATGGCTTTTATTATGACTTCCACCGCGAAACGCCCTTCACGCCGGATGATCTTGCAGCGATTGAGCAGCGCATGCAGGAAATCGTCGCGCGCAACGCGCCGTTCACGCGCGAGGTTTGGAGCCGGGCTGACGCCACGAAGCTATTCGCCGATAAAGGCGAGACGTTCAAAGTTGAGCTAATCCGCGATCTGCCGGGTGACGAGGAGCTTTCGATCTATCGGCAGGGCGAGTGGTTCGATCTCTGCCGCGGGCCGCATGCGCCCTCGACGGGCCATTTGGGTAAGGCCTTTAAGCTGACAGTGGTTTCCGGCGCTTATTGGCGTGCCGATCAAACCAAGGCGCAGCTGCAGCGCATCTATGGGATCGCCTTCCGCGATGAAAAAGAACTGCAAGCGCATCTGACGCAGCTGGAGGAAGCTGCCAAGCGCGACCACCGCAAACTGGGACGCGAGCTTGACCTGTTCCATCTGCAGGAAGAAGCGGCAGGCAGCGTCTTCTGGCATCCGCATGGCTGGACGCTGTATCGCACGCTGGAAAACTTCATCCGCCGCCGCATCGCGGGCGCGGGTTATGTGGAAGTGAAGACGCCGCAATTGTTCGACACATCGCTGTTCAAGGCGTCGGGTCACCTCGATATGTATGGCGACAATATGTACAAGCTGAATAGCGAGCCAGAGGGCAAAGAGCCGAAATGGATGGCGCTGAAGCCGATGAACTGCCCCGCGCATGTGCAGATCTTCAAGCAGGGCATCACTTCGTATCGTGACTTGCCGATCCGCATGGCGGAGTTCGGCAGTTGTCTGCGGAACGAACCTTCGGGCGCGCTGCATGGCATCATGCGCGTGCGGGGCTTCGTACAGGATGATGCGCATATTTTCTGCACGCCGGAACAGGTGGCGCGGGAGTCGCTCGACTATTTCAAGCTGCAGCTAGGCGTATACCGCGACCTTGGCTTTGCCGACGAGAATATCCGCGTGAAGCTAGCGCTGCGGCCTGAGCCGCGGCTGGGCGACGATGCGACCTGGGATCGGGCAGAAGAAGACTTGCGGGTGGCGCTGCGCAATGCCGGGCTGGAGTTCGAAGAATTGCCGGGCGAGGGAGCGTTCTATGGGCCAAAGGTTGAGTTCCATTTGATCGACGCGATCGGCCGCACCTGGCAGTGCGGCACGCTGCAGCTCGACTTCCAATTACCTGAACGCTTAGGCGCGGAATACGTCGGCGAAGATGGGGGCAAGCACCGCCCGGTTGTGCTGCACCGTGCGATCTTAGGCTCGATGGAGCGCTTCATCGCAATTTTGATCGAGCATCACGCAGGCAAGTTCCCGCTCTGGCTCGCACCATTGCAGGTGGTGGTGGCGACGATCACTAACGATGCCGACGGCTACGCGGAAGAGGTGCTGACCGCTTGCCGCAAGGCGGGGCTGCGGGCCGAGCTCGACACGCGGGCCGAGAAGATCGGCTATAAAATCCGCGAGCATAGCGTCAAGAAGGTGCCGCTGCTGTTCGTCGTCGGCCGGAAGGAAGCAGAAAGTCGGCAAGTGGCCGTGCGCACCTTTGGTGGGGAGGATCAGATTTTGCTAGGTCTGGATGCGGCGATTGCGCAATTTGTTAACGAAGCGGCCGCACCGCAGCAAAATGCCGATGAAAGTAATTAGGGTTATTGTCTTGCCCCGCCGGAGGCGTAGAACGGGATTCCATAACGGAGAATTGATATGACCGAACCAACAGAACTGAACGGCAAACAAGTTATCACGCGTATAGTGCCAGAGCCAAAGGCAGAAACAGCGACATCACGCGTCGGCACTGGCGGCAATAAAACTAGGTTTCATCAAAAATGTCATGTTATGGAAAGTGCAGACGGTGATGTAAGCGAAATTGGCGGTGAAAGCATTCGGCCAGCCGGTATCAATCAAAGCGGCATGATATCGCAGCGCGATCTGCGGCTCGGTTAAGCCATTATGAAATCAGGGATCGGGTTACGGCTGGCAATCAGCTTGGCAGCGGCAACCGCACTTGGCACGCCGGTGCTTGCGGTTGAGCCTGAACTATTGCCGGAACGCAAACGCAAAAAATCAGAGCCGCATACTCCGCAGGAGATTAAGATGGCTGAAGCCAAGCCGGGCTATATGCGCAAGCCGCCCCAACACCCCAATGTGCCATCGCTTAAGGCCATGCAGCATGCCGGCAAGCATAAGAACAAAGGCACGCCTAAAGGGCATCCTATCAAGCCACGCTGACAGCCTCATTACCGATTGCGCGGGTCTAGCAGAAACGCTAGACTTTGCCACTGTTCTAAACAGCCTATCTTTAACAACATCTGAGGATCATTTGCCGCCACCCCCCCGTACGACCGGTACTTATCAACCGCCACGCGCCCCCCGTCCAACCCGCGATATGCGCGAAACACACAAGAGCGGCCCCCGCATGAACCGCGATATTCGCGTGCCGGAAGTCCGCCTTGTCGGTGAAGATGGAGAGATGATTGGCGTTGTCTCGATCCGCGATGCACTGCAGCAAGCGCATGAGGCAGGTCTCGATCTCGTAGAAATTTCCCCGCAGGCCGTGCCACCGGTTTGCAAAATTCTCGATTACGGCAAGTTCAAGTTCGAGCAGGACAAGAAAGCGGCCGAAGCCAAGAAAAAGCAAAAAATCGTCGAGCTGAAAGAAATCAAGTTGCGACCTGGCATCGGCGATCACGACTATGAGATCAAGATGAAGCAGGCGCGTAAGTTTCTGGGTGAAGGCGATAAAGTTAAATTCACGCTGCGTTTCCGCGGGCGTGAATTGTCGCGCACGGATATCGGCATGATCGTCTTGCGCCGCGTGCGGACTGAGCTTGAAGGCATGGTCCGCGTCGAGTTTGAGCCTAAGTTTGAAGGTCGCCAGGTGACAATGATCGTCGCGCCATTGCCCAACGTGGCGATTACAGCCAAAACGGAAGAGGCAGCGGCTAAGCCGGAAGCGCCGAAGGCTGAGACGATAATCACCAAACCGCTGGAAACACCCGCTGAGTAATTCGATTATTGTCGCCAGATTGCCATAATCCGATCATGGTTATGCCATAGCCCGGCGACAATTTTCCTAGATAAAGGCTGCGGCTAGCAGATTAATAGGAGAGACCATGACCCAACAAACCATCGCTCTGGTTGACGACGACCGTAACATCATTGCCTCGCTCTCAATGGCGTTGGAGGCGGAGGGTTATGTTGTGCGCAGCTTCAATGATGGTGATGAGGCATTAAAAGCGCTGATGCAAAAACCAGCTGATCTGGGCGTGTTCGATATCAAGATGCCGCGCATGACGGGTATGGAATTACTGCAAAAGCTGCGCGAGAATAGCCAAATGCCAGTCATTTTCCTGACCTCGAAGGACGAGGAAGTAGACGAGCTGATGGGCCTGCGTATGGGTGCAGATGATTACATCACTAAGCCATTTTCGCAGCGCCTAGTGATCGAGCGGATTCGCGCGCTATTGCGGCGCCAGCAACTAGCGGGCACAAAAGAAAGCGATCCAGCCAGCGTGATGGTGCGTGGCGAGATGGTATTAGACAGTGCGCGGCATGCTTGCACCTGGCAAAGCAAGCCCGTCGATTTGACAGTGACTGAATTCCTGCTGGTCAAGGCTTTGGCGCAACGTCCCGGCCACGTGAAGAACCGTGATCAGCTGATGGACAATGCGTATGGCGAGTCGATCTATGTGGACGACCGCACGATCGACAGCCACATCAAGCGCATCCGCAAGAAATTCCGCGCCGTTGATGATACGTTCGAGCAGATCGAGACTCTATATGGCGTTGGCTATCGTTATAAAGAAGCGGCATAGTTAAAGGACGCTGAAATGATTGGCTTGCCAGCTTGGCTGCCGCAACGACAGGCAATTCACGCGCTAGGCGTGCGCGTGCGTCGGCGCTTGTCGCCGCTGACGCTGCGCATCATGGCTGTCAATCTATTGTCGTTGGCAATTCTGGTTGGCACGATCCTATATCTTGGCCGTTATCAAGACCGCATTATCGAAGTTGAGGCGCAAGCATTGCTGAGCCAGGCGCGTATTTTCGCAGGCGCGATCGCGGAAGGCGCAACCGTGCAAGCTGACGACGATGGCAATGATCGGCTGCTGCCGCCACTAGCCCGGCAAATGGTTCGTCGTCTTGACGAAGTGACGGACGCCCGCACGCGCTTATATGATAGCAGCGGCAATCAAATGGCTGACAGTTGGGTTATTGGCCGCATTGCCCGCGCACGCATAGGCGCGCAACCCCTGCCTGACCTGATGGATAATCACTTTTTGCAGCATGCGGTAGGCATGGGCGTGCGGCTGATCCAATCGCTAACGCCAGGCAAGACGGTCTTCCCGCAATACGACGAACGTGGGCCTAGCCAAAGGCGTGAAGTTCAAGCAGCCCTAGAGGGAAATGAAGCGGCTGAAGTATACATGGGGCCAGACGGGCATTTGCTGTTCTCAGTTGCAGCGCCCGTGCAGCGCTATAAGCAAGCCTTGGGTGTATTGAACTTGACGCGCAGTGGCGAGCAGGTGGAAGAAGCTATCCGTACGGTGCGCACTGATATTCTAAAAGTATTTTTTGGCGCCTTGGCGGTGACGATTCTATTATCCTTCTATTTGGCACGTGCTATTGTGATTCCAATTCGTCGGCTAGCGAGTGCCGCCGACCAAGTGCGAAGCGGGCAGATGGGGATGCAAGCTAACGCTATGCGGCGCCGCGAAATTCCCGATTTTTCAGCACGGCATGACGAAATCGGCGAGCTTTCGGGCGCGCTGCGGGCCATGACGGCCGCACTTTGGCAGCGTATGGACGCAATCGAAAGCTTTGCAGCTGATGTCTCACACGAGCTTAGGAATCCACTGGCGAGCCTTCGCAGCGCGATTGAAACGCTGGGCAAAGTGAAAGATCCAGCGCAGATCGAAAAGCTGCGTAGCATCATCGAATACGACGTTATCAGGCTTGATCGGTTGATCACCGATATCTCAGGGGCTTCGCGACTTGATGCCGAATTATCGCGGATCGAACTAGAGCGGATCGATATTGCACAACTATTGGCAACGCTAACGGATATCTACGCTTATCAGGAGGGGGCACAGGGACGAGTGTTGCTGAATAATATAAAAGGCCCATTGTTTGTCGCTGGCTTTGAAGGCCGGCTGGTGCAGGTTTTTCAAAACGTCATCAATAATGCACTTTCATTCTCGCCAGAGGCGGGAACAGTCCGTATCAGTGCGGCACGGGTTGGTAGTCTTGTGCAAATTACAATCGATGATGCGGGGCCAGGCATTCCAACTGCCAAGTTAAACGCGATTTTTGACCGTTTTTATACTGAACGTCCGGTCAGCGAGGCGTTTGGACAGCATTCTGGTTTAGGCCTTTCAATCTCGCAGCAAATCATCCAAGCGCATGGGGGTAGCATTCGCGCGACCAATCGGATAGGCGCGGATAATGGTATAGAAGGCGCACGCTTTACCGTGGAACTGCCAGCGCTTTAAGGGGTTTGCAACCATTTGTTGTTAAGCTCGGTTTCCTATGTCGGAAATCCAATCGATTGCCTTGCGGGGCCTTAATAACGCCGTAGGTCGGGTAACGACCGCGGCTTCGACCATTGCCAGGGCTGGCACTGGTTTACCAGCCGCTGAGAAAGCGGCCCCCGTTGCCGCAGGCGCGATTTATCAGCAGAATGGACTTAATCCGCAGCAGCTTTCCGGCATTAGCGACGATAATCTGGTAAGTGCTGCCGTTGACTTAAAAATTGGGCAGGCTGCCTATGCGGCGAATGCCGCCGTCATCCGTTCGCAGAATGATCTTGAACGCGAGTTCATTCGGGATATTCGGATTTAACGTCTCGGCCTTGTATGCGCGGGGCGGTTTGTAGGGTTAGCAACGGGTCTCGCAGTCACAGCAGGCTCGGGCGGCAAATTCCGTAAATTTTCGGCTATCCTTAGGCCCATTTCGTAGCGAGCACGGCCAAGGCTAAAATCAATGGCATTATCGTAACGTCCCACACCGCGCTGCGCGCGCAGCCGGTTGCCATAAAGGCCTTGTACAGGGCTTACGAGATAGCTATCCCGACCGATCGACCGGTCTGTTTGCGCGACCCTTAAAGCGAAGCTGCGTAAAGCATAGGCGCCAATCTGCTGTTCTTGCGGTTGGATCAATAAATCTTTTCCAAAAGTCACCCAGTGCCGATGGCCATCGACTTTCATCCGGTCACTGTGGGAGACAAGCTGGATATCATATCCAGCATCCATTAAAATGCGGAAGGCTTCTTGGCCGGTAAAATGATCGAGAATGGCATCGCGCTTATCGAGCGGTGTGCCAGCGCGCTGGGCAAATCCCGCAAGCGAGCCGCCTTGTGTCAGATCATCCACTACCAGGACGGCCAGCGCTTCATTCTGCAGACCAACGGCACGGGCGTTAGCGGCAAGAACATTTATATTGCGGGAACGGAGGGTCAGATACTTTCCCAGTAATTCAAAAACAGGATCGATCATCGCTGATGATAACTGCGATGCAGGCACATTATTGAGGAAGCTTTCGATAATTGGTAGCGCTGCGCGGTCGAGTTTATTCTTAGCGGCAACTTCTTCAGCATATTGCGCTGGCGTCGCGCCTTGGACATTAGCCGCTTTCAGGCGGGCTGGGCTGTCTCTGTAGGTAAGCACAAGGTCATGATTATCGCGTAGGCGCACAAAGCCTTCGACATATTCCCGTGCGATTGGGTCGCCATTGCGGGCCGCGTCAAGCGTAGCGTTCTGGGCCTGTACAGCTTGGGCGCCACCGATGCTGGCTACGGTTATTGCAAGGGGTGCAAAAAGGTGTGGTAGCTTCATATCCGCAGTCTACCCCATATTCACGCAAGTAAAAAACCATTGCTGCTGCAAGGGGTACCTGCTACCCACAAGGCAATCTACCAATAATGCCTCTAAGGAGTCTTAATATGACTGCATCCGCCGCCCAAAATCTGCAGAATTCCGGTAATTTCAGCGATTACAAGGTCAAGGATATTAGCCTTGCCCGTTGGGGTCGCAAGGAAATCGCTATCGCCGAAAGCGAAATGCCGGGCTTGATGGCGTTGCGCGCCGAATACGGCAAAGCGCAACCGCTAAAGGGCGCGCGGATCGCTGGCTGCCTGCATATGACAACCGAGACCGCCGTGCTGATCGAAACGCTAATTGTGCTGGGCGCAAGCGTACGCTGGGCAAGCTGCAATATCTTCTCGACCCAAGATCAGGCCGCTGCTGCTATTGCGGCTGCTGGCATTCCGGTTTTCGCCTGGAAAGGCGAGACGGAAGAAGAGTATTGGTGGTGCGTCGAGCAAACGATTAAGTCGGCGGATGGCTGGGTGCCGAACATGATCCTTGACGATGGCGGCGATCTGACCTTGCATCTGCATGAGAAGCATCCGGATATTATCGCGCAGGTGCGCGGTGTTTCGGAAGAAACGACGACCGGCGTGCATCGGCTGTACGAAATGGCCAAGGCTGGGAAGCTGGCAGTGCCCGCGATCAATGTGAACGATAGTGTCACCAAGTCGAAGTTCGATAATCTTTATGGCTGCCGCGAGTCATTGGTTGATGGGATCAAGCAGGCGACAGGCGTAATGCTGGCCGGCAAAGTTGGTGTGGTTTGCGGCTTCGGCGATGTGGGCAAGGGTTCAGCCGAGTCGCTGCGTAGCCAGGGCGCGCGCGTTATCGTGACCGAGATCGATCCGATCTGCGCGTTGCAGGCGGCGATGGAAGGCTATGAAGTTCAGACGATGGAGCATGCAGCGCCATTAGGCGATATCTTCGTGACGGCAACGGGCAATGCTGATGTCATCACGCTCGATCACATGAGGGCCATGAAGGATCGCGCGATCGTTTGTAATATCGGCCATTTCGACAGCGAGATCCAGATCGAAGCGCTGCAAAATTACGAATGGCAAGAAGTAAAGCCGCAGGTTGATGAAGTGATTTTCCCCGATGGCAAGCGCTTGATCGTTCTGGCTAAGGGTCGCCTTGTGAACCTCGGCTGCGCCAAGGGCCACCCAGCCTTTGTTATGTCGGCCAGCTTTACCAATCAGGTATTGGCACAGCTTGAGTTGTGGCAAAATGCCGATAAATACGGAAAGCAGGTCTACACCTTGCCAAAGGCACTGGACGAAAAGGTGGCACGGCTGCATCTCGCCAAGCTCGGAGTGCAGCTGACGGTTCTATCAAAAGAACAAGCTGACTATATCGGCGTTGATGCGGAAGGCCCGTTCAAGCCTGATCATTACCGCTATTAAGCTTGCCAGATCTGTTAGAAGGGCGGCAATAGCCGCCCTTTTTTATTGCTTTCACGACCCGCGAAGCACGGCATAATGCCGGCTCATGCTCGATTTTCTAAAACCTTTATACCAGCGTTCCGGCCTTAGCTTTTCGCTATTGGCGCTAGGTGTTGCCTTTACAGCGTTGCAAGCGGTGCATCGGGCGGCTGGTGGCGCTTATTTGCTGCCAGCTTGGCTGGTTGGGATGATCGCGATTATTTCGGCTATTGCTTACGGGCATTTGTTGCATCGTTACCTGACACGGCGCGAAGCGTTGCATCGGAGTTTAGGTGAAGTTGAATGGCGGGGCTATGCACTTGCCCGCGCGCCGATTGCGACCGTGATGGAGCGTGGTGAAGCCATTGCCGGCCTAAGCCGGATCGAACCATCGCCGCAACTGGAGCAATGGCTGAATGGCATACGCCTGACAACGCTCGATGATTTGGCGGCCCATTTGATTGAACGCGACCAGGAAAATTTCCGCACGTGGCTAACCGCGCTTCGGCAGCCCGCCGTTGCCACAAAAGCACCAAGTATAGTACCGCAACTGGATGTAATGCTGCATCATGGGCAGCGCCCTGTGCGGATTGAAGGACAAGCCATTCGTAAGGACGGTATCGTACTGTGGGTTACGGATATGTCGCAATCGCGCTCCACACTCCAAACCGCACAAGCTGACCGCGCGACTTATGAACATGAAATCGCTAAACTCTGCACGATCACGGAAGCACTGCCGCGACCGCTTTGGCTACGTCGAGTCGCAAACCAAGAAATCATCTGGTGTAATGAAGCCTATGCGCGCGCCATGGGCCGTAGTCGCGAAGAAACGCTAGACGGGCAGGTTGAGTTCGCGCCGAAAAGTCAATATGGCACCGCCCGCGATTTAGCCCGCAAAAGCGTTGAACAGGACCGGATACAAGTTGAAGAGCGGCATGTCGTCGTCGACGGCACACGCAAGCTGTTCCGTATCATTGAGACGCCAGTGATGCTGGAAGGCTACATCGTCGGTATTGCCTTCGATCAGACGGAACTCGAAGAAACCAAGGCAGAGGTGCGGTTGCATCAGCGCAGCTTCCAGGAAACATTAGAGCAATTAGCGACGCCAATGGCGATTTTTGGCACGGATCAGCAATTACAGTTTATGAACCAGGCCTTTGCCCGTTTATGGCAATTAGAAGAAAGCTTTACCAAGACCAACCCAAGCTACAGCGATCTATTGGAATATTTAAGGGCGCGGCGAAAACTGCCCGATGTCGTCGACTTCCAACGCTGGAAGCGCGAGCGTATGGCGATGTTCACCTCTTTGATCGAGCCGGCCGAAGACATGATGTATCTGCCGGATGGCACAACCATTCGCGAGGTACGTATTCCGCATGCTTTAGGCGGGCTGATGTTCGTTACCGAAGATGTAACCGATAAGTTGCGGCTAGAGTCTAGCTATAACACTCTAATCGCCGTACAGCGCGAAACGCTGGATAATCTTTCGGAAGGGATTGCGGTGCTGGGCAGCGATGGGCGCCTGAAGCTTTATAATCCTGCGTTTGCGCGCATTTGGCAGATCGATACCGGCGCGCTGGAGGCGTTACCGCATATCGGGGATATGCTGGAGCTAATGCGGCCGCTGCTCGATACTGAGGCGGAGAATAAGGCTGAAGATTGGACGCAATATCGCCCGCGGCTGGCTGGCGAGATGCTGCAGCGGGAGCCAAAGATGGGGCGCATTCAGCGCGCCAATCAATCGATTGTCGAACATGTGAGCGTGCCACTGCCGGATGGTAACGTATTGCATAGCTTCCTGGATGTTTCGGATTCGGTGCGCGTCGAACAAGCGCTGCGTGAGACAAACAAAGCGTTGGCAGCGGCCGATCGGCTTAAGAGTGAGTTTGTAGCCAATGTGTCTTATCAATTGCGAACGCCACTTTCAACCATCATCGGTTTTGCCGAAATCCTGACCAACCAATATTTTGGCAGCTTAAGCGAAAGGCAGCTTGATTATGCCAAAACTATTCTGGAAGCTAGCCGCAAGCTACTGGCCCTTATTAACACCGTCCTAGACTTAGCGACCATCGAGGCTGGGCGCTTGTTGCTGAACCGCAAGCCGGTCGCTGTACAGAAGCTGATCCTCTCTGCTGTCGATATGGTTGAAACGCTAGCGGCGCGGCAGCAAATCGCCGTTCAGGTCGAGCCGGTGGCGGAAACGCAGATGGTTGAGGTCGACGAACGCCGCATCAGCCAAGTGTTGTTCAATTTGCTGGTCAATGCCGTGCAATATACGCCGCCGGGGGGTAGCATTAAAATCGGCGGACATCCAGTGCTGGGAGAAAACGGCACAACGAAACTTTTTGCTTTGACCGTCAGCGATACCGGTATCGGCATGTCTGCAGATGAGCAGGAGCGCGTGTTCAATAAATTTGAACGCGCCAACCCACAAGCGCGACAGCCAGGTGTAGGCCTGGGCCTCAGCCTCGTGAAATCATTGGTTGAGCTGCATAGCGGCCATATCGAGCTGGAGAGTAAGATCAACGAGGGCACAACCGTCACCTGTTTTATCCCGATGCAGGCAGACCGCATGCTGTCGCTCAACGAGGCGAGTTGATGCAGACTGTGCAACTAATCGATGCTGCCGCGACTGACCGGTTGGGCGCTAGTCTAGCGGCGCAATTAATAGCGCCTGGCACAGTATTGCTAGGAGGCGACTTGGGCGCAGGGAAAACCAGCTTGGCGCGCGCGATGATCCGTACGTTAACCGGAGAGCCGGACGTTGAAGTGCCAAGCCCGACTTTCACACTGCTGCAGACTTACGAAAGTAATCGCGGGCCGATCTATCACTACGATCTTTATCGGCTGAAAGCGCCGGATGAGGTTTTTGAGTTGGATTGGGAGGCGGCGCTGGCAGAAGCAATCGTATTGGTCGAATGGCCCGAACGGCTAAACGGGCTGCGGCCGCGAAACGCGAAAACAATTATACTGAAAAATTTCAGTGCGGGAAGGCAGGCGACACTTGAGGGGTTTGCAGAAATTTAATATGCCGGATACGAACGAGCGCGAACAGCAGATCATAGATTTCTTGGCCGCCAACGGATTTGGCGATGCTGTGCGGATCGACCTTGGTGGCGATGCTTCAACACGGCGGTATGAGCGGCTACAGCAGAATGGTAAAAACTACATTCTGATGGATGCGCCACAGGGTGCAGATTTAATAGACGGAACACGCTGGCATCTGCAAATGGGTGAGGCTGAGCGTCGTGCGACTGGGCATGACGCTATGCGTTGGCGCGCCGGATCTCGTATGGAAGCATTTTTATGCATTAATGGGTGGTTGCAGTCACAAGGTTTTTCTGTATCGCAAGTATTCGCCTATGATGTTGCGCAAGGCTTTGCCTTGCTAGAAGATTTTGGCACTGAACAATATTGGCATTTGCTTGAGCAAATTCGCGTTTCTGATGCACAGCAACTTGCAATGTACGAAGCGGCAACCGACGCCCTGATTAAGATTGATCAAATAGAGCCGCCAGCAATAACAGAATATAAAGATTTGCGCTGGCCTTTACCAAGTTTTGATAAACTGGTCATCATGACAGAAGCTGAAATGTTTCTAGAATGGTACATAGGCAAACATATTGGTGCTGATGTTACAGCCGAGATGTCAGTAACTTATAATGAAGCTTGGCTAAAAATTGCAAATTTGCTGACGAGCCGTATGGACCGGCTTGTCACGCGCGATTTTCAATCGCCTAACTTGATGTGGCTGCCTCAGCGTGAAGGTTACAAGCGTGCTGGCATCCTTGATTACCAAGATGCAGTACTTAGCCATCCGGCTTTCAATCTTATGTTTCTACTGAACGATCCGCGGCGCGATGTACCTGAAAATATTCAGCAAGCCATGCTGGATCGGTATTTCGCCGCGACCGGTTTCAACCGGATCGATTTCATGCAACATTATGCGGGTCATCAGGCGTTGCAAGCATTCCGCATCGCTGGATTATTTTGTCGTTTGAGTATCCGTGACAATAAGCCTCATTTCATGATGCATGTGCCACGGATGGAGCGATATATTCGCAAAGCCTTGCAAAATCCAGCCTGCGCCGCGTTGCGTGGCTGGTTCCAAACTTATCTTCCGGAATTTCTGAATGCCTAAAATTACGACCGCCATGCTGCTTTCCGCTGGGCTCGGCACGCGCTTGCGGCCGATCACGGATAATTTGCCGAAGCCGTTGGTTGAGGTCAATGGGCGCACCATGCTTGACCGCGCGCTCGATAAACTAGTGACGCATGGCTGTACGCGCGCGATCATCAATTTGCATTATCTGGGCGATCAGATCCGTAAGCATGTGGCGATGCGGCGCGATATCCAGATATTGTTTAGCAACGAGCCGACCTTGCTCGATACTGGCGGTGGCGTCTTGAAAGCGATGCCGCAATTGAAGGGCATTGGCGGCACCAATCCCTTTTTCTGTATCAACACAGACCTTGTGTGGACGGACGGGCCGGGCGAGACGACCTTGCAGCGGCTAGAAGCAGCCTGGAACCGCGCGACCATGAACGCCCTAATGCTAATGGTGCCAACGAAAGCTGCGGTTGGCTTCGGCGATAGCCAAGGCGATTTTGATATTTCGGCGGAACCTGCGGGGCAATTGACCAATCCCGGTTGGGTTGCAGACAGTGCCAAGCCGGAGCGTGATTTTGTTTGGGTGGCAGCGCAGGTGATGCAGCCAAGCGCCTTTGCTGGCATTTCGAAGCAGATATTTTCCAATCGTCTGGTATGGGAAAGAGCGCTGGCAGCCAAGCGGCTGTGGGGGCTCGTGCATGACGGCGGCGGTTATCATGCTGGCACGCCGGACGATCTCGATACCGTCAACAGGCTGTTAGCCGAAGTAGAAAAATGACCAGTCACCTCGCCGGGCTTTACACAATACCCTGCGGACAGCATTTCCTCGCCACCCTAGCGCGCGGTTTGGTTGACACTTATGGCGAAACGCCAGAGCGGCTGGCGCAAGCAAAGATTCTCTTGCCTAGCCGCCGCGCCGTACACGCATTACGGCTCGCATTCTTGCAGGAAACAAAAGCAGGGAAAGCCTTGCTGCTGCCGCATATGGCGACCTTTGGCGAGTTAGACGAGGATGCGCAAGCCTTCGGTTTAAACGGCGGCGAGCATCTGCCGCCTATGGTCGATCGGCTGGAGCGACAATGGTGGTTAGGCGCCGCGCTGCGTCGTTTCGACGATAGTCTTGGTCTGCCCCAAAGCTTGGCGCAGGCGGACGCGCTGGGCCAGTTGCTCGATCAGCTGCAGACTTTTGATATTTCACCTGACGATCTGCAAAATTTGGTTCGCGAAACTGATCTGGCCGAACATTGGCAGCAGACCCTGAAATTCCTTGATACCATTTTACGCGTATGGCCGAATTATCTTAAAGAAACAGGCCGTATCGATAAGGCTGCGCATGGCGTCGCGCTGTTACGCGCACAGGCACAGACTTGGCGTGCTACGACCCCTGATGCACCGATAATCATCGCAGGTGTTGCACGTTATGAACCTGCACTTCTAGAATTATTGCAGTCAGCGCTGGCGCTGCCGCAAGGTGCTGTCGTTCTGCCAGGCTTCGATCGCGACATGCCGCCAGAGATTTGGCAGCAGCTTGACCCGGTACATCCTGATTTTCTGCTGCGTGATCTGATCGAACGGCTAGGCATGACCCGCGATCAAATCGCATTGTGGCCAGGGGCCGAGGGTTCGCCACTACCGGCGCGTCATCACTGGCTGCGAGAGGCATTGCGCCCAGCGAGCGCAACTGAGGGGTGGCAAGCGCTACAAGGCAATTCAATCAAATCTGAAGCGTTGGATAGCGCTGTGCTGGTAAACGCGCCGAACGAGCAGGTTGAAGCGCGCGCGATCGCCTTGATTGTACGGCAAGCGCTAGAGACGCCGCAGCAAACCATCAGCCTGGTTACGCCCGACCGACAGTTGGCGCGGCTTGTATCCGCACAGTTGCGGCGCTGGGGCGTGGAAGTGGATGATAGTGCCGGTGTGCCGTTGCTACGCACGCCTTTGGGCGCGTTCTTGTTGCTGGTTGTAGCGGCAGCAACGCCGGGGGCATCTCTACATGATATGCTGGCGTTAGCTAAGCATCCTTTTACGCGATTAGGTCAGGCACCGGGTGAATTCCATGCAGCGTTGCGGCTTTTAGAGCATCGCGCCTTGCATAACGGTTATGTTGTGCCTGGGTTCGATGGTTGGCGTACAGCTTTGGCGGCTGCCCGCATTAGCGACGAGTCACGCGCGGTATTGTCCGCAACGCTTGACCGGTTTGCAAAAGCTTTAAAACCGCTCTGCCAGTTACTGTCGCAAGCTGCGCCGCAGACGCTTGACGATTTGTTTGCCGCACATCTTGATGCAGCAGAGGCCTTAGCAGCTACAAACTATGAACCGGGTTCAGCCCTGTGGGAACGTGAGGAGGGCGAATGCGCCGCGCGTTTCTTCTTTGATGCGCGGCTATCCATCGGCAATGAAAAAGCGGATGGTGCCCGTTATGCCGAACTGCTGCGCGCCTGGTTTGCGCCCCTAGCCGTGCGCAGCCCAATTGGCCAGCATCCCCGTGTTACCATTCACGGCTTGATCGAAGCCCGCCTGCAACAAGCAGACGTAACCATTTTGGCTGGGTTGAATGAAGGCGTTTGGCCACCACCTGCACCGATCAGCCCATTCTTATCGCGTGGGCAATATCGTGCACTGGGCTTGCCCGACCCGGAATCACGGCTGGGGCAGGCAGCGCACGATTTCGCCAATGCTTTCAGCGGCGGCTGCGTATATTTAACACGTGCAGCGCGGGTTGGTGGCACGCCTACGGTAGAGGCGCGATGGCTGTTGCGATTGCGGGCGGTACTAACGCATCAAGCAGTGGCAGATGCCTGGCAGCAAAGCGGTGAACTATGGCCGCAACTGGCGGCAGCGCTGGATAAACCCGCAGCGATTATCCCACAAGCTGCGCCTGCACCAAAACCGCCGCGCAGTGCCCGCCCGCGGCAGCTAAGCGTCACACAGATTGAACGCTGGCTGCGTGATCCTTATGGGCTTTATGCAAGTAAAATACTGCGACTATCGAGTTTGGCGCCGCTTGCAAATGCGCCAGGCGCGCGTGAGCGTGGCGAGTTGGTGCATGAAGTGCTAGAGGGTTTTGCAGCAGCAACCTTGGGTCGCAGATTGCGTCCAGATGACCGCGCATTGCTGCAAGATTTATCGCAGAGCGCGCTCGCGCGTTACGACAGCCAGCCCGCATTGCAACAATTATACCGTGCCTATCTAGCAATCGTGGGGAATTGGTTTTTTGTAACCGATAGCGAGACCCGTCAGAAGGCACTGCCGTGGCTCGTAGAAGGCGAAGGAAAAACCAGTTTCGCTTTTCAAAGCGGTGATTTTAATTTGACCGCACGGGCCGATCGGCTGGATCGCGCAGCGAATGATGCTTTAAGAATTGTGGATTATAAAACGGGCACCGCCCCCAGTGCCGCTGATATGAAAAACGGCCGTGCTGTGCAGCTGACGCTCACTGCTGCGATAGCAGCACATGGTGGTTTTGGCAAAAAAGCGACCGTTGAAGCTATTGAATATTGGCAAACTGGCAGTCGTGATAATGCGGGAAAAATACTGGCGTTGGCAGGTGAGGATTTGGCGACCGCCATGGTGGAGGCGAAATTCGCGCTTGGCGATCTTGTCGACCGCTTTGACGATGAGGCGATAGCTTACCTGCCGGTTCCACTACCGGATCTAATACCGCGACATAACGATTACGCGCATTTAGAACGGATCCTCGAATGGGCCTTCGCGGAAGATGCGGCAGAAGGGGGTGCTGTTAATGAATAGTGCCACCTATTCTAAAGCTCTGCAGGCAGAAATTTTCGCCACCGTTGATGAAGAGCAGCGTCGCGCAGCTGACCCCAACGCTTCTGTTTGGGTGGCGGCTAGTGCTGGAACAGGCAAGACAAAGGTTTTGACCGACCGAGTGCTGCGGCTGCTATTGGCGGGAAGTAGTCCCGCCGAGATTCTATGTCTTACATATACCCGTGCGGCGGCAGCAGAAATGTCTAATCGGCTCTACCGCCGCTTGGCCGCGTGGGCAACGCTGCCGACACAGGCGGAAGGTGATGCGCCAAGCTTAACGCGAGAGTTGCATGCCCTGGGCCTTGACCCGCGGGAGCGTGATTTTGCGCGCGCCCGACAATTATTCACGCTCGTGTTGGATTGCGCGGGCGGTATGCGCATTCAAACTATCCATGCCTTTTGCCAGTCAATCTTAGCGCGATTTCCGTTGGAGGCTGGATTGCCGCCTGGCTTCACCGTATTAGACGAACGTGCTGCAGGAGCGCTGGCACAACAAAGTTTCGAGCGGATGCTGGGCCATGTGGCGGCAGGCCCGGATACGCCGTTCGCCCAGGCCTTGCTGCGGTTGCTTAGTTTGATTGGCGAGTCGGCGCTACGAAAGCTATTGACGCGCGATGTGTTGGGGAGCCGCGTGGCGCTAACGGCACATCCGCTCGATGAGACCTGTAATGAATTAGAAGCCGCTTTGGAGCTTGCACAGGGGCAAGGCGAGCAGACAGATGCCGCGATCATCGAACAAGCTTTAGCAACAGCAGAATGGTCATATTTAAAAACAGTATGTATTGCTTGTGCGGATGGCACCATTAGCGACCAGAAATTCTCGGCAAAAATCGCTAGTATTTTACAACAGCAGGATGCTGGCCAACCATTGCAATGGGACGATTACGCGAGCATTTTCCTGACCGATAAAGGCACTGTACGAGCTAAGCCCTTGACGAAAAAAGTAGCGGAGGCCAACCCGGAACTGCTCGCCACCTTCTATAAAATTGCCGACTTGATTCTTGAAACAGAAGCGCTGCGGGCCAAGGCGCGGTTGTATCGCACTAACCGCGATCTTTATATCGTCGCTGAAAGCTGGTTGAAGCGGATCGAGCGCGAGAAGCGGCGCGAAGCGGCATTAGATTATACGGATCTAATCAACAACGCGCGGCTGCTGCTGAAAAACACGCGTCGGGCCTGGGTACAATACAAGCTCGACACGCAGTTACATCACGTGTTGCTGGATGAGGCGCAAGATACCAGCGATCCGCAATGGCAGATCGTGCAAAGCCTGACGGAGGAGTTCTTTACGGGTGAAGGCGCGACTGAAAGTTTGCGGACATTGTTCGTAGTAGGAGATGAAAAGCAGTCGATCTATAGTTTTAACGGTGCTGATCCTGCTGCATTCGCACAGGCGCGTGCGGATTACAAAACCAGTGCAGAGCAAGCTGGCATTGCGTGGGCTGATGTGCCGCTGTCATTATCCTTCCGCAGCACAGGCGCGGTGCTGGATTTCGTCAATCGCGTCTTCGCTGACGAAGTAACGCGCCAGCATATTAGCCGAGAAGCGTTTCAACAAAGTCCAGCACGGTTGGGTGAGGCGGGGCTGGTTGAAGTCTGGCGGCCCTTGCTGAAAGAGCAGGGACAGGGTAGCGAGCCTTGGGCATTGCCGCTTGAACGCCGCCCGCAACAAACGCCCAGCGTCAAGCTGGCCGAGCAGATTGCAACACGTATCAAGCAATGGTTAGATACAGGCGAGGTGCTGCAATCGAATGGTCGCGCCATTCGCGCCGGTGACATCATGGTGCTGGTGCCACGCCGCACGGCATTCTTCCCGCAGCTTGTGCGGGCTCTGAAAAACCGAAATATCCCTGTAGCGGGCGTTGATCGGCTGGTGTTGACCAGTCAACTGGCGGTGCAAGATATCCTCGCGCTCTGTAAATTTATCCTGCTGCCGGAAGATGATTTGACGCTGGCAACTTTGTTGAAGACACCATTCATCGGGTTATCAGAAGAGAACCTGTTTGCGCTGTGCCACGAGCGCCGCGGTAGCGTCTGGCAAGCCTTATCGGAAAGGCGACTGCAACCTAATTTTACGGCAGCGGTTGAATGGCTTGAGCGATGGCGCGCACGCGTCGATTTCCGCCGCCCGCATGAATTGCTGCAGGAGGTACTCGCGGCGCCTTGCCCTGCTTATGACGCGCGACAAGAAGGCATTGCTGGACGAGAAGCCGCCGCTGTAAGCGGCAGAGAGGCATTGTGGCGACGACTCGGCCCGGATGCGCTCGACCCAATAGACGAGCTGTTGGCTGAGGCGATTGCCTTCGAGGAGCGTGAAGCCGCAACCTTACAGCATTTCCTGGAATGGATTACGGCGACCGAAATCGAGAAAAAACGTGAGCTGACGGGCACGACCGATGAAGTGCGCATCATGACGGCGCATGCCGCCAAAGGGTTGGAAGCGCCGATCGTTTTTGTTGTCGACTTGCCGCGCAAAAACTTCCCGGTTCCAACGCTGCTGGCCGACCCAGACAGCGATAGCCCGCTCCTATATGTGCCGCCAGATTCGAAGGCGGAAGCGATTACGCTGGCACGGAAGACGGCTGCGCAGGCAGCGCAGCAGGCGGAATCATTGCGGCTGCTCTATGTCGCGCTAACGCGTGCGGAAGATCGGCTGTATTTCTGTGGCGCCTATGGCGACAGCATTCCACAGACAGCCTGGCACTGGGCTGTTCTGCCGGCGGCGGAAAGTTTGGGTCAAGCTGTAGAACAGGGTTGGCGCTATGAAACGGCGCAAACAAAGCCGCTGCCAGCGCAGAAAATTATGCGACAAATTACCGAGCCGATCTTGCCAGAATGGGTGCATCAGCCCGCGCCGCCTGAACCCACGCTGGCCCGCCCGCTATCACCCAGCCAAGCCTCTGCACCTGTGGTGCGTACGCAGTCGCCCGCCGCACCGAATGCTACGCGACGGTTCTTGCGCGGTGAGCTGACGCATAAGTTGCTGCAGTATTTGCCGGAGCTTTCTGTGGAGCGCAGGGAAGAAGCGGCAAGCGCTTGGCTGGCGCGGCAGCAAGCGCCGGAAGATTTGTGTTTATCAGTCAAAGATGAAGTGCTGCGACTTCTCTGCCATCCAGACTTTGCACCATTGTTCGGGCCAGGCAGTATGGCTGAGGTGCCGCTGGTCGGCATCGTCGGTGGCACGGTTGTGAGCGGGCAGGTTGACCGACTGTTGATTACCGATGAAGCGATTCTGTTTGTTGATTACAAGACTAACCGCCCACCACCGGAGGCGCTAGAAGGGGTGCCAGAGGGGTATGGGCGGCAATTGGCGCTCTATGCTGCTTTACTGCGGCAGGTCTACCCGAACCGCACGGTACGGGCGGCCTTGCTTTGGACGGACGGGCCGCGGCTGATGGAATTGCCTGAAAATTGGCTTGACGGTTTCCTGATGGAAACGCCACTTCAGAATCCTTGATTTTAGCGCTGGCTACCTTACATTCATGGTAACGACTTCAACCAGCCCGAGGTATTTTCTATGTCTACCGTCAAAATTAGCGACAGCACTTTCGAACAGGAAGTGCTGAAATCCGATAGCCCCGTGATCGTCGACTTCTGGGCTGAATGGTGCGGCCCATGCCGCGCGATCGGCCCGGCGCTGGAAGAAGTCTCCGATAGCCGCGGCAACGCGATCAAGATCGTGAAACTGAATATCGACGATAACCCGATGACGCCATCGAAATACGGCATTCGCTCAATCCCGACGCTGATCGCCTTCAAAAATGGCCAGCCGGTCTCGACACAAACAGGCGCGTTGCCGAAGAATGATCTGATTGCCTGGATCGATAAAGCGACCGCTTAGGTTCAAATGATAATAAAAGAGCGCCTTCTGGCGCTCTTTTTCATTTCCCATATCTATTTCGGTTAGCTGGCATTAATCCCCGCCATCATCTTGCCAATCAAACCTTGTTGCTTCGGCAATTCGCCCTGCAGCAGGCCCAAAATACGCCCGATGGTCTCGTTCAGTTCCTGACGTTTGACGACGAGATCGACCATGCCGTGGTCACGCAGATACTCGGCAGTCTGGAAGCCGACCGGCAGTTGCTCGCGGATCGTACCCTGGATGACGCGCTTACCAGCAAAGGCGATTTCCGCGCCCGGCTCGGCCAGATGCAGATCGCCGACCATCGCGAAGCTGGCGGTAACGCCGCCCGTGGTCGGGTCGGTCAGCAGCACCAAATAGGGCAAGCCTGCATGCTTCACGCGATCAACCGCGATGATCGAGCGCGGCATCTGCATCAGCGACAAGATACCTTCCTGCATGCGCGCGCCGCCGGAGGCCGGAATGGCGATGAGGGCCGAACGCGTACGCACAGCGAGTTCACCCGCGGCAACAATCCCTTCACCAACGCGGATGCCCATGCTGCCGCCCATAAAGCGGAAGTCGAAGCAGGCCGTAATAACCTTATGTCCACCAATAGTGCCTTGCGCGATGACCAGCGCGTCATCAGCGCCGGTCTTCTTTTGCGCATCCGCCAAGCGATCGACGTATTTTTTCTGGTCGCGGAATTTCAGCGGATCGGCGATCACCTGTGGCAGCGGGTGGGTCGTGTAAATGCCGCCATCATACAAATAAGTCAGGCGCTTTTCTGGGTCGATCCGCAGATGGTAGCCGCAGTTTTTGCAGACATGCATGTTAGCGTCGAGATCGCTGTGATGCAGCATTGCTGTGCAGCTGGGGCAGGAGATCCAGAGATTATCCGGCACTTCCTTCTTGTTCAGCATCTTGGCGATGCGCGGGCGCACAAAATTGGTCAACCAGTTCATAATTATATACCTTTTGGTTCCTTAAAGAGTGGTCTCGTCCCGGATGGTGCGGGCGGTAATTAGTGTCGTGGTCGTGCTGCCAGTGGTGACAGCTGGGGCAGAGGCGATCATACCACGTAGACGCGCGATTTCACGCCGGTTTTGACGATTTCCAACCCGCACGCTGTGTTGCGCAGCCCAGCCAAGGAATAGCCCTAGCAACAGCGCGCCGAAGGTGAGGGTCAATAACAGCAAATAAAGCGGTGCCGTAAATTCAGCAGATAAAGGCCAGAGACCCAGCGTGACGTCCTGCCGGTTACTGACGGCGAATAGTACGAATAGCAAGAGTAGCGGGGCGACCAGTAGCCAGCCTAAGAGACGACCGAAAAAGCGGGATGCCGATACAGCCATGGGAGCAATCAGGCGTCGGTTGTCGTCGGCGCGGTGGTGTTCAGGCGGTCACGCAGCAACTTGCCGGTCTTAAAGAATGGTGTGGCTTTGGCAGCCACAGCTACGCTTTCGCCAGTGCGTGGGTTGCGGCCTTGCCGGGCCTCGCGCTGTTTAACAGAAAAAGCACCGAAGCCGCGCAGCTCGACCCGCTGCCCACGAGCTAAGGCCCCAGTGATTTCATCGAAAATGGCACTGACGATACGTTCGATATCGCGCGCTGGCATATGCGGATGTTGCTTGGCCAGGCGCTCGATCAAATCAGACTTTGTCATGGGTGCAAAAGGCCTATCCTATTGATTTCTATAGAGAAGGCTGCCAGAGCAGCAGGAATCGGTCAAGTCGGCAATTTGCCTTGTGCGCCGCAGTTTGGCTGGTAAAAGAGGCGCTCGCGTGAGGGCAGCATGACAGGCAAGACATTTGGGCTGGATTTTGGCACGACTAATAGCGTGCTTTCGTGGCGTAATGCCGCGGGGCAGCCGCAAACGCTAACGATTGAGCATGCAGGCGAAAGTTTCGACGTTTATCGGTCTGCGCTTTATTTCGAGCCCGCAGAAAGCGCGAAAGGCGTGCAACTGCAAAGCTGGGCCGGGCCAGCGGCGCTGGCCGAATACAGCGCGTTTGGCGAAAGCGGGCGGCTGCTGCAATCGCTCAAATCGCATCTGGCCTCGCCACAGTTGCAGAGCACTAATATCTTCGGCACGCAGTTTACGCTGGCGCAACTGATCGCACGTTTCCTGAAACATTTGCAAGAAGCAGCGGCAGTAGCGGGCATTGTAATGGATAGCAAGCTAACAGTCGGAAGACCCGTGCGCTTCGTTGGCGTTGAAGCGGACGAAGTGTTGGCAATGGCTCGATTAAGCGTGGCATTTGCTAGCATCGGCGTAACTGAATGCCGCTTTGTTGAGGAGCCGATTGCTGCTGCTTACGCGTTCGCGCGTAACGCGGAAAAGCCTTGCCGCGTTTTGATCGCCGACCTTGGCGGTGGTACGACAGATTTTGCAGTGGTTGATATTGTGCGGCCGGGCTTGCGCCCTGACTTAAAAGTCGTGGCGACAGGCGGCGTCGGCGTTGCGGGCGACGATCTTGACGCTGTTATTATCGACCATGTGGTGGCGCCGCAGCTGGGCTGCAATAATTTGTTGAAAGACGGCATGCCGATTCCCAAGTGGCTATTTGCCGCCGTGCGCCGCTGGCATCAGCTTTCGTTCCTAAAAGCGCCGAAAACGCTGGCACTGCTAAAGCAATTGATCGCGGAGGCGGTTGATCCGGTTCCACTACAAGCGCTGGAACGGCTGATCGTCGATAACCAAGGCTTTGCCTTGGCGCAAGCTGTAGCTAACGTGAAACGCGAGCTTTCAAGCCATACGCAGGCTGATTTCATGTTCACGCTCGGCGCGCTTGAGCTGCGCGCAACGATTAGACGCACTGATTTCGAGGTGTGGATGACGCCAGTGCTTGCCAAAATGCGCGAAGCGTTAAGTGCAGCACTGGTGACTACAGACTGTGCCCCCGAACAAATCGACTATGTATTTATGACCGGTGGCACCTCGTTCGTGCCAGCTGTGCATCGGCTGTTTGCCGATTATTTCCCTAATGCAGAAATTCGCCGTGGCGGCGAGCTAACCTCGGTCGCGGCAGGGCTGGCGTTGATTGATTAAGCCGCTAAGTGGGGAAGGCGCAAACGCTTGCCAGATGCTAGTTTAAGAGCAGTGCGAAATTCACTGTGACGCGTGACCTTAAAATTCGTATCGTAGCGGCGTTCAATCGCGCGGCCCGCCGAAGTCATCAAGGTATAAAATGGATTGTCTTGACTCGTGCAGGAAACAACACCGCCAGCCAACAAGGCCGTTGTAACAAAAACAGATTTTACGAGCGACATCAGTCACTTCTTTCTTCTTTAAAGGTAGTGGGTGCTGGCGGCGGGGAGACATTCTCGGCACCGGAAGCTTGACTGCAGTTATAGAGGTCGAATGTGACGAGAGTTTGTCGCAGAGATTACAAAGTTATGAAGATGCTGCACGGAGCGGCAGATTCGGCAATTATTTTTGGTAACTATCCCAATAACGCTGACAAGCATGCGCTTGCGCGCGCGTAGGCGCTTTCACCCCGCACTGCTGACGATCGTGATAGTTTGTATAGGTCACTGCCACGCCGTTGCCGACAATCGCGGGCGTTGTAATTAAGCCAATAGCACTAACGCCTGATACGCCTAGCAGACGTGCGCTTCTCGCCAAACGCTGCAGCCTGGCTTTTGTAGCCATCTTACTGATTTCGTCGATCTGGTGACCAAGCCAATAAGCGCCCTTGAAGATCAGCGGTGTCGTGATTAGCGCACTGACGATCATGCAGCTGATATTGTTTGATTGATTATCGGCGATCATCGCGCTGCATTCGGTTGGGAGTATGCATAATACCCCAGCAGCTAAAGGCTTTTGATAGCGTGTCCAACTGTTGGAAGGCATGACTGTGTCCGACATAGAATTTCCTTTAAAAATCATAGGTAGATTATTTTCTAAGTTCAGATGAGGCAACAAAAAACGCCCGGGCTTTCACCCGGGCGTTTCTGATTTATCGGAAGATTAAGCTGCTTAAGCTTCGTCTTCTTTCTTGCCCTTGATCGCGGCGCCAAGGATATCGCCAAGTGTTGCCCCGGCATCGGCTGAGCCGAATTCCGCCATGGCTTGCTTGTCTTCCTCGATCTCGCGCGCTTTGATCGACAGGTTGATCTTGCGGCTGCCTTTTTCGACAATCGTGACCTTGGCATCCAGCTTTTCGCCAACGGCGAAGCGTTCGGGGCGTTGCCCTTCGCGTTCGCGCGACAGATCGGCCTTCTTGATGAAACCGGTGAGGTCAGTATCGCCGATTTTCACTTCGACGCCGCCATCGTTCGTCATGATGACAGTGCAGGTGACAACATCGCCCTTCTTGACGCCACCAACCGAGCTGCCGCCGCTGGCACTGCTGCTACCAGCACCACCAGTCGGGTCAGCCGAAAGCTGCTTGATGCCAAGCGCGATACGTTCCTTCTCGCTGTCGATTTCAAGCACCTTAACCTTGACCTGGTCGCCCTTGGTGTAGTCCTTGATTGCGTCTTCGCCAGACTTGCTCCAGTCGAGATCGCTCATATGCACCATGCCGTCGATATCGCCGGGCAGGCTTACGAACAGGCCGAACTCGGTGATATTGCGGATCTCGCCTTCTAGCTCGGTGCCGGCAGGATATTGCGCCGAGAAGCCGCTCCATGGATTTTCCAGTGTTTGCTTGAGGCCCAGCGAGATGCGGCGCTTTGTCATATCGACTTCGAGGACGACAACGTCGACTTCCTGGCTGGTCGAAAGGATCTTGCCCGGATGCACATTCTTCTTCGTCCATGACATTTCGGAGACGTGGATGAGGCCTTCGATGCCGGCTTCCAGCTCAACAAATGCACCATAGTCGGTGATGTTTGTAACTGTGCCATGCAGCTTCTGGCCGGTCGTGTACTTGCCGGCGACCTGTTCCCACGGATCCGATTCCAGCTGCTTCATGCCGAGGCTGATGCGCTGCGTTTCCGTGTTGAACTTGATGATCTGCACGTTGACCTGTTGGCCGACCTGCAGTGCTTCGCTTGGGTGCGTGATGCGCTTCCACGAGATATCGGTGACGTGCAAGAGACCATCGATACCGCCGAGGTCAACAAACGCACCATAGTCGGTGATATTCTTGACAACGCCCTGCAGGATTTGGCCTTCTTTAAGGTTCGAGACCAGCTCGGTGCGAGCTTCGGCACGAGATTCTTCGAGAACCGCGCGGCGCGAGACGACGATATTGCCGCGGATACGATCCATCTTGAGGATCATGAATGGTTGCGGCGTGCCCATCAGCGGGCCAACGTCCTTCACAGGGCGGATATCGACCTGGCTGCCTGGCAGGAAGGCGGTGGCGCCAGAAAGGTCGACCGTGAAGCCGCCCTTAACCTTGCCGAAGATGATGCCGGTGACGCGCACTTGATCCTGATGGCTGCGTTCCAGCTTGCCCCAGCTTTCTTCGCGCTTGGCTTTTTCGCGTGACAGAACGGCGCGGCCGTCTTTGTCTTCCATGCGCTCCAGATAAACTTCAACTTCGTCACCGACTTTAAGTTCCGAGGTGCCGCCGGCGGTCATGAATTCGCGGGCTGGCACAAGGCCTTCCGACTTGAGGCCGACATCGATCGTGATGAAATCCTCGTCGATCGTCAGGACGCGACCGCGGAGGACGGAACCTTCGAGGTTCTGGTTTTTGCCGAGCGTTTCTTCGAGAAGCGCGGCAAAGGAGTTGGCGCCCGACTGGGCGGCGGTGAGAGAGAGTTCTTTAAGCTGGGTCGCTGCGCGTGGCATGCAAAGTCCTTCAGGCTAAAGTGAACCAAGTTACGCTGGACGGCGGGCACTCGGGCGCGGGGACGATCCCCACTTTTTCTGTTCTAAGACTTAGAAGCGGGATGCGGCGAAAGTCACGGCGGCACTTATACTGGCTTCGACATCCAAGTAGGTATTGTCGAGCACATAAGCGCCTGGGGCAAATTTCAACGTATACGGCGTATTTGCCGCATCGCGTGCATCCCGTGCCGAAAGATCGGCCAGAACAGCGGCATGGGTAACAGGTTCAGCCCCAGCTTGCAAAGTATTTCCACTGATTTCAGCCATGCGGCGGCCAGCGCGTTCTTCCGGGCTGGCGGTCACGAACAGCTTGGCCTGGGCTTGCGGCCAGATAAAGGTGGTGATATCCCGGCCATCCAGCACAGCGCCACGGCCATTGGGCGGCTGCGCACAATAGTTACGTTGATAGGCCAGCAAGGCCTCGCGCATCGGCATGATAACGGCGATTTTGGCGGCGTTCGAGCCCGTTTGATGGCTGCTAAGCTCTGGATTATCGAGATCAGCCGGTGTTAACCCGGCGGCGATCGCAGTCGCCTCTTCGACATTCGTTTCGTTGAACCCGACAGTAAATAGCTTGAAGGCTACGGCCCGATACAACAGGCCAGTATTTAGATGATCGAAGCCGAAGTGGGCAGCCAGCCGTTTGGCCAGCGTGGTCTTGCCACTGGCAGCCGGGCCATCGATAGCAATAACGGGAATATAAGATGAAGTCATAGTTGCTTATAGGCGGCAAAAACGACGCTTCCAAGCCTTGCCAGCGTCCTCATTTGAAAACTCTTTACAAATCACCCATCCGCATGCCAAACACCGGTTAACGAGTTAACCGGTGTTTTTTTTAGGGAAATCAAATGGCCAAACCAGAATGGGGCACAAAGCGCGTCTGCCAAGGCTGCAGCGGCGTTTATTATGACTTTAAGAAGGTGCCGCCGCTGTGCCCGACTTGCGGCACCAAGTTTGATCCTGAAGCCTTGTTGCGTTCCCGCCGTGGCCGCACTTTGCCGGATGATGGAGCCGGCAAGCCAGAAATCGAAGCTGTCGAGGCCAAGGACGATGAATTGGCCGTGCTGGAAGACGACGCTCTGGTCGACGAAGTCGAGGACGATGAGGAAGAAGATGCCTTGATCGAGGACGCTTCCGAACTTGGAGAAGACGATGACGATGTGGGCGTGCCAGTCGTCGGCACAGGTGACGATCATTAAAATTAAGCTTGCGTAGGTGCCAGGCCTGCGCTTGATTGCGACATCAAATAACGGGGCTATAGCTCAGCTGGTAGAGCGCTTGCATGGCATGCAAGAGGTCGTCGGTTCGAACCCGATTAGCTCCACCATCAAAAAAGCCCTTTAGGATTTTATCCTGAAGGGATTTTTATTATCGCTTCTCAAGCAGCGTGCGCTAAAATAAAAGACAATAAGAACATAAAAGAAAGAAGCGCGCCCATGTCTCTCCTCAACGACTTCAAAGCTTTCATCACCCGCGGGAATGTTGTTGATCTTGCGGTCGGGATCATTATTGGCGCGGCCTTTACCGCAATCGTCAACTCGCTGGTCAGCGATATCATCATGCCGCCGATCGGCTGGGCGATGGGCAATATTGATTTCTCGAACTTCTATTTCGATCCGACTCATGGCGATTATAAAAATCTGGATGAAGCCCGCAAAGCCGGCGCGCCGGTAATTGCCTATGGCCTGCTCATTAATAACCTGATTAAATTCGTGATCGTCGCCTTTGCCGTCTTCATGCTGGTGCGTGCCGTCAAGAAGGTAGAAGCCAAGCTGAAGATCGAAGAGAAAAAAGCCGGGCCAACGCTCGACCAGCAACTATTGACTGAGATCCGCGACAGCCTGAAAAAATAATTAGCTGCGCATCATTTCCGCCAGCTTTTTGAACTCAATAGTTTGCGTGTGCCGCGGGCGGTATAGCAACCCGATACTGCGGCTAGCGCCGGGCAGAGTCAGTTTTTGCGTCCGCAACTTTTTGTTGTTCATGGCTTCGCGCTGTAGCGCCATTTCCGGTAACAGAGTCACGCCCATGCCATTCGCGACTAGTTCTAGAAGCGTCGGCAAGTTGGCTGCTTTAAAGCTGCTTTGATTGGAAATGCGACTGTAACTGCCACCAAGTCGGCAGAAGCTGAGTGCTTGATCACGCAAACAATGCCCTTCATCAAGCAAAAGCAATGGGCCATCAATGATTGATGCCGGCGTCAGCTTTTTGATCTTCCAGATTGGATGCGTTTTCGCTGCAACCAAATGAAAGGGATCATCGAATAATATCTGCTCGTTCAAATCCAGATGCTGTAGTGGCAGCGCAAGCAGCGCCAGATCGAGCTGCCCATCGCGAACCCCCTCGACTAAATGTTCAGTTTTGTCTTCGTTGATCTGAAGATCAAGTTGCGGATAAGCCTTGGTTAGCTTTGGTAATAGCGTAGGCAGCATATAAGGCGCGATGGTCGGTATAACGCCAAGGCGCAGCCGCCCTGCCAGTGGCTCTGCCATGCGTCGGGCTTCTAGCTGCAGATCGTCGCTGGCCGTAAGGATCGCGCGCGCTTGCGGCAACAGCGCATGCCCAGCGGCCGTCAGTTGCGCGGCTTTCGCAGCCTGGCCGGGTCGGCGTTCGATCAGCGTCACGCCCAGCTTCGTTTCCAGATCTTTAAGCTGTAGCGACAACCCAGGTTGCGTTAAATTTAAGCGCTGTGCAGCGGCATTAAATTGGCCAATATCAGCAAGGGTGGAGAAAGCACGGAGGAGGCGAAGGCTTGGCATAAATATAAGCTATAGTTATTAATATGATTAAGCAAATAAATTTGCTTTATGAAATGCCACGAGTTAAAAAGACTGGTCTTTAAATCTATTTTTAGGAGAAACCGCATGCTCACCATTGGCGATACATTCCCGACCTTTAACCTAAAAGCTGTTGTCTCTAGCGATATCGATACCGCTTTTACCGATATCTCGAACAGCACCTACAGCGATAAATGGCTATGCGTTTTCTTCTGGCCAAAGGACTTCACATTTGTCTGCCCGACGGAGATTGCGAGCTTCGGCAAGCTTACCCCAGAGTTCGCCGATCGCGACTGCCAAGTGCTTGGCGCTTCGATCGATACTGAATTCGTGCATCTCGCCTGGCGTCAAAACCATGCCGATCTCAACAGTCTGCCATTTCCGATGTTGGCCGATGTAAAGCGCGAGCTTTCGAGCGCACTTGGTATTCTGAACAAGGAAGAGGGCGTTGCTAACCGCGCGACCTATCTTGTCGACCCGCAAGGCATCATCCGTTATGCGGCTGTCACCGATATGAACGTCGGCCGCAACACGTCTGAAATTCTGCGGGTGCTTGATGCGTTGCAAACGGATGAGCTCTGCCCCTGCAATTGGTCAAAAGGCCAAGACACTTTGAAAGCAGCGTAACCATGACTTTTGAACAGCTAAAAAACCGCGTACCTGATTATGCAAAAGACATTCGCATGAACGTCGGCAGCTTGACGACAATCAACAGCCTAACGCAGCAGCAGCTGTGGGGCACGATCGTTGCTTGCGCCATTGCCACCCGCAATCAGGATGTTTTGGCTGCGGCTGTGACGGAAGCCACGCCGCATCTCTCGAATGAGGCGATGGATGCCGCCAAAACGGCTGGTCTATTAATGGCAATGAACAATATCTATTATCGCTTCACGCATTTGGTTGGGAAAGACTACAACAAATTGCCTGCACGCTTGCGCATGAACGCTATGGCCAATCCAGGCGTCGATAAGGTGGACTTTGAACTGTGGAGCCTAGGCGTCTCTGCCATTAACGGCTGCGGCATGTGCATGGAATCGCATGAGGCGCAGGTTGTCAGCCATACTTCGAAAGAGGCAGTGCAAGACGTGGTGCGGATCGCTGCCATTCTGCAGTCGCTGGCTGTGACGTTGGAGACGGAACAGACGCTGGGGCAGACGATGGCGCAGGCGGCTTAATTTAAACTATTAAAAGTCAGTTGTTATTGACGTTGTTAGCCAAAAAGAACCTTAGCAAAGCGGACTAGTTGGCTTGCGTATCTAGGTTTACCAGGAACAACTTCCCTATGTTGAGCTTGACTCAAATGGCCAAAGACTGACGAACGCACTTGGCCAATCGGTAGATTTAATTTGTCGTTGGCTGAAATCTTGGGAGTAGTGAGCGGTTTGCCGTCTATTTTAATGACAGGCCTGTCATCTACAATCTCAGCCAAGCAAGGCTTCGCATCTTTGCATTGATAGTCAGACAAAGAAGCACATGGAAAACCGTTTCCAGAACTAAAGGGTTGAATTTCTGTTCTGCTTACGCAAACGCCGTAAACGTTAAAAGAACACAAGTCTTCGGCATCACTGTAATCGATACGCTTGCAAAGAATGGGCGTAAAATGTAGCTCAGGCGCAGATAGACTTTGGGTTGTATAAAAAAACAATGACCTCCACTGACGATTAAACGTTTCATTACTGAGGCCGTAGGTATCAAGCCAAGCGAAACCGTTTAACTCGTATGCTCCCGTGTTGAAAACCAAAAAATCTGTTGCCGGTTCGCCTAATTCCCCGGCCATGAGGCGTTGAATATTTTGTGTATCGATGCCGAGGATGGATGTTGCGACGCGTGAGAGGGCATCAATGTAATCACGATGATAAGTTAGCTTTTCATCAGACATTAATTTTTCTCCTAATATTTAATATATCGTCATGTTTATTGATTGCTTGAAATGGAAGCAATCATAAAATAATCTTATCTTCGTTAACCAATTAATTTGCCAGTGCCTTCACTCCGTCCACAACAAACTGGATCGCCATTGCTGCCAAAATTACGCCCATCACGCGGGCGAGGATGCTGGTGCCAGTTTGGCCGATCACTGCTTGCAAACGCGGGGCATAACGCAGGCACATGAAAGCTGTCACTTGCACAGCTACCATCGCCAGCAGCACGCTTGCCTTGCCAATCCACGTGCCGGGCTGGTTGAAGAGCAGGATCGAGGCCGTCATGCAACCCGGCCCGCACAGCAGCGGGATGGCCAACGGGAAGACGGCAATATCAGTGCGATCAGCGTAAACGCCGCCGTCTTCGTCGTTCAGCTCTTTATGTTCGTGATTGCCCATCACCATGCGGAAGGCGGTGACGAACAGCAGCAAGCCGCCCGCGACGCGGAAAGCGGGCAGCGTGATCGACAACAAGTGTAACAGCGTCTGCCCAAGCAGCGCGAAAATCGCCATCAAGCCAAGCGCGATCAAGCAAGCTTTGATCGCGATGCGTCTAATATCAGCATCAGTATAGCCGCGCGTCATGGCCAGGAAGATCGCCGCCGTGCCAAGCGGATCGGCGATTACAAATAGCGTTACATAAGAAGGCAGAAAGTGATCGAACATTTCAGGTCATCTTATCGGGCAGAAGTGATTTTTTCGCTAAGACATAATTTAGTCCAAGGCATAACAAACAGGTAATCATTATACTGGCAGCATACCCATAGACGCTGATCTTCAGTAATGGCAGGAACAGAATGAAGCCGATAATCCGCCCGACACCTAAAAAAATCTCATGCAGCGCCATGGAGGCATAATTGCGCATGCGATACCAGCTGACATCGACCACGCCGCCCACCAACCGCTGCCCGAACCCGTACAGCAGCAGCGCTGGAATAAATGCGAGGCTATAATAGCCTGTTACCAGGAGAATGCCCCAGCCCACAAATACGAAAGCAAAGCCGTAGCGCACTGCGTGCGCACTTAAGCTGTTAACGGCCTTGCCTAACCAGGGTGCCAGCACAAAGTTGACGATTATGCGGGTTGTCAACAAGGCGGTGGCAAGTACAGGCGCAAATTGTACTTCGCGCATCAGGGCCAATAGCGCGAACGACGGGATGTCGAACAGGCCAAGCATGGCCACCTGCAGCGTCAGAAACCGGTTCTCGCGCGCAATGCGTTTGGCAGATGCCAAAAAGTCTTGCAGGGTGCCGCGTGCGCGGATACGGGAGGCTGACAATACACAAGCCGTACCGGCTAATAAGCAGCCGAGCGCGATGATCGCGCCCAAATGGCCGGCTTGTTGCGTTAAGACTAAGCCGCCAATGCCAAGCGCTACGATGCCGCCAGCCATTGCGAATAACCCAGCAAGCGAGACTTCAAATCCCGTATCGCCATCACTGGTATTTTGCACCATGCCGATGTGATAAGCCGTCCAAAATGGAGCAGCAAGCAGCGCCCCGGCCAAACCTTGATATAAAGGCAGATGTGGCATTAGGAGGAACACGCACAGCGCCGCACATTGCAGCAGGAATAGTGATCCGCGCCAAGTACGGCCTTCAAAAACTGTGAACCCAGCATAGAGCAAAGGTGCCAGCACGAAACACAATGGCATATGCAGGGCGGCGAAATAAGTGATCAGGTCTTGCGTGCTGCCGCCGGCAAAATCATAGGCTGAAACCATGTTTAGCAAGCCAAAACCCATCACGCCTAAAAAGATTCCGGCATAGATGAGCGTGCGGCGCCAATTACGCAGCGGATTGATAAAGGTGCGGATTAGAAGCTGTTTCATTGGCTTGCCTTCGCGACCCAATCAAGGTTCAGCTTCGCCGCATCGGCGACTTTCCAGAAATACAGGCTGGCCAAGGTGCGATGCGGCGCCCAACGCTCGCCGATTGTCCAAAGTTCTTTTGGCTTCGGTTGCGCTGGTAAGTGTGCGGCCAGCTTATAACCCTCACGCACGGCGAAATCATCGACTGGCAGTATGTCTGTGCGGCCCAGATGGAAGATCAGCAGCATCTCGACTGTCCAGCGGCCCAAGCCGCGGATCGTGCATAGACGCTCAACCAATTCCGCGTCGGATAGTTTTTTGGCTTCTTTCAAAGTCGGCACTGTGCCGCTGATGGTATGGGCAGCGATATCACGCAGGGCCAAGATCTTGCTGCCGGAAAAACCGAATTTGCGCATTGTGGTCTCCCGCGTGCGCAGCATCACGGCTGGTTCGGGCACTATGCTGCCGTAATGGTCGGTAAAGCGGCCAAAGATTGTGGCGGCAGCCTTGCCATGCAGCTGCTGATAGGCGATCGCCCGCAGCAGCGCATGATAAGGCGGCGTGGTTTTGCTTTTCGGCAAGGGAATTTCGCCAAAATGCTTAACCAGCGGCTTAAATAACGGATCGAGCTTAACGAGAGACTTGTGCATTACCGTACAGCCTATGCTAAAAGCGCGACCATGAGTATTGGTTTTGAATTATTGGCAACAGACGGCGCAGCGCGGCGCGGGGTAGTTACCACCGCCCATAGCACGGTGCAAACCCCTGCTTTCTTTGCAACAGCGACTGCGGCGACTGTCAAAGGTCTGACCTGGGACGATGTAGCGCAGACTGGGGCGGAGATGGCGATTTGCAACACTTACCATTTGATGTTGCGCCCCGGCGCGGAAGAGGTGGCGGCACGCGGTGGCTTGCATAAATTCACGGGTTGGCAAGGGCCAATCATTACCGATAGTGGCGGCTTCCAGGTGATGTCGCTTTCCAAGCTGCGGAAGATCAAGGAAGAGGGCGTTGCGTTCCGCAGCCATGTCGACGGGCGTGAATTCAAGCTGACGCCTGAACGCTCGATTGAGATCCAGCATCTGCTCGACAGTAACATAACGATGGCCTTCGATGAATGCACGCCGTTCCCAGCGGATGAGCGCACGGCGGCAGACTCGATGCGCATGTCGATGCGCTGGGCGCAACGCTCACGCGATGTGTTTGTAGAACGCGATGGCTACGGCATTTTCGGCATTATGCAGGGCAGCGTACATGAGCATCTGCGCCGTGAGTCGGCAACCAAGCTACGCGAGTTCGGCTTTGACGGTTATGCGATCGGTGGCCTTGCAGTGGGCGAGGGGCAGGCCGAAATGTTCCGCGTATTGGATTATGCACCGAGTCTGCTGCCAACAGAACGCCCGCGGTATTTGATGGGCGTTGGCACGCCGCACGATATTGTCGGGTCAGTCGCGCGCGGAATTGACCTGTTCGATTGCGTTATGCCTACGCGTTCAGGCCGCACTGGGCAGGCGTTTACCCGCTATGGCAAGCTAAATATACGCAACGCCAAATTTCAGACGGACGACCGACCGCTCGACACATCTTGCACTTGCAAAGTTTGCCAGCGGCACAGTCGCGCTTATATTCAGCATCTATCACGCGCGGGCGAAATGCTGGCGCCGATGCTGCTGAGTTTCCATAATTTATTCTATTACCAAACATTGATGCGCGAGTTACGCGAGGCTATTGCAGAAAGTCGCTTTGAAGCCTACCGGAAACAGTTTGATGACGAACAATCTACCGGAACCGACACCTAAAGACCGCATCCGTACGGCTGCGCTCGCGTTAGGGTTTGAGGCAGTTGGCTTTACCAGTGCTGCACTGCCGAACACGGCACGCGAAGGTTTAAAAGTCTTTGTTGAAGGCGGCTATCATGGCGATATGGCGTGGATGGAAACGCGCATGGCGGAGCGCGGCGACCCGCAGATGCTGTGGCCCGCGGCACGCAGCATTCTTTGTCTCGGCATGAATTATGGGCCGAGTGAAAATCCGTTATCGCTACTGCCCCAGAAGTCCCGCGGTGCGATTTCTGCTTATGCGCAGAAACGCGATTACCATGACGTGCTAAAAAAGCGGCAGCGGCAATTGGCCAGCTGGATCGCCAAAGAATTTAACTGCGAAGTGAAAATCTTCATTGATACCGCGCCGGTGATGGAAAAGCCGCTGGCGCAACAGGCGGGTATCGGTTGGCAGGGAAAGCATACCAACCTCGTCTCGCGACAGCAGGGATCATGGCTATTCCTGGCTGAAATTTTTATGACACTGGAACTGGAAGCTGACGCGCCGGAGACGGATCATTGTGGCGCCTGCACGCGCTGCATTGATATTTGCCCAACCCGCGCCATCATTGCGCCCGGCAAGCTGGATGCGCGGAAATGCATAGCTTATCTGACAATCGAGCATAAAGGCCCAGTTCCGCACGAGTTGCGACCACTCCTTGGCAACCGCATTTATGGCTGTGACGATTGCCTCTCGATTTGTCCGTGGAACAAGTTCGCAACGCCGACGCCGCACGCCGATCTGCAAGGTACGGGTGAGTTGTGGGGGCCGCAGCTATCAGAACTTGCCTTACTAGACGATGCCGCCTTCCGCACCAAATTCAGCGGCTCGCCCGTGAAGCGCATTGGCCGCAATAGGTTTGTGCGAAACGTACTGAATGCCATCGGCAACAGCGGCGATCGTGGCCTCCTGCCTGTCACGCAGGCGCTCAGCAATGACGCAGACGAGGTTATAAGAGAGGCTGCAGAGTGGGCTTGTAGGCGATTAGCCGAATAACTCGATTGCCAAACGATATTATTCTTGCTTTGGCCACATTCAAAAGCAACCATACGCCCTTACCTTGAAAGATTCGCCATGCGCTTTGTTGCTGCCTTGTTCCTATTTATTGTCGCCGCGTTGCCTGCTTCAGCGGCTGCCGAAGGCCCAGCCGATGCGGCGCTGAAGCGCCAGCTGGTCGACCAATATGTGACAGAGGAGCGGTATGGCCCGCTCTATGAAAAAGTGCTGGCCCAATATTCTGCTTTCGCACCACCGTCGCGTGAAGCCCAATCGGCAGCCCTGGTCGATAATCCTGATTTCCGCGCCCGCATCTTCGGCATCGTTCGTGAGAAGCTGGTAAATTCTTACACGCTGCCGGAGTTGCAGGCTGAGGCGCAATTTTTGCAATCGCCGGATGGCCAATCGATTGAACGCAAGATCAACGATAAGGGGCTTAGCTTCCGCAGCAAAGACTTATCGCCAAGCGAACTGCAAGCGTTGCGTGATTTCAATGCAACGCCCGTTGGGATGAGTGTAGCGAAGAAAAATACGGTTTTTATCAGCCAATCCATGAGTCAGATTTTCAAAACCTTCCTGCTGTATCAATCCAACCTCTAGCAGTTACCTGAAATAAACCGTTGATTTGCTTCGCTTTGTGCAGTGCGAAGCTGGACAATTTGGTGATAAGCCTTTATATCGTTTCCAGCCCGAAGGATGGAAGCCATGTTCAAAATTATCACCTACAGCCTTGCTGTTTTTGCACTGGCTTTCAGCAGTAATAATGCGCTGGCACAAGGTGGCCCGCCACAAGGGCCGCCGCCCGTCACATCAGCACAACCAATCCAGCGCGAAGTTACCGATTGGGATGATTACACGGGCCGGTTCGAAGCTGCAGATGTAATCGAAGTGCGTGCCCGCGTGGGCGGTTATCTTGAGTCTGTAAAATTCAAGGAAGGCGCGACCGTTAAAAAAGGCGATCTTCTATTCGTTCTCGACCAGCGCCCTTACAAGGCTGCGCTGAATGAAGCCGAGGCACAGGTGCGCGCCGCGCAAACGCGCGTCACCTTGGCCAACGGCAATTTCAACCGTTCGCAAGAGCTGGTTAAAACCGGCGCGGTCTCCAAGCAGTCGTTCGATACCCAGCGCCAGCAACAGCAGGAAGCGATGGCGGGGCTGGAAGGCGCAAAGGCAGCCCGCGATACGGCAAAGCTCAATCTCGACTTCACGGAGATCCGCGCGCCAGGTGACGGCAAGATCAGCCGCAAGCTGGTGACTGAGGGTAACATCATCACTGGGGGCACGGCTGAATCAACGTTGCTGACAACGATTGTGTCCCTCAACCCGATCCAGTTTTACATGAGCGTGGATGAGCAGAGCTATTTAAAATATGCGCGTTTGGGCAAGCAGGGCGCGAGCAGCGACATCGGCGCTGTGCGCGTTTCGCTGATGGATGAAAAAGATTTTCCGCATAGAGGCAAAGTTGATTTCGTCGATAACCGACTCGATACCGGCAGCGGCACGATGCGTGTGCGGGCGACGTTCGATAACCCTGATATGTTCCTCGCGCCTGGTATGTTCGGACGCGCGCAGGTATTGGCCAGCAATCCTTACAAAGCGATCCTGATTAGTGACGATGCGGTGACGACCGATCAATCACGAAAGCTAGTGATGGTTGTGTCCGAAGATGGCACGGTTAACCCGCAGCCAGTAACGTTAGGCCCACTCAACAATGGGTTGCGCGTTGTAAAAGATGGCCTAAAGGGCGACGAATGGATCATCATCAAAGGACTGCAGCGCGCCCGGCCCGGCACCAAGGTACAAGCAGAGCATGGTAAGATGCCGGAACCAACCGGATTGATTGGTGCAGCGGCGCCAACGACTGAACAAGCTAATGCCGCCAAAGGCGAAGCCGCCAAATGAAATTTGCGCATTTCTTTGTTGAGCGTCCGATTTTTGCGGCAGTACTCGCGATCCTGACAATCCTTGTTGGCAGTATCGCTTATGTGAACCTGCCAATCGCGCAATATCCAGAGATCGTGCCGCCAACGATTGTGGTGCGGGCGACTTATCCGGGCGCTAATGCTGAGACTGTCGCGCAGACAGTCGCAACGGTGCTGGAGCAAGAGATTAACGGCGTTGAGGACATGCTTTATATGTCCTCGCAGTCGGTCGATGGCGGCACCAGCGTGACGATCACCTTTAAGCTCGGCGTCGATCTGAATGTGGCGCAGGTGCTGGTGCAGAATCGTGTGGCCGTGGCGGAGCCGCGCCTGCCGGAAGAAGTGCGGCGCTTGGGCGTCGTCACACGCAAGAGCTCGCCCGACCTGATGATGGTCGTGCACCTGCTCTCACCCGATAATAGCCTCGACCAACTTTATGTCTCCAATTACGCGTTGCTTAAAGTACGCGACCAGTTGCTGCGCCTGTCTGGTGTTGGCGATATTACGGTGTTCGGGGCGCGGGAATATAGCTTGCGTGTCTGGCTCGACCCGGAACGCCTGTCTGCCTTCGGCCTGACAGCAGCAGATGCCGTAAAGGCGCTGCAGGAACAGAATGTGCAGGTTTCCGGCGGATCGCTGGGGCAACCACCTGCCAATGCAGGTAACTCGTTTCAATTTACGGTTTCAACGCAAGGGCGTTTCGACAATCCAGAGCAATTCAAAGACGTCGTAGTCAAGGCCGGCACGGATAACCAGCTGGTGCGCCTGCGCGATGTTGCACGGATCGAGCTTGGCGCGAAAGACTACGGCACGAACAGCTATCTCGATAAACAAGCTGCTGTTGGGATGGGGATTTTTCAGCGGCCTGGAACCAATGCCGTGGCTGGCGCCAAAGAAATTATCGCGACCATGGAAGGCCTGAAGAAGGATTTTCCGAAAGGCCTTGAATATCGCATCGTCTATAATCCAACCGAATTTATTTCCGACTCAATAACTGAAGTCTATAAAACGCTGGGCGAGGCGCTGATCATTGTCGCGCTGGTTGTGCTGCTGTTCCTGCAATCTTGGCGCACGGCGATCATTCCGCTGATCGCTGTGCCGGTTTCGCTGATCGGCACATTCGCCATTATGCTGGCATTTGGTTTTAGCATCAACCTGTTGACGCTGTTTGGTCTCATTCTGGCGATTGGGATTGTGGTCGACGATGCCATCGTCGTGGTCGAGAATGTCGAGCGGCATATCCGCGACGGTAAGACGCCGCGTGAAGCCGCACACATTACGATGGATGAAGTGGGCGGTGCGATCATAGCGATTGCATTGGTGTTGGCAGCGGTCTTTATCCCAACGGCGTTTGTGCCTGGAATTTCAGGACAGTTCTATAAGCAGTTCGCGCTAACGATCTCGGTCGCGACCATTATCTCGGCTTTTAATTCGCTAACACTTTCGCCTGCCTTGGCGGCAATTCTTTTGAAACCGCATGATGCAGAAGAACATACCAATAATCGCAGTTTAATTGGTCGTGCTGCGGCTTCTTTTAATCGCGGGTTCGATTGGCTAAGCGAGCGCTACGGCAGCATCGTTAAATTTATCATCGGCTACATTGCGCCGGTGATGATCGTTTACGGCATTTTGCTGCTGTGTACCGGCGGCATGGCGAAGATTGTGCCAACTGGCTTTATTCCGGCGCAGGATCAGGGCTACGCCATTACCGTTGTGCAGCTGCCGGATGGTGCCTCGTTGGCACGCACGGACGAGGTTGTAAAACAAGTCGTTGATATTCTGGATGGAACACCGGGCGTAAAAAACGCTGTGGCTTTTGCAGGCTTCTCAGGTGCCACTTTCACAAATTCGTCTAATGCAGGTGCGATTTTTGCGCGCTTTGATGATTTCGACAGCCGGGTCAAGAATAAGCAAAGCATTCAGTCGATTATGGGCGATATCACTAAGCGTTTGGGTGGCATTCAAGATGCTTTCACCATTGTCGTGCAGCCGCCGCCCGTGCGTGGCCTTGGCAATGGCGGCGGCTTCAAACTGCAGATCAAGGATATGAACGGCGCGGGCTTCGTGCCGACTCTTGATGCAGCGATGGGCATTATGGGGCAGGCGGCACAAAACAAGCAGGTCGCAGGCGTGTTCACGACCTTCACCGCCAATACGCCGCAGGTCTTCCTCGATATCGACCGCGACAAGGCGCAGATATTGAACGTGCCGATCGGCAATATCTTCAATACGCTGCAGATCAATCTCGGCTCGGCTTACGTGAACGACTTCAATATCTTCGGGCGCGTATATCAGGTGACGGCACAGGCCGACCTGCCGTTCCGGCTGCAACCGGAAGATATCGGCAAGCTGAAGACAGTTAGTTCAACTGGCGAGCTAGTGCCGCTTGGCTCGCTCGTAACCGTGCGCAACATTACAGGCCCCAGCCTGGTGCAGCGTTATAACATGGCGACTTCGATCCCGCTGACAGGTAGCGCCGCGCCGGGTGTTTCAACGGGCGAGGCGCTGAATGTCATGGAAAAGATCGCGCAAGAAGCGCTGCCTGCCGGCATGAGCTATGAGTGGACAGAACTCGCGTTTCAAGAAAAGCAGGCTGGCAATGCTGCTGTTTATATTCTTGGGCTCTCTGTGCTGTTCGTCTTCCTACTGCTGGCCGCGCTTTATGAAAGTTGGACACTGCCGCTGGCAATTATCTTGATCGTGCCAATGTCGATTCTCTGCGCCTTTATTGGCGTATGGTTACGCGGGCTTGATAATAATATTCTGACGCAGGTCGGTTTCGTGGTGTTAATTGGGCTTGCCGCCAAGAACGCGATCCTGATCGTTGAATTTGCCGTCGATAAGGAAAAGCAGGAAGGGATGAACCCCTATGAGGCGGTATTGGAAGCGGCGCGTCTGCGCCTACGGCCCATCCTAATGACTTCGCTAGCTTTTATCCTCGGGGTTGTACCGTTATTGTTGGCCACTGGCCCTGGCGCGGAAATGCGGCAGGCGTTAGGTACAGCAGTCTTCAGCGGCATGTTCGGGGTGACCTTCTTCGGCCTGATTTTGACGCCAGTCTTTTATATCGCGATGCGCAAGTTGGGCGGCATGAAGCCGTTGCAAGACGAGCAAAATAAGCCTGCGTTTCAGCCTACAGTCGTTAAAACCCATGTTGATTACCCCATTGCATAAAGAGAGCATAAAATTTTTCAATTGGATTGGTCTTGAACGACAATTTTATTGAAACCTTAAAATTTCCCCTGTAATTCACTTATAGGGGAATTAAATGAAAATCGATCTTAAGCAAATTGCTGCCGGTACTGCACTCGCCGGTATGACACAAGCCGAACTGGCAGGCGCCGCGGGCTTGGATCCAGCGTCACTCAGCCGTATTCTGTCAGGCGATGTGCAGCCGCGCCCTGAAACGATGGATCGCCTTAAATATGTGCTGGAAGGCCGACAAGTCGAATTTGGCTCCAAATCCGGCGTTTCTTTAAAGGACGACTATTTTGAGCGCTGGGAAGGACAGGGCGTAATCGTTAAAATGCTTGATCACATTCTTCGGGTTATGATCGGCACGCCTGGCGAAGTGCTGTTTTCGATGGTTGATCCGGCCCTTAGTCCACCAGACGTGCGTGATGCCAACCTCAGGCTGCATGATGCCGGCATTGTTTGCCGCTATTTATGTTCTGAAGATAATAAGGTCTTCGATGGGCCAAAAGAGGCTTATCGGGCTGTGCCACGAAAGTATTTCACGAACGATGTCCAGATCGTCTATAGTGATTATGTTGCACTAAACAGCAGCCCAGACCGGGTTTTCATATTTAACAGCCAAGCGACTGCAGAGTCAGAGCGCGGGAAATTCAATTTTATTTGGGATCATTGTGAGCCATTTGATGGAACAGGACGAGCTTAAACGTATCCCTTGTTATCGCGTTACAGGCGACAAGCCGGACGTATCTAAAAAAATTAAGAAAATTTGCTATGGTTCATCGGTTTACAGCGCGGAGCAAAATGGTGCGCGCCTAGCTGGCCAGATCGCTTGGGTTTCCGCTTTTGCGCGAGAGCATGGGGCCGAAGTGCATATCTTGCCGAACGATACCGGCAACCGTTTCATGTATCAGGTTGATAATGAGCATGTAACGCCGCGCGAGGCTTCCGAGGAAACGCAGCGTAACGGCAGCAACTGGATTGTTAAACGAGAGCATGCTGCGATCTGGGCCCATTTTGGCATTCATGAAACGCGCGATGCACCGCTACTTGAGGAAAAAAGATTTCCGCGCTGGGAAGATTTTCGAAACAATCGGCAAGATCATCGCATAGATGCAGAATTCCAACGTGCGCTCGATGGTTTTTATTTGCTGGCAGATATCGATCCTGCGTTTCGGGCATCGGTAGAATCCACTGTTGCCGAATTCATGCAACGCGGCAACCGGCCTAATCTTGCCGAGTCGCAATTTCGACGCGGACAGGCGCTATGCCGAGAATTTTTGTACGAAGAAAATGCCGTTTTCACAATGTGCGGTCGGCGCTACGATGCTTTTGCATATCCGGGCCCTTTGCTTGAGTGCCAGCAATTTATAGCCAAGGACAAATTCAAAATCCCTGATGATCTACGCGTCGAGCAGCTACCGGAGTCAATTCAAGCTGTAATGGAACCTGGCCAGACGGCGAAAGAGGCGCTATGTAACGCCATTACGGGCTTACAGCACATGCAATGGATACAGCTGCGCCGCAACAATAAATATTATCCCGACCTCGATTTATCTTATGCGCTTGGCGGCACACGTTTTATTACAACAGGTGAATTTTCTTCCAGGACGGTTAAATTATCCTTAGATGCAGAGGTGGAACCGTTATCCCAACTGCCAGCAGCCGAAATGGATCTGTTGCGCCGACTTGAAGATGTGGCGGCTAGCCGGCCTGTTGATATTGTAGCTAAACCTATATCCCTATTACATCGCCAGCCTTAAGCTGTGGGGCATGAACATCGCCCAGCCGCCCATTATTACCAACGTCAAAGGCCAACCGCGCAAGGTTGGCTTTGAACTCGAATATACCGGCATCGAACTCCCTGAAACGGCAGCACTGCTGCAAAACTTATTCGGCGGCACGATTGAGGAAGAGCATAAAAGCTCTTACCGCGTGGCCGATGCCAAATTCGGTGATTTCACGATCATGTTCGACGCGCAAATGTTCCAGCGTCTTTCTGCTGACGTGGCACGCGAACGTGCGCTAGATCCGGAAAACGATAGCTTGAAAGCCATGGCTGAAAAATTCCTGGCGCCGCTTGCGACGGGCTGGGTGCCGAACGAGATCGTAACGCCGCCCATTCCACTTGATCAGATGCAGGAGATGGAGCGCCTTACTGTCACGCTGCGCGATGCGGGCGCTAAAGGCACTGGCGCCTCGCCAATCTATGCCTTCGGCATGCATATCAATGCGGAATTGCCAGGCGTGCCGCCCGAGCAGCTGAAAGATTACATAGCTGCTTTTGTGCTGCTGCAAGAACGCTTGCAATTCGAAGGGCAGATGGATCTAACGCGACGGTTGTCGCAATTTGCTAAGCTGTTTCCCGATGATTATATCGAATTCATTTTGCAGCCCGATTATGCGCCTAGTCTTACAGACCTTATTACTGACTATCTGCAGTTTAACCCTACGCGCAACCGCGCACTCGATATGCTGCCCGCCTTTTCTCATTTGGAGCCGGAGCTGGTTGGCAGCCTGTTGAACGATGGGCTTACGCAAGCGCGGCCAACCTTCCATTATCGCCTCCCGAATTGCAGCCTCGATAAACCTGATTGGTCGATCCTTGACGAATGGGCGCTATGGGTTAGCGTTGAAGCGTTGGCGGAGGATAAAGATCGTCTCGCCCATATGTCGCAAGCCTGGTTGGCATAAGGAGTTTTATGAGGCGTCCCCGTATCGGCATCACCGGCCCAGATCGCGGGCAGGGGCTCACGAAATGCTGTCTGTGGCTGGCAATATTTATGCATGGCGGCAGGCCGGTACGGCTGCGCCCATCCTGGCCAGAGCCGCAAAAAGCGCTTGATGGATTGGTTGTTGCTGGCGGCGTTGATGTTGACCCGTTGCGTTACGGGCAGGAACGCAAAGTGGCCTACAAATACGATGAGCCGCGCGATGTCATGGAGAGCGCTTGGTTGCAAAGAATGCTCGCTGCGCAAAAACCTATTCTTGGGGTTTGCAGAGGCGCGCAACTGCTGAACGTTGTTTTGGGCGGCACGCTTTATATGGATATCCGGCTGGTTTATGATAAGGCGCGTTACCCAGGCGGGTTGATCAGTAAGATTGTGGCCCGCAAATGGATTTACATAGTCGAAGGCTCGCGTTTGGAAACCTTGCTCGGCGGGCGGCGGGCAAAGGTCAACAGCTTGCATCGCCAGTCACTTAACCGTATGGGGGTCGGGCTAAAAGTTACCGCACAGGAACATAATACAATTGTGCAAGGTGTGGAGTCGATTTATCCGGAGCGTTTCATCCTTGGCGTGCAATGGCATCCAGAGTTGATGCTGCACAGTGCCCGTCAAAGGCGGATTTTTAAGGCGTTCATTAAAGCTTGTCAGGCTTAACCGCTTATTGGTGTCTTATCATATCACATCCAATCCGCATGGCGGGCTGATCTCGAATACAGTTTTATGGCATGTCACCTACCTAAGGAGAAGTTATGCCAGATATCCAGAACCCAGACGAAATTGACGAGCGCTTGCTATCAATGGCAGGCAATGATGGTGATAAAACCGATTTGACCGATTTGACCGATGAAGATGCAGAAGGCGCCCTGGATGATGAAGATCTAGACGACGACGATGATGACAGTGATGAAGACGAAGACGAAGAAGAGTCTAAATAACAGATTAAGGCAGGCTACTTAATGTAGTCTGCCATTTAATAAAATAGGCGATCAGCCGATTTTGGCTGGATTGTCGCCGCGATAACAATAAGAATGCGGCTATGAGTTTCGTTATTATTCCTACCGATGGAAAATCGCCTGTAAAGCTGCAGGGTGATTGGGGTATTGCTGCACTTGCCACTATCCAAAATGAGCTGAATTCAGCTGCTTACCATGCGCAAGGGCGGTTCGTTCTGGATGGCAGTGAAATTAAAAACTTTACCCTGTCTGCCGCTGCGACTTTGCAAACATGGCGTGCGCGCTTAAAATCAACTGGTATCGCGACCGACCTACAAGGTTTCACAGCTGCGCAACAGCGTTTGTTCGACATGCTGCCTGATGAAGCTGCGTTTGCCGAGCAAACAAAAGCCAAGCCCAAGCGCGATGCGTTTTTCACGGCCGTTGGTAAAAGCGTTTATGGCGTAGGCGAGGGGGCTTCAGCTTTTATTATATTTACTGGCCGCGCCGTCGCTGGGTTTGCCGCGCTATTGGCAAAGCCATGGACATTTCGCGCCACCAGCACGATCTATCAGGTTTATGAAATCGGTTTGCGCGCAACGCCGATTGTCGCACTCATGGCATTTTTGATTTCAATCGTTATTGGCTATCAGGGTGTCTCTCAGTTGCGCAACTTTGGGGCAGAAATTTATGCCGTTGATCTTGTTGGCGTCTCGCTATTGCGCGAGCTTGGCATTCTAGTTACGGCCATTATGGTCGCGGGCCGCTCTGGCAGCGCTTTTACCGCTGAACTTGGCGTCATGAAAACGAACGAGGAGATTGACGCGCTGCGAGCGATGGGTCTTGACCCGTTCATGGTGCTAGTCATGCCGCGCATGCTCGGCATTATCATCGCACTGCCCATTCTAACGATGATCGCTAATTTCGCTGGCTTGTTCGGCGGCTTTGTGATGTCGATCTCTTTGCTCGACATGAGTCCTGAGCAATATTTCAATCGTTTAGGGCAGGCACTCAAACTGAAATCGCTTGTGCTTGGCGTATTGAAAGCGCCGTTCTTCGCGTTTCTAATTGGCATGGTCGGCTGTTTGCGCGGGTTCCAGGTAACCGGGTCGTCTGACGCGGTGGGGCGCTATACGACACGCGCCGTCGTTGACTCGATTTTCCTGGTGTTGACCGTCGATGCGATCTTCTCCGTCATATATTCGTATCTAGGCTATTGAGATGACAGCGCTGATCGAAGTCAAAAACCTAGTCAACAAGTTCGGTACGCAAGTTGTGCATGATGGCGTCAACTTGGCGATCGAAGAAAGCGAAATCCTTGGCATTGTCGGTGGTTCTGGTACTGGGAAGTCGGTATTGCTGCGCACGATCTTGGGGTTACGCCAACCGACGAGTGGCGAGATTATGTTTCGCGGCAAAGACGTAATCACAATGTCAGAAGCCGAGCGACAAGAGACGCAGCGCCGTTGGGGCGTAATGTTCCAGCATGGAGCATTATTCTCTTCGCTCTCGGTTGTGGAAAACACCGCTTTTCCGCTTAAGGAAGTGACCGATCTGTCGAAAGTTCAACGCGATCAGCTGGCGGCGCTTAAAATTGGTTTAACTGGTCTGCCAGCAGAAGCGGGCGCTAAAAAGCCTTCAGAGCTTTCAGGCGGCATGGTCAAGCGGGCGGCATTAGCACGAGCACTCGTGTTGGACCCAGACGTGCTGTTCCTTGATGAGCCGACTGCTGGGCTTGATCCCATTGCTGCTGCCGCGTTTGATCAGTTGATCTTGGAGCTATCGCGAGACACGCACCTCACAACGGTTATTGTCACGCATGATCTTGATACGTTATTCACGCTGTGCGATCGCGTGGCGGTGCTAGTCGATAAAAAGATCATTGTCGATACTCTGCCAAATCTTCTGCAGAACCCACATCCGTGGCTACAGGCTTATTTTCATGGCCCACGTGCTCGCGCCGCAACAGAAGCTAAAAGTCAGACTGATGAAAAGGGCGACAAACGCCTACAATCGACTATGCTGGAAGCATGAGGATTAGTTATGGAAAATGAAAAGCATTATTTTGCGGTTGGTGTTTTCGCTATGGCAGTGTTGGTAACGACCGCTGTCATGGTTATCTGGATTCTGGGTGCGCGTGGTCAGAAAGACCAAGTCACTTACGCAGTCTATTTCGATCAGGCCATTAATGGCGTTAATGTGGGCAGCCAGGTGAAGCTGAAAGGCATCCCAGTCGGCGTTGTGAAAGCTATTGGCTTTGATCCGACCAACCTCAGTCGCATTCGTCTTTTGGCATCGATAAGCGGAAAAGCGCCGATCGATGGCACGACGCGGGCAACCGTACAATTAACCGGCGTTACAGGCTTAGCCAATGTTGCGCTGACAAATAAACCTGAAGTCGAAAATGGGCCCTTAGCGCAAGATAATGACGGGCATCCAATCATTCCATCCGAGCCATCAACATTGGAACAGATTTTCGACAAGGTGCCGAAGATGGTCGATGCTTTGCAGATTTTGGCCGAGCGCGGCCAGGCGCTGCTGAGCGAACAGAATATCGCTGCCTTTACCGAGTCTATGAATACGCTGACCCGCACGTTGAATTCAGCAGACAAAGCTGTGCAGAGTTTTACGCAACTCTCGAAGAATGGTCAGGACTTCTTAGGGCCGGATAACAATGCTGAATTGCGGCAACTGTTGGCTGAAGGCAAATTGACCATGCGGGAAATTCGTTATCTGGCGAAGAGTTTGCGTGAGGACCCAAGCCAGGTGATCTATCGCCCGGACTACGGCGGCGTAAAGCCGGAAGGCGCGGAAGGAGCGGACGATGCGAAATAAACTTCTGTTACTCGCGTTGCTTCTAACCTCTGCTTGCAGTTTCACGCGGGAAGCGGGCGATGCTTGGATCGTCTCCATTCCACCAATAGAATCCGACACTTTCAAGCCAGCAAGTACAGGTGCGCCTTCCCTAAAAATTCTATTGCCATCTGCGCCAGATCAGCTCGATACACGCCGCGTAGCTTTGCATCGCGATGACGGCGCGCTTGATTATTATGATGGCATGCGTTGGGGTGATTTCCTGCCGTTGATGCTGCAGAGCATCGTCACGCGCGATCTAGGTGCTAGCGGGGCGGTTGGCGCGGTAGTGCCTGATAGTTCCCCACTACCAGCGCGCAATCAGCTGCAGCTGCAGGTGCTAAAATTCTCGATCTGGCATGAGCCAGATGGCATCAAGGCGATCATTCAGCTTGGTTACCAACTGACCAATCGCGGTATGATCCGTGATAGTGGGGTCGTCGAAGGTACGCAAGTGCTCGAAAGTGAAACCCAGGCCGGTATACGCGGCGGCTTTGCTGGCGCCTATCACCAGACATTGCTGCAGTTGGTTGACGTCATGAATAAGGCTCGTAGCCGAGGCTTGTTGCTAGCGTTGGATAAGCCTGCAATTAAGGCCGTCACGCCATAATTTCATGTTATGTAGCCTTGTCAGCATAAAGCGCTGCGCCTAGATTATCAGCCTTGCCATGAACAGATTTTTCCGCTTTTTCCGTATCTCGCCGGAGCTCTTCGGCATCGCCGTTATGCTCTTCATTTTTGGAGCGGCAATTTGGGTTATGCGCGATTTAGCAAAAGAACTTAGTTTTGCCGAGTTACTAGAGGCATTGAAGAATACCAGCAGCGCAAATATCGGCAAAGCTTTGCTGGCGACTTTGGTTAGCTATGCCGCCATGATTGGCTATGATTACTGCGGCACACGCTATGCAGGCGTGAAATTATCTATCTTCAAGATCTTTCCGGTCTCTTTTTGTGCGTTTGGGCTTGGCAATACTCTTGGTTTCGGTTGGCTATCAAGCGGGGCTGTGCGTTACCGCCTTTATAGTGCGTTTGGTGTATCGCCTGAATCGATTGCTAAGATCGTTGCCTTTATCGTCTTCGGCTTTGGTATCGGCGTTGGGGCTGTAGGCGGGCTTGGAATGCTGTTCGAGGCGCAGCACGCTGCGCCCTTGCTGCATGTGCCAGCGCGTTTATTGACGATTGCGGCACTGATTTTCCTGGGCGGTTTTGGCTGGCTTTTGTGGTGGGCAAGTCGGGGCACAGAAATTCGTATCGGCAAAATCGCTTTCCGTTTGCCGACGCCAGGGCTGCTAAGTTGGCAACTACCCATTTCGATTGTCGATATCATCGCAGCCGCTGGCGCGCTTTGGTTTTTGCTACCAGCAAATGATCTCGATTTTTCAACCTTTGCCAGCTTTTATGCGCTTGCTATCGCGCTGGGCTTAATTAGCCATGTGCCGGGGGGGCTTGGTGTTTTTGAGTCCGCAATGCTGTTCCTGTTACAGGATAAGATCGAGACAACAGCGCTACTAGCGGCTCTAGTTGGCTATCGTTTTATTTATTATCTAGTGCCTTTTATCATTGCTGTCATTTGGATGACGTTGCAAGAGACCCGCGCACTGCAAAGTGCTGTTGCCAATAATATTCTCTTGGCAGGTTGGCGCCGCGCCGCGCCCAACGTCATGGCGGGGCTTACCTTTTTCCTAGGGGCTTTATTGTTAATTTCTGGCGTGGTGCCGGCGGGGCGTAAACAATTAGCTACGCTTGATCAGTATTTGCCGCTTTTTGTGCAGGAAAGCGCGCACTTGCTGGCTAGCCTTGGCGGGCTTGGCCTTATCATTCTGGCGCAAGGATTGCGCTGGCGCAGCAATGTTGCGTGGGGCTTGGCAACAGTGGTTTTCTTGCTCAACGTTCCGCTAGCGCTTGCCAAGGGATTGGCTGTTACCGAAGCCTCGCTATTCGCAGTAGCGTTCTTGCTGCTTTTGGCTAGCCGCTCGGCCTTTTATCGAACAGCCGGCCTGCTTAGTGTGCCCTTTAATACAGGCTGGTGGATCGCTGTTTTGGCAACGCTAGGCGGCATGATCTGGTTATTATTTTTTGCCTATCAACATGTCGAATATTCGCAAGATCTTTGGTGGCAGTTTGAAAGCATGCGCGAAGCGCCGCGCAGCCTGCGTGCTGCCTTAGGCGTCGCGGTGGCATTTGCCGCGCTCGGCTGCATCATGCTGTTACGCCCATTGCCACGCACATTGCGCCCGCCGGAATCTGCAGATTTCGATCGCGCCGCAGCCATTATTCGCAAACAGCACGGCACAGATGCCAATCTTGCGCTGTCTGGTGATAAATATTTATTATTCAGCGAAAGCGGTAACAGCTTCATTATGTATGGCGCACAACGCCGCTCCTGGATCGCGCTATATGATCCCGTTGGCCCCATCGAAGAAGCGCAAGAGCTAATCTGGCTGTTTCGTGAGCAAGCCGATCGTGCCGGTGCCCGCCCAGCTTTTTACGAGGCAAGCGAGACGTATCTGCCGCTCTATATTGATGCTGGATTTTCTGCGTTGCGACTTGGCGAGCAAGCCTTTGTTCCTCTAAAGAAGTTCGATTTGGAACAAATCCCATTACGGAGTATTCGGCAAACCTACCGTCGTGCTGAGCGCGATGGATTGTCGCTTGAATTTATAAAAACTGAAGACGTGCCAGCGCAAATGTCGGTATTGCAGCAAATTTCTGATGCTTGGTTGTCGCAACATCGCACGCGCGAAAAAGGATTTTCATTGGGCCGGTTCGATCCGGCTTACATTGCGCGACAAGCGGTTGCGATCGTACGGCATGAAGGCACAGCGGTTGCTTTTGCCACCCTATTCTTAACCGATGGGCAGGAGGAGGCGAGCGTCGATCTAATGCGTCAGTCACCATCTGCCCCGCGCAATACGATGGATTTCTTGTTCGTATCCTTAATTCTTTATTTTAAGCGTGAAGGCTACGGCATGTTCAATCTGGGGATGGCACCCCTTTCGGGACTGGCTGATAATCCATTGGCGCCGCTGTGGCATCGACTGGGTCGGCGGTTCTATCTTTATGGAGAACGTTTTTATAATTTCCGCGGTCTACGGGCTTATAAAAACAAGTACAGCCCGATTTGGAAGCCGCGTTACATGATTACGCTTTCAGGCAGCAATCCTTATTTAGTCTTAGCAGATGTGACCAAGCTGGTATCCGGCGGGTGGAGGGGTACGGTTAGCAAATGATATGGCGATTGGGTTTTATTTTCTTATTCTTGCTGCTCAGCGTGCCAGCTTTTGCGGTCGATGCTGGGCGCTTTCAAACCCTGCATGTGAAACAGCCAACAACGCAGGCGCTTGGCTTAGTCTTCGTCGTATCCGATATTACGGGCTGGAATCAACAGGCTGAAGATGCAGCGTTAGCGTTGCAGCGTGATGGTTGGCTGACAGTTGGCCTTGATCTCCAGAAATATCGGGAAGGTTTACAGCGCAGTACCGATACTTGCCATGATGTCGGTGATGAGCTGATCGCACTGTCACAACAGTTACAACGCGAACAACAAATACCTTCCTATCTTACGCCTTTAATTATTGGTTTCGGGCAAGGCGGCGTGTTGGCTTATGCGGCGATAAAGCAAGCGCTCCCAGCCAGCTTTACGGCAGGCGTCGCGATTGGTGCGACAGATACGTTGGCATTGCCGAAAAGCCTTTGTGATGGCCCACCCGTGAAAAAGCACAAAGGTGGTAGCTGGCAATACGATACTACGCGTCCGCTATTGGTGCCGTTTGCAACTGCCGCCAATGCAAACGGCATCGTCTCCGCATTGCATGGGTATAAGCATATGCCCGTAACGGATAGCATTGCTGATCTTCCGCTGGTGCCGATGCCCGTTGCTACACCGGGTGACGATTTTGTGATCTTTATTTCTGGCGATGGCGGCTGGCGCGATCTCGATAAAACGATTGCCGAAGAGCTGCATAAGCAAGGTGTTGCCGTGGTAGGCTGGGATAGCTTGCGCTATTTTTGGTCTCGCAAAACGCCGGAGCAGCTAGCCTCTGACTTAGGGCGGGTGATGAAGCATTATGGGCAGCTCTGGCATAAGTCGCGTGTGGCACTGATTGGCTATTCCTTCGGTGCAAACGCGATTCCCTTTGCCTATAATCGATTGCCTAGCGAGTTACAAAGCCGCGTTGGCCTGCTGGGGCTATTAGGGCTGGGGCAGGCGGGAAGCTTTGAGATTGAAGTTGAAGGCTATATTGGCCTTGATGGGGATAGCGACCTGCCGCTGGAGCCTGAATTGGCACGTTTGCCTGCGGATAAAATCCTTTGCATGTATGGTGAAGAGGATGCCGACGATAGTAGCTGCCCAGCACTCAAAACCCGCCCGCAAGCCCGCGTGATCGTTACGCAAGGCGGGCATCATTTCGATGAGGATTATGAATCTGTCGCGCGCCAACTTCGCAGTGCAATAAACAAGCGTTAATTAAACAAGCATTGTTTCAACGCGATTTTTTATCTCGTGCCACTTATGCCTATCTTTATAACCCATCCGGGTTTTTAACGACGGGAGACCAATAAAATGAAAAAATCGACCCTACTTGCTACCGCAATGTTGGCTACTGGCATTGCTTTCTCGCCAATGGCACATGCTGCTGAAGAGTTTGCAACCAAGGCTGCAACTGCTGGCATCTTCGAAATCGAAGAAAGCAAGCTTGCCCTGACAAACACTACGAACCCAGCTATTCAGCAATTCGCCCAGCAAATGATCACTGATCATACTAAGGCTGGAAGTGAATTAAAGATGGCTGCGCCAGCTGCAGGCGTTACGCCAGCAGAGGCCCCAATGCGTCTTGATGACAAGCACGCTAAAATGCTGAAGGCTCTGTCTGAGAAGAAGGGGCAAGATTTTGACAAACAGTATGTAAGCGATCAGCAGAAGGCTCACAAGGAAGCGGTTAGCCTGTTTGAAGATTACGCTAAAGATGGCACTAACCCACAGCTGAAGTCGTTCGCCAGCAGTACGCTGCCAACACTGAAGGCTCATAAAGACATGATCGATAAGATCGACGATAAAATGTAATGGAGGTGGCCCCGCTGCGGCGGGGCCATTTTTTCTTTTTTCTGATTTCACATTTTACTTGCATTATTAGAAATAATCTGTTATTGACAATGCCACGGGGTAGTACGTCCTTTATCAGCCGCCAGCATTTGCCTGGCGGCTTTTTGTTGCCTATTTTAGAAAGGAACAAATATAGAACAAAATCGTAAATCGTGTTAGAAGTCTTAATGGATGCGGCAAAACTGAAGACCTCAAAAGCATTAACGGCTCGTGGTGCGCCTATTAATCCGGCTGGCCGGTTCGAAACGTTTGAGACGATTACAGAATACGATGATCGCGCCGATTTAGAAGCAGGGGATATACCCCCGCTAATCGCAACGCAAGTTTATCGCGATACGTCTAAGACCATCATCTCGACCAAAGACAGCCCTGATGTCGGCATGGATACGACGCTTAATCCTTATCGCGGGTGCGAGCATGGCTGCATTTATTGTTATGCGCGGCCAACGCATGAATACCATGGCCTATCGGCGGGTATCGACTTTGAGACGAAAATCTTCGCCAAATACGACGCAGCAAAACTACTGATCGAAAAGCTGAGCCATAAGAACTGGCAACCACGCACGATCTCGCTTTCCGGCGTCACCGATCCGTATCAGCCGATCGAGCGCAAATTGCGCATCACGCGCAATTGCCTTGAAGTGCTAGTCAAGTTTCGCAATCCTACAGCGATCGTCACAAAGAACGTGCTGGTCACGCGCGATATTGATTTGCTACAGGAATTGAACAGTTATGGCGCAGCGGGCGTTTATATCTCCGTCACTACCTTGCAGCCCGACCTGGCGCGCCGCATGGAACCGCGCGCCGCGAGTCCAATCATGCGTTTGCGCACAGTCGAGGCATTGAAAAAGGCCGGTATACCTGTTGGCATTATCATTGGCCCTGTGTTGCCTGGCCTGACAGAGCATGAAATTCCAACCATTATCGAAGCTGCAGCAGGAGCGGGGGCGGAGGCAGTCCATTACACGATGCTGCGGCTGCCATATGGCGTAAGAGATTTGTTCCAAACCTGGCTTCAAGAAAACTATCCAGATCGGGCGCAGAAGGTATTGAACCGTATGCGCGAGATTCGTGGTGGCAAGCTCTATAACGCCGAATTTGGCACCCGCATGATAGGTGAGGGACAGCATGCCGAGCAGATCGCTCAACTTGTGGCGCTGTACCGCAAAAAATATGGTCTCGATAAAATGCGTCCAAGGCTGTCAGCTGCACATTTCAATCATAACGCCTATGCGAAACAGCCTGATTTGTTTAGTTTAAGCCCATGTTCCGCAAAGTCTTTAAATGGGAAAATCTTTTGAGCCCCTATCGCTTCTCCGATAGTGGCGCGACTGTGCCGCTTATACCGCCGCCAGCGTGGGAAATCCCTCATGCGCGTACGCCGATTGAGCGCGATTATGACCGCATTCTTTATGCCTCGGCCACGCGGCGGATGGCGGATAAAACGCAGGTCTTCCCGCTTGACCGTAACACAAGCATCCGCACACGGCTGACGCATTCGCATGAAGTTTCAAACATCGCCCGTTCGATTGGCAATTATCTGGTGCATGAGCAGCTGCCCTTTTCTAAAATGGACGTAGAGTCGCGCCGTAGCATTCCGGCAATGCTAGCAGCCATCGGTCTCGTGCACGATATGGGCAACCCCCCATTCGGCCATAGTGGCGAGGATGCGATCAGCATTTGGTTTGCGCGCCGCATGGAGACCGATCCAGCTTTCGCGCCTATGCGCGATTGGCCTTACAAAGATGATTTCCTAAAGTTCGAAGGGAATGCGCAGACGCTCCGGCTGCTTACAAAATTGCAGGTTTCAGAAAAGTCTTATGGTCTCAACCTCACTATGGGCACGCTAGCTGCCTCTATGAAATATACGGTGGGTAGTGGCGACGCTAGTCGCGGTTCCAAGGTTGCGGCAAGCAACAAGTATGGCTTTTTCGAAAGCGAGCGCGCAACGGTAGCGAATATCTTTGCTGAAGTCGGCTTGAATCCTGGGCAGCGGCATCCGCTAGCTGTTATCATGGAGGCTTGCGACGATACGGCCTACACTGTGATAGATACTGAAGACACGGTGAAAAAACGGCTGCTGACTTTCGCACAATTGATGGAATATCTGGGGCGCGTATCCGACCCGATCATCGAGCATGTACAGGCCGGTGCGCTAGCGGCGCACGAACAGCATCGGCATATGGGACTATCTCCGCACGAACTTGACGATGTATCGACAGCGCGGTTCCGCACCCTTGCGATCAATGCGATCGTCACCAATACGATTCATGCCTTTGTCGAAAATTACGCAGCAATAATGGATGGTACATTCACGCAAGTGCTGCTGAATGTTAGCCAGGCAAAAGCATTGGTTGAATGTTTGCGAGAAGTCGATATCGAGCATGCTTACAAGAATCGCGATGTCATGCTGCTGCAAATGCAGGGGCTGGAAATCCTGCATGCGGTAATGGATATGCTGTGGCAAGGGATTACGGCCCATCAAACAGGTGACGGTTTCGCCATGTACGCATATAGCCGCATTTCAGAGAATTATCGGCGCGAGTTCGAGAAAGATACCCGCGAAAGCAAATTGTCACAGCTTTACCTGCAATGCCGGTTGCTGACCGATATGGTGGGCGGTATGGCAGATGGTTTCACGCTAGATTTATATGGCGAATTGCTAGCGATGCAGCAAGAGCGGGCAGCATGACGATGGAAAGTCTTAAAGCCGTTGTGCTGGAGCACGAAGTCTTTGCGGAGGCTTACGCGGCGCTAGCCGATCGCAGCCGCCCGGTGTTCGTCACGGGGCGTGCGGGTACTGGTAAAACGACGCTCGTTCGGCAGTTGCTGGCTGATGACAGCGTTAAACAGGTGGTCGTGGCACCCACGGGCGTAGCCGCGCTGCAAGCCGGTGGGCAGACGATCCATTCTTTCTTTCAGATTCCACCGCGCCTGCAGAATTTGAATGAGCTGAAGCCGCTTTATGGGCAAAAACGTCTGCTGGTCAAAAACTTGGAACGATTGATTATCGATGAAATTTCGATGGTGCGAGCCGACTTGCTTGATAAAATCGATTATGTGCTGCGCTACAATCGCGGTAGCTCGCTACCATTCGGCGGCGTACAGGTTTTAATGGTAGGCGATTTCCACCAGCTTCCACCTGTTGTGCCGCCGGGGGAAGCACGCATTCTGGAAGCACAGGGCTATGAGAACTTCTATGCGCCCGGTGCGCATTGCTTGCAAAAGGTCGGCCTTCATGTGGTTGAGCTACAAAAAATCTTCCGCCAGCGTGATCCGGAATTTATCAGCATGCTCGGTCATATCCGTAACGGTACTAATCTTGAGGAAACGGTCGATAGGCTGAACGAGCTGTCATTACGCGACCACCGTACAGAGCAAGTGCCAGTACTGCTGACGGGCACCAATGCCGTGGCAGAACGCTACAACACACAGATGCTGGAAGCGCTTCCTGCAGTGGGTCGAGTCTTTGAAGGAAAGATTGCAGGCGATTTCAAGCTTGATGCTGATCAACTGCCGGCGCCTGTGCAATTAGAACTTAAAGTTGGCGCGCGTGTGATGCTGCTCAAAAACGATAAGGATAAACGTTGGGTGAATGGCTCGCTTGCTACTGTCACCCGTATCGGCGCGCGCGATATCACTGTTCTGCTAGACGATGATCGCCGCACTTACGATATCGCTAAAGTTGAATGGGAACGGCACCGCTATGACTGGAATGCCAATACCAAAACCATCGATAGTGCGGTTGTCGGCAGCTACAGCCAGCTGCCAGTAAAATTAGCATGGGCAAGCACGATACATAAGGCGCAGGGGCTATCGCTTAGTGATGTGCGGATCGATTTGCGCAGCGGGGCTTTTGCCAGCGGGCAGGCTTATGTGGCGCTTTCCCGTGCTACCAGTTTGGCTGGTTTGTCGCTGGCTAGCCCTCTTACCACCCGGGATGTCATTGTGGATGCCAGAATGCGAACCATGCTTTCCGGCCTGATAGCAGCTTAGCAAACAAGCGATTAGGGTTGCCGTTAAGCTCTGATAAAGATTGTCAGGCCTAGACTTTCAGGCATTATCGGTACTATCGCTGCGATCTAAAAGGACAGCCTCCCATGATGAAGATCATCTTCGCTATTCTCAGCGTCGCTACAATATTTATCAGCCCCGATTGCTCTGGCAGCAAAGTAAAGGTTACTGAATCTTGGGCAGTCGCTGAAACGGTCAAAGATCTCAACAACCCTGACGCTCCACCCGCTGATGTAGCATCCGTTTATTTAACGATCGCAAATAACGGGAAAGAAGTTGATCGCTTGGTCGGTGTCACCAGTACCGCTGCGGATGTGGCGCAGATCGTTGAGACGGCGATGAAAGATGGCAGCCCACAGCCGGTCGCTATTCCCGGTATCGATATCAAGCCCGATCACGAAGTCACGCTCAAGCCGCGCAAATCGTTTATACGGCTTTCTAATCTTAAACAGCCACTGATTGAAGGTGCCAGTTTCCAAATGACGCTTTCTTTCCAGAATGCTGGGGAGATCAAGCAAAGTGTGCTGGTCGAGAAAAAAGGTTCTCTGACTTACGATAACTAAATGGCAGACAGGATGGGATTCGAACCCACGATAGAGTCACCCCTATACACACTTTCCAGGCGTGCGCCTTCAACCGCTCGGCCACCTGTCCACTCCGGAGGCCTGACATAGCAAGCTCAGCCTTACAGAGCAAGCAGAAGCACTAGCCAAGGCAATTTGGTAGGCTAAGCTGCGTATATGTCTAATTCTGATGATCAGTCACTAAACCGCTTTGCGCATCATTATGGCAGCCGCCACCCGCACCAGCAACAGGGCGGTATTGGCATGGCGCTAGGCGCGATGGGAGTGGTATTCGGGGATATTGGTACCAGCCCGCTTTATACTTTGCGTGAATGCTTTACGCAGAGCGGTGCTGCACTCGATCTGACCTCGATTTATGGGTTTTTGTCACTCATCTTTTGGGCATTGACGATAATCGTCAGCTTCAAATACGTGTTCTTCCTGCTGCGCGCCAATAACCGGGGAGAGGGCGGGATCATGGCGCTTGCTGCGCTTGTTCTGCAGGGAATGCGGAAACGCCCGCAGCTACGCTATGCAGTCATAGCGACATCGGTGCTTGGCATGGCGCTGTTCTATGGCGATGGTATGATTACGCCAGCGATTTCGGTTTTATCCGCGATCGAAGGGCTTAGCGTGTTTAGCCACGTGTTTGAAGATTTGGTACTGCCAATTACGCTATGTGTACTTGTTGGATTATTTACCATTCAGCGCTATGGCACGCGCGCGATCGGTCGCATTTCCGCGCCCGTCATGCTGACCTGGTTTGTTGTAATCGGTGCGCTTGGGCTTTGGCAAATAGTGCGGCAACCGCATATCCTATTGGCGATCAATCCTTACTTCGCCTTGCAGTTTGTGCTGCTGCATCCGGCAACAGCGGCATTGGGTCTTGGCGCGGTGGTGCTGTGCGTCACCGGGGCAGAGGCGATCTATTCAGATATGGGACATTTTGGGCCAAGGCCCATTCGCCATGCCTGGTATTTGTTAGTTTATCCGGCCTTACTCTTAAATTATTTTGGGCAAGGTGCGTTGCTGCTTATCACGCCGGAGGCGATTGATAATCCATTTTTCCGCACGGTGCCGGAAATATGGGTATTGCCATTAGTAGGACTATCAACATTAGCAACGATAATTGCGAGCCAGGCTGTGATTACGGGCGCCTTCTCGTTAAGCAATCAGGCAATCCAGCTTGGCCTTCTACCGCGCATGACTGTGCGGCATACGGATGCGCACCAAAGAGGGCAAATCTATGTGCCGCAAATCAATTGGTTCTTATTGGGCGGAGTGATTTTATTACTGATGAACTTCCATAGTTCCAGCGCGCTTGCGGGTATGTACGGCGTTGCTGTGACGGGAACGATGCTATGTACGTCTATTTTAATTGCCCTACTGATGAAAATGGTTTGGCGCGTGCGCTTGTCTGCCGTCATTTTGATTAGCGGGCTTTTCATCGGCAGCGATCTAGTATTATTCGGTTCTACCATGATCAAAATCCATCACGGTGGATATGTGTCGCTATTAATCGGCTTAAGTGTATTTGCAGTTATGATGACCTGGCGGCGCGGGCGTGAAATGATGCTCCGCATGCGCCGGAAAGATAGCCAGACACTAGCCGAGTTTATCGACACGATGGAGCAAAACCCACCATTGCGCGTACCGGGCGTTGCCGTTTACATGGCGTTTCAAGCTGATGTGGTGCCATATCCGCTACAATATAATCTGCGTCATAACAAAGTGCTTCATGAATGTATCGTGCTGCTAACCGTCCGGTCGGAAGAGCGGCCTTTCGTGCCAGAGGGTGAACGGCTAGTTGTGGCGGAAGAAAAATTTGGCATCTGGCATATTATTGTTCGCTATGGCTTTATGGAATCGCCCCGCGTGCTGCGCGAATTACATGCAGCCGAATCTTCAGAGCTGAACCTCAACCTCGACAATGCCAGTTTCTTCGTAGGACGCGATCGGCTGCTAATATCCGATAAATCAACGATGGCGCGGTGGCGTCTGCGGCTATTTTCATGGCTTGCAAACAATGCTGTTAGCGCGACCGATTATTATCACCTGCCGCGCGCGCGCGTGCTGGAGATGGGCGCACAGGTGGAGATTTAGATGGAAAACTTGCCAGGCCCGATCGCTTATCAGTTGCCAGCGTCACCATTTAACGGTTTGGCTATCGTCGGTGAGGCGCCGGGCGCCGATGAGGTCCAGCAGGGCCAGCCTTTTGTCGGTCGAAGTGGCCAGCTCTTGAATGAGTTGTTGGAAGAGGCAGGGATTCAACGTGCGCAAACATTGATTGCTAATGTATTCCGCTATCAACCGCCGGGAAATAAGGTTGCGCATTTTTTCTCGTCTCAGCGTGCTGCAGCATTAGCAAATGAAAAGCTAGCAATCGAGCGCGGGAAAATGGGCAGCGCCTATGTGCGGCAAAGTTTTGCAAGTGAACTCGACGAACTAGCGGCTGTTTTAAAAATGTATCAGCCAAAGGCAATCGTGACGCTGGGCGGTACAAGCTTATGGGCGCTTACAGGTCTATCAGGCCTAACGATCAACCGCGGTAAATGGCATGAAAATCGGCTAGTGCCCGGCATTCCTGTAGTGCCGACCTTTCATCCTAGCTTTGTCATACGTGGCAACTGGTCGGCTCGTGATGTTATGCTGGCCGACATTAAGCTAGCGAAGACGAAGCTATAATTAGCCCCATAGTTCAGGCAGAGGTGGATGTAATAACCCACCATCGTATTTTAATGCGGGCTGTTCATCTTGTGCCAACAACGCCGCACCATCTAAATCGGCGATCACATTTTCGCCTTGCGCCAGTAAAACTGCTGGAGCAATACATAATGAGCTACCCACCATACAGCCCACCATAATTTGTAATTTCGCGGCCATGGCTCGCTGACGCAACTCTAACGCTGCTGCTAGCCCTCCGGCTTTATCTAACTTGATATTGATGCCTTGATATTTTCCTTTTAAAGCGGGCAATGATTTGATGTCGTGGGAGCTTTCATCCGCAAATACTGGGCAGGGCACACGCAAGGTTAGCAATACCGAATCTCTATCGGCGGGTAATGGTTGCTCTAGTAATAAAACCTGGGTTTCTGAAAGCACAGGAAGCATTGCTTCTAATATACTATCATTCCAACCTTCATTCACATCAACAAGCAATTCCGCAGTTGGTGCGGCCTCACGCACTGCTTGCAGACGTGCAATCTCTAAATTTGAATCATACTCTTTGCCGCCCAACTTCACTTTCAAGCGCGGTATAGAATGCTTAATGTCACCTATCGCGCGTTTAGTCGCATTAAACATGGCATTTACATTATCAAGACTAATCGTGGTGTCAGTACAACGGATAGCGATCGGCTGCTTGAGCCCTAACTTTTCCAGGTCGGTACACCTGTTTGTTTTGCACGTAAGTCATGTAAGGCGGCATCAAGAGCGTTGCGCGCTGCGCCTGCAGCTATATATTGGCACAAGTCTTCAGGCATAATTTCCAATGGTAATTGCTGTGACAGAGCATCCAACTGCGCCAAAACGGACTCTAGAGTTTCGCCGTACCGTGCGTATGGCACACATGCGCCACGCCCATTTTGGTCGTGTGCAAAATCCCGAATTTCTACTGTAACGGTTTCCGCCGTAGTCTTGGTGCCGCGCGAAATGCCAAAAGTATGCTTTAGCGGCCAGCTATCATGCCGGAGGGCAATCGAAAGCATGCGGCTCACATCAAAGTAGCCGCATCATAATCGGCAGTTGTAAAAGCTTTCCGGATCAGGCGCGGCACGCCAGCTTCGACCAGCACTTCAGCCAAGCGCGGGCGGGCATTATAGAAACTGCCCATTGCGGCGCCATAGGCCCCTGCAAAGCCAATGGCAAGAACATCGCCTTGCGCCACGTCGCCGGGTAACGGCTCGTCCTTTGCAAGATAATCTGCGCTTTCGCAGACCGGCCCGACAATCGCGGCGCTCTGCATAGGCGCTGTTGATGTCCGCGCGAGTTTTATTGGATGATAAGCACCATAAAGCGCTGGGCGGATCAAATCATTCATTGCCGCATCGACAATGACGAAGCGCATGCCGCCGGAATCTTTCACATATTGCACGCGTGTCACCAGTGTACCCGCTTCAGCAACGATATAGCGGCCCGGCTCGACCTGAATGCGCACGCCTTGTGCTTGCAAGTCGCGCGTCAAGTCACCGATTAGCGCGGCATAATCGGCAGGCTGCGCGTAAGCATCGCCGGAATAGGAAACACCGAAGCCGCCGCCAAGGTCGAGTCGATCGAATTGCGGCTGTGCTTGTTTTTCGTTTGCAAATAGATCAACCATGTAGCGATAAGAATCTGCCAGCTCCGCTACGCCGTGAATCTGTGAGCCGATATGACAGGAATAACCGCGCCAGTCGAGGCTGGGACTAGCTGCGATGATTGTGCGTGCTGCCGGTAAGTCTTCAACTAATAAGCCGAACTTATCTGTGCGGCGCGCTGTTGCCGTATGGGTGTGCGTATTTGCGGCGATATCTGGATTAATGCGAAGGCAGATTACAATTCGCTTGCCCATCTCGGCCGCAATGGCAGAGACGCGCTCTAACTCGGGCAGGCTTTCGATATTCAATTGGCCGATACCAGCAGCGATTGCGCTGCGAATTTCATTTTCGGTCTTGCCGACCCCATTCATCAGCATATTTCCTTGCCTAATTCCGGAAGCTAAGGCCCGCGTCAACTCGCCGCTACTAACAAGACAGGCGCCGATACCGTGGCTAGCCACGATTTTTAGGATTTCTGGGTTGTCATTAGCTTTGATGGCGTAACGCAGGTCAATCTTTTGCCCCGCAAAGCCTTCTGTCATTCGGCTGCATTGCCGGGCAATTAAATCGGCATTATAGGCATAAAACGGGGTGGGAAAGGCTGCAGCCAGAGTCTCAAAATTCATGGTTCTGAGCTTATAGCGACCTTTCGAATTGGGCAATCCGGGCTTTATTCCAGCTCCACAGTTTGCTAAATAATAGGCATGAGCGAAGCAATTGAAACAGACGTGATTATTATCGGCGCAGGGCCAACAGGGCTGTTCGCAGTGTTCGAATTGGGCCTAAACGACATGCGCTGCCATGTCATCGATATTCTGGAAAAACCTGGCGGACAGTGCTCTGAACTTTACCCGGAAAAGCCGATCTATGACATTCCAGCGATACCCATGTGCACGGGGCAGGAGCTTATTAATCGTTTGCTTGAGCAGATTCAGCCGTTCAACCCGATGTTCCACCTGGGGCATATGGCGACAGGTTTGGTGAAGCTGGATGATGGCCGCTGGCAGCTGACGACCGATCAGGGCAGCGTGCTGATTGCGCCTGCAATCGTGGTAGCTGCCGGGGGCGGGAGCTTCCAGCCAAAAAAACCGCCACTGGCTGGGATCGAGGATTTCGAAAACCAAAGCGAAGGTATCGGCGTACATTATGCCGTACGGTCGCGCGATATTTTCACAGGTAAAAATATTCTTGTGGCCGGAGGTGGCGACAGCGCGCTTGATTGGGCGTTAAACTTAGAGCCGTTAGCGCACAAAGTAACACTCGTGCACCGCCGCGATGATTTCCGCGCCGCGCCAGACAGCGTGGCCAAACTACGCGCGCTGGTTGATAGTGGCCGCATTGGTCTTGAGATCGCGCAACTAGGTTCGCTCAAAGGTGAAGGCGGTAAGTTAGAAGCGGTCACGTTGAAGCGCGACGACGGCACAACATACGATTTTGCCTGCGATGCGTTGCTGCCGTTTTATGGTCTCACTATGAAGCTGGGGCCAATTGCTGATTTTGGGCTTAACTTGCATGAAAACCATATCCCGGTCGATGTTTCGACCTTTGAAACCGGCACTCCCGGCATATTCGCGGTCGGTGATATCAATTATTACCCCGGCAAACTGAAGCTCATCCTTTCTGGCTTCCACGAAGCCGCGCTGATGAGTAAGAAGGCGTTCGAGTACGTTCATCCCGGCAAGCGGTTCCGTTTCCAATATACGACCAGTAGTAGTGACCTGCACAGTAAGCTAGGCGTGCCGGACAAGGCAGCGTAAGGCTTGCACTGCAAGCCACTTTCCGGTAAGCGAATGCCATGAAAATTATCGTGACTGACGAGCGCGGCGCGACGCGCGATATTACCATCGAACCTGGCATCACAGCCCTCGAAGCCATGCAAGATGCAAAAATACCTGTGCTCGCCCAATGTGGCGGTAGCTGCGCCTGTGCCACCTGCCATGTCTATGTGAATAGCGATTGGATCGCAAAGCTGCCGGAACCAAGCGAAGACGAAGCTGCCATGTTGGACGGCGCGTTCGACGTTACTGACGCCTCTCGGTTGTCCTGCCAAATTGAACTGACCGATGAGCTGGATGGGCTACAGCTTACTCTGGCACCGGGAAGTTACTAAACGGTCAAAGTCTTTGTACGACGTGGCTGCTGCGGTAAACGTCGGTGTAAGGTGCGATAGACGCCTAGGATTGCTAAGAGTTCAACGCCAGCTTCAGGGGAGGCAATGGCAGCCTTTAGGACTTTGACTGGTACGCCTGGTGTAAGTACAGCCTCCACCCAACTTGATAAAGCTGCCCTTATTAAATCTTTTTTCGGTACATCAGTTTCATGAGCCAGTTGGCGCAATTGGCTATCTTGTTGTTGCGTTAAACAAACATCGCGCAATATCATATCATCGATCATGATTTACTCCTTTAATTTTACATTATTAATAGGATTTAATGCTTCAATATAGCAGAAATCAAGCTTTAACAGCAGCCCTTAACCAAGCCGAATAATCATACATTACATTCGTTGCTGGAATTGATAGTACACAGGGCACATCGTAGCTATGCAGGGCCTTGATGCGGGCTTCAACAGCTGCATATCTGTTCGCGGTCGTCTTGAAGAACACGGGTATCTCGGCAGAGTGCTCGCGCTGGCCTTTCCAGTCATAGTGCGAGGTCACAGGGCTGCCGACATTGGCGCAAGCGATCAGCTTTTCGTCGAGCAAAGCGTTCGTGATAATTTCCGCTTCCGCGACACTGCCACAGAGCGCGTAGATCATTATAATATCGGTCATGCCGCTTGCCTCCGCTGGTAAAGTTTGAGCCAAGCCTCGGCCAGGCGGTTGTAATCCTCGTCTGTTGTCGCCCAACCGCTGCTGATGCGAATGGCTTGTTTGGCTGCTGCTTTGTCGCAGCCCATGGCCGTCAGTACATGGCTGGGCGTGACTTTGCCGCTGGCGCAAGCGGAGCCTGTGGAGACAGCAAAGCCCGCAAGGTCAAGCGACATAAGTTGGGTGGCAGCGTCCATGCCAGGCAGGCCCAGCATCGTTGTATTCGGCAAGCGCAAGGCGTTGCGGCTATAAATAATTGCATTAGGTGCGGCAGCGCTGATCTTTGCTTCAAAAGCATCGTGCAGCTTGCCGAGCTGTGTCATCGCATCCAGATCAGCATGCAGCGTTTCGAGTGCGCCTGCAAAACCGGCGATGCCGGGTAAATTTTCGGTACCCGCGCGGTGGCGATTTTCCTGTCCACCGCCGATTTGTAACGGCGTCAGTGTCACGTTATCGCTGACATAGAGCGCGCCAATACCTTTGGGCCCGCCGCATTTATGCGCGGAGAGCGAGAGCAGGTCAACGCCGAGCAGTGTGGCGTTCACCAGAATCTTGCCGAGCGCCTGCGCGGCGTCACAATGGAAAATCCCACCATGCGCATGTACTAGGGCGGCCAGTTGCGCGATCGGCTGTATGACGCCGGTCTCGTTATTGGCCAGCATGATCGAAACGAGAGCGGGTGTGCCAAGTTCTTGTAACTTGGTTTCCAACCACGCCGCATCGATAATTCCATTGTTGTTGACGGGAATGCGTGTGGCGTCAGGTCGCGCCGCCAGACTGCAGTCATGTTCTATAGCACTAATGAGGCAAGGCATGCTTTGCCCTACACCACGCAATGCGAGATGGTTGCTCTCAGTGCCGCCGCTGGTGAAAATGATCTGCTCACCGCGTACGCCAATGGCTTGCGCGACCGTTGCCCGGCTTTGTTCGAGTAATACACGGGCGTCTCGCCCGAAGCTATGGATGGAAGAGGGATTGCCGGTTAAATCCAGGGCAGCATTGATAGTGGCACGAGCAGACGGCTTTAAAGGCGTGGTGGCGTTATAATCGAAATAAGCAGCCACCACGCACCATCAGATACTAGTATTTACCACGGCCTTTTGGCGCGCCTTTACCAGCACCGCCAAAGCTCGGCTTACCGCCGCTGCTTGGGCTACGTGGGCCACCAAAGGTTGGCTTATTACCGTAAGCGTGCTTGCTGCCATAAGCAGGCTTGTCGCCAAAGCTCTTGCGTGGGCCACCGCGGCTATCATCCCGATTGCCACCGAAACCGACGCCAGGGCCGCTGCGGAAAGCTTTGTCGCCATAGCCAGGCTTGGAAAAGCTCTTGCGCTCGCCGCTATTGTCATCATCACGGTTGTAGCCGCCACGCGCACCGCCACTGCTGCCGCCGAACGAAGGCCCAGAGGTAGAACGAGGCCCGCGGCTAGCAAACTTGGCTTCGCGATCATTCAGCACTTTGGCAATCGATTCCAGGGCGCTAGCAATACGGTTCAGAATCGTCGGATCAATCTCGAAAATATCTTCGTCGCCATCGTCGTCACTATAGCTTGGCGCACTGCTTTTTTTCGCGCTGCTGCTTTTGCTACTGAAGACAGGGGCGTCATCGTCATCATCGCTGTCGTCTCCATCGAGATCAAGTTCAAAGGCTTCATCGTCGAGATCCATATCCTCGGCGGCGCTTTTCTTTGTTGGCTTTTTAGCAGGGGCTTTGGCCACTGATTTTGGGGCGGATTTTGAGGCGGGCTTGGCGGCGGCTTTTGGCATTGTCGGTCCTTAAAATGGCTATAAATGAGCGTGAGATGCTCTCTTTACCATGGTCGTTAGCCTGATGATAGCGGCACGTTAATTATAAAAACCAGGGTTTTCCCCAGCTAATATGGGTTTAAAGGCCTGTTCTGTCCGGAATCGTTGACTTTGCCTCATCCATTCTGGCAGGGAATTGATAAGCGAATTGATATCCCATTGGTTTTGCCAAGAAAATTGAAAGGCCGTTTATTATGCCAGATGTGTTGTTCCAAGGTCAGGCCGGTCGTCTTGAAGGCAAATATTCGCCAGCCGCCGCCCCTGATGCGCCGATCGCACTGATCCTGCATCCGCATCCGCAGCATGGCGGCACCATGAACAACAAGATTTGCTACACCATGTATCACTCGTTCGTGCGGCAGGGGTTTGCCACGCTGCGTTTCAACTACCGCGGCGTCGGCCGCAGCCAGGGCACCTGGGGTGAGGTCGAAGGCGAACTCGCCGATGCCTCAAGCGCGTTGCAGTGGCTGCAGATGCACAATCCGAATGCTAGCGAGATCTGGGTTTCAGGTTTCTCGTTTGGCGCTTACCTCGCGATGCAATTATTGATGCGCCGGCCGGAAATCGATACCTTCATTTGCGCAGCACCACCTGCCAATATTTTCGACTTCAATTTCTTGGCACCTTGCCCATCATCCGGCTTGATTATCCAGGGCGATAAAGATCAGGTTGTGCCACAGCCATCCGTCGACAAGTTGGTCGCCAAGCTGAACCTGCAAAAAGATATCAGCATCGATTATCGGATCATCGAAGGTGCGGGGCACTTCTTTGGCGAGCAATTGCCGCAACTTGAAGGCCATATCGACGATTACCTGAACAAGTGGTATCAGCCGGAAGCGATTGCCCTGGCGAGCTAGTTAGCTCTCCGCCGCCCATTGCCGGGCGAGGGTATCCAGGCTGCCGAGTACCTTCTTCAACTCGCGGCCGCGTTCGGTAAAGCCGTATGTGACTTTCGGCGGAATGGTCGATTCCTGTTCGCGGTACACAACGCGGGCCTCTTCCAACATGCGTAGTCTTTCCGTCAGCATCTTGGCGGAAATGCCGGGCATCTGCTTTTTCAGTTCGCCAAAGCGCATCGGCCCGTTTGATTGTAGCAGCCAAAGGATGTAGGTCGTCCATGGCCCCATCAGCAGGCGCAGCAGATTATCCATCGGGCAGCCGCTCTCGCGGTGCGCGGCTCGCCGCGGAACAGACGGCTGCAGTGGCAAAGATTTAATAGCGGTTTCGGTTGAGGAACCAGTTACGGCAAGGTTCCTACTTTTCAGCTGTTCCATGGTTACCTATAGTAAGCGTATAACCTTTAGAAAGCAAGGATGCTATGCCAAAAATCGCTGTCGTTTACCACTCTGGCTACGGCCATACAGAAGTTATCGCGCAGGAAGTTGGGCGCGGCGCGAAAGAAGCTGGCGTAGAAACTTCCCTAATCAAGATTTCGCCTGAGGGCAAAATTGAGGATGCCGAATGGCAAACGCTGGAAACAGCCGATGCAATCATTTTTGGTGCGCCAACTTATATGGGCATGGTTTCGGGGCCTTTCAAAATGTTCGCTGATGCGTCGAGCAAGCCTTGGTTTCAGCAGAAATGGAAAGACAAGCTAGCCGGTGGCTTTACGACCTCAGGCAGTTTGTCCGGTGATAAGCTGGCAACGCTGCAATATCTTTCGGTACTGGCCGCGCAGCATGGCATGCTGTGGGTCTCGACTGGGATTATGGGCGCCCATGGAGAGAACCATCAGAGGCAGCCGGAACAGATTAACCGCCTCGGCAGTTGGCTGGGCGTTATGTCGCAAACTGATCAAAAGCCGCCCGCTGAATCGCCGCCACAAGGCGATAAAGATTTTGCTGCCGCTTATGGTAAGCGGGTTGCTGAATTAGCAGCGCGGTTTAACCGCTAGAGCCATCCCAAGCCGCTAGGGTTGAGCCGCACATCGCGGTGCAATGCTACAGAGAGTAGAATTCCGCAGGCAGCGCAGATCGTCAGCTGTGCGCTGCCGCCATACGAGACCAGCGGTAGTGGAATGCCGACGACTGGGATCAATCCTGAGACCATGGCAACATTTGCCATTACGTATAGGAAGATCGTGGCCATCAGGCCCATCGCAACCAGTTTGCCGAACTGGTTTTTGCTGGAAAGCGCAATCATCAGCGCGTAACCAATGAGAATGCCATAGAGGGCAAGCAGACCCAACGCACCGATCCAGCCGGCTTCTTCAGCGAGCACGACGAAAATGAAGTCGGTGTGCTTTTCGGGCAAGAATTGCAACTGGCTTTGCGTGCCAAGACCAAAGCCCTTGCCGGTGATACCACCGGAGCCAAGTGCGATCTGCGACTGCAGAATGTTGTAGCCAGCGCCGCGAGGGTCGGAGCCAGGTTCTAAGAAAGTATCGATCCGCCCACGTTGGTAATCATGCAGGCCGTAATTATAGATGAGCGGTAGCGCGATAGCGACAGCAGCAATGATCAGCGCAAACTTCCACCAGCGCACGCCGGTTGCGAAGAAAATCGCAGCAGCAGCGCCCATTAACAGCAGCGCGGTGCCAAGATTTGGTTGTAGTAGCACGAGGCCAACGGGCAATAGTGTTAGGAAGACTGGTGGGATCAGGATGCGCAGCTTGCCGACTTCTTCCCAGCTGCGACCGTGGAAATAGCGCGCCAGAACGAGCACAAGTGCGATCTTCATTAGCTCAGACGGCTGGATGGCGATTAAGCCAAGGTCGAGCCAGCGCTGCGCGCCTTTGCCCGTAAACCCAATAGCTTGAGTCAATACTAGCAACGCCAATGCTAAACCATATAACGCATAGGCGAACCGCAAATATATTCGAATATCAACAAGGCCAAGTAGCAACATCATCAATAGGCAAGGGCCAAGGCGCAGTGCTTGTTGCCCAGCCCAAGGCTGCCAGCTCAAGTTACCCGCCGAATAAAGAAAGGTGACGCCGACGAGACCTAAAAGGGCAACAACCACGATCATGCCCCACGGCATGAGGTTTAGCTTGGCCATGAGGCCGCGTGGCACAGCAGGCGTATCAAAGCTGGAAAAGCGCATGCTGTGTTTTAGCCGAGATGACAGCCCGATGAATACTGTTAAACTATAGCCATGTCTGACCTTGTCGAGATTTTCACTGATGGTGCCTGCAGCGGCAACCCTGGGCCTGGAGGCTGGGCGGCACTGCTACGCTATGGCGGGCATGAAAAGGAATTGTCAGGCGGCGAAGCCGAGACGACCAACAATCGGATGGAGATGACTGCCGTTATAATGGCGCTTTCTGCGTTGAAAAAGCCAAGCCGGGTTCGGTTAGTCACTGATAGCCGCTATGTGATGGATGGCATCACCAAATGGATCCACGGCTGGGTTAAGCGCGATTGGAAGGGCGCCGACAAAAAGCCGGTGAAGAACCGCGATTTATGGGAACAAATGATGGTGGCGACCACACCCCATAAGATTGATTGGGAATGGGTCAAAGGCCATAACGAGCATCCCGAAAACGAACGGGTAGACCAGTTGGCGGTAGCTGCCTGTAAGGCAGTCGCTCGCGACAAGTGAATTTAGATCAGCTCCTCGTCAAAACGCGGTGCGTTTCTATGGCTCGGTTAAATTTGTTTCGCACTGCTAAAGCAGCACGAAGACACATTTAATCTTCGGTCCGTCCAATCGCATCCATCACTACAGCTTTGGTCAGCAGTTCCGGCAGGATCACGCCTTCAGGCGCGCCAGGGCTAATGACCATATTGAATGGTACGCCTGCGCGGCCATGCGCCTTCAAGTAATCGCCGATCACCGGATCAGGCCTCGTCCAGTCGCCGCGCATCAAATAAACGTCTGGCTGGGTAAGGGCAATGCGCACCTCATCAGTGTCCAGCACCAAGCGATCATTGACATGGCACGTCAGGCACCAGCTAGCCGTGAGATCAATGAAGACAGTTTTGCCTTCGCCAATCAATTCAGGAATACGCTCCGGCTCGAACGGTTGCCAGGGCAGGTTCGAATTCAGGGTTTCCCGATCCATCAGCATTGGTGCGCGTGCCGCAATGCCGGTCGTGCCGATCATCAGCAGTGCAACGATAACAGCGACCATGAATGCACGCTTGCGCAGAGCGAACAGCATGAGAGCGCCTAACGCAAACAGGATTACAGCCACTTGCCAACCTAGTTGGATCATCAATAGGCCCAGTAGCCACAGCCCTGTAAACAGCAGGAACATGCCAAGGATAAGGCGCAAGGTGCCCATCCAATGGCCTGGACGTGGCAGCGACCGCGCGAGATTCGGGAATAGCGCAATCAGTAGGTAAGGCGCAGCTAGGCCAAAGCCAAGCGCGACAAAAATCGAAATTATGCCGAGCGGCCCAGTGGTAAGTGCAAAGCCAACTGCACTACCAACGAATGGCGCCGTGCAGGGAGTAGCCAGCAGGGTTGCTAGGAAGCCAGAGAAGAACTCACCCGCCAAACTGGACTCGCCATATAATTGTGGGCCGCCAAGTTTATTTTGAATGGCGCCTGGCAGCATGATTTCGAACCAGCCGAACATGGTGGCGGTAAAGGCAAGCACAATGGCAAGCAGGAAGCCGAGGAACAGTGGCTGCTGGAACTGCACGCCCCAGCCTGCGTAATGCGCAAGCGAGCCGCCAGCCGCTTGCAGACCAATCGTCGCAACTGCCAATAGCAAGAAGGAAACCAGGATGCCGAGCGATGTCGCGATAAAACCTTGGCGAATGCGCGCACGTGTTTCACCCGCATGGCTAACGACAGACATTAGCTTGAGCGATAGCACCGGCAGCACGCAGGGCATCAAGTTCAAAATCAAGCCACCAATGAGCGCCAGCAGAATATAGCTGAGCAGTGTGCGTGGCTGTCCGACATCGTCCGGCATAGCAGCCATACCGTCACTTGCGGCATTAGACTTAGCGGTGGCGCTGCCTTGCACAACTGGCTCCTGCGCATCCGCGACAAAATCACCATCGGTAAAGGTAAGCGTTACTTTTTTGTTGAGCAGGAGCGGCGCATTCTGCGGGTCATCCAGCGGCACGGTGAAAGTGGCCGTCTTATCTTTGATTTGCAGATCAGGTTTCTTAAAGATGATGGTGCCGACACTATCGTCTTGCGCCTCGACAAAGACATCAGGATTTTGCCAGCCATGCGCCCGAGTCGCTGTCACTTGTATCGCAGTGCTGCCAAGCAGCTCAACCCGGCCGAGCGTTACAGCCTGATCGCCAGCCGGTAGCGGCACGCGTTTGAAGGCAGCCTGATAGGCTTCGGCTTCACTGGTTTGCGCGACTTCGCCATCAGGAATTTTCAAGCTGGTTTGAATTTTTGCCGGAACGCAAATCTCTTTGCAGACGATCAGCGTTGCTTCCAGCTTGAGATCGGCAGGTTCACCTGCCTGGCCAAGCCGCACCATAATCGGCAGCACAAACTCGCCCTCATAACCATAGCTTTCCAGACCTTCAACGGAGAAGCGATGCGGCGCTGGCCAGATAATCTCAGCGCTACCAAAATTTTCTGAACCACTCCAGTTCAATTGAGGCGGTGCACCTGCAATGCCTGGCGTACGCCAATAAGTATGCCATCCCTCTGGCATACTAATTTGCAGACCAACGGGAACGCTTGGCCCGCGGCTGACGGTCGAAACCGGGCTAAAGAGCCGGCCGGTGACAACCGGTGCTTCCGGCGCGGCTTGTTGCGCTGCGGCAGGGAGGGTTACGAGAAGGGCGAAAAGGATCAGCAGGAATCGGTTCATGGAGAAAGTCTAGCAGGCAATAGACCGTTCGGGAATGTACCGCTACCATCGAGATATGCCCGATTCTATCGATTCTATGCCGCGCCAGCGCCGCAGTACCAACCTTACTGCCAGCGGCTTGGCTGGACAATTTCTGGTGGCTCTGCCAGGCATGGGCGACAGCCGCTTCAACCGGGCCGTGATCTATATGGTCATGCATGGGCCTGATGGGGCGATGGGAATTATTCTCAATAAGCCGTCAATCGCTACCGATTTCCACGATCTTTTACAGCAGCTAAATATCCGCCCTACAGAAAAAACGCCGTTGGTAACCGTGATGAATGGCGGCCCATGCGAGGCTGGGCATGGTTATATACTGCATAGCGACGATTTTCGTGGCGATGGCACAGCGCCCGTCGATACCGGAATATATTTAACGCGCACGCTGGACATCATACAGGCGATTGCAGCGGGCGAGGGGCCTATGAATTATTTCGTAGCTCTTGGTTATGCGGGTTGGCAGCCAGGCCAATTGGAAGAAGAACTGCAAGGAAGTGGCTGGCTAACCATACCCGGCGATGCGGCTTTGATCTTCCATTCATCGCCCGAAGAAAAATGGGATTTGGCTTTGGCGCGCCTAGGTGCTACGCCAGCGCTCCTGTCCAACCAAACCGGACACGCCTGATAATACCCGCTAGATCGGATTTTTTATGAATAGTCAGTCACGTATTGCGATGCGCCAAACCAAGATTGTTGCAACGCTGGGGCCCGCATCGACAGATATTGATACCATCCGCAAGCTGGCCCTGGCCGGCGCCGATGTATTCCGTTTGAACTTCAGCCATGCTGACGCCGCAGGGCAGCGTGAGCGCTATGATAACGTGCGCGCGGTTGAAGCGGAGTTGAACCGCCCAATCGGTATCTTCGCTGACCTGCAAGGGCCAAAATTGCGCGTCGGAAAATTCGAAGGCGGCAGCGTGCCCATCACGGAAGGACAGGCCTTCACGCTTGATCGTGACAGCGCGTTAGGCAACTCAACACGCGTCGAAATGTCGCATCCTGAAATTTACGCGGCAGTCGAAGCGGGGCAGCTATTGCTGGTTGACGATGGCAAAATCCGTTTGCGCATCACGTCAGTCTCGCCCGATAAGATCGTGACGACCGTTGAAGCAGGTTCTGTTATGAAAGACAAAAAAGGCGTGAATGTGCCGGGTGCCATGCTGCCAATCAGCGCACTAACGGCAAAGGATCGCGTCGATCTAGAAGAGGCTATTGCGTTGGGCGTCGACTGGATTGCCATGTCATTCGTGCAGCGCCCGGACGATTTGATCGAAGGCCGTGAGCTGATCAAAGGGCGCGCGGGATTGATCGCGAAGATCGAAAAGCCAGCGGCGGTGGATTGCCTGGCTGACCTGGTTGCGCTCTGCGATGTCGTTATGGTGGCGCGGGGCGACCTTGGCGTTGAGATGCTGCCCGAGGAAGTGCCTGGCGTGCAGAAGCGATTGGTGCGATTAGCGCGTGAGCGCGGCAAGCCGGTGATTGTCGCCACGCAGATGCTGGAGAGCATGATCGACAATGCCTCCCCGACGCGGGCCGAGGTGACGGACGTGTCGACGGCTATCTATGACGGGGCCGATGCCGTGATGCTCTCGGCGGAAAGTGCGGCGGGGCGCTATCCGGTTGAGGCCGTGCAGATGATGAGCCGGATCGCTAAAACGATTGAGGCGGATGATCTTTATCGTGACTTGATGCGCAGCCAGCCAGCCGCCACAGGCGAGGGAGTGGCCGATGCGATCGGCGCCGCCACGCGTGCGGTTGCCGAGCATGCGCATACTGCCGCGATCGTCACTTTCACCAGCACAGGCCGGGCAACGCTGCAGGTTGCGCGCGAGCGGCCGTCGATCCCGATTTTGGCATTGACCGCGCATGAGCCGGTGGCACGCCGGTTATGTATAGCTTTTGGTGCCCGCCCGCATATCACGACCGATATCCGCGATTTCATGGAAATGGCGCAGACCGGAATCATGCTGGCCAAAGCCGATGGCTTGGCAAAAGCGGGTGAGCGCATCGTCATCACCGCGGGCATACCGTTTGCGCAGGCAGGGACGACGAACATTCTGCATGTGGCGACTGTCGAATGACGCTTGCGTCTAGCACTGCATCTATGGCGCGTTGCCTACGCTTCCGGTACGCACGTACTGAATGTACGCTTGCGTTCCGGGTCTCGCCTAAGCATCGACATCTACCGCGTCATTCGAAAGCTACTGGAATGGCCTTCATGGTTCATGGCCGCGTGGGTTCGCAGCCCTCCGGCTTGGTGTAGCTGGCTCATGCTGCCGCCATCGCTCTTGCGAACGATTGCTGGATTTGACAGGCATTGCTTCCGGCACGCCCGCAGCCTGTAAGATGTCGCGCCGAGCCTTCTTACCAGGCCCGGAAGGCATGGCAGAACCGCCTCGCGCTTCGCCTGGCGAGGGATTACCCAACTTGCCGCCAGCTCTGCAGGAGCTAACGACCCATCAGAACGCAAAAAGCCCTTCCAGCCATTCCGCGGCACAAAGACAGGCGGAGGGCTAAAGGGCCAAGTTGTTCGTTACTAACAGATGTATCAAATAAAGAAAGCAATGTCAAGAAAATAATTATAGTTTATGAATTTTTTGCCGCTTTAGGGCTGCAGTGACGAGTGTTTCAATTGGACGAACTAGGCTTACGGCACCTTCACCCATGTCTTCCTTGATGATCGCGAATCGTCTTTCCTGACTAACCAGTAACGATTGGAGATGACCCAATTGCTTCGGTTCATTCGTAAAATGATCAATGAACTTGCATGTGGTGTCTATATCGTCTTCCAGTTCAATGGATTGTTCCTCAAGATTGTTTTCGTTGTCTTGATAAGATTCATAATGCTTCATGTAGAAGCTCATTTGGTCGCAATAAAGTTCGTTCAGAGTTGTGGCCAACGGCATTGGCATGGACCGCATGGACAAATCGTCGGTAACCAAAGCGCAATAGCAAATACCCGCGACATGTTTTGCTTTGTCTTCCTTCCAACGGCCTTCATAGAATTCCTGCACGGCGGCCACGCCGATTTTATTTAGTGCGCTACCGTCCGGTGCGAGCGCGATTGTGGGCATAAAAGTTTCGAAGAAATCTATCGCATCAAATGGAACGTCTAGGACAGTAGCTTGATCCATTGTCTCTTCAATCATGTCGGCAAAAATATTGCCTGCACTTTCAGTTAGCTTGCCTTTAGTGCGGATTATTTCTTTGCCAATCAGCTTTCCGATAAAATCGTAGCGATTATCAATTTCGGCTGCTTCCCTCTCTGCAGGTGAAATTTCATCTTGTGGCATTGGCTCTTTGCTATTCATAGAATGCTCCTATCTTTGTTTCGCTTATATTATGAATAAATCTATTAGACAATAAAAAACCCTGCCGATGAGGGCAGGGCTTTGAATTTCGACGCTGGCTGCGATTAGCCTTGGCGGGCCTTATAGCGTGGATTCTTCTTGTTGATCACATACATGCGGCCCTTGCGGCGCACGACGCGGCAGTTCTTGTCACGCTTTTTGGCTGATTTCAACGAGTTAACAATACGCATGACACTGATCCCTTAGACATAGAAAAGCCCGCAGGCAGCGGGCTTTGTTTAAAAGCTAAGGGTTTTTAGCCGACCTGACTTCGATTTGTCAACGCTTTGCTGCGCTATTTAACGATTAGCGCTTGTGCTTGTCGACGCAGTTTAGCGATCTTGGCATCAGCAAGCGTCGCTGGCCGTGAAGGAAGTAGTGCCTGTAGAGGTTCTGGCTTCGGAGCATCTTGTACAGGGCCGAGCGGTAATCGAGCCGTCTCAGGCGTCAAGATCGCGTTAGCCATGACCAAAATGACTGGTATCATATCGCGTTTAAGATCGGAGAGTCCGTCGATAACGGTTTGTCCAACTTGTCTAGCTTTAGCTCCAAGCATTACGGCAATTCCTTATGCTTATTAAAATAATCTTCCATATGTTCCAATAACTTCTGGCTTTCAAACAAGCAACCGATCAATACATCCGGGTCGAGGAAAGTCTGCTGCCCTTGGCCTTGCGCAGCTGCCAGGCGGCGCGGCAATTTGCCATCCTTCGAATAGACGGGGAATGCGCCGCTAAACACGGCGTGTATCAGATCGCCAACCCACAGCTCGTAAATTGTGCGGCGATGGTCGGCCTTGGCCGGGTTCGGATCATTCAAGAACTTATGGTCGAGCATGCCATAGTGGAACGCCTCCCAATCAATGACTTTGCCGGTCAGCATGGCGGTTGGCAGATGCGCGCCCAAGTTGTGCAATTCGCGCCGCTCGATGCGGGGATCGCGGCCAAATGGTGCCTCGCTCTCCACTGCCTGCGTTTTATCTTGCATCAATTAACCCCCAACTTTTAAGCCCATTGGCCAAACTTAAAGATCAATGTCACATCATAACAATTAAGAAACGATTTAAACCACCGCTTTTAATTATGCCTGATCATAACATAAGCCGAACCGATAAGCACGCTTAACCAACCGCTATAAGTCAGCATCCGGTTCGGACTCGCGGACAACATCGCTCCAGCGGCGCTCTAAAACCCGCAGCAGGTGGTGCGTTGCGGCGATATCGGCTTCAGTTTCATGCGTTTGTATGGGCGCAAAAATCTGCGCGTCATGAAGGCGAAGTGCCGCGCAAAGCGTGCTTCCGCGCTCGGTCATTTTTAGGCGCGCGGTGCGGCGATCTCGGGCGGCGGCGTTCCGCTCGACATAGCCGCGCTCGACCAATTGCTTGAGGTTATAGCTGGCGTTGGAGCCTAGGTAGTAGCCGCGGGCCACTAGATCCCGCACCGAAATCTCACCTTCGCTGCCGCAGATCGTCTGCAGCATCATGAATTGTACGGGGCTGATATCGTCAGCGCCATGCGTTTCCAGCCCTAGCCGAACGACATCGAGATAGCGGCGGTGCATGCGCTCAATCAGACGCGGCAGGTCGCGCGCCATTTGCTCGAAAGATAAGTCTTTGGGAGTACTCATGCGGCTAGCTTAATCTGACTGGGCGATCTGGCAACTCTTGCCGTGCGGCATGAACCGGGCGAGAGTAAGCTATGAAGCTTGTGAACCTTTTTCCCTTGTTATCGGTCTTGCTGCTAGCGGGCTGCTTTGCGGCCGGCAGCGGGGAGTCCGTGCTATCGCGGCCGGATGCCGATAATGCCGCAGCAGAACCCTCGATCGATTTTAGCGGCAGCAGTGCGGATGTGCAGAAATACATGCGCCTCGGCCAACAGGCAGAAGCGAAAAATAATACGGAAGTGGCACTGATGATGTACCGCGCCGCAGCCGATGCCGACAAGGGCGATCCGGTGCCCTTGCTGGCGGTCGCGAAGCTGCAAGAAGCCGCAGGGGATAATCAGGCCGCCAGCCAGCTTTACGAGGCGGCAGCGCAAAAGCGTCCGCGCGATACAGAGCTGCAATTGGCGGCTGCGCGCAACCTGCTGAAGCAACGGAATTACAAGCTTGCCGCGCAACGCTATGAACGCTTGGCCGAGGATAGCGGCGATTGGCGCGCTTACAACGGGCTGGGGGTGGCGCGCGGGTTCCTAGGCAATGACGCGGCGGCGCGTGCCGCTTACGCTAAAGCTTTGGATCGTACACCGGATGCTGCCAAGGGCAAGGTGCGGGCGAATCTGGCGTTGTCGCAAATTTTGGCTGGCGATTCGCGCGCGACTATCGCGCTGCTGGAGCCGCGCCAAGCGGATGGCAGCAATAGCCCTGAAGAAACACGGTTGCTGGCGCTGGCCTACGGCTTTGTTGGCCGGGTGGACGATGCACAACGGCTAGGGCTGAGCGAGCCGCCCAGCCCTGACTTGTTGCGCCAAATGCGGGAGCAGCCGGACGCACCCGTTGTAAGCGCGGCGCCGCGGAAAGCCGTTGAACGGGATGGAAACGCCGACGATCCCGTTGTGATACCAGCAAAACCGCCGACGAATCCGTAAGGCGTGTTGCCGTGAGTTTCCGCTAATTTGCTGGCCATAATTAAGGAAGGGTTTAAGCTTGGGCTTTAGACTTAAAGTTCAAGATTCTTAAGAGTATCGATGCCGCTTAACCCCGTTACCCACCGCCAGGTCGTCGCGACCCTTCTTGCCGCGCTGCGTGGGTTAGCGTTAGGACTGTGTTTGCTAGTTACCAGCGGATCGGCAGGCTGGGCTGTCGAAAGCGCCGATACCGGGCCAGACATTTTGCTCCCCGACAATGGCTCAACGCTCGATCAACGCAATGATGCCGCGTTGAAAGCAGCAGCAGACGCAGCTGCTCAAAGCTTGCTCAATGCGCCGCTGAGTGGCACCACGACCACGCCGACGGTTGAACAGCAGGCGGCGGCAAACCTCGCGGCCTCTTCGAATCCCAATATACAAATCACCGACAGGAATCCTTATTGCAACCAAAGCTTCGCCGCGGCCTTTGACGATGGCCAGCAAAGGGCGCTGACCGTGCAGCTGTCACGTGACAACGAGTTTTTCCAGTATCAGATTGCCGGTGCGTTTGCGGCGAACTGCGTTGGCCAGATGGTGCAATATGCGCAAAGACTCTCTCAAGGCGTTTCCTCGATTTACACAGTTGCAACTGCGGGCTCGCCCATTCAGGCGGCAGTCACGCTGATCGCGAGCCAAATTCTGCAAGCCGTGTTCCGGCAACTGGTCAGCAATTTGGAGAATCAGATTTGCAGCATCACCAATCAGCTGACCTCTGCCATGGATTCAGTCGTACAGAATGCAATCTGCATTCCGAGCGGCAGCCTGCAGGTGGGCGGCTTGTTCAATTTTAACGTGAACCTAAATCTGCCAAATCTGCAATGCGATGGCATTGCGATTAACCCGCTGCAATTGACGGAGATTGATCCTGCGACCGGCCAGCCATATTCGGCCGCGCAAGGAGCCTATACCAGCGGCATCTTCGCTGGTGGCGGCACCGGCAACTACAGCAGCGGCGGCGGGTTTGGCGTGCCGCCACAGCGGACTTACGGCACAGGCGATAGTACAGACATTTATGGCGATCCTGATGTATTGGACGAAGCCGGCGATACAAGAGGGGGTAACGATGTTGGCGTTGCAGGCACTGTTGCTGGCAGCACGACATACCAATGTTTTGATCTCAATAAAGCTATCGCTAACCGTAATGCCAATGCTGATCCTTATTATGTAAGAGGCCAAAATGGTTATTGCGCACGAGGTGTACGCCTTGGTTTATGTGCGGGCGGTATAAAAACATTTTGTAATGGTGGCCATGGTGATGCTTATCAATACGGCGACGATTTAGTGGCGGCTGGATACGGCGTTGCAAGCTCGCCTTACACACCTCAACCGGGAGATATTATTGTTGTTCAGCCACAAGCCGGCCATCCCGTAGGACATATTCAAATGTACATTGGTGGTGGCGTTTGGGCTTCGGACTTCAAAACGACCGATATGGATGGAATAAAAGGTACAGCACAGAATTATACAATTTATCGACCCAAACCGAATGTAAACCAAAACGCAAATGGCACTTGTAAATAGCCTTATTGCGGGCCAGCGCTCAAAAACTCACGCAGATTAAAGTTTGTACCAATAATATTGTAGACACGTAGCTGTGTTCCGACAGGAACTAACTCGTAAACTACTTTTTGAATTTTGCCATTATTGTTGAAATTTACATTAGCCGTAATATGATTGGAATTTGACTGAGCCTTAGCGACAACCAAAGGATCGCTCAAATTATCGAAATCATTACAGACACAAAAAAAGTCGAAGTTAATCGCCCCTTCTTGATTCCATCTCTTGTCGTTTAACAAAGCCAATATTGACTGATCAAAAATCCGATTAGCAAGTCTTGGGTTTGCTAAGTTGATACCACTTTGGCCGTTGCCATAATGTTTATAAATCTTGCCCAAAAAAGCTTCCGGCGTTTCTGGCGCGCGAGACATCGCAGGCGTTGCAGCCTGGCTATACGCAAGGTGGGGCGATCCAACGCAACCGGTCGCGAGCAGCGCGGCAAGAAGAATTGTTGAAGTTCTGGTCTTGCGCATCACGATTACCTTCTGTAGTTCGAGCCGCAGCGGCGGCCAGTCGTTAGATTTCATTGCATCATATCCTAAGGCCCGATCATGTGCTTTTTATGTCTATTGTAAAGTATACCAAAATTTCAAGCAGGGCAGGACTGCAGATATAGCTGTCGATCCAACAAGGCGTAAAAAAGCCCCGCGCGGCAAAACCGGCGGGGCTTAATAGGGCAACCGCTGCTTAAGCGGCGCGGCTGGTCGTATTCGATGGCGTCATTTTAGCCGTCATGGTCGACCATTGCGATTGCACTGGCTCGGCAGCTTCGCTGGCGGTCTTGGCTAATTGCTCGCCCATGCGGGTGGTTTCGCTGACGATCTTCTCGCATTGGGCGCGCAGGAATTCGTTTTGCGAGGACACCGCATCCTGCACCGTGCGGGCCGAAAGCGTGGTCTTGAAGGCCGACATGCAATCCTGCGTCAGGCTTTGGCAGAAGCTCATATAGCTGCGGCTCAGCTCCTCGCAACCTTTCGTCCAGGTTTGGCAATATTGCTGCGTTGCCGCTGTCATGTCGCGATAGAGGCTGCTAAAATCGTTCATATTGTTCATCATGTGCGTGCTGGCCTTTTCGGTCTGGTCGGTGAAAAACTGAGTTGCGTGCTGGCGCTGCTGGTCGACAATGCCACCGGAAGTTTTAACGAAATCTTTCCACGGCTTTTGCATACTGATCGAGGGCATGGCGCTTGCCATAGTTTCCGCAGGCTTTGCTGCGGTCTTTTGAGATGTCGCATAAGTGTTGCTGGCTTTCGCGGGCTTCACTTTGATCGCGCTGTGCTTGCTACCTTGTGGCATAGACATGCATCCTTAAATTAACGCTACTGCCACCTGCGAACGGGCAGCTGGCAGTTTGCTGCAATGCAGCATCCTTGTTTACCATAAAATTCGTATACGTCAATCATTTCTAGTCTAGGTTGCAAGTCGTAATGTATTCCAAGAAGCTATGGCCAGATGTAGCCAGCTGCTTTACATTATATTTACCACGATTGAGCAAGATAATCTTGAGCTATGTGACTGTCGGGATACAGTTGAATGAGTCTTAATCCCGCAGGTTGCGCCATGAAAAGGTGTTTTTGAATGTTTGTTGCTTCGTCTAACGCAGCTGTATTTATTCCCATGGCTAAAATGCGCCTGTTCCTGGCGTTTTGCCTGCTGGCCGCCTTTAGCTGCATGAGCCTCACGCTCCTCCCTGGCGAGGCCCTTGCCAAGGAGAGCAGCAAGCAAGCGGTCAAATCCACGAAGGTGGCACAGGTGGCCGGCAAGCGTATTAAAAGCGCCAAGGTGCGGCGCGTGGCGGCACCAGCTTTCCGGCAAACCGTGGTATCTGCACCCGCTATGGCTCAAACCAGCAACGGTCGCTTTGCGACCTTGATCATTGATGCGGCTACAGGCGAAGTGTTGCATCAGGAAAATGCCGACGCGCCGCGGAAGCCTGCCTCGCTAACAAAAATGATGACCCTTTATCTGACGTTCCAGGCGTTGGATAACAACCGCTTGCGGCTCGACTCTATGCTGCCGGTCTCGTCTCTGGCTGCGGGGCAATCGCCTACTAAACTAGGCTTACGCGCCGGGCAACGGGTGGGGGTTGAAGATTTGATTCTGGGCTTGGTGACGGAGTCTGCAAACGACGCCGCCATCGTATTGGCGGAGGCACTTGGCGGTGATGTCGATAGCTTCGCTGCCAAGATGACGCAAACCGCGCATCGGTTGGGCATGCAAAGCACGACGTATCAAAATCCCAATGGCTTGCCCGACCCGGGGCAGGTGACCACGGCGCGCGACCAGGCCAGGCTGGCGCTGGCGCTGCAACGGCATTATCCGCGCTATTACCATTATTTCTCGACCCCGACATTTGCCTATGGCGGGCGGATGCACCCGAACCACAACCGCCTGATGGCGCGCTATGAGGGCATGGATGGCATCAAGACCGGTTTCATTCGCGAGAGCGGCTTTAACTTGGTTGCTTCCTGCAAGCGCGGCAACAAGCGGCTGATCGGCGTGATCTTCGGCGGGCCATCGGCGGCGGGGCGCGATAATGAATTGGCAGCACTGCTCGATGCCGCTTTTGCCCGCGCAAATGGTGGGGGTGACAGTTTCCCGCGAACGCAAGCGGCCAGTTACAATGCTGAATCTGCGCCACCGGTGATGCAGGCATCCGCTGCCGCTTCGGCAATTCAGGCCGAGCCTTACACGCCTGCCGCCAGCAACGAGACGACACGAGACGTCGCAGTGGCTAACACTCATGAAGTGACGAGTGCCGATCGCGATATTGTCGCGGCGGTGAATAGCCAGGCGCAGCCGGTGATGCAGCCAGCCATGCAAGCTGCGCCACAGCTTACGCCAGCATTGGCAGAGCAAACGCCGCCACAGCAAGCGCCAACCGTGCGTACAGCTTCGGCCTCCGGTACATTGCAATTGCCAAGTGCGGCAACAGCGCCGCGGGTGGAGCCGCAATCAACCGTGAAAACGGCAGCGCCGGTACAACGCAATGAGCCGCAGCGCAGTCAGTCGCAGCGGGCTGGCGGGAATTGGGGCATTCAGATCGGTGCCTACAACGATCGTGCATCCGGGCAGCGGGCAACGGCCATAATTGCCGACAGCATGCCCGACATTTTGCAAAACGCCGCGCCGCGTGTATTGAGCGTGGCAACGGGCACGGGCACAATTTATCGCGCGCGCTTGGTTGGGTTGGATGAAAAATCTGCACGCGCTGCCTGTACGCGTCTCCAAGCGAAAAGCTGCCCCTGCATGACACTGCCGCCGTCGGGTGGCGCCAATTCCTGGCTAGCGAGCGCTGATAATTAAGCCTGAGATTGTTACCTTGCGGCCCGGTCGCGGTAGCACAGCCCGAGGCGGCGGTGCTGGCGGCGAATATTGGCATGTGCTAGCGGGTGGCGTGCGGGCCGGAGCTGTCTTTATAAACTGGGTGACAGACGACAAGCATTTGCCGCCGCATGCCTCCCTACAAATATTTTTGAACAAGAACCGGCAAGGGCAGGGGACCGGAAGACAGGCTTATGCGTTAGCAGCAAACGCGAGCCAATATAATGAGCTGTTTCTGCATATGCGAAAATCGAATGTGGCGTCGCGGAAAGCAGCCGAGCGCGCTGGCTTTACGGTTCTGGATGTGCCGGGTGATCGGCAACTGGTGATGCGACGGGTGCGTGTTCATGCCACTTGATAACCGCACCTGTTTTATCGTTAATCTGCGTGACCGGCTATGCTGCGTAAATTGCGGTAAGGCACCGACCACAAAAGAAACTTATCATCGCGGCTTCGAATATCATCATGTGCTGCCGCGCAGCCAGGGTGGCGATGATACGCCAGATAACATTGTGCTGCTTTGCCATGCGTGCCATTTGCAGCAGCATGGCAAAGGCGAAGCCGCGGCTATGGCAGCGCCACATCCAGTCGAAAGCTTTGCGTGCATGGCTTGTCGGCACAGCTTGGATCCGCAAAGCGTAGAGATGAATTGCGGCTGGTATCGCTGCGACCAGTGCCGCACCCAGGTGCACTTGTTTGACCATTTCGGCACATAAAATTTTTACGAATAGCCATATAGACGCGCCATAGTTCGGCTGCAATCATCCGGCATATATCGCTTTCTAAACTGGAGATTGCTATGAGCTCGTTACCTTTGCCGCGTGCCGATTTGAAACCGAATACGCTGGATTACGAGATGATCCCGCTGGTGAAAGCAACGGGATTTCGTGAATATGACGCGCGTTGGTGGTTTGGGCTGCCAGGTGACACCAAAGGCAAACCGCCGGAGCTGAACCTGCTTGGCGTGCAAGCGCTGGGCTTGGCACTCGGCACTTATTTGAAAGAGCTGGGTGTGGAGCAGCGGATCGTGACCGCGCATGATTATCGGTTCTACTCGCAATCAATCAAGCAAGCTTTGACCATTGGGCTGATAGAAGCTGGCTGCACTGTTTACGATATCGGGTTGGCCGTATCGCCGATGGCCTATTTCGCGCAATTCGAACTGGACGTACCAGCCGTTGCCATGGTGACCGCCAGCCACAACGACAATGGTTGGACGGGCGTCAAGATGGGCGCGAACCGCCCGCTGACCTTTGGCCCCGTCGAAATGCAACGCCTGAAGGATATGGTGCTGAAGGGCGAGGGCAAAGCGCAGGCAGGCGGCACGCTCGTTCGCGTCGACGGTATGCGCGACAAATATCTAGACGCGTTGATTGGTGATTTTAAATTGCAGCGCAAGTTGAAGATCGTTTGCGCGACCGGAAACGGTACCGCCGGGGCGTTCGCGCCCGATGCGTTGCGCCGGATGGGTGCGGAGGTGGTCGAGCTGAATACGGAGCTTGATTACACCTTCCCACATTACAACGCCAATCCCGAAGATATGGAAATGTTGCACGACATGGCGCATGCGGTAAAAGCCCATGGCGCCGATCTTGCGCTGGGCTTCGACGGCGACGGCGACCGCTGCGGCGTGGTGGATGAAACTGGCGGCGAGATTTTTGCTGATAAAATTGGCTTGCTGCTGGCGCGTGATCTGGCGCCGCTGCATCCCGGCGCGACCTTTATCGCCGATGTGAAATCGACTGGGCTTTATGCGACCGATCCTGTATTAAAACAGTATGGTTGCAAGGTCGATTACTGGAAGACTGGGCATTCCTATATCAAAGCGCGCACGAAAGAGATCGGCGCGTTGGCGGGTTTTGAGAAATCCGGCCACTTCTTCTTCGCGGGCGAGTACGGTCGCGGCTACGACGATGGGTTGGTCGCGGCCAAGGCAGTGCTAATGATGCTCGACCGCAATCCGGGTAAGGGGATCGGCACGTTGAAAGATGAGTTGCCCGATGCCTGGACATCGCCAACGATGGCCCCGCATAGCGATGATGAAATCAAATATAAAGTTTTGGAACGGGTGGTTGCCGAATATTCTAACATGGCAGGCGGCACATTAGCCGGGCGCAAAATCCGCGATATCAACACCGTCAATGGCGTGCGTGTGACGCTGGAAGATGGCAGCTGGGTTTTGGTGCGAGCCTCATCCAACAAGCCAGAACTAGTCGTGGTGGTGGAGAGCATGCGCAGCGAAGACGATATGCGCGCTTTGTTCCGCGACGAGGTCAAGCCGCGCTTGGCTAATTATTCAGAAATAGGCGCTTATAATCAGGAAATCTAAAACTAATTATTAAAGGTTAGCGTGAGTAAAAATTTACTACGATGTTGGAAATTGCCATTAGGGGCGCGTGCGCCAAATCGTTGGCGCGGTAAATAGCGTTGCATGCTGCTATTGCCATTTGACCGATTGCGCCGGGGTTTGATTCCGAAATGCCAGCCATAAGACGGGCTTTCAAGCTCAGGCTCTGGATACCAATCATCGAGGTGCCTGCAATAATACTGCCGCTGCGTGCAGCCGTTATTGGCAATTACTACGACATCGCGAATATTGGGCGTAAGCATTAATGTTGGCAAAACCGTATTGTAACGAGCCTGAACGGGCGGCCCAGCCGTTATGTTCCTAATATCGGGAATTGGCGTATTTGTCGGCAAAATCGGCCCATATTGAGCGGATGCTGGCACTGAAAGGGCTAAAGGACCGCAGAGGAATGCGCAGACGGCAAGTGCAGGCTTAAGTGACATTCAGAACTCCATTATTTACGCGGACTTTATACGATCTTTATAACCGTTGCAAGTACGCAACAGCTCTCGGACGACAGTTGTGGGTTAGACGATAAGGCTGGCCATCTAAGGCAAATCATATAGATTAGCGCCAAGGTCGGGTGAAGGCCCGCTTATGACCACAAAATTAAAAAACGCCAACAAGGGGACAGTCTCATGAAAACTATCAAGCTGGCATTGTGCGCTGGTATCGCGCTCGCAGCCTTTGCAGGCGCAGCCCAAGCTGAACCGACAGACTATCGCGGTTTCTACCTAGGCGGCTTCGGCGGTCTAGCGATCGAAAACGGCCAAGAGTCGACGCCGTTTTCCCCGGCAGCGGGCATCCCCATTGGTACGACCAGTGAAATCCAATACGATAAAGGCTTCGCAGCTGGCGCTGAAGCCGGTTGGAGCTGGGGCAACGGTTTGATGACCGGCCTTGAATATACCTACAAGTCGGTTGACGTTGATAATATCGATCCGCAATCGGGTGCGCCGCTCTCGAACACGGGCGACATCAAGCTTCATACCCTTATGGCCAAGGCAACTTACGAACTGCCGTTCGATATGTTCGGCTTCATTCGCCCCTATGCCGGGGCTGGCATCGGTGCCGGTCATGCCGAATACAACGATATGAATATCAGCGGCTTCACGGTTGACGATAGCGCGACATTGCTGGCCTACGAAGGCTTTGTCGGTCTTGCCTACAACATCACGCCGCGCCTTTCGGCTACAACCGAATATCGCTACACCGCGACGGACGAAATGTCGGCCGAGACAAGCTCAACCGCGCTTAAGACCAAGCTTAATCAGGGCGCGCACCAGTTCTTAGCTGGCTTGCGTTACCAGTTCGGCGAGGAAGTGGCGCACGCTGCGCCAGCGGCAGCGCCGATGGCACCAGCCCCGATGATGGCTGCGCCAGCACCACGTCCGGCAATGGCGGCACCCGTCGCACCAGCCGTGCCGCAAACTTATATCGTCTTCTTCGACTTCGATAAGTCGAACCTGACGCCAGAAGCGCAAAAGGTTCTTGAACGCGCTGCACAGGACGTGCGGGTCGGCAAGGGCGCACGCATCCAAGTTGTTGGCCATGCTGACCGTTCGGGTTCGAACTCATACAACCAACGCCTTTCAGAACGTCGGGCAACCGTCGTGAAGGGTGAGCTGGTTCGCCTTGGTGTCAACAACGGTCAAATCGCGACCCGCGGCGCCGGCGAAAACGAACCGCGTGTACCAACGGCAGACGGTGTGCGTGAAGCGCAAAACCGGAGAGCCGAAATCATCTTCCAATAGGATCTGATTTCAACACATAAGCAATTAACCCCGCTGGGAAACCAGCGGGGTTTTTGTTTGTAGGTCACAGATACAGATGCGATAATAGACCAATAGATAAATATATTTGGAGTATATTATGGACGTTGTGACTAACGATCGTGAACTTTTGCAACATTTAAGTCTTGGAGATTTTGAAGTAGCTGGATTGCTTGGGGTGTCCCGCCAAACCTTGAATAATCAACTTGGTTCTTATCGCGCTATAGCTAAGGCTCAAAAGAAACAAGCGCTCGGGTTGCGTTACTCGTCTAACGTGCCGTTAGTTCCTGATAACTACTTTAAAATGCATGAAGTGTATTTTCTGGTTCAGGCAGCGCAGAAATGGGGACACTCTTTCAATATGGACGCTGTTTTGGAATATCTAAAGAGGACGCGTTCTAATGGGAAAGACAAAGCCGCCTACGACCTGCTGATGCCGCTTCTTGCTAACGAAACCGGTATAGGTGAGTCAGAATTAAAGCAGGCAGGCGCACTTGTTTTACTTGTTCCTGATGGTGTCAATCACACGATCAAAGCAGGGCAGGTTAAAGACGTATTCAAGAAGGTCATTGATGCCGCCCGAAAAGCTGATGCTGAGATGAACATTATTGTGCTGGCTGAAACCCCTATGAAGGCGAGAATTGCAGCAACAGCGCTTGGAACTAAGCAGGATCTTTGCTTTGGGCACGAGAAGGCAGATTTGCATCTTCCTAGTGCATTTGTTTACAGCGTGGGAAAAGAGTATCCAGCTCAATACTCATTGACTGAAACGGGATTTATCCGTGTTTCGGGAAGCCGTGATGTGATGCAAGCTTTTATTGTTCAATGGATGTTGCCGGAAAGCGTAAAGGGATTGTTGCGTCCAACTAAACCTGCTCCACCGCAATTCAGATCAAAGACCAATCAAGCTGCTGCGCCTATTTGATCAGCGAATATGCTTGAACTGCTCGTGCGCTGCGATCAGCGCCGCGGTTATGCCAGGCTCCAGCATGCTGTGACCCGCATCAGGGATAGTCACCAGCTCGGCCTCGGGCCAGGCTTGGTGCAATTCCCACGCGCTGAGGTAAGGACAGACGAGATCATACTGACCCTGCACGATCACAGCGGGAATTTGCCGAAAGCGCGGAACGCTGCGCAAGATGAAATCATCCGGCATGAATTTATGACGCGCGAAATAATGCGCCTCGAACCGCGCCATGGCGAGGCTGCTATCGACTGGCTTCGGCGTGTTCGAAGTCGCGCCGGCATCTTTCGGCAGTAGTGTCGAGCAGACTGTTTCATAATGTGCCCAGCGGCGCGCCGCTTCGATATGCACGCTGGGATCGGAGTTTTCCAGCAGTTCCAGATACGCGCCCAGCAAATTGTCGCGGCGGTCTTCCGGTATGATCGCCACGAACTCTTCCCAGGCATCGGGGCGGATCGATTGCATGCCGTGCAGAAACCAATCGATCTCGCTTTGGCGCATCATAAAAATGCCCCGTAAAGTCAGCGAGAGAATGCGGTCGGCATGCGCGGTGGCATAGAGAAGCGCTAGCGTGGAACCCCAGCTGCCGCCCGAAACATGCCAGCGTTCAATTCCCAAATGCATGCGCAAATGCTCAAGATCGGCCACCAGATGCGCGGGGGAATTCGCTGTGATTTCGGCATAGGGCGTGGAGCGCCCAGCGCCGCGTTGATCATAGACGATAATGCGCCAGGCTTTGGGATCGAATAGGCGCGCATAGACCGGGCTGCTGCCTCCGCCAGGGCCGCCATGCAGATAGACGACAGGCGTGCCGTCCGGGTTCCCGCTTTCCTCGTAATAAAGCGTATGGACACCGTCGACTGGTAAAGTACCGGTGCAGTAGGGTGCAAGCTCTGGAAACAGCATCAGTCTGCCAATTGCAACAGCGCGCGCCCGATCAATGACCAGAGCGCGAAGTCCGGCACGGGCGTTGCGCGGGCGCTGGCGACCAAAGCGTCATAGTGGGACAAATTGCGCCCACGGGCGGCCAACCATTGGCTTAGATCCTGCGTTGCAGCGGTTACAAGCGAGGTCGTTAGCTTTTGTTCGATCTGCAGCATGTCGTCCGCCAGCAGGCGGAGGGCTTGCGCCTGGAACGGCGTATCGGCAGCGATTTGCTGCAACTGACGGCCAAGGCGGCGTAATTGTAGGCGCTCGTCGATGCTAACGAAGACTGGGATGATCTGTGAGAGCGTGCGCGTAGTCTCCCGTGCAATGAATGACAGGCGTGGCAAGAGCGGCAGCCAGTGCAACAGGCGCAGGTGCGCTGCGAGCGTATCCGGCAGGCGGCTTTCAGGGCTAGAGCCGCCAGGGATGGTAAAGGCTAGCAACTCATTATCGCCCTCACGAATACTGGCCGTTTGCAGCCAATGCATAAGTTCGGTGCGGGCATCTATCTGCAATTGCCGCTCGGCGATGATATCGAGCTTGCTTTCCGTTGTGGGGCGCATCAATAGCGCAGTGATCGCCTGTTCGAGCGCGCGCAGCGCCGTTAGCTGCATCAGTGTCTGGCTTTTAGCGGGAGTCTTGTTGTCCAGCGCTTCGATCGCTTCCCACAGCACGGGGAAGGCAAAGGCGTCGCGGATCACAAGATAAGCCCGGGCGATTGTTTCCGCCCCGGCACCCGTATCGTTCATTAGGGTAGCGACGCCTGTTGGCCCCAAGCGATTGACCAATTCGTTCACCAAAACGGTGGTCGCGATTTCACGGGAGAGGCGATGCCGTTTGATCGCATCTGTTTGTGCCGCCAAGGCGGATGGGAAGTAACCAAAGAGTTCAGGCTCCAACACTGCTTCCGCAGTCAGTGGTGCTTGCACCAATTGCTGATCGAGCCAGATCTTGGAATAGGCCATCAGCACAGCTAGCTCGGGCCGGGTCAGCCCTTGCTTGGCCGTTTCACGGCGGGCGAGCTCGGCTTCGTCGGGCAGGAATTCAACAGCACGGTTCAGGCTGCCAGCCGCTTCCAGCCGTGTCATAAAAGCGCGGTGGGCAGGCAGCAGATCCGCGGCGCGGGCTTCAACCAACGTCAGCGCTTGGGTTTGCAGATAGTTATCGCGTAACACAAGGCCGGCTACGTCGTCGGTCATGGTTTTCAGCAGCGTGTTGCGGTCGGTCACGGTCAGTTGATTATGATTGATCAGATCCGCGGTCAAAATCTTGATATTGACTTCATGATCGGATGTGTCGACGCCCGCCGAATTATCGACAGCGTCTGTATTCAGTTTTACGGCGCGATTTGCAAGCGCAATGCGTCCGCGCTGCGTGATGCCAAGGTTTGCGCCTTCGCCAATGACGCGCACGTTGATCTGCGTGGCATCAAGCCGGATCGCATCGTTTGCTTTATCGCCGACTTGTGTATCGGCCTCTTCAGGCGCGCGAATGTAAGTACCGATCCCGCCAAAATAGAGTAGGTCAGCCTGTGCCGCCAGGATGGCGCGCATCAGCACTTCCGGATTCATGGCGCTTTCATTGACGCCAAGCAATTGTTGCGTCTCTGCCGAAAGTGGGATTGATTTCTGGCTACGCGGCCACACGCCGCCGCCTTTCGAGATCAATGCGGTATTATATAGATCCCAGCTACCGCGACCAAGATCGAATAGGCGTTGCCGTTCTGCGAATGAAGCGGCGGTATCCGGCGTCGGGTCGATAAAGATATGCGCGTAGTTAAAAGCGGCGACGAGTTTGATGTGCGGGGAGAGCAGCATGCCGTTGCCGAACACATCGCCCGCCATATCGCCCACGCCGATGACTGTAAAGTCTTGCGTCTGCGTATCGACGCCCAGCTCGCGGAAGTGGCGCCTGACGGATTCCCAAGCACCGCGAGCCGTGATGCCCATGTGCTTGTGGTCATACCCGGCAGAACCGCCAGAGGCAAAGGCATCGCCCAGCCAGAAGTTATATTCAGCGCTGACGCCATTGGCGATATCGCTAAAGGTCGCCGTGCCTTTGTCAGCCGCGATGACGAGATAAGGATCGTCGCCGTCATGCCGCACCACACGAGGCGGCGGCATAACATCCGTGCCGTGGTAATTATCGGTAATATCGAGAAGGCCGTGCATCATCTCGGTATAACCGCTGATGCCTGCGGCGCGGTTATCCGGCAGGGTGGCTAGCGACTTCAAGCGGAAACCGCCTTTGGAGCCGGTCGGTACGATCACGGTATTCTTGACGACTTGCGCCTTCATCAGGCCCAACACTTCTGTACGGAAATCGCGGCGATCTGACCAGCGAATGCCGCCGCGGGCAACTTTGCCGCCGCGCAGATGCACGGCTTCAACACGGGGGCTATAGACCCAGATTTCTGCAAACGGCTTTGGCAGTGGCATTGCTGCAATCGCGCGGCTGTTGAACTTGATTGCTAGATAAGTCTTTGGCTCGCCCAGCGCATCAAGCTGGAAATAATTTGTGCGCAAAGCGGCTTCCAGCAATTCAGCATAAGCGGAGAGAATACGATCATCGTCAAGGCTCGGAACCTGACGAATATAATCGGCGAGTTGCTGCTTTGCTGTTTCCAACATCGCGGCGCGATCACCGGATAAGTCAGGGTCAAACTTGGTGATAAAAATCCGGGTCAGCAAACGTGCTGCCTCTGGGTTATGCGCCAAGATATCAGCGATATGCCCGACATTAAAAGGCAGCTCGATCTGCCGAAGATATTTTGCGAGCGCGCGCAAGATCCCAATTTCCTGCCACGGCAAGCCAGCAATCAGCGTCAGGCGATTAAACCTGTCGTCTTCAATGTATCGTTCCCGCACGGCGCTGAAGGCCGCCTCGATCGCAGTCGCAGCCGTAATCGCGCCGGCAGTTTGCTCGGTTTTTGCGGCTCGGTAATCATGCAGCCAAATTAGATTTTCGCTATTGATCGTAATCGGGTAAGGCCCGTATTCACCCTCAATATGGAATCCGAGATTGGCAAGGGTTGGCAGTGTTTCAGAAAGATCGAGCGGCTGGTTATGGGTATAAACGCGGAAGCTGAGATGTGTGCCGCTATCCAACAATTTGACGGCGAACGGCAGCTTGCCGATCGTCATGCCTTCCAGCATGGCAATATCTTGCAAAGTCGCATCGGGTGTGACGCTGTCACGATATAAAACGTTAAAGGCGCTTTCATAGCGAGCGTAGAGGTTTAAACCGCGCGTTTCGCCATGGCTGTTAGTCAACGCATCGCGCAGTTGGTCGCTCCAAGTGCGGCAGATATCGACCAGGCGCGACTCTAAAGCTCCCAGGTCAATTTGCGGATATCCTTCCGGCAGATTGACAATGACATGCAGGCGCACCAGAGGATTTTCGTCGAGCGCCAGATCGTATCTTTCGACTGAACCTTTAAAGGCCATTTCAAGTTCGGTAAGAATGCGACGACGGACGTTGGTATCGTAAGCCTCACGTGGTACATAGATCAGGCAGCTGGCAAAGCGGTCGAACGGATCGCGCCGCATGAATAGGGCGACACGACGCCGATCGCGCAGTTGCATGATGCCAAGCGCGATATCATATAGGTCTGACTCTGGCGTTTGAAACAATTCATCACGCGGATAGGTATCAAGTACGTGCCGTAACGCTTTGCCATTATGGCTGTTGGCAGCAAGGCCAGAGCGGGTGAGAACAGCCGTAACTTTTTGCCGCACCAGAGGAATATCACGCGCGTTGCGGCTGTAGGCGAGGGAGGTGAGCAACCCAGCGACCAAACGCACGCCGACCAATTTGCTATTCGCATCCATCAATTTGATGAAAATCGCATCCATCGGCACGGCGCGATGCACAGTCGAGATTTGCCGCGTCTTGCTGACCAGCAGCGGCTGCTGATCGGTCAGGAATCGCTGAATATCAGGCGCAAGCGGCGCATTCGGCAAACCGCTGAACAGCCCGCGCGTTTTATTGCGCACGATACCAAGCCCACTATCTTCGACCAATTGCAGCGAATAAGCGCCGTCACGCAGCTGCGCTGTGTAATCGCGAATTCCCAGATAGGTGAAATGCCCGGCATCAAGCCAAGCTAGGAATGCTGCCGGTTCTGGATCCGCCGTATTTTGCGCCAGTGGCACTTGCGCTTCCTGCAAACGGCGACTCATCGCTTGCCAGTCGTCGACAGCGGCCGCGACATCGGTCAAGACCAAAGCGGCTTCTGTTTCAAGCGCAATGAAATTGTCTTGCGTGGTGGCACCAAAGAAAAACTGCGCCCAGCTTTCTTTTGTCGGCGTTGCCAACGCGGTGGCGGTGGCTATATTGAGAACCTTGCCATTCGTATCGCGCGTCACTTCAAGCAGCGGATGCGTGTTACAGCGTAGCTCGATACCCTGCTTTTGCAGAAGGTTGGTCAGAGAATCAATTAGAAAGGGCCGGTCGGGCTGTACAACGCAAAAACTGGATGCTGGCGCTTCATTCGACAGCATGCCCGTCACAGTGGCGCTGATGCGCGGCATAGCCGCCGCAGGGGCGTTGTTGCCAACAGCCCACAAGGTACAGATCGCAGCGGTAAGCCCAGCGGCACTGAAGTAAATGGCATCGGCATGCGAAAGATTTGCCAAGTAAATATCAGTAAACTTTAGCAGCAACGGCGATGCATCCGAGCCTGATTGGATCAGGCTACGGGTTTGCGCGAAAAGCTGGTCGATTGCATTCGATTGCGAGGCAGTATTAAGCATGCGTTGAGTCAAGCACATTTGATATGCAGTGAGAAGCCGAAGCCTATTGTGTGGTGCAGCAACTTGCCAGCACGGGCGACGCGCTTTAGGCTGCTAGAATGCATAGAACGGTTGCTGCCAAACCCAACGATCCGCCATCGGTCGACCCTAAAACGGAACCAAAAGAGGACAGCGGCCTTGCCCTAAAAACCCGCCCAAAGACAGCCCAGCCATCACTTTATAAAGTCCTGCTGCTGAACGACGATTTCACACCTATGGATTTTGTGGTGCGGGTCTTAGAGCAATTCTTTCAAAAAGCGCAAGAGGAAGCCTTGGAAGTGATGCTGAATGTACACCGGCTTGGGGTGGGGCTGTGCGGCGTCTATACCTACGAAGTTGCCGAAACAAAAGTGGCCCAAGTATTGACTTTTGCCCGCGAGCACCAACATCCTTTGCAGTGCACGATGGAAAAGGAATAGGAGCTCGCCATGGCCATGTTATCGCAGACGCTAGAGCATACCCTGCATCGTGCCGTAGCCTATGCCACCCAGCGGGCGCACGAATTCGTGACGCTCGAACATCTATTATTGGCGCTGAGCGAAGATGATGATGCTGGCGCCGTACTAAAAGCCTGCGCGGTGCGCATTCCCCTGCTGCAGGCGGAACTTCAAAGCTATCTCGACGATCAGCTATCGGGCCTAACCAATTTATCGCCTGGCCAGGCCGCCAGCCCGACAACTGCCTTCCAGCGCGTGCTGCAGCGGGCCGTCATTCAGGTGCAATCTGCTGCGCGGGCGGAGGTAACGGGCGCGCATATGCTGATCGCTATGTTTGCCGAGCGCGAGAGCCACGCCGTCTATTTCCTAGAGCAGCAGCAGATGACGCGCCTTGACGCCGTCAACTTTGTTAGCCATGGCACAGCCAAGGCTGGCGGTAAAGTCGAACCCCGCGCAGGTGGCTTTGGCCCGCGCGGCGCTGAGGACGAGCAGGGCCTTGGTGGCACGGGCGAAAGTGCGCTTGACAGTTACTGCATCAATCTGAATGAGAAAGCCCGCGAGGGTAAGATCGATGCGTTGATCGGGCGCAGCGAAGAAGTCAACCGCACGGTACAAATTCTCTGCCGCCGCCAGAAGAATAATCCGCTGTTCGTGGGTGATCCCGGCGTCGGTAAAACGGCGATCGTCGAAGGGCTGGCCCGCCGCATTATCGAAGGCGATGTGCCGCCGGTGCTGCAGGATGGCGTGATCTATGCGCTGGATATGGGCGCGTTGGTTGCCGGCACGCGCTATCGCGGGGATTTTGAAGAGCGCATGAAGCAGGTGCTGGGCGAGTTGGCAGAGCAGAAAAACGCGATCTTGTTCATCGACGAGATGCATACGCTGATGGGCGCGGGTGCGACAGAAAGCCGCGGGCTAGACGCTGCTAATATGCTGAAACCAGCGCTATCGAACGGCACGCTGCGCTGCATTGGATCGACAACTTATAAAGAATTCCGCCAGTTCGTCGAAAAGGACCGCGCACTGGTGCGCCGCTTCCAGAAGATCGACGTGGATGAGCCATCGCGCGATGAAGCGGTGGCGATTCTCGATGGTCTCAAGGCTGCGTACGAAGCGCACCATAATTTGAAATTTAATAGCGAGGCCGTGCGTAGCGCGGTCGATCTCTCGATCCGTTACATTCACGATCGCAAGCTGCCGGATAAAGCGATCGACGTGTTGGATGAAGCAGGGGCGGCGCAGCGTCTATTGCCCGAAGCCAAGCGCCGCAAAACGATCGGCACGAAAGAAATCGAGGCCGTGGTCGCCAAGCTGGCGCGCATTCCGGCCCGCACGGTAGATAGCGACGACCGCGCGCAATTGCTTAATCTTGAACGCGATCTGAAGACTATGGTCTATGGTCAGGATAGCGCGATTACCGCGCTGGTCAGCGCGGTGAAACTGGCACGGGCGGGTCTGCGCGACCATGAAAAGCCGATTGGCAGCTATTTGTTCAGCGGCCCTACGGGCGTTGGCAAAACAGAAGTCGCCAAGCAATTGGCGCGGACGCTGGGCGTCGAACTAAAGCGCTTCGATATGTCCGAATATATGGAACGGCATACGGTTTCGCGTCTGATCGGCGCGCCGCCTGGGTATCTCGGCCACGATCAGGGCGGCTTGCTGACCGATGCCGTCGACCAGCACCCCTATTGTGTGCTGCTGCTGGACGAAATCGAAAAAGCGCATCCTGATTTGTTCAATATCTTGTTGCAGGTGATGGATCACGGCAAGCTGACCGACCATCACGGCAAGGCTGCGGATTTCCGCAATGTCATTTTGATCATGACGACGAATGCCGGCGCGGCCGATCAGGCCCGCGCACCCATGGGCTTTAGTCGCGAGGCACGCGAAGGCGAAGATATCGAAGCCATCAAACGCATGTTCACGCCGGAATTCCGCAACCGCCTCGATGCGATTATTCCATTCGCGCCGCTCTCGCCCGCCGTTATGGGCCGGGTTGTCGATAAATTCATCCTCCAGCTTGAAGCGCAGCTAACGGAAAAGCATGTGACGATTGAGCTAGCACCTGCCGCGCGCGAGTATCTAGCGACCGCTGGTTACGACAGCGCGCTCGGCGCACGCCCGTTGGCGCGATTGATCCAAGAAGAAGTCAAGAAGCCGCTGGCCGAGGAATTGTTGTTTGGCAAATTGGCCAATGGCGGCAGCGTGACAGTGGATGCAGAGATGGTGCCGAATACAGCCGCGGTGCAGCGATTGCGCTTCCATTATAATGGCCACGATGTTGAAAAGACGCCGAAAGCCAGCGCCCGCCCTGCACGGCGCAAGCTGGATGCCGACCGCACGGAAGCTGAGGCAGATTGATCAAAAAATTCCAGTAATTGCTTGATTTTAATTTAGTCAAAAAGCTTGCCAGTGCCGTTTGCCTTGGGTAAGGTCGCCCCCTGTTGGTCGGGCTTCCCGGTAACAGACAGGCATGCGCCCGTAGCTCAGCTGGATAGAGCATTTGACTACGAATCAAAAGGCCGGGCGTTCGAATCGCTCCGGGCGCGCCATATTCCCAAATCTAAATACAGCTGTATGTAGTTTTGCATACTGGCTAGGCATAATAAGTTTTCGTTAATCGTTTGCCCATATTTCTAAGTCTCCATTTTTCTAATTTCATAACGGAGCAACGATGCAAACCAATTCAGGCGAACTCAATAATTCACGCAATGATATTTACCTGGCCGCTTTAGCCGAACTGGAAAAGCTGCAACGCGAAATTGATTTTGAACAGGTCGCGGTACGCCATAGCGAACGGCGGAAGCGCGTAAGATACCAAACATTGCTAGCAGGCGGCGTATTGCTTAGCTCACTCATGTCGGCGGTGGCGGTGGAGGCAATAGTGCCATTTGCACATCGGCCGCTTTCGATGGTTGAGGCGACTGCCATTCACAATCTTATCGGCTATGTAGCGATGCGACAGGCCGCGAACGAGAATTATATCACGTTGGCGTTATGCGCGCACTTCGATGTTATGACGATCGATGAGCTAGATGCCGACGATTATGACGCCGCAATTTTCTATTTGCTTAAATTGGCGAACTGACGGGATTCTTCCGCTGGTTATTTCCGTTGGCGCTGCGCCAGGGTCTCGTAAGAGATGATGTTGGTGGCTTCGCGCTTCACGTCGGCAGTCGTGGCCTCGCTGCGGGCTAGGAATTCTTCATACAGGCGCGTGACGATGGCTGCGTGGCGGGCGGGGTCGATATCCAGCTTTTTGCCGAGCAGGATTTCGCGCACGACCGTCAAAATTTCGGCCAACAAGGAATTATCGATCGAGCTCATCGCATTTTCAGCCTGCGGCAACAGCGCGACTGACGGCACGCTAAGCGCACGCGCCAGTTTATCGATATAAGCAACGGTAAGCTGAATTTGCCCCGTCTCAAGCTTGGACATAGTAGACATGCTGATGCCGATGCGCTCTGCCAGTTCAGCCAGGCCAAGTTTACGGGATTTGCGGATTTCGCGGATGCGGTTATTCAAAGACATGGCCGCAGTTTAGGAAGTTATTTCCATATCAGCAAGCATAGATTTAGTTGCATCAGTGCAGATTTAACTTAATTAACCGCCACCCTGCGTAGCATGGGCTACGGCAATGACTTTGATAATCGCGGGCCCGATCAACACCACGAATAGGGGCGGCAAGATAAAGAGAATCATCGGCACGGTCAAAACGGCGGGCAGACGTGCGGCTTTTTCCTCGGCCCGCATCATGCGTTCCTCCCGCAGTTCAGCGGATAGCAGTCGCAGTGATTGCGCCAGCGGCGTGCCATATTTTTCGGTCTGCACCAGGGTGGATACTAGCGCGCTAATGCCGGGTAGTGGTACGCGGTCGGATAGCGCGCGCAGAGCCGTAGCACGGTCTGGAAGAAAGCTAAGCTCGACACCCGTCAGCGCCAGTTCCTCCCCAAGGTCGGGGGCGGAGGGCATGATTTCGCGACTGACACGGTCGAGCGCAGCGTCAAGGCTGAGGCCGGCCTCGGCGCAGATCACCAAAAGGTCAAACGCATCCGGCAAATCCTTGCGCAATTGATCAAGCCGCTTTTGCGTTTGGTTTTTAACGATCAGATTTGGCAGTAGCCCCGCGAGGATCGCGAAGAATAGGCAAACGACGACCGATTGCAGACGGTCGAGCGCATCCACAGGCGTCAAGACGAGCAGGAACAGTGCCAACACAAAGAAGATTAGGAAGGGCAGCACCAGCTGCATGAACAGGAACACCATCAGCGCGTCTTTCGTGCGCCAACCGGCACGCACCAGCTTGCGCTTAACGTCATCGGCTCCCTTCATTTGCTGCAGCTTCATCCAGCTGTTCAACTGCCGTGCGAAAGAGACATGCGCCTGCGTCTTCTTGACTTGCTGAGTGCCAGCGTTTTTAAGCGCGGCTTCTTTCAACAACGCGCGGCGGTCGGTAATGTTCTTGAGGCGACCTGGAACCGGGTTACGGTCAATTAGTGCCCGCCATACAACCAGCATCGCGCCAAACATTCCACCGCCCATCATTAAGGCGGCGATATCAGGATGCTGTTGTAAGGTTTGAAAAGAAAACATGGGGCTGGTTAAACCTCGAACTCGATCATTTTTTTCATGACCATGATGCCAAGGAACATCCAGAAACTGCCGCCTGCTAACAGAATATTCCCGGTCTCTTCGCGGAACAGCACCAAAATATGATCCTTGTTGACGCAATAGAGTAGCGTGCCCATTACCAGCGGTAAGCTACCGATAATCATCGCGCTGGCACGTGCTTCCGATGACATGGCGCGGATTTTCATCTTCAGTTGGCGACGGCGGCGCAACAGGTCAGACAGGTTGCTAAGCGTTTCACCCAAGTTACCACCAGTCTCGCGCTGGATTGCCATGGCGGTGATTAGAAAACGGAATTCCGGCAAATCGAGACGTTTGGCTACATCCCACATGGCTTCATCGATAGAGCGGCCAAGGCGCATGGCATCGGCCATGCGGCGGAATTCAATGCCAACCGGTTCGGGGGATTCACGGCCCACGGCACTGATTGATTCCGAAACCGGTAGGCCCGATTTCAGGCCCCGCACCATGGTATCGATCGCTTCGGGGAAATTGCCGATGAACGCTTTGGCGCGCTTATTGGCCATGCGCACGACGATTTTATAGGGCAGCCAAACGCCCATGCCGATGCCACCCATCACGGCTAAGAAAGGCGCCATGCCAAAGCCGAAGTGAAATAATAAGAAGCCGCCGATGGCTGCGGCAAGCATGCCTACGGCATAACGGGGCAAGGTGATATTGCGGCCTGTGCGCTGGATCTGGTCGCGCAATTTGTCGCGGTTCGGCAGCAAGCGGTGGATCATGCGATCCATCGCGCCACGTTCATACTGTTGGCGAACGGCGGTTAGTTTATCCGGAGTCTTATCCCGATTTTTTGGTTTATCGCTAACGAGTGTGCCATTGCCGACGCGGGCGAACCGCTTGTTGGAAACGCCACTACCGCTAAACGCGAAGAACCCAAGTAAGCAGGTTGCCAATACACCTATCGTGACAAGCAGCAACATGGGCGTTGTCATATTCGCCAGAATAGGAACTGTGTTCGGCATTTTACATCAGCTCCAGCAGCTGGCGTTCCATACCATAGTAAGCGGCTTTTTCGCAGAAAGCAGGACGCAGCCCATGGCTGTGGAAATCAACAACGAGTTTGCCATCTGCATCTTCACCTTTCACTTCAGAGGTGAAAAGATCCTGCATGGTGATGATCTCGCCTTCCATCCCGACCACTTCGGAAATATGCGTGATGCGGCGCGAGCCATCACGCATGCGGCTGACCTGCACGATCATATCGACTGCACTGGCAATCAGCTGCCGAATGGCGCGTGGCGCAAGATTAACGCCAGCCAAGCCTACCATGTTTTCTAGACGCATCAGCGCTTCGCGCGGGCGGTTGGCGTGCACCGTGGAGAAAGACCCGTCGTGGCCCGTGTTCATGGCCTGCAACATGTCGATCGCCTCGCCGCCGCGGGTTTCACCCACAATAATCCGGTCAGGCCGCATCCGCAGCGAGTTCTTCAAAAGATCGCGCATAGTAATTTCGCCATCGCCTTCGAGATTGGCGGGGCGGGTTTCAAGGCGTACCACATGCGGCTGCTGCAGTTGCAGTTCGGCGGCGTCTTCGATCGTAACGATACGCTCAGCCGGGTCGATCATCTGCGAGATCGCATTCAGCAGTGTCGTCTTGCCGGAGCCGGTACCGCCCGAGATGAGGATGTTACAACGGCAGCGACCGGCAATCTCCAGCACCTTCCGCATAGTGGGCGAGAGGCTGCCATAGCCTTCCATCACGTCGAGCGTGATTTTTTTCTTTGAGAATTTCCGGATCGTGATCGAGGTGCCGTCGATTGCCAATGGCGGAATGATGATATTGACGCGGCTGCCATCCATCAGACGCGCATCGCAGAGTGGCGAGCTTTCATCGATCCGGCGACCGATCGCTGTAACGATACGGGTTGCAACCGATTGCGCATGTTGATTGTCGCGGAAAGTGACATCTGTCAGCGTCAGACGGCCGCCTTTTTCAACGTAGATTTGGTTTGGCCCGTTGACCATAATTTCAGTGATCTTATCATCTGCCAGCAGCGGTTCTAGCGGGCCGAGGCCGAGCATATCGTCTAGCATCTGACTAACGATATCGGTGCGCTCTTGCGCGTTGAGCTGGATTTTCTGCTCGGTCAGAATTTCACTGAACAAGCCGACAAGATCGCGACCCAATTCCTCGCGGCTCATCTTGGCGGCGGCGGACGTATCGACGCGCTCCATAACGAGCGGTTGGATCTTTGCACGCGTCTGAGCCAGCATCGGGTTTAGTGTTTGATGCTTATCAGCGCCATTTCCTATTGCCAGCTTGTTGATATCTTGCAACGTTGCGGTGGCAGCAGGGGCTGTAATGGCGGCGACGATGTCAGTTGCCTGCTGCAGCGAATTCGGCGCGGTCTGCGATTCGCCTAATAAGCGGTTCAAGATCAACGTAACGAGATCGCGGTGATCCAAAAGATTGAGCGACAGCCGATCGCGTTGTAGAAATGTGTTAAGCGCCACCTTGATTTCGCGCGCCAGTTCGGCGCGGCTGCCGCTGACAACAAAGCCGTCAACTTGCGGCTGAATCTCCGTGAAATAGCGCGCAGCAAGTTGGGTGACTTCCGAGGTAACGGCGTTCATACATCTGATTGTCGCGGGTAAGGTTAACCGAAGCGTTAAGATTGTCGAAAATGCGATGGAAACTGTCTAATTTAACAGACTATTTGGTCGCCTTATGCTTGCGAAACTTGCCAGCCATCTTGGCCCAAAGCGCTGTCTTGGTTTCAGGCTCCTGAGTGGCCGAAAGCATGCCCGCAAGCCGTGCGATTGCCAGCGTTACTGGCATTTGAGGGGCGACCTTGCCGAGCGCCTGTCCGCGGTTAGCAGCCGCGGTGATAGGAGCGGGATCTTCCGGGATCAAAATGGCGACTTTGTCCTGGATGCCTTTTTCAAAGCTGCCCTGATCGATATGAGCTGCGCGATCGCCGCTACGACCTGGCGAAACGCGGGAGACAACAGTAAGAATATCCGCATGCGGGGCTAGCAGCTTTAAAGCAGCCTTTAACCGCACGACATCGCGAATCGCGGCCAGAGTCTGTTCGGCCACAATGATAACGGTGCTGCTATCGCCCAATAGCTTTTTCTGCGAAGCAATCAGATGGCGTGGCAGGTCGACCAGCACATATTTGAAATTATTTTTCAGCTCAGCTGCAACCGCCATAGCGGCAGTGCCATCAAACAGCAGCGGATCTTCGATCGGTTCTTCAGCGCCCAAAATACTGAACATATCGCTCTCGCTAACGGTCGAGCTGGCGATCAAGAGGCTGTCAAGCCGCCCAGGCGTTTCCAAGGCTTCTCGCAAGCCGCGACCCGGTACAAGATCGAGCGCTAGGGTCGATGTGCCATATTGCAAGTCGAGATCAAACAGCGCTGTCGTTTGGTTGAATTTATGCGCCAACATCCAGCCGAGATTAACGGCGATGGTGGTAGCGCCAACGCCGCCGCGCGCGCCGATAATGGTGATCAGTTTGGCGGGGCCGGCAGCAGACTCTGTTTCCTGTAAAAGCTTTTGCGCGCTGTTATAAGCGGTTTGAAGCAAGCCAACCGTCAGCGGCTTGACGACATAATCGACCGCGCCCGCGCCGACCAGATCGCGATACAAACGCACGTCATTCGCCGTGCCGACAGCAATGATGCGCGTAACGCCTTCCAAGGCTTCGATCAGGCGGGTGAGCGCGGGAACGGCATCGTTAGAGCCATCGATATCGACCAGAACGATCTTTGGCAACTTCGCCGATTCACCGACAATCGCGGTTAGGACATCGACGTCGCCAGGCTGCACTACCGATTCAGGCAAACCTACGGTTTTGGCAAAGGCACGTACCGCATCATGGCTGGCGCTGTCGCCAATATAAGCCATGAAGGCGCCATGTGTGGCTGGTTTCATTGAATTACTCATAAGGCTTATTGTGCCGCAGTCGCGCCACTTCCGCCAGAGCCAGTCGTAGGGCTAATGGGGGCATAAACTTTGCCCAATTCGTAACGTGTCGTAGCAGCCGATTCAACTTCGGCATTGGCATGGCCCTCTGGCCGAGGCGGTAATTCACTGCGCACCAAATCGGCCGGATTTGCAATCATGGCCGCAAGGTTATTGGCAGTACTGCAGCCCAACTGGGGCAATGGATCATTGGCATAGCGATCAACCAGCGCATCGCTATATGGCTCGCATTTTGGACCGATAGCGGTCAGATGGCCGCTTGCGTCGGGTGCTACAGTGATCGTGTTATCAGGTTCATGCAGGGGTTGCGCCGTGCCCGTGCAACCAGCCATGAACAGCAAAGGCAAAAGAAGAAGCTTGTTCATTTACGGCACCGTATAGGCGAGGGGTTGGGTAGCTAATACGCTATTGCCAAGCTTGGCAGTCGGCAATGCAGGCACGCTGGTCATCTGATTATTGTCGAGGATGCGGCTCCCTTCGGATGGCACATCGAAAGTATTTGTAGGCGCAGATAACTTGCCATCAATCGGTTTGACGATATACGGCGTAATCAGGATGACGAGTTCGCTTTCGCCACGGGTGAAGTTCTGGCTACGGAACAGCGCTCCTAATACAGGCAAGTCACCAAGGCCGGGGAAGCTACGCGTCGATTGATCGGTATTGTTCTGCAGCAACCCAGCAATCACGAAGCTTTGGCCACTGGCGACATTGACCGTGGTTTCCGCCCGGCGCGTGATCAGCGATGGCACGGAGACACCTTGAATGGTGACAGAATTGGCTTGCGATAGCTGGCTAACTTCTGGCTTCACGCGCAGGCTAATGCGGTCGCCGTCCAGCATAGTGGGCGTGAAGGCAAGCGAAACCCCATAAGACTTATATTCAATATTTGTGACGCCATCTTGGCCCGGCACCGGAATTGGAATTTCACCGCCTGCAAGGAAGCTGGCCGTTTCCCCATTGGTAGCGCTTAGCGATGGCTCGGCAAGAATGGTGGTAAGCCCTTCGACTTCAAGCGCGTCGATCAGCCCATTCAGATCGTAATTGCCGTGGTTGTAGCGTCCGAAAGCGGCGTTGCCGCCATCAGGCAAAACGACAGCGCCCGCGCCGTTGATGAAATCTCGACCAGTTGCAAGGCCGAAGGAAAATTCACCGGCTTTGATATTCTGCAGATTAACGCCGAAGGCTTTGTTGACGTTGCGCATCATCTCGGCAAAGCGCACGCGCAGCATCACTTGGTTGGCGCCATGGATAGCAATGCGGTTGATAATCTCGCCTTTATCAGGGGCATAGCGCAATGCAATGCGATTGGCGTCGGCCGCTTCTCCAGGCGTCATGACATCGCCCGATAAAACGATGCCGCCTGGTACGGACTGCGCTTCGATATGGCCGGCTGGTACGATGTTTTTCAATGCTGCCTTGAGGCCTGCGAGGTCTTGGTTGACCATGATCCTTTGGTTCAGCAGCGTCGTATTACCTTCACCGACTGCAACTAGTGTTGTCTCGCCAGTTTTTTTGCCAAATACCATCAGCGTATCTGGGCTCAGCATTTGAATATCGGCGACGTCAGGATTGGCGATAAAAACAGATTTCGCCGTGCCGCCCAAATGCACTAGTTTGCCTTTATCCAGCTCTAGCGTGATGCCATCCGTTGGCGTGGCCGACTGTGGTGCCGAACGCGCGATGGCTGGCACCACCAAGGTCAGTATGGCAATGCAGGCGAGGGCAAGGAGAAGGCGTTTCATATCAAGTCTCACTTTGGCATTCTATTTAGGTCTGGCGCCGAAGGTAACGTCAGTGGCGGTCGAGCCACGATAGATTTGTACCGTATGCTCGGTCTGCGCACGGTCGCTAGGCGCTGGTAATGCAAGGCTAACATCGCTGTCCCACGTCAGGCCTTTGGATGGCAACGGCTTTACCGTTGCGCCTGGCATGGCACGTTGCGCAGCTTCTAATATTTGTGGGGCGATCCCGGTCTTATCGGTTTCGGCAGCAGCATCGCTCGTTGTTTTCACGACCGGCGCAACGTTGGCGGAAAGACTCCGCAAGACGAGTGATAGCGTACCCATCTGTGAGACCAGCGCTAATTTCTCGGCTTGTTTTGGCGTCACTTCGATCGTTGCAAGCTCGGCGACTTTCGGCTCATTATTCTGATCGTTCGTTTTTTGATCGAGCGCGACTACGCGCACGTTTTCTAGAACGGTTTCAGAAACGCGGCGATCGACCATGCGGGTATCGTCGGTACGTTGGACTTCATGCGCAAGAATAACGTCAACCATATCGTTGGGGAAGATAAAGCCAGCGACGCCACTAACGGGCGAAATTTTGACCGTCATCGCCCGCATGCCGGGTAGCAAAACTGCGGCCAGGAATCCGTGCTCGTCTGTTTTTAGGATGCGTCCACCGACGATTGGCTCGCCTGCGCGAAGACCCGTGCGCACAACCGCGCCGACATAGCTCTTTTCTTCAGCCACGCCTTTTTTCAACATGCCATCGGTAACCGACTCGGCGGGCCAGCTTTTCCATTCAACGTCTTCGGCGGCTAGAAAACTGCCGGCCGGTAAATCCTTTTTGACGACTAGCACCTCAACAGGCGCTGCGGCTGGCTCTGCCGTAGCCGCAATGGTTGTTTGCTCAGGCTCGTCGGGTGTTAGCAATGAACGCGCTGCTAGCACCGTGCCGATCGCGATGATCGCGGCGAAGATCAGGAACAGAATCTGTTTACGCGGCATTGGCATTTATCAGACACTACCTTCAGTTAGAAGCGCCACCGATGGCGATCCATATTGCACCCACATCATGATCAGCGCGGCGATTACGATCGCTACCCCGTAAGGTAGTTTTAGCTTGCGCCATTCACCGCGCTTCTTACCCGCAACCACCAGCACCAGCACGGCGACAGCACAGCCGCCAAACACCATCATCAGCAGGAAGGGCAGCGTCGATTGCGGGCCCAACCAAAGCGCCACAATTGGAATCAGCTTGGCGTCACCGCCTCCCAGCCAATTGCGAGTGAAGCAGAAGAAGGTAAAGAGAAACACAACAAGCGCACACAAGCAGTGCTGCCAAATAATTGGTTGCACCGGCGCCACGATTAAGAATACGGGAAATAGAATCGCATAAGAAATGATCAGACGATTCGAAATTAAGCGATCACGCCAATCAGTCACAAGCATCGCGAGCAGCAAAATGCCGGCCAGCATGAGAATGCCAAGTGCGCTGTATAATAGAAAAGTGGGAGTGAAGGGGAGTGTCACGGGCGGCCTGATGGTTGAAGCAAGGGCCGTGTGGGCATAAAATGGTGTTGTAACAATTTAAAAAGTTTGGCGGAAAGAAGGGCCCAAAATCCTCTCTCCGCCGCGCTTTATTTAGCCTAGCTTTAGTTAGCTGGCAGGGCGTTATTGACCTTCGTGAAGGTGCCGGCAAGCTTCGGACCGATCAGGGCCAGAACGCCTACGATAGCAACCGCGATCAGCGCAGCAATCAGGCCGTATTCAATGGCCGTGGCGCCGTCTTCGTTGTTCCAGAGTTTCTTCAATTGCGTCATGATATGCATCCTTACTGTTGGTTAGTTAGCTGGCAGTGAATTGTTGACCGTACCGAACGTTCCGGCAAGCTTAGGCCCAGTGAGAGCTAAAACGCCGACGATGGCAACAGCAATAAGCGCGGCGATCAATCCGTATTCGATTGCTGTAGCGCCTTCTTGATGGCGCCAAAGATTTTTTAAATTCGTCAAGCGACCCCTCCCGAACCTATTTATTTCTCGTTTCGATACTGGATGTATCGCCCTGTATGTTTACATTCGAACTGCTAAAATTTACTTAACGGGAATCCAGAATTAGTCAATTATAACAATAACATAATTGTATCGACTGTAGAATGAAACTCCATCGAATTTCGATCTATTCCGGAATTGTGTTTGAGCGATTCTTAAGCGTGATGCATTACTCTAAAGCGATGCAAAAGTTTTTATTGAAATTCAAACGCGCTGAGGAAGGCGCTGTCTCTGTCGTGATGGCGCTTGCCATTATTCCGCTAATTGTCTTGGCAGGCATTGGTATTGATACGGCGCGGGGCTTTAATGCAAAAGGGCGCTTGCAGTCAGCACTCGATAGCGCAGCGCTCGCTGGTGGCCGCGCTTATCAGGATGAATTTAACGCGACGGCTGCGGCCCGGCAGACGGCAGCACTGGCAGCCATGAACAAATATTTTGCTGTGAATTTCCCGCCAGGGTCAGCGGGGTTGCCAACCAGCGCCACGATTACGCCAACACTTATTAGCGATGATGGCACAACCATGACGGTGAGAGCATCGCTCTCTCTGCCAACCTTATTCATGGGCCTATTAGATCTCGGCAAAGCCAACCCTGCATTGCAGAACATGAATATCAGCGCCGTTGCAAAGGTCGAACGCGCATTCCCGAAAATGGAACTGGTTTTCGTCGTTGATAACACTGGCTCGCAATACGATCTGCCGGCGACGGGCGCGAGTGCATACAACCGGCCAATGGAAAGGCTGCGCCGCGGCATGCGCGGGATCGTCAATGATCTATTTGATCGCGCCCCGCAAGACGGAATCATTCGAGTGGGCGTTGTCCCATTCTGGCATTCAGTTAACGTCAAAAACGAGACCATACTGGCAGATAACCGCGCCGCGGCCACTGCGCCTAGTTATGGCATTACTGGTTCGCCGACCTATCCAAATAAATTTGCCTATCTAATGGATCGCAGCCCTGGCGATAATAATTATCGCGCGACCGGCACATGGCCAAGCGGCGTCGCGGCGGCCATGAAGAATGCCTATACCAACCAAGCCGCGTTGGATGCCGATTTCGCTCCGACTACCTGGCGCGGCTGTGTCGAGTCAACGCCATCTGATCCGTACGTAAACAGCGCGGGCACTGTGGTCGGGAGTTTTGCCGAAACGCCGCCATCACCAATGCGGTGGTGGCCATACCTGTTCAGCAGCACGTTTGCCAGCAATACCTCAACCAACAACAGTGGCAACCCAAAAGCACCGACGACTGCCTGTCGCATCAACCAATGCCCATCCGATGCCGATGGCTGCGCTGATGGTAGCTTCCTGACCACCGCTGTTGGCGGCAGCGGTATCACACGCAACGACTGGATAGGCAGCAATACGACCTGCTGGCGATACACACCGGCTACCCAGACCAGCAGCAAAGGCAGCGAGACCGCTTTGCCTTGCATTTCCGATGGCTATGAAACGGCATATTATAATAAAGGCACGGCTTACAGCACGACCTATACCGCAACGGGCCGCCGCTGTGAAATCAACTCGACACCGCGCGCCACCTCAACCACGTCTGGCCCTGACACATGGGGTGATGCCAATGCCGGTCCAAACTTCGGCTGCGATGCGCAACCGATCCTGCCACTGTCCGGCCATCGCGGGCAGGTCTTGCGCGAGATCGATAATCTAAAACCGTCTAATGCTGCCGGCACGCACGGCGATGTAGGGATCGCTTGGTCGATCCGCTTGCTATCGCCATTGGCAGCTTGGAAAAGTTTTTGGGGGATGAGCAGCACGAATGCCTGGCCTGTGGCCTGGAATAGCAGCGATACAAAAAAGGTTGTCGTGATGGTGTTGGACAACGGCAATGACCGCTACAATTATGGCTATTATGGCTATCCGGTTGATAATCGTTTAGGCTCAACCGCATCTGATGGCTCGACCCGTAATCGCCAGAACGCGCTTCAACTTGCGGCCTGCACCTATCTGAAAAATCAGGGCGTTTCGGTCTATACGATTGTCATGACGACAACTGATTCCGCTGTCATCAGCATGATGCAGCAATGCGCGACCCAGCCCAGCATGGCGCAAAGCGTCGAGAATGCCGAATTGGAGAATGCGCTAGATAATGTGCGGTTCAGTTTGATGAATTTGCACTTATCGCAGTGATTTGCTATTGCAGCGCGGGGAACTCAGCTAGGCGAGGGCGATTGAACGCAGCCTGATAAACCAGCCGCGCCGTGAACATATCGAAGCCCATCACGGGCGCGTATGCATAAAACACTTCGGAGGCGACCACATACTCCGTTGTGCCTAGGGTGAAGTTAGTGGGGAGCGTGGCATTGCCGGTGCCGGTGCCAATCTTGCTGGCTGCCGTATTAACGCCACCAATTTTGCGTTGCCACGCAAAGCCCGGCTTAGAGGAACCAGGCTTGATAACCGATACATAAATGACGCCCTGCGCGTTGATATCGAAGGGGCTCATGATCGCTTTCGCAGCGCTGTAGATATCATTCAAGTCGGCTGTGGTGATCACTTCTTTACGCGCTACAAGATCAGATACCGTGCTAGTGACGCGATCCAGCTTTTGCTGTAGCAGCACGAAGCGTGCGCCTTCAAACCCGCCGGTAATCAGGCAGACAAGAATAATCGAGGCGAGTGCCGTTTCAACGGCAATCGCGCCGCGCTCATCATGCATGAAAGCTTGCAGCAGCTGCTTAAATCGGGGCATAGGGCTCGTTTTGAATGGCTTGGCTGGCCGAAAGCGTGATCTTGCCGCTAACGCCAAAGGGGAACATGGTGCCAAACATCAGCGGCCATTCATAGCTGACGGTGTAAAGTACAATATCTTTGGCATTGCCGTTACCGGGCGTGCCTTGGTCAAGATCGTATCTGCCATTACCGTTGACGTCCGTGTAGCCATCGCCAGGATCGTATCTGCCGTTGTGATTAACATCATTCGTCAGAGGCTCGGGCAGGCCGATTGAGCTAAAGTTTTGATAGACTTTGGCTGTTATATTAGCGCTGGTCAGATGCAGCATGTTCAGCGTGTCGACGTTCATGACATCGACGATATGTTGCGTGCGGGCAGCGGCGGTTGCGCCTTGCCCGGTGGTGCCATAGCGGGTGGCATCGCGGATGCCGCCTTCCAGCGTGGCAGAGACAAGATAGATCATCCCGAGTTCGAGAATGCTGACGAGAGCAGTGATGAGAAACCCAGCCAAAATTGCAAATTCGACTGCCACAGCGCCACCTTGCCGCGTGGCCAGCAGTTTCAGATAAAATTTTATGTTTTTTGCACGCACAGCAAACACCCGTTGACTCCCGGTTTCCTATTTAAGATAGCAAATCCGGGTTAAGAAAAAGGTTAATGCTGTAGATTTACAGGTTGAATACTGGTGGGCGCGGCAGGTTTCGAACCTGCGACCCCTGCCGTGTGAAGGCAGTGCTCTACCACTGAGCTACGCGCCCCATTCTAACGTGAAACCTAAAGAGCGACTTTTGCCAAGTCAAGCAAACTTAGGCCGTTTGGCTATGTACCAACGCCAGATCGGTGGTAAAAGCAGTCGCGTTGCGACCATTATTTTTAGCGCTGTAAAGCGCTTGGTCTGCCTGTGCTAACAGTTCGCCTGGTGTCAGGTCGGCATCTGGCACTAATACAGCGCCGCCAATGCTGATAGAGAGTTTCCGGTCTACGCCCATCTCGTGTGACATTTTCAGATTTCGTACCGCTTGACGCAGTCGCTCTGCCACCATTCGGCCTTCGGTAGCATCCGCATCGGGCAATAGCAGGGCGAATTCTTCGCCGCCGACGCGCGCGGCAAGATCGAGCGGGCGATAAACCTGTGACGATAAGATATGCGCAATTCGCTGCAACGCCTTGTCGCCGGCTGGATGGCCATACTGATCGTTATACTGTTTAAAATAATCGATATCGACCAAGAGTAGGGTCAGCGGTATTTTATCGCGGCGACCGACACGCTGATAAACGAGTAGCTTCTGATCGAACTGCCTGCGATTGGCGAGGCCGGTTAGCGCGTCTGTCATCGCCAAGCGATTGAGGTCGCTGTTGATTTCCTGCAGCTTCTGGCTACCCTGGATCAGGCTGTGGATGAGGACGACCAACATAGTTGTGGCGCCCGTCAGCATATAGACGCGGCCTGCATACCAGCCGATCGAATAGCGGGTATATCCCTGCATGGATAACATGGCTTCGATGCCAAAGCAGACGAGAACAATTGACAGCCATAAATCCTGGCGGATGCGGCCGCCCGTGCGCAATGCCGTGACCGTGGCCGCCACCAAATTGATGCAAAATACGGAATAGCCGATGCCGTTATAGACAAGTTCAGTGTAATGACCATTTTGCACAAGCAGCGGCAGCGTTTCACTGCGCACGAGCGCATAGATCGCAAAGATGCCGATGAAGCTGGCCCAGGCAATCGCTTTGACGCTGTTGTTGCCGAACGGCACCCAGCGGCCCTGAATGGCAGCATAGAGAATGGCAAATAGGGGGAATGCTAGATGCCAGAAAGTACTAAGCCAAGCGATCGCGGAAAAGGCTTGGTCTTCAGTTGCGCCATTCAGCAGATTAGGGAAAAAGATCGTCTGCCCGACAAGCGACATGCCAACGAAAAAATAGCCGCTGGCCAGAATGCCATAAGGCGAATGCTGCAGCATGCGCCACTGCGTTGTCAGCAGATAGGCGGTCAGCAAGGTGATCAGCATCGCTGCCGCCAACACGGCGGGCAGGAAAAACGGCATGGGCTGGCCGACGAAAGACGCGATCGGCAAGAGGCCCAAAGCCACTAAGACCATTCCAATAACGATGCAAACAGCCGTAAGTCGTTCGCGCCGACTAACGATGTCGATTTCTGAGAAATTCATCATGCTACCCGACAGTGTGCTGGCAAAACGCCTAACAGAAGGTTACTTTAGGGTAGCTGCAGGCCGAATGCGGCTTTTAGCCGAGCCGGATCAATGCCTTGGGCCGCGCGGTGAAAAGCAGTGATGTTAGAGGCGGGGGCGGGTTGAGGCGGCGAATTGCAGGTATTGACAGGAAACGGCTCTGTTAGCCGTGGATCATCGCAACGATAATGTCTGCCTTTTTGACTCACCAATATCTGCCACGATTTATTAGGAACCCTAATCGTCCGTCCGGATACGCAAGTTCTGCCATGCTGCGAATCCCATTGCGCGCTGGAGATGCGTGCGAATGAGTCATTCTTACACATAATGGATACGAGTTGCAGACGCTTCGCGATCAGTCGTGATTGTCTGCGCGTCTCGGCGCTACTGACCAGCAAGTCTGCAAACGACAGCAATCCTTCACCACGATTGGTGCAGTCGACAAGGTTTAGTTTGATTGTCCCATAGGCTAAGTCTTCAGCATCGTAATCGGTCAGGACTGCATTCCGGTAAGCCTCGCGAATGGATATTCCTTTGTTGCGCCGAAAGGGAACGTCTTTCGTCCGATAAACGTTGTTTCTGTTCATCCAGTGGCCGGAAAATGGCACGAAGGTGCAAGTGCGATCGCCATCTATCCTCATTAACTGCAGGCCAATCCGAATGGGGCTGGCACCAATGAAAATGAAATCACCGGGCAGCTCACTTAATTTGCGGGCGGCGCTATCGATATGCTTGTCAAAACCTTTGGGTTCGGCCTGTGACTTGGCCCGTAGGCGCGCAATAGTTTGGGAAAGATCGGGTGCGCCCTGTAACATCTCCTCACATTATATGACTAGGCGGGGGCGGTTCCAGCTTTACTAATGCTTTCATGCAAACTCTGATTCTCGCTGCCGGGCGCGGCACCCGCCTGGCGCCCCTCACAGATACCATGCCAAAGGTTATGGTTAAGGTGGCGGGGCAACCATTAATCGAGCGACTGGTACGGCAGTGCGTGGTGCAAGGCCTGACCGATCTGTTCATCGTCGTTGGCTATCATGGCGAGACCGTGCGCGCGCATTTGGGCGATGGCAGTACATTTGGTGCCGTCATTAAATATATCGAGCAGGGCGAGCTGGGCGGCACCGGCCACGCTGTGCGCGCCGCCGAACCGTTCATCACCGACGATTTCATGATGATCTTCGGCGATACGTTATTGCCGGACGGTACGGCGATTGGCCGCGCGCGTGCTGTAGCCACGCCCGCCGCCGTCGGCGTAAGCCAGGTGGAGGAGCCGAGCCGCTATGGCATTGTCACGCTCGATCAAAACCATTGCGTTGAAAGCATTATCGAAAAACCAGCCGACCCGCCATCAAACCTAGCGGTCATGGCGATGTATAAGTTGCCGCTGACGGTGTTCGAGGCGCTGAAAGGTATCGGCAAGTCCAGCCGGGGCGAGGTGGAGCTACCTGACGCAGTCAGGATTTTAATAGCGCAGGGCGTCGCCTTTACCGCAGTCGATATCACGGGGGTGCGCGATGTTGGCACGCTGGCAGATTTAGAGGCCGCCAACCAAGAGACCATGCCTGTTGAAACCATCTTAAAACAGGCGTAAATCAAGCGTTCCATTATTCAAGGACGCCTTTCTATGACTGATTTTATCGCACCGCGCTTAGGCCGCATCAAACCATCGCCGACGCTGGCCGTGTCCCAAAAAGCCGCTGAGCTTAAAGCCGCGGGGCGCGATATCATCAGCCTTGGCGCGGGCGAGCCTGATTTCGATACGCCGCAGCATATCAAAGATGCCGCGAAAGCCGCGATCGACCGCGGCGATACGAAATATACAGCCGTCGATGGCACGCCTGCGCTGAAAGATGCCATCATTGCCAAGTTCCAGCGCGAGAATGGGCTGACCTTTACGCGCGATCAGATCACGGTTGGCACCGGCGGCAAGCAGGTGCTGTATAACGCGATTATGGCTACCGTCGGCCCCGGTGACGAGGTGATCATCCCTGCGCCTTATTGGGTTTCATATCCAGATATGGTGAACCTGTCCGAAGGCACGCCGGTCTTCGTCGATACCGATGCCGCGAACGGGTTCAAGCTTTCGCCAGAAACATTAGCCACGGCCATCACGCCGAAAACCAAATGGCTGATTTTAAATTCGCCGTCCAATCCATGCGGCGGCGCCTACAAGGCAGAAGAGCTACAAGCGTTGGCGAATGTGCTGCTGCAACATCCGCAAGTGCATGTGCTGACCGACGATATCTACGAGCATCTAGTTTACGATGGCTTTAAATTCTCGACTATCGCGCAGGTCGAGCCGAAGTTGCAGGAACGCGTGCTGACCATGAACGGCGTCTCAAAAGCCTATTCGATGACGGGCTGGCGCATCGGCTATGCCGCCGGGCCGAAGGCGCTCATTAAGGCAATCGGCGCTGTGCAAAGCCATTCGACATCCAACCCTTGCTCGATCTCGCAAGCGGCGGCGGCAGAAGCGTTGAATGGCGATCAATCATTCCTAAAAGAATGGGTGAAGACGTTCCAGGAACGCCGCGATCTGGTGGTGAAAGCATTGAATGAAACGCCGGGGCTTAGTTGCGCCACGCCAGAAGGGGCATTCTATGTCTATCCAAGCTGCCAAGGTTTGATCGGTAAGGTGACGCCGGACGGTAAAAAGCTGGAAACGGACGAAGATGTTGCGGGCTATTTGCTGGAAAGCGAAGGCGTCTCAGTTGTGCATGGCGCGGCCTTCGGCATGTCGCCTTACTTCCGCATTAGCTATGCAACTTCAAACGCGCAATTGACCGAAGCCTGCATCCGCATCAAGCGCGCTTGCGCGGCGCTGAAGAGCAATGGGAGCCAGCAGGCGGCTTAGGGATTGGCTAACAATTAGTCGCAATGTCATTCATTGCCCGCTGAGCGCGCAGATGAATGCTAATCATCGCCGCCGTTATTCGCTTCGTCTTTATCGTGGCGGAGGCGGATCTGCTCCATTAATACACGCTGGAAAAATTCCGGATAATAGATGCCATCGATCGGCGACATGCCGCCGCCCGTGCCCTTGACGTGGATCGAGCCAAAGCCGAGCAGGCGGCCCATGATCGGCTGGTCAATGTTGACGCTCTCAACTTTGTTCAAGAACAGCTCGAAGGTTGTGCGGCTTATGATGCCAAACTTGGCCAGTACGCGGCGGTTGGTGACTGCCAGTTCCGTTGTCTGTTGTTTAATATAAGCCAAAATAATCAGCAGCACGCCAACCACGACGATGCCGAGGTTGAACCATTTCACCATCGGCTCCAAACCTATGGGCAGCTTTACATGCGCGAAATGCTCTAGAATGCTGTCGAACCCATAAAAGGTGAACACCCAGCCGATAAGGGTAAGAGTCAGACCCCAAAAATAAATAATCCAATGCAGGCGTGCGGCGAAGATCACATCTTCATCCCGCATCATCACCGACTCGATATAACTGGCCATTCGCTTGTTTCCCTCAAAGTTGGGCTAAGGCTAGCGGGTTTTCAGAAGGCTGTCACCAGAGGGCAAACTACAATCAGGCTGCGTGCTGCACGTCTTGCGGGATCCCAGCCAGCCAGCGCTCGGCTTCAAGCGCGGCCATGCAGCCCATGCCAGCAGCAGTAATGGCCTGGCGATAGGTTTTATCCTTCACGTCACCAGCCGCATAAACACCGGCGATTTCGGTCGCTGTGCTGTCGGGTGCGGTCAGGATATAGCCATGCTCGTCCATCGGCACCTGGCCTTTAAAAATTTTTGTCGCCGGATCATGCCCGATCGCCACGAACATGCCGTGGATGTCGAGCACTTGCGTCTCGCCAGAATTGACGTTCTTGACGCGGAGGCCAGTGACGCTCTTATGCGGCATGGTTTCGCCCAACACTTCGTCGACGGCATGTTCCCACAGAACGGAGATCTTCGGGTTCTGCGCCACGCGGTCGGCCAGAATGCGTTCGCCGCGGAAGTCAGTGCGGCGATGCACGATCGTCACATGCTCTGCGAAGTTGGTGAGGAAGAGGGCCTCTTCCATCGCACTATTGCCGCCACCGATCACGGCAACCTTGCGGCCTTTGTAAAAGAAGCCGTCACAGGTGGCACAGGCGGAAACGCCGAAACCCTGAAATTCGCTTTCCGAGGGCAAGCCCAACCAGCGCGCCTGCGCGCCTGTAGCGATCACGATCGTCTCAGCATGATAGGTCGTGCCACTGTCGCCCATGGCCACGTGATGCTTGCCGTCACGGCGTGTAAAATCGACCTCCGTAATGGTATCGAAGATGATCTCTGTACCCACATGCCGGGCTTGCGTCTCCATCTGTTCCATAAGCCAGGGACCTTGGATCGGGTCGGCAAAGCCGGGATAATTTTCGACCTCGGTCGTGATCGTCAGCTGGCCGCCGGGCTGCATGCCTTGTACCATGACGGGCTTAAGATTGGCGCGGGCGGCATAGATCGCGGCGGTGTAACCCGCAGGCCCAGCGCCGATAATCAGCATCTTAGTTTCTTTAATTGTGGTCATAACGTTCCTGTCTTTGGCCTAGTGGCGATAACGGTTATGCATACCAAATGAGCGTGGCTTAGGCTGACGCTTTCGCTCTGGCTTAAAGCTACGCGGTGTTTGGTCGTTACTCTGTAATTGATGATTGCTTTGGCGATTACCACCCAACATGAATAACCCTAGCAACATGATAAAGAATGAAGCTTGTTTCTCTTTGCTCATCAATGACTTACTCCAAATTTCTGAACCAATAGCTTACGCACTGCTTGCGAAGCGCGTTGCGTCTCTACAAGTGGGGAATAATGCCAAGTTTCCAGGGTTCCGGTAAAGGGCCGCGTAATGCCAGCGTCCTGCAGCAGCTGATGAAAACGATCAAATCGCGGGCTACCGCCAGTCAGCTTGATCACGTAGACCGGCTTACCGCTAACCGCGGCTTCAGAAACCATGCCTGTGCTATCTTCCGAAACCAAGATCCAGTCGGGGAGACCCAACATACCGGGGTAGGGATTATCACCGCTATTGTCCCAGATCCAGACGCGCGGATGCCCGATGAATGCGTCTTGCAGCAGCTTTAAATTTTCTTCCCCTGTACGGCGAGAGGCTGTAATAATCAGTGTGCCTGCAAAGCTTTGCAGCAAGGTGTTAAACTGTTCGATGAGCGCACGCATTTGGTTCGCGTCGAAATCGTAGGTCGTGCTTTTGCCGCCTAGCACCACTGCAACCAACGGCTGTGGAAATTTGGCAAAACGCTCGCGCTGCGCATCGGCGGCACGCTCGATCACCGCTGGCGTCAACTTGTGAATGCCACCTTGCGTTGTCAGCACGTTTGGGCCGGTTAAGCCGTCATGCGCGGGCGTGATGACGAGATCGAAGTTTTTCAGGTCGCAATGCGGGTGCTGCAACTGAATGATCGCGATCTTATCGCCTTTGGCCTTGCGCGCCGCGAAAGCAGCGGGAAGCGAGCGGCGACCTGACCCGATCAAGATGTCCGGCCATGGCTCATTTAGCTGGTCGCCATTGCGGCTGAAAGCAAAACGTTCCAATCCGCGCAGATAAGGCGTGAATAGGCGCCAGGGCCAGCGCAGCTTTATCCGCTTAATGGCAGGCGTGAGGCCAAGCGCGTTTGCTAAGCCAATGCACTGATTTTCCGTGCCGATTTTGCCATCAGTGACAATCCAGCAGGTTAATAGTTTGCCGGGCGAACGAGGTGCGCTTTGAGAAGAAGTCATTTCGGCTATGCCATTTCCTTGACAGGGAGAGCGATAAAGTTGTTTGTTACGTCAGCTATCTTGCCTGATCGCGGGAGATTGAGACAAGCATGAGTATAGGTTTTGAGTAAACGGGTCAAACTTGACCGGATCGACCAGAAAATCCTCCGCACGCTCCAGGCGCAGGGTCGCATCTCCAACGTCGATTTAGCCCAACAGGCGGGTTTATCTGCGCCGCCTTGCCTGCGCCGGGTTCGCGCTTTGGAAGAAGCCGGCATCATCAAGTCCTACCATGCCGAACTCAATGCTGAAAAACTCGGGTTTGGGGTTTCTGCCTACACATTCGTCTCGCTATCAAGCCAGAATGAAGGTGATCTCGCGCGGTTTGAAGAACAGACGCGGGTCTGGCCGCAGGTGCGGCAATGCATTCTGCTTTCTGGTGACGTTGATTATCTGCTGCATGTCGTGGCGGAAGATTGGGATAGCTATCAGCATTTTGTGACCAGCCAACTAACCGCAGCGCCAAACGTCAATGGCGTGCGCTCGTCGCTCGCCATTCGCATTGCCAAGCAGGAGCCTGGCGTGCCGTTTCCAGACATAATGAAAGCCAATTAGCGCTTTTCCAGCTTTTGCCTGTGAATAACTACCTAAAATGCTAGCTAGTTTCCAGTGTGTGGCTCAAAAACCGCGCTTTACGATAGCCTTGTATTCAATTATGAAAATCTTAGTGGTAATCAGGCCGAATAAGGCTATCTAGAACACTTACTTACTAACGGGCTGAATAAGAATGACTAAGAACACGCTCTCCCTTCTTTCTATGATTTTGCTGCTGGGCGGCACCTTTGGCCTTGGCGGTTGCGCCAGCGTGCCTACTGATCCAGAAGAACGCGCAGCTTTTGAAGAAACCAACGATCCGATCGAGCCATTTAACCGTGGTGTCTTTGGCTTCAACCAAGTTCTCGATCGCTTCCTAATCAAGCCGATCGCGCAGGGCTATGATTATATCGTGCCTGATTATGCACAAGATCGTGTGCATACTTTCCTCAATAACCTTGGCGAGCCAGTCAACTTCTTCAATAACGTCCTGCAAGGTCGTGGTAGTGATGCCGCCGATACGAGCGGTCGCTTCCTCGTCAACTCGACGGTTGGTGTGCTTGGTCTATTTGACGTCGCTTCGGAAATGGGCACGCCTGAACGGCGCGGTGACTTTGGGCAAACGCTATACACTTATGGTGTGGGTGGCGGCCCTTATCTTGTGTTGCCACTGTTTGGCCCATCGAATCCACGTGACGGCGTCGGCCTTGCCGGTGACTTCTTGATGGATCCATGGTCGTATGCAGCGAATGCCGCGTTCGACGATAGCACGGCCAATTACATCACCTATGGCCGCTTTGGCACGCAGCTGATCGACAGCCGCGCGCGGACGCTGAAGCTGACCGACTCGCTAGAAAAATCATCGCTCGATTACTACGCAACGATGCGCAGCATTTCGCGTCAATATCGTGAAAAACAGCTTGAAGGTGAGGCGACCGATATGCCGGGTGGCGGCATGTCGCCTAGCGCTAACTAAGCTAGGATAAATTCCTTTAAGGGCGCCTCACAGGGCGCCCTTTTTGTTGGTTGCGAAATGAGTTAGTGATTCTAGCTATGCGAAATGCTGCGGGCGGGGCAGCATTCATTTTAATTGTTTACCGACCGCTTGGTGATCGTCAGGCAATTATCGTTGGTATTGCTTGTTTCGGATTTAGAAGTAAACCCGCAAACAAACGATATCTTTACAAAAAAGTAACCTTAACCAAATTAACTACAAGCGTGAGTAATTTGATGACTTCTTTATACCGTTGCGCCGGTTTGGCGCGGGCGAAGTTTGTTGCATCCTGCATTGTCGGGTCGGCAGTTATTGTATTGGCGCTGACCAGCTGCATGAGCCCCTGGCCGCCAACAGCAACTGAACAGGGCACAACGCAACCACGGTTAGCCGACCGGCCACAAGAAGCAGACACTGTGCGCGGGGCGGGTGAGCCTGCCGTCGTCACACTACCAATCGCGGGGCGCTTCCAAGAGCGGCTGGCATCGCAAGGCGATCCTTTGCCGCACAACATGACTGTGCCAAAAACTAATTTCAGCAATGTTCCCGTGACGAGTGCGTTGCAAGCGGTGCTTAGTCGTGCCGACATCTCTCTGACAATGGATAAAGATTATGGGGACCGCACAGTCTCGATCTTGAATCTAAACGGGCCGCTCGATCAAGTGGTCGAGCGCATTTGCGATGCAGGTCGCGTCTACTGCCGTTACCGCAATGGCGCAATCGAACTTAGCGAAGAAGAAACTTTTATTATCGAGATGCCGCCGATCCCGTCCGATGCCCAAAACAGCATTGCGGACTCGATTGGCAATCTTGCTGGTGGCGACTCGAAGGTCGACCGTGATGGTGGCAACATCATCTACACCGCCAGCATGGCCGGTCAGATGAAAGTGCAGCAGTACCTCTCCCAGCTGCGCCGCGGGCGACCATTGGTCGTGATGCAGTTGTATATTTGGGAAGTGCGCCTGAACGATTCCACGCAAGCCGGTATTCGTTTTGATTCGAATTCGCTTGATAACTTCGGTATCGGCGCAACCAAGGTTTCGCCAGTTGCCTCGATTAATGGCCTGGGCGGCACTACGGATCCAAGCGTGGTCAGCACTTTAAAGAGCGCGGCGATCTCTGGCGCGGTTAGCTTGGGCGCGACTTTTAAAGGCCCGATTGATGCCGGCGCGATTATCTCCTTCCTACAAACGCAAGGCACGGTTGAGACGGTCTCGAACCCGCAGCTCACTTTTGTGTCCGGAACCAAGTCGGAATTCTCGATCGGCGGCAAACAGAATTATATCTCCGGCGTAGGGCAGCTTGTCGGCTCGACCAATGTGACCGGCGGCAATGCGAACAATACTGGCGTTGGCACCAACACCGTGCAAACGGACGAAATCGAAACCGGCATCAGCGTCAAGATTAACGGCGCTTACGAAGGCGGCGTGGTCTTCGGCGAAATGTCGATTGAGGATGTGACGCTGCTAGGGTTTGACCGCGTGCCATCGGGGGGCACGGAGATCCAGCTCCCGCGCACGCAAGAGCGCAAGCTTTCGACGATTATCCGGCTGCGCCCTGGTGATACGCTGCTACTGGCAGGTCTTCGCAGTACCAGTGATGATCGCACTTTGAATGGCGTGCCGACCGGCCTATTTGGGATTCTGCCGTTCAGCTCCAATAAATCGACCGAAAATCGCGAGATGGTGATCATGCTACGTCCGGCGATCATTCGCTTCGCAGATGCCGAAGGCACGGATAAGATCGAGCCGGTGGCAAAGCTTTCATCATCGCCCGTGGCCGATAAGGAAAACGCCGTGCAGAATGCGCAGAACGCATCTGATGCAATTGTCAGCGAACCAACGTTAACCACAACTAAGCCGGGTTCGAAATCGACGCAAATGCTGACCCCATCCAATAATACGATTAATGATAACGGGCAGGTGTCGGCTGGCAGCTTGCAGGATACTTTTGCGGATATGGATAAATCATCCACTATGGTGCGGCCATGATGCGGCGCGCGCTATTGGTCACAGTTTTGTCGCTAAGCTTAGCGCCGTTGCCTGCCTTGGCGCAGCGTGACGCCGCATTCGTGCAGCCCAGCGCCGCCTCTGGTGGTCACAAAGAGGGTGATGAATTGATTTCGCCTTCGCCTAAAACGCTGGACGTAGGCGAAACTTCGATCGGCGTTACCAAGCGGATAACTTTGTTCTTCACGAATTTTAGCGGTCGCGATGCTGCGATCACCAGCCTTTCGATCAATGCCGACAGCAATGTTCGGACGGAAGCGGTGCAGAACGATTGCGCCGCATTGCAAACGCTAAAGCCGAACGATAAATGTACTGTGATTATCGAGATCACGCCGAATAGCCCTGGCAAGTGGATGGCGGAAGTCGTCGCCGTGCATGATCAAGCGGGCCGCGTTTCACGCGCCACATTATCGGGCTCAACATCTGGCGATGCAAACAACAACGGCCAGTTGCCTGGCTTGTCACTGGTTGGCGCCGCTAAAGATCAGCAGATTGATTTTGGCGAAGTGCCGGGGGGCAGTCATGCTGTGCGCACGGTGCTGCTCGCAAACGACAGCCCAAATCCGCTTAAGATCGAACGCATCATGCTGATGGCGGCTGACAAAAGTTTGACGCTGCTTGACAAAGACGGTTGCACCGAAGCCACGGAGGTGCCGGCTGGCAGCTCATGCCCTGTTACTGTCATGTGGCAGCCGGATAGCGGCGGTGAAGTTTCAACAGATTTGATTATCCGCCATACTGGACCGATCGGTTTTGCGGTGATCCCTGTGCGCGGCAAAAGCAATGGTGGGAGCGGAAGCGGCTCCACCGCTAAAGCGACTAGCCCTGCCACAAGTTCAGCTATGGCTATTCCCCCGCTGTCAGCCGACGATCTATTCGTCAGGGCTGCTAACGAAAGCGGCGACGCAACAACCAAGAAGCCACGCAAAGCAGCTGCTGCAGCTGTCACAAGCGGTTCGACGGGCCTCAGTCTGCGCGGGACGACAGGGGATCAGGCATTGATCGGCCTTGACGACGGAACGGTGGCCTTGGTGGGTGCCGGACAGACCTTCCAAAACGACGGTGTGACCTATCGCATTCTGTTTGTTGACCCTAAAAGCGTTGCTTTGGAAACGGCTGGCCGCCGCCTGACGCTTACGCTGCAAAAACCGACTATGACTATCACCGGCGAAGAAACAAGAATTAGTAGCAAGGGTGGACAAGCACCAGCACCACAATCAACGCAATCTTCCGGGCAAAGCTCAACACAAGGTTCCAAAAAATAATGGCCGGCAACGTGACAGATGAGTCGCTTGGCATTGTAACCGAGAGCGCCGTTGCCCTCGCTACCGATTTTGATACGGCACAGTTAGAGGATATGGCTGGCCCGAAAGCGCGCCATCTTTCTCTTGCTCAAACCGAACAACTCGTGCATCGCGCCAAGGGCAGCACGATGTCGATCGATGAAATTCTGAAGCGCAATGGCTTGATGCCGGTCAAGCGTGAAATGCGCGCGGCAGCGGCCAACCCAGGCGTTCGCGCCGATATGTCGATGCAGGCGCTGCGACTATACGTGCCGTCATCGCTGCAAGCGGCAATGGGCATCTGTCTCCTCGAACTAAAAGACGGCACATTGCGCATCGCTGTTGGCGATATGATCAGCGACAGCGATCTCGGCAAGATCGTCAAAGCGCTGGAAAGCTCGAACCGCCCAGTCGACCGGGTGGAGCAGGAGCCTTACGATCGCGTCTCGCTCACAAAACTGCTGCGCGAGCAAACCGAAAACTCTGGCGAGCGGCTGGTGCGCCTGCTGGCGCAATTAGCGCGTGATCCGGATAACGCCCTCAATATTGAACAGACCGTGATGGATATCTTCGGTGAAGCGCTGCAAAGCCGCTGCTCCGATATTCATATGACCTTGCTAGACGATGATAGCCGCTGCTGGATCCGCTATCGCGTTGATGGCGATCTCGTTTACAAGCACCTGCTGCCAACCAGCGTGATGGCGCCGCTCGTCACTCGTATCAAATCCGATGCCAAGATGGACGCCGCCGAACGGATGCGCCCGCAGGATGGCCGTCTCTCGTATGAGTGGCAGGGCCGGATGATCGACGTTCGCGTGGCCTGCTTGCCGGTGGCGCCTGCGGGCGAAAAGCTGACGATGCGTCTGCTCGACCGCGAAAACTTGCGCTCGTTCGATGAACTGTTTGCCTATGCACCAATGGTCTCGCAGCGCCTGCGCCGTGTTGTCCACGGCTCGGTCAAGGATGGCGGGTTGATCGTGTTGTCGGGGCCTACCGGCTCCGGTAAATCGACAACGCTCTACGGGATTATTCAGGAGATCGACCGCTCGGCCAAAGCCGTCTATTCGGTCGAAAGCCCGGTTGAATACGATATGCCACTGGTCGATCAAACCAGTGTTAGCGATACCGGCGCGAATTCTATCGCTGATATTATCCGCGCGCTGATGCGGCACGATCCCGATGTCATCATCGTCGGTGAAATGCGCGATAGCGCCACGGTCGAAGCGGCCTTGCGCGCCACTGAATCCGGTCACATGGTCATCACGACCGTGCACGCAGTCGACGCTATTCATACGATGGATCGGATCGACGGCTTCTTGTCGTCAGCCTATCGCACCAGTGGCCTTTACATTCTGGGCCATGCCTTGATCGGCACGATGTCGCAGCGGTTAGTCAAAACCGTCTGCCCGGCTTGCCATTACGAAAAAGCCGCGATTGAAGTTTATGGCACGCCGCTGCAGTGCGAAGATATCGGTATTGGTCAGGATGAAATGGTCGCGACATCTAACCCAGCGGGTTGCGATCTTTGCAATCATACAGGCTTCTTGGGCCGGACGTTGGCGCTGGAAGCGCTATTCCCACCAGACGATCAGCAAAGCCGCCGCGCGATTACGGAAATGATGGTCTCCAATGTCATTTCCTCAATCGTCGATATTCCGAATACGATTTATCTGCCAAGGCATGAATCCATCCGCGATCTAATCCGTCGCCGCGCGATCGACGCGCACATGGGCGCCGCCTTGATGATTGAGGAAATCGCCGCCAAGCAAGGGCGTCGCTAACATGGCCGGCACGATCATGAAGGGCGACTCCGGCATGAAGCTTTGGCATGTGAAGTATGCCGTGCCAACGCCGGGCGGCACGCCGCAGGTCGTGGAAGAAGATTTTTTCCTGCCAAGCCAAAATGACGTGCGGCGCTACTTACGCGGCCGCGGTGCCTGGCCAATCAATATTTACGAGCGGAAAAAGCCGCTGCTGGAATGGTTCGACGTGCGCTCGCAAAAATGGGCGCTGCAATTATTACGCGCCTTGCGCTTTCAGACGGCTACGACATCGGCTGGGACGGCGCTGCTCAATATCATTGAGAATGAGAGCGATTCAAAGCGCCGCATGGCCTTCCTGCCAACCCGCACGGTTTTGAAAGCAGGCGGTACTTTTGCCGACGCGCTGCGGCAGTTGCGCCTCCTAGATTCTGCAACGCTCGCCATCATCATTGCCGGCGAAAAGGCGAGTGATCTGAAAGGCGTTATCCCGCATGCCATTCAGCATATCGAAGAAAAAAACAAACAGATGCGGATCGTCATCACAGCGTTAAGCTGGGTGGCATTCGATATCTTCTCGGTGCTGTCGACTGTGATCGGCGCACAATGGCAGTTTATCCCATATCTAAAAGAGAAGGGGATCGAAAGTACGGATGCCGCCGCCGTCGCCAAGTTCCAAAAATCGGTCGCGCTGGGCGAGGCGCTTAACATCGGCCTCCTGATTTTCTGCACCGGCCTTGTGGCGATGGGCGTGGCAGGCGCTTACACTTATCTGCGTAACCGCGATAAGCCTGACCATTGGCTGAACCGCATCGTCACCAAAACACCGATCTTCTCGACCTATCTGCAGAACGTCTCGCTGTCCGATTCCAGCCGTTTATTGTCGCGCCTGCTGCGCGGCCATGTAGCGCTTGACGATGCGCTAAAGATTCTGATCGGCGCGACGATCGACCCGACTGTGCTCGACTATTGGCGTGCTTCATACCAGCGTATGATGTCCGGCACGCCGCCAATGAAGGCGCTATCGCGAGAGCCTTTGAACAAGACCGAGCGCGACCAGATTGTCACGGCCCAAACCAGCATGGATATCGCTGAGGTCTTCGATTCGATTGCCGACGAGCGGCAGCTGATGGGCAAGGATTCGCAGCGTAAAATCTTTCTGCTTGGCATGGTCATTATGATGACAGTATTCGGAATCGTAACGATGGTTATGCTGTACTTGGTGATGATCCAAAACTCGGGTTTCATGGACAGTATGCAAAACATGCGGCAGGGTGGCGAGTAAGATGTCGCTCCTACCGCCAACTACACCACCGATTTCACCTGACGCCGCGCCGCTGGGCAGCGGCACGGCGCTTGACCGCATGGCTGGATTCATGAGCGGCATTGCCGATCGCAATGTTGATCTTTCCAATGCGCTGACGGCACGGGGCCTTGGGCCTACTGAAATCTATTTTCCACCGGAAACAATCGCCGGCTGCTGCCCCTACGTTGAAGGACGCGAAGGCGAGATGGCCTGGCAAGCCGCTGCCGAGGCGCTCGATAGCGAGCGTCTGCATTACGTTTATACTGTGCATGATGGCATGGTGTGGTTCCTGGCGGTAAAGTCGAGCGAGCTTGCGAGCCATTCTAATAGCTGGTGCCCCTTTGCAGCGCTGCTGCCAGGTCAATCTAACGCGCAGCCTGTGCCTGCACTTTACATCTATGAAGAAGACGGCGTGGCGATGCTGCTTACCGCCGCCTTTGCGGAATTGCATATTCATCGCGGCGCCACCACCATTATCCGTGCCAAGGCTGATCGCCTGTCGCGTGATCTGGGGCAAGCGCCGATCGTTAATCTGCTGCCGGAAACGCTGGATCAGCTGCCAATTATCCCTTGGCTTTCGGCATCCTTGCTGGAAGACCGCGTGCGACGCTTTTTGGCATCGGCAGGCGTGCTGTCCGGCTTAGCCGTTGCCGTATTGGCGTTCGTCATTTGGCTGCTGACGACTTTTGCCAGCTTAGCCGTGCAACACGATGTGAAAAGTGCGCAAGCGCAATCAGAAGTGGCTGTTCAAGATTTGATGAAGCAAGCGATGCAACTGCGGGTTAGCCCATTGCGTGGCCAATTGGCGCGATTCTCTGAACTAAACGAGCAGCTAATCAGCATGGGCGGCTGGCTGAAATCCTATTCCATCACCGGCTCGAAGATCGAATGGAAGGCAGTACTGCCGCCCGCTATCACTGCCGATCGTATCACCCAACTTGGTGCTCGTACGCAAGACGTCACATCTGATGGCATTATTGTCGTCGGCACGAATTGAATGAGCGACTGATGGCAATCACTTTCTGGCCCGAAAAAAAATCCAAGGCACCAAAAGCCGCAAAGAGCACGACTGCGGCTAAGCCTAAAGGAGGCAGCAATAGCATCGTGCCGCATTTGTCGGCAGGGCTTATGACGCGCGCCATGAAAACCTTTGACCGCGCAAGTGCCTTTATCGTGCTGACGGTATGGGGAGCGGCACTCGCTTTTTCCGCGTTGGCCTATGTAGGGGTCGAGCAGACAATCAAAGCGCGCCAGAATTTGGCCGAGGCTGAAGCCGCATTGCCGGTGTTGCCGACCATCGCGCAGGATCCTGTGCCGGCACCCACGCTTCAGCAATTAGCTGACCGCTTGAAAAAACGGTTGGGCGAGAAAGTCACATTGACGCCGACTGGCTCGCAGCTGCGCATTTCTGCGACACTGCCCGAAAGCTATAATGCCTGGCTATCTGCGATTTCTTACGTCGATACGATCTCTGCCGATACCCAATGGAGCATCAAACAATTTTGTGTTGGATTGGAATGCAAAGATGGTTTGATGAATGTGACGTTGGACGCTCAGAAAGTGTCCTTTACGGCCCCACCACCGCTTGAGTAGTCATTCCTAGTATTTAAGGTCTTGTTAACCGGCTTAATGCAGCTTTTTAAGCTAAATCAGTTATTGTCAGGCTCTTGGCAGTGTCGATAGATATGATAGTGTTTTTTTAATAATTGGAATCGGTACCAGTTCTGTGTAGTGCAGGCTGTTATCTTCACAGGAAGGTTATCTTATGCAGTCAGCCCATGCACCGTCTTCGTTGGCACCTAATGCCGGTATCGCGATTGGCCCGATCTTATTCGTGGTTGCCATTCTCGCCGTTCTCGTTGGCGCACTGGCTGCCGGCAGTGGTGGCTTCGGTAGCTCGACTGCCGATGACTCGAACCGCATCAACTCTTCGACGCTGATCGAGCAGGGCACGAATATCAAAACAGCTGTTGACCGTTTGATGATCAATGGCAATGCGCCTGCTGATCTGTATCTGTCGCCGCTTTACAGCTCCGGCAACGCCGCCGTTGCAATCTATTCGCCATCAGGCGGTGGTCTCACGCCGCAATCGCCGCCGGCAAACGTACTGGCAGCAAGCGCTGGCTGGTCATATGTTGCGCCAGCGAACGGCAACCTACTCGGCATCGGTGGTGCGAATAATGATTTCTTAGTGGCTGTTGAAGTCAAGTCAGACACAATCTGCAAGTCGATCAACGGCATTATCTTCGGTAAGACGGCTACGGTCGCTACCACCACGCCGACGATGACCACCGGCCCAACCCTGACGACGATCGCTAACACGGCGTCCGATGTAAATTTGGCTTCAACCTCGCCGGCTGTTTCCAGCAACGCTTTCAACAATGCAGGTGCGACCGGCATGGAAGGCCGCACACAGGGTTGTGTAAAGGCGACCGTCAGTTCGGTTGATCACTTCTATTACTTCCAACTTCTGACTGCGGGTTAATACACATAATGCAAACTGTTCCCTGCGCAATGCGTGCGAATGCCGGTATCGCGATTGGGCCGATTTTGTTCGTGGTCGCTATTTTGGCCGTTCTTGTTGGCGCCCTGGCTGCTGGCAGCGGTGGCTTCGGCAGCTCGACTGCCGACGACTCAAACCGCATCAACTCTTCGACCCTCATTGAGCAAGGCACGAATATCAAAACAGCTGTCGACCGTCTGATGATAAACGGCAACGCGCCGGCTGATTTGTATCTGTCGCCGCTTTATAGTTCTGGTAATGCTGCGGTTGCCGTCTATTCGCCATCGGGCGGTGGCCTCACGCCGCAATCGCCGCCAGCAAACGTGCTGGCTTCCGGTGCGGGTTGGTCATATGTGGCACCGGCGAATGGTAACCTACTAGCCATCGGTGGGGCTAATAACGATTTCCTCGTCGCGGTTGAAGTCAAGTCGGATACGATCTGCAAGTCGATCAATGGCATTATCTTCGGTAAGACGGCTACGGTTGCGACCACCACGCCGACGATGACCACCGGCCCAACGCTAACAACGATTGCTAATACCGATACTGATACCAATCTGGCTTCAACCTCGCCGGCTGTTTCCAGCAACGCTTTCAACAATGCAGGTGCGACCGGCATGGAAGGGCGCACACAGGGTTGTGTGAAGGCGACTGGCCCGCTCGACCACTTTTACTATTTCCAGCTGCTAACCGCCGGTTAGGCTTATTGCAAGATAGCATGATTCAAGCGCAGTCTTCAGGACTGCGCTTTTTTCTTGCCAGTTTGCCAGTCTGGCCGGACAGTCGATCAATGACCGCTTCGTCAAAAAAATTGCAACAATTCAAGATTATCGGATCTAACCATGCCGGCATTGCGATTGGCCCGATCTTGTTTGTGGTGGCCATTCTGGCAGTGCTGGTCGCGGCGTTAGCTGCGAGCGGTGGCTTCAATGGTAGTACGCAAACGGAGCGAGATCGCGTTAAAGCCAGCACGGTTATCGAGCAAGGCGCGAATTTTAAGGCTGGGTTTGAGCGGCTGTACGGAGGTGCGCTCGATGTGAACGAAATTATCTTGTCCACTACTTATACGAATGCTTACAGGGATAAAGCATTATTTTCCAGTATAGGCGGCGGGCTAGCACAACAATCCCCCGCAGAAGGAACTGTGCCCACAAGCGGCGTCACAAATTGGCGGTTTGTGGCAGGCGCTAATTTGCCTGGTATCGGTATTGCTGCGGAGAATGATTTCACCGTTGTCATTGGTATTAAAACGGCGAACATCTGCAAAGCATTGAATGAAATTATTTTTGGCAAGGGCGCCACCGCGGCTACAACCTTGCCTGATGCCAGCGGCGCTACGATCGTTCTGAATAATGCTGATGGCTGCACTGATACAACGATTGATACGACGACATCCGGTTGTGCTGTCAGCGCCAACCGCTTTGATATTTCTGTCACGGCAGCTGTCAATGGCTACAGTCAGGCTTGCGTTGATGATGGTGCCGGTAACTATTATTACTATCAGCTATTGCTAGCGAAATGAGGCGGTATATGCAGCAGAAATACTTTTCGCCACAGGCGGGAATCGCAATCGGCCCGATCTTGTTCATCATCGCCATTCTCGGCGTATTAGTGGCGGCGCTCTCTGCAAACACTGGCAGTTTTGGCTCTGCTGCCACATCAGATCGTATCAAGGCCGATGTGCGGGGGCAGGCCAATCTGATCCGCTCGAAGGTGCAGGAATGTTACATGGCGACTATGGGCAACCCGCTATTCGATTATCCTGATGGGCCAACGCCCAATGGCACACTCGTCAAAAATCTAACTTGTCCAGGCGATCCAACCGGCTTGCAGAATTTTTGGAGTGGCAAGCGGCCAACGGCTTTGCCGCCAAACCCGCGCGGCTTCGACGATTGGGTTTATTATAATTACGCAGCCGGTCGTTGCATCCTACTCAAGCCGACAACGGCACCCGGCCTCGACATCCAGAATGCGCTCAAGGCAACTGCAGGGCTGTTTGGCCCGTCCGAGGTTTATTTGAATTCAGGTGGCGATTACAGCTTCAGCGTATGGCTGACCCCGCTCGATACCACGAAGGTTTGCGGCACATGACGCGGTTGCCAGTCACCGCTGGTATTGCAATTGCCCCCATCCTGATGGTGATCGCACTCCTGGGCGTTATCATCGCGGCTTTCAGTATGGGCAGTAATTCCCTGGGCGGCGCAGCCATTCAGCAAGACCGCACGGTATCCGAGTTGCGCGGTCAGATTGATCTGATCCGCGCCAAGATCGATGAATGTGTGATGCTGACACGGCAAGTGGCTAATCCACAGTTTCTGTATCCTGGTTATAATACGCTCGACACGCCTATTTTGGTAAAAGACTTGAATTGCCCGCGGGATCCGACTGGCCGCCAGAACCTATGGAATGGCGCGCGGCCCGCCGCATATCCGACCGTCGCGAAAAGCTTTCTGCCCTGGACTTACGTGAACCATGGCGATACCGATTCTGTATCGCCGGGTGGCATATGCATTCGAACAAAACCGATTGATGCCGCGCATGCGAGTGACGAAATCATCAAATCTTCGTTACAGCTGATCATCAAGAATTTCTCAACGGCCGAATATACTTTTGACGCTACAACGCAACAGTTGATCATCTGGATCAAGCGACCGTTGACCGGCACGACCTGCTAACTGTGTTCCTCATGCTGCCCGATCTTTTGCCATGGTGGGCTGGGGGTGTTGCCCTTGCAGCGCTGATCTATACCGCCATCGTCGATGCCCGCAGTGGGCTGGTGCCGCCTTATCCCTTGCTTGCGGCCGGGCTCGTGGTTGTCATCGGTTGGTTAGTCGTAAGTCTGGCATTGGCAACACCACATATTTTCTATGCGTTTAGCGGCTATGCTGTGATCTGGTCGCTAAATATGGTTTGGCGCCTATTATATAAGCATGATGCCCTTGGCATGGGCGACGCCAGCTGGACGGCTTTGGCGATACTGGCTTACGGCTGGCAGCTATGTATAGCCGCATGGGGCGGGGGCGCATTGCTGGCGCTACTCTTTCTGGCCTTCTGCAAAGCAATCGGCAAACCAGCCCGGCACGTTTATTTCGCGCCGTTCCTTTGCATCGCGCTTCTAACAGCCCAACTGATCAAGCCGTTTGTGCTTTAGCCGCCTTACTATTCTGCATTTGCCGCAGTGGCTTCATGTAAAGCAAGATCGCCGCAGCCACATAGATCGACGAGAAAGTGCCCAGCAGCACGCCGAACGTTAGTGCCACCGCGAAGTTCAGCAGCGTTGGACCGCCAAATAGTAGCAGCGGGATCAGCGCGAGGAAGGTCGTGCCTGCCGTCATCAGCGTGCGCGATAGCGTTTGGTTGATCGCATCGTTGATGACCTGCTTTAAGCCGCCAGTCTTCTGCCGTTGTAGCGTCTCGCGAATGCGGTCAAAAACGACGACCGTATCGTTCAGCGAATAGCCCGCCAGCGTCAGCAACGCTGCGACCGCCGTCAGGTTGAAGTCGAGCCCTAAGATCGAGAATAGACCTAGCGTTACGAACACATCATGGAAGGTCGCGATCAGGGCCGATACGCCAAACTGCCATTCAAACCGGAATGCCACATAAGCGGAGATCGCCAATACAGCCAGCAATGTCGCCATCAAGCCCGCATGCAGCAATTCTTGCCCAACGCGCGGCCCTACCACTTCAACCCGGCGAATTTCATAGCTTTCGCCCAAACTAGTGCGAACGCTGGCTGCAGCTAGATTTTGCACATCGTCGCCGCCCTCTTGCCGCTGCACGCGGATCAGCGCGGTATCGGGGCTGCCGAATTGCTGGATTTCAACATCGCCAAGGCCAAGCCCGGAAAGCTGGTCGCGCAAAGCGGACGTATCGACTGGCCCGCGGGTATCGCGCGCTTCGATGACAATCCCGCCCTTAAAATCAATGCCATATTCCAGGCCCTTAGTGGCTAGCGAAACAATGGTGATGACAAACAGCAACAGCGTGACAGCAAAGGCCCACATGCGCTGACGAACAAAATCGACCTTAAGGTCGGAACGAATGACTTGAAGCGGCACAAAACCTCCAGAAGGGATGAAAAACAGGCCTTGAGACTTAGCCCGCCCATTAGGTTTTAGCAAGGCTGGCAGCCTACATAAGCCTGCTTTATACTGGGCCTTAACTCAATATTCAGGCCTTCCTGGCATGGTCTGCTTAGGATTATGCTTGCGTTGGGCCACGCTGCTGGTCTGCGCCAATTTAGCCATAGGGTAATCAATGCCGTTGATTTTGACCGAACAGGATGTGCAGCTGTTGTTGCTTGGCAAAGCGTCACCGGAAGCACGGGCGGAGGTAGCTGGCAAAGTCGCCGCTACCCTTTCAAGTCGCGACCTGACCCCGCAAGAACTCAGTTTGGCGCAAGATATCATCCGCACGATGGTGCAGGATATCTCGGTCGACGTGCGTCGCGCCTTGGCGGAGCAGTTAAAGAATACCCCGCAACTACCGCGCGACGCCGCGCTGCGCATGGCCCGTGATGAAGATAGCGTGGCGCTACCAATCCTAAAATTTTCGACCGTGCTGACAGATGAAGATTTGATGCTGGTCATCGATGAAAGTGGCGACACCAAGCAGGAAGCGATCGCTGGACGCACCATGGTTTCCAGCCTGGTGGCCGATGCGCTGATCGAAAAGGCAAGCGAGGCGACAGTTGCCAAGCTAGTTTCCAATCCCGGCGCGACCTTGCGTGAACGCAGCATGAGCCGGGTACTCTCGCGCTTCCCATACAGCGAACCTGTGCACAAAGGCCTCGTCTCGCGACCGCAATTACCGATTCTGATTGCCGAGCAACTGGTTGATATGGTGGCAGATAACCTTCGCCAAGAATTGGTCGAGCGGCATGAACTGAACCCTGAAACCGTATCGGATATTATCCTATCTTCGCGTGAGCGGGCAACGATGGTGCTCTCTGGCCGGGCGCGAAGCTCGCAGGATATCGAACAGTTGGTCGCGCAAATGCATGCCAATGGCCGCTTGACGCCAACCTTGATGTTGCGTGCGCTTTGCACGGGCGATCTTGCCTTCTTTGAAGCGGCGCTGGCGGTTATGACCGGGGTGCCGCTGACCAATGCGCGCCTGCTGATTCACGATGCTGGGCGCACGGGCCTTAAATCGATTTATGACAAGGCTGGCTTGCCACCACGTCTGCTGCCGGCCATCCGTACTGCGCTTGATGTGTTGCATGACACTGCTCTTGATGGTGATGCGCAGGATCTAGTGCGGTTCCGTAATACGGTAATCGAGCGGGTGGTAACCCAATACCCTGATATGGCTGAAGAAGACCTCAACTATTTGGTGAGCAAGATTGAGACCGTCGGCCCACGGGATGCGGCATAGCGTTTTATAACTTCCCGCTTAGTTCCACTGGCGCTAGCCTTGCAGCATGCTGATCACACTGCTTACCGCCGCTATCCTCGGGCTCATTGAGGGCGTTACCGAATTCCTGCCGGTCTCGTCCACGGGCCATCTCATTATTTTTGACAAGCTATTGGGCTTCCAAGGCCCGCCGGGGCATGTCTTCGATATTGTCATTCAGTTCGCGGCGATTCTGGCGGTGGTGATTTTTTACCGCACGAAGATTATTGGCATCGTTCGCGATCTTCCTAAGACGGATGTAGATGGTCGCAAAGCCCGTAGATTGACCCTCGCCATTCTCGTTGCGTTTTTGCCCGCGGCGATCATCGGCGCGCTCGCCCATGGCTTCATCAAGGAGCATCTCTTTAACCCGACGGTGGTCGCCATTGCGCTGATTGTCGGCGGTGTTGTCCTTTGGCTGGTCGAGCGTGCGCGCTCTGCGCCTATTTATAATGACCTTGAAGAGGTGCCTGTAAAAACCGGGCTGAAGATCGGATTTATTCAATGCTTGGCGATGGTGCCAGGTGTCAGCCGGGCCGGGGCCACGATCGTCGGCGGCTTGTTGTTGGGGCTTGATCGGCGGACGGCGGCGGAATTTTCCTTCTTCCTCGCGATTCCAACCATGGCGGGAGCCACGGCCTACGATCTTTACAAAAATTGGGGTGGGCTGGGTGAGGGCGACTGGCTGACGATTGGCGTTGGCTTTGTAACAGCCTTTATTTCAGCATTGTTAGTCATCCGCTTATTCCTGAATTATGTGACCCGCCACGGCTTTGCACCTTTCGCCATTTACCGGATTTTGTTTGGGACGTTGACGTTATTTTGGTTGATGCTGAGATAATAAATAAAGTTTTATTCAATTGAAACGATTTAGCAACTAAGGCGAGTTAGTTTTAAATATGGCACTCAATCGCGTATTTATGTTTCAAGGCAAACGCTTTCTCGTAGGTTCGCGAGACTCTGCCAATAAATTCGTTCGTAATTATCGTGAGAAGAAAACTGCGGGTGCTGACCTCCGACCTGAAGAAGAAGTCGCTGGCGTCCTATCTGTTGGTGATTTCGCTTTAGATGCCATTTCAGAGGTTTATGGGCCACAAGATTTCACTCATACAAATCTTGCAGGCAAGACCGATTTAACAATTGACCCAGTAGGGCAGAAACGCCAAACACAGCATCAAAAGCTTCCTAAGAAAAGGCTTGAAGTGCCTCAAACCTGCGATGCACGCCGCCGCACCATGTTAAGTGCGATGTTTACTGCCCAAGCAGCGTTTATGCATAAGCCGACTGGTGTGTTCATTATTCATTGCGAACATGGATTGCATAGATCGCCCGCTTATTTTTATGCCATTGCCGCAAAAATGCTCGCTGAACGCATTACGCTCGACCATTTCGATAAAGCGACTAACGCCGATAAAACACTGACGCTAAATAAAAGTCGCTTAATTAAAGCTGCGCGCAGTGTGTTATGGGGAAGTCTTGGTAAGCCGGAGCCAGGGACGGCCAATGACCCTAATGCCTATTCTCCTTATCCGCGCATCATGCGCGTAGGAGAAAAAGTGACGATGGCTCTTTACGACGGCCTCAAGCCTTTGACGCCGCGTGAACAGCGAGATGCCCAGGTAACCGAAAAAGCAAAGAAATTACTTGAAGGACCAGGCTAGATCATTGTGAGTGAGATCGGCATGCGTCATGCTAGATAATGTCCCGCGAAATCCTGTTTGAAATCAAGGTCAGTGGCCTATACGCCAAGGTTAGCGCCATCGACGCCGCAACAGGGGTCGAGGCGACGATCGTTGTCTCCAGTCGGGTTGGGGAGGCGGCCATGAAGCAGGCCGCTCTGCGTAAGCTCGATACATTGCTGGCCAAGGCCGACTCTAGCAAACGCTAATCCAAGGAACTTGTACGGCAAATCACACGTGCCAAATCAGTACCACGGGGCTAAGCTGTGTTTATGACAGATGCGCCAGCGACTTCCTCCCAATTGCCGGTTATTGCGCTTGGCGCCGATCACCGTGGTGCGCCACTGAAGAAAATACTGTCCACTTGGCTATCATCCCGCGGCTATCGTGTGATCGACTGCGGTACGGATACAGCGGAGGCTCGGGTGGACGCGCAAGATTATGGCGTCGCAGCCATCAAGCAGATCAAGCATGGTGCTGCGCAACTGGGTCTGTTGCTCTGCGGCAGCGGCATCATGATGTCGATCGTTGCCAACCGCTTTCCATTTATCCGTGCTGCGCTGTGCCGCACAACTGATGATGTCGTTGATGCGCGTGGCCATAATGATGCGAATGTTTTGTGCTTGGCGACGGATAAGCTTGACGAAAGCCAGGCCATTGCCATGCTTAGAATATTTCTCGATACCCCAGCTTTGGGCGAAACCTATGCGCGCCGCCGCGCGCGGCTCGCCACGCTCGATATCAACCAGATTTGAAGGAGACCGTTATGCACGCTGCTCAGAAGAAAGAGACCGCTATGCCATCAATAGATTTTTTCAAAACCAAATTGGCTGATTGCGATACCGCCGTTGCAGATGCCGTTGCCGCTGAATTGCATCGCCAGCAAAATCAGATCGAGCTGATTGCCTCTGAGAACATCGTCAGCCGTGCCGTGTTGGAAGCACAAGGCAGCGTGCTGACTAACAAGTACGCCGAAGGCTATCCCGGCAAGCGCTACTACGGCGGCTGCGAGGCGGTCGATGTGGTCGAGCGGCTAGCGATTGAGCGCGCCTGCCAGTTGTTTGGTTGCTCCTACGCTAACGTGCAACCGCATGCGGGCAGCCAGGCTAACCAGGCCGTGTTTCTGGCGCTGCTGCAGCCGGGCGATGTCATTCTTGGGATGGATCTGGCCGCGGGTGGTCACCTGACGCATGGTGCAAAGCCGAACTTGTCGGGCAAATGGTTTAAGCCGGTCTTCTATGGCGTTGATCGCGAAACGCACTTGATCGACTACGATCAGATGCAAGCGCAGGCAACAACGCATAAGCCGAAAATGATTATTGCCGGCGGTTCTGCCTATCCACGTACGATCGACTTCGCCCGCTGCCGCGCGATCGCTGACAGCGTTGGCGCGTATCTGCTGGTTGATATGGCGCATTTCGCGGGGCTGGTTGCTGGAGGCGCCTTCCCAAGCCCGTTGCCGCATGCGCATGTGGTGACGACGACGACCCATAAAACTCTACGGGGGCCTCGTGGCGCGATGATCCTTTGTAATGATGAAGCGCTTGGCAAAAAATTCAATAGCGCCGTTTTCCCAGGCTTGCAGGGCGGGCCGTTGATGCATGCGATTGCCGCCAAGGCCGTGGCATTCGGTGAAGCCTTGCAGCCTGATTTCAAATCCTATGCGGTCAATGTCGTCGCCAATGCGCAGGCACTTGGCACGGCGTTGACAGGGCGGGGCTATCCGCAGATCACGGGCGGTACTGATTGCCACCTACTGCTGGTTGATCTGCGGCAAAGCGCAAATTTGACAGGCGCGGCGGCTGAAAAAGCGCTGGAGGCGGCGGGGTTGACCTGCAACAAGAACGCGGTGCCGTTCGATGAAAAGCCGCCGACTGAAACCAGCGGCATTCGGCTCGGCACACCTGCTGGCACTACGCGTGGGTTTGGTGAGGCTGAATTCACTGAGATCGGCAATCTGATCGCCGATATTTTGGATAGCGTGGGCAACGACAATGTTGCAAGCGTCACCACCACCGTATTGAAGCAAGTGCAAGCGCTCTGCCAGCGCTTCCCAATCTACGAAAGCAACTAACCCTTTATGCGTTGCCCGTTCTGCAGTCATGAAGAGACGATGGTCAAGGATAGCCGCCCGACTGATGACGGCGCGGCCATTCGCCGCCGTCGGTTGTGCGATCAATGCGGCGCACGCTTTACCACCTTTGAACGCGTGCAACTGCGTGACCTGATCGTTATCAAGTCGAATGACGAGCAGGAACCGTTCGATCGGGACAAGCTACAGCGCTCGTTGGAATTACCGCTCCGCAAGCGGCCGATCGCGCAGGAACGGATCGACCAGATCGTCAGTGGGCTGGTTCGCCGCCTTGAAACGCTAGGCGAGAATGAAGTCTCAACCCGCACCATCGGGGCAATGGTGATGGAGGCGCTCAAAGCGCTCGATACCGTTGCCTATGTTCGCTACGCCAGCGTTTACAACGATTTCGGTGATACCAAAGATTTCAACGAGTTTATTGAGAGCCTGGGCAGACGGTAAGGTCGCGATTGCTTGCTTATCGTCCTGTGGCTCGGCTACAAGGATGCATGCCAGATGCTAACCTCATTAAGACCGCACCAAAAACTCCTTTCAAAGATGCGCCGAAAGACAAACGCCGGTTAGCACGGCTTGTCGCGGTGCAAGCGTTGTTCCAGGCCGATCTCATGCAACAGTCGGCTATGCTGGTCTTGAAGGAATTCGAAGCGCATCGCCTCTCTACCAAGAACGGCAAGCCAAGCTGGACTGACCCCGATACCAATCAAATCTTAGGACAGGTGGATGTTACGCTGATGCGCGATATTGTGGCGCTCGCGCTGCAGCACCAGACTTCACTGGAAGAATTGCTATCTGCCAATTTGCCGTCTGGTTGGCCGTTAGCCCGGCTTGAACGGCCGATGCGCCTTATTCTCATTGCAGGCCTGGCTGAGATCCAATACCAGCCAGAAACGCCGTTGCCCGTAATCGTTTCTGATTATGTGGATGTTGCCCATGCTTACCTGGGGGAGAAAGAACCAGGCATGATCAACGCTATTTTGGATAAGGTCGGCAAAGTACTTCGTGCCTAATGACTAGGTTAACGGTTCTTTAGCGGCTGCGGAACTAGCCTGTTGCTATGCGCTTGCCGCCTCATTTCCTATGCCTGCTATTTTGCGCCCTGCTAATACCCGCGCTGGCTATGGCTAGCGAGGAAGAATCTGAAAAACAGGCACCGCCTGACCCATTGCAAGATCATAGCGCGACGAGTAACGCCCCGAAGGACGCTGCCGGTAATTTTGTGGGCGAGGGGCCGTTCTACGTCAACATCGCGCCCTTTGTTTTGCCGGTGATTGGCGAGAAGGGGCCAGAGCAATTGATCTCGCTTGTCATCACGCTTGAAGTTGTCGATGGCAAAGCTGCGGCAATCATCAAGCAACGGTTGCCACGCTTGAATGATGCTTACTTGCAAACGCTTTACGGAGCGCTTGATCAAAAGCTCGTCAACAAAGGACAACTCGTAGATATTGGACTCGTCAAACAGCGGCTACGCGCCCCGACCGAGCGTATATTGGGGCCGGATGTCGCCAAGGATATCCTTGTACAGGCCGTGGCGCAGCGGAAATTATAGAAATTAAAGCGCGGCTTTAGGACTGCGCCGCCGTTCAATCACAAGCGCTGTTGGATCGACAAGGCGCAGGCTGCCATTTATATATTTGCCTGTTATTAAATTGCGTTTTGGATTGAGCGCTTCGGCAATATTGCGCAAGTTATCTGCTATAATAACTAACAGACTGTTTGAAATGCTAACCAAGTCTTGATGCTCAGATTTGCTGGCCGGTGAAACGACGCCATGCTGCAGCGCTTTTATTAGGCTGACCGTGCGCACACCGAGCCTTTCGCTCCTACTGCCATAGACCAGCGCAGCATTACCCTGCTCATCTTCACACAAGAGCCAAACGGGTTTTTGTTTGCGCGATACAATTGGCTGACGCTTCTGGCGCAGAATAGGATTTTTCAAGTTTTGCAGCCGGACCCGCGTGATACTCTGTTTTGTAGCTCCCACCGGGATGTCTTTATAGGGCTGGCCAGTCACCGCATGATGCTGTTGGCACAAATCAATGCCGTGAGAGAGCATCGCCAGGCTGACGCCGATTGTCATCGGATATTTCTTGATAAAATCGCCAAGATCTCCGTAATCACCGTTTTGCATAGTCGGATAGCGAATAAAACCTGCAGCCTCTGCCCGCTGAATAGCTTCTAGTTTTGGGATGAGATTATCAGCCTTAAGCGACAAGACAGTTGGAACAATCAAACTTGTTTCCAATATTTTTCGCTTCGTAATACCAACTGCTTCAAACCGTTCTATGATGGCTGCAATGTTAGTTTGTAAAAAGCTCTTGCTGGTGCTCAGCAGACGCGGGCTTTTAATGGCCATTTTTGAGGCTTGTTCATGGGTAAGACCTTCCTCTTCGAAAATATTAAGAAGATCACCAATGGCCATCTGCAATCGTTCAAGGCGGCCCGTAAAAGCGACATTATTGATTAATGCTACCCTTAGCCATTGTGCTTTGGTCGCCTTCAAAAAACTGATGCCCGCAATGCTATTTTGAATACCGGTTTCTGGCTTGATAGTTGCCGATGTGAATACCTTTACAATCTGTTGCGCATTTTTTGGCTGTGGTAGTTTCTCACCCAACAGATGCAGCAAGGATAGTTCAAAGAACTCGCAATATTTGCGCAGCTTCTCGCGCTCTGCAGGCGTGACAGTGATGAGAACAGTTTCCGCGCAATCAGGTTTCTTTAAATCAATAACTTCCATGCGGCTGTTTTAACATGCGCGCCATGAAAGTAATTCGATTGAATCCTTAACAGCGCGTCTAATGGCCGCCTGGAAGAACCTGGCCAGGCTTGCGGCCACCGATCGAGCCGGGCAAACCAGGGTGGGAAAGGCTCTCGCGCACTTGATCCATCACGGTCAACGACTCGCCAACGGTCGGTGTGCGGCGATCTTCTGGTGCGATGGCAATCGCTGTTTTCGGATCCACCTGTTTAACATCGTCAACCAGGCCTGCATCATCGAAATGGATAACTACCGTGCGTTCATCCACGGTTTCGGGATCAAAGAAAGCAGTGCGTTCCGTCCGCTTGCCATTGTAATACCAGAATTTCTTATCAAACGTACCCGTCATAGTCGGCGGGCCTAGTAGCTTCTGCACCGCCGCTTGATCGGTCTCGCCGGGCTTGATTTGCTCCAGGCGATCAGCTTCCAGCAGGTTGCCGCGGTTGGCGACAACAGGCTGACAGGCGGCTGCAAAAAGGGCAAAGCCGATTAAGAAAAGAAAGCGCGTGCAATTCATCGGCGCATACAATATCAACGACAGCATGGCTTGGCTAGCATCACTTAAAGGCTGGTTTACCGGCTGGTTAAACGGCGTGAACACAGGTGAGGTCGCAGCCTTGCCCTGCTATCAGTCGATCGTCGCGCAGGCACGGAAACCTGCTTTTTACGAAACTCTGGGCGTACCGGACAGCCCACAGGGCCGATTCGAACTCGTGCTGCTGCATGCCTGTCTGGCGATGCGGCGACTCAATGAGGCGCCACCGTTCACGCAAAAGCTGTTCGACCTGATGTTTGCAGATTTCGATATCAATCTGCGCGAGCTTGGCGTGGGCGATCTCGGTGTCGGCAAACGCGTGCATGGCTGGGCAGCTGCCTTCCGCGGGCGGGCTGCGGCTTACGCGGCAGCCCTGCATGATCTTGACGCTATGGTCGCGGCTCTTGCTCGCAATGTCTACGCGACAGCAGCAGTGACGGACGAGCAAAGCCATGCGCTTGCGCGCTATGTGCTTACGGCAGATGCAGCGCTTGCCGCGCAAACCGCAACGGCTATCCAAACTGGCGATATCCACTGGCCACAAATTCCTATCCTGCAATCCGAGGCTGCATGACCGACATTATATCTGAACCACCGAAGCCCGAATTTTCGCGACCTTTTAATGCGGAGCGTCTGAACGATTCGCAGCGCATTGAAAAGATCGTCGCCAATAAAAGCGAATGCGAGGCGCTGGCCAAGCGGCTGGAGATTCCGGCAGTGCTGGCGCTTTCTGCCGAACTGACGATGGAGCGGGTAGAAGATGCCAAACAGCTAGTGGACGTGCGCGGCACATTGACCGCAAAGGTTGTGCAAAGCTGCGTCGTTACCCTGGAGCCGGTCACGCAGGATGTTGTCGCACCATTTGATACGCTGTTCGCTTCTGAAGGCTACGTGCAGCGCTGGCTAAAAGATAATCCGCACGATGAGTACGAGGCGCCAGAAGCGCTCGACGGCACTTGGCTCGATATGGGCGAGTTGGTCACACAATTTCTGATTTTGGAACTTGATCCATATCCCCGCTGCGAAGGCGTAGAGCTACCAGCTGTCATCTCTCTCGACGAGCCAGCCGAAGAAAAGCAACTGCCATTCGCGATTTTGAAAACGCTTACCGCTAAAGATTAACGGTCTTTGCCCTCATTTTTCTGATCCGCCCTAAGCGGGCGTTAGCTTTTATTTTAGCCACAGCATAACCGTAAGCCCCGCCGGTAATATGCATATGCAGTAGGTAGTATTTCACGAACGCCATCGGATATTCCGTGAATAACCGCAACATGAGCATGGTGCGGTTCTTTGACTTTAGTGTCGCTGCAGCCAGCGTCGTGTAGTCGTCATATTTCTGCGTTAAGTGCTCCAGCGAGCGGATCGAATAATGCAGACAGATATTTTGTAACTGCCCTACGGGAGCGCTGGCAGGAACCTCTACACGGTCGTGCACGGCACTGGTCGAGGTGCGGCCATGGCGCCGGTCGAACAGCCGCACGATATTTACCCGCTTGGCCAAAGGGCGCGGATGGGTCTGACCTGGGTATACCTCGACTACCTTCATATTGTAGAAGGACAGCGGCGGTTGGCCGTTTGCGAATAGCTGGTGAATCTCTGCGATCAGCGCTGCACTCGGTACTTCGTCCGCATCTAGGCACAGCAGCCAATCATACTTGCACTGGCCTTCCGCATACCGCTTCTGCTGGCCGAAGCCTGGCCACGGGTTGATGATCACGCGCGCACCGGCCTCAATCGCGACCGCCACGGTATCGTCTGTCGACTGGCCACCCTCGACGACCACAACATCGTCCGTCAGTCGCAGAGCTGCGGTAATCGTGCGGCCAATGCGATCGGCCTCGTTCGAGGCAATAATATAGACGGAGAGGGGCAGGAGCTGAGCGGCCATGAAAGTAATCTTAACCTTGAAATGTGTAGCGCCAAAGCGCTAACGTGCCAGCAGATTTGAAGGAGATAAATATATGGATAACAAACGATTTGCTTTGTTGGCGGCCATCAAAGGGTGGCAACCACGGCAAGGTTATGTTGTTGACGTTAATTATGCGGCTGCGAGCATGCTGCCGGAAGTTAGTTATATAAAAGCAGGCGATATCTTTGAAAGATTTTTAATTCTACTTAATGCCGATGTTAATAGGCTAAACTTTGATATAGGGCCGTATATTTCCCTAGCAGCAAAGCTTATCCTGCATTCGCCTGAAGAACGTACGCGTGCCTCTACCATTCGCTATTTGCGCAAAGTGCAGATTGCCACGGAAGGCAGCCCTGAAAGGCTTAAGGTGGATCAAAAACTTCGCAAGCTCCATCACACTTGGCGGCATCGCGCGCGCAAAGGCGGAGTTGAGGCTGAATGCACTGAAAATGATTTACAATCTGCAATCTGGAAAGTGGCACCCCAGCCTCCAAAACGTCAAAACAGTCGCACATTGGTGCATGCACCAAAAGGAATGGCATAATTTCAATAACTTACCACTTTCCCTTGCCTTTCCCCCCAGTTTTGCCCTATATCCTGCACTTCGCAAAGAATCACACGTTTTCAAGGTAGTTCCCATGGCAGTTCCAAAACGCAAAACCTCGGTTATGAAGCGCGGCACGCGCCGTTCGCACCATGCGCTGACCTCGGCCAAGCCGATGGAATGTCCCAATTGCGGCACCAATAAGCGCCCGCACCATGTTTGCGGCAATTGCGGCCATTATGACGGTCGCAATGTGATCTCGGAACCGGTCGCCAGCTAAGCGCTGACAGAAGCGCTGACATATGTTCGAAGCGCCCCAAGCCACTACGAAAAGCAATAGCCTACCGATCGCGATCGACGCGATGGGTGGCGACCATGCGCCCAATGCTATTATCGCAGGCGCAGCCGAAGCGCGCATCCGCTATCCGGCACTGAAATTCTTGATCTATGGGGATGAGGCGCGGATCAAGCCGCTACTGGCTGAATATCCGCTGCTGGTCGCCTCATCCGAATTGCGCCATACGCCCGATTTCGTTGGCGCGGATGTGAAGCCATCGGTCGCGCTGCGCCAGGGCAAAACCTCTTCCATGCGGCTCGCCATTGATGCCGTGGCGAAGGGCGAGGCGGCAGCTGTCGTCTCCGCCGGGAATACCGGCGCGTTGTTGGCAATGGCCATGATGTCGCTGCGTACGCTGCCGGGAATTGATCGCCCGGCAATCGCCACCATGCTGCCGACCCAGCGTGGCGAATGCGTGATGCTTGATCTTGGCGCGAATGTCGAATGCAAGGCAGAGAATTACGTGCAGTTCGCACTGATGGGTGCGATCTTTGCGCGCACGGCGCTGGGCGTGCTGTCGCCGCTTGTCGGCCTGCTCAATATCGGCTCGGAAGAAACCAAGGGCCACGACGAACTGCGCGATGCGCATGCGCGCCTTGGCGAAATGGCGCTCTCTGGCAGCTATCTAGGTTTCATCGAAGGAAACGATATTGCGACCGGCAAGGTCGACGTGATCGTCACCGATGGCTTCTCCGGTAATATCGCGCTGAAGGTTGCTGAAGGCACGGCCAAATTGGTCACGCATTTCATCCGCGTCAGTTTCCGTCGCAGCCTGATTGCCACGATCGGCTATCTCTTCGCTTATGGCGCTTTCAAGCGGCTGAAAGACCGGCTCGACCCGCGCCGTTACAATGGCGCCATGTTCCTTGGCCTCTCCGGCATTTGCGTCAAAAGCCACGGTGGCACCGATGCGCTTGGTTTTGCCAATGCCATCGGCGTTGCAGTCGATCTTGTTAGCCAGGGTTACATCGAAAAAATCCGGCATGAGCTGTCGCGCTTTGACCTTGCCGAGAAGGCGATCCCCAAGTCCGCCAAGCCAGACGCATGACGATGCGCTCGCGGATGATCGGTGCGGGTAAAGCCTTGCCGGCAAGATTGGTGAAAAACGCCGATTTGCCCGCGCATTTGGAAACCAGTGACGAATGGATTCAAGAACGCACCGGCATTAAGCAACGTTATATCGCAGGCGAGGGGGAATATACCTCGACCCTTGCGGTTGCCGCCGCAAAAGACGCGCTGGGAAACGCAGGCATCGACGCCTCGACAATTGATATGATCGTGCTGGCCACGACATCACCCGATTACACCTATCCCGCAACGGCCACCATTGTGCAGACCGAACTCGGCATCACGCAAGGGTTTGCATTTGATATTCAGGCCGTCTGTTCAGGCTTCGTTTATGCGCTGGCGGCTGCCGATAATTTCATCCGCGCCGAGCAATCGAAACGCGCGCTTGTGATTGGGGCAGAGACCTTCACGCGCCTGCTCGACTGGAATGATCGCACCACCTGCGTGCTGTTTGGCGATGGCGCCGGGGCCGTGGTGCTGGAAGCCTTCGAAAGTGACGCTATCGATCAAGGCATCATGTCGACCCATCTGCATTCGGACGGCCGCCATCGCGAAATGCTGTTCTGTAACGGCGGCCCTTCGCGCACCGGCACCACAGGCGTCACCGTAATGGAAGGCAAGGAAGTCTTCCGTCATGCCGTTGTGAAACTAGCCGAAGCGGTGGACGAAGCCTTAGCCGCCAACAACTTGACGTCGGACGCGATTGATTGGTTAGTGCCGCACCAGGCGAACCGCCGCATTATCGAAAGCACGGCCAAGAAGCTGAACATGCCGATGGAGCGCGTGGTGCTAACGGTGGGCGAGCATGGCAATACCAGCGCGGCCTCGATCCCGCTGGCACTCGCGACCGCCGTGCAGGATGGCCGCATCAAGCCAGGCCAACTCCTTCTCCTTGAAGCTATGGGCGGCGGCTTTACTTGGGGCTCTGTGTTGGCAAGGTGGAAGTAAGCACAATTTCGCCGCCACACTTTCTCATCATAAGTGAATCGGTTTAAGCGTTCTTATCTGCTATAGTCTATTATTGAAATCAGAGGCTGTGCGGCATCTCCCGTCCGGCCTCCCCAAGCCCGAGGCAAGAGGGCAGTCCGGCACCGCCAACCGGCATGATAGCGAGTCGTATCTCGTTTGATGGCAAAAACAGGGGCCAAATATACGACTTTTCCTACTAAGTTATTGATCTAGCTATGCGATCGGGAAACCCACCCCCCTAGTGCCTTGCGGATTGTATGCAGGATGAAGGAACAGCGATAAGTCATTGACGAATCAAGGCAATCGCCAAATGCTTCGGCTATGCCTAGTCAAGACACGCTAACCCGCGCCAACCTCGCCGAGACGGTGTATCAGCAGGTTGGTCTCTCGCGTGCCGAGTCCGCTCAGTTCGTCGATATCGTTCTGGACGAAGTCGCCGATGCGTTGGTTACGGGACAGACGGTTAAGCTCTCTACCTTCGGCACTTTTGCCGTTCGTCAGAAGAGCGAGCGAGTAGGACGCAACCCTAAAACCGGGGTCGAGGTTACGATCAAGCCGCGGCGCACGCTGACATTCAGAGCCAGCCATGTACTTAAAGATGCCGTCAATGGCATTATTACCAGCGCGGCGGATCGCGCGAAAGACGAGGGATAAACGGTGATGGACATGCCTTCGACCTCATTCTCAGCGTCGCAAGGTTCCAGCGCCGCTTTTGCTTCCACTAAATCCATTACGGCCTATCGTACAATTTCCGAAGCTGCTGATCAATTAGGCGTGCCGCAGCACGTACTGCGTTTTTGGGAAACCAAGTTTCCGCAAATTCGCCCGATGAAGCGCAGCGGGGGCCGCCGTTATTACCGCCCGCAAGATATCGCCACGTTGCAAACGATCCAGAATTTGCTCTATGACCAAGGTTATACAATCAAGGGCGTACAGCGGTTGCTGAAAACGCGTCGTGCCCCAACCGAATTAGCGGATATGGATTTGGTCGCCCTCACCAATGCTGGGCCAGAAGAACTTTCACTCGATCTTGATAGTCTGGTTGACGGAGTGGGCGAGACAGCGGCTGCGCTCGATACTTACAGTGCGCCCTCGATGCTGGCGCAGGCCATGGCCGATGTGTTGGCGGATATTCCCGCGCATCTGCCATCAGGCCCGGCCTCACTTATGGCGTCTGGTATAGAAGCTGGCCGTCCTTTGCCGGTGATCGAAGACCATCTGCAAAATAGCATTATTCTAGCGAACGCTGTGACTGAACCAGAACTGACTCTGACCGGCGGTTTAGTGATCGAACAGCGCCTGCGCCTTGAATGCCTGCTCGAAGAATTGCTGGCATTAAAGGCTGAATTTCTCTAAAAGCTTGCCCGGTTCAGGCTGTCTGGCTATACAGAGCGTTCGGGCGGAGTGTAGCGCAGTCTGGTAGCGTATTAGTCTGGGGGACTAAGGGTCGCAGGTTCAAATCCTGTCACTCCGACCATATTATTTCAAAAGGGTGGACTATGGATATCTCAAAAATCTCGACCGGCAAGAATCCGCCGCATGACATCAACGCTATTATCGAAATCCCGCTCGGTGGCCCGTCGGTCAAATACGAGATCGATAAAGAGTCGGGCGCACTGGTCGTCGATCGCTTCCTACATACTGCCATGTACTACCCGGCTAATTACGGCTTCATCCCCCAAACGCTCTCGGAAGATGGCGACCCGTGCGACGTGCTGGTGATCAGCCAGGTGCCAGTGGTGCCGGGCTGCGTGCTTCGCTGCCGCCCAATTGGCGTGCTGCTGATGGAAGATGATGGTGGTAAGGACGAGAAAATCGTCGCCGTGCCAGCTGATAAGTTGCACCCGTTTTATACTTCGGTAAAATCGATGCAAGATTTGCCGCCAGTGTTGATGCAACAAATTCAGCACTTCTTTGAACATTACAAAGATCTTGAAAAAGGTAAGTGGGTTAAAGTCGCAGGCTGGGAATCAGCTGAGCGAGCCGGCGAGCTGATCATAGAAGCAATCGCTCGCGCTGACGCGGCGAAGAAAGCGGCTTAGGAACCTGTGAATCCAGTACTACTCACCATTGTTCAGGGTGTATTCACTTATATCCTGCTGTGGTGGTGCGTATTTTTTCTGGCGCTACAATGGGCCGTGCCGGATTTCTGGTTCAAACTTCCCTGGAAACGAAAGGGCCAAACCGTTTATTTAGGGTCAGCAGAACCATTCAGCGCGGTCGCAAAGAAGTTTATTGCTTCCAGCTTAATCGCTTTGATCGTTTGGACGGTTGTCTTCCCACTGGTGAAAAGTGATTATCTGTCATTCGAACATGCGTCACATAGTCTCGATTATTATTCTAATGGTTCTAACAACTAAGCCGACCTTCTCTGCTTAGCTTTCGACTGCTTAGCCAGATACGGCTTCAAATATTTGCCTGTATAGCTGCGGCTGACCTCAGCCACGTCTTCAGGCGTTCCACAAGCCACCAACTCGCCGCCGCCATCGCCGCCCTCGGGGCCAAGGTCGATAATCCAGTCGGCGGTCTTGATCACTTCAAGATTATGCTCAATCACTAAAACCGTGTTGCCGGTATCGACCAGGCGGTGCAGCACTTCCAGCAGCTTTTCGACATCAGCGAAATGTAGACCAGTCGTCGGCTCGTCGAGGATATAGATCGTCTTGCCGGTCGGTCGCTTGGAAAGCTCCTTCGCCAGTTTCACGCGCTGCGCTTCGCCGCCTGAAAGCGTTGTCGCCGGTTGGCCAATCTTGATGTAACCAAGGCCAACCTCGACCAACATCCGCAGCTTATCGCGGATGGTCGGCACGGGCATGAAGAATTCAAGTCCTTCCTCAACAGTCATCGAGAGCACATCAGCAATCGATTTATCGCGATATAGGACTTCTAACGTCTCGCGATTGTAGCGTTTGGCCTGACAAGTCTCGCAGGTGACATAGACGTCGGGCAGAAAGTGCATCTCGATCTTTATAACGCCATCGCCTTCGCATGCCTCGCAGCGCCCGCCTTTGACGTTGAAGGAGAAGCGGCCCGGTCCATATCCACGCGCTTTCGATTCTGGCAGATTAGAAAACCAATCGCGGATGGGGGTGAAAACGCCGGTATAGGTCGCCGGGTTCGAGCGCGGCGTACGCCCAATTGGCGACTGGTCGATATCGATTACTTTGTCGAGGTAATCATAGCCCTTGATTTTGTCATGCGCGCCGGGGTGCAGACGTGCACCCATCAGTTTTCGTGCCAAGCCGTTATAAAGTGTATCGATAATCAGCGACGATTTCCCGCCACCGGAAACACCGGTGACGCAGGTAAAGGTGCCGAGGGGTATTTTGGCGTTCACATTTTTAAGATTATTCTCGCGTGCGCCAATCACTTCTAAGAACATGCCTTTGTGGCCGGGGCGACGGTCGGCAGGTACCGGAATGCCCCTCCCGCCGCTGAGATATTGACCGGTCACGCTATTCGGATTGGCGTAAACTTCTTCAGGCGTGCCTTCGGCAATAATCGCGCCGCCATGTGCACCGGCACCGGGGCCCATATCGATCAGATAGTCAGCTGTGCGGATTGCATCCTCGTCATGCTCGACAACCAGCACAGTGTTGCCAAGGTCGCGGAGGCGGGCCAGTGTTTCCAGCAACCGGTCGTTATCGCGCTGATGCAACCCGATCGATGGCTCGTCCAGCACATAGAGCACGCCCGTAAGGCCAGAGCCGATTTGCGAGGCGAGGCGAATGCGTTGCGACTCGCCACCCGATAGGGTGCCGGAATTACGGGAGAGCGTAAGGTAATCAAGGCCAACATTATTTAGGAAGCCCAACCGCTCGTTGATTTCTTTTAGAATCCGCTCGGCAATGTTGCGCTGTTGCTGCGTCAACTTGCTATCAAGATTTAGGCCCCAATGAACGATCTCCTTGATCGATTTGTCGACGACCTGTGAAATATGCTCGCCATCGATTTTAACAGCCAAAGCCTCAGGCTTCAGACGCGCACCGCCGCAAGCCTCGCAGGGGTGGCTGGATTGGTATTGGCCGAGTTCCTCCCGCATCCAGTCGCTATCAGTCTCTCGCCAGCGGCGGTCGATATTCGGGATGACGCCTTCGAATGGCTTCTTAGTCTTGAAGCTGCGGCTGCCGTCGCTATAAGTGAAAGTGAATTCCTCGTCGCCAGAGCCATCGAGTATTAGATCACGTACCTTTTTTGGCAGCTTGTTCCAAGGCGTTTTGCTGTCAGTTTTGTAAGATTTAAGAATCGACTCCAGCGTTGAAAGATAAAATTGCGACTGTGTCGATTTCCATGGCGCAATCGCGCCATCCCGAACGGATAGGGAAGTATCTGGCACTACTAATTCTGGATCAAAGAACAGTTCTTCCCCCAACCCATCGCAAGCAGGGCAAGCGCCATGCGGATTATTAAAGGAGAATAGGCGCGGTTCGATCTCGGCAATCGTGAAGCCGCTGATCGGGCAGGCGAACTTTGAAGAAAACAGCGTTTGCTGTTTCGGGTCGTCAGCATTTTCGGTCAGAATAATGCCATCTGAAAGGCTCAGCGCAATTTCAAGCGAGTCAGCAAGGCGATTGCCAAGATCAGGCTTCACAACGATGCGGTCAACCACCACCTCGATATCGTGCTTCAATTTCTTATCGAGCGTAGGGGCAGCAGTAATGTCATACAGCTTGCCGTCAATCTTAACGCGCTGGAAACCTTTGGCTTGCAGTTCTTTCAGCTCTTTCCGATATTCGCCCTTGCGGCCCCGCGCGATCGGCGCCAGCAGCAGCAAGCGCGTGCCTTCGGGCATGGCCATAATGCGGTCGACCATTTGGCTAACTGTTTGGCTTTCGATCGGCAGGCCAGTTGTGGGCGAATAAGGGATGCCAATACGTGCGTAGAGCAGGCGCAGATAATCATAAATCTCGGTGACGGTGCCAACGGTTGAGCGAGGGTTCTTTGAGGTTGTTTTTTGCTCGATTGAAATCGCGGGTGAGAGGCCTTCGATGGAATCGACATCGGGTTTTTGCTGCAGTTCTAGAAACTGCCGCGCATAGGCTGAAAGGCTTTCGACATAGCGGCGCTGGCCTTCGGCATAAATGGTATCGAATGCCAGTGAGGATTTGCCAGATCCAGAGACACCAGTGATCACTACCAATTGGCCTTTTGGAATATCGACATCGACGTTCTTCAGGTTATGTTCGCGCGCGCCGCGGATCGACAAAAATTTATCGCGGTTGGCGGCGGCATCTTTTGGGATAATCTTCGTAGGCGTCTTTGACATCTTTTGGGTGGCCATTTGGATCCGTCTAGTTAGGCTCTTGATCTTGAGCCGATTGGGGCTGATTCCGGCATAATGAAGCGATGGGAAGCGTTGTCAGACATAATAGAACAGAGTAAGAACAACTTGCATCAATAATCTTAGCTGGTAAAGTGGGCGGGAAATGGAGGATTACAATGGCCGGTAGCGTAAATAAGGTGATTTTGGTTGGCAATTTGGGCCGCGATGTCGAAGTGCGGACGATGCAGGCATCGGGCGGGCGCGTGGCTTCGTTGACGGTCGCGACATCGGAATCCTGGAAGGATAAGACGAGTGGTGAGCGCAAGGAAAAGACCGAATGGCACCGTGTTTCAATCTATAACGATAATTTGATCGGCGTTGCCGAGCGTTATTTGAAGAAGGGCAGCAAGGTCTACCTGGAAGGCCAGTTGGAAACCCGCAAATATACCGACAAGGATGGCGTTGAGAAATACACGACTGAAGTCGTACTGCGCCAATATCGCGGCGAGATGACGCTGCTCGATAGTGCTGGCGGTGGCAATCGCGGTGCCGATAATGACAGCGGCAGCAGCTATGGCGATGGCGGCAGCCCAAGCTTCAGCGGCGGTAATTCGTCTGGCAGCAGCAGCCGTTCCAATAGCGATTTCGATGACGAAATCCCCTTCTAATAGCGCAGATTAGGCTTGTCAGCCGGGCTGTTGCCCGGTAAGACAAGCGCCTGCCTAAATTTTTGTTTCGGGCAGCTTTGGCCTTGCGTGCCCAGATAGCTCAGTTGGTAGAGCAAGGGACTGAAAATCCCTGTGTCGGCGGTTCGACCCCGTCTCTGGGCACCATTCATTCCCCATCCAAATCTGCATCGTCTACGTCATCCAGTTCGACCGCTGGTACGGCATAGCCGCCGACGAGCCAGCTATGCAGATCGACATCGGCGCAGCGCTTTGAGCAGAAAGGCTTGAACTTCGGATCGGCTGGCTTGCGGCAGATTGGGCATTTTAAGAATGCGGGTTCAGTCATCAAGCGCCTCATAAAGACTTGGCCCGTAGCGCGGGCGGGAGAGCTCGATCAGACCCATCTTGGTTTGCCCGTAGACAGTCAAAGGCGGAGAGATGCTCGGGGCCAATAGTTTCAAATAATTCGCCAAGCGGCTGGCACCAGAGCGAACAGGATCGATAACGATCTGTCCGGCAATGGCGCGCATAGAAATTACTCGCATAATCTCATCAGCTGTTTCCTGTGTGAAATTGTGATCATTGCCGGCAGACCCTGTATCGACATCAATTGTAATAAGTGCCGGCGTCGGGCCAAGGCGCAAGCGCCCGCCACCGTAAATTGGAACATTTAGTTTTAGCAAAAGTTCCATGCGATCAGACAAAGTCTCGTTGTCGAGTTCTTGAATTTCAGCCGCTGTTTCCAACTGCGCCCGTTCTAAGATGGTCGGTGGCGCGATCAGCCAGCCGCTATTTTCATTTATAGCTTTTGCTTTTTCGATCAGTACTTTTGCGTCAATCGCGTTGGCGGTGCGATCAGTCTCTGTAAAATCGCCAGTGCCGCTGCGAATGATCCAACCGCCGGGCAAACCATTCACAAAATCGATGGACAGCTCTTCCTTCAACTGCAGAGCTAGTTTTTCAGGTAATCGCTTCGAGACGGTAATGCCTTTCCCCTGCGGCAGATAAAAATAACGACGGCCCTGCAATTTTATCTCCGTCGAGAGCGGCCAGGCTTTATCATCGGTTGCGTAGGTCGCGACTTGAACGATTAGCTCATCGCCCGGTTTCGCGCCTTTGGCCTTTTCAAGATAACCCATGGCATTGTTGGGCAGTTTCACGAAAGCGGCTCTACCAACTATGCGGTCGACTTTGCCGCGGGCAATGCCGCCGACGAGGTTCGGTTTACTCTGCCGCTCTATGTGAAGCGCGCCGTTAGCAAAAGCCACGTTGCAACCTCGCCATCCACCATGTTCGATCATAAATATCCCGCGCCGCGCAACAGCTGCGCCGTCTCGAACAGCGGCAGCCCGATCATGCCGGTATTGCTGCCGCCGATCCATGGAATGTAGCTAGCGAAGAAATGCTGAAATTGGTAGCCGCCCGCAACGCCAATGCCCTGGCCGCTATCAACATAGGCATTGATCTGCGCGAGTGTGAGTTTAGCCACGCGCACTTGCGTGACGGACAACCGCACGCGCATTGTTTGCTCCGGCAGTTGCAATGCCACGCCCGTCAGCACGCGATGACGACGGCCTGAAATTAGGTTCAAACAATAGCGGACGTCATCGGCTGTTTCGGCTTTTGGCAAGATGCGCCGCCCGACCGCAACCACCGTATCGGCCGCTAGGATCGCCGCATCGGGCCGCACCATGGCGATCGCCGCTGCTTTCTCCCGCGCCATACGCTCGGCGTAAGGTTCGGGCAGTTCGGCCTTACGCGCAGTTTCGTCTATATCGGCAGGCAAAATTTCGGTTGGGGTCAACCCCATCTGCGACAGCAACTGTACCCGGCGGGGAGAAGCGGATGCTAAAATCAGGGGGGGTAGGGGGGGTGCCATATTCAGCTAGTCAATACAATAACTTAGCTTATTTCAAGGGGTCCGTAGATGGCATTTCAAAGCTATCTTTGAGGCTTAAACCTACTTTTGCCCATTAAATTTTCAGTCTCACAGACATAGAGAGAACGCAGTGGGAGTAATGGAGATAATACTGCCGCCCGCAAAAGCGGAGATTTCCAAATGGATCATGGCTGCTCGCCACGAAAATTACCGTTATCGAAGCTTATCCAGCCTCGCTAATTAATACTGATATGGATATAACATGATTAATTAGAAATATCAAGAAAAATCGAGTGCAAGTAAATTGACTGCGGCAATTGCGACAAGAGATTTGGTAGAACAACTTTTCATAAGCATGGATCGATAATGACAAAAATGAAATTCACCCTCGCGCAATTGGCACTGGAAACATACCGAGCTAATCCTGAAAGCCCCGGTTATTTAGAATTGGCCAAGGGGTTATCGGGAAGTAGAGAGCCGAATGGTGCGTTGCCAGCCAAACGCATCACGCTGGAAGACAAGTTCAATCTTGCCGTTGAGAAAGCGTGCTTGCTACCTGAAGCTGAAATTGCGGCTGCGATAAATGCGATCGAGTTGAAATTTCCGCAGTTATGGATCGAGACCGTACGCCCTGGCTGCCGTTTGCGTACCGGTTGTTTGTTCACCCAAAGTACCAAAGGTATTTCGATGTTGTTGGCTGTGGAAAATAGCGTCGAGGGTTGGAAGGCAATTGGCTGGCGCATGCCGTCACAGGCTTACAAGATCGGCGATCGCGCTTTATTCAGCCGACCTGTTCATATGCTGTTCGGCAATAATGGCGTTGAATGGCACGAGGGAGACATGAACCGTAGCATTGCGCTGCCGGGTGCACTGCATATGGCTGAACAAGATAAACATGCACCGGGCGGTATGCAAAAGCATGTGCTGGCAGACATTCGCAAACAATTTACTGCTGCCGACTTTATGGCGCGTGGGCTGCTGCTGCTGCATAGCGAACGGTTGGTCGATCAGGCTGTGTTCGATGAAACACCGGCGCTACGGGAGGAGCGGAGGCTTGAGGGCGGGCGACTTCGACAGGCCATGAAGCGCCCAGGAAGTCTGGCGACGCCATGCGCAACCGTGCGCTATGACATCGCCGCCGTTGCGCGCGTAGCGACAGCCACAGGCCCGCGACAGATCACCGCCTTATTGAAGCTGGTCGATATCAAGGTCAGCAAATCCGCCAAGCCGCGCATGAACCGGAAGACCGGAGAGCCGATGCGTAACAAGAAGGGCGAGCTGATTTTCAATAGCGGTTACACGCGCAAGCAGCGCGTTAGCGCCGACTATTTTGAGCGGCACCAAGTTGTGACAGCTAGCCGACCTGTGGATTTAACGATTGAAAATGGCCGGTCGGTTTTGGCAATCCTGCCGCGGTAACGATCAGCCCTCAGCCAATTCCTTCAGCCCCGGTACATCCTTACTGGTGATCGTCAGCGCTTCGACATAGTAGTTACCCGGCTTATCTTTTCCTGGGCCTTCGCGGGCGTCATCGGCGAATTCTTCGACCAGATAGGCGAAGGCCGGATTAAAGCGGCGCAACTCCCAGCCACTGGCCTTGTGTAGCGCTTCGGCCTGCAGCTTGCCGTCTTTCTTATCGCCAAGCGATCCAAGCGCCTTGAGCGCCAGCTTTGCGAGCGTTGCCGCATCGTCAATCGGGTTGGTGCCCAGCACCGCTTCGTCGAACTCCCAATAGAGATCGTAATTCAACGTGATCGCGCGGGTTACGTCATCAGCGGTGACGAAGCCATCGTGATCGAGCTTGGCCGCGGCGCGTTCGTATTCGCCCATGCTTTCCGCATAACCAAGCGTGCGCAATTTCGTGTAGTCGAGTGTTTGCTGCAGACCATCTGCCGAATGCTTGACGAGGAAGTGCGCGAGGGCTTCGTTAGCGGCCATAGTCGAACCTATTTATGACGGAAGGAAATGCGACCCTTGGTAAGGTCGTAAGGCGTCATCTCGACATCGACGCGGTCGCCGACGAGCACGCGGATGCGGTTTTTCCGCATCTTGCCCGAGGTATGCGCGATGATGACGTGATCATTTTCAAGCTTAACGCGGAACATAGCATTCGCGAGCAGCTCGACCACGACACCGGGAAACTGAGGAGTTCTTCTTTCATGTGCGAGATTAACTGCCCGTTTTATAACGATTAGTCAAGTAATTCGGCCCTTGCACGTGCTTAGGCACGGGGCGCCTCGACTTCAGTGATCTTGTGATAGCGACCACCCATCTGCTCGTATGAAGTTTCTGGCAATGGCCCCTGGAAGAACAGGAATTGGCAGATGCCTTCATTCGCGTAAATCTTCGCGGGCAGGGGCGTGGTGTTGGAAATTTCCAGCGTCACATGCCCTTCCCAGCCGGGGTTCAGCGGCGTGACGTTGACGATGAGGCCGCAGCGCGCATAGGTCGACTTGCCGATGCAGATCGCCATTATATCGAGCGGCACGCGGAAATATTCGACCGTTTTTGTAAGCGCGAAACTATTCGGCGGGATTGTGCAGAAATCACCTTTGCGATCGACGAAGCTTTTCGGATCCCACTGCTTGGGATCGACCAGCGCGTTATCGACATTGGTGAAAATTTTGAACTCGGGCGCCATCCGCGCGTCATATCCGAAAGAGGAAAGGCCATAAGAGATGAGGCCGTCGCCCGCTACGCGTTCAGAAAACGGCTCGATCATTTTATCTTGCTGGGCGCGTTCGCGAATCCAATGGTCGGGCATGATCGACATTATTTTGTTCCTTTATTGTTTGCGGCGGTAGCTCACTCCCGCTGATCCGGCGACCCGCTGCTAATCTGTTTGTGCATACTTTGTTGTCTGGCCTAGCGCAAGGAACGGATGGGATGACAAAAAGATTTCAACAGAAATCTGGAAATTGGATTTGACATGGCGATGGTGACTATGCAACCTGTTCATGCTTTGTTCTAAAAGGAGACGCCGTGCTGCAGCCGCAAAAACTATCGAAGATTACCGCTCCAACTCTGAATCCTAAAAAGCCGAAAGGCTTATGGTCGGGAAGCCGGCTGCACCACCTGCCAGCGCTAATGGAAATCACGCCCGAGGCGACGCGGCAGCAGTTGGCGCTCTACAACAACCGTGTGCCGGCTGGCACGCCCGCTGAAGCTGACGATACGATCGAGCGGCAAGTGACGCTAACCGATATTTTGCTGCATCATCCGCGCGAGACATTCCTGTTGCGCGTCACGGGCGACTCAATGGTTGGCGCGGGAATCAACGATGGTGACTTGTTGACGGTTGATCGCAAGCTGGTGGCGAAGGATGGCGATATCGTGGTGGCCACGATCGACGGACAGACGACTGTGAAGACGCTGTGGCATCGGGCAGACGGCTCGCTCGTGCTGCAGCCGCAAAACGACCGCCACGCCGCGATCGAAGTGGCGGCAGAGAGCGAATGCACTTTGCTGGGCGTTGTGACCAACGTCATCCGTGCGCTCTACTAATTCATCCCATTTAGATGGTTGAGGGAAATATTGATATGCAACAGATTTCAGGCTTTTGGCCCGCCTATTTTCCCGATCAGCCAACGCTGAACCGCAATGCCAAACAAGCATTCAAGCCGGTTAGGCGTTGGCAGGCCACGAAACGCACCCGTATTGCCTAGAAACCTGCACTGATTTCACCCTTGCGCCCCATGGCAAAAGCCCGCTATTTTCGCCGGGCCTTGGGATGTCGCGCCAGCTTACCAGCTTAGCCGCGTCGCCCATCTAGGCGCTGCCGTAGCTCAGTGGTAGAGCACGTCCTTGGTAAGGACGGGGTCGGAAGTTCAATCCTTCTCGGCAGCACCATTTGCCTAGCTTTTATGGTTAACGACTTTCCTGAATTACTTGCAGGATTATGTATTAAACTGCATTCATGCTCCATGACGACATTAATCCTGAAGACGCTATTTTACACTCGATTGCTGAAATAGACGAGCGGCTGCAATCCTTGCCGCCAGCAATCAGTAACGGAAAAGATGTAATTAAGCTTCCGACTTTTAATGATGGTTTAAGTCAGTATAGCGCCGACATATTTAGCGGCATAACACAAGAGCATATTGTAGCGTTCGCTGGGCTGCCAGTCGCTGTATTTACGCCTAAGGCTAGAGGGAGCAAGGCAAGTACTTTTGAGGGTGTCGTGCTCGCCGATACGGCATCTACAGTCTCTAAAGGCATTATAGGTTGGCATTCTCGATTTTATCAACATTGGACCTATGGCGACCGGCCACTAAAGAAGAGTAAAATGTATTTGGCTTTAAACAGCTCAGATCACGAAATATTCAATGGTCATAGTTATGGTAAAATTCTTAATCAAAGCGGTCTAAATCGTCTGCCCATTCCTGACAGTTTCAGTAGCTTGCAATTGTACGCATTTTTCCAGAATCGGAATTTTGTTTTGCGACAAATTGTAAGAAGCGCAGAAGCAATGATGGATCGCCTGGGCGATCATGTTACTAGTCTATCCGAAGAAGACTCGCTACGCAGTCGCGAAGGTGTGCTGAAGCTTACAAGCAAACAAACGAGTATTGCTCCCGAAACACCAATTCTGTCTGAACTGGCAACGAATTGGGGTTTAAGGCAACGAATTGGGTTGTTTGAATCAGAAACAGATGCACAATTGGCAGCTGTGTTCTATGAGGTTGTGGCACAACAAGGACACCTCGGCCAAGCAGCCATCAACAACGCTGTAGATAAAGCCTGTTATGAGCGCGGTATTTAGGGCATTAAAACGCCGGGCAGTGTGCCGATTGTACTTGGCCAGATTTTAGGACGCCAATATCGCCAGTTAATAGAAGATGCAAAGAATGGTTTGCCAATCGAGCCAAAGTTGAAGCAAGCGCAACCTATCACACCTGATGCAATCAAGCCGGTCAGCCTAGCTGCCGGTGTACGCGGGCTGATCCGCGAGGAGACGTTGAAGACTGGCGAACGTGAAGGCTCGAGTTTGCGGCATGACTCTCTTTACTTGGAAGCTAAGCGGCCAGATGTCGCAAACAAGATCAAAGGCAGCGGTCGTCAGCCGTAATTAGGGGCTGTGTTAAAGCTAAATCATCAATGCAAGCGATTGCCCTGCATTTTTAATTCTTGGTAAGAACGGGGTCGGAAGTTCAATCCTTCTCGGCAGCACCGTTTACTTCCGCCAATACTTAAATGCCTCAGCCTGCTTGCGGTTGATATAAGCGAGGGCTTCAGAGTCCACGGTAGCGCCGCGATAGCTGCGGCGGTCTTTGTCGATCCACCAGCCGGCGCCTGGCAGCTTGTCGCTAGCGCGGACGACGAGCACCGCCAGTGGCGGCTCGCCTCGCGTGCGCGCACGGGCGTCGACCTCGTTTAAGGCCGTGCAGAGTGCGCGCATCTTCGGGCGTGAGAAATCATAACCAAGGCTATTCAGGGTTTCTGCATAAGACAGTGCTGTCTTATGACGGGCCGCATCCTGCAGGACAGCCTCAATCAATCCGATATCGAACAATCGGCGCCAGCTTGGCGAGGGCTGCTCGGTCTTTGCATCGTTAGGTCGATGATAAACAGGGCGGGGCATGACTCTAACTTATGCCGAATGGCGAAATGTATCTATAGTCGCCATTGGTTCTTTATAAACCACGGTTAAATTTAGAGTGATGAAATATCTTCCTTTGTTGCTCCTTGCCCTATCAATTACCGGCTGCGCCATAGGCCAGAATTATGCCGGGCCGACTCGCACGCAGGATCGTCTGGTACAGCCGGGTCAAGTGACGGGCGATAAGGCAAACGATCAGGCCTATTGGGATGCGCTAAATGGCGTGCCCGGCGCCCGTACGGGCAAGACTGACTTTTACTATTCGCATGGTGGCGGCAACCACTAAGGGCAATCCTGAACGCTCTGTTTAGTGATGCGATGTCGTTTCCGGTTGCGGGTAACCGTGTTTCGTCAGCCATTCACGCATGAAGATTATCTCAATCTTTTGCGCGGTGATAACGTTTTGTGCCATCGTCCGCACGTCAGAACTGTGCGCTTCTTCCAAAGCCGTTTCTGACATATCGATCGCTGCCTGATGGTGAACGATCATGCCGCGCATGTAATCGGCATTGGCATCGCCTAATGGCTGCGGCATGTCACGCATCATCTTCTGCATCACCGGAGCATAAATATCATTGGGAGCGGCATGAGTCATATGGGGCATGTCTTGTTTGTGATCGCAGCATGGCATGGTATCGGCACTCGCATGGTCTTCCGGCATGTCGCAAATCTCAGCCTGAACGGGTGCAGTGAGGACAGATAAGAAAGCAAAAACGACTGCGATGTATGATCCCTGTTTCATTCTATATCCTTTAGGTTGTGTGCGGTTCTATGGCTGAAAGTAAGCTTTTGCGAAGCTCAAGTTTTTCGATGACTTGTTGCGCCAAGCTTTCTAACGCGCGGCGCTGTTCGTCCGTAAAAATACGCGGCTTCTGATCAAGTACGCAGAGCGTTCCCAGCGGCATGCCTTGCGGGCTTCGCAATGGCACGCCCGCATAAAAGCGAATGTTGGTTTCACCGGTGACAAGCGGATTATCGACAAAGCGGGCATCGTTGCTGGCGTCCTGCACGATCATCGTGCCATCCTGCTCGATCGCATGGTTGCAAAAGGAAATCGCGCGCACAGTGCCTGTCAATTGCGTGCCGACGGCCGCCTTGAACCACTGATGGTCTTCAGTCAGGAAGGTTATCAGTGCAATGGGCGATTCACTGGAACGGGCGGCCTGCTGAGCCAATTCATCAAACACAGCTTCATGCGGGGTGTTGGCGATCTTGTAGCGCTCGACCTCGGCCAGGCGGTCGGCCTCAGTCCAAAAGGTATTAGGGGATTTTTTCATATCGCACACTATCGCATGCCCATGACATCACCAAGACTATCCTAGCGCTAAGGCAACAGCGCGATTGGTGTAATCAAGCCGCTTTGTTGCAGATATTCTGCGCCTTCAAAGATAAGGTAGGGCGCAAACCACCAAACGGCGTCAAGCACAGCGTGATTAAGTGCGCGCGGCTGGAATGTAGCTTCGGCTGGATAGTGAAGATGTTTAAAAGACGGCAATAGTTTTGGTGTTTTAGCTTTGTAAACTTCAAAAGCAGGGCCAAATTTTTGTAACAAAAATTCCTCTTCACGCCGGATCAGCGAGCGGTAAATCACGATAAAGCCGATGGTAATTGTTAGAAAGGCAATTATGGAAGTCGACATTAGGCCAATACCAGCAGCACCGACGATCGAGCAAAAGTAGAGCGGATTGCGGCAGACCGAATATGGCCCCCATGTAACAAGTTCAACGTTTTTAACGCCGCCGATAAAAGCGGTGCAGTAAATGCGACCGACGGCGCAGAACATCACTAGAAGATAGCCAATAGTATCGAAAATATCATGCGAGATGGTTGCGTCATGAAACAGCGTGGAGAAGAAAACACCAGTTAACAAAGTAAGGATTACGAGAATGCGGCTGTCGCGCATTCTGTTCTTATTGAGTTTTACAGCCATAATATCCCTTAGACTTCAAAAGATTTTAAATCTTTGTATAACAAATCCGATTAAAAGTTATCCGTTAGTTAAACCGATAACCGTAGCGAATGCCCAGGTTGTCTTCGCCCTCGTTAGCATTGCGACTCGAGCGCGAGATGATTTCGCCATTCGAGATATGCTCCCAATTCAGCGAAAGCGAATTATGCTCGTCAAGCATATAGCCGATTTCCGGCCCGAAGTGGAACAGGGTGCGCGTGCCGAATTTCTTTTCAGAATTATAAGCAAAGCTAGAGGCTGTCGTGATTGTACCCGTCGATTTATCGATCTGCGACAAAGTGGTGGTGCCGTTATGCACGGCTAACCCAAAATTCGCGCCCAAGAAAATATCGTTTTGGAATTTGTATTGCCAATCTAGCCCCGAATAAACATAGCTGGTATCGCCAGCAAGGCTAAGGTTGGTGCCCAGCTGAATACGCGGACTGCCGATGTAGTGGAAAAAGTCAGGACCGTTAAACAAAGCTTCCAGATTAAGGTCGAGACCTTGTTCTTTCCGCATTTCCCAAATGTGATAAAGATGGTCATTATCCTGCGCCATTTTCGAATCGTGTGTTAGCAAGCCGACTTTGACTTCTGAAATCCAGTCTGGCAGCGGGCTGCTTGAAGGGCTGTTGACGTTTGCTGCGGCAGGCAATGCAAGCATTGCTAAAATGGCTGAAAGAACGATGTGACGCATACGAGTATTTCCCCCTCAGGACCGTAACCTAGAATTTATAACCATACCTTAGGCCTAGGTTATCCTGCCCTGGGTTAGGGCCGTCAAGCCCACTAAAGATATAGCCATTCGAAATATGCGACCAGGTCAGCATCAGCGAATTGTGTTCGTCAAAGCGATAGCCGATTTCAGGCCCAAGGTGGAATAATAGGCGGCTGCCGAACTTCTTGGTGTGATTGTAACGATCAGCCGACGCGGCCGTAATAGTGCCAGTCGCAGGGTCAATCGGCGACAGGTCGACAGTTCCGTCATGAACAGCTAAGCCCAATGCGCCGCCAATAAAGACGTTGTTGCTGAATGTATGATCCCAATAGCCGCCGGCATAGATATGGTTAGTCTCACCAGCCAGGCTGACGTCGCCCCCAAGCTGCAGACGCGGGGAACCGATATGCGATAGCCAATCTGGCCCGTTGAACAAGACCTCGAAGTTCAAGTCGGCGCCGTGCTCGGTATCTTGCTTCCAGAATTGACCAGGATTTTCCCGGCTAATGATTTCGCTGTTGTGAGTTAGCAGGCCACCCTTCACTTCCGACAGCCAGGACGGAATAGACTCGTCGGCGTGGGCATTAGAAATGGCCAAGCATGCAAGGATCAGAAGGGTAAAAAGAACACGTGTCATAAGATTACTATAAAGAGCCACTAGTAGCTGTCACCATGGCAAATTGGCACTTACGCCCAGCTTTGACCCTGCTAAAACAAGGTCATGAACTATTTGGTAACAGGTGCTGCAGGCTTTATCGGCGCGGCGGTGGCGGAGCAGCTTCTGCAGGCCGGCCACGAGGTAGTCGGTATCGACAATTTTCTGCCCTATTACAGCCCGGCGCTGAAGGAAGCGCGCTGGGCGCGTTTAGCGGCATTTCCAAACTTCAAGGGCATACGTGCCGATCTTTCGGTTGCCGCGCATTTTGTACAGTTTAATGCTTTGCCGAAGATCGATCGTGTCCTGCATCTGGCGGCGCAGGCCGGTGTGCGTTATGCGCGCGAGCATCCAGCGCTGTACATAGATTCAAATGTCAAAGCCACTACGCTGCTATTCGATTACATTGGTCATAACTGGCCTCAGGCGAAGGTTGTTTACGCTAGTTCCTCTAGCGTTTACGGGCGTAACGCTAAGCTGCCCTTTAGCGAGACAGATCTAGTCGACCAGCCGGCATCGCTTTACGCGGCGACCAAGCGCGCATGCGAGCTGATTGCCGATACGTATCATCATCTGTTCAAGCTCGACATGACAGGGCTGCGGTTTTTTACGGTTTATGGCCCGTGGGGTCGGCCAGATATGGCGATGTGGCTATTTACAAAGGCAATCATTGATGGCGAACCGCTGACATTGTTCAACGAAGGCAAGCTGCGCCGTGACTTCACATATATTGACGATATCGTAGCTGGCGTGCTGGCTGCATGTGATCGTAATGAGAGCGTGCCGGGGCATCGATTATACAATCTTGGCAATAGCCAGCCAGTGACTGTGAGTGAGCTAATCGCAAGCATCGAGCGCGCAGTTGGCAAAAAAGCGATTATTCAGCACGCCATAGCCGGCGCGGATGAAGTTGAGGCAACTTATGCCGATATCACCCTTGCGGGAGCAGAGCTGGACTTTGCACCACGTACGGGTTTGACCGAAGGCACGGATAAATTCGTTGCTTGGTATCGAGGCTACCGCGCCATGATGGACGCGCAATAACGCCGCACGATGATTTTACTGTTTACCATTTTTGCATTTGGATCGCTGGCGCTGACCTGGTTATTGACGGGCTTGGTGTTAAAGCTGCTCATGCGCTTTCGTATCGTCGACCGGCCTAACGAGCGGTCTAGCCATCCACGGTTAAAAGCAGTGGGCGGCGGTTGGGCACTTATCGGAGCGATGATGATCCTATTACCGCCGTTGGCCTGGCTGATGGATGAAACGACGCGGATTGTATGGCTAGTAGCAGGCATAGCGTTATTAACGATTATTTCGTGGCTGGACGATATTCGCGAACTGCGTGCCGGGCCCCGTTTTCTGGTACAATTATCGGCTGTTGCTTGCGGGATGATGGCGCTGCCCGATAATTATATGTTCGGCTGGCTGGTGCCGCATTGGTTAGAGCAGTCTATTCTCGTTTTTAGTTGGACCTGGTTCCTCAACCTCTACAATTTCATGGACGGAATCGATGGCATCACTGGCAGCGAGACGCTGACAATCGGCGTTTCGATTTTGATGCTGGCGATGTTAGTAGTGCTACCACCAATCATACCGCTGACGGCCGCCATCTTAATTGGCGTGGCGCTAGGCTGGCTAAGTTGGAACTGGGCGCCGGCAAAGTTGTTTTTGGGAGATGTCGGTAGTGTGCCGCTTGGCTTTGTGGTTGGCTGGCTGCTACTCTATACCGCACATAGCGGCTATGTCGTCGCAGCGGCGATCCCCATGTTGTACTACGGGTTTGATACGACCTGGACGCTCTTGCGGCGGATCGTGCAGCGAAAACCATTCTGGCATGCGCATCGCGAATTTTTCTTTCACCGTGCCTTGGAAGGCGTGCGCGGATTCCATTCGCCAATCGTGCAGCGGCTGCTGATTGCAAACATGGCGCTCATGCCTTGTGTGTGGCTGGCGGCTTACAAAGGTGCTTGGGCCCTAATCCCAGCGAGTGCGATCGTTTTGGGGCTGGTTTACGAGTACAAACGCCTATACCGGATCGGTACGCAACAGGGCCGATTACCGCTGGACAATTAGGTTATCGACGTGCTGGTGCTTTCAGCTTAATTGGCGCATCGGTGAGTGCGCTGGTCGCCTGATTGCCTGGTTCTGGATAGGGATCAGGATTTTTAACCAACAATGGCGGCTCTTCAGGTGCGGTGACAATTGTCGTCGTCATCGGTTGAATCGGCTGATCGGGAATTGTCTCAATCTGCGCTGGCGTCAAGACGACAGTAGCTGGTGCCGGCGAGACTATTGCAGATTGCTGTTCTACAACGACGACTGGCGGCTGCTCTACAACGACAACTGGTGGCAACTGAGCATTGATGAGATCGCCGACACCGTTTTGCGGATGATCGTAACAAGTGGCACGGCCTAGCGTATCGTAACAAAAGACTGGCGGATTAGGCGGCGGCGGCGGCCCATTGTCTCTTGTCGGCATCCAGGCGCAACCGGAGATCAAAAGAGCAGGGAGAGCGAGCGCAAGGCGGGAAAAGCTAGGCATGGCTTTATCTTATAGCGCTATGCTAGTTTTTGGCAGAGGTAAATGATGCACCACGGGACAAAAATCTTAATTCCAAGGCGGGCCCTTGTTGCGGTAAGCGGGCAAGATGCGCTTCACTTGTTGCAACGACTCGTAACGGCAGACCTAACGCCGTTACATGATCATGATGGCGCGCTGTACACATTGCTGCTAACTCCGCAGGGCAAGTATCGCTTTGATTTCTTCGTCGTGAAACAAAACGATAAAATTTATTTAGATGCACCTGTAGCGCAAGCGGGCGCGCTGATCACGGCCTTAGAGCAATATCGGCTGCGCGCAGTGGCAGGGTTCGAAATACTGCCTGCTGCGACCGTGCTGCTAGATAAAGAGTCGAACGGTGATATTTTAAGTTTCAAAGACCCGCGGCATGACGGATTGGGCTGGCGTAATTGGCTGCAAGACGCCTCACCAGCGGGCGGGCCGTTCGACTATGACGCGTTGCGGATAGGCCTGGGCGTCGTCGAGCCGTCGGACGACATACCTGAGACGAATGCTATGCCATTAGAATATGGTTTAGACAAGATGGGCGCGATTAGTTTTAGCAAAGGGTGCTATCTAGGGCAGGAACTGACGGCGCGCATGCATAACCGCGATTTGGCAAAATATGAAGTGGTTATCGCGCGTGATGCTAATAATGAAAACGGCACGGTTTTAGCGCAAGTAGGTGAATTGCGATTGCTGCAGGTGCGGCGCGATAGAAAGTAATTTAATTGACAGGCGGATCGACGAAGCGGCTTTGCTCCTCAATCTGCTTATTCAAAACGGAATTCGAATACCATTCCGGTGGTACCGGCCCGTAAAACAGATAAGCGACAAAACAACCCACCAAAGTCAGCGCGACCGGGAATAGATCCCATTGCAGGCGTTTCGTATGTGCACGGTTGACGCCATAAATCTTACGAATTTGTCGACGCTGCACGAAGCCCGCTATCAGCGCGATGATTAAAGTTAGCGCTAGCGGCAGAGCGCCATCGACGATATGCGGTGACCGCAAATAACGAAGCGGCATATAACGCCAGTTATAGGTAAACCAGCCATAGATAATGATGCAGCCGAGTATCGTGCCAAGGCCGAGAGTTAACCAGCGTTGCATGTGCGTGGCGGCATAAATTTCACGCGTGGCGCGCTTCCAGATTTGCCGCAGCACAGTTTGTGAGGCGCCTAAAACATAGCGGCGCTGCAAATCTTCCAGCTTCTTGCCTTCCGCTGCAAGCTGTTGGGTCTCTTTATAAATCCGCAGTTTGGCAATGCTGCCGGCATGCAAGTGATGCTCGATACAGGGATCAAGGAAGCATTCCAGTTCCAATACCGCCGGCTTGTGACCCAAAACACAGGCTTTATGGCGCTTGCCGGCGATTTCGAATTCGGCCTCAGCAAACGGAAGGGTTGCGCTGTAATGGAAGGTATGGGTTTGCGGCACATGCCCACCAAGCGATACGGTGGGTGCGTCTTCGTTATCCTCGCGCGTAATGGTGGCGTGGCCATTGGCAAGCCTAGCTAAGCCTGCGCGGTCAACAGAGCGGCGTAGCGGCGTAGGAAGTTCGACCCCGCTGCCCGTCCAGCGAAAACTAGTCGTGATGGTAAGGCGGCGGAGGAAATAGGTCGTCGATTTGCCCTTGCCTTCACAATGCGAACAAGGCTGGTAGCCCGTTCCATTGCAGATGAGGCAGTTAATCTGATTTCGACCGTGACACGTGGGGCAGGGCTGGCCAGCGGAGTGCTGCAGATGCCCAGCGCCATGGCACGTTGTGCAAGTGACATGGCCGCGCCCATGACAATCATTACAGAGCGCGCGCGTTTGCCCGCGACAGTGGTGACAGTCGAGCCCCAGCGCATAAACCGTACGATACTGGGGCAGGGCTAATTGCTTGCCATCCAAACCCCAGCCTTGGCCTGGTAATGGATCGAGATCGCGGCGGGCATCTTCCATCCAGCTGCGGGGCGGGGACGCACCACGCAGGCTTTCCAGCTCAGCTTGGTTTTTCAGTGCGATGACAGGCTCGCCATGCGCTTGTTTTTCTGTGATCTGGCGCATATCCCAACTAGCTTGCAGCAACAGGTCAGCAGTAATGCGATAGGTTGCTTCGTCGCTTTTGACGGCTGTTATAGATTCGGCTTTAATGCCATTGCCACGCGCCACAGAACGGAGCCGCTCCACCGCTTTGGTCGTAGCAGGCGGCCAGTTTTGCAAGGGCGGATTGCCGGGCGCAGGTGGGGGCGAGGTATCGCTCATACGAGCATTGTAATAATTAACGCTTGGCGTGGCTAGGTCATAACGCTAAACAGTAAATAGCTCAGTAAACGCGGGCAAGTGGTCGAGTGCAAAGGGTTGAAACTTCAACGGCTCGGCGGCATAAACGTGGAACGAAGGCACCGGGCAGGTGGTCGAGCGGTTGAAGGCTCCAGTCTTGAAAACTGGCGTAGGGGTAACTCTACCGTGGGTTCGAATCCCACCCTGCCCGCCACCTATAATTATTGTTGTATCAGTATTAAAAAAGGCCAGCCGGTGAGGGCTGGCCTTTAATTTAGCGACTAATCGACTTAGGCGATGTTGAGTTTCGCTGTCGTTTTGCGGCGATTGTAACGCAGCGCAGCGCCTGCAAGAACAAAACCACCGATCATCATTGCCCATGACTTCGGTTCTGGAACGGCCGACGTTGGAGTAACTGGGATCAACGTAGCATTGATATTATCCAGATAAATTTGATTGGTGCTGCCGGTGCTGATTGTCAGACGATCAATGATGCCTGCGAAACGGCTATTAATCGTTGAGAATGCACTGCTATTGGAGGATACGCCGTTGCTTGAAAAAACAACCTGGTTACCATTGTAACCCGTATAGCCATAGCTACCTGTTGCTCCAACAGCTTTGATATCAAAGCCGCCAAAGTTGAATAGCTGGCCTGCCATCGCGCTTACGATCGTCAATAAGCCTGCTTGTTGCGTGTTAAAGGCGCCAGTGAGAAGCGAGAATGTATCGCCATTACCAGTATCCGTGGAATCGACGAATTGGCCTGATGGAGCAGTTACCTTGAAACCATCTTCAAAATATGGTGACGTGAAGGACGCGCCGTTACCATTGAACGGGCCAGTGGTTGGGAGACCACCAAAATCAATGATAGCTGCAGAAGCGGGAGCCGTCGCAATGCCGGCAACGCCAGCAATAATTGCTTTAATCGTATTTGCTTTTTTCATTATAATTCCTTCGTTAGTAGAGTGGAACATTCGCTGTTAAACAGGTAATTATCATAGAAAAGCGAGATGTCCAGCAAAAAAGCTCTGATTAACTGATATGGTTAAAATTCATTGTGATTATGAGTGGAAAGATAGGAAAATAAGCAATGATCAAGGTTTTAGTGGTTTTACGGCATGAAAACAGCCTGAACGTCGTGCGCGACTATCTAATTGAGAGACAGTACAAGCCGCTGTTGGTGGCGCTAGATCCGGTCGAGTTGCCTGAGCAGGTGCCAGCGGCGCTGGCTACGCTTAGAGCCTATGTGGCTGAGACGCCGGACGTAATCGTGCTGGGTACAAAAGTGTACGACGATGTGAAGGCCGAAAAGGCCGATCCGCCACAGCGATTGATAGAATTTTTAGACCAGTTGAAGACTTGTGGCACGGGGCAGACGCCGATCGTATTGACGCATTTGGTGGAAATGCCAGCCACTTTATTGGCTGAAATAAAAGCCACCGGTTTGAACATTACGTACGTTGAAAACGATAATCTCAAGCGTGATGGGATGAATAACTTAGGGCCGCAAATAATGGCGGCGCTAAAACGCTAATGCGCGGCTGGCGCGTCACCAGCGGGCTTGGCGCGGGGATTGTTCTTCGGCAGGAATAGGGCGATAACAAAGCCAGCGATCATCAGCACGCACATCAAGCGGAATGCGTCGGCATAGGCAAGGATCGAGGCTTGGCTTAGCAGTTGCCGATAGATCTGGCCGACAGCTTCGCCGCCTGCATCGTAAATAGTGCGGCCATGCGAATAGAGCGACGCAGTAATGCTTGCCAGCCTGCCCTGATAAACTGGATCCGTTGGCGAGAGATGCCCAGCCAGCACGCTTTGATGAATCTGCTGATGCCGCGCCAGATAAGATGTGATCAGTGCGATACCAATGCTGCCACCTAAATTGCGGTTTAACGAGAAGAGCGCGGAGGCTTTATTATTCTCGCCTTTGGGAATATGCGCAAAGGCCAAGGTAGATACTGGAATGAACAAGAAGGGCAAGCCTGTCATCTGCACGATCCGCATCCAAACAAAGGTCTCGTAGTCCGTCTGCGGGGTTAAATGCGAGGTCCAATAAGTGCCGATCGCGCACATAGTAACGCCAAACATGACTAAATATTTAGCGGACACCTTGCCCGTTAGTTTTCCTGCAACTGGCATAAGGAACAGCACGGCAAGACCGCCGGGCGAAATGACAAGGCCAGCCAATGTGGCATCGTAGCCGAATTGCGACTCCGTCAGCAGCGGCAGCAGTGCCGAGCTGGCGTAAAGCACAAAGCCAGTGAAGAAAATTAAAATGCTGCCATAGCGGAAGCCTGGCTCTTTGAACAGGCGCAGGTTCACTACTGGGTCGACTTGCCGAAGTAGCCAATAGACGGCAAATGACAGCGAAGTGCCGGCGATGATCGTCATGCTCGTGATGAAGGTGCTGTCAAACCAATCGTCCTGCTGGCCCTTATCGAGCACGATCTGCAGCGCGGCTAGACCGATGCCGATTGCACCAAGACCGATGTAATCTATTTTCTTCAGGCCCTGCGCGGCGGCATGCGGCGGATCTTCGACCAGACGATAAACCAAGAACAGCGCGATCAGCCCAATCGGCACGTTAATGAGGAACACCCAGCGCCAGCTGAAATTATCGGTAATATAGCCACCGAGAGTCGGCCCTAGAATGGGTGCGACAATCAGCGTGATGCCGGTGATGCCAAACACGGCGCCGCGTTTTTCCGGCGGAAAACTGTCGAGAACGATGGACTGCTGCGTTGGTTGCAAGCCGCCACCGGCGAGGCCTTGGATTAGCCGAAAAACGATCAGCATGGCGAGCGAAGATGATAGCCCGCACGCCAGTGACGCAGCCGTGAAGCTGGCGATGCACAGCATAAAGAAGCGTTTGCGACCCATCACGTTGGCCAGCCATCCGGAGAGGGGCAGCACGATGCCATTGGCAACGAGATAAGAGGTCAGCACCCAGGTGCTTTCTTCCGGCGTAGCGGAGAGAGAGCCTGCGATATGTGACAGCGAGACATTGGTGATGGTGGTGTCCAGCACTTCCATAAAGGTGGCAATGCTGGCGACGATCGCAATCAGCCAGGGATTGACCGCCGGTTTGCTAGGTGCGGTGTCGCTCATTCAGCAACGCGTACCTTTGGTACGACGGACATGCCCGCGCCTAGTGACAGATCGGTCGGTAGGGCTTCATCAAACACGATCTTGACCGGCACGCGCTGGATGACCTTCACAAAATTACCAGTGGCATTTTCAGCCGGGAAGGCGGAAAAGCGCGCGCCGGTGCCAACCTGCAAACTATCAACGTGGGCTTTATAACTGCGGCCGGGGTAGGCGTCGATCTCGATATCGACGGCCTGACCTGGACGCATGTGCGTCAGTTGCGTTTCTTTAAAATTAGCGACCACCCAAACTTCAGTGCCGACCAGGTTCATGATCTGCTGGCCCGGCTGCAAATAGGTGCCAGGCTCTATCTGGCGGCGGGTGACGCGGCCGGCGAACGGCGCCCGCAGCGTGGTGTCGGCCAGATTCTTCTGTGCTTGCTTCAGGCTGGCATCAGTAAGCGCAATATTCGCCTCTAGTTCTTTAACACTGGCCTCGGCGCTGGCGATCGCATTGGTAACGGTTTCGCCGCCGCGATTGCGCGCGCGGGCCTCGGCCAGTTGTGCGCGCGCCGTGCGTTCGGCAGCTGTGACATTATCAAGCTGTTGCTTCGTACGCACGTCGGTATTGAGTGCCTGAATGCGCTTGAGTTCTTTTAAAGCGTTTTGCCAAGTAGCTTCGGCAGCGCTGACTTGGCTTTGCGTAGACTCTAGGTTAGACGGCGCGGTGATGCGCACCGTTTCGAGATTCTGTTGTGCGACCGATAGGCGGGCACTGACAATATCGGCATTGGCTTGGGCCTGTTCAACAGCAATTTCATAATCAGTAGGGTCGATCTGCAGGACGGTATCGCCCTTGGCCAGCAACTGATTATCGGCGACCTTAAGCTCTGTTACATAGCCCGCGACGCGCGTGCTGAGTGTTACAACATTGGATTCAATGAAAGCATCATCCGTTCGCTCGAACCCGCGTCCTGTCCACCAATAGACAAAAACTGCGCCAGCGCTGAGCAGAAAGATAATAAGAAAAATGATGCGTTTGCGGCCCGGTTTTGTGGCGGGCGGCGGTGCGATATTTATATCAGGCATGGCTCAACCTGACCGGTTAATCACAAAAGGTCAATTATTCGTAGCGGGCTTGAAAGTATCTTCATCTGCCGGCTCATTCTGCAGGATGCGCGCAACCTCGACTGTGCCGAGCAGCATTTTGCGGACAAATCGGGTTGGCAGCGCTATAGCTTGATCCTGAACCGGAGCAAATGTAATTTCCAAAGATTCCGGAGGATTGGTTGGCGACTTCTTGCGGTGGTCGTAGCCAGATACAGGGATGGGCTGCACGTGGCACGTCCAAGGGTCTTTCGTGGGTGAAAAGACGAGATCGTAGCGTTCGCGCCCATCGAAGATGCGCAGACGTGTATCGCAAGAGAGTTTGCCATTATCCAGCGGTCGTAGCATCGATGAAAGTGGATCCTGCACATCGTGCAAATCATCATGATCGAGCGGTATGCGCTTCTCCGGCTCGTACGTATAAGGCGGCGTGACCTCAAAATGCACAACTCGATTATCCTTAAATTGTGCAACTGTATGGCGCAGTCTTTCGCTCCATTGAATATCAGTTACAATATTTTCAGGTTTAGCGCCGGTCTTATCATCGAATTGTCCAGTGATATCCATTGTACCTTTGGCGCCCGTAAAGATGGCAATCAGACCACCGAATTTGCCGTTAAAGGTAAGATGGTAAGTGGACGCATCGCGTGTCAGGCCGATACTCGCTTTGCCAATTGGAATGCCAAGCGCGTAAATTTTGAATGGATACTGCTCTGCCTTAGCGGGCAAGCTAGCAAGGCAAGCAAGACTGCAGATTAACGCAAAAAGCCGTTTCATAGGCTAAGCATGCCACTTAGCCATGGCCAAACAAAGGCAATTAAGAGGCTGATCCCAGCAGTTCGAGATCAAGTCGGGCCGAAGACCCTTCGCCATTGAAGCTGGTTAGGCGTAATTCGCAAGGCAATGCCTGCCGTAAATCCTGCCAAAGCGCAAGCGCCGTTGCGGCATCAGCCTTTGGCAAAGAAATGCTGAGGTGGCGCATTTTTAATGCAGGATCAGTGTGGTCTAGAGGCAGCACTTGCGAGAGCGTATAAGTGGTATCGGCAAGATCGAGCAAGCCACTGTTTTTTCGCAATAGCGCCACGATAACGGCGGGCTCGGGTAACGGATGCTGTAATTTATCGATCAAAGGCTGATAGATTTGCAAGGCTGCCGCCTGTTGGCGTTGCCGCAATTCAGCACGGCGATTTTGCAGATTGAGGCTTTGTTCTTCCAGTAAGGGCAGGGTCATTTGCCATAGCCAAACTATAACCAAAGCAGCGAAGGCGGCTAGCGCCAGCGGCAGGCGATTGCGACGATGCAGCGTCATGGTTGGGCCTGATAAGTGAAAATAAAAGTATCAAGCTGAAGCTTTACCGTCTTGCCGATCGTGCCGCTGATTGGCGCTGCATTCGGTTTTATATCACGCTGCCATCCCGATAGGGCTGGCACGGTCGCGGCGGTTATTCGCAGCGTGTAGCTTTCGCTATTATCCAGCGGCGCAGCCTGGTAAGCGATGCCATCAATGGCATCATTGGGCAAAGCGGCGGCTAAGGCCAATGGCGCATCTAGTGCGGTCTGCAATTTTTTAAGCAGGCCCGTATCCTGAATGGCCAACGGTGGCGGTAAGGTAGCCATAGCCATAGTTACTTTGCTGTTTTCGGTTTGGATCATGCCAAATAATTGCCAGCAAGCGATCAAGCTAACCAGTGCCATACAAGCGGCACCCATGGCAGCGTAAGCCAGAATGTGTTGGAAAATTTGAATATGTTTACGGCGCTGCAAGCGTGGCTGCGATAGCGGTTGGATAGGGCGACGAGCCTGTACAAGATTTGCCAGTAATTCAGCATAGCCCTCTGCTTCCGGGTAGAGGGCGGTATCGGTGAAGGTAAGACCGGGTACGTTAGGTGCAGCGATTCCGAAGCCGATGAACGCCAGATCACGCGCTTGCTGCCAACCGTGCCGCTGCAAATAGGCAAAGGTGGATTGAATTTCAGCAGCTAGATCTGCGCCATCAAGCTGCGCGAGCGGCAAATGGCGGGTCGCCAATAATAGCCTCTGTTCACCGGCCAGCAATAACCCGGTATCGCCAAGCCTCAGCACGCAGATATAGGGAGAGGTTTGTAAAGCCTTAGGAATCATGCGGGCCGCTTCCAAGGCAGCATGCGCAATCCAATCAATTTCGACACCAGCGTTGATAATCGCATGTAATGTTGTTGTGAGCGCTGCATGCGGGCGCAATGCGGCCAGTTGGGTTTTGCTTTTCCCAATCTTTGCGCCTTTTAAGACCGCACGCGGGAACAAGTAATCTAGCCGTCGGGCAACCAACTTACGCCGATCGAGAATGCCAACCGTTGGCGTTGCTTCGGCTTGCACGGTTAGGTCAGGCAGATTTAGCAATAAACCTAATCGATGACTTTTATGAGCTACAAAAAGCTCCCGCAGGCGATTGGCATAGTCAGGGTCGGTTGGCGACAAACTATCGACGCGGTCAAGCACGCGTCCGCGCTGCCGCCACAAATCAGCATGCGTAGGCGCTAGGAATAGAAAAAAGCGAGTGCGGGTAAAAATATCAAAAATCATGGCTTACATCATCTGCGGCAAGGCATCATAAATCGGCATGAAGACCGCGGTGACGAGCCAAATCAGTAACCCGCCGGTGACAATCGTAATGGTAGGGCCAAGCGTTGCGACCAAATCCTCCGCATTGCGTTGGACATCGGCCTCATAATAATCCGCAACGTTGTAAAGAGCTGATGGCATTTTGCCGCCTTGCTCCCCAACCGAGAGCATGCGCTGAACAAGGCTGGGAAATTCCCCCGATAGCTGCGCTGCACGTGATAGCGCGATGCCGTTTTGTACTTGCTCCCGCAGGGTTGTAATGCTTTCCAGCAAAGCGCGATTACGAATTGCCTGTGCGGAAGTGGCAAGCGCCGTCAGCAGATCGATTTCGCTATCAACCATCATCGCGAGGCTGCGCGTGAACCGCGCAAGTTCCAATCGTCGCCACAATGAGCCGATAACCGGCGCATGTAATAGCTGCCGATCAGCCCAACTAGCAAAAGCTGTACTGCGACGATACGCGAATAGACTGCTAAAGGTGGTGCAAAGAAGCACTATGAGTAGCGGCATGCCATAGGTGCTAACGAATTCAGCAGTTTTGAGAAGGGCGACCGTATGCGCGGGAAGTGCTACATTCATATCATGCAGAAACGCACTTGTTTGCGGCACGACATAGCCAAGCAGGAAAAATACAACCGATACCATTGTCACTAGCGAAAAGAGCGGATAGGCGATGACGCGCATGATACGGGCGCGCAGCTTGGCCCGCCAATCGAAATGGCTGGCCAATTGTCCAAAAACATCGCCTAGCCGACCTGTGGCTTCCCCTGCCGCGACAAGCGCAGGCATCGGCGTTGGAAATAGCGTCGGGCGCAAGGCGAGCGCTTCGGACAAGGTGCCGCCAGCTTCGATTTCAGTAATGCTGGCGTTGAGGGCTGTACGCAATTTATCAGCTGGTAAAGTAGCGGCAACATCGCGAAGGGTATCCGTCAGCCTAACGGCGGCGCGTTCCAGCTGTGCGATATGCAAACAGAGCTGCGCTAGATTACGCAGGTGTGGACCTTGGCTACGAAGATTAAAGCGACGACTTGAGACCGGACGCTCGCGCGACTCGATTAAGCTAATCCCCGCTTGTTGTAATTGATGCTGCAAATCATAAGGTGAGGCAGCGGTCAATTCACCGCGCTGGACGCGGCCACGGGGGTTGAGGGCGCGGTAACGGTAGTCAGGCATGGGGATCGCTTAAATCTTGGCCGGAAAGCTTTTGCGCTTCTGCAGCCGATATTAATCCAGCATCAAGCTTAGCTATCACGGTTGTTGCAATCGGCTGGAACCCATCGGCTTTAGCAGCGGCAAGCCATTGATTACGTGTTCCACCATCTTTTGTTTGCAGCAACGCATCCAAAGTCGGGGTGATTTCCAGAATTTCCGCGACGACCTCGCGACCCTTATGACCGGTATTGCGACAAGCCGTGCAGCCATTACCATTACAGGCAGTACAAAGCATGCGCACAAGACGCTGTGTGGCGATACCGAGCAGATTGCCGCCAAGCAATGCCGGGCTGAGCCCAAAATCAAACAGGCGCGGAATGGCACCGACCGCATCGCGCGTATGCAGGGTTGCGAAAACAAGATGCCCCGTCATGGCAGCGCGGACAGCCATCTGCGCCGTCTCGGCATCGCGAATTTCGCCGATCAGGATCACATCAGGATCTTGCCGCAGGATCGCACGTACTCCATCGGCAAAGCCCAGACCGGCCTGTTCACGCACTTGCGTTTGCCGCAACATCGGGAGCTGATATTCAACCGGATCTTCCAGCGTCATGATATTGCGTTTGATATCGGCGAGCTCTCGCAAGAGTGCATAGAGCGTTGTGGTCTTGCCGCTGCCAGTCGGGCCGGTGAGGATGATCAACCCTTCGGAGCGATTGGCGAGACGGCGTAATTGGATGAGTTGCTGGGAAGTGAAGCCAAGCGCGTCTAGCGAGCGCAGCGCACGTGTTTTATCTAAAACACGCACGACGATATTTTCGCCATGCACGCCTGGCAGTGCCGCCACACGAAAATCGACCATACGGCCAAGAGCCGACAGCGAGAAACGGCCATCCTGCGGGATCAAGCGATTGGCGATATTCATGCCGCTCATCACTTTTAGACGACTAGAAAGCGCTGGCCAGAAATCACGGTGAACGGCGGCGATCTGCTGCAGATCGCCATCGCGGCGCTGGCGGATGCGAATAAAAAACTCTTCCGGCTCGAAATGCAGATCGGATGCGCCATCACGCACGGCATCAAGCAGCAGCGTCGATACCAATCGCACGATAGGGTGGCGCAAACCCTCAGGCGCAACGTTATTAGAGACAAGTTGTTGTGTGCCACCGCGCAGATCCCGCAGGATTTGCTGCAGATCAAATTGGCGGCCATAGAGCGAGCCAACCAGTTCGATTTGTTCAGAATCGGTGAGTAGCAGCGGCAACAAAGGCTGGCCGTTTAGGGCATGTCGTGCTGCATCCAAGGCAATGACGTCGTAGGGATCGACCATGCCAAGCGCGAGGCCTTCCGGCGTTTCGCCCAGCAACACAATACGGTGCCGTTCAGCCAAATCACGTGGCAGTTTCTGCGCTAACGCAGCATCTACTAATAGTATGTTAGCATCGAAAGCAGCATAGCCTGTGCGTTCAGTAAGCGCTGTGTTGAGGTCAATATGGCTAATGAAGCCAAGTTCGACCAGAATAGTGCCGAGCAGTTTGCCGCTGCGACTTTTTTCGTGCAGCGCGACTTCAATCTGATCGGGCGTAACAAGTCCATTCGTCAGCAGGATATCGCCAAGGCGTGCAACAGCATTCACCAGCGCACCGCATAGGTTGATAGCCCGGCACGGGCCATGGCGACTTGCCAATCGGCAAGGCTGATCGGCAGGATCGCTTCCGCCAAAGCGGGATAAAGCGCGGCGGCAGTAAGATCCGGTCAGTGTGGCGCATTGTTTGCGGTTTATAAGCCAGCTGCGCAGCGACCTTGGGCTGAAACCCATGGCGTTTCGTATTCCGTATCACGTTGCGCCCAGCCCCTCAGCTAAGTTTTCTTATGAGAAACTTACACTCGTGCGGATTGTATGCAAGCGCTTAACCAACCGTTAACCGTATTTTTTCCTATGTGCGCAATGTGATGACTACAGGCGTATGATCCGAAGCTTTTTCCAAACCACGTGGCCCTTTATCGACAGTACAATCCTTCAGCAAAAGCGTGGCTTCGGGAGAGAGCAAGAAATGGTCGATGCGGATGCCGTCATTGCGCGCAAACGCGCCGCGCTGATAATCCCAAAAGGTGAAAATCTGTTCGTCTGGATAAAGCGAACGCAGTGCGTCGCTGTAACCGAGATTGAGGAGACCGCGCCAAGCCGCTTTGGCTTCAGGCGAATAGAGAGCATCGCCGTCCCAGTGATGCGGATAGCGTGCATCGAGCGGCGCAGGTATGATATTGAAGTCACCACCGAAGACGACTGGCGTTTCCCGCTTCACGGCTTTTTTGGCAAAAGCTTGCAGGCGTTTTAGCCAAGCGAGCTTATATTCGAATTTAGCAGTCGGCTTGCCATCCTCATCCAGCATTGGATTGCCGTTTGGCAGGTAAAGTCCGTAAATTTCGATACCCTTGATCGTGCCGCCGACAAAGCGGGCGTGTGTATCGCTCTCATCACCCGGCAGGCCGTTGACTTCGTCCGTGATCGGATGGCGGGAGAGCAGCGCCGCGCCGTTGTAGGCTTTTTGCGTAGCGACAACTTGATACTTATAGCCCATTTCGACAAAGGCTTCAGCGGGGAAGGTTTCTGTTTTCAGCTCTTGCAGCAGTAAAACGTCAACAGGGTTATCAGCAATCCATTCCTGCACGCGCTCCAGCCGCGCTTTGACGGAATTGACGTTCCAGCTGGCGATGCGCATTGTCATGGCAAATTCCTTGGAGCTTTAGAATGAAGATTGCAGTTGGTAGCCAAAGTAGAGCCAAGTTGAAGGCCGTTGAACTGGCGTTGGAAGCTTACGATGTTATGGCTGAAGTGATGGGCATTGATGTGCCATCGGGCGTAGCTGCGCAGCCGCTGACGGTTGCAGAAACGGCGCAGGGCGCATTGAACCGCGCGCGTGCAGCCTTGGTTGCGATGCCTGATGCGACTTTGGGTGTTGGCCTTGAAGGCGGGATTATGCAACCGCTGCTTGGCGATCCGCAATTGCAGCCATACACAATGGGCTTCGTGGCTATAACCGATGGTAATCGCACGGTGTTGTTGCCAACAGCTGGGCTGGCAATGCCGCCTAAGCTTTCGCAAGCTTTGCAGGATGGCAAAGCTGAATTGCGACCCTTGGCGTTGGCCTTGGGCATGCCGTACGACCATGAGGCGGGCGTCTTTAGCTTGCTGACGGGCGGCGTTGTGCGGCGGGTCGATAATGATAGCGCGGCGGTGCGCAATGCGCTGGCTTCGTGGCTGTGCGCCGACGCTTATACTGCAGCTGATGCCGCCCATTAAACGGCGAAGCTATTGCCGCAACCGCAACCGGCGACGGCGTTCGGATTGACGATCTTGAACTGCGCGCCCATCAAACTGGTTTCGTAATCGAGCGTTGCGCCATCGAGCAGTTGCAACGAGGTCTGATCGATTGCAAGGCGCGCACCCGCATTCTCGAAAATTTCATCACCGGCTTCGGGCGCGGGGGCGAAAGCATAGTGATATTCGAAGCCGGAACAGCCCCCGGCGTCGACCGTCAGACGCAGCAGTTGACCCGCAAATTCGGGCGTGCTGGTGAGGCTATTGATGCGGGCAGCGGCGGTGTCGGTGAGAGTGATAGGCATGTGTCTAAGTTATGCCTTTGTAGCCTTAAATCCAAGCGCCTCTGGCGCTTTAAAACCGAGCGCAACGACATAAGTTTCGCTGGAGCCCTGGCGCGACGCTGGAGGCTTGGCATGCTTCACTGTACTAAAATGTTTGCGGAGGATAGTGAGCAACTCTTTTTCCGCGCCGCCTTGGAATAGCTTACAAACGAAACCGCCGCCGGGCTTTAACACTTGGATGGCAAACTCCAGCCCCATTTCGGCCAGCATCATAATGCGGAGGTGGTCGGTTGCCTGATGGCCGATCGATCCCGCCGCCATATCGGACAGCACGAGATCGACCGGCCCGCCAAGTTCAGCCAGCAGTAGCGCGGGCGCATCCTCTTCGGTGAAATCCTTCAGCAGCAGCGTGGCCCCGGCAATGGGTTCCATCGGCAGGATATCGATTCCGACGACCTGGCCTTTTGCGCCAACTTTCTTAAGCGCGACTTGCGTCCAACCGCCAGGGGCGGCACCGAGATCGACGATGCGCTGGCCGGACTTCAACAGATGATATTTCTCGTCCAGCTCGATCAGCTTGAAGGCCGCACGGGAACGCCAGCCCGCGGCCTTGGCTTTCACTACGTATGGATCGTTGATTTGGCGTTGCAGCCATTTTTGCGATGAGGGCGAAAAACGACGGGCGTTCTTGAGCACCCGGTCGCCGACTTTGACGGTGCGCTTAGCGGGCATAGGCACCCCAAGAGGGGGGGGTGGTTTTCGGATTTATTAAATTAAGCAAAGACTTAGAGCGTAATATCGTATATTTCGATATTGCATCGATTAAGACTGTATTGGCATGGGCAAGCAAGAATATTTCCATATTAGAAATATACCAGACAATAATGGAAAAAGCAAAGAAATAGCATCATTGAATTCGTTCCACACCCACGAGATCATAGAGGATGCCTTCGCGGACCCCGCGGTCGGCAACGCGCATGGTTTCTGCATCCCAAAGATCGGCAATCGCCTCGACAATCGCGCAGCCGGCGATAATGAGATCGGCGCGTTCCGGCCCTAGTGCAGGAATGGCAGAACGGCCTTTATAATTAAGCGTGAGCAAATGCGCGAAGACACGCCGCGCATCAGCGATATTCAGCCAGAAGCCATCGACCTTGCTGCGCTGATAGAATGGTAGGTCAAGGACGAGGGCGGCGATCGTGCTGATCGTGCCAGCGCAGCCAAGGAACTGCACGCGGCCTGTTTGATTGGCATTGGCGAAGTCAGTAGCGATCGCATCGACGAATGGTTGCAGATGCTGTTTCAGGTGCGCGAGCATCGCCGCATATGTATCGGGCGATACAAGATCGCCGCCAAACTGTTCTGTAAGCGAGGTGACGCCGCAAGGAATAGAAATCTGCGCGAGAATTTTTTTGATCGGCTGCAGCGATGTCCAGACCAGTTCTGTGGAGCCGCCGCCAATATCGAAATGCAGGCCATGGGTGTATTCCGGCTCGAACAGCGGCGCACAACCTTGCAGAGCGAGGCGGGCTTCTTCTTCCGCGCTGATCACTTCAAGCTTGAGGCCTGTTAGCGCCTCGACCCGATTCAGGAAGATGCCGGCGTTGGATGTGCGCCGGCAGGATTCAGTGGCGACCGCACGATAGCGGGTAACGCCGCGCCGGTGCATTTTAGAGATGCAGACAGAGAGCGCTTCGAGCGTGCGCGTCATTGCGGGTTCGGATAGGGTGGTGGCGGTGGATAGGCCTTCACCCAATCGAACCAATCTAGAGAAAGCGTCTATGATTGTCGGCTTCAACGCACCTATTTCGTCAGGCGCCAACGAGGCGATCAATAACCGACAGTTATTCGTGCCGATATCAATGGCGGCAAGGATATCCGTCTCGGTGGGTGGATTTTCAAACATATACAACAACAATTCAGTACCAGGGCTGAGATCAGTGTAGCGGAGGCTTATTTATTTGTCATCCAAAGGCTGAACGCTTAAAGCTTGCGCATGACACCCGCCGCCCGCCTTGCCACGACCATCGATGCGCTTGCCGAAATTTGGACGGCACAGCGTCCGGCTGACACGATTCTGGCGAAATATTTCCGCGCGCGCCGCTTCATCGGTTCGAAAGACCGCGCGGCGATTGCGGGTGCGATCTATCGCATCTTGCGCAGCCAGGCACGCCTAACGTGGCATCTGGCGCGCTGCGGCTTTACCCCGGCCCCGCGGGCGCTTGCGCTGGCCGATGCACTGTTGAGCGATAGTGGAGACGAGGGGATTGCCGCCGCTGATCTTGAGGCGCTGTGCAATGGCGGACAATATGCGCCATCGGCCCTGTCTGCACATGAGCGTGACATGACGCGGCAGTTGGACGGCCAGCAACTGACGAGCGAGGAGATGCCAGCAGCCGTGCGCCTCGAATGCCCGGAATGGGCCGAGGCAATGCTATATGAGGCTTACGGCGACCGTGCCGAGGCCGTGCTAGCAGCGATGCTGCATCCGGCGCCACTGGATCTGCGGGTGAATACCTTGAAGGCCGATCGCGAAACCTTGCTACGCGAATTCGAACAGGTGGGCTGGGATATCGAGCCATGCAAATATACGCCGGAAGGCATTCGCTTGCGGAACCGGCCAGACCTCAATGCGCACCCGGCGCTGAAAGAGGGATTAGCGGAAATTCAGGATGAGGGCTCGCAACTCGTCGCGCTGGCGGTCGCCGCGAAGCCGGGCATGCGCGTGCTGGATTTTTGCGCGGGCGCGGGCGGCAAAACGTTGGCGATGGCCGCTGGCATGCAGAACAAGGGCCGCATCATTGCCTGTGATGTGTTGGCCGGGCGGTTGAAACGCAGTGCGCTGCGCCTTCGCCGCGCGGGCGTGCAGAATGTCGATCTGCAGCCGCTAAAGACTGAAAGTGATCCGTGGCTGAAGCGACATAAGGATGGATTCGACCGCGTGCTGGTGGATGCGCCTTGCAGCGGCGCTGGCACCTGGCGACGCAATCCGGAATCACGTTGGCGGCAGCTAGGGCCTGATCTGACAGAGTTGACGCGCATTCAATCCTCGATTTTGGATTCGGCGGCGCGGTTGGTAAAGCCGGGCGGTCGGCTGATTTATGCGACTTGTTCGTTGCTGCCGATCGAGAACCAGCGGCAGGTTGAGGCGTTTTTGGAACGGCATAGCGGTTATGCTTTATTGCCAATTACGTCGATCTGGGCAGAGGAATGGCCGGCGCTTGAATGCCCTGTTAATGCCGATATGCTGACGTTAAACCCCGCCGATCATGCAACGGATGGCTTTTTCGCAGCTGTGCTAGTGCGGAATGCAGTACATTCGGCTGTATAAATTTACTTGTAGCGTGCGGGCTCACTCCGTAAATTCAGCCCAAGCCATGGGAGTTTATATGAAGCGTATTATTTTAGCTGGTCTTGCCATACTTATGTTTGCCCAACCGGCGTTGGCAGCAGGTGGCTGCTATAATCTGGATGCGGCATCGGCAGAAGCCGCAGTACGCATCCATTCCAAGCTGATGGTGATCGCGCTGACCTGCAAATACGCGCCGGATGGCAGCAGCTTGACCGATGCCTATGTAAGCTTCGGGCGCAAGTATACGCGCGAGTTGCGCCAGGCTGAAAACACGCTGATCCAATATTACAAGGCGAACGGCAAGCCGGGCGTGGCGGAGCTTGACCGCTTGCGCACGATCCTTGGCAACGAATATGCAAACGAGGTTGCCGTGGCTGACCCGCACGAATTCTGCAAAACAGCAGCAAGCATCGTGACCAACGCCACTATGTGGAATGCGCCACAATTCCAGCAAGCGATTGCCACGCAGATCGCTATGCAGACGACGACCGGTGTCATGCGCCTGTGCCCAACCACGCCCGCCGTGGTTGATAGCGCCAGTGCCGGCGGCGCCTATGGCGTGATCACCACGATTAAGACGGGGGCCGATGTCAAAGCACCTGAATAAATTTGCGCTCTTAGCGTTATTGCTGGTCGCCGGTTGCGCGACGCAGCCGGCTAGACCGGTGACGCAGGAAGCCTGGGCTCGTACCGATGGCATTAAATATCACTGCGTAAAAAATCGCACTTTTGTCGCCAGCTTCGCACCTGACGGTAGCCGTGCCGCGATTAAGTTAGGCGAGACAATCTACGATGTGCCGCGGATAGAGGGTGATAGCGTGGTGCATTATCAGTCTGACGAGATCGATTACATGGGTAAGGGTCGCAACGCGCGGCTAACAAAGTCACCAGAAGGGGCCTACGAAGGATGCACAACCAGTAATTCATAGACCTTACCGCCGCAAATCGCTTGCCGCATAGCGGTGAGCCGTTACACTCCCGCCATGGACCTTGGCGTCGATTATTTCCTGCAGCAATTGATCAACGGGCTGGCGTTGGGCGCGGTCTATGGTCTCGTCGCGCTGGGCTACAGCATGGTTTACGGCGTGCTGCGGCTGATCAATTTCGCGCATGGCGATTTATATATGCTGAGCGCCTTTATCGCGCTGATTACCATTATTTTGCTGCAGAGTTTGGGGATCGCCTCGATCCCCATTGTGATCGGCGTGGCGCTGCTGGTGGCGCTGCTGCTCTCGGCGCTCTACGGATTTTCGATCGAGCGCATTGCCTATCGGCCCTTGCGGAAGAATGGCAAGGCGACCAATCGGCTGGTGCCGCTGATTTCCGCCATCGGCGTTTCGATCGTTTTGCAGAATGCCGTACAACTGGCGCATGGCGCGCGCGTGAAGCCGCTGCCGCCGCTGGTGACGGGTAGCTATTCGCTACACACAAGCGCGGATGGATTTGTGCTGAGTATTTCTAACATTCAAATTCTGATTTTGGTGCTGACGGCGGTGCTGGTGACATGCTTTACCTATCTTATTCAGAAGACCGCATTGGGCCGGGCGCAGCGGGCGGTGGAGCAGGATGCGACCATGGCCGCGCTGCTGGGCATTCGCGTTAATCGCACGATCGCCATCACCTTTATGCTGGGCGCGATGCTAGCGGCAGTCGCCGGGCTGCTGGTAACACTATATTATGGGGTGATCGATTTTTTCATGGGCTTTTTGGCGGGCATTAAGGCCTTTACCGCTGCGGTGCTGGGCGGCATCGGTAGCTTGCCAGGGGCGATTGCCGGCGGGCTGCTGATCGGCCTGATCGAGACCTTCTGGTCGGCCTACGCGAGTGTTGAATATAAAGATGCGGCGGTGTTCGGCGTGTTGATCCTGGTGCTGCTGATCAGGCCGCAGGGATTATTCGGCCGGCCGGATGTGACAAAAGTATGAAGCGTCTGCTGATCATTGCCGGGCTTTCGTTCGCGCTGTTGCTGCCGCTGATCGGGCTGCGGCTGGTCGATAGTGACGCAGGCTTGCAACTGATCGGTGATCTGCCGGGGCTGGCTGGGGCTGTGATCGCGATTGTGGCGACGGTGCTGCTGTGGCAATCACGCCCGCGACTGCAGGTGAAGCTGAAGCTGCCGACCGTTGATACGCGCATCGTTGGTGGCACGCTGATTGCCGCGGCTCTGCTGTTCCCATTGTTCCCGTTCGCCGATCGGTATCTGATGGAGATCGCGACGCTGATCTTCATCTATATGTTGCTGGGTTGGGGGCTCAATATCACGATCGGCCTGACCGGGCTGCTCGACCTTGGCTATGTAGCGTTTTACGCGCTAGGCGCTTACGCCTATGCGTTGCTGGCGATCAATTTCGAGCTTGGATTCTGGATAGCGCTGCCGCTCTCGATGTTCATTGGCATGGCAGCCAGTTTAATTGTCGGCATCCCCACGTTGCGGCTGCGTGGCGATTACTTCGCGATTGCGACGCTGGGCTTTGCCGAGATCGTGCGGCTGATCCTGATCAATTGGCAGAGCCTGACCGGCGGGCCGAACGGAATTTCGCGCGTGCCGCGGCCGACCTGGCTAGGTGAAGCGCTGCCCCCAGCGGAGCGGGTGCTGTTGCTCTATTATATCGCGCTGGGGCTGGCGCTGGCGGCGCTGTTATTCGTGCGTTGGCTACGACGTCGCGGCATGGGGCGAGCGCTGGAAGCGATCCGCGAGGATGAGATCGCGGCCTCTGCCGTGGGCATCGGCGTGGCGAAACTGAAGCTGGCGGCTTACATGATTTCGGCAGCGCTGGGGGCGGCGGCGGGCGCGCTGTTCGCGGCCAAGCAAGGGTTCATCAGTCCAGAGAGTTTTACTTTCGCTGAAACAGCGGTGCTGCTGGCGATCGTGGTGCTAGGCGGCGCGGGTAGCGCCTTGGGCGTCGCCGTGGCGGCAGCCCTGCTGGTGGGCGTGCCGGAAGCCTTCCGCGAGTTGCAGGATTATCGGATGCTGGCGTTCGGCGTCGGCCTCGTGCTGCTGATGATCTGGCGGCCGGGCGGCTTATTTGCCGTGCGGAAGCCACAGGTGAAATTATGAGCCTGTTGAGCGTTGAAAATCTCACGATGCGGTTCGGCGGACTCGTGGCCGTGAACGATGTATCGCTGACGGTCGCGCCGAATACGATTACTGCGATCATTGGCCCGAATGGCGCTGGCAAGACGACACTGTTCAATTGCCTGACGGGTTTTTACAGGCCGACGAGCGGGCGGGTGCAGCTGGATAATGCGGACGTTGCCGGGCTGCCCGCGCATAAAATTGTGCAGGCGGGCGTGGCGCGAACATTCCAAAACCTCCGGCTGTTCGGCGGGCTGACGGCGCTGGAAAATTTACTGGCGGCGCAACCGCAAACAGGCTTGGACGAGGCGATACAATTGGCGCGGCAATGGCTAGACTTTTTTGGACTGACAGACGCGGCCAACAGTCGGGCTGATGCATTGCCCTATGGCGCACAGCGGCGGCTGGAGATCGCGCGGGCTTTATGCACGAAACCAAGGCTGCTCTGTCTGGATGAGCCAGCGGCGGGTTTGAACGGACGAGAGAGCGCCGATCTGGCGCAGAAGCTCGTTCAACTTAAAACTGAACACAAGCTGTCTATCCTGTTGATCGAGCACGATATGCGCGTCGTCATGAAGATATCGGATCAGGTCTGCGTGCTGGATTACGGCATTAAGATCGCAAATGGCAGTCCGGCTGACGTGCGGGCCAATCATGACGTGATCAAAGCCTACTTAGGTGACGATGATGCTTAGCATAACAAACCTATCCGCAAGTTATGGTGCTATCGAAGCGTTGCGCGGCGTCACGCTGCATGTGGATGCGGGCGAGATCGTGACGCTGATCGGCGCGAATGGCGCTGGTAAGTCAACCTTATTGCGTGCGATTGGTGGGCAGCCTTCATTTGATGGCACCGTTACGGGCGGCGCTGTGGTTTTGATGGGCAACGATGTCACCCATGCATCGACGAATGAGATCGTCGGCATGGGACTCGCGCATGTGCCGGAAGGGCGGCGGATATTCCCGCGCATGACGGTGCTGGAAAACCTGCAGGTCGGCGCGCAGGCACAGCCTGCTGAGCATTTCGACGGCGACCTATGTAAAGTTTACACATTGTTTCCACGCTTGGCTGAACGTGCGGGCCAGCTTGGCGGCACGCTGTCAGGCGGAGAACAGCAGATGCTGGCATTGGGCCGGGCGCTAATGGGGCGACCGAAACTGCTGCTGCTGGACGAGCCATCGCTGGGCTTGGCGCCACTCGTTATCAAACAAATCTTCGAGGCGTTGGCGCGGCTGAACCGCGATGAGGGATTGACGATCTTCCTGGTCGAGCAAAATGCCAACCTGGCGCTCAAGCTCGCCAATCGCGGTTACGTCCTGGCGGGCGGCATGGTACAGTTTGAAGGCAGCAGCGAGGCGCTGCGTAATGACCCGGCGGTGAAGGCCGCTTATCTGGAAGGTGAACATGCGCATTAAATTGTTTCTGGCCTTAGCCGTCTTGTTTGCGACACCGACCATTGCGGCAGAGATTCAGGTGGGCATGGCCGGGCCGCTGACAGGACAAAACGCCAGCATGGGCGAGCAGATGCGCCATGGCGCAGAACAGGCTGTGGCTGACATCAATGCGGCAGGTGGCGTGATTGGTAAGCAGCTCGCATTGACGAAGGCTGACGATGCGTGTGACCCGAAACAGGCGGTTGCGGTCGCCTCGCAGCTTTCCAGCAAGGGCGCGGTGATGGTGGCAGGGCATTATTGCAGCGGCAGCTCTATTCCTGCGGCGCCGATTTATGCCGAAGAGGGCGTGCTGCAAATCTCCCCGGCCTCGACCAATCCGCAACTGACAGAGCAGGGATCGAAGACGACATTCCGCGTCTGCGGGCGCGATGACCAGCAGGGCGGGGCGGCGGCGGCTTACATTACCAAGCACTTCAAAGGCCAGAAGATCGCCGTGCTGCAGGATAAGACGGCGTACGGCAAAGGCATTGCCGATGAAGTGGTGGCTGGCCTTAAAAAAGCCGGGATGGAGCCAGTGCTGTATGAGGCCTATACGACCGGCGAGCGCGATTTTAACGCGCTGGTCTCGCGCCTGAAGCAAACGGGCGCGGCGCTGATCTATATCGGCGGGGCGCATACCGAGACCGGGCTGATCGTGCGGCAATTACGCGCACAAGGCAGCAAGGCGATCGTAATGGGCGGCGACAGCCTCATGACAACAGAGTTCAATTCAATCACCGGCAAAGATGGCGATGGCGTGCTGATGACCTTCGGCCCGGATCCGCGCAATCGCCCAGAAGCGGTGGCGCTGGTTGAAAAGTTCCGTAAGCAAGGCTACGAGCCGGAAGGCTATACGCTTTACACCTACGCGACCTATCAGGTTTGGGCACAGGCAGCGGCTGCCGCAAAAAGCATAGAGGCCGACAAAGTGGCCGAGGCATTGCGTGCTGGCACGTTCCAGACCGTATTGGGGCCAATCGGTTTTGACGCCAAGGGCGACGTAAAAGCCCCGACCTATGTCGTCTATCAATGGATGGGTGGGAAATTTGCAGAGCTGAAGGATTAGCGCTTAGGTTTCGGTGCTTTATTTCCCAAGAAGGAAACAAAAACTACCTGATTTTCTTCAGGCCGCGATGGGGTAAGCCCACCTTGTAACGGCAGTTCATAATTTTGATCATGCAGAAGTTCTAGAACCAAAGCATAGGTGTAGTCTTTATTATGGAGGCGGCGCTTGTGAATTTCCTCGCGATGATCGTCAGTAAAGATGCCAGGGTTAGCCGTCGATAATTCAAGCATGGTTTGATACAGTGAATAGTTGGGGCCATGGCCAAGGCTGCCAGTTTCCGTCAAACCCGATATATCGAGCAATCTATCGACATCGTTTGACGTAAAAGCTTGCGGATAGTGCCGAGCCATAACACCCACCAGTTCGACTGCGCGGATCGAAGTCAATTTTGATTCCAGATGGCCAAATTCGCCGTCTTTAGCAAATTTCGGTTCTATCCAAGCGATCTGCCCTTCTGCCGTAAGGCGCCTGCCGCCATGCATGCACCAGATCACCTCGTCGGCTTGACCTGCCAGCGCGTAAGGGTGCAGAGCGATATCGAACAGGCTTTCCAAATAGTCAGGAACAAAAGGTTCTAGCCTTGCATAGTGCTTGTCCCAGAATGCACGCGTTTCCAGCATGCGAATGCTGGTCTCGTTGCAACTATCTTCAATACCTTGAAAGCAATTGCGCAAGCGATTTTGCATATGCTTGTGCGCAGTGCGATTTGAAAGGATCGTAATTGGTGTTAACATCATAAGACTTTAAGCGAAAATCGGCATTACTGAATTACTTTCATGCAGCCCGGAACCGCCAAGGCGCTAAATCGCCCGGATTTTCGCGCTTTAACGTACCCATGGCCAGCATGCGGTTGACGTGCGCCAGCATCTCGCCGATGGCGAATACGGTCTGCGTGCGGTCGAGCGTGCGGTCAAAGACACGCTCGGCAATCTCGTTAACTGTTAGGGGTGCGTCGCGGCAAAGGTCTGCGATCTGCGCCATGCGCTCATCGTGATGTTGCAATAGCTCACCAATGCGCGTGTGCAGGCCGATAAAAGGCAAATTGTGCGACGGCAGTGTTAAAGCCGTTTCCGTTGTTTTACTGCGGATGTCGTGCAGCGTGGCCATATAGTCGGCCAGGGCATCCGCATACGGGTTAGAGGCCCAGACGCTGACATTCGGCGAAATGCGCGGCAGCACCTGATCGGCGGCGATATAGAGATCGCGCGCGGCATTAAAGAGCGAGACCTGCGCGGGCGCATGCCCACCGCCTATCAAAATTTTCCAAGCGGAACCGTCAATCGTGATCGTATCGCCCGCAGCCAATGGCGTGAAGCGCGGTGGTAGCAGATCGACAGCCTGTGCATAATGATTGCCGGAGTTGGTCAGCATCGCCTGCACCTCCGCCGGAATGCCCATCGCGGCGTAATGTGCACGATTGATCTCGCGCATCGAGAATTGCGTATCGAGCGCCAACATCCGTGCCGTTAGCCATTCGACCTGCGACATTAGGATTTCAGGCTGGAACTTCTCGTATAGATAACCGGCACTGCCGATATGATCAGGATGGTAATGGGTGACGAGCAGCCGCGTGATTGGCTTGCCGTCCAGCTTTTCGGCGATCACCTGATCCCACAGCGCATGCGTAAGCGCGCCGCCCCAGCCACTATCGATGCAGAACCAGCCGTTAGCGCCATCGCGCAGCAGCCAGACATGCACGTGATTAAGCGCTAGTTGCAGCGGAAACCGTAGCCAATAGATACCATCGGCGACTTCTAGCCAGTCTGCAGGGGCGGGCGGGGTTTTATGTGGGTAATGCAAAGCTTTTTTAGACATAACCCAGCATAGGAGGTTCGTTTTTCACTGTCACTTGCCTATCGACCTGCGCTGCGAACCGCTTCATGATACCGCCACATTCGGAGACCACCAGAGCTATATGAAAATTCTTCGCCGCCTTTATAATTGGACGATCGAGCGTGCTGCGACCCCGCAGGCCGAAGCGGCACTCTGCGCAGTGGCTTTCGCCGAAAGCTCCGTCTTCCCGATACCGCCTGATATCATGCAAATCCCAATGACCTTGGCGCGGCCGGAACGCGCCTGGTATATCGCTGCGATCACCACCGTTTCCAGCGTTACAGGCGGGTTGCTTGGCTATGCGATTGGCTTCTACCTCGCAGGCACGCTCGGCAAGTGGATCATTGGTGACGCCGGGATGGCGCTGTTCCAATGCGAGTTCGCGAAATACGGCACCTGGATCATTTTGGCGAAAGGCGTGACGCCGATCCCATACAAGATCGTTACTATCGCCAGCGGCGCTGCAAAATTCTCGCTGCCGATGTTTTTGATTTCATCGGTGATCGCGCGTGGCGGGCGCTTTTTCCTGCTAGCGGCGATCTTGCGGTATTTCGGCGAGCGCGCGCGGCATTTTGTCGATAAATATTTGCCATGGTGCTTTTTTGGCTTGCTAGTCGCCGTTGTGGGCGGGCTTTGGATTGCAGCCGCAGCGGGCGCACATATCGACACGGGCAGCTGCGCACCGGTGGGCTTGCCGGAGTTACCGGCGGCCATTGCAGAGCCGCTAAGCTGACCGTTATTGAGTCAACCAGTCGACTGTAATTTCACCGCGATGTCCTTCCGGTGCAAGCGCAGCCCGCAAAGCTTTGAGCAAAGGCGGCAGTGCCTGCATGAATGCATAGGGCGGGTTTATGATGTAAAGGCCCGATCCGTTGTAAGTTCCAGCCTGCTCGGCATCGTAAAGCCAATGTTCGATGCGTAGAAACTTTGGGATGGCGAGTGCGCGCAGTTGCTCTTCCCACTGCCAATGCGTGGCACGATCTTTTAGTGGATACCAGATCATTGTTGTGCCATGCGCCCATTTGCGATGCGCGGCGGCAAGCGTTGCCGTCAGCTGCGCGCGCTCGCCAGTTTGTTCATACGGCGGGTCAATGACAACGAGACCGCGAGACGTTGTAGGCGGCAACATCGCTAGCCAGAATTCATAACCGTCGCGCTCGTGCACGGCGGCGGGCGTGTCTCGCATGATGCCACGGAGGGTATAAACGTCTTCCGGGTGCTTTTCGTTAAGAATCAGCGCGTCTTGCGGACGCAGAAGCTGCGCCAGAATTTGTGGCGAGCCGGGATAGATGGATGGCAAAGTCGTGGCATTCACCTGCCGGATGGCAGCGCGGTAATCATCCAGTAGCGGATCTGAACTGGCAAAAGCACGCATGACACCGCGCTCGGCCTCGCCAGTGCGCAAAGCCTCGTCGCCGCCAAGGTCGTATAATCCGCAACCAGCGTGGGTATCAATCATGGTCAGCGCGCCGGGCTTTTGCTGCAGCGCCCGCACGAGCGCGATCAGCAGCGCGTGCTTAAGCACATCGGCGCTATTGCCGGCATGAAATGAATGTCGGTAATTCATAGGAGGATCTTTAATCCTAACGACACTGATGGGCTAGCCATCTTGGTAAGAGAGGACTAGTTTTTCTGCATGCGTATTGCTATTCCCAGAGAACGCCGCCCTGCCGAAAAGCGCGTTGCCGCGACCCCGGAAACGGTCAAAAAGCTGATCGCCCTTGGTTATGAGGTCGCCATTGAAATGGGGGCGGGTACGGCGGCGGCTTATCTAGACAGCCAATATAGCCAAGCTGGCGCTACACTGGTGCCGAGCCCCGCCGCGCTTTATTCGAATGCGCAGATCGTGCTGAAGGTGCAGCGGCCGCTATCGAGCAACGAGCCGGGCGATGGCATGGAGGAACTAGGCATGCTGCAGCCCGGCACGATTTTGATCGGGCTGCTAAACCCGCATGCGAGCCGCGATAGCATTCGTGCTTACGCAGAGCGGCGGGTGGATGCCATCGCGCTTGATCTGCTGCCGCGCATCTCGCGCGCGCAATCAATGGATGCGCTCTCCAGCCAGTCGAGCTTGGCTGGATACAAAGCGGTGCTGGATGCCGCCAGCCATTTCGGGCGGGCCATGCCGAACATGATGACGGCGGCGGGCACCATTCCGCCCGCGCGCGTGCTGGTGATGGGCACGGGCGTAGCCGGGCTGCAGGCAATCGCCACGGCGCGGCGGCTAGGCGCGATTGTGAGCGCGACCGATGTGCGCCCGGCTGCGAAAGAACAAGTGGAGAGCCTTGGCGGCGTGTTCCTGCTGCCGAATGATAAGGCCTCCAAGGCTGAGTTGGCCGGAGCGGAAACCGCCGGCGGCTATGCCAAAGACATGAGCGATGCTTTCAAGGCAGCGCAAGCTAGGTTGATTAGCGAGACCATGGCCAAGCAGGATATCGTGATCACGACTGCGCTGATCCCGGGCCGGCCCGCGCCAAAGCTGATTACGCGGCCGATGGTGGAAGCGCTACGCCCAGGCAGTGTGATCGTCGACCTGGCAGTCGAGCGGGGTGGTAACTGCGAACTTTCACGCCCCGGCGAAGTGATCGAGGTGAACGGTGTGACCATCATCGGGCATTTGAATATGCCGAGCCGCCTCGCAACCGATGCCTCCGCGCTGTATGCGCGCAACATTTACAATTTTGTCGCGGCTTATACTAAGGATGGCATGTTCACGCCGCAGCTAGATGACCAATTGATCGCAGCGACCAGTCTGACCCGCGGCGGCAGCGTAGCCTTGGAAGGGTTCCAATCATGAGTGACGTGACCGCATTTCAATCGGTTGCCAATCAGGCGCGGAATTTGGCGACTATGGCCGACCAGGCCGCGGCACAGGCGGCGAGTGCCACAACCATAATGGTCGATAGCGATTTCTTCGTGACGGGGCTAACAGTCTTCGCGCTAGCGTGCTTCGTCGGTTATTATGTGGTGTGGCGGGTGACGCCCGCGCTGCATTCGCCGCTGATGGCGGTCACGAATGCGATCTCTAGCGTGATTATCGTCGGTGCGATCATCGCGGCAGGGCCGATCGAGACGACAACAGCTAAGGTGCTGGGTTTCATCGCCGTGACGCTGGCCAGCATCAATATCTTCGGTGGCTTCTTGGTAACGCAACGCATGCTGGGCATGTACCGCAGGAAGGGAAGCTAAGATGCACGAGCTGGTTTCCTTCGCTTACCTGGTCGCAGGTATTCTTTTTATTCTTGCGTTGCGTGGCCTGTCGCATCCTGAGACGGCGCGGAATGGTAACCGCATGGGCATGGCCGGGATGGCGCTGGCGATTGCCACCACGCTAACCCTGCCGCAAGTGCAAGATTACTGGTGGATCGCTGGTGGCATCGCGCTGGGCGGCGCAATTGGTTTTTTGATTGCAAAGCAGATTAAAATGACGGCGCTGCCGCAGTTAGTGGCTGCGTTTCACAGCCTAGTGGGTCTTGCCGCGGTGCTGGTGGCAGTCAGCGCGTTCCTGGCGCCAAACGAGTTCGGTATTACGCTGACAGTTGGTAGCCTGGTTGAGATCAGCCTGGGGGCGGCGATCGGCATGGTGACCTTTGCTGGCAGCACGATTGCCTTTGCCAAGCTGCAGGGGCTGATCGGCGGCAAGCCTCTGCGTTTTGCCAACCAGCACCGCATCAACGCTGGGTTAGGATTGTTGGCGCTGGCGCTCGTGGTATTGGCTGCGACAACGCAAAGCGCGGCCGCGCTGTGGCTGCTGCTAGCAATTACCTGTGCACTGGGCTTTCTACTGATCCTGCCGATCGGCGGCGCGGACATGCCGGTTGTCGTCTCGCTGCTCAATTCCTATTCGGGCTGGGCCGCGGCGGCGACCGGTTTCACGCTGCATAACAATCTATTGATCATCACCGGCGCGCTGGTGGGTGCATCAGGCGCCATCCTCAGCCATATTATGTGCCGCGGGATGAACCGTTCGCTGTGGAATGTGATTTTCGGGGGCTATAGCGCGAATGCGGTGAGTAGCGGCGCTGAAAGTAGCCAGGATGATAGGCCCGTGCATCCAGGCAGCGCCGAGGATGCCGCGTATATCATGCGCGAGGCGCAGGACATCATCATCGTGCCGGGTTATGGCATGGCGGTCGCGCAGGCGCAGCACGCGCTGCGAGAGATGGCTGATCGGCTGAAGGCGAACGGTGCGCGCGTGCGCTATGCGATCCACCCGGTGGCGGGCCGGATGCCGGGGCATATGAATGTGCTGCTGGCAGAAGCGAATGTGCCCTATGACGAGGTGTTCGAGCTGGACGAGATCAACCGCGATTTTGTGCAAGCCGACATTGCCTTCGTGATCGGCGCAAATGACGTGACAAACCCGGCCGCGAAGACTGACCCGACCTCACCAATCTACGGCATGCCCGTGTTGGATGTGGAGATGGCACGGCAGGTATTATTCGTGAAGCGCAGCATGGCGGCGGGATATGCCGGCGTCGAGAACGAGCTGTTCTATAATGATAATACGCTGATGCTGTTCGGCGATGCCAAGAAGATGTGCGAGCAGATCGTCAAGGCGATGGAGTAGGCTTTAATTCAGTGTAAACGGCTTGCCGTTCTTATCAGCGACTGGCTTGAATTTGGCCCGGTAAGGTGCTAATGCCGCAGTCATTTCAAGCATGCCTTCACGCGTTGCCCAAATGGCGGGTGGCTTATCACCATGGTTCAAAGTTATTGACGACACAGCCCTGACTGTATCGCGCGCGTCCATCGCATGGTCTCGCATAGTTCTACGCAAAAGCTGCATAGCGGCAGAAAAATAATCTTCTGGATCAAGTTTGTGCTTTTTTCTAAGCGCTTCGTTGTCGAATATTTCTCCAATATCCGCGCCGGTCAGCTGAACTTTGTCATCAATACGCTCTGCATCTAGCAGATAGTATGACACAAAGCGTCTCGGCATATCTTCCGGGTTAAAGTCTTTTCCTAACAGCTCGCTTGTGCGCTTCCACAGTTTGCGATTGATCTCCTGCTCGTCGTTATCCATCGCATATGGATCATCGAAAGCGCCCCAGCGGCGCATGCGCATGCATAATTCATCCATCGGCGGTCGGACTGCAGCCATAAATACGACCATGGGCTCAATCATCGACAATAGCGTGGACATACCTGAATAGTGGAAATTTTCTACATATTCGATGAGCGGCATACTGTTGAATGGAGGGAGTTGCGCATCGCGTATGAGGATCATCGCCAGCAGATTGTCATATGATTGATCGTCGAAATTGAAGCCCTGAGAAAGCGGTTTTCGCGCACTAACAAGCTCGGCGTACAATTGCGCGATATCGCGTTTGATGCGACGCGGTTTGAAGCCGTGAAAACGTGTCGGATTTTCAAGCACAGGGGCGGGACGCTTGTAAGCTGTTTGCTTCATAGCTAAAGTTACAAACAGAATCGAAATGATTGCAACTGCCGAATATACTTAACTCAGCTTATCCCCAGTTTTAGCGTTCGCTGCGTTTCAAAATGCCGCGCTTTTTGAGGCGTTCGCTCTTCACCTGCTCGCGCACCATGGACGACATGACGGGCGTGTTAAGGCCGAGATCCTTGGCTTCAAGCCGCTTGATTTCGTCACGCAGACGGGCAGCAACCTCAAAATCGAGATCGGAGGCGGCAGCAATCATTTTGCCCTGCAGTTCCTTCAGGTATTGGCCCAAGTTCTTGCCGACCATATTATCGTCTTCAGCATCGCTGATGTCGATCTCGACCCGGTCGCCGGTTTCGTAAACGCTGGCCAAAATATTGCCGATGTCTTTCTTGACGGTCGTCGGCGTGATGCCATGCGCGGCGTTATAGTCAAGCTGCGTCTGGCGGCGGCGGGCGGTTTCGTCCATCGCATGCTGCATCGAGGCGGTAACCGTATCGGCATAGAGGATCGCCTTAGCGTCGACGTTACGTGCAGCACGACCAATCGTCTGCACCAATGAGGTGCGGGAGCGCAGATAGCCTTCCTTATCGGCATCCAAGATCGCGACCAGCGCGCATTCAGGAATATCGAGGCCTTCGCGCAAGAGGTTGATGCCGACTAGCACATCATAAACGCCGAGGCGCAAATCGCGGATGATTTCGATACGCTCCAACGTCTCGGTATCGCTGTGAATGTAGCGTGTCTTGAGGCCGACATCGTTCATATATTCGGTCAGTGCCTCGGCCATCTTCTTGGTCAGCGTTGTGACCAACACGCGATAGCCAGCCTCGACCACGCGCTTAGATTCGGCCAACAGATCGTCGACCTGATGTTGTGTCGGGCGGACTTCGACCGGCGGATCGATGAGGCCGGTTGGGCGCACGAGCTGCTCTGCCGAGATGCCGCCAGACTTGTCAATTTCCCATTGCGCGGGCGTAGCCGAGACATAGATCGTCTGCGGGCGGATATGATCCCACTCCTCAAATCGCAACGGGCGATTATCCATGCAAGAGGGCAAGCGGAAGCCGTGTTCGGAGAGCGTCGTCTTGCGCGCCTTATCGCCCGCATACATGGCATGCAGCTGCGGGATCATCGCGTGCGATTCATCAAGGATCAACAGGGCATCGTCCGGCAGGTATTCGAGGAGGGTGGGCGGCGGCTCGCCCGCGCCACGGCCCGACAGATAGCGCGAATAATTTTCAATGCCGCTGCAGAAACCGGTGGTGACGATCATTTCCAGATCGAAGGTCGTGCGCTGTTCAAGCCGCTGCGCTTCGAGTAGGCGCATGCTTTGATGGTACTCTTCGAGCCGGCCCTTAAGCTCGGTCTTGATATGGCCAATCGCCTGATTGAGCGTCGGCTTTGGCGTCACATAGTGCGAATTGGCATAGATACGGACGAGTTCGAGTTCGCCTGTGATTTCGCCTGTCAGCGGGTCGACTTCAAGCAGGCTTTCAAGCTCGTCACCGAAAAAGGAAATGCGCCAGGCGCGGTCTTGCAAGTGGGCTGGAAACAGTTCGACCGCATCGCCGCGCACACGGAATGTGCCGCGGCCAAAGCCGGTGTCGTTGCGTTTGTAATGTAGCTCGATCAGTTTGCGGATCAGCTCCTCGCGCGACATGGCGCGGCCACGCTCGACCGTTAGCGTCATGTTAGAATAAGTTTCAGGCGAGCCGATGCCATAAATGCACGAAACCGAGGCGACGATGATGACGTCATCACGTTCTAGCAGCGAACGCGTAGCGGCATGGCGCAGCCGCTCGATCTCAGCATTAATCTGCGATTCCTTTTCAATAAAAGTATCGGTGCGCGGCACATATGCTTCGGGCGTGTAATAGTCGTAGTATGAGACGAAATATTCCACCGCGTTATTGGGGAAGAATGATTTCATCTCGCCATAGAGCTGCGCGGCGAGCGTTTTGTTTGGGGCCAAGATCAGCGTTGGGCGCTGCACCTTTTGGATAACATGCGCCATCGTGAAGGTCTTGCCGGAGCCGGTGACGCCGAGCAGCACCTGGTCACGCTTGCCATCGGCCAAGCCCTGCACGAGCGTTTCAATCGCCTTGGGCTGATCGCCGGCCGGGATATAGTCGCTGACAATCTCGAATTTTTTGCCGCTTTCCGGACGAAAATCCTTGCGGAAATCGCTGGCCTTGGGAGCCATGAACGGCATCGCGTTTACGTCAGGGAAGAGGGCTGTGTCCATGTCCTATTGAGATGGGAGCACAGGCCTAAAAGTCAAGATGGAAGCGAGAAGTTTGGCTTACAATTCAGCAATTCGCAGCTTGGTATGAGCTACATAGGCCTTGGGTTGAGGGCGACCAGCAGGAAACTGATCGTCATAATCGTCAGGCGCATCCAGAAAATTGCTGGCACGGTGCATCATCCACGTTGGCATGACGATGTGGTGGTTGGCCGGAAGCGGATGCGTTTCGCAACGGGCAACGAGCGAAGTTTGATAAGCCTCGTCACCATAAGCGCTGAGCCTTTTCAACTCATAAATTTCTTTGAATGGGATTGCGCCCATATCGCACCACTGGGTTGCCCACCAAGCGCCCTTATCGTCGGCAGACGTGGCGAGCGCCGCATCGGTGCAGAAATTAAATAGAGATACAGCGCGATAACCATAGCCGTGTTCAAGGGTGCAATCGCCATGAATAAGGTCACCAATGACGCGATTGATGGGCGCGGCATCCCGACGCAGCGTTTCTGTCAGACCAAACATATAATCATCGTTACCAAACAGTGCCCGGCCCCAGGTTCGCCAGCTATCGTAGAGTGGTAATTCAGGAATCCACTCCGGCAGATACTTCGCCGGCAAATGATAGCCATCGTCATGCTGTTCTGCGCTGAATAACTTCATCCGGCCATGCGAATCGAAGCGTTCGCTTGCTTTATGGAAATTATCCGGCTCAAAGCCTGTCAGCGACCGCTGACCGGCAATCTCGGCAACAGTCATCGGCGCCAGTATCACCGGGAAGATAGCGCGATAACGATCGTAAAATTCGGGCAGAGTCGTTTTGCGGTCAATAATCACGGCACGAACGGCGCTGAGTTTGACGGGCGCGCGCTGGGCAAGGCTGTAAACGTCGATATCCATGCCCGTAAATTATCACGCGGCTATGAAAGTAATTCGGTTTTCTACGACCAGTAGCCTTTGGTTAACAATTGCGGATCGTCAGAGAGCAGCACGGTATCGTCGCTATAGAAGCCGTTGAAGTTCGACTGCATGGCCTGGGCGTAACTACCGGTCTGGCCAAATTCGATCCAGTCGCCTTCCTGCACGTCGGCGGGAAGTCGGTAGTTCTTGATCGTATCGACGCTGTCGCAGGTCGGGCCGTAAAGCGTGAAGTCGGCAAGCGCTTTCGTCGTCGCTTTGCGGCCATGCATGCGGTGCAGACGCACGGAATGCATAAGACCCATGAGGCCGGTATCGAACAGGCTGCCGTAGACGCCATCGTTGATATAAAGGCTGTTGCCAGCAACTTCAGCTTTGCGCAGATCGACGCGGACGAGAAGGGAGCCGGCTTCGGATACCAGCGCGCGGCCCGGCTCGCCATAGATGGCGCAGGTCTTCGGTAGTTTCAGTTTGGCGAGACCACCACGGATGGCGGTCATGTAATCCACCATCGGCGCGGGATCGAGGCCAGGATAGGCGACCGGGAAACCGCCGCCGACATCCAAGCTATCGATCGTCAGCTTGGCTTTTGTCAGCAACGTGCCGACACGCTCCAATGCAGACTCGTACGGCGCAGGTGACATGGTTTGCGAGCCGACATGGAAGCAGAGGCCGAGTTTCGCGCTGGTCTTTTTGATGGCACGCATGAGTGCCGGGGCGTCGGCTTCGCTGATGCCGAACTTTTGCGACAGCGCATGGAAGGCTTCGCCCTTTGGCAGGCTCAGGCGCACATGCAGATTCAAGTCTTTAGCTCCACGCGTTTCTTCTACAATCTTCTGCAGCTCGGCCAGATTATCGAGTGAAAAGTCACGCACGCCATAATCGAAATAGGCGCGGCGGATGGCCGTGCGGCTCTTGACCGGATGCATGAAGAACAGCTTGGCATGTGGCGCGACCGCGCGTACGGCTTCGATTTCCTGCAGGGAGGCGACATCAAAGGTATCGATCCCAGCAGCATGCAGATTTTGCAGCACGATCGGCGACGGGTTGCACTTGACCGCATACATGGCGGTGCCGGGGAAGTTCGCTTTGAACCAACTGGCGGCAGCACGCAGCACGGCGGGCCGCAAGCCATGCACCGGCGCATCAGGCGCACGCGTTTTCAGCAACTGCTTAAAGCCTGCAAATACAGGTGCAACCGAGGGTGCGTCGGTTTGTTCAAAAGCGTCGTAGTGACTATAGCCCGATGCGTTTGCGACATCGTTCATAGCGACAGGCGACGGAAGCGGGAATCCGCGATCGGCCATACCAGGTCTCTTTCATCACGTCCGGCCTCGCGAGGTACATCCCCGCTTATCCGGATAACAAATGAGACGCGTCGGTACGTTAACTCCCCTCCACTCGCGGCCTTAGTCACGTGGTTCCGCCTTATCTCCTTAAGATTGGTGGCGGACGCTCATCGTACCAACGTCGGGTGGGGGCCAGAGGCCTCGTGCGCGTTCAACTACCGATATGATGATATTTGTCTGTGACTACAAGAGAAAAATGAGGGTGAGGCGTAAATATATCCGGTGGCGCTTCAATACTTTTTTAATAAACCCTTGTGTCCTAGACGAAGGGCGATGATTCCCGTTAAATAGCGGTTATGACTATGGTAACCCAAATTCGCACGCGCTATGCGCCATCACCGACCGGCGCACAGACAATCGGCAATGTGCGGGCCGCGCTTTATAACTGGCTTTTCGCTAAGAAGCATGGTGGCAGCTTCATGCTGCGCATCGACGATACCGACCAGAACCGCAGTAAGCCCGAATATGAGGATGCGATCCGCCGCGATATGACCTGGCTGGGTCTGACCTGGGATCATACGGCCAGGCAATCGGAACGGATGGCGGGTTATCAGGAAGTCGCCGATAAATTGAAAGCCGCCGGAAAGCTTTATGCCTGCTATGAAACGCAAGATGAACTGGCGCTGAAGCGCAAAGCACGCTTGGCACAAGGCCAGCCGCCGGCTTATGATCGCGCCGCACTGAACCTGACCGATGCCGAGAAGGCCGCGTTCGAAGCGCAGGGCCGCAAGCCGCATTGGCGGTTCCTGCTCGACCGTTCAGCGCCGATCACCTGGGAAGACGGCATCCAGGGCACCAAGACGTTTGACCCAGCGGATTTGGGCGACCAGGTGATGATCCGCGAGGACGGGCTGGCGCTCTATAATTTCTGCTCGATCATCGACGATATCAACGACGGCACGACGCACCTGATCCGCGGCGAGGATCATATCTCGAATACGGCGCAGCAGGTGCAGCTTGCGCAGGCGATCGCGCCGCTGCTGGGCAAGACCGCTGATTTCCAATTTTCCCATTTCCCGCGTTTCATGGGCGCGGACGGGGAGAAAATGTCGAAGCGGCTCGGCAACTCGACTTCGCTTGAAGAAGCACGGGAGGATTTCGGCCTGGAAGCGTTGGCGCTGAATATCTTTGCAGGGCGGCTCGGTACATCGCTACCGATGGAGCCGATGGAGAGTTTAGAGGTATTGGCTCAGCAGTTTGAGCTGAGCACCATTTCCCGCAATCCGCCCAAGGTCGATATGGACGATCTGCAGCGGCTAAACGGCAAGCTGCTGCATAATATGCCGTTTGATCAAGTCGAGTTTCGTTTGCACCAGTTGGGACTGGAGGAAGCGAACGAAGGCTTCTGGCTGGCCGTGCGTGGCGAGCTGCAAGTGCTGAACGATGTAAAGCTATGGTGGGATGTTGTTCACAGCGGCGCGAAGACGGTGATTGAGGATGCAAGCTTTGCTGCTGATGCCGCGGCGATTTTGCCACCCGAACCGTGGGATGCGACAACTTTCAGCGCCTGGGCGAAAGCTGTAGCGGAAAAAACCGGCAAGAAAGGCAAGGCGCTATTCATGCCACTACGCCTCGCTCTGACTGGGCAAGAACATGGGCCGGATATGGGCAGCTTGTTGCCGCTGATCGGCCGCATGCGCGTATTGACGCGGCTTAACGGCGGGCATCAGTAAGCCGTGTCAATCCAACTGCATAATACGCTGACGCGGCAGAAGGAAATCTTCACGCCGATCGACCCGCAGAATATACGGATGTATGTCTGCGGCGTGACGCCATACGATTACGCGCACTTAGGCAATGCCGTGCCTGTTGTCTTCTTCGATGTGCTGTTTCGGCTGCTGCGCCATACCTATGGTGACGATCATGTCACCTATGCCCGCAATTACACGGATGTGGACGATAAGATCATGCAGCGCGCCGCCGAGCGAGGCGAACCGATTGCGGCGCTGACGCAGCGTTTTGAGGCCGCCTACGAACAAGACATGATTACGGCGCTGGGCACCTTGGCGCCAACGCATGCCCCGCGGGCAACCGCCTACATGACGCAAATGATAGCGATGATCGAGCGGCTGATCGCGCAAGGGCATGCTTACGAGGCGCGCGGCGAGGTGCTATTCCACGTGCCCTCGATGCCGAATTATGGGCGCTTATCACGCCACAGCCGCGACGATTTGATCGCTGGAGCACGTGTCGATGTATCAGATAAAAAGCGTGATCCCGCTGACTTCACGCTGTGGAAGCCGTCGAACGATGAGCAGCCGGGCTGGGAAAGCCCATGGGGCCGCGGTCGGCCCGGCTGGCATATCGAATGTTCAGCCATGACTGAGCAGTTGCTGGGCGACACCTTCGACATCCATGGCGGTGGGGGTGATTTGCTGTTCCCGCATCACGAGAATGAAATCGCGCAGAGCGAATGCGCGCACAGCGGGCAGGTGATGGCAAATGTTTGGATGCATAACGGCATGCTGAACGTTGAAGGCCGGCGGATGGGTAAATCGGAAGGCAATTTCATTACCGTCAGCGAATTGCTGGCCGAAGCGCCGGGGGAGGCATTGCGATTCGCACTGCTGAAATCGCATTACCGCAGCCCGATCAATTTCTCTCGCGCTAGTTTTCGCGCCGCCAAGCAAGAGCTTGATAAACTGTACCGCCGGATAGATAAGGTGCAGGGCGAGGGGCAAATCGATCCACGCATCGTTGAAGCGTTGGAGAATGACCTCAATACCTCCCTGGCGCTCTCTTTATTACATGATGTGAAAGATGAGGATCTAAAGGTAACCGCTGGTTTATTAGGATTCTTACAACAAAACCCAAGCGATTGGTTTAAGTGGCAGCCGGACGGGGCGGCGCTTTCAGCAGGTGAGATTGAGGCGCAGATTGCCGCCCGTAATCAGGCCCGTTTGGCTAAAAACTTTTCCGAGAGCGACCGCATCCGCGATGCGCTACTAGAACAAGGCATCGTGCTGGAAGACAAGGCTGGCGAGACCGTCTGGCGTCGGCAATAAGCATGCAGCCCGCTATTGTTCTCTGCTATCCGCAGCTTGGTGAAAATATCGGCATGGCCGCGCGCACCATGCTTAATTTCGGGCTGACGGAGTTGCGCATCGTCGCGCCGCGCGAGCCTTGGCCGCCGGCAGATACCAATTACAGTCGCGCCTATGCTACGGCCAGTGGTGCCGATGCAGTGTTGGATAGCGCGAAGAACTATCCAACACTGGTGGAAGCTGTGGCAGACCTAAATTTCGTTTACGGCACCACGCCGCGCAATCATGGGCTGGTGAAAGTCACTCGGCCGCTGCGGGAAGCGGTCGGGCAAGCTCATGCAAAGCTGGGCGAGGGATTGCAGGTTGGCATTCTGTTCGGGCCGGAGCGCACAGGCCTCGTCAATGAAGACCTTAGCCGTTGTGACGAGTTGGTGGTGATCCCGGCTAATGCGGATTTCAATTCGCTGAATCTGGCGCAGGCGGTAAACCTTTGCGCGTACGAATTTCACATGCTGGGCGATGCGACGCCTGTAGAAGCTGTGCATCTGGGTAAGACGCGGCCGGCAAATCGGGGCGAGCTTTCAAACTTTATGGGGCGGTTGGAAGCGGCGCTAGATCTCGCGCATTTTTATCCCGATGCCGCCATGAAGGTGCATATGCAGCGCAGCTTGCGGTCTGCCTTTACGCGGCAGATGCTGACGGAGCAGGAAATTCGCACGCTGCATGGGGTTTTGACGGCCCTAATTGGCGGGAAAGCCGCTAAAACGCTTGACGCAAGCCTGCAAAATCAGCCATAAACCGCCATCGCACCGGAAAGGTGGCATTTGGATCATGGTGAACCGAATGCCCGTGACGCAGCATGTTGCCGCGTAAACACCCGAAGCTACAAACGCCCGCACTGCGGGCACGATAGGAGAGACCATGTCAAAGCGCATTAATGCGAAGCATAAGATCGACCGCCGTTTAGGCGTCAACCTGTGGGGCGACCCAACCAGCCCGCTCGTCAAGCGTCAGTCGCGCCCCGGCCAGCACGGTACTGCCAACAAGAAGCATTCCGACTTCGCCCTGCAGCTGCGCGCCAAGCAAAAGCTGAAAGGTTATTACGGCAATATCGGTGAGCGCCAGTTCCGCAAGATTTATCAAGAAGCGATTCGCCTGAAAGGTGACAGCGCCGAGAACTTGATCCAATTGCTAGAGCGCCGCCTCGATGCCGTCATCTACCGCATGAAAATCGCGCCGACGCCATTCGCTGCGCGGCAGATCGTCAACCACGGGCATATCCTCGTGAATGGCAAGCGCCTTAATGTCTCCAGCTATCGCGTGCGCGATAACGACACGATCGAAGTGCGTGGCGCGGCCAAGCAGATGGCGATCATCCTAGGTGCCATCCAAGACGGCAACCGCGAAGTGCCAGACTATATCTCATTCGATGCCAGCAACATGAAGGGCAGCTTCGTGCGTGCGCCTGGCATGATGGATGTTCCGTATCCGGTGCAGATGGAACCAAATCTGGTTATCGAATTTTACAGCCGATAATCAAGTCTGGCGAGCGCCTATTAAGCCTGTCTGCGCTTCCGGTGCTCACGTAGTTAATCTACGCTGCGCGCCGGTTCTTGACAGGCAAGAATATCCGCCTCGCCATAGCACAATTATAAAATTCATAAGGCGGTTCTTTGGAGCCGCCTTTTTTTGAGGCATAATGTTTAACCAGCAATTCGACGATATCTATTTTTCGCGTGAAGACGGGCTGGCGGAGTCGCGCCATACCTATCTGGCGGGCAATGATTTGCCGAACGCATGGAATAGTAAGAGCGCATTTCATATTCTTGAGCTTGGCTTTGGCAGCGGGCTGAACTTCTTGGCAACCTTGAAGCTATGGCAGGAAACAGCGTTAACCGATCAACAACTGCGTTATACGGCGATCGAAAAATATCCGTTGGCTTGGAATGAGATCGCGGCGGGGCTAGCGCATTGGCAGGATGATTTGGGCGAGCAGCTAGCGGCGTTAAAAACAGTTTACCCGCAAGATTTACCAGGGCGGCATGCGGTGATTTTCGGCAATGTAACCCTCGATATAATCTGCATGGACGTGGCGGCGGCGTTGCCGTTGATCGAAACACCAGTGAATGCTTTTTATCTCGATGGTTTTGCGCCAGCAAAGAATCCGGACATGTGGAGTGCGGATGTATTCATGCAGATTGGCCGATTAAGCCGCATTGGCAGCAGCTTTGCGACCTTTACAGTGGCAGCCGTTGCCCGCCACGGCGCGCAGGATGCTGGGTTCGTGGTTCAGAAACTTCCCGGCTATGGCCGCAAGCGCGAGATGCTGATTGGCCGGTATCTTCCCGTATGATGCAGTGCGAGATGACCCACTGGCGCAACTAAATCTAGATCAGCATCATTGCTGTGAAGGAGTTTTATTATGCTTAACAATATTAATTCAAGAGATAGCAAAAAAGTGGTTTTGGTCACGATTGCCGGGCCAGAGTTTAGCCCTACGTGGGAAAATGCAGCGATTGATGTTTCAAATGTTTTTAATCACCCAGAGCATCAGGCCCGCGAAGATAACGTTGAGACGATGATGCTTATGATGAGCTGCTCGTCAGAAAGCCGCGCGGCTTATAGTGATGCTGTGACGGAGGCGCGCTTGCGCGGGTTGTTGAAGCGTCCACAACCTGTTATCCGGCGCGAAGGTGATCTGCACGCACGCGCGTGCTGATTATTAAGAGGCAGCCTGCGTTTTAATGCCTTTATCGGCGAATAGCTGCTGCAATTCACCTGATTGATACATTTCGCGCGCGATATCGCAGCCGCCGATGAATTCGCCTTTGACGTAAAGCTGCGGCACGGTCGGCCAATCGCTATAATCTTTAATGCCCTGGCGTATCGAAGGATCGCTGAGGACGTCAATATCCTTGTAGGTCACGCCGCACATGCCGAGGATTTGCACTGTCTGCGCGGAGAAGCCGCATTGCGGAAAGGCCTTGCTGCCTTTCATAAACAGCACGACATCGTTGTTGGTGACCTCACTCTTAATGCGTTCGGCAAGTGTAGCGTCCATGATTACTCCGGTATTTTTGTGGTTAGAGATAAAGCGTGCAGGCTATCGGCACCGGCGGCACCCATGCGACCTTGCAAGGCTTTGTAAACAAGCTGGTGCTGCGCAATTCGCGACAAACCAATGAAGGCGCTGCTAATAATGGTCGCCTGATAATGATCGCCATCGCCGCGCAAATCTTCCATGCGCACAGTGGCATCCGGCAGGGCGGCTTTAATTAGCTCGGCTATTTGATTGGCATTCATCGCCATAAGTCAAACCGGGGCCACTTCGGCATCAGCGGCAGCGGCTTCGGCCAATGCAGCCGCGGGATCCTGGAAGACGCCTAAGCGCTTGGCGACTTCTTGGTAGGCTTCGGCAACGTTGCCGAGGCCAAGGCGGAGGCGATCGTAATCCAGCTTCTCGCCTGTTTTGGCATCCCATAGGCGGCAGTTATCCGGACTGATTTCATCGGCAACAATGATCTGCACGTTGCCAGCTTCATCGAACTGGCGACCGAATTCAAGCTTGAAGTCTACAAGTTTCAAGCCAGCACCCAAGAACAGACCTGATAGATAATCGTTCACACGCAGTGCGATCATCACCATATCCTCGATATCGTGCGGATCGGCCCAGCCGAAGGCGGTGATATGCTCGTCTGTCACCATCGGCCGGTCAAGCTCGGTCGACTTCAAATAGAATTCGATGATCGAGCGTGGCAGCTGCGTGCCTTCGGCGATACCAAACCGCTTGACGAGCGATCCGGCGGCATAGTTGCGCACGACAAGCTCGATCGGGATGATCTCTAGCTGGCGAATGAGCTGCTCGCGCATATTGAGGCGGCGAATGAAATGGGTAGGTACGCCGATCTCGTTAAGCTTGCCCATCAGATATTCAGAGATGCGATTGTTCAGCACACCCTTGCCGGCGATCGGGCCGCTTTGGCCATTTTCATTGGCGATGCCTGAATTCGTCGCGTCACCATCTTTGAAATATTGGATAACGGTGCCCGGTTCTGGCCCTTCATATAGAATCTTAGTCTTGCCTTCAAACAGGCGGCGGCGATTTTTATTGGTGCCGGGGAATAGGGAAATCAAGGCAAGAACCTGTTTGTCACGATGAAAAGGAAGCTGCTTAATTAGTACCAAGCCATGCACAATGCCGCAAGCACGATGGATAGTTACGATATATTAATGACTTCCCGGTAATTTGATGCGTTGCACAATCATTCGGGGAATGAGCCATGAGCCAAGCTTTATTCAGTCAGCGCGAGCAAGCCTTTGAGAGCAAGTATGCACATGAGGCCGAAAAGGAATTTTTGGTGCGCACGCGTGGCGGTGCGCTGTTCGTCAATTGGATTGCCAGCCTATTAGGCTTGAGCGAAGAGGTTGCAGCAACACAAGCGACACGCATGATTGACGCCGTCATGAATGGCCATACCGATAAAAGCATACTAAACGTGGTGTCAGAGGAGTTGGCGGAGCGTGGACAGATATTGTCGCCGCGCCAGCTAGCAACCCGCCTGATCGAATGCCGAGCCGAAGCTAGGAATGCTCTCTATTCACACTAAGGTAGATAGCGAACGCAGCTTATAGCCCACAATTACGGTTTATTGTATTTACTGTGAATGATAAATTACGCTGAGTATGAAATTATTGGGGACAATATTTCCAAACTTTGCGGTCTGCTGCCTGCAAAACTCCCAGCTTTGAAATGGCGAAGTGGAGATAGCGATGCACAAGGCTTATATCTTAAAGGATATCATCCAGACGGCATTGTCGTAGCAGTTTGGTTAGCAGAAGCACCATTTTCGCTAATTATTGACGCGCGTCACGTCACTGTCGAACATATGCAAATATTCACGGATCTATGCCTCAAAATGGAGACGCTGTTATCGGATATGCAAATAATGTTCAAATCAGTCTGCGATAAAAAGAGAAATTAAATCGCGAGGCTCAAAATTGGCTTTTGCTTTGCGTAACCTGAGTTGCTGACCAGTTCATAAGCAGCAGTCGCACGACTGAAAGCACTAACTTGCGAGCCTTTTGGCTCGATCCCTGCAGCGCCATAGGCAGAAGCCTGAGCCACAGCCATGAGTTCGGCGATCTGACTATCAAGAGGATTGGCCGCGCGTGCTTGCAAGGCTAGCGTATTGTTGAGAATAAAAGGCGTAGATTGCTGATGCGCTTGCTCCGACAAGCCATTATTGGCTTTCGGCAGATCAGTACGGTCGCGCCGAACGGTAGCGATGACATTGGTTTGCAGAGAGTTGACGGCGTCAAGCATGAATAAGATTTAGGAACTAAAGACCATGATTCCAATGCAGAATCGGCGCGATTCCCTAATTAATTGCTAAAGATCAGTGATTCGCTTGAGTTTTACACAACTTATTGGGTGCAGAAGCCTAATGCATCCGTTGGCAAACGTCCTGCGCAAAGGGTCGGTTCCCATCCACGCGCGCGCATGCATTCAACGAAGACGGACTGGCCCACGGGCGGGCAGCTTTCGCCTGGCACGGCCTGAATAGAGGTTTCGATCAGCCGTTGTTGGTCTGACTGCCAACGCGCCATGACAGGCGTCGGCACGTTCTTTGGGAAGCTGCCGCAGCGGCATTGCGAATGATCAAACTCAAGCTTGGCCTGGCCTTCATCGACCTGCATCAGTACGTTAGGGGCGCTGATCGGCCGCCAATAACCGCTACCTAAGATAATCGAGGCGGTGGTCGGCTTATCATTCCCGGCGCAAGCGGTGAGGGTCAGCAGCAGGATGGCAAAGGCAGCGAGACGAGTCATACGCAAAAACTGGCCTAATTCGGAGTTTTGGGCAAGGGGCGGTTAAAGCAGCCCTTCTGCCTTGAAGGAGAAATGGCTGCCATGGCCAATGATGATATGATCGTGAACAGCGATGCCGAGCGTGGCCCCGGCCTGCTGGACAGCTTTGGTGAGCGCCAGATCTTGTTTAGACGGCATTGGGTCGCCTGTCGGGTGGTTGTGAACGAGGATGATCGAGGCGGCGCCTTCTTCCAACGCCCGTTTGACGATCTCGCGCGGGTAAGCAGGGGTCTGGTCAACCGTGCCGCGCTGATGCACTTCCTCAGCCTTCAGCGCATTTTTGCCATCTAAATAGAGCAGCCGCAGCTCTTCATGCGGAAGGCGCGCCATGGTCAGTTGGCAGTAGTCGAGCACATTGCTCCAGGCTGTAAACACCGGGCGATTAATGACGCGGGCGCGGGACACGCGCTCGGCAAGTGTCGAGGCAAGGCGCAAAGTGGCGATGAGCGCGGGCGCTTTCGGGAACGCGGCGCGGAGCTTTTCGGGACTGGCATCTAGGACGCCTTCGAGGCTGCCAAATTCTTTCAGTAGCCGCTTGGCCAGCGGCTTGGTATCGGCGCGGGGCATAGCGCCAAACAGTAGTAGTTCTAGCAACTCGTAATCGGCAAGGGCAGCGGCACCGCTGTTCAAGAAGCGGTCGCGCAATCTGGCACGGTGACCAGCGTTGGGATTGGCAGCGCTATCGCTTTCGCTCATGCAATTTTATACGGCGGGCGGTCGAGCCCAGCGGGCGAACGCGTGAAAATCTCATAGCCCGTTTCTGTAACGCCCAGCGAATGCTCGAACTGTGCGGAGAGCGAACGGTCACGCGTGACGGCCGTCCAGCCATCGGGCAGAATTTTCGTATCGGGCTTGCCGGCGTTGATCATCGGCTCGATCGTGAAGAACATGCCGGGTTGCAGCACGAAGCCTTTGCCCGGCTTACCATAATGCAAAATGGAAGGCGGCGTATGAAATTCGCGTCCCAGCCCATGCCCGCAAAAATCGCGAACCACGGAAAAGCGCAGCGGCTCGACATGGCTTTGAATGGCATAGCCGATATCGCCTAGGGTCGCGCCGGGCTTCACAGCCTCAATTCCTCGCCATAAAGCCTCATAGGTGGCGTCAACCAACTTCTGCGCCTGCAGGCTGACATTATCGCCAACGATATACATGCGGCTGGTATCGCCGAACCAACCATCGACGATGACGGTAATATCGATATTCAGGATATCGCCGTCGATCAGCACGCGCTCGCCCGGAATGCCATGGCAGACGACATGGTTAAGCGAGATGCAGGTTGCATGCTTGTAGCCGCGGTAGCCAATGGTAGCAGACTTAGCGCCGCTTTTAACAACGAAGTCTTCGCAGAGTTTATCGAGATGCGCGGTGGTGACGCCAGGCACGACGAATGGCGTGACATAATCGAGCGCAGCGGCGGCAACCTGGCCAGCAGCACGCATACCGGCAAAGCCTTCCGGCCCCCAGAGCTTAATATTGCCTGCCAATTCTTCCGGCTCGTCTTGCTCATCATACATAACTCCAAAGTAAAGCGAGTGAGGCCTTGATGCAAGCGGCGGCGCAGCTATGCTAGGGCTATGGATGACAAACAAAAAACCGCAATTTTGGTGATCGGCGACGAAGTGCTTTCCGGTCGCACCAAAGATACGAACTCTGGCTGGCTGGCGACGGAACTAGGGGCAATCGGCTTGCCAGTCGGCGAAATTCGCGTGGTGGCTGATGTGCAGGACAGGATCGTCGCTGCATTAAACGAGCTGCGGGCACGCTATAAATATATCTTCACGACGGGTGGGATTGGCCCCACGCATGACGATATTACGGCGGATGCCATTGCCGCTGCTTTTGGCGTGGTGCTGCCATATCATCCAGAAGCCCGCATGCGGCTAACCGCCTATATTGGTGCCGAGAAGATGAACGAGGCGCGACTGCGCATGGCGCGGATTCCGGAAGGCGCGGCGCTGATCGATAATCCCCTAACGGCGGCACCAGGGTTTTGCATTGAGAATGTTTTCGTGATGGCGGGTGTACCGAAGATCATGCAAGTCATGTTCAACGGTGTCGCCGATACGCTAGAACATGGTGCGCCAGTGGTGATGCGGGCGCTGGCTACCAATTTGAAGGAAGGCGACTTTGCCGCTGGGCTGGAGGCACTGCAAAAGCAATTCCCAGATGTAAGCCTGGGCAGTTATCCGCATTATACAGGCGATAAATCATACGAAGCTGCTTGGGTTACGCAACTGCTGGCTAAGGGGTTGGATGCTAGCCGCGTTGATGCGGCAATAGAAGCGATCCGCGCAATGTTAATAGCAATGGGCGATAGCCCAGCAGATGTTGCGGCGCGCTAAATTGCCTTGGCGATTTGCGTGCCGAGCGTTTCAAAATTAACGAGGGTTCCCTCGTAGTCTCCATCGTTGGTGATCGCATAAAGCGTGGCACCAATGGCTTTGTAGGCTGGCAATAGTTGATCTAGTAGCAACTGACGATCCGACACGAGTTGCAGGGGTGTATAACGCCCTTCCGTTTCTTGCCGGGCCATGATCCGCGCCAACGCCGATTCAGGCTTTGCAGAAATCGGGCAGAGGCTGACCTTATAGCCAATTGCGGTGGCGTAGCGTACTAGAGTCACATGTTTTTCATTCGCGCCACTATGATCGAAAATAATATTCGCCCGCTTTTCCATCAACATTTGCAACAAACGATAACCAGCATTGCGAGCGGGTAGTTCGAAATTTTCAAAGGCGGCAGTCGTATCAGTTGCCGCCGCGTCGCGATAACCGGGCATGGCTTCCATAATGCGATCAAAAGCGATCACGACTGGCTTGCGCTCTTTCAACGAAGTCGTGAGAGAGGAAACCAGAGTGGATTTGCCGGCGCCAGGAATGCCGAGCGTATGCAGCAGAAAAGGGTTCGCCTGTGGCTGCGCCTTATTGACGATCGCTAGCAACAAAGCCTGCACGTCGGGCGTTAGCTCTTCCAGTTTTGAAGCGACGATAGGAAACATAACCGTTTCTATATCAAACCGTTTGGTAAAAAGCGATACAAAAACATCAGCCCGACGATGATGGCAAGCCACAAAGTAAAGTGCCGTAACGTGGTACCATAGGCCATATTCATTCTTATCGCCGCCGGCCCTATCCAAATTAGGAAGAGGATCAACGTGATAAGGCCAAGGATTTTTGTGGCGTCCATAATTCCTTAATATAATGGTGCGGGTAGCCGGACTTGAACCGGCACGTCGTTGCCAACTTCAGATTTTAAGTCTGATGCGTCTACCAATTTCGCCATACCCGCGGTTCTTAATACTCCTGCTGTGACTTGTCGATGAAGAGTTGTGCAATTTTGCCTTCGTCGATTTTGACAGGATAGCGCTGGCGCAATGAAGCTGAATAGGCGATGAACAAATCGCTTGTGAGCGAATCCTTCAAAGCGTCAGTCGCACTTACGTCAGCTGGAGTTTTAGCCGTCTCGATAGTGATCGGCAATGTCATGCTGGCGACGCGCGCGACGATGATTGAATCTTTGGCCGGAGCTTGTGCAACTTCGCCTTTTTTCAGGCTGAAGACGGTCGCGCCGAAGTCATTTGGAAAATAGTTCGGTAGTGGCGCGGCGCGCAGTAAATCCTTTTCCAATCCGGCTTCGACTTTGAAGTCTTTGGCAATCGCTTCATAGCTTTTGCCGTCCTTTAGCGCGGCGACGATTTTATCAGCTTGCTGCTGGGCGGCGGTTTGTTGCTGCTCTTTCTGCCAAGCGGCAATGACCTGCTGTTTGACTTCAGTCAATGGCTTCAACGCCGCGTCCTGCAGCGTATCGACATGAACGATGTAATATTGATCATTTGGCGCGGTCACCAGACCGCTTGTCTGGCCTTGCGGCAGCTTGATGGCGGCGGCAATTATCTCCGGTGCGATGGTGACGGAAGTGCCTTTTTCATCCTTGCCTGTGGCATCGAGCAACGGCGTTTGCTGTACTTTGAGGCCAAGATTTTGCGCAATTTCATCGAGCGCTGCGCCGCTGGCAGCAAGATCGTCAGCCTGTTGGCTGCGCTTGGCCAAAGCCTCGGCGGCTTTCTGTGCTTTCAGATCATCTGTCAACTTCTTCCGTGAGGCATCAAGTGTTGCTTCATGCCCGGCCGTAACAGTGGTCAGCTGCAGGATATGGTAGCCAAGGCCGCTTTGCACCGGCTTGCTAATGCCTTTTGCATTCAATGCAAAACCGGCGTCCTGCAGATCGGCGGGTAGATCAGCTTTGGCAACATTGGTTAGCTGCGTTGTGCTGACATCGTTGGCTTTAGCGGCAGCAGCAAGGTCTTTTCCAGAATTGGCAGCGGCGGCAATCAGTTTAGCCTTCTCTTCGCTAGTGGTTAGCGCCTGGACGAAGCTGCGCTTTTCCGGCTGTGCGAGTTCGGCTTTGCGCGTTTCAAAGGCCTGTGCGATTTCATCATCGCTGACCTTGATATCGTCGGCTACGTCGGTGGCTGTTAGTTTAATGTACGATAGTTTGCGATAGGCAGGGCGCATGAAAGCGTCGCGATTGTCTTCCAAGTATTTCCGCAAGGTTGCATCGTCTGGCGTGGCGGGCAGGGGCTGGCTGGCCAACTTGACGCGGTAGGTTTCGACCGTGCGTTTTTCCGATTGCGCAGCAGCCAGCGCCTTTTGTAAGAGTGGCGGTACGGTGACAACAGCACTTGCAGCGGCGGACAGTTGTTCACGCGCCAAGTTGATGCGCTGATCGAACAAGAAGGTCTGTTCTGTCATGCCGATGCTAGCGAGCGCACCTTTGAAGCGGGCAGCATCAAAGCCGCCGGTTTCAGTTTTAAAATCAGGAATGCCGCGGATCGCATCCAGCACAACACTGGTTGGCACGCGCAGGCCCTGGCGCTGTGCTTCCTGTTCCAGCAAAGCGCGGTCGATCAGGTTGTTTAGGGTCCGGGCGACCATGCCGCTTTCCAGCGCTTGTTGCAGCGTCATGCTGCGTCCGGTCAGGTTGCGCATGTAGGTGATCTCGCGTTGCACTTCGTTCTGCAGCTGTTGGCCGGTCACTTCGAGCGGGCCGACCTGCGCCACAATATTCTTCCCGACATGATCGCGAAAAACATCGGCGATGCCCCAAATGACAAAACTGAGCGTCAGCAGACCGAAGAGAACCATGCCGACCCATTTGGTGGCGGCACCGTGAAGCGATTGCAGCATTGAATAATCCAGATATTAGAGTGTGTTGTTAGCTTGGCTCATAAAAGCTAAGCTAGGCCCTTATGACAAGGGCTTATAAATGGAGCGACGTATGCTAAAATCATCAAACGCGCCATTAATTATCGCCAATTGGAAGGCTGAAGGCTCTCTTGCAGGGCTTGTGGACTATATCAGCACGATCAAAGCAGCACGCGTGGCATATGAGGTGCAACTCGCGATTTGTCCGCCGCCACCCTTATTGATCCCTTTAAAAGATCAAATTGGCGATATGAACATTTTGCTCGGTGCGCAGAATTGCCGGAGCGAGCGTGAAGGTGGGTCGAGCGGCAATCCCCATGCAGCACTGCTGGCTGAGATTGGTTGCACCTATGTGCTGGCCGGGCATGCTGACCGCCGCTCGCTTGGCGATAACGATGATATTCTGAAAAATAAGCTTGCGCAGATCGCTGCCGCTGGGCTGACGCCGATCTTCTGCATCAGTGATGGCGACGAGTTGCAATCACGGCAGCTGATGCTGCTGGTAGGGCTCGGCTTTAAGCGAATTGTTATCGCTTACGAGCCAATGTGGGCAATCGGCAGTGGACGCACGCCGGAGATGCAGGAAATCGGCACGCAATTGCAGCTGATCCGGCAGCGCGCCGATAAATTATTGCCCGAAACCGAGGTGATCGCGATCTATGGCGGCTCTGTCACGCCTGAAAATGCCGGTAAAATTTTAGCCTTGCCGGATTGCGGCGGCGTGCTGGTTGGCAAGGCGGCCTATACGGCGGCTGGGCTAGTGGCAATTGCCAAAAGCGCCTTGAATACTATATAGAAGCCATAACCAACAATTTCGCGAGTTTCACCATGTTTCAAATCGTCCTTGTCATTCACCTGATCATCACCTGCGCATTGGTCGGCATCGTTCTGATTCAGCGCTCTGAAGGCGGTGGCCTCGGCAGTGTTTCTGGTGGCGGTAATATGGGCGCGAATGCGCCGCGCGCGGCAGCTGATGGCTTGACGCGTATCACAGGGTTTCTGGCTGGCATGTTTATGTTGACCAGCCTTTCACTGGTACTAATTTCAACGCATAGCAACGGTAATGCAGGTCTCGTCGAGCAGCTGCAAAGCCAGGCAACGCCCGGCCAGACCAACCCGCTTGCGCCGAACAGCCCCGGCAATGCGCCTGTGGATAGCGGCGTATTAACAAAAGATGCACCGGCAAAGACGCCGGATGCACCTGCTGTTCCGTTAGCAAAGTAATCTAAAATCTTTTTTCGGAATCGCTCGACAGAGTTTACGGGATGCCTTATCCCTGTGATCCCGTAGTGCTGTAATTTTTACGCCAGCGGAGCTCTTTCTTTGACACGATTTATCTTCATTACCGGCGGCGTTGTCTCTTCGCTTGGCAAGGGCGTTGCCGCGGCCAGCATCGCCGTGGTATTGCAAGCGCATGGCTATAAGGTGCGGCTGCGTAAGCTCGACCCATACCTAAACGTTGACCCTGGCACGATGAGCCCGACGCAGCATGGTGAGGTATTCGTTACTAACGATGGCGCAGAAACTGATCTCGACCTTGGCCATTACGAGCGGTTTAGCGGCGTCGACGCGCGGCAGAGCGACAATATCACCAGCGGGCGCATTTATCAGAGCGTCATTTCTGCCGAACGGCGCGGCGATTATCTGGGCGCGACAGTGCAGGTGATTCCGCATGTGACGGATGCCATCAAAAATTTCGTGCTGTCTGACCTGACTGACGAGGATTTCGTGATCTGCGAGATCGGCGGCACGGTCGGTGATCTTGAAAGCCCAGCATTTTACGAAGCGATCCGCCAGCTGCGAATTGATCTGGAAGATCGGCAGACTTTCTATATTCACCTGACACTGCTGCCCTATATCGCAACCGCAGGCGAGCTGAAAACCAAGCCAACGCAGCATTCCGTAAAGACCTTACTCGCGATCGGCATTCAGCCGGACATGCTGCTGTGCCGCGCTGATCGCGAGATTCCTGAGAATGAACTGAAGAAGATCGCGCTGTTTTGCAACCTGCGGCCAGGTCGCGTGATCTCGGCGTTGGATGTCGACAGTATTTATGCGGTGCCGATGCATTACGCAGCGCAGGAAGTCGACAAGCAAATCCTCGACTGGTTTGGACTACCATATGATGGCGAACCTGACTTGTCGGCATGGCAAGGATTGCTGCAAAAAGTTCGCGCACCGGAGCATGAAGTGACGATCGGCGTCGTCGGGAAATATACGGCGCTGCTCGACAGCTACAAATCGTTGATCGAGGCGCTGCAGCATGGTGGCCTTGCGAATAGCGCCAAGGTCAAGCTGCGCTGGATTGATAGCGCCGAGCTTGAAAGCGAAAATGCGGAACGGATGCTAGCGCGCGTTGATGGCATTTTGGTACCTGGCGGTTTCGGTGAGCGCGGCGCGGCTGGCAAAATGATCGCCGTCAAATATGCACGGGAACGCAAGTTGCCGTATTTTGGCATTTGCTTCGGCATGCAGTTGGCGGTGATTGAAGCGGCGCGGAACCTAGTAGGCATTAAAGATGCCACTTCATCTGAGTTTGAAGGCACAGAAGGCAAAGGCACGCATATCGTTGGGCTAATGACGGAATGGCTGCGCGGCAATCAGCTGGAGTCGCGAGCCAAGGCAGGTGATCTCGGCGGCACGATGCGGCTGGGTGCCTATCCCTGCGATATCGAGGTGGGAAGCAAGGCCGCCGAAATTTACAAGGCGACCGAGATTTCCGAGCGTCATCGCCATCGCTATGAAGTCAACATCAACTATCGCGAACAGCTGGAAGCCGCTGGCCTTAAATTTTCTGGGCTATCGCCAGATGGGGCCTTGCCGGAGATTGTAGAGCGGGATGACCACCCCTGGTTTGTGGGCGTGCAGTTTCATCCGGAGCTTAAATCCCGGCCGTTAGCGCCGCATCCGCTGTTTTCGTCCTTTATTAAGGCGGCACTGGCAAATCGTCAGCTGCTTTGATAATATCTGCCGGATTTCAACAGGAGGCATTATGACAGTATCGACAAATAAGCACGTGCAAACTGGCAATGTCACGTTTGGCAACGATCTCCCGTTCGCACTGATCTGCGGGCCGTGCCAGATAGAGTCGCGCGAGCATGCTTTCATGATCGCCGAGAACGTGCATAAAATCACAACCGAGCTCGGCATTCCGTTCATCTTCAAAAGCTCTTACGACAAAGCCAATCGCACGTCGCTGAGCGGCAGGCGCGGCATTGGTATGGAGCAGGGGCTGCAAATCCTCGGCGACATCAAAGCCAAGTTTGGTTGCCCGGTGCTGACCGATATCCATGAAACAACGCAATGCGCGCCGGTCGCCGAAGTCTGCGATATTCTGCAGATACCGGCATTCTTGTGCCGCCAGACCGACCTGCTGATCGCAGCCGGGCAAACGGGCCGCACGATCAACGTTAAAAAAGGTCAATTCCTCGACCCAGTGCAGATGGCCAATGTTGCCGAAAAGATCGCCAGCACGGGAAATGCCAATATTCTGCTCTGCGAACGCGGCGCGACCTTCGGCTATGGCGATCTCGTCTCCGATCCGCGCTCGCTACCGACCATGGCGCAGACGGGCTATCCAGTTGTGATCGACGCGACCCACTCTGTGCAAAAGCCAAGCGGGCAGGGCAATAGCTCTGGCGGTAATCGCGAGTTTATTGAAATTGTGGCGCGGGCCGCAGTGTCGAATGGCGTGGCTGGCGTTTTCATCGAAACGCATAACGATCCAGCTAATGCCTTCAGCGATGGGCCAAATGCTATGCCGCTCGACCGGCTGAAGCTGGTATTGCAAGATCTGCAAGCGCTAGACAAATTCGCCAAGCAATTTCCGCCACGTTTCGCCAGCGCTGCCTAAAACTAATGTCGCAACAGGCTGTAGCAACAATGAAGCGAGTGGCGGTATTGGCCATTGGTCTGTTGCTGCTAGCCTACTTCGTCTATCACACCGTTTACGGCCGCAAAGGCATCATCACCGAGCAGCAGCTGCAAACACAGCTCAATCAAAGCCAGATAAATCTGAAAAGCGTTGAGGGTGATCGCAAGGCGATGGAGCGCCGCGTGCAAGGATTGAAACCGGAAAGTTTGGACACGGATCTGTTGGATGAAGAAGCCAGGCGTCAGCTGGGGCTTACCAAGCCGGAAGAAAAAGTAATTCTGACGCCTGAAGATAAAGACGAGACTCATTAGGTTTGCTGCGCTGCAGCAACTGATTTTCTTGTCGTTTCGCAGAATCTTCCTTAGGTTCCGGGCTTCAAAGCACAATCGTTTTAATCACTGAAGAGACACATCATGTTTTTGAGTGGCGATAAGCCGCGGGCCGAGCCTTTCATGCCGAGTCTGAAAGCCAGCGAACCGAAACCATCCACGACAGGTGGTTCAACAACGCAAACGAATTACCCGCCGGAGTTGCTGAAAAAATTCTACAGCGACATGCTCCTAATCCGCCGCTTCGAGGAAAAAGCCGGGCAGCTGTACGGCATGGGGCTGATCGGCGGCTTCTGTCATCTCTATATCGGGCAGGAAGCGGTAGCGACCGCTATTACCGCCTGCCAGCAGCCGCAAGATACGGTTGTCACATCGTATCGCGATCACGCGCATATGCTGGTGCTCGGCATGAGTGCCGATGGTGTGATGGCTGAGCTGACGGGTCGCGAGGGTGGTTATTCACGCGGTAAGGGCGGCTCGATGCATATGTTCAGTCGCGAGAAGGGTTTTTTTGGCGGGCACGGTATTGTTGGCGCGCAGGTGCCGATCGGCACCGGGCTGGCTTTCGCGCATAAATACAAGAACGATAATGGCATCTGCGTCACTTACATGGGCGATGGGGCGGTAAACCAGGGCCAGGTCTACGAAAGCTTTAATATCGCCGCGCTGCAAAAGCTGCCGGTGCTCTATATTATTGAGAATAACAAATACAGCATGGGCACCAGCCAAAAACGCCATGCGGCGGGCGAGCTTTGCGATCGCGGCACGCCCTACGGCATTCCCGGCAAGAAGGTCGATGGGCAAGACGTGCTGGCGGTTTACGCCGCCGCGCAGGAAGCCATTGCGCATGTGCGGAGTGGAAACGGGCCAATGGTACTGGAGATGGAAACCTATCGCTATCGTGGGCATTCGATGTCTGACCCGGCTAAATACCGTACGAAGGAAGAGGTCGACCAGTTCAAGAGCGACCACGACCCGATTGAGACTTTGAAGGCGTATATGCAGAAGGTGAATGCGATTAGCGAAGACGAATTCAAGGCAATCGAGAAAAGCATCAAGGAAACGGTGAACCAGTCCGCCGAATTCGCGCAAAACAGTCCGGAGCCAGATGTAGCCGAGCTGTGGACTGACGTTCTAGTTGAATCGTAAGGAATAAACATGACGACGAAAACAATGACGGTGCGCGAAGCCCTGCGTGAAGGCATGGCGGGTGAGATGCGCCGCGACGATAAAGTCTTCCTGATGGGCGAAGAAGTGGCCGAGTACAACGGCGCTTATAAAATCAGCCAGGGCTTACTTGATGAGTTCGGCGACAAGCGCGTGATCGACACACCAATTACCGAGCACGGCTTCGCTGGTATCGGCGTGGGCGCGGCCTTTGGCAACCTGAAGCCGATTGTGGAATTTATGACGATGAATTTTGCGATGCAGGCTGTCGACCAGATCATTAATTCTGCCGCCAAGACACTTTATATGTCAGGCGGGCAGATGGGCTGCCCAATTGTGTTCCGCGGGCCGAATGGCGCTGCCGCCCGCGTGGGCGCACAGCACAGCCAGGATTTTGGTAGCTGGTATGCGCATATTCCCGGCCTTAAGGTCGTCGCGCCTTATTCGGGCGAGGATGCCATTGGGCTAATGCGCGCCGCGATCCGCGACCCGAACCCGGTGATGGTGCTGGAAAACGAGATCATGTACGGGCAGAGCTTTGAGGTGCCAGCAAACGACGATTTCACCGTGCCGATTGGCAAGGCCAAGATCGAGCGTGAAGGCAAGGACGTCACTATCGTCGCTTATTCAATCATGGTCGGCAAAGCCTGTGCTGCCGCGGAAGCGCTCGCCGCTGAAGGTATTGAGGCCGAGGTGATCAATCTACGCTCGCTGCGCCCACTCGACACAGAGACCATTGTCGAGAGCGTTAAGAAGACCAATCGTCTCGTTTCCGCCGAGGAAGGCTGGCCAGTTGCCGGCATGGGCAGTGAAATCGCCGCGATCCTGATGGAGCAAGCGTTCGACTGGTTAGATGCGCCGATGGTGCGCGTCTGCGCCAAGGACGTGCCGCTGCCTTACGCCGCGAACCTGGAAAAGCTCGCCCTGCCGCAGGTGGAAGACATCGTCGCCGCTGTGAAGCAGGTTTGCTACAAAAAATAAGATAGCCAGTAAGAAAGAACGTAGATGCCGATTCAAATCCTGATGCCTGCGCTGTCGCCGACCATGACGGAAGGCAACCTTGCCAAATGGCATAAAAAAGCGGGCGACAAGGTCAAGGCCGGGGACGTGATCGCTGAGATCGAAACCGACAAGGCGACGATGGAAGTCGAAGCCGTGGATGAAGGCGTGATTGGCAAGATTTTGATTGAGGAAGGCGCGCAGGGCGTAGCCGTCAATTCCCCGATCGCGATTTTGCTGGAAGAGGGCGAAAGCGAAGCCTCGATCGCGCAGGTGTCGGCCAAGCCAGTTAGTGCGCCCGCACCGACCGTGAGCGATAAGAGCGCGCCTCCCGAAAAGCAGCCAGCCGAGCAAACGAAACCAGCGCCTCAGCGCACAGAAGGCGAGCGGATTATTGCCAGCCCGTTGGCAAAGCGCATAGCTGGGCAAAATGGCGTTGATCTTTCGACCATCAATGGCAGTGGCCCGAACGGCCGCATTGTTAAGGCAGATGTTGAGAGCGCTTCAAAAGGCGGTGTCTCAGCTTCGCCAAGCCGCGCTACGCCACAAAGCACAGTCAACGCAGCGCTGCAGGCTGATCAGTTGGGGCAGAAATATACGGCTATTCCGAACAGCAATGTGCGGAAGGTGATTGCTAAGCGCTTGCTAGAATCGAAGCAGACGGTGCCGCACTTCTATCTGTCGGTCGACTGCCGGATCGACAAACTGCTGGCACTGCGTGCCGACCTTAACGAAGGTGCGGACAGCAAAGTGTCTGTCAACGATCTTGTGATCAAGGCGGCGGCGGCGGCACTGAAGATTGTGCCAGCGGCGAACGCCAGCTGGACTGACGATGCCATAATGCTTTACGAGAACGTCGATATTAGCGTGGCGGTGGCAACGCCGAATGGCCTGATTACGCCGATCATCAAGACAGCAGATGTGAAAAGCGTGCGACAAGTCTCGAAAGAAATGAAAGACCTGGCCACGCGCGCGCGCGATAACAAGCTGCGCCCCGAAGAATTTCAGGGCGGCGGCTTCTCGATCTCGAATCTTGGCATGTATGGCATCAGCCATTTCTCGGCGATCATCAACCCGCCGCAAGCCTGCATTCTTGCCATTGGCGCGGGCGAAAAGAAGCCTGTCGTTGAAGGCGACCAGGTCGTGCCGGGAACGGTGATGACAGCCACGCTGTCGGTAGATCATCGCGCCGTCGATGGCGCGGTTGGTGCCGAATGCCTGCAGGCCTTTAAAAAGCTGATCGAAAACCCGATCACGATTTTAGCGTAGGATATAAAATGGCTGATTTTGATGTTGTCGTCATTGGCGGCGGACCGGGCGGTTATGTGGCCGCGATCAGGGCCGCACAGCTGAAGCTGAAGGTCGCTGTCGTTGAGCGCGAAAATATGGGCGGTATCTGCCTCAACTGGGGCTGCATACCAACGAAGGCGCTGCTGCGCGCAGCCGAAATTAAGAGAACGATCGAACATGCTGAAGATTTTGGGATTTCAGTTGGCGACGTAAAGTTTGACTTGAACAAGATTGTGGCGCGTAGCCGCGGCGTCGCGACCCAGCTTTCGGGCGGCGTGCGGCATCTGATGAAGAAAAACAAGATCGAGGTGATCGACGGCACGGCCAAGCTGCTTGGCGGTGGCAAAATCGACATTGCGGGCAAGATTATCAGCGCCAAAAACATCATCCTCGCCACGGGCGCGCGCGCACGAACGGTGCCGGGGCTGGAGCCAGACGGGAAACGCGTATGGACTTATCGCGAGGCTATGATCCCAACTGAAATGCCGAAAAAGCTGTTGGTCATCGGTTCTGGCGCCATTGGCATTGAATTTGCCTGTTTTTACCGGGCCTTAGGGGCCGAAGTCACTGTTGTAGAGCTGCAAAACCGCATTATGCCGGTTGAAGACGAAGAAATTTCGACTTTGGCGAAAAAACAGTTTGAAAAACAAGGCATCAGGTTCTTGACTGGCACTTCTGTAAAGGAGCTTAAGCATGATACTCAGACGATTACTGCCGTTTTTAGCCATGACGGCGCTGGCAACCCGCCAGCAAAGGGGGGAGCGCTTCCCGGAAGCACTGGCCCGAACGATGGGGCAGGAACTACGTTCGATCGGGTCATTGTCGCAATTGGCATTGTCGGGAATACAGAAAATCTGGGGCTGGAGACAACGAAAGTCAAAGTCGATCGCAACCAGATCGTAACCGACGACTATTGCCGCACCGGCGAGCCGGGGGTTTATGCCATCGGTGATGTCACGGGTGGCCCCTGGTTGGCGCATAAGGCTAGCCACGAGGGCGTGATTGCGGCAGAGCATATTGCCGGACTGCACCCGCATAAACTTGATCGCAGCAATATTCCCGGCTGCACCTACGCGCATCCACAGGTTGCCAGTGTCGGCATGACGGAAGCGGTGGCCAAAGCTGCTGGTCGCGAGATTAAGGTCGGGCGGTTCCCGTTTATCGGCAATGGCAAAGCGATCGCGCTGGGCGAACCGGAAGGGCTAATCAAGACGATCTTCGATGCCAAGACCGGCGAGCTGCTGGGCGCGCATATGATTGGGCCGGAAGTCACCGAGCTGATCCAGGGTTACGGCATTGCTAAAACGCTTGAGACAACGGAAGCCGAACTGATGCAAACGATCTTCGCGCATCCGACCTTAAGCGAGGCGATGCACGAGAGCGTGCTTGATGCCTATGGCCGGGCGATTCATTTCTAGCAGATGATTATTCTGCCTGCGCCAATCCGTCCCGACCTTGATTGCATTGCGGGGGCGCTGGCTTATGCGGCATTACTGAAGCAGGAAGGGCAAGATGCCCAGGTCTGGATGGATGGCGTGCCAGATGGCGAGGCGCAATTTTATTTAGATTTGTTTCCAGACCATGAATTTGCGGATAGCACTCAAGCAAAAGCGGCAGATAGCTATGTACTGGTTGATTTCAGCGAAGCCAGCTTCATGCCTGATTGGTTCGATAAATCGAAAGCAATAGAGGTGATTGATCACCGCTTCCTACATCAGCCACAAATCGATTTTCCCAACGCAAAGGTCGAGCTCACTGCGGTTGGTGCCGCGGCAACGCTTATTGCGGAACGCTAGAAACGCAGCGGGCATGCGATCAGTTTTCCACATGCGACGATGCTTTATGGCGCTATCTATTCCAATACCTTATGCCTGAAAGGTGCGCTGACAACCGAACGCGATCTTGCCGCCAGCAATTGGTTGTTGTTTTTGCATCCGCAGGCAAATACCTATCTAGTCGCGCAACTGCAGGCACGCAGCGCCAAGCTGCTAGCGGGCATGCCCGGTTCTCTTAAAGCTGAAATGAAGATCATGAAAAGCCGTTTCGGAACATTCGGTTTCAGTCAGTTTGAAATGCCGGGGGCGGAAGCGTTCTGGCAAGAGCGGCAAAACGAAATTCGCGCTTATTTTGCTGGGCTTGACCATCCCGTGGTTTTTAACCTGATCGATCTCGACACCGTCACCTCGCGCATTTATTGCAACGACGATGCCTACCGCGTGACTTTGGACCACCATTGTATGCGTAACGAGGAGACGCATAGTGCCAATCCGGCACGCATGCGCAAAGAAATCAGCCTGTTATTCATGTGATTGCCACGCTATAATGCCTGCTATGGAACTTCAGACCCTTGATCGCAATGCGGCAAAGCTCCGCCATCCAGAGAAGGCACATCGGCCCGATCAGCCGATGGCAAAGAAGCCGGATTGGATCCGCGTCAAGGCACCCGTTTCCCCGCTTTATAAAGAAACCCTGGAGATCGTGCAGCGGCAGAAGCTGGTGACGGTCTGCCAGGAAGCGGCTTGCCCAAATATCGGCGAATGCTGGCAGCAGAAGCATGCGACTTTCATGATTATGGGGGATACCTGCACGCGTGGCTGCCAGTTCTGCAACGTAGCGACCGGCAAGCCGGATGCGCTGGATGCGTTCGAGCCTGGCCGGGTCGGCCTGGCGGTGGCCGAGATGGGGCTGAAGCATGTCGTTGTCACCTCAGTCGATCGGGATGATCTGGGTGATGGCGGGGCCGAGCATTTTGCGCAAACGATTCGTTCGATACGGCATCGCTGCCCCGGCACGACAGTGGAAATTTTGACGCCCGATTTCATGCGTAAGCCAACGGGCCCACAAGTTATTGCCACTGCTGCGCCTGATGTCTTCAACCATAATCTTGAGACCGTGCCGCGGCTGTACCCGACGATTCGGCCCGGCGCACGGTACTTCACCTCGTTGCGGTTGCTGCAAACGATTAAGGAGCTGGCCCCGCAAACCTTCACCAAGTCCGGCATGATGGTTGGGCTGGGGGAAACGCGGGAAGAGATCATGCAAGTGATGGATGATCTACGCGCAGCGGACGTCGATTTCCTGACGATCGGCCAGTATCTACAGCCGACACCAAAGCATGCGGCCGTTGCGCGGTTTGTTACGCCAGCGGAGTTTGACGAATACGCGGCGATTGCCAAGGCTAAGGGCTTTTTACTGGTCGCTAGCTCGCCACTCACGCGCTCGTCATATCATGCGGGTGATGATTTCGCGAAGTTGCGAGCGGCTCGGAATGCCCTGCTAGCTGTTAGTTAGCCTGTGCCAACGCACGCTGAAACAAAGATTTTGCCTTACACTCCTGCGCAAATGTTTGCGCTGGTAGCGGATATTGAGGCTTATCCGGAATTCCTGCCGTGGTGCCTAGATTGCCGGATTGTTGATACGCGCGGCAAGACACTGATTGCCGATCTTACCATCGGCTATAAAATCTTTCGCGAGACCTTCACGAGCGAAGTAACGCTGAATAAGCGCGAACGCACAATTGACGTCAAATATATTCGCGGGCCGTTTCGCTATCTCGATAACCACTGGGCATTTAAAGCCGCGCCAAACGGCGCTTGCCTTGTTGACTTCACAATCGAGTTCGAATTTCGCACGCCGCTGCTGCAGAAAATCATGGGCGTCTTTTTCAATGAGGCTGTGCGGCGCATGATCGCCGCTTTTGAAACAAGGGCTAAGCAGCTCTACGGCTGACCGATATGGGCCTGGCGCGATTGATGTTTCAACCGGGCTTCACGCCGGCGCTGTTTTAGATTGAGCATCTCAACTGCAAGGCTGAAGCCCATAGCTGTGTAGATGTAGCCTTTCGGAATTTCAAATCCGTTACCAGCGGCGACGAGCGTCAACCCAACCATGACGAGGAAGGCGAGGGCCAGCATCACCACTTCTGGATTTTTATTGATGAATCTAGCCAATGGCGTTGCAGCCAAGATCATAACGCCAACTGCGATCATCACAGCTAAGATCATGACCACCAGTTGCTGTGCAAGGCCAACAGCGGTAATAATGCTGTCGATCGAGAAGACAATATCGATCACGACGATTTGCGCGATGATGGCAGCAGCGGTTGCGGCTTTCTTACCTGTCATCCCATCGTCGGCGGCATGGCCGCGCAGGCGACCGCGGATCTCCCCAACCGATTTCCAGATCAGGAAAATGCCCCCGGCGATCAGCACAAAGTCGCGCACTGAATAGCCGTGGCCTAATGCCTCGAACAAGGGGGTTGTTAGCTTGACCAGCCAAGCAGCCAGCGACAGCAGGGCGATGCGGAATCCAACCGCCAGCAGCAACCCCATCCGGCGCGCATTGGCCTGTTGAGCGGCGGGCAGCTTGTTCGATAAAATAGCGATGAACACCAGATTGTCGATCGATAGCACGATTTCGAGGGCGATCAGGACGATCAGCGTCGTCCAGGTTTCAAGCTGCAGGAAAATATCGAACATGCTGACAGCTTACACGATTTTTTCGCTTTGCAAGAGATGGATGCGCCGGGGTGACAGGGAGCTTTCTTCTGCCTAAACTGCCTTATGTCTCATCATCATACCCATGACCACGGCGCGCACGACAATGCCGGCGAAAGCGTCCGCCATTATAAGCATGCAGCGGTGTGGCAAAAGGCGAGTAATACGCGGTTTGCCTTCGGCATGGGCGCCTTTTTAAACCTAAGCTTGGTCGTGGGAGAGTATGTCGCCGGCTGGCTTTCCGGTTCGCTCGCGCTGATTGCGGACGCCAGCCATAATCTGACAGATGTGCTTGGGCTGGTGTTGGCTTTTATTGCAGTGCGACTGGCGGCCCGGATGCCGACCAAGCGCTATACCTATGGATTTGGCAGCGCGACTATTCTGGCAGCATTGGCAAATGGAATATTGCTGATCTTCATTTCTGGTGCCTTGGCGTGGCAAAGTTGGCATCGTCTGCAAGCGCCAGAACCGGTAGCCGAAAATCTGGTTATCATCGTGGCCCTTATTGGCGCTGTAATTAATGGTGTGACAGCAAAGTTTTTCCACGGGCATCAGCATGGCGATGTAAATATGCGCGGTGTCTACATCCATATGCTGGGCGACATGGGGATCTCGATTGCCGTTGCCGTCGGCGCTTTTGCCACCAAGTTGACAGGAGCGCTATGGGTTGATCCTGCGCTCAGCTTGTTCATTGTTATCGCTATTGTCGGCAGTGGTTGGGGCGTAATGCGTGAGGCGACCGATCTGGCCATGCAAGGCGTGCCTCGTAATGTCGATTTGGGTGCCGTGCGTGGATTTCTGGAAACGCAGTTAGGTGTGACAGTGGCGCATGACCTTCATATCTGGGGCTTATCGACGACTGAGATCGCATTGACTGCGCATCTTGTTATGCCATGCGGGCACCCAGGCGATGAATTCTTAGAACGTGTGACAGCAGAGTTGGCAGCAAACTTTGGTATCGTGGATGCGACACTGCAGATCGAGACGACCCCACATCACGAGCATTGTCCGTCCGTTTAGCCGTTGCGCATCATATGAAGCATGTTTATACTGCCTAAAAATTAGGCAGACAAAACAGGCAACATGTTCGACGGCGCTCCATCTTCTTCTCCAAAATCTAAGCTGGCACCCATTCAGGTAGGGCCGGTGACGATTGCCGAACCTGTGATTCTGGCACCGCTGACGGGCGTGACCGATCTGCCGTTCCGGCGGGTGGTGAAGACACATGGCGCAGGCCTTGTGGTATCGGAAATGATCGCAAGCCAGGCCATGGTGCGCGAGGTGCGACAGGCGCTGCAAAAAGCCAGTTTCGTGCCGGAAGAATTTCCGATGGCTGTGCAATTGGCAGGGAACGAGCCAGAGGTGATCGCCGAGGCCGCCAAGCTGAACGAGGATCGCGGTGCGCAGATTATCGACCTGAATTTTGGCTGCCCGGTAAAAAAGATTGTGAACGGGCATGCGGGCTCACATCTAATGCGGGACGAAGTGCTAGCCGGGAAGATCATGGAGGCGGCGGCGCGGGCGGTTTCAGTTCCCGTTACGCTCAAAATGCGGATGGGCTGGGATCATCAATCGTTAAATGCGCCGACGCTGGCGCGAATCGCCGAAAATAGCGGCATCAAGATGATCACCATTCATGGTCGCACGCGCTGTCAGCTCTATAGCGGCACGGCCGACTGGGGCTTTATCCGCACGGTAAAAGATGGGGTGAAGCTGCCCGTCATCGCCAACGGCGATATTACCACGCTGCAAGACGCACAAAGTGCGTTGGAACAAAGTGGCGCGAACGGCGTGATGATCGGGCGCGGCAGTTATGGTCGCCCCTGGTTTGTGGGCCAAGTGATGCATTATCTGAAGACGGGCGAGATATTGCCGGAACCCGACCTTGCCACGCAGCACAAAATCGTGCGCGCGCATTTTGAAGACTGCATTCGCCATTATGGCGAGGTGACGGGCGTGCGCATGGCGCGGAAGCATCTCGGCTGGTACACGCGCGGCTTGCCGAGTGGTGCGGAGTTCCGCGGCGATATCATGCGCATGCCAGAGGCGGCAGATGTGCTAGCGCGGATCGATCAGTTTTATCTGCCGCTGATTGAGCGGAGCGTGACGCGCCTGAATTTTACGCCATCGACGGCAAAAGACAGTTGCGAGGGGGAAAGCGAATAATGGCTATGGAACGGATGCAAGAAGCACTGGGTGCTGCGATCGAACGGCACATGCGGCTTTATTTTGCCGCGCATGAGGGCCGCTTGCCACCGGACGGCCTATATGACCGCGTGTTGCGCGAAATCGAGCGGCCGCTCTTGATGCATGCGATGACGGCCTGCCAAGGTAATCAATTGAAAGCGGCCAAGCTATTAGGATTGAACCGCAACACATTGCGCAAGAAGCTGGCCGAGTTTGAGATGGATGGCCGCCAATACCGCCGCAGTGGCACACCCAAGGCGGGTCGCACGGAAACGCCAGCCGCACGGCTGGCACGGCTTCGGCAAGAACGCGCCATTGCGTTACTGGCCGATCAGGCGGAAGCAGGCCTGGCTGAGAAAGTTACTGTGGCGAATGGGAAACGCGCTGCATGACAGCCTTGGCTAGTAAAACTTTAAAACAATACTATCGCCAGCTGTCGTTATTCATACGGCAACGGCGGCTCGGCAATGCTTTGATGCTTGGATTGCTGGGCATAGCCGTAGCGGCAGGCATTGCGACATACATTTCCATGACCGAGGGACAACCATTTGGTAAAAGCCCTGCGACCATCGGTTCGTTATTACTAATCGATCTGCTGCTTTTCTTGATTATCGGCACGTTTATTGGGCGGCGTATCGCAGACCTTGTATTGCGGCAGAAACAAGGACGCGCCGGCTCTAAACTACAATTGCGCGTCATTGCGGTTTTTAGTGCCTTGGCAATCACCCCGGCCATTCTCGTGGCGCTATTTGCCTCACTCTTTTTTGTTTATGGCGTGCAAAGCTGGTTTGGGCCACGGGTGAAAACGGCGGTCGATGAATCGCTGATCGTAGCGCAAGCCTATTTGTCTGAGCATCAGCAGGTGATCCGTGGCGATATCTTGGCGATGGCAAACGACCTTAACCGCGCCGCTAACAGCCTAACGATTAACAAGCAGCAATATAATAGCATCGTTGCCACACAGGCGCAGATCCGTAATTTATCGGAAGCCGCTGTCTTCGATGGCACGGGCCGCGTGCTGGCGCGGGCGGGATTAGGCTTGTCGATGGAGTTCGACCCCCTTTCCGATACTCTTCTTGATCGAGCGCGCGAGGGCGAAGTCGTAGTGTTGCTAGACGATGAGAACGATCGCGTGCGCGCCCTAATGCAGATCGACCGCACAACAGATTTATTCCTTTATGTTGGGCGGCCGGTCGATCAAAAAGTATTGGATCATACGCGTGTGGCGGAAGGGGCGGTGGCCGAATATCGTGATCTAGAGACACGTCGGCATAAGCTGCAATGGCTGGTGGTCGCGATTTTCATTGTCGTGGCACTGCTTCTATTGGCGGTCGCCGTATGGCTGGGCTTAAATTTTGCTAATAGGCTTGTTGGGCCAATTAGTTCGTTGATTGAGGCATCCGATCGCGTGGCGAAAGGCGATTGGGCCGCCAAGGTACCAGAGCGGCGACGCTCCGCCCCCGATGAGCTAACGCATTTGTCGCGCTCGTTTAATCGCATGACAGCACAGTTGGAAAGCCAGCAACAGGAATTGATTACAGCGAACCGCCAGCTTGATGCGCGGCGGCTGTTTACCGAAGCCGTTCTTTCTGGCGTATCGGCGGGCGTGATCGGCACCGACGCCAATGGCTTTATCACGCTGCCTAATCAAGCTGCCGGCGAATTACTGGGCATCATGGCGAGCGAGCTGATCGGCCAGCGATTGTTGGACGTTGCACCGGAAATGCAGGAGTTGCTGGAGGCTAAACCCGGCAGCCTGTTCGCTGAAGGGCAGATTGAATTAAAGCGTGACGGTCGTGCACGAACACTCTTAGTGCGAAGTACAACCGAAGTATCCGGCGGGGTAGAACGTGGCCGGGTTATCACCTTCGATGACGTGACGGAGCTGGTCACAGCGCAGCGCCAGGCGGCATGGTCTGATGTTGCCCGGCGTATCGCGCATGAAATTAAGAATCCGCTGACGCCCATCCAGCTTTCTGCCGAGCGGCTGCAACGTCGCTTTGCCAAAGAGATTAATGACGAAAGCGGTGTCTTCAAGACTTGCACCGACACGATCATTCGCCAAGTTAGCGATATCGGTCGTATGGTGGATGAATTCTCGGCCTTTGCCCGCATGCCAGAGCCGCAGATGAAGGCTTATGATCTAAGCGAATTGGTACGGCAGACGGTATTTCTTGCCGGCACCGCGAAAAATACGCTGACGATAAAGACGCATCTGCTCCAGGTAATGCCAGAAATTGTGGGCGACAGCCGGCAGGTGGCGCAAGCGCTGACAAATATCATCAAGAATGCCATCGAATCAATCGAAGGCCGCGAAGCTGTTGGCGACCAATCACCTGGCCTGATCGATGTAACGATCAACCAGCCGAATACGGATTTTCTGGATATTATTGTTGCTGATAATGGGCGTGGGTTGCCGCAAGCTGAGCGCAGCCGGCTGACCGAACCTTATGTGACGACACGCAGTAAGGGCACGGGCCTAGGCCTGGCCATCGTCAAAAAAATACTGGAAGATCATGGCGGAGCGCTTATGCTTGAAGATAACGAGCCAAGCGGCGCGCGCGTGATTCTGCGCCTGAAGCTGCAGCCAGACACTGTTTTAGATTTAGGGCGCAACGTCGCCTAATGCATGATTAGCGTGGGAAATTGAATTATGACGCATGACATTCTGATTATCGACGACGAAGCCGATATCCGTAATCTCGTTTCGGGCATCCTGGAAGACGAGGGGATGACGACACGTGGTTCTGCGAATGCGGAGCAAGCGCTGGCGGAAATGAAGAACCGCCTGCCATCGCTGGTGATTCTCGATATCTGGTTGCAGGGTAGCCATTTGGATGGGTTGCAAATACTGCAGCTGTTAGTGCGCGATTATCCGGAGATTCCTGTCGTGATGATCAGCGGGCATGGCACGATCGAGACTGCCGTGCAGGCGCTAAAGATCGGCGCGTACGATTTTATCGAGAAGCCATTTACAGCCGACCGCCTATTGGTGATTGCTAGTCGCGCGTTAGAATCTGCGCGCTTGCGCCGGGAAAATGCCGAATTGCGCCTGCGGGCCGATGCCGCACCGGAACTGATCGGCGATAGCGCTGTGATCCGCCAACTGCGGCAGACGATCGATAAAGTGGCGGCCACGCGCTCGCGTATATTTATCGATGGGCCAGCGGGTAGCGGCAAGGAGATCGTATCACGTTTGCTACACATACGCTCGTCTCGCGCCAGCGGCCCGTTCGTGGTGCTAAACTGCGCGACGATGGAGCCAGAACGGTTCGAGGAGAAGCTGTTTGGTACTGAAAGTTCCATATCAGGCAAGGTTGGGCAGCCGCGCAAAATCGGCGCGCTGGAACTCGCGCATAACGGCACGCTTGTGTTGGACGAAGTGGCAGACATGCCGCTGGAAACACAAGGCAAGATTGTGCGGGTGCTGCAGGATCAGACGTTTGAGCGGCTTGGTGGCAGCATACGCATCCAAGTCGATGTGCGGGTCATCGCCACCAGCAACCGTGATATCAACGCCGATATTGAAAGCGGGCGTTTTCGGCAGGATCTCTATTATCGCTTGAATGTAGTGCCCATCCATATGCCGGCGCTGGCTGAGCGGCGCGAAGATATCCCGGCTTTCTGCCGCCACTTCATGCAACGTTATGCGGAAAATAGCGGCTTGCCGTTACGCCAGCTCGGTGAAGATACGCTCGCGACCCTGCAAGCCTATCATTGGCCAGGTAATATTCGGCAACTACGGAATGTCATCGAATGGTTGATGATCATGACGCCGGCGGATGGAAACAACACGCCGATCAACTCCAGCATGTTGCCGCCAGAAATTTCAGGGAGTGCGCCGGCTGTGCTGCGCTGGGATAAGAGCGGCGAGATCATGACTTTGCCGCTGCGCGAAGCGCGGGAACTGTTTGAACGTGAATATTTGCTGGCGCAGGTCACGCGCTTTGGCGGGAATATTTCACGCACAGCAAACTTTGTTGGCATGGAGCGTTCGGCACTGCACCGTAAGCTGAAAATGCTTGGTCTGCATGGCGGGCGCGCAGAAGCAGGGGAGGCCATTAGCGAAGGCGACGATTTACCGGAAACAATAGAGCCGACGGCAGCCAGTGCCTAATGACGGCTGAGCTTCCATTCCCAACCGCGATCCTGCTTGATTGGGATGGGACGATTGTGGATTCCGTCATGCGGGTTCACAATACATTGCAGAACGTGCATGAGACTATGGGGATTCCGGCTCCAACTGTTGAGCAGAGCCATCAAGCAACGATATATGGGCCCATAGCTGGCAGTATGGTTTTTGGACTTGATGAAAAAAGATGCCAAGAGCATCTGGGGTTGTTTAATGAAAAATTTTGCCAACTCGACGGTCAGATCGTTTTATTAGATGGTGTCGAAGAATTCATTCTAAATATACCGCCAGGTATCCCAGCTGGTGTTGTCAGCAATGCACCAGGTGAATTTTTACGTGAACAAATTGCAGCATTAGGCTGGCAAAAACGCTTTGGCGCTGTGGTCGGTGCGTGGGAGGCATCGCAGATTAAACCTTTCCCAGATCCTGCATTTTATGCGCTAAAAAAGCTTGGCGTACCGCCTAGTCGCAGTGTTTGGTTCGTGGGTGATACCCGCGGTGATATTGAATGCGCGCATGCAGCTGGGCTAACATCAATTCTGCTGTCGCAGTCCGAGCCAACTGATTGCACGCCGCACCATCGCTTTACCGATTGCACTCCAATTAGAAAGCATTTCTCCCTATGACGCTGACCTTTGATCAACTGCCATATCCGACTGCCATCTTGCTTGACTGGGACGGAACGGTGAATGATTCTATGGCCGTGTTACATGCCGGGCATAACGAAGTGCGCAGGTATTTTGGCATGGATCCTGTCGATTACGAATATTCGCGCGGATTGACCATGTATGAATCGCGCATCGGCCAACAAATGCTTTTGGGCGATGAAGCCAAGGTTGACGAGGGATTGAAAATCTACACTGACTTCGTTGTCGCCCATCATCTCGATTATCTTGGCAAAAATGCCAACGGGTATTTTGGAGTCATTCCAGATGTCGTCGCGTTTCTAGAACGTGCTCGCAATTTGAATATTCCACTAGGTATCGTCACCAACAAGCGTCGCTTTATGTTTGATGTAGAGCTAGAACGGCTAGGATGGCAGGATTGGTTTAAAATTACTGTTTGCGCCAATGAGACGGTACGAAACAAGCCGGCGGGCGACCCGGCGCTACTTGCCCTCAAAATATTGGCAGTAGAGCCGTCAAAAAATGTTTGGTTTATTGGCGATACCGGAAGCGACATGCTTTGCGCCCAAGAAGCGGGCCTGACTAGCATTTATATGGCTGCGGAGCCGCCCCGAGCCGATTGGCCTTGCGATGCGTTGTTGCATTACGAATCGCTCATTCAGCGGTTGGCATAACCGCGATATAAGCGATCGATTATCTTTATACCGACTACAATCTTTTGCATAGGAGAATTGGTTTTTTATCACGGTTACTTGCATTCTTCGTAAGTCGCTGGCGCTTGGCTTGCCTAAGTTTCGGCGTCGCATGGCCAGAATAACAGCTAAAAATTGAAAGGCGCCGCGACCATGACGGACACCAAAATTATCAATTTGCAGGACACGTTCCTGAATGCTTTGCGAAAAGCTAAAACGCCCACAACTGTATTTCTCGTAAACGGGGTCAAACTGCAGGGGTACATCACGTGGTACGATAACTTTTGCTTGCTCTTGAAGCGCGACAACCAAAGCCAACTCGTTTATAAACATGCAATCTCAACCGTGATGCCGAACCAACCAGTACAGTTGATGGATGAAATTGACGAAGCTTAACTAGTAGATATTCATTGATCACAACCAAGTCAGCCCGCACGACGACCATTGTCGTGCATCCCATTATCGGCCCTGCAGACGGTCGCTTGCCAGAGGCTGGCTTGATGGAGGCCATTGGGCTTGCCGAAGCAATCAATCTCGACGTACGGGCCAGTGAACTTATCCGGGTGAGCCGCATATCGCCAGCAACTTTGCTAGGCGGCGGGCAGGTGGAACGGCTTAAAACTGTAATTGCTAATGAGGCGATTATTCTAGCCATTGTTGATTACGCGCTATCGCCAGGGCAGCAGCGTAATTTAGAGCATGCTTGGAACTGCAAAGTGATCGATCGCACGGGGTTGATCTTAGAAATATTTGGCGAACGTGCGCGCACGCGGGAAGGGCAGTTGCAGGTCGAATTAGCCGCTATGACCTATCAACGCTCGCGCCTGGTTCGTAGTTGGACGCACTTAGAGCGGCAGCGCGCAAGTGGTAATGGCGCAGGTTTTCTCGGCGGCCCTGGGGAATCGCAACTAGAGTTGGATCGTCGTCTTATCGACGCCCGCATTGATCGCATTAAGCTTGAACTGAAAGACGTGCGGCGTACCCGTGGCTTACAACGCCGGGTGCGAGATCGCCGCGGGCAAAAGCAAGTAGCGCTCGTTGGCTATACCAATGCTGGAAAATCGACCTTGTTCAATAAGTTGACGACGGCGAATGTTTTGGCGAAAGACATGTTATTCGCTACGCTTGATCCGACCTTGCGGCGGCTTGACTTCGATGGTGGCGAGCAGGCGATGCTGGCGGATACGGTAGGCTTCATTGCCGACCTGCCAACGGGCTTAGTCGAGGCTTTTCGTGCAACGCTAGAAGAAGTAACAGCTGCCGATCTTATCTTGCACATACGAGATGCGGCGCATCCTGATACACAGGCGCAGCGGCAAGATGTGCTGACGGTATTGGCTAGTCTAGGCATCGAAGAGGCTGATCCGCGATTGGTAGAAGTGCTTAATAAAGCCGATCTGTTGCCGCCTGAACAATTAGCACTATTGCAACGCTACAATTCTACGGCATTGCCGATTTCAGCCTTAACAGGCGAAGGTCTGTCCCAATTGCGGCAAGCATTGCAGACAAGGCTGTTCCCGTCACAGCTCGATTACCAAATACTTGTTCCGCACAGCAACGGTGCCGCTTTGGCATGGCTTTATGCGCATGGCAAAGTTGCTGGTTACGAGACACTGGAAGATGGGGAGCAAGTGCAGGTACAACTTACGCTTGATAACTATTCACGCTATTGCGCAAAGTTCTTGCCGGGCATTTATGGTTAATAGTGGTGGAGACTTTGCCGATTATCTAAAACTTTAACCGGCAACGAAGCAAATAGCTTTTCATGCTAAACCGTTGCTTGCAGCTAACGCCGCCGCCGGCACCTTGCAAGGGATCGGTGATGGCCAGCATGGCACGACCAACACGATTATCGAGTGTTTGGGCCAATACACCAACCGCGATTTGCCCTAAAGCCAACCTGCGGTCATCTTTAGACATTTCCTCGAACCGTTTATATTCGTTAGGCGCCGGCGTGAAGGGTGAGAGCTTGAGTGCCAATGGCACATCATTTTGATTAGGGCGGTCGAAGACGAAACTGTTAGCGGCCTCAGTTTGCAGTTGGGTATAAGGCGCAGCTTTGGCCTGGGCAGACATCGCCAGGTAAACCAAAACCGTCGTAGATAATAAAGTAAAAGCGATGCGCCATGGGCCTGGACTTTTTTGAGAAAGTAGGCCGCTTAAACTGTCAGAAAAGACCGACCACGCGACAACCATAGTTCATATTAGCATTAACTCTTTAAGCGACTGTAAAGGCTGGAAGTTTGCTGCATCGCAATAACTTTATAAACTATATTGTTAAACAAAGATCGCATAATATGTATTCTGTTAAATTATTTAGTTATGTTGAAAGGGTCAACTTCAATCCGTCGTAAGCCGGTTCAACGCCGTTGGGGCATTGCTGCAGCAGCGTTTTGAAATCCCACCAGGCTGGTAGATGCGTCAGATAAGCCGTCTTGATCCCCAGTTTCTCTATCCAACCAAGTGTATTTTCCAAGTATGTATGTTTGGGGCCATCGCTGGCCGTGCGGTTGTTGCTGTCGACAATCCACGTCTCGACCCCGTCAAGCACTGCCAGCGCCGCTTTACTGAGATATGAAACGTCGGTCGAATAAGCGAAATTACCAATGCGCAAGCCCAGCGACGTGCCGCGGCCATGGCTTTGCTGGAACGTCTGGATACGCAGCGGCTCCAGCTGTAGTTCGCCTGTAGGCGTTATAACATGCGGCTCTAAACCGACTTTACGGCCCGTCTCATCCGGATTTTCAGGCTGGCCGGTTATGAGAAAGCCGAACCGCTGCTGCAGTTCCGCGATAGTTTTTTGATCGCCATAAATGGGCAAGGATTTTCTGGGCTTTACAGTAAAGCCACGCAGATCGTCGATACCATGCGTATGATCGGCATGCTCATGCGTATAAAAAACTGCATCAAGATGCGTGACTTTTTCGCGCAATAATTGTTGCCGCACATCCGGGCCACTATCGACCAGCAGATTATATCCTTCATAAGAAATCAGGATCGACGCGCGCGTGCGGTGATTGCGCGGCTCGTTCTGATCGCAAACACCCCAACCAATGCCAAGGCTCGGCACGCCCAATGATCCGCCACAGCCCAATACTGTTATGGTTAATTCACCGGCCATTAGGCCTGCTCCTGTAGGGGTTGTAGTTTACTAAACACAGTCTCTGCATTCTTGGTCGTTTGCGCGACAAAAGCTTCGTAACCCATGCACTTCAAGTCAGCCAAGTACTGTGCAGTATGCTTGATGAAACTAGGCTCGTTCGATTTGCCGCGCATTGGCACTGGTGCCAAATAAGGCGCATCGGTTTCGATCAGCATGCGATCTATCGGCACACTACGGGCGATATCCTGTAGGGCTGCCGCATTCTTGAACGTGACGATGCCTGAAAACGAGATATAGAAGCCGATATCAAGCGCGGCTTGGGCAAGCGCTGGCCCGCTGGTAAAGCAATGTAACAGGCCGGTATAAGGGCGTTCACGGTATCGCGCCGTTAATTCTGCCGCCATGTCCTCGTCAGCATTACGCGAATGGATAACGACTGGGAGGCCAGTCTGTTGCGCTGCTGTGATATGCGAATGCAAACCTTCAAGCTGCGCCTGTTTGTCGAAAGTCTCGTAATGATAATCGAGCCCGCATTCACCAAAGCCGACGACTTTTGGGTGTTCTGCTGCTGCAATTAGCTCCACTGCGGTTACCGTCTCGCCCGGCTCCGGCGCATGATCAGGGTGCACGCCAATCGTGCAGTAAAGGTTGGGGTTGCTATCTGCGATGTCCAAATAGATCTGCCAATTTGCTTTACGCGTAGCGATCGAGATCATACGGCCAACGCCATTGGCGTGCGCGCGTGCCAATACGCCTGCCCGATCTAATGTCAGCTCAGGAAAATCCAGATGGCAATGCGTATCGATCATTAACGGCACGCTCATGCAGCTTGTCCAGCCGCAATAGATAGCTTCTGTAATGTTCCAAATATTTCCAACAACGCGGCATTGGGCTGCAGATATTTTTCGCGCACCGCATTCATCTGCTTTTGTAATTTATCAGCATCGCGGCTGAGGGCTGGGTTCTGTATGGCCAATTGCGTTAAACGGCCTAGTAACAGTTCCAACAGTAAGTCGAATTGCGCCTCTGCCCCTTTTTTTGAGACCATGGATGCCAGTTCGTGAACGCCTTGCCAGTCCACACGCCAGTGTGGGTCGCCAACGCCGTTCAATAACGGTTGCAGCATATGATCAAGCTTAGCAGCATCTAGCGAAGCCAAACGTGCCAACTCTCCTATGCTTCCGTTCGCGCGTGTGATGATAGATGTATCAGGCAAACTCATGTCGTTAGTGGCCGCAAGCGCTCGCAACTGCGCAGAATCAAGCTGTGTCATGCGCAGCTGGCGGCAACGGGATCGAATTGTAGGCAAGAGACGTCCTGGTTGCGCGCAAATCAATAGCAACAGGGTTTGCGCGGGTGGCTCTTCCAGTATTTTCAGCACGGCATTCTGCGCTTGTTCATTCAATAGCTCGGCCCCGTCGATCAGCACCACACGCCAGCCACCGTCAGCCACTGTCAGCTGCAGGAATTCGCTGATGCCTTTATAGCGCGTGTCAGTGCGGCTATCTTTTCCACCGCGCACCTGACTCACCGAAATTGCCAGCGGCATTCCCTTCTCGCCTTCTGCCGGTGAGATAGCGAGCAAGCCTGGGCAGGCATCGGCTGCAATCTGGGCATAAAGCCTGTGCGCGGCTTGCAGCACTAAATTGCCTCGAGGACGATCGGGCGCCAGCACCCAGCGTGCAGCATGGTAAGCGAAGGTCGCTTTGCCAATTCCTGCGGCCCCGGTTAACAGCCACGCGTGCGGCATGCGCCCCGCTTCCCAAGCCGTTAAAAACGCGGCCTGAGCATCGGCATGACCGATTAGGCGCGTTTGCTGGGCGGGGGGCGTAAAGTTTTGCATGGGATTATTTTTAGCATTGGTATGACCAAATTGCTAGCAATCCTAAAGCTGCAGACGTGCTTCGACTATCTTGAAAATCGCCGTTGTTACATCATCCAGCGGTTGCGTGGCATCGATCAGCACGCAGCGTTCGGGTTCGTCGATTGCTAGCTGCCGGAAAGCCGCATGCGCTTTGTAATGGAAATCCATTGGCGTGCGTTCGAACCGGTCTTCACCCAAATACTTGCCGCCACTGCGCTCGATCGCCAGTTCAGCTGGCAAATCAAGAATTAGGGTTAAATCAGGCGTCATATCTTTGGCAACAAGATTGCGCAGGAAGGCGATATCGTCTTTCGGCAGACCGCGGGCATCGCCTTGATAGGTTGCGGTGGTATCGAAAAAACGGTCGCAGATTACGATTTTTCCATCATTCAATGCGGGACGCAGCAGCCGCTCAACATGGTCATAACGAGCTGCCGAATACATCAACAGTTCAGAGATTGGCAGCCAGCGGTCAGGCTCGCCGGTCAAAAGCAATTGCCGGAGATCAAGCGCACCGGGCGTGCCGCCTGGCTCCCGCGTGGTGACGACCTCATAGCCTTTGCCGGCCAGCCAATCTGCCAGACGTTTGGCTTGCGTTGTCTTGCCGCCGCCTTCTCCGCCCTCAAGTGTGATAAAGCGTCCGCGTTGCATTAAAATATCTTGCTCAACCGTGCTTTTATGCGGCCGAAGAAGCTAAGTTTTGGAACTTCTGCACCAGCTTGCAGTTTGTATATCTGATCGTCCTGCCCAGGGCGGCTGACTATCAACTGCGCAATCTCTTGGTCTTTGGCAATCGGCGCTACTAACGGGGTTTGTGCGACAATCTTTGCTGTAGGCGCAGTCACGCCATAAGGCAACGTCATGGCAATATCTGTGGGGGCAACAACAGTCACCGAATCTGCCACGCCATCATGCACCGGCAGACTGTCGAGCGCGACGCCAGCTTTCGCCAGCGGCACATCATGGAACTGCGCAAAGCCCCATTCGAGCAGGCGGTGCGATTCATCGGCACGCTGTTGCATAGAATTAAGGCCATTCACAACCAGAATTAAGCGACGCCCATCACGAATGGCGGAGCCGATCAGGCCGAAGCCGGCAATATCGGTATGGCCCGTTTTCACACCATCCGCACCCGGCATATTGTAAAGCAGCGGATTACGGTTGCCCTGCTTGATATTGTTATAGGTAAAATCTTTCTCGCTATAATAATGGTAACGCTCGGGAAAATCGGTCATCAGGCGCTGCGCCAAATGAGCGAGGTCGGCGGGCGTTGAATAATGATTGGGATCGGGCAAGCCTGTAGCGTTGACGAAATTGCTATCTGTCAGGCCTAGCTCTTTTGCGCGTTCAGTCATTTTTCGGGCAAAGCTTTCTTCGCCTCCGGCCACGCCTTCAGCCAAAACGATACAAGCGTCATTGCCAGATTGAATGATCATGCCCCGCACCAGATCTTCGACCTTTACCTGATCGCCAACATGCACGAACGTTTTTGACCCCTGCGTGCGCCAGGCGAGCTCGCTCACCGGCAAGGTTTGTTCTAATGAAAGCTGCCCGTTCTTGATGGCATCGAATACCAGATACGCCGTCATAATCTTACTCATGGAAGAAGTCGGCATATGTTCGCGCCCAGCTTTATCAAGCAGCACAGCGCCGGTATTCACATCGATAATATAAGCCTGTTTGGCCGGTGTATCGATGGTCGGCCATCCGGTCTGCGGTGTAGTCTGTGCCAAACTGACGCTGGCGGCTAATGTAAAACCTAATACTAAAGCGCTAAACAACTTAAAGATCACAATAAATGACTCCTGTTTAAATAGTTAGATTAACGATCAACGACAACACGGGCGCTTTTCTCGCCAGCATCAAGCACTTTGCTAAGCACGCTACTTGCTTTATTCGCATCGCCGAATGGGCCGATCCGCACGCGCTGAAATATCTTTCCGCCTACTTCTGCCTGGCTAATGCTGCTGGGGCCGAATTGGCTAAGCGTCTTTTGTAACTTCTGGGCATTTTCGAGCGAGGCAAACGCCCCCGCTTGCACATAGATTTTAGCGCCTGTAAGCGGTACCGATTGCTGTACGGTTTGCTCTGGATAATAAGTGCCCTTGGCCTCCTTAACCTCAAGCTTACGGATTTGCTGCGGCGTAGGCACTTGCCCAATTGGCGCAATACTTGGCGGTACTTGCAAGGTCTGCGGTTGTGGCTGCGGCTGAACCGGCACATCAAAAGTCTGATTAGCTTGCACAGTCTGCACAGGCGCGAGTGGTGCCAGCGATTCGGCCTCAACCACGGTCGATGTCGCAGCGACCGGTGAGCTATCGGTCGGGCCAATGTCTACGTTATTGGCTGCTGCCACAGATACGGTTTGCGAGGTTGTAGGTAGATTGCCAGGATCATAACTACCCTTGGCGCGGGCAGCCTGGGCAATGGCCTGCGATTCTTCGGCCAGAATCTGCACACGTACTTTGGCGGTGCCAGCGCGCTTGAAATCCAATAGGTCGGCGGCGCGTGATGACATATCCATAATCCGCGACCGTGCAAAAGGCCCGCGATCGTTTACGCGAACCACGATGGATTTTCCATTATCAAGGTTCGTCACGCGTACTAAGCTTGGCATAGGCAATGTACGGTGCGCACCGGTTAACTGCGTTTGGTCATAGACCTCGCCATTCGCGGTATAACGGCCATGGAAACCTGGCCCGTACCAGCTGGCGATCCCAGTTTCGTCATAAGAGTAATCTTCCTGAGGCACATAGGTCGTGCCGTCGATCTCATAGGGCTTGCCAACTTTAAAATGCCCGCGACCATCACCCTCGCCGCCATTGCCGTACGGGCTTGGTGAGGTATCGCCGCCACTTGCACAGGCCGCTAAAGCCAGGGGCATCACGAAAGCCGCGATAATTTTATGAATGCGCACAGCAGCCCCTAATCGCCAATAGCGTCAGCAAGCAGGCCGACTGATGCAGCAAAATACGACGATTTGTTCCAATGCAGCAAGATACGGAAATTATCGGTAATCAGGAAGCTGCGGCCATTTGCGCCATCCGGTTGAATTAATGAAACGCGTGTATCCTTTTGTGGCAGCGCCTCGCCGTTGAGGCTCGTCACCCCTCGTTGCCGCCATTCCGCATAGGTCAATGTTTTATCTTTACCGACATAGCTTTGATCGAGATTGATAGGAACGCTAACCTCCAAACCCCAACCTTGGTAAGCGTTCCAGCCTTCCGTGTGAAGATAATTTGCAGCAGACGCAAATACGTCTGTGGTATCGTTCCAAATATCGATGCGCCCGTCGCCGTCGCCATCGACCGCATATTTGAAGAAGCTGGTTGGCATAAACTGGCACTGCCCCATCGCACCGGCCCAACTGCCTTGCATATCTGCAGCGTCGATATGCCCGGCGTCGATTATGCGTAGTGCTTCAATCAGTTCATTGCGGAAGAAATCCGCACGGCGGCCCTCGTAAGCCAATGTAGCCAAGGCTGAGATTACACTTTCGCCGCCGGTGTTGCGGCCAAAGTCCGTTTCCTTGCCCCAGAGCGCGACGATGATCTTGGTAGGCACGCCATACTGACGGCTGACGCGGTTCAGTTCTGCTGCGTTCTCATCCAACAGCCGTTGCCCGCGTTCGACCCGCGCAGATGTGATAGTCGATTTCAGATATTTATCGAAGGTGATCTGGCCTTCGGGTTGTTTTTGATCAAGCCGAATAATGCTTGCTTCAAAAGTTGCGCCGCGTAGCGCAGATAAGCCCCGAGCGCCTATTCCGGCTGCTTGCGCGTCTGCTTGTACGCCTGCCAGAAAGCTTGCAAAGCCAGCATCGCTTTGCGCTATGGCGGGCATCGCGAATAACAGGGTTAATAGTGACAGCAGCAGGGATTTCATAAGCCTTAGGCAACCTGAATGGCCCACGATTCGCAACCTGACATAGAGGGTTATCCCCGCTATAATGCCGGTTATGAGCGATTATCTGAAAAAAGCCCCGTTTAACGACTGGTGGTATTGGTCTGACGTGCTGGCCAAGCGACTGCGGACGGTCAGCGAAATTTATAAAGAAAACGACGAGCGGGAGCGCGCAACTGAAATGGGCGGCGTTGCCGCACACTTGACAAAGCTTTTTGGCGAAATCGCGCAAAAAGGCATGCGCGTTAAAACCGATGTTGAAAAGGCTGCGCTAGGGAAAGATGAAGAAGCGGCGATCTATGAAGGCACCAATATTTGGCGCGATATGCTTTCTTCCCTCCCCTTTGTCAGCGAGCATATGGAAACCTACCAAGGTGTTGCCTGGCGAGATGTCGACCCGCTGAAAAGCAAAGATAGAAAAGACAAAGACGGAAAAGGCGGCAAGTCGTCTTCTGGGGGAGGGCCGACTGGGAAACTGCTGAAGCGTGCGGTTGAATTATTTTGGGGTCCCGATGGTCGCTTCGACGAAGGGATCCGAAGCGGCCTGCCAGCCGACGGTGGCTTGCCCGGGATACTTATGAACATGCTGATGGCTGAGAAGAGCAATTCTAACCGGACGCCATCTGAATATAAAAATGAGCAAGCACATACGCAGTACTATGGACGCGACGCTAAGAACACGATGAAAGGCCCAGGTATGGGCGGTGGGATGTAAGGAGAAAAGTTATGTCAAAAGAATGGGATTTGGATCAGGCAGCTAAACCTTTGATCGCTAAAATTGTTGCAGGCACTGCAACGGAAGCTGATCAGCTTGCACTAGATGCCAATACGCATACACGTAGCGTATTGATGCGTCCGCTGCCGCCTAGTGCTGAATTGATAAGAATGACGCGCCGTTTACTTAACAGCCATTATTAATTATATTATCGTTTTGAAGGAATTTGCGATGACATATGAGCAGACTTTGAATGATCGGATTAAAGCTGGAATTGAGAAACTGGTAAGTCCAACGGGATGGACCGTGCAAGACAAGTACGACTATCACATGGCAGTTGCATCCAAAAGCGATCTAATGCGGGCGGGTATTCGGGAAAAGCGGCAAGCGATCAGTAATCTGCTTAGCAGACGAACGTTAGGCTAGCCGCCTAGCCGCCGCGTAAGCTTCTCGACTTCTTGAGTCACCACCCGTTCAACAATACCCGTCAGGTTTGTATCTAACCAATCTTTTAGCAAAGGCTTGATCGCTTCAACGACCATGCTTTCAAGCGTGCGCGCGCCATTGCCCATCGGCAGGCTATGTTCGGCCCGCTCGTTTTGCAGGGTAGCAGCAAGGTTGTTTAAAGCAGCGGTAGCAGCAGCAGCGGTCATACCCGTGATCAGCTCCTGTGCAGAGGAACTTACGGGTGCTGCAGCTTGCACAGGCTTAGCCACTGGCTCCGGTTCGACATTCTGTGAAATCTCGGTAAATGCATCTTCCATGGCCACTGGCTCGCTTATGGGTTCTGCTGCTGGCTCGGCCATCGCGGGCTCCTCAAGGATACTAGTCAGCTCCAACACTTCCTCATCTTCTGGGGCATCATCAACCGCGCTAGCATCTGCTACCATAGCAGGTGCTGACAAAGCCGACGCGTCGGCAGGCGCATCACCATCATTCTGATTAATGATCTGGCGGATGGAGGCAAGGATTTCCTCCATCGACGGTTCGGCAGGTTTAGTATCGGTCATTTGCGGTCGATAATCACCGTTCAGGCCATGGCTGGCAAGTCATAATCGTCAAAACTAGGAGAGCCTCACTTAATCGCCGAGCCAGTTGCCGTCTGTTTCTTTGTAATGCTGGTCGGGGTCATAATAAGGCCCTGCCAGCTTGAGATTGGGGGCAGTCAGTTGCCCTGTTGCCGCCAGTACCTGCAGGATCGCCAGCTTATAATCACGCTCGGCCTGCACCCGTTGCACATTGGCGTTTAGTAGTTCCTGCTCGGCATCCAGCACATCCAGCGTAGTGCGGGTGCCGACTGTATTTTCATCGCGCACGCCGTTAGCAGCCAGTTGCGCCGCTTTGATTTGGGCATCGCGTGCATCCAGGGTGGCGCGGGTAGCGTTTAGGTCAGACCAGGCGCTAACTGCAGCTTCGCGTGCGCCCTGCCGAGCATTATCAAGCTCAAGCCGGCGTTGCGTAGCCGTTTGCCTGGCACCAGACAGGCGGGCGTAATCGCCCCCAGCCTGATAGAGCGGAACAGTCAATTGGCCCACTACACGGGCATCGTCTATGCGTCCGCCGCTAGTAACGGTGCTGGTGGTACCAACACCGCCTGTGCCATCCCAATTGCGCGAAGCGCTGCCGACAACATTAAATTCCGGTAATAGTTCCCCGCGATTAAGATCAATGGCGCGGCGGGCTGCGCGTTCCGCATAGTTTGCAGCAATGACTTGAGGATTATCTAAATCCGCTTTAGCCAATGTTTCTTCCAGCGTGGCGGGTAACGAATAATTGATGTCAGGAGATTCTAACGTTCCAGGCGCTTGCCCGATCAGACGTGTAAAGGTGGCGCGGGAATTATTCAGTAGTCCTTCAGCCTGAATAGCGGACGCTTGCGCGCCTGACAAGCGGGACTCCGATTGGCTAACGTCGGTGCGGGTAATCTCCCCCACCTCAAAGCGGTTGCGTGAGGCGCCAAGCTGCTGATTTAAAACAGAGGCGTTGTTACGATTTAATTCCAACACGGCCTGGTCGCGCAACACGTCCAAATAAGCGGCAGCGGAATTTAGTAACAAGCTTTGTTCCGTACCCACGAGCGAGGCACGCTGTGCGAAAATGTTATTACGAGCGATGCCGGTTGCGGCCACTGTGCGGCCGCCGCGGAAGATCGGCTGAATGACAGAGGCGCCAATATCTTTCGGGTCGCTGTCGATATTCTTGCCGTTGACCCATGTGCGCCCGATGCCTGCTTCGCCAGTAGCCGTTACGGTTGGCCGCCAGCCCGATTGCGCCTCACTCAATTGCGTATCGGTGGCGCGCAATTGCGCCTGTGCTGCCGCTAATTGCGGATTGTTATGGTACGCAAGGCTTAGCGCTTCGGTGAAGCTTTGCGCTTGAACCAAAGTTGGCAATAAAGCCAGCAAGCAGATTAGAAGAAACGGGCGCATGAAATAATCCTAGTAAATCGGTAGTGACGGATCGATCTGATGCGACCAGGCATCGGTGCCGCCTACCAGATTAGAAATATTGTTAAATCCGGCTGTTGACAGAAATTGCACAGCTTTTGCACTGCGCGCACCGTGGTGACAATAAACAATTGTTGGCAGAGAAGCGGAAAGCTCGGCATATCGCGCTGTTAATTCGGCTAAAGGGATATGCAAAGCGCCGGGCAACATTCCCTGCGACACTTCGATAGGTTCGCGAACATCTAACAACTGGAGCATCTCGCCGTCCTGCAACCGCTTGTTTAGATATATGACGCTAAGTTCTTGCATCAGAAACTAAAGTCTTTATGCGGGGCCATTCCTGGCAGATAGGCGGCGGCAGCTTCAAACAACACAACATGGCTCAACGTGCCGTGCAATTTAGTGGCAAGCGTTACAACACCTGGTGTCGTCTCGCTGCCACCAACGATCGCAACCATACGTCCACCTTCAACCAATTGCGCTGCCAGCGTTTCTGGAATCTGCGCGATCGCCGCTTCTACGAAAATCGAGCTGTAAGTTTCTGTAGGCTGCCGATCAAAGGCCGCCGTCCTAACGGTTACGTTTTTAATGCCGAGTTGCTGGAAATTCTTTACAGCCTCTGTTGTCAGGGCAGCGTCAGAGTCTAGCAGGGTCACATGGCTGGCCATTTGGCTTATTATAGCCGCGCCATAACCATTCATGCCGCCGACAACCAGCGCTGTATCGTCGCTTTTTAACTGTAGCGCTTCCACCATGCGGGCAAACGTGGTGGGTGCGAGCATGAAACGGTTGGCCGATACAGGGCATGTGCCTTCAAGATAAGCTAATGATTTGTATGAAGGAGCAGCAAACAGCTCACGCGGCGTGCGCTCAAGCGCATCTAGCAGAATGGGATCAACAACACGATTGGGGCGGATCTGCCCATCAACCATCAGCAGGCGAGCGGCAGGCGTTGAATCATGGGGCGCAACGGTTTTTTGAACAGGGTGCATAGCCCAATCTTATACAAAAGCGTTAACGGGCTGACAACTGTTCGCACCTTACAGTATGATGAATCTTATCAAACAACGGTTGTAAGCAACAGTTACGTTGGTTATACCGGATGACTGGTGTGATGGCGCGATGGCAGAATGGTGATGTAACGGACTGCAAATCCGTGAATCCGGGTTCGATTCCCGGTCGTGCCTCCACAAGTTTTCTCACGAACTTCGTTCGCGTTTGGAAGACTTAATGCCCGCCATAACCTGAAAGGCGAAGGCTAGGTCGGTGCAGCTAACTTAAATTTAAGTCGGTTCCTCGCCTTAAAACGCGGCGCGTTTTAAGGCTCGGTGTCATTTATTTCGCTCCGCCTGAGGCTGCACGGGAATAAATATTATCCTTTGCGGATCGTTTCTAAGAAACTAGTCACCTCTCCGCGCAACTGTTCTGACTGCGTGGAAAGCTCGCGCGCGGCATCCAGCACCTGACTAGAAGCCAATCGTGATTCATCCGTCGCCTGCGTGACGCTGGTAATCGTGCTGGCCACTTCACTGGTGCCGGCTGCTGCTTGCTGGACGCTACCAGCAATTTCACGTGTGGCAGCGGATTGTTGCTCCATAGCACTCGCAATCGAGCCGGTAATTTGGCTGACTTGATCGATGGTGCTGCCAATTTTACGAATGGCGGATACCGCATTTTGCGAGACATTCTGAATCGTGCCGATTTGCTTGCTGATTTCTTCCGTGGCGCGCGCTGTTTGGCTGGCAAGGTTTTTGACCTCACTGGCAACAACAGCAAAGCCTTTTCCAGCCTCACCGGCACGGGCAGCCTCAATGGTCGCGTTGAGCGCCAATAGGTTCGTCTGCTCGGCAATATCTTGAATGAGCTGCACCACCTGCCCGATCTGCGTAGCGGCTGTCGCCAGACTCGCCACCGTTTCGTCGGTGCGCTGGGCTTCAGTTACAGCTTCAGCTGTGACGCGTTTCTGCTCGGTAATCTGGCGGCTGATTTCCCCGATCGAAGATGTTAGCTCTTCGGCAGCCGCGGCGACAGTTTGCACTGAAGCTGTGGCTTCTTCTGTAGCGGCTGCAACGACGACCGACTGACGGCTTGTCTCGTCAGCGATGGCCGTTAGATTCTCAGCACTTGCATTCAGCTCGGTTGCAGCAGATGAAACCATGCTTACGATCTGGCCAACGCTACCCTCGAAGTTCTCGGCCATATTATGCATATACAGTCGTTTTTCTTCTGAGGACTTAATCTCGTTAGCTTTTTGCTCTGCCTGCATTTGTTTGGTTTTGACCAAGTTCTGCTTAAACACTTCTTCCGCACGAGCAATGTTGCCGAATTCATCTTTCCGATCCGTGCCCGTTATCTCGACTGCTAAATTTCCACTCGATAATGCAGAAAGATCATTCGCTGTTTTAACCAATGGTTTGGCGGCAACCCGGCCTAAATAAATACCAATTGCAATGATCATGATGGTCATAACCAAAAAGATCCAAAAGGTATTGGTTTCGATTTTTTGCAATGTGCCCAGAGCTTCACCTTTATCGTTCCTTACGATAGCCGACCAGCTAAGCCCTGGATAATCGTAAGCGCCTTGCGAATAGGCATAGCCTACTAACTGGACTTCAGCATCGCGGTGGCGGATGTTGGCAGCTTCTAAAAAACCAGCAGCTTTTTCATTCCCTACTTTTTTGTAAGCTTCGTCTTGCAGGTCAACTAGGCTTTGGCCGGATATGTCAGATTCAGTCTGATCGCCGTTTGCCATATACAAAACCTTGCCCTTGCCATCGACCAGGTTGATCTCGACATTGGGCATGCCAGTATCTTTAAGCGTTTGGTGTGCGCTAGTAACAATATCCTCGACTAATTTAAAGCCTGCAAAATTAGCCCATACGCCAAGTTCATTTCCAGCTTGGTCAAAAACAGGCGCAGAAAAAACGATCTCGCGCCGTTGATCGCCATAAGCATCTAAAGTCTCAGTCGAACTGATAGGTCCCGTTACAGCAGTACCCGTCAAACCGCCTTTGCCAACCAGAAATTGATGGTTGCGCGCGCGTTTAAACCATTCCTCGTCAGCAAAATTGCGTTTGGTCAATTTATTCAGCGTCAGCAGCTTGCCCTCTGCCGAGCGCGTGTTCATCGATACCATATTACCTTGGGTATCGATGAACAGGCTTAGGTCGTAAATGCCATAGAGTTTGACGTATTGATTGATCGCCGTGACAAGCGCGTTGTTGTCCTCAAATTTACGCCAGTTAGCTTGATCGTGGGCAACGATGTTCAACCCAAAGGCTTGAACATCGCCATACCGCTCAAATAAATTCCGATCAATTAAATCATTTACCGTGGCAGCTGCAGTCTCAAGGCGTTCGCCATAAGTGCCCTCTTCAATTGGTCGAAAATGGGACATGACACCAAAGATAATTAAAAAAGGCAGCAAGCCTATAAGCGTTAAAAGCACAGCAAGCTTGTAACGCACGGACATATTTGAAAGCTTCATCAGGACGACCTTTACAGTTCTTTTTGCCAGTGATTCGTTATCTGACTCTGGAAGCTGTGTAGTTAATTTTTTACCAAATGTAAGGTCTTATAAGCTCTGCGGTAGCGGAATGAGTTTCGCGCGTTTTCCACTTGCCAGCCAGCCCAGCATTGTTTATCCGTTACAAACCAAGCGGCAACCTATTCCCCGATAGCTCAGTTGGTAGAGCAGCTGACTGTTAATCAGCTTGTCACAGGTTCGAGTCCTGTTCGGGGAGCCACCGCAAATTACCGGCAATTTATAGTTATCCACAAGCTTCCTATCGCGATCTTACGGGGATCAGCGACTAATGAAGTCATGTTTCATCATTTTGCCGGAACGCTAGTCATTACGAGGCCGTGTGCAAATTTGCCACAGCAACTAATTAGTTACGGACGATTTAAGCTGGCCAAAGCGGCCAATGACGAGCCAAGACATCCAAAGCTACAGCAAGTCTTCGCAGAGCTGAAAGCCTGTCTCATCTGCTAGTGAAAAATGGCGACCCCGGAGAGATTCGAACCCCCGACCGGCTGCTTAGAAGGCAGCTGCTCTATCCAGCTGAGCTACGGGGCCATACAACGCAGAATAATCCTATAGCCTGGTGAAAGAAGCGTAAATTAGCTGGTCTTACCGACAATAGCTGGTGGCGCTTTATCTGGTGGTGAGCCGTGGTTCATTACTGTCGGGGCAATCGGCGATTGATATTTGAAATTATCCAGATAATTGCTTTTCGGCGCCTTGCGTAGATGAGGCGCTGCGATATCAGCGATTTCCCATCCTTTAGCGATGGCAAAAGCCGCAGCCTCGTCAACAGTCGTGAATTTAAGTTTGCCGATCAATTCGCTCAGCGTGTCACCCGCGGCCGTCCAACCATTCAATGATTCAGGCACGCGTCGCGTTTCCAGCACCGGCTCGATTAGCCAAGCGTGGGTGCGACCCCGCCCCGATTGCGTGGCTGACTTTGAAGGCTGATAGATACGAACGCGCATAAGTGAATTTAACGCTTCTGAGTAAGAATGACTAGTCATTCTAAAATGGTCGGGGCGCCCGGATTCGAACCGAGGACCTTCTGCTCCCAAAGCAGACGCGCTACCGGACTGTGCTACGCCCCGACTATAGCTTAATCGGCGTCTTCTTCCGACGCCGGCTGCTGTGATACAGCAGGTTGTGCCGGTTGTGCAAGAGTGTCGCCACGATTAAATGCAGACCCCTCACCCCGGTCGCCATTGCTTAGCCCCCAGGTCGCCGTTTGGCCTGCTGGCACCTCCAGTACATATTTAGCTGGAAGCTGTGAGAGGATCAGTGATTCATCATGTGGCTTGGCATTATGGGCGATATGAAGCACTTGGCGCCCAGCATCCATAAAGACCAAGTCGAGCGGAATAAAGGTATTTTTCATCCAAAATGCCCGGTTAGCGGTGTCAGGAAAGATGAACAGCATGCCTTGGTTTTTGCCCAAGGCGTGGCGGAACATGAGCCCGCGAGTTACGCTCTCATTATCAGCAGCAAGCTCGACCTTGAGATCGACTGGACCGTTTGCCGTATTTAAGCGCAGATCTTCATTATAGGCCGTTACCGCCGCCGCTTCGCTCTCTTGACTGCGTCTATCGCTGGTGATCGCCCCGTAAGCGAGCGCCAACCCGCTGCACAACAGTAGTACGATCAAAAACCTGATCAGCATTCGTCTGGATTTATCCTGCATTGGAGAGCCCTTCTTCATTCACAGCCGTCAGTGCGCCATAGAGCCGCCAATAAGCGCCTTTTTTCGCTAGTAGCTCGGTGTGGGTGCCGCTTTCCACCAACCGTCCATGGTCGAGCACATAGATGCAATCGGCATCGACGATGGTTGAGAGACGGTGCGCGACAACGATTGTCGTACGCCCATGTCGCGCTTCGTCTAGTGCTGCCTGCACCGCGCGCTCGCTTTCGCTATCCAGCGCGCTGGTTGCCTCATCCAGCAGCAAGATCGGCGCATTTTTTAGGATCGCCCGGGCAATCGCTAGCCGTTGCCGTTGCCCACCAGAAATTTTCACGCCTAATTCGCCGATAATAGTGTTGTACCCATTCGGCATGGCACGAATGAAATCGTCTGCTTGCGCAGCACGGGCAGCCGCGAAAATTTCTTCATCCGTCGCGCCGGTTTTCCCATAAGCGATATTGGCGCGCACCGTATCGTTGAACAGAATAATATCCTGACTAACAATCCCTATTTGCGCGCGAAGACTTTTTTGCGTCACGTCGCGCACATCGATGCCGCCGATTTTCACCACGCCGCCGGTCACGTCATAAAAGCGCGGGATCAAGTTTAGTACAGTCGATTTACCAGCACCCGAAGCGCCCACTAGCGCTGCCGTTTTACCGGCCGGTACAGTAAGCGATAAGCTATGCAATGCGGGCGCATCAGGGGTATAGGCAAAGCTGACGTTATCAAGCACGACGTCAAATTGGGCGGGTGCTAATACCACTGCATTGGCCTTGTCAGTCACGGCACGCTTTGTATCAAGCACTTCGAACACACGTTCTGCTGCCGCCAATCCGGCCTGCATCTGCGCCTGTGCACGGCCTAACTTTTTCATTGGCTCGTAAGCTAGCAAGAAAGCGGTGATAAAGGAGAATAAGGCCCCGCCCGTACGGTGGCCTTCCATAACTTGCAAGCCGCCATAGACGATGACGGTGACGATCGCAAAAGCCGAAAAGAGTTCTGTTACCGGTGTTGATAGCGTACCGATGCGATAAGCACGTGTTGTCAGCTTATACAACCGCTCGACCATGCTGCCGACGCGGCCCGCCTCATGCGCTTCCTGCCCGTAGGCCTTTACATGACGGATGCCTTGGAACGTCTGCGTGAGGTTTGAAGTCAATAAGCCAAGCTCTGCCTGCGTGTCGGTCGCAACGCGGCGCAGCCGCCGTCCTAGTCGGTTCACGAACCAGCCGCCAAGCGGGAATGCAATGAATGAGATGAGCGCCAGCCGCCAATCTTGGTAGAACATGACGCCGATCAAGAACAGCAGCGTCAGCGTCGATTTGCCGAAACTGGTCAGCACATCAGCCACAGCTACGCGCATGACGCCGACATCGCTGGTAATGCGCGAGAGAATTTGCCCAGACGCATTGGCATGGAAATAGGCCAGATCAGCATCCAGCACATGCCCGACCAATTGCTGCTGCACATCGGCGACAATCCGCTGCCCCATCCGATTCATCTGCACCATATGGCCATAGGTCGCGAGGCCACGTACAAGGAAAGCGATCACAAGCAGAATGGCGACTTCGTAAAGCTGGGCTGCATCTTTGGCGGCAAAGATGCGGTTGATGACCGGCTCCATCAGCTTGGCGAGGCTGGCCGTCATAGCTGCCGCCAAAATCATGCAAATGTAAGCTCCGCCCAGCTTCGAGAGATGCGGACGCAGATAGTCGCGGAACAAGCGCTTCAAAAGCGGTAGCGCTGGGGTCTGTGGACGTAGGCTGTTACGGCGGCTCATAAGAGCGCGACTGTGCGGATTTTGGCTGGAAATGGCAACTGTGGCTGCAATATCGCACTGCACAATGATCTGCAGACAAAAGCTAATCTTTCGGCAAGGATTCCGGGCTTAAAATGGATCATGATCTTCAGCAAGCCGCCCCGTCCCACCGTTCAGCCTAGCCAAGGCAATGTGGTAGATGCGCAACCCGACGATACCAGTCCGCCGGCGGTAACCAATAATCAGGCCAGCGGCCCCATGACACGCGTTCGCCTGCCCAAGATCGGGCTAGCGCTAGGTAGCGGCATCGCCCGCGGTTGGGCGCATATTGGCATTCTACGTGCGCTTAAAAAGATGGGCATTGAACCAGACATTATCGCCGGCTGCTCGATTGGCGCGGTGGTTGGTGGGCTGTATCTGGCTGATAAGTTAGACGAGCTAGAAGGTTGGGCACGTGATCTGAATAAGTTAAAGGTCGTTTCTTATCTCGATCTCAGTGTCGGTGGCGGGGGGTTGATCGGTGGAAGCCGTTTAAACCAGGAAATTTACAAGCACATCGGCCCAATCCTAATCGAAGAACTACCGAAGCGGTTTGCCGCCATCACTTGCGATATGTCGACCGGGCACGAGATCTGGCTGACAGAGGGTAGCCTTGCCCAGGCGTTGCGTGCCTCCTTCTCTCTCCCCGGCGTATTTCCGCCCGTCAATGTCGGCGGACGCTGGCTCGTCGACGGTGCTCTGGTTGACCCCGTGCCAGTCTCGGTATGCCGGGCGCTAGGCGCAGAGATGGTCATCGCCGTCAACCTCAATGCCGATCTTCTTGGCAAGGCGCGCAGGGACGACCAAAGCGTGCCGACCGCCGCCGGGTTCGATCTGTTCCAACTGCTGGAAGACAACAAGCCCGCCAAAGAAGAGTACGAGCGCAAAGGGCTATTCAGCAACCTATCCCGCCGGCTGTTCAGCCGCGATCATGACGGGCCAAGTCTGTTCGGCACCATGACTGCCAGCCTTGGCATTATGCAGGATCGCATTGCGCGCGCGCGCCTTGCGGGCGAACCACCGGATGTGAATATCGCGCCGCGATTAGGGCATGTCGGCTTATTGGAATTCGATCGTGCGGCAGAGATTATTGCCGAAGGCGAGGCTGCGGTACAACGCGTCGAAACCGAACTCAGCGATGCGTTCCGCGTCTACTTCAGGCATGGAGTGACTACAGGTTAAGCGTAGCTTTACTGTGAAGTCCGATTCTACTATCAGCGTTTCTCCAAAGCCTCAAATAGGGCAACCGTAAATCCTTCAAGCTTATCGGCTTTGACGGCTTCAGTGGCGCCTGGCTCGGTTAAAATTTCATGCGCAGCTGGGAATTTAGTATCAAAGTCGACGCCTAATTGCCCGGCAGTAATTGTGTATATCGCAATCGCCTGTTCGCTGGCCAGGCCATAGCTTCTGGCCTTAGCAATCTGATTGCGGACTTCGACGCGAAGTTCGGGTTCTGGAACATCTGCCAATCCCTGGACGCTTTCATGCATAAGGTTTGTGAGCCGCGTTACGTATTCTTCTTCCGCATCCTGATGGGTATTAGTCATGATGGCTCCCTGCGAGGGGTTGATACCAGTGGGATTAAAAATAGCTAAAAATAGACCTAAGTAAACAACGGCAGCATGTTTCATGCCGCTTCGATTCGCCCCTCATACTCGAACCCGGCTTGCTTTGCCGCTTCGATCACCTGCGCTTCGGTCGCGCCTTCAACGCCGACAATCCCCTGCTCCAATTCCACAACGACAGAAGCACCCGGCGCAAGGCCCTGGATGCTGCGGGTGAGCCCCTTAACGCAGCCCTGGCAATCCATGCCGCTGATCTTATACAAATTGTGTTGGCTGTATGGGTCTTGAGTTGTCTCGATCATTCTGTCGTTCCTCTTGCTAAATCTCTTGCTCGCACGAGCGTAATGCCGCGGCCCGGTGCCTCTGCCAGCCATTGCGTTAGCGCCGCCAACGTTTCCGGGTGCGGATGACCGATGGCGATAGCATGCCCCTGCTTTTTAGCGCGTTTCTCTAATAGCTGCAATTGCGCAGCAATCGCTTCTGGCGTGATCGTATCGTCAAGGAAGATATCGCGCCGCGCTGTTGTCACCCCTGCCTGCTGCGCCGTTTGATAGGCCACGCTTTTGGGGCTCGTATAGCTGTCTAGAAACAGCAAATGTTGTTCGGCAAGCACTGGCATAATGGCTTGCATCAGCACCGCGTCCGCCGTCGCAGCGCTGCCCATGTGATTGTTCATGCCGATTGCACCAGGTACACGGTCGAGTGCTGCAATCACGCGGCTGCGCGCGGTGGCGGCATCAAGACCGGGCACAAGCGCATCCGGCCCCGGATTATCGTGACCAATTGGTTGCATCGGCATATGCAAAAAGACGTCATGTCCTTTTCCCTTTGCCTGTTGCGCCAGGCTGCGCGTGGCTGACCCATAGGGCAAGAAACTGAGCGTCACCTCTGGTGGCAAAGCGAGTGCCGGCATGGTTTGCGTACTGGATATTCCGCAATCGTCGATGACGAGGGCCACTTCGGCCCTGCCTGTTTTATGCGGCAATGGGGCCAACGGGGGCATGGGCGGGCCAATCGCCGCTTCATATTGCGGTAATGACGCTTGTGGTATCACAGGCGGCGGTGTAACGGCGATCGTAACCACAATCGGGATAGGTGTTTTGCGCGGCGGCACGCCCTGCATTACTGCCCAACCAAGGGCAGCAATAACCGATAGGATTAAAAACAAAATCAAAGCTTTGCGCATGGCAACAGGCTAAAGGGTGAACGCATTCGGCTCAATCATTTAGTGCACTTGACAAAACGCGAATCTTTGTTCTATATATGTTCCTATGCTTACTGAACAACAACAACAACTGCTGCAGTTTCTTTCCAAGCGTATTGGGGAGGACGGGGTCTGCCCCTCTTTCGATGAAATGCGGGATGCACTGAGCCTCAAGTCTAAATCTGGCATACACCGCTTGGTAACGGCATTGGAAGAACGCGGCTATATCCGCCGTCTTGCTAACCGTGCCCGGGCGTTGGAAATTCGCAATGTGCCGCAAGCTTTTACTGCGCCTAAAATCAATAAGCCAGCGTTAGCCACGCCAGAGGGTATGGTCAGCTTGCCGCTCTGCGGGCGTATCGCTGCCGGGATCCCGATCGAGGCTTTATCGAACGCCACCGCCGATATTATGGTGCCAGCTGGGCTACTTGCTAAAATTGGCGAGCATTATGCGCTCGAAGTCGCCGGCGACTCGATGATCGAGGCGGGCATTTTCGATGGTGATACCGTGCTTATCCGCCATGCACAGCAAGCTAATCCTGGTGAAATCGTCGTGGCATTGGTTGACCAAGAATTCGCAACGTTGAAACGGTTCCAGAAACAAGGCAAAAACGTCATTCTTGAAGCGGCGAACGAAGCCTATTCGCCGCAAACCTACGATGCGCGCCGCGTGCAGATTCAGGGCAAGCTTGCCGGGCTTATGCGTACTTACTAAGGCTTCTTGGTGTAAGGCTGCCGTTGTAAAATCCTTTGGGACCAAGGTCGATAACCCACATGCTCTTGTGCCGTATCAATCTCACCATTTTGATATAGCGCCAGTGCCCCGCCTCGCCATAGATCAGGCTCGTCGATAACGTGGCTACCACAGCTGGAAAGACGCCCAGCTGGATAGACCAGCCAATCATCCGTCCGGCGACAAAGCTCTGGCAAGATATTGCTATCACGCACGATTGTAATGTCGCTGATCTTGCATGTCATTTTATCGCAAAGGGTCTCACCATCTTCAAACGCTGTCACGCCTAGCCAGCGCCGCCATTGATCAGGCACAAACGAATCTGATTTTCGTCGGCCGGTATCGCTAATAAGTGCATAGCCGCTATCAGTTTTAAGCGCTGCGTATTTTCCGTCACTACTCAGGAGTAAATCTGGCTGTGCTGGAAATAGTGCGATGGCTAGACCAATACCGATTGGCGCCAATCCCGCCCAACGCCAGCGCTGTTGCCAAATCAATAGCCACAGCGCCCCGACTGTGATGGCCAGCACGCCCGGCAATGGTAAGTTAGCCGGTGACCAATCCGCGCCGGGCAGTTCTGCTGTGCGTGCGGCGATCGTTATCAATAACTCAACGCCTTTACCTAAAACCACAAGCGGCCAATGCGACAATCCAAATGGTAATAAGAACAATGCTAGCAATGCCGCCGGCATCAGCCAGAAACTGGTCAGTGGTACAGCTAGCATATTCGCGACAACGCCATAGAATGAAAGCTGCTGGAAATGGTAATGCGTCAGCGGTGCCGTGGCCAGGCTGGCGATGAGCGATGTCACAGCAATTGCGCCGATATAAATCAACCCGCGTAATAGTATATTTTTCGGACGCTCCCACTTTTCACGCCAGGTTTCACTGCTTTCATAAGCGGCAATGATTGCAGCAATAGCTGCATAGGAAAGCTGAAAGCTTGGCCCCAGCAATGCGTGCGGCACGATCAACAAGATCAGCACGGCCGACAACGCAACAGTACGCAGCGACAGCGCGCTGCGATCAAACATAATCGCCGCCAGGGCAATTCCTGTCATCAGGAGCGATCGAACGGCTGGCACAGGCGCGCCGGCGAACATTGTATAGCCAGTCGCTCCCAATATAGCCGCCACCGCTGCATATTTTTTTATGGGGTAATTTAAAGCTAGCCACGGACTCATAGCCAGCAAGGCCCTGACAAGAAAGAATAACAGCCCTGCCGCCAATCCAATGTGCAGTCCTGATACTGATAGGATATGCGTTAACCCGGAAAGGCGCATCGCGGTCAGCGTTTCTTCACCAATGCCTTGCTGCTCGCCTGTTAGAAGCGCATCGCTAATCGCCGCCGCGTCGCCCTGCAGCGTTTGGCTAATCTGCGCCTGCAGGCTCGCGCGTGCACGGTCAAAGCTAATGCTTGGCGCGGCGTTTTGCGTTATCTGCAAAGGCCCGGCTAAAAATCCGGTGGCTCCTAGATGGTCGAAGAACGCATGGCGACGAAAATCATAATCACCAGGAAGTACCGGCTCGCTGATCGATCTTAAAAACGATTTTCCGCTAATCTGGTCACCGACGGCTAATGGCGTATCCGCCTTTCGATCCAATAAGCGAATCGTCGCTGGTCGTTTCTCATCTGCTAATGACGGTATGACGAGTTTTTCAACAGTTATGCGTCGACCTGCTGGCAGTGGTTCAATCAGTGCCACCTGCCCTGTAAATTCTGTAAAGCCTGTGTCCCGGGTCAGCATCGGCGCGGCAACGTACGCTGTCTCTGCTTGTGCCACTATGAAGCCGATAATGATTAAAAGAGGCAGTAGGCCCCAATTAGGCAAGTGCTGTCTGAAATAATAGACCGTCCAAGCGCTAACCAGCAAGGCTGGAGCCGCTATCCACCAGAGCGGTTCGACTGGTAACGCAAAATAGATCGCGACTCCCAGGCCAATGAAAATAGGCGACCATAAGAATAGCCGCTCTTGTTCGCTTGCAATTTGGTTGAGAAGCCATTTCATATATCGACATTGTAACAACTATTGCTGCTGCGAATAGCCACTGTTGCATTGCATAATCTTGAGTTAATTTTAAGGAATGGCTGCGACGGTGCTGCCACGAGACCTCGCACCAACCCTTTAGGATTTCATCCCGATGACTGAATCTGCCAAGACCGCAACCGACACTGTTCATACCATGACGCTTACCGATAACCGTACCGGCAAAACTGTGCAAATGCCGGTGTTGGATGGCACTTACGGTCCGCAGGTCATCGATATTCGCAAGCTGTACGGCGATACCGGCATGTTCACGTACGATCCGGGGTACACGTCAACCGGCAGCTGCGATTCCGCCATTACTTTTATCGATGGTGAAGAAGGCGTGCTCCTGCATCGCGGTTATCCGATTAAAGAATTGGCTGAAAAAAGCGATTTTCTAGAAGTCGCCTATTTGTTGCTGAATGGCGAATTGCCAAACGCGCAGCAGAAGAAAGAATTTAATTATCATGTTACCCATCATTCGATGGTGCATGAACAGCTCGGTCGCTTTCTTTCTGGTTTCCGTAGAGACGCGCACCCGATGGCAATCATGTGTGGCGTGGTTGGCGGCCTTTCTGCTTTCTATCATGATAGCCTTAATATCAACGACGCAAAGCAGCGTGAAATTGCCAGTTATCGCCTGATTGCCAAAATGCCAACGCTGGCTGCCATGGCTTATAAATATTCGATTGGTCAACCTTTCGTCTATCCAAATAACGATTTAAATTACGCTGAGAATTTCCTTTATATGATGTTCTCGGTTCCTTGCGAAAAATACAAGGTTGACCCGATCCTTGCTAAAGCAATGGACAAGATCTTCATTCTGCATGCTGATCACGAACAGAACGCTTCGACCTCGACAGTGCGCTTGGCTGGTTCGTCAGGTGCTAATCCGTTCGCTTGCATTGCCTCTGGCATTGCCTCGCTATGGGGCCCAGCGCATGGAGGCGCCAACGAAGCCGTTTTAGAAATGCTGATGGAGATTGGCAGCAAGGATCGTATTCCGGAAATCATCAAACGTTCGAAAGACAAGGAAGACCCCTTCCGCCTGATGGGCTTTGGGCATCGCGTTTACAAAAACTACGATCCGCGCGCGACCGTCATGCGCGAGACATGCTATGAAGTGTTGAACCACCTTGGCATCAGAAACGATCCATTATTAGAAACGGCGATGGAGCTTGAAAAAGCCGCGCTGGCCGACGATTATTTCATCGCCAAAAAGCTATATCCGAATGTAGATTTCTATTCCGGCATCATCCTAAAGGCGATGGGTATTCCGATGAACATGTTCACAGTGCTCTTCGCTCTTGCCCGTACCGCGGGCTGGGTCGCGCAATGGCAGGAAATGATCGCTGATCCAGTACAGAAGATTGGTCGCCCGCGTCAGCGCTATGTTGGCTCGCCTCCACGTGATTTTGTGAGCATCGACAAGCGCAAGTAAGTTATCTTACGGGCGTGTTATCTTGGTCATGCGAAAAGATTTATTGGCGGCGACTTCGGTTGCCGCCAATTTATTTTGTGCAGCCATTTTAGCGATAGGCACGGTAATTTGCGCCACAAGATAAGCGGATCCCTTTACGGCCAGCAACCTCGGCAATTCGGTTATTAATTGCTCCACAATGGTATAGCTAAGCAGCTGCCCATCGTGAATTGGCGGATTTGAGATAACCAGATCGTAGCTACCGGTAATCTGTGCAGGTGTTTTTACGCATTGCCGTTCTGCACCTGGCAGATTTATTCCAGCAGCTGCCATAGCTAGAGCGTCGTGATCAACTAGTGTCAGATGTGCATTGGGCTGCCTTTGCCGAACAGCTTTGGCAATGACGCCAATGCCACATGCAAAATCTAGCACGCTTGCCTGCTGTGCAATCGGTGGCAAATGCTCCAGCAGAAATGCCGTGGCATTATCGAGCTTACCTTTCGCAAAAAGCCCAGGATAACTAACGAGCGTAGCTGTGCCATATGGCAGTGCTAGTAACGATGCTTGTTGGAGGCTTGCCAGCGTATAATCTTGCCGCACAGGGGCGCTAGCCGCATAGAGCCGACCATGCCCGCCAATGCTAAGCAACTGTACATCGCTGAAATACAATGACAATGAACGCTGTGATGATTTGATGCCGGTATCGTTATGCCCAAACAGATAAAGCGTGCCGTTAGGGGCCAACACCGAGCAAGCTGCCATTAAGCAAAATGAAAAAGTTTCACGATTAGAGGGTAATGGCAAGATCACAGCATCGTAGTGCCCGGTATCGGGCCACGGTTGCGGTGCTTGCGGAAGCCCCGCCACAGTTGTCCATAAAATGACTTTACGCTCTGCAATAAAGTTCAGGTAATCGGCATCGCCGGTGTTGTGAATAATTACAAGAGTAGATGATGGCAGCGCAAGATCGCGCAGTAAATCAAGCGGCGTTGCCACTGCGGCTTTCCTGTATAGTTTTCCAGATAACGTCGGCGGCAAGTTCGCTTGGCATGCGATCACCATTCTGCAGCATCGGCAGGATCAGGCTTAAATCCTGCTGTTGTTCTATGCGCGCGTCCTGCTGTGTCAACAGCGGTAACAAAACAGCGCTCAGCTTTTCCGGGGTGCAGTCATCTTGCAAAAGCTCCGGCACAGCTTCTCGGTTCAGCAAAATATTCACCAGCGAGAAATATTTGGTGATGAACAGGCGCTTATATAAAAGCTCTGTCAGCTTGCTAATACGATAAGCAACTACCATGGGTAAGTTAGCTAGCGCGCATTCAAGCGTTACCGTGCCAGATGCGCACAATGTCGCCTGCCCACTTTTGAAAGCTTTGTATTTCTCTATCTCGCTATCAACGATAGCATGCGGAATGTTCCAATTTGCCAGTGCGCTGCGAACGAAAGCAGCGACATGCGGCACAGTCGGCACCACGATCTGCAAATTTGGTAAAATTATCTGTAGCCGCTTTACCGTTTCATGAAAGATGGGCAATAGCTTTGTCACTTCGCTACGGCGGCTGCCGGGCAATACGATTAATAGTGGCGCATCTATCGGTATATTATGTTCCAAGCGGAAATCATGAGCATCAATGCCCGGTATATGATTCTCGATCAGCGGATGCCCAACAAATGTCGTTGGCAACCCCTCTTTTGTAAAATACGGCGGCTCGAACGGAAATAGTGTCAGCAAATGCGTCAAAAATTGCGCGACTTTTTTCGCCCGCCCCGGTCGCCAGGCCCAAACGCTAGGCGCGACATAATGCACAATCTTGATGCCGGAGCCTTGCAGGCGCTTCCCAACACGAAATACAAAATCTGGACTATCGATTGTGATGACAACATCCGGTTTGTTGGCCTTAATTGTTGTTACCGTTTGCCGCAATCGTTTTATGAGCAATGGTATTTTTGGTAACAACTCAAACAAACCAAAGAGCGCTAAATCACGTTGTGGAAAATAAGGCTGCAGTCCAGCATTAAGCATGCGTTGTCCACCCACGCCGCTGAATTGGATGGTCGGGTCACGCTTTTGCAAAGCTGCCATCAAGCGCGCCCCCAGAAAATCGCCAGAAGGTTCCCCTGTCAGGATAACGATTTTTGTCATGCTTCAAGTCCTAGCAAAAATATGCCAGCCTGATTAGCCATATTGACCGTTTGCTTTTGATCCACGATTAAGGTTTTACCGGCCGATACAGCAATTCCAACGATACCAGCGGTTTTTGCTTGCTGTATTGTATCAGGCCCAATCGTAGGAAGATCGAGCCTTAAATCTTGTTGCGGCTTAGCTACTTTTACTAGGATGGCATTTCCTTGTACTGATTTCTTTTGTGATTGCGCAAAGCGTCGCAACATTGCCGCCGTTCCATCTCGTCCTTCGTAAGCCAAAATGCCTTCGGCATTAGCTATCACGGCCTGCCCTTTATCTGCCATGCCGTGCATCTGTGCGCCCTTTGTGCCTATGACCAGCGCGTCCATCATTGCAGGTTCAGGCTGTATGGCCCCAATCGTACCTAAAGGCGCTAACAATTGAGGCATAAGCTCATGAATGCCTCGTACGATAATATTGAGCTTGCGCTCAAACCGCTCCGCAATTCGCCGTAGCAACGTATCATCACCATGTCGGAACAGGCCCAAAGTCGGCAATTGCGTTAATAGGAAAAAGTCAGGCCGCAGCGCAAGCAAGCTTGGTTTCTTGATGCCGCCGATAAAAACTAGTTCGGTGATGTTCTGTTGCTTGATAAGCCTAACTAACGCGCCAACCGCGCCTAGCCGAAAGAAACTACAAGGGGTGCTTAGCGTTGCGTTGAATCCCTGGCCTTCAATGGCAAATACATGAAAAGGAATATTTTTCTGCACGCAATGCGCGGCTAACAACGCGGGTAAATCCCCACTTCCGGCGATGATGCCAAGCTTCATACCAGTTTACGACTTTGGCAGCGTCAATCCACGCTTGCGCGTGTTGATAAAGTCAATTATCTGCGCAACATGCGGGTTACTGTAGAATTCATCGGTAACAGCCTGTACCCGCTCCGCCAATGTACCTTGGCCATAGGCAATCTTATCATAGGCAAGCTGGACATCTTTGATTTGTTCATCTGGAACTTCGCGCCGCTTTAGTCCGATTGTGTTAACGCCACTCATATAGCCATCTTCGCCACGCACAATTGCGTTCGGCATTACATCTTTTTCAACTTTGCAATGTGCGCCGATAAAAGCGCCCCGACCGATGCGGACATGTTGCGTTACCCCGGACATGCCGCCGATCGTGACATTGTCTTCAATCGTCACATGGCCCGACAAACCGACGGAGTTGACCAGAGTGATTTTATTGCCAAGCTTGCAATCGTGCGCGATATGAACCCGCTCGAGGATTAGATTATCATCACCGATGACAGTCTTCATTTTATCGTCGGCTGTGCCCGGATGCATCGTCACATATTCGCGAATGACGTTGCGTTCGCCGATGATTAGCTCCGATGGCTCGCCCTTATACTTGCGGTCTGGTGTCGGGGCGCCCAAGACGGCGAATGGATGCACGATTGTTTTGCTGCCGATTGTCGTATGGCCTTCAATGATAACATGCGATTTCAGTTCGACCTCGTCACATAATTTGGCGGGCGCGCGAACAATGCAATAAGGCCCGATTTTGACGCCATAGCCCAACGAAACGCCGTCATCGACGATTGCGGTCGGGTGGATATCCGCTTCAACGGCAAATTCGGATAGGGCGGGCATATTTTTCATAGCCAAGTTTAACTCACACGAACAAATGGTATAATACAAGCATTGTGACGTTTTGTTGCAGCGAGATAAGCCGTTAAGGTTAATGACTAACCTGCATTATCGACTTGCATGGCAGTACATTCGGCTTCAGCCCGCAGTTCGCCATCAACCCAGGCTTCGCCACGAAATTTCCAGACCATGCCGCGCTGCTTTTGCTTGGAGACGCGTAATTCCATCCGGTCACCAGGAACGACAGGCTTGCGGAACTTGGCATTGTCGATCGTCAGCAAGTAAACGATTCGGCCTGGCTTTGGCTCCAATGAAGACAGCACGGTGATCACCGCTGTCTGCGCCATCGCTTCAACGATTAACACGCCAGGCATAGTGGGCAGTTGTGGAAAATGCCCTTGGAAAAATTCTTCGTTAATGGTGACGCACTTGATGCCAGTGGCCGTTTCACCCGGCACCAAGTCCACAATCCGGTCGATAAGCAGCAACGGATAACGATGCGGGATCATTTCACGTATCTGCAGAATATCGAGGCTCATCGTCATGATTGTAACCTGTTACTTTGCTTTTTGCTCTTGTGGCGCGCTGAAATTAACCGTCACGTTTGGCAGCGTTGAATTAAGCTGTGCCAAAATACTATCCGTGATTTCTAATTCAGTTGCGACCCACATCGTCTCTTGCTTTGGCAACACGATGTTTACGTTTTGGGTCTTAGCAGTGTCGATCACGATTTTCGCCAGAGCATCGCGAACCTGCTTCATTGCGGTGGCATAGCTTTGATCTAACACTTGCCGACGCGACATAACTTTGCGCTCCACATTGGCAAAATCTTGCCGCAGCGACTTTTGTTTTTCAATCAGCGCTTCTTTGGCCATAGTTTCGCGGGCTTTACCGAAAGCTTGATCATCAGCGCGCAAGCGATCCTCGTCCTTTTTGATATCGGCCTGATAAGCGCTGCGCTTGGCTTCCAACTGTTTGCGAATGCTCTGGGTCGCAGTCGAATCACGCAACACTTTTTGTACATCGATTACGGCGATAGCGGGGGCTGGCGGCGCGGCCATTGCCGCTAATGGCCCAAAACAGAGTAGTAAAGCCACGAAGGCTGCCAAAAATTTCATCATATATCTCCTTAGAAGCTGGTGCCGAAGCTGAAACGGAAGCGCTGTAACTGATCATAACTTTCGTACTTAAGTGGGAAAGCATAATCAATACGAATCGGCCCGAAAGGCGATTGCCACGACATACCAAGGCCTGCCGAGACACGCACCGATTCAGCATCGCGAATATCTTCGCCTGGCAACGCCTTGAGATCAAGGCCACCCAAACTGCCTGCGTCAACAAAAGTATGCCCTTTGATACCCAATTCTTCGGGCAGTCCAAGAGGGAAGCTTAGTTCCGTGCTAGCACGATAGAAGCGATTACCGCCTAAGGCATCGTCAGTACCGCCCGTTAGATCACGCGGCCCGATGCCGCCAAAGTCAAAGCCGCGTAAAGTGTCCCCGCCCAGGAAGAAGCGGTCGCTGATGCGAACGTCTTTACCTTCAAGGCCGGTAACGTAACCAACTTCGCCGTCAACGTTAAAGATGACGTCTTCGATAATAGGGTAGTAGAAGTCGCCACCCGTGCGCGTGCGCAAGTAGCTGATCGAACCGCCCAATCCCGCAAGATCATTCGACAGGCGCAGGACATAGCCTTTCGTCGGACTCAATTTGCTATCGCGCGCATCGTAACTCAGTTCTTGGCCAACCGAAGATGTGGTTGATTGGCCTTCTTGCTCGCGAATGAAGCGCGAAGCCGTTACTGGGACATTTGTAATGTCCGTTTGCTCCAGCGTATAGGTCAGCTTTTGACGCAGCTTTTCGCCTAATGGGTAGCCAAGCCTAAGGTCGAAGCCCGTATTGTCCTGATCGTAAGAGCTGGAGTCCTGATTATCTGTCTGCACGCGGAAGACATCGAACCCAGCCGCCAAATCGCGATCAAGGAAAGCAGGCTCTGTAAAGCTGAAGTCATATTGCTGCGTCCGCTGCGAGAGCGTTGCCGAGAGCTTTACGTTTTGCCCTTTGCCCAGGAAATTGCGCTCGCGGATAGAGAAGTCGCCCAAGATACCGTCATTAGTCGAGTAACCGGCTCCGACTGAGACCTCGCCCGTCGATTTTTCCTCAACATTGACGTTAAGGTCGCTTTGATCAGCTTCATTGGTCTTAGCAACATCAATCTTCACTGTACCGAAGAAACCAAGATCCTTGATGCGCTGCTCCGACTGTTTGATCTTCGAGGCATTGTAGGGGTCGCCCTCAGCCAGCAACAACTCACGACGAATGACCTTATCAAGCGTGCGCGTGTTGCCTTTGACGTTGACCTGATGGATGAAAACGCGCGCGCCTTCATTGATCTTGTAAGTAATATCAATCGTTTGCGCGTCCTTATTGCGCTTGATATCCGGCTGAATATCAACAAATGCATATTGCAGGTCACCCGCGGCATTCGTCAGGTTGGAAATCGTCTTTTCGACATATTGCGCATTGTACCAATCGCCGGTTTTCCCAACGATCTGGTCACGCAAAGTCTCGGCGTTAAAATCTTTGATGTTGGTTGTCAGGTCGATCGCGCCAAGCTTATAGCGCTCACCTTCCTCAATCGTGAAATTCATGAAGAAGTCGCTTTTATCAGGCGAAAGCTCAGCGTTCGACGACAGCACGCGGAAATCGGCATAGCCGCTATTCAGATAATGGCGGCGCAGCAATTCGCGGTCAAAATTCACGCGATCCGGGTCATAATAATCAGAACTCGAAAACACGCGCCACCAGCGCGTTTCGCGGGTGGCCAGCACTTCTCTTAGTTCGCTTGCGGTGAACGCCTTATTGCCGGTGAAGGAGATATGCTCGATTCCCGTCTGCTTGCCTTCGCTAATCTCAAACACCAGATCCACGCGGTTCTGCTCTAGCTTGACGATCTTTGGCTCCACCGTCGCCGCATAGCGCCCGCTACGGTGATACAGATTTAGGATGCGATCGACATCGGCCTGTACGCGCGCGCGGGTGTAAACTGTGCGCGGCTTAAGCTGCGTTTCTTTTTCCAAATCTTCTTTCTTGATTTCGTCGTTACCTTCGAAAGCAAGGCGATTGATAATTGGATTTTCTTCAATCTTAATAATGACGTCGCTGCCATCCAGCAGCAGCTGCACATCGCTAAAAAAGCCCGTCGCATAAAGTGATTTGATCGTCTTATCGATATTATCGTCTGTCAGCGGATCACCCGCCTTGAGTGAGATATAAGATAACACTGTCGTAGGCTCGATCCGCTGTGCGCCATCCACTCTGATTGCGCCCAATGTCGGAGCTTGTTCCATCATACGGCTGTCAGCGCTTTGCGCATATGCCGGCTGCACTGAAAACAGCGCCGCTAAGATCATCAAGAAAGAAAGGCGAACCATTAAACTCATTATGTGAAAAGCTTCTGCACGTAGGTAAAGATGCGCAACTGTACCAGATCATTCCAGGTTGCAAAGATCATCAGCATGCCAATTAATGCCAGACCAACTCGCAGTCCATATTCTTGTACCCGCAATGAAAGCGGCTTGCCGCGCACCCATTCAAAGAAATAATAGACCAAGTGGCCGCCATCGAGCACCGGTACAGGGAAAAGGTTAATAAGGCCCAGACTGACCGAAAGTACGGCTGCGAACCAGATCACTTGCACGAAGCCAAGCTCGGCCATATCGCCAGTCATCTTCGCAATACGCAGCGGCCCGCCCAGCTCATCCGACGAGCGCGTGCCCATAATGATCTGACCTAGTGACTTCACGCTCCCCGCACTAATCCGCCAGACTTCGCTAAAGGCGGTGGCTACGCTATCGCCAGGCGATAGTTGCTTGAACTCTGTGCCGCTTTTCGAAATGCCCAAGCGCGGCAGCTTGTGTTTGTTACCGAAGTTATCAGTAGTTTCGGTTATCTGCGGCGTCAGCTGCAGCGATTGCGGCTGTCCCGCACGTAAGAAATCGATCTTTACTGGCTCGCCTGTGCCAAGAGCCATGGCGCTTTGGATATCTTCAAACCGCTCAACAGTATGACCGTCGATCCCGGTAATGCGATCGCCTTTTTGCAGCCCGCCTACTTGCGCCGCGCCACCATCGGCCAACTCGCCGATCTCAGGTGCGGTGTAGGGGCGGCCATAACTCATGAACAAGCCGGTTAAAACGATGATCGCAAAAATATAATTGGCAGCAGGCCCTGCCGCAACGATCGCTGCACGTTGGCCGACTGGTTTGGCGAAAAACGCGCCCTTGCGCTCTTCAGCGCTCATGCTTTCAGCGGCATCGCTCATGGTGCCGCTGCTGGCATCCCCATCGCCAAACATTTTTACGTAACCGCCCAGCGGCAGCCATGCAAAACGCCATTCGGTGCCATGCTTATCAGTGAAGCCGAATAGTCGCCGCCCGAACCCGATCGAGAACGTCTCGACCTTTACGCCACAGCGGCGCGCGACCCAGAAATGCCCAAATTCGTGCACGAAAACGAGCACCGAAAGGAGGAGCAGGAAAGTCAGCAGATAATGCTGGGCAAAGGCGATGATTTCCAAAGGATAGGCTTCTGTCTGTGTGATTCTACGTGCGGATTTATATAGCAGACCAGCCGTCTGCCGCAAAATGCCAAAGTGCAAGGCAAACCGCCGCTAAAATGAGGCCGTCGATGCGATCCAGCATACCGCCGTGACCGGGCAGGATATGGCCGCTGTCTTTTACCCCTGCCCGCCGTTTGGCATAACTTTCCAGCATGTCGCCCATTTGCGCGGCAAGGCCCAAAAAAATGCCAAGGATCACGCTCTTCAATATACTCGGCTCTGGCTGATGACCGGTAAGGGCAAAGCTATAGCCCACCGCTCCGGCACCAGCCAACGCGCCAAACAAACCAGCCCATGTTTTACTAGGGCTGATAATAGGCGCCAGTTTGGGCCCGCCAATGATGCGACCTAAAGCATAGGCGCCAATATCGGCTGCCCAAACGGCAAATAATAGAAATAGCACTAATGCCCGCGCATAGATCTGCTCGCCTTCGCTGGCGTGCGCTAACGCTAGCAACGCAACAGTGGCACCGCCCAGATAAGGCAAGCCAAAGGTGATCCAAGCGGCGTTTTCCAATTTCGCGCGTTCGTATAGCGAATGCGCAAAGCCAGCAATGGCAACAATGATCAGACAGGCAAAGCCATAAAATTGCAGCGTCGCCAGCCACCAAACAATCACCAGCCCCGCATAGCTAACCAATTCGCAGACTATGCTTGGATTCTTTTGCTGCAGCCGCAGCCACTCGAACATTCCAACCAGCATGATCAGACCAATCAGCGCATTGTAATAGAGCCCGCCCGTCCAAACTGCCAGCAGTACCAGCGGTGCTGCGATTAGAACACTCAGCGCCCTTGCTGGCAGATCACTGAACTTTCCAGGTATGCTGGGCGAAGCAGTCACTTTGTTTCAACCTTGCCGGCGTCTAATCGGGTTTCACCCTCGCCTGTTTTGGATTTCTTATTTAATCCGCCAAACCGGCGCTGGCGCTGGCTGTAATCTTCTAACGCCAGCAACAGCGGCTCTTTACCGAAATCAGGCCAGTGAATGTCGGTGAAATAAAGTTCAGCATAAGCGGCTTGCCATAATAGGAAGTTCGACAGGCGTTGCTCGCCGCTGGTGCGGATGATGAGATCGGGGTCTGGCAACCCGTGCGTATAAAGTGTAGCTGCGATTGTCGCCTCGGTGATCTCGCTTGGCTGCAATGCACCGGCGGCAATGGCTTCGGCCAGCTGCTGCATGCCCATAGTCAACTCCTGCCGCCCGCCATAGTTCAAGGCCACACAGAGCGTGAAACTTGTATTCGCGGTTGTTAGCGTTTCAGCGTTTGAAATGATGGTCTGGATATCGGGCGCCAGCGCAGTCTTGTCGCCAATTGCTAGAAAACGCACGCCTTCCTTGTGCAACCGCGCCAACTCGCTTTTCAAGTAAAAGCGCAATAGGCCCATAAGTCCATCGACTTCTTCTAAAGGCCGCCGCCAATTTTCTGATGAAAACGCGTACAGCGTCACGACCTTGATGCCGATGTCCTTGCAGGCTTCCAGGGTCCGGCGCACAGCATCGACCCCAGCTTTATGCCCGGCCAGCCGCGGCAGATTGCGCGCCTCGGCCCAGCGGCCATTGCCATCCATGATGATGGCAAGATGCTGGGGGATTTTGGATGGGAGAGCGATTGGCGGCATAGTTATGATCTAAACGGCGAGGATTTCTTTTTCTTTGACAACAGCCAGCTCATCAATTTTCTTGATGTAATCGTCCGTTACCTTCTGAATTTCGACGGACATATCTTTCAACACATCTTCGCTGATTTCTTTATCTTTTTCTTGGCGCTTCAGCGTATCCATCCCATCCCGGCGGATATTGCGCACGGCGATTTTGGCGGCTTCCGCATATTTACCGGCAACCTTGGCCAGCTCCTTGCGGCGTTCCTGCGTCAGATCAGGAATCGGCACGCGGATCGTGGTGCCATCGGCTTGCGGGTTGAGGCCAAGGCCAGACTCGCGGATAGCCTTTTCAACCGCCTTGCCCATTCCCTTGTCCCATACTTGAACGGAGATCAGCCGTGGCTCCGGCACGTTGATTGTCGCCACCTGCGTCAGTGGCATCATGCTGCCATAGGCATCCACCATGACAGGATCAAGCAGGCTTGCCGAAGCCCGGCCCGTGCGGAGGCCTGCGAATTCTTTCCGCAGGTTCTCCAGACTGGCTGCCATGCGGCGCTCAAGATCAGTCATAAGTTCGTTGGCCATTCTGTAATCCTCTAAGAAATAACCGTATGCGTGCCGCGGCCCTGCATAATTTCGGCAAAGCCACCCGGCGTATGAATATTGAAGACGATGATTGGGATGCCGCTGTCTTTCGTTAACGTAATCGCTGAGGCATCCATAACCTGAAGCTCTTTTGTCAGCACATCCATGTAGCTGAGCTTATCGAAGCGCTTGGCATTTGTATTTGTTACCGGATCACTGTCGTAAACGCCATCGACCTTGGTCGCTTTAAACACCGCGTCGACCTGCATCTCGCTTGCACGTAGTGCGGCTGCCGTATCTGTTGTAAAAAACGGATTGCCGGTGCCGGCGGCAAAAATCACCACCCGGCCCTTTTCCATATGCCGCAGCGCGCGGCGACGGATGTACGGCTCGCAGATCGATTCCATTGTGATGGCGGATTGCACGCGGGTTGGTACCCCTGCAGCTTCAAGCGCATTCTGAAACACCAACGCGTTCATGACGGTGGCCAGCATCCCAACGTAATCAGCGGTCGCACGATCCATCCCATTCGCGGCACCGGCCATGCCGCGGAAAATGTTGCCACCGCCGACTGTCATGCAAACCTGAATGCCCAGATCAATGACTGATTTAATTTCCTGCGCGATGCGTGTCGCAGTTGACGGGCTAATGCCGTATTCGCGCGTGCCTAACAGGGCCTCGCCCGATATCTTCAGCAAAACGCGGCTGTACAGGTTTTTGGAAGCAGATGAGGGTGCCTGCGCGGTCATATTAAAACTCCGATTCCCGCTAGAATATATGCACTAGCGTGAATACAAAAGGGCCGAAACGGCCCTTAAACGAATAGGGGCAGGAAGCTGTAGCCCCTGCCCCTTTGTTATTTAACCAGCTGCGGCAGCAACCTGTGCTGCCACTTCAGCGGCAAAGTCTGAACTTTCCCTCTCGATCCCCTCGCCAACTTGGAAGCGGGCAAAGGCAGCCAGTTGAATAGCGCAGCCACATTCTTTAGCCGTATCTTCAACAACCTTGGCAATCTTGCGCTCGCCGTCGACAACAAAGGTCTGTTCAAGCAAAACGACTTCCTCGAAATATTTGCGCAAGCGGCCTTCGACCATCTTTGCAATCATCTCTGCTGGCTTGCCGCTAGCCTGTGCTTGCTCCGTCAGTACGCTACGCTCGCGCTCGATATTCGCCGGGTCGATCTCGGCTTGCGAGAGGGCTTCCGGACGATTGGCAGCGATGTGCATGGCCAACTGCTTGCCAAGCTTTTGCAACACTTCCTGCGGCGCTTCCGACTCTAGCGCGACAAGCACGCCGATCTTACCCAGGTTCGGCACAACGGCGTTATGCATGTAGCTGGCAACATAGCCGTTGCCGACCGAAAGCTTAGCCACGCGGCGCAGCGTCATGTTCTCGCCGATCGTCGCGACAGCAGCCGTAATGGCTTCCTGCACAGTTTGGCTGGATTCAACACTGCTACTGTTCAACGGCGCGTTCTTGACGTCTTCGACATCAGTCGTCTCGCAAGCCAATGCGCTTTGCGCAACACTGGTAACGAGCTGCTGGAACTGCTCGCTGCGACCCACGAAGTCCGTCTCGGCATTCAGCTCGACCATGCAACCTTGCTTGCCGGTCGAAATGACGCCGACCAAGCCCTCGGCCGCAACGCGGTCTGCCTTCTTGGCGGCGCTGGCTAGGCCTTTAGTACGCAGCCAATCAACCGCGGCTTCAATCGTGCCATCGGTCGCTTCTAACGCTTTTTTGCAATCGCTCATGCCTGCGCCGCTTTTCTCGCGCAGGTCTTTCACCTGTTCCATCGAAATGGCCATGGGTTATCTCCTATATTTAAAGTCTTACTTTAAGCTTGCGCAGCCGCAACAGGTTCAGTCGTAGCCGTATCATTGGCGACTTCAGCTGGAATAGCGCCTTCTGGCAATTCCGCCGCCGCGCCCAAATCAACGCCGCTGGAACCAAGCTCCGCTTGCAAGCCATCAAGCACGCTACCCACGATCAGATCGCAGTAGGTTTCGATGGCGCGCAAGGCGTCGTCATTACCGGGAATCGGGAAAGTGATACCATCCGGGTTGGAGTTGCTATCGATCACAGCCACAACCGGGATGCCGAGGCGCTGCGCTTCCTGCACGGCGATCGATTCCTTGTTGGTGTCGATCACGAACAGAATGTCCGGCAAGCCGCCCATTTCCTTGATGCCGCCCAGCGTCATTTCCAGCTTATCACGCTCACGCGTCATGCTGAGGGCTTCACGCTTGGTGAAGCCGCCGCGCTCGCCAGTCTTTTCCAAGCGCTCGTCGATTTCGCGCAGGCGTTTGATCGATTGCGAAACCGTCTTCCAGTTGGTGAGCATGCCGCCCAGCCAACGATGGTTGACGTAATATTGGCCGCAGCGCTTCGCGCTTTCGGCGATCTTGGTTTGTGCCTGACGCTTCGTGCCGACGAACAGCACGCGACCACCTTTGGCGGCAGTGTTGCGCACAGCTTCCAGCGCCGCATGCAGCATTGGCACCGTTTGTTCGAGATCGATGATATGTACGTTGTTGCGCACGCCGAACAGGAACGGCTTCATGCGCGGATTCCAACGACGGGTGTTATGGCCAAAGTGAACGCCAGCTTCCAGCAGCTGACGCATCGTGAATGATGGGATCATGGTGTTCTCCGGTTATGTCCGCTACCGCCTGTTGCTCCGCACCGTGCGGAACACCGGAACATCTGAGTATGGCTTTCGCCGAGGCCCAAACGTAAACGGTATGTGAAGTGCGGCTTTTGTAACGGGTGAAGCTAGAAACTGCAAGCTTTTAATCATATTCGTCAATCAAGTGCCGATTTTGTTTGGTGCAAGTATTTTTAGCAGTTTCAATAAATTATGGCCAAACCCCCGTTCTCCACTTTGCCACCTTTAAAAGATTTGCTGTTCGGCATCGAGCTAGAAGGTGCCTGGCCCTGGCTACCTGGAATCAATGCCCTGCGGGATGCTCGCGCGGCAGTTGCGCCCATCCTTTCAGCCGCATTGGGCAAGCCTGTCCATTATTGCAACAACAACAAGGAATGGAAACCACAAGCTTGGGTCGTGACGCAGGATAAGACGATCTATGCCGAATGGCCGCTATTTCTAGATGTCGAGATCAAGTCGCCAGTAATGCTAGGAGCTAGCCTGAAAAAGCTGCCAAAGACGTTGCGCGACATTGCCACCACCGATCTTGAACCAAACGACAGTTGCGCGCTGCATTTGCATATTGGACGCGCTGGCCAGCTAGCGCTGCCTAGAGATGAACGCTACACGCTATGGCAGCCGGATGAAGTTGTGCGCTTCATGCAGGCATTCGAAAATAATGCCGAAAGCATCTACGGCCTTGTTGATCCGCATCGTCGGCATAATAAACACGCTATGCCCAACGCAAAACCAGATCCAGCCCGACTAGAAGAGATCATCACGAATTATCGTAAATATCCAGAATCTCTCGACCATATGCAACTCACTCTACACAATCTTTATTGTCCAAAAATAAACGAGCAATCATTTAGAGACTACGCTGTTAATCTAGGCTCGCTATTATCGAATGGAACCATCGAAGTGCGTCTGCGCCAAGCTGCCGGGTTCGAGCATGCGACTCCGTTTATTGGCGTCATGCTACACATGGCGCAGGCTGCCATTGACGGACGAGACTTCAATTGGAATGATTATACGGCTGCCGCGGCAAACGATCCGGCATTACGATTATCTGAAGCGGCTGTTCCAACTCGACCAATACAACGCCCGCAATTCGCATTAGCTGTTTCTAATCAGATTTATTGACTAAGGCATTAATTTGCTTACAGCTAATAGTATGAACCGTTTGGCGATACTTTTGCTGCTGTGCATTTGCCAGCTACCCTTTGAGGCTACCGCGATGCAGTTCACAGATTTAAATGCAAAATTAGAACAGGCAATTACGGATAATGACACTCCGGCCATTCACGCGGCTCTACAAAGGGGCGCGCAGATTAATGCGCGCGGCATGCACAATGTGACGCCGCTGGAATACGCAGTTGGCATTAACCATGCCGAAGCGGTTGCGGTATTGATTGCCGCAAAGGCCGATCCTAATTTAAAAGACGATGAGGGCGATACTGCCGTCACGCTTGCGGTCAAGGCTTATAAAGCCAATCCCAAATTGCTTGAGATGGTATTAGATGCAGGCGGCGATCCTAATGCAAAGCGGCCTGACGGCGACCCTATCATAACAAGATTTATCAATGACCATAATTTGGAAGCCATCACTTATTTGCATAGTCGTGGTGCAAGCATTGACGCCGATATAAACGAACGACCCATAATTTTTGATGCCGCGCTGACTGAAGATTGGGATGTGGTTTGGCATTTAATCAAGCTTGGCGCCAAAACAGATACGCCGCGGGTTCGGGAGTGTATGCAGTTTGCGTTCAAAGGCCCTGAAATCACACCGCCTGACTCGCCTCTCTATGCTGATAAGGTGCGCACTTATGAGTACCTGAAAAAACAAGGGTTGGAGCTGACCCCTCCAATGGGCTTGTAACTAGGCCATTTCGACCGATACAACGCCTGCAATCCGCTCCAACTGCTGCCGCTCGGCCAGGCTGAGGGAATAGCCGCCGGGCAGCGCGATTTCGGCCATATGATCCTCGCGCACCGGCATGGCCAAGGTCAGCTTACCTTTACCGGCGCGGAAGGTTTTAAGAATCTCCGCCATCTGCGTGGCAGCCGTTGGTTCCGCCAATTGTATTCTTAGCCCTTGCCCTTCGCGGGCCAACACAACGTCAATGGCTTCCAACCGCTGCAGCGTCAGCCGCATTTCGCCTTCGCGCATTTGGATGCTGACATAACAGATTAGGGGCGTATTTTGCTGCAGCGCCTCACGGGCAACGGCTAACAAATCGGAGAATACCATCACCTCGAAACTGCCGGCGTTGTCCGTCAGCTTAGCAAAGGCGTAACGGCTGCCCTTTTGGCTGGTGCGTTCGCGAAATTCAACGGGAATGCCGGCCAGTTTAATTAGGTTGCCGCCACTTGGCTTGTATCGGTTTTGAATATCCGTCGATGGCACGACGTCGAGTCGTTCCAACAGTGCGCGATAACTATCGAGTGGATGCGCGGAGAGATAGAAACCAACGGCGCTTGCTTCATGCGTCAATTGCGTTAGCGGATCCCACGGTTTGGTTTCCTGCAGCACCAGCTTATTCTCAGCGGGCGCAGCGGCGAACAGGTTTTCCTGCCCGGTGTCACGTTCGCCCGCCGCTTGCGCACCGAATTTCAAGATGCGATCCATATTGGCCATCAGTTCGGCCCGGCCATGCTGACCGTCTTTATGTAAACTATCGAAAGCGCCCGCTTGAACTAATTGTTCTAGCTGCTTCTTATTGATGACGCGGCTATCGCAACGCAGCAGCAGATCGCGCAAATCCTTGAATGTGCCGTTGGCTTGCCGCTCCGCGACAAGCGCTTCCATCGCGGCGCGGCCAACGCCCTTAATGGCCGCCAGCGCATAGCGAATTGCCCGCTTGCCTTCAACTAGTTCCTCAACTGCGAAGACCGGACAGGATTTATTGATATCCGGCGGCAGCACCTGAATGCCGGCGCGCTGCAATTCATCGCGGAACTGCGCCAGCTTTTCGACTGTGCCCATATCGTAGGTCATGGATGCGGCGAGGAATTCATATGGATGGTTGGCTTTCAGATAAGCCGTTTGGTAAGCAATCAGCGCATAGGCGGCGGCATGCGATTTGTTAAAGCCATAGCCCGCAAACTTTTCGATCAGCGCGAAAATACTATTCGCCGTTTTTTCATCGATCTGGCTGTGCTCGGCACACCCGGCGACGAAATTGGCGCGCTGCGCATCCATCTCGCTCTTGATTTTCTTGCCCATCGCGCGTCGCAGCAGATCGGCACCGCCCAGGCTATATCCCGCCAGCACGCGGGCCATTTCCATCACTTGTTCCTGATAGACGGGAATGCCGTAGGTTTCTTTCAGCACCGCTTCTACCTTCGGATGCGGATATTCGACGACCTCGCGGCCATGCTTCCGCGCGATAAAGGATGGAATATTATCCATCGGGCCGGGGCGATAGAGCGCGCCAAGCGCGATGATATCTTCGAACACATCCGGCCCCAGTTTGCGCAGCATGTCGCGCATGCCAGTCGACTCAAACTGGAACACCGCCGTCGTATCGCCACGGGCGAGAAGCTTGTACGATGCCTCGTCATCCAGCGGCAAATTATTGAGGTCGACCTCAATGCCGCGCAAGCGCAGCAGGTCAACCGTGATCTGTAAAACTGTCAGCGTTTTGAGGCCGAGGAAGTCGAACTTCACCAATCCGGCCAGCTCGACCATCTTCATGTTGTATTGCGTGACCGGCATATCGCTATCCGGATCGCGATAGAGCGGTACCAACTGCGTCAATGGCCGGTCGCTGATCACCACGCCCGCGGCATGGGTCGAGGCGTTGCGGTTTAGCCCTTCCAGCTGCATAGCAATCTCGAACAAACGCGCGATCTGCTCGTCACCGTCGCGGGCGGCTTCCAGTACCGGGTCGGCGTCAATCGCTTCCTGTAAGGTCACCGGCGCAGTCGGGTTGTTCGGGATCAGCTTGCACAGCCGGTCGATCACCGGATAGGGCAATTGCAGCACGCGGCCCACATCGCGCAGCACCGCCCGCGCCTTTAACTGCCCAAAGGTAATGATCTGCGCCACACGGTCAGCACCATAGCGCTGCATGACGTAGCGGATCACCTCATCGCGCCGATCCTGGCAGAAGTCGATGTCGAAATCTGGCATCGAAACGCGTTCGGGATTAAGGAAACGCTCGAACAGCAGCCCAAAGCGGAAGGGATCAAGATCAGTGATCGTCAACGCCCAGGCGACGACAGAACCGGCCCCCGACCCCCGCCCTGGTCCAACCGGAATGTTGTGCGCCTTCGCCCATTTGATGAAATCCGCGCAGATCAGAAAATAACCGGCAAAACCCATGCTGTTGATGACGCCAAGTTCATAATCGAGCCTATCGGCGTAAATCTTTGGATCGTATTCATAAGTCAGTTTAGCCAGTCGCGCTCTAAGCCCGTCCTTCGCCTGTCGTATCATTTCCGCTTCAGCGGTTACGCCCGACTGCAGATCAGGATAGGTGGGCAGCAGCGGGTCGATCTTCATCGGCATAAAGGCGCAGCGTTTCGCGATCACCAGTGTATTGGCGATGGCTTCCGGCACATCAGCGAAAAGCGCAGCCATCTCGGCGCCGCTCTTGAAATAATGATCAGGCGTCAGCCGCCTGCGGTCGGTCTCAACTACATAGCGCCCGGCGGCGATGCAGAGCAGCGCGTCATGCGCGTCATACATATCGCGCGTGGCGAAATAGGCTTCATTCGTCGCGACGAGCGGCAGCGCGCGCGTCTCCGCCCATTCCAGAAATGTTGCTTCAGTGGCCGCTTCCGGTGCCCACGGCCCATCACTCTCATGTCGCTGCAACTCGATATAGAGCGCGTTGGGGAACATCGTTTCCAATTGGTCGAGCACGGTCTCCGCGATGGCTCGTTGCCCGGCTTGCAACAGTTTGCCGAGAATGCCGCACGGCCCGCCTGTCAGGCAGATCAGCCCTTCAGTTTGCCCCTTAAGTTCATCGAGCGTCAGCCGGGCCGAACCTTCGCTTTGGAAAAACGCCTGGCTCGTCAGATTAGCCAAATTTTGAAAGCCCGCTTTATTGCGGGCATAAAGCGCGATTGGTGCCTCTGCGCGCTGATCACGCCCCACGGGTGCGCCCGCCACTAGATCGGGCCGCGCTAGATCAAGCTGCAACGCCATAATCGGTTGCACGCCGCTATCGGCAGCAGCCATTGCAAATTCCAGCGCGCCAAACATATTGTTGGTATCAGTCACCGCCACCGCCGGCATCTGCTTTTTCACGCAAAGCTTGACGAGGTCTTTCGGCTTGATCGCGCCTTCCGTGAGCGAGAAGGAGCTATGCACACGCAGATGCACGAATGGCACCGGTACTTCCGGTTTCGCAGGCGGCTTGTCTTCTTTAAGGTCGGGCAGCGCGATCCGGCGAGCCATGCTTAATTGGCAGGCCCGAAGTTGAAGCCGCCGTCACGGCTTAAGGGGCCATTGCCGCCAATATTGTTATCGGCATCATCGTCGCCGGCAAAACCGCCGCGTTCGATCTTAATGGCTAGATCGCCACTGCCGCTATCATCGCCCATATCGCTAAGGGCATTGGTGCTGATATCTTCCTGATCGGCGGACATATCCATCGCAGACATTCCCTTATGATCAAGGCGGACTTCATCGTCGGCAAAAGCAGGAACTGCGAAAAACATAACGGCTAATATCAGGGCAAGGCGCATGGGGTCTCCAAAGAATCGAAAGCGATAGTGCACCCTAAGGTTCCGCAGCTCACTTCACCAGAGGGATATATTCATTCGTAAAACGCCAGACATACGGCCATAGTCATATGGTACTATTATACCACCAAAGAAAAGGCTATGAAAACTGCGCTTTCTGTTGACAGATCAGGTGAAGTTTAGTTACAACCCGCCCGCACAAGCAATTCTATACCGAAAAACCGCAAAACAAACTGGGTGACCTATGAAATCGTTTCTTCTCAAGCCGGCTGACGTTAAAAAGAACTGGATTCTGATTGATGCTGAAGGCGTCGTTTTGGGCCGTCTGGCTTCCCATATCGCCATGCTCCTGCGCGGCAAGCATAAGCCAACCTTCCAGCCAAGCGTCGATTGCGGCGATTTCGTCGTCGTCATTAATGCGGAGAAGGTCAAGCTGACCGGCAATAAAATGGCGGCGAAGGTCTTCTATTGGTACACCGGCTATGTCGGCGGCATCAAAGAACGCAAAACGGGCGCCACGCTCGAAGGCAAGCATCCAGAGCGCGTAATCACCAAAGCTGTCGAACGCATGATCACCCGCAACCCGCTGGGCCGCGCGCAAATGACGGCGCTCAAAGTTTATGCCGGGCCGAACCACCCGCATGAAGCGCAAGCACCGAAGGTGCTCGACTTCGCCGCCCGCAATCCGAAGAACACGCAGGCTGCTGATCGCAGCAAAACTGCTGCCGCTCAGTAAGGAAGAATAAATATGGCTACTCCAACAACCAAACCCGCCGCCCAATCGCTTAGCGATCTTAAGGCCACTCGCGCAGCAAACGCCGAGGCAACCGCTGCTGCCGCCCCAAAGCGTGAAAAGAAGGTCGATAAGCTCGGCCGTGCGCAAACAGTTGGCCGCCGCAAGGAAGCCACCGCTCGCGTCTGGCTCAAGCCAGGCAGCGGCAAGATCACGATCAACAACCGCCCGATCGAAGTTTTCTTCGCCCGCCCAGTTTTGCGCATGGTCATCAACCAGCCGCTCGATCTGGTGAAGCGTATTACGGAATATGATATTAACGTGATCGTTGCCGGCGGCGGCCTTTCCGGTCAGGCCGGTGCGGTGCGTCATGGCATCAGCCGCGCGCTTTGCGATTTCGAGCCTGATCTGCGCCCGACCCTGAAGGCCGCCGGCTTCCTGACCCGCGACGCCCGTACGGTCGAGCGGAAGAAGTTCGGTCGCGCCAAGGCTCGTGCCAAGTTCCAGTTCTCGAAGCGCTAATAATTATTGCCAATTGGCTGCGGCGCGTTTATCAATCTGCGCCGTAGTCACTTGGATTTGTTTGTGGTCCCTTCGTCTAGCGGTTAGGACACCTCCCTTTCACGGAGGCGACACGGGTTCGATTCCCGTAGGGATCACCACTTATAAAAAGCCCGCTGTAATGGCGGGCTTTTTGTTTTTTAACTGTTTTTTTGAATTACTTTCATAGCCAGCGGTTATCCTGACCGCATGAGCCAGCATTATTCACGAGAGCAGCTAGAGAGGATCGCCAAGCTTAATGCGCAGGTCGGCCTGCCATTTTCAACAAGCCCTGAAATCGATTATTTTGATGGCAAACTCTATCGTGATTTATGGCTACAAGAAAACCCGAAACTAATGGGCTTCCTTAATCGCCGTGGCTGGCGGGTAGAAGTTGCTCAGGAAGAACCGGGCGATCCGCTGGGATGTGTGTGGAACAATCAAAAGAAGATCAGCTTTTTTGTAGGCAATCGAGTCGACGGTTTAGGTCTTGGCATGCATCAACGCGCTTTGCGCATTCACCATCATGAGATAGGTCATGCATTAGACTATGAACTCTGCGGCGGCGAAGCCTTCATGCCGTCCTGCCTAGACGGTATGGTAGACGCCATGCGTGCGGATGCAGCCGACTTCCCGATGCTACAATTCGATCACTTCCGTTATTTTCTGACCGGCAGCAAAGAAGATCAGGCAGGTCTAACCCGTAAAGATTTTGAAACCCAGCCGTTTGCACATCACCGCGCCAGAAAAGAAGCTTTTGCGGAGCTGTATGCTGAGCGGCAAGTTGAAGATGAATATATGAGAAAGCAATGCAACACAGATATGCTGACTGGATACATGCCACGCACAGCACAATTAGTTGATAGATTTGCTAGCAACTTAGATCACATGTTTGATTATTGCGAACGCAGGGATAACGACGTCAATCCCATTTGGCGGGATCTCGATCTGGTCAAAGCTCTGCAGAGTGACTTCAAAGGCAAACCAACAGCTTTGAAACAACTCCTCGCCAAGCCACGGTCAAAGCGTCCACTTGCTGCACCGCAGCTATCGCAGAGCAGCAAACTTACAGCAATATATTAGGTATTTTACCCTATAGTCTTGCATAGGTAGAGGCGGCCCCACCCGAAACTCAAAACGTAAAGTGGCCGGCCGGGTTTCTACCGCAAACCAGGAGGCCCTAATGTTTACCGACATCAACACCAAACGGTTTTTCACCGCAGTGTTGTCGTTATTGGTTTTCACTTATGTATTCACAATGGTCGTAACCCCTGTTGTCCCTGGCGATCTGCCGTGGCTATTGGCAGGCTTACCACTTAGCATTCCCGTCGTTTTCGGGCAGCTGATCGTATTGTCAGTCATTACCTACATCTATTCGCGCAATGTCGAAGGTAGAGGCATTGGTGAAGGCGTACGGTTTGGCACGCCGATGGGTCTGTTGCTCGGCCTCGTCTTTATGGGCGGCATGCTGAGTGTTGTGCCATTGAACCTGGTCGGGATTCTTTCGACCCTGCTGATTATGCTGGTCTATGGCATTATTGGCGGCATCATCCTTTCGGTGACCTATCCGAAGGCATAAGCTTTCCTAAAAGCTAAAACAGGCGGCCCTGGCGAAAGCTAGGGCCGTTCTGATTCAAAGCGCACAAATATCTTCGATCATGATTTGCACGCGGCGCTGGCCGTTGTACTCGTCACGCTGCAGCTTGCCGGCCACGCTCACCTGCCGCGGGCCTGACAGGATCGCCTTGCCTAGCGCTGTCGCCGCACAGCCGAATGCCACGCCACGCATGCGCCCGCGGCTATCATCGGTAAATTCGCACATCACATGCGTGTTATCGCCGCCCATGGTGCGGGCGCTGGCAATCGTCAGGTTGGTTAGGGCAAACATCGGCTCCGGATTGCCAGTGCCATAGGGCGCAAAACGCTCCACCTGATCCATCAGCGCATCGTTGGCCCCGGCAATGCTCAGCAAGCCGTCGATCACCAGCTTGGGCCGGATGATCTCCGGCGTCAGCAAGCCTTCCAGCCGGTCTTCAAAGAAGGCCTGCAAAGCCGGGATTTTGTCTTTGGCAACTGTCAACCCGGCGGCCATCGCATGCCCGCCCCCGGCGATCAGCAAGCCTTGCTGCTGCGCGGCGATCGTCAGCGCGCCAAGGTCGATCCCACGCAAGCTGCGGCCTGAACCCTTGCCGATGCCTTCCTCGTTCACGGCAATCACGAAACTGGGGCGGTGAAACCGATCTTTCAGGCGTGCTGCGACGATGCCGATCACCCCAGGGTGCCAGCCCTCGCCCACGGCAAAGGCCATGTTGCGCGGCGCGTTAGCGCGCTCGTCTTCCAACTGTTTGATGGCTTCGGCTTGCACGGCAGCTTCCAGCGCCTTGCGCTCGCCGTTATAGGCTTCCAACTGCTCGGCAATGCGCTTCGCCTCGCCCGTGTCGTCGGTGCTGAGCAAGGTCGCGCCCAGCGTCGCACTGCCGATGCGCCCGCCAGCATTCACGCGTGGCCCGAAGGCAAAGCCCAACGTTCTAGAATCAGGCGCTTTCTTTAGCTGCGCCACCTGCTCCAGCGCGACCAGTCCGGCATTGCGGCGCTCAGCCATGATCTTCAATCCTTGGCAAACGAACGCGCGGTTCAACCCATGCAGCGGCACCACGTCCGCCACAGTGCCCAGCGCCACGAGATCGAGCCATGCCATCGGCGTATCTTTGGGCAGCGCTAGCTTGCTGTTCCGCGCACGCAGCACGCTGTTTACTGCCACAGTGAACAGGAAAACGATGCCGACCGCCGCGCAATGGCCCAACTGCGCCGTCATCCCCTCATCCAGCCGATTGGCATTGACGATCGCCACCGCTTCCGGCAGTTGCGGTTGCGCCGCGTGATGGTCGAGCACGATGACGTCAGCGCCCGCCGCTTTGGCAGCGGCCAGCGGGGCAATCGCCGCCATGCCGCAATCGACCGTGACGATCAGGCTATGCGTTTTTGTAAGCTGCTCCATCGCCGCCACGTTCGGGCCATAGCCTTCGGCAATGCGATCCGGCACATAGAGGGTAAGTGTGCTGCCGCAAGCGCGGGCAAAGCGCATCAGTAGCGCCGCAGATGTACCGCCATCGACGTCATAATCGCCGAATACGGCGATACGCTCGCCCGCTTCCAGCGCATCGGCAAAACGCTCGGCCGCCACGCGCATATCCTTTAGCCGAAACGGGTCAGGCATGGCATCGCGCAGCTTGGGGTTCAAGAATAGTGCGGCGCTTTGCACATCCTGCCCGCGGGCCAACAGCAGTTCAGCGGCCACCAGCGGGATATCGAGTTGCTGCGCCAATCCCTGTGCCATACGCCCGTCTACATACGTGCGTACCCATCGGCGACCGCAGGCCGACTGCTCAACATTTAGGAACGCGCCAGCATCTTCGGACTCAATGAGTTCCAGCTTTGCTAACACTATTGGCCCATCGCTTGATTGTTTTCGATCAATTCCCGCCGCATCTGCTCACGCTCGTAAGGTGAAATCGTTGTCGGCCGCGGCGGCACATCAGCCAGGTTTGGGAAGGCCGCGTTCGAGTCTAGCTCGGGCCGGGTCGTATCGGGTAACGAACAGGCGGCAAGGCTCGCTGTGAGCATGAGGATGGTCAGAAGCCGGATCATCCGCTAAGCATAGCGATACAGCATGACCCAGCAAACACCCAAATTTGACCCGCTTGCCTTCAGCCGACAATTAGCCGCGCTGGGCGAGCGCGCGCAAAAGCTAACGGCGGAACTGTTGGCCCGCCGCCCCTCCGCCGCGCCATTCGATTCGATGCAGCGGCATATGCTGGAACAAGCCGGCGCCACTTATCAGACGATCGTCGAAGGCTGGAAGCAGGATCCCAAGCGGCTGCTGCAATCCGGTACGGATTTTATGCAGCAATATCTGACGCTATGGCAGGGGGCGACTAATCGCATAATGGGCCAAGCAGCAGAGCCTGTAAAAACCGCTAACGCAAAAACCGATAAGCGATTTGCCAGCGATGCCTGGCAGCAGAATGCCGTGTTCGATTTCATCAAGGAAAGCTATCTGCTGGCCAGCGGCTTTATGCAGAAAACCGCCGTCGATACGCCTGGCCTCGACGCCAAAGCCAAAGCCAAGGTCGAATTTTACACGCGCCAATGGACGGATGCGCTGTCACCGGCCAACTTCTGGATGACCAACCCGGAAGCGCTGCGCCAGATGGCGGAGACTAATGGCGATAGTCTAATGAATGGCTTCCAGAACCTGCTGAATGACTTTCAAAAAGGTGACGGGCAGCTGCGCATTTCGATGACGAACCCGCATAGCTATGTCATGGGTGAGAATATCGCTGCCACGCCGGGCAAAGTCATCTTCCGCAATCATCTGCTGGAACTCATTCACTATGCGCCGACCACTGAAACGGTAGCCGCCACGCCGTTCCTCGTCATCCCGCCGTGGATCAATAAATATTACATCCTCGATCTGCGGGAGCAAAATAGCTTCGTGAAGCATGCACTCGATGCCGGGCAAACGGTATTCCTGATCTCCTGGGTCAATCCTGATGCTTCGCACGCTGAAATTGACTTCCAGGATTATCTGGGCGATGGCGCATTGGCGGCGTTGAAGGTCGTAGAAGAAATCTGCGCTACACAAAAAACCAACATTGTCGGCTATTGCCTGGGCGGCACGCTGCTGGCTTGCCTACTCGCTTATCTGCAGAAGCACGAGCAGCAAAATCGCGTCGCCAGCGCCACTTATCTAACGGCGCTGACCGATTTCAGCGAGCCGGGGGATCTCGGCGTTTTCATCGACGATCAACAGATCACCGCGATTGAAGCGCAGATGTTCCAGCAGGGCTATCTGGAGGCAGCCGCCATGGCGACGACTTTCAACCTGCTCCGCTCGAACGACCTTATCTGGTCGTTTGTCATCAATAATTATCTGCTGGGGCGCGAGCCGCTGCCGTTCGACCTGCTTTATTGGAATGCGGATGCGACCAACCTGCCCGCGTTAATGCACTCCACCTACCTGCGGCAAATGTATTTAAACAATAAGCTTTGCCAGCCCAATGGACTGACGATGCTGCAGACGCCGCTCGACCTCTCGCAGATCACCACGCCGACTTTTGCCATGGCCGCGCGGGACGATCATATCGCCCCGTGGCATAGCGTTTATAGATCGGCGCACCTGAACGCCGGGCCGGTGGAATTCGTGCTGGCGGGCTCTGGCCACATTGCCGGCGTTGTCAATCCGCCGGGCGCAAAGAAATATCAGCACTGGATTCATTCTGCGCGCGAAGACAGTGCTGAAGACTGGCTGGCGAACGCAACCGAGTTCCCGGGCAGCTGGTGGGGTTATTGGTATCAGTGGCTGGAGAAATTCAGCGGTGGAAATGTGGCGGCACGTGAGGTGGGCGTCAACGCAAACTACCTAGCACTGGAAGATGCACCGGGCAGTTACGTTAAAGTTAGGGCAATGTGATTAGATAACCTGAAGTTTAGAAATACGATCGTATCTTATTAAGTCCAAAATGACTGGCCGATTAGAATACAATGTTTGCGTGTCCAAGTCTTTCTGAGTTTTTTTATAGGCACGTCTGACTAATCCTATATGGCCTTCTGCCAAGGTAATGCCAGCTACTAATATCCAAGCGGCTCCTGTTACAAATGTGTTGTGGTGACCGCTAGTAAACAGGGCACTAGAGCTTAGAGCGCAAATAAACGGCAAAGGTCTTTGCGAGAGCAATAATTCTTTCCGCCCTTCTTGTAACTCGCGAGCTCTAAGGGCGAGTTCTTGCGGCAATATCTCATATTCTGAAATTAGATCGGCATTAGATTTGAACATTAAAAGCAAATCTTTAGCTTTAGAAAAATCAAACATGGCGATTATCCTTAGTATGATATATTACGCTAACCTACCTAAAAGTTTTTTGTAGAGCAATATTAATAGATGTTAGCTACCAACGCCCAAATCACCCGCCGCCGCACCTTCGCCATCATCGCTCACCCCGATGCCGGGAAAACGACGCTTACGGAAAAGCTGCTACTGTTCGGCGGCGCCATTCAGGCCGCCGGTGCTGTGAAGGCGCGTGGTGACGCCCGCCGTGCACGGTCGGACTGGATGAAGGTCGAGCGGGAGCGTGGGATTTCCGTCACCGCCAGTGTCATGACCTTCGACTACGACGATCATACCTTCAACCTGCTCGATACGCCGGGGCACGAAGATTTTTCGGAAGATACCTATCGCACGTTAACGGCCGTCGATAGCGCCGTGATGGTGCTAGACGGCGCGCGCGGCATCCAGTCGCAAACGCGCAAATTGTTCGAGGTCTGCCGGTTGCGGAACGTGCCGATCATCACCTTCATCAACAAGTTCGACCGCGAATCGCGCGATCCGTTCGATCTGATGCAGGAGATTGAGGAGACACTGGCGCTCTCCGTCGTGCCCGCCTCCTGGCCGATCGGTATGGGGCAGGATTTCCTCGGCTGCTATGATCTTTTCCGCGATCAGCTCATCCTATTTGGCAAAAAACAGACGCAAGGCATTACCTGCTCTGGCTTAAATGACCCACAGCTCGACCAATTGCTGCCGCCTGCCGCTGTTGCGAAACTGCGCGAGGAGGTGGCGATGGTGCGTGGTCTCTGCCCGCCGTTCGATGCCGACGAATACCGGGCCGGCCACCTAACGCCGGTCTATTTCGGCTCAGCCATCAATAATTTCGGCGTGCGCGAGCTGTTGGAAGGCCTCGGCCAATTTGCCCCCTCGCCCCGTACGCAAACGGCAGATACGCGCGAGGTCACGCCGGACGAAACAAAGACCAGCGGCTTCGTCTTTAAGGTGCAGGCGAATATGGACCCGAACCATCGCGACCGCATTGCCTTCTTCCGGCTCTGCGCTGGGCAATTCAAGCGCGGGATGAAGCTGTATCATGTGCGCGAGGGCAAACCGATGGCCGTCAACAACGCCGTGCTATTCATGGCGGCCGACCGCGCGCTGGCCGAAGAAGCCTGGCCGGGCGATATCATCGGCATCCCCAACCATGGGTCTTTGCGCATTGGCGATACGCTGACCGAGGGTGAAAAGATCCGCTTTACCGGGGTGCCCAGCTTCGCGCCGGAACTGCTGCGCCGTGTGCATATCAAAGACCCGATGAAGGTGAAGCATTTGCGGAAAGCCTTAGAGCATTTCGCTGAGGAAGGCGCCAGCCAGGTTTTCAAGCCGCTGACGGGTGCGGATTGGATCGTCGGCGTTGTCGGACAGCTGCAGTTCGAAGTTTTATCGGCCCGCGTCGAAGCGGAATACAATCTAAAGGCCGATTTCGAAGAAGTTGGTATTTATGCCGCGCGCTGGGTGTTGGGCACGCCTACTGAACTCAAAGCTTTCATCGAGGCTAACCGCGGCGAGCTAGCCGAAGATCACGATGGGCAGCTGGTCTTTATCGCCCGCAACGCCTGGCACCTGCAACGGACGCAGGACGACTTCCCCGCGTTAAAGTTTGTTGCGACGAGAGAGCAACTGCTGAACGCGGCTTAATTATCTTTGATAAGATTCGGCTTTTACAATTGGATTTGTCTTTGGCTTTTCAGCAGAATTTATCATCAAAGCAGAAACCAGCCCCATACCTAAAAAGAAGCCAAACATACCCGCCGTAATCGCTACAGTCTTTTTGCCAGAAATATCTGCAACAGTTGTTTTATAAGTTTCATTTTCCATAATAGTCTCCTCTATGCGCTCCAGTTAGATAAGAAATCTGTCATGTGACCTTTTATAAGTCCTGTATCTAAATTTTGGCGTGCCAGGTAATGGCGCGCCGGGCTGCTCGTCGATCAGCGTGAACTGCGCCCTATCCCATTCCGGGAAAAAGGCATCGGCATCTGGGGCATCGTCGACCTCGGTCAGGTAAAGCGTGGTCGCCTGCGGCAAGGCCTCGGCATAAACCTGCCCGCCGCCGATCACCATGATCTCGGGCGCATGCGTCTGCCCCAGCGCATCGCCCAGCGCGAAGCAGCTGACGGCGCCTTCAACGCGCCAATCGCGGTTGCTGGTCAAAACGAAATTCGTGCGTTCCGGCAGCGGTCGGCCGATCGATTCAAACGTCTTGCGGCCCATGATGACAGGCTTGCCTATGGTCAGCTGTTTAAAGCGCTTGAGGTCACCCGGCAATTGCCACAGCAGCTGATTGTCACGTCCGATGGCACGGTTTGTACCCAGTGCGCAGATCAGCGAGATCGAACTCATACAGCAATCGGTGCCTTGATGCTGGGATGCGCCTCGTATCCAACCAGTTCGAAATCCTCGTATTTGAAATCGAACAGATCTTTCACATCCGGATTCAATTTCATGGTCGGCTGCGGGAAATGATCACGCGTCAGTTGTTCTTTCGCCTGCTCTAGATGGTTCAAATACAAATGTGTGTCGCCGAAGCTATGAATGAACTCACCCGGCTGCAGATCGCAGACTTGCGCGATCATCATGGTCAGCAGCGCGTATGAAGCGATATTGAACGGCACGCCCAAGAACACGTCAGCCGAGCGCTGATAAAGCTGGCAGGAAAGCTTTCCCTCCGCCACATAGAACTGGAACAGGCAGTGGCAGGGCGGCAGCTTCATCGTGTTGATGAAGGGCACGTTCCAGGCGCTGACGAGCAAGCGGCGGCTGTTCGGGTTAGTCTTAATCTGCTGCACCAAGTCAGAAATCTGATCTACGGTGCTGCCATCCGGCGCAGGCCAGCTGCGCCATTGCGAGCCATAGACAGGGCCAAGGTCGCCGTTCTCGTCTGCCCACTCGTCCCAAATCTTCACTCCACGTTCCTGCAACCATTTCACGTTCGTATCGCCGCGCAGGAACCATAGCAGTTCGTATATGATCGATTTTAAATGCAGCTTTTTGGTCGTCACCACCGGGAAGCCGCGAGAAAGATCAAACCGCATCTGATGGCCGAAAATGCTCTTGGTGCCCGTGCCGGTGCGGTCGCCTTTGGTCACCCCGGTATCGAGAATCAGTTGCATCAGGTCATGATACGGCTGCATTTGCGAGGGCTGGCTGCCAGATTGATCGGCGGTGGATTTCAAGGCTTGAACCGAGGCGGACATTGGCGAATCTCCCTACTGTTTTGCCTAGCTTGGCCTGTAAATCCTGCCGCTGCCAGCGTTTAAGCCACTTCTCCACAGTTATTTGAAATTTAGGAAATCCGCGCTATAGTCTGGTTGCCAGGCTTGCTTGGCTATGGTGATAAACGCCTATCGGAATAAGTGCTGCGGACCCGGGGGCGGTACCCGGCGCCTCCACCATCTTTCTTGATGTTTGGGGGGGCGAAATAGCTTCGACGCGCATGGTAAAGGGTGGGTTTTTGCTCGGCATTGTACCGCCGTTATCGGGCTGTTTCATAAGTGCAAACGACAACGTTTCACTCGATCACGCTATCGCTGCCTAGTATCCTTGACCGGAGAAAAGTAGTTAGCTAATCGCGGCTCGCGGGGGAGCCGGGCAACAGAATCCCCCGCACCTGCTTATCCCGGCGACCGGTTATAAGAGCGAGCCGGGCAACAGAATCCCCTCCACTCTTTCTTTTGGCTTTTTTACTTCCCGAAACAACCCAATCCCGCTATTCCATAGGCATGGCTGTTCCTACTGAAATCCGATACGACAAACTGGTCGAAGGCGCCCTCCGCGGCGTCATCAGGCAGGCGCTCACCCAGGTCGAACGCGAAGGCGTTTTGCCCGGCAACCATCATTTCTACATCACGTTCGAGACGAATGCCGATGGCGTCGATATCCCGGCTTATCTGAAATCGCAATACGCGCAGGAAATGACGATCGTCCTGCAGTATCAGTTCCTCGGCCTCAAGGTCGAGGAGGACAAGTTTAGCGTCACCCTCACTTTCAGCGGCAAGGCCGAGCGGCTGGTCGTGCCTTATGCGGCGATCACTACCTTTGCCGACCCCGCCGTTAACTTTGCGCTGCAGTTCCAGGTGCTGGGCGGCGGCGATGAGGATGAAGACGAGGACAAAGACGAAACCCGCGCCGACCGCAAAGCCGTTAAGCGCGACGAAAAGGGCGTGCCTGAAGGTGAAATGGGCCAGGTGATTAGCCTGGATAGCTTTAGAAAGAAGCCAACCAGCTAGATTTTAATGAAAGTATTTCGGTAGTCGTTAAATTGCTTGTATAGAAGTCAAATAAATTTAACAAAAAGGATATTCAAGATGGCTAAGAGATTGAGTGTTACCGCGCTCCCTGAGCGGGCTTCTTATGCAGTGATGTTAACAGCTGTTACCCTCAGCACTTGGGCTGTTAAAGGCGTGCGGCTTGCACAAGCGGCAGCTCAAGCTAACAAAAAGGAACAAAAATTACGGCAAGTCGTGGCCGATGCGATCAGCCACGCCACAGACGAACTTGGCGCCGCAGGTGGCGCTGCTTACGTAGCTAGCCATGCCGCTCAGGTTATGCGCCCGAACGCACAAACCGATGCTGTAACCAAGCTGGGCGCAGCCGCAATATACCTTGTAAAAGACCCTCACAAGTTCGGCTAAACCCTGCCGCCGTTTTTCGCCCGCATAAATTTCTCTGCCATACCAGCCATCTGCTTCCAGCCTGAAATCTTCTGGCCAAGCTGCATCACGTCGTCGATCCGGGCATCCAGATATGCCCAAGTCGCGGCGCTGCCCCGACTTTTATCGCGCAGCCAAAAGAGTTTGGTCGCGACCAGCACGCCTGCCAGCAGCAGCCGCTTGGTGTAAAAATTATAATCGGTCGCGGTATCGCCCGCTTCGTACCAGGCCGTGTCGACCGTGGCCCAGATGCTCTTTAACACCTGAATGCCGTGATCGGGCCGCGTGGCCCAAGCCGGCAGCTTGGCGAGCCCCGCCTTGTAAGGCTCCAGCGCTTCCAACCGCGCGCGCATGGCAAAGGCGATTTTCTGCCGGATCTTGAGATAGCTATAGCCCGCATCGCCTTCAATACGCTCGACCATCTGCGCATCGGCCCATTCGTTCATAGCGGCGACGATATCCCGCGTGCCTTGCGGGAATATAATCACGGCCAGCGCCGAATCGAGCTTCAGACGGGTTGCCGTTTGTTGCGGCAACTCACGCGTCCAGCCGCTATCAGCTGCCTCTATCAGAGCAGCTTTTAGCCAGGTGGTTTTATCCATTTTCCCCGGCCTTTGAACGGCTTTCCGGGCTTTGGGCTTGGAAATAGGTGGCTTTTGGGTCGTTTTCTTTACAGGCATCCGCAAACTATAGGGAATCAGGCAAAATAAAGCTAGGCAAGGCTGAAATCACTGTGATAAACAGGCCGCCTGTCACCAAGTTCAACCTTTACCTTTCTGGAGAGTGGTTCCTTTGCAAGTTTCCGTCCGCGACAATAACGTCGAACAAGCCATGCGTGTTCTGAAGAAAAAGCTGCAACGCGAGGGTGTGTTCAAGGAAGTGAAGCTGCGCAAGCATTACGAAAAGCCATCCGAGAAACGCGCCCGTGAAGCCTCGGAAGCCGTTCGGCGCCAGCGCAAGGTCGAGCGCAAGCGCCGCGAGCGCGATGGGTTTTAATCCGTTAGCGATGTAGAAATCCAAAGCCGCTCAGAAATGGGCGGCTTTTTTTATTTGGGCCAAATGCCTTGGTTATCTAACTGCATGGCCCTAGGCAGATTGCGCAGTGCCATGCCCAATGGTGTGGGACAATCCTGCAAAGCGATCATTACATCGACTGACGCCCCTCGCTCTTCTTGCCGGCCATAGCGATCGCAGAGCCTTAATTTTAAGTTATCTGCACTTAAGTCGGCTGTGAACTCAATTCCCATTTCTTCATCATAGCGCGTTTCTAAATAATCATTACCGTTATGCTGGGTCGATAGACGGTTCCTAATATTTTCAGCCTGCATGCTGTCGATAATATCGGCAATTCCATAAAGCGTTTGTGGCGACTTGCCGCCTGCGGAAGGAACAGGCAAACGAAAGCGCGCGGTCAGCATGGCGTCGTCACCAATCATCTGCACCCAACGGTCGCCGTCATTTGTTTGATAAAAAGAAAGCAAGGTGGTGCTGAGCTGCAGCGTTACCAATCTATGGCTGCCATTTTTGCCGCTATTGGCTCTAAACTCGATCATCCAAATACCTTCAAATATCTGGCGGATCGGGGGGGATTCGAACCCCCGATACGGGGTTAACCGTATAACGGTTTAGCAAACCGTCGCCTTCAGCCACTCGGCCACCGACCCTAACCAGACTGAAGGGAATACCAAAACTAACGCTTTCCGCAAAGCGGAAAATCATTATGAATTGCTTGATGTCTAACGTTTATCAACCATCCGGGCGGCTTAGCGACTTCGATTTTGCACTGCCCCCAGAAGTCATTGCCAGCCGCCCCGCCAGCCCGCGGGAAAGCGCCAAGCTGTTGGTCGTGAAGCCTGACGACTTAGCTGACAAAACCGTAGCCGATCTGCCCTCCCTGCTCCGTCCTGGCGATTTACTGGTCTTCAATGATACCCGCGTCATCCCGGCCCGGTTGTATGGGAAACGCGGCGAAGCTAAGATCGAGCTATTGCTGCACAAGGAAACGTCACCCGATAGCTGGCAGGTCTATGCCCGCCCGGCCAAGCGGTTGAAAGACGGCGATACAATAAACTTTGCCACTGATTTTACCGCCAACGTCACTGGGCGTGATCCTGTTGATGGCACGGTATTCATCCGCTTCGATCGTGGCGGCGCCGATCTATTGGCTGCGCTTGAACGGTATGGGCATATACCGCTGCCGCCCTATATCGACCGAGACGACGATGCCGCCGATCAGGCCGATTACCAGACGATTTTCGCTAGCGAGCCTGGGGCCGTAGCCGCGCCGACCGCTAGCCTGCATTACACGCCTGAATTGCTGGCACAGCTAACCGCGGCGGGCGTGCATCACACAACGATTACCTTACACGTTGGTGCTGGTACCTTCATGCCAGTGCGCACGGAGAATATCGCCGATCATATCATGCATAGCGAGCGCTACAGCGTCAGTGCCGAAGCCGCCGCGGCAATTAACGCTGCACGTAAGGCGGGCGGGCGCGTCATTGCGGTCGGCACTACGGCCTTGCGCACGATGGAATCGGTTGCTGATGACTGTGGTGTTGTTCACGCCGACAGTGGCGAAACCCGCCTGTTCATCACACCGGGCTATAAATTTAAAGCTGTCGACCTTCTGCTTACCAATTTCCACCTGCCGCAATCGACACTGCTAATGCTGGTTTCAGCCTTTGCGGGCAAACAGCGCATGGAAGCGGCATATCAGCACGCTATCGCTAATGGCTACCGCTTCTTCTCATATGGGGATACGTCACTGCTTTATCCCGCAAACGTCTGAACGCTGCGGTCTCTCAGCTCCAAAATCCGGTCAGCCTGTTTAGCCAACTCCATATTGTGCGTGGCCAGCAGGGTCGTCACGCCCTCATGCTGCGCCAAGGTACGGAACAGCGCAAAGATCGTATTACCCGTCGTGGGGTCCAAATTCCCTGTCGGTTCGTCCGCGATCAGCAGCCGCGGCCGATTTGCCAGCGCCCGGCAAATCGCCACGCGTTGCTGCTCCCCGCCGGAAAGCTTGCCTGGGCGATGCTCGGCTCGCGCTGCCAACCCGACTAATTCTAACAATTCCTCCGCCCGCTGCTTTGCAACCTTACGCGATACCCGCGCGATCAGCTGCGGCAAGATGATATTCTCGACAGCGCTAAATTCTGGCAACAACCGGTGCTGCTGGTAGACAAATCCGATATGCTGACGCCGCAGTGCCGTGCGGCCGGCATCGTTCAGCTTTCCCGCTTCTTCTCCCACCAATTCCAAAGAACCGGTGCTCTGCTTATCTAGCAAGCCGCAGATATGCAGCAGCGTGGATTTTCCTGCACCCGACGGGCCGACCAGCGCCACCATCTGCCCGGCGGGCAGTTCGAAATTTACATTTTCCAACACGGTCAGATCGCCGGTGCCGGTCTTGTACGTCTTGCCAATGGCGCAGCAGGTCAACACGCTACTCATAACGCAGCGCCTCCACCGGATCGGTGCGCGCCGCGCGCCAGGATGGATAAAGCGTTGCCGCAAACGATAGACCCAGCGCCATTAGGACTATCTGCACCACCTCACCGGGATCGACCCGCGCCGGCAGCTGTGTCAGGAAGTAAATCTCGGCACTAAATAGGTCCCGCCCGACGATCTGCTGGATGAACTGGCGGATGCCCTCGATATTGTCGGCAAAGGCCACGCCCAGCACCAATCCTGCCAGCGTGCCCGCCACGCCGATCACTGCGCCTGACATAAAGAAGATGCGCATGATCGAGCCCTGGGTGGCCCCCATCGTCCGCAGCACGGCGATATCCGACGTCTTGTCTTTTACCAGCATAATCAGCCCGGAAATAATGTTGAAGGCTGCAACCGTTATAATCAGCGACAGGATGATGAACATCACGTTCCGCTCCACCTCCAGCGCAGTGAAAAAGCTGCTGTTCGTCTGCTGCCAGTTCTGCACCCGCCAGCCCGGCCCCACGGCCTGTTCAACCGGCGCCACGGCACGCTCGATATGCACGGGGTCGGTCACCATCAGCTCGATCGCCGTTACGCCGTCCGGCAAGCGGAAGAAAGCCTGCGCATCTGTCAGATCCATAAAGATGAAGCCATTGTCATATTCATACATGCCAACGTCGAAAGTCGCCGCGACGATATAGCTTTTTGAGCGCGGCATCATGCCAAACGCCGTCTGCGCACCGCGGGGCGAAAGCAGCGTCACCTCATCGCCTGGATGCAGCTTGAGCCGCTCTGCCATGCGTCGACCAATCACGATTTGCCCTGGCCCAAAGTTATCAAGGCTACCGCTCGTTACATGATCCTTCACAATCGGCCGCGTCACGAAATCATGCGGGCGAACGCCGCGTACCATCGCGCCGCTGGCATTCCCATCCGTCGTCACCAGTGCCTGCGCCTCGATCAGCGGCGCGCTAAAGGTTACACCTGGCACGGTTGCGGCTTTTGCCGCCAGCGCGTCGTAATCGCGAATAGGCCCATCTTCCGCGTAGATATTCATATGGCCGTTAAGGCCCATCACGCGGCCCAGCAATTCGCCACGGAAACCGTTCATGACCGACATGACGATAATCAGTGTCGCCACGCCAAGCGCGATGCCCAGCAGCGAAAACCAGGTAATCAGCGAGATAAAACCTTCGCTGCGCTTGGCTCGCAGATAGCGCCAGGCGACAAGCCGTTCGAAATAAGTAAACATGGCCGTGAGTTTAGGCAGGAATTACGGCTCTGTCATGGCCTCTATTGCGGTGGATTGGCCCGCATGCAGAGGATCGCCAAATTATCTTCTGTCTCGTCGGTCAGCGGCTGGCCATTCAGCAATACTGTCTGCCCATCGATCGTAACCGTGCCCACATAGGCCTCATTCCCGTAGCGACCGATCGCGCCGCCGGGGCCGATATCGCTTCCTGTCTGTGTGCCGCTTGTTGCCCCTGTGCTGCCGCCTAAATGCAGGCGATTGGCCAGGTCGACCGTCAGCGGAATTTCAATCGGCCCCAGCGGCACACGGGTCGATGGCATATCGGCCTCAGCCACTTGCCGCCCATAGGCATCGACGCCCGGCTGATAGCCCACGTTTGGCGAGGGCACATGTTTCACCAGCATATCGCAGGCGCCATCTTCTAATTTCAAGGTCTGCGCCAAAGCTGGCAATGTTAGTAAGCATGCCGTTAAAATCAAAAAATATCTCATTACAGTGTCAGCCTTTCTGCCAGCCGTTGGAACGAAATCAGGTCGCTGCGGATCAGCAGAAAGATGATCACCCAGACTACCGCTGAAATCAGCGTGGTAATCAGAAACTTCCGTTTGATATTGTTATGTTGCGGCGCGCCCGGGTCAGCGCCTGCCACGCTACCGTCATGCTGCGTCACGCCCCACGGCAGCACCACGAACAGCAGCGTCCACCAGATCATGAAAAAGACGGCAGTGCCTGATACCGGGCCCATTAAAATACCCTCATGGCTATATCTCCACGATCTGCACACGCGTCACCGGCTTCTTGCCAAGCTTATTATTGCAATAGCGGCGCAACAGCAGAATTGCCTCGGCTTCCATCTCGTCACCCCGGCGGGTCAGGCTCTTTTCCAGCATATCCGCAATCTCGTCCGAAAGCTCGTTCTCGTGTTCCTCGTCAAGTCCGATCAGCGTGACCGCCGGAAATCCCGCCAGTTTGCCGCGAGCGTCTTGCAGCAGCGTAATCACGGCGGCGCCCGATTGCCCCATCTTATCGCGCGCGCGCAGCGTATCGCCGCGCAGCTGCACCAGCCGCTTGCCATCAAGCCCCAGCATGCCGACCGGAATTTCGTCGATCTTTTCGACCTTGCCCGCAGCTATGCGAATAATATCGCCATCGCTAGGGATCAGCGTATGCGAAATCTGGCATTCAGCTGCGATCTCGACCTGCGCTAACTGATGCCGCGCTTCGCCATGCACCGGGATCAGGATTTGCGGACGCGTGAGTTGATACAGCTCGATCAGCTCGTCCCGCGCCGGATGGCCGGAGACATGGACGGGCTGGTCGTCTGCCGTGATGATCGCCACGCCCAGCTGTGTTAGCTTATTCTGAACCTTGGCAATCGCCTTTTCGTTGCCCGGAATATCGCGGGCCGAGAAGATGACGGTATCCCCCCGTTCCAGCGTAATATGCGGATGCTCGTCGTTCGCAATCCGCGCCAGGGCAGACCGCGGTTCCCCCTGGCTGCCGGTCGTCACATAGAGCGCACGCTCACGTGGAAGATAGCCCGCCTCCTCGTCTGTCAGCGGCTTTGGATAGGGCCAGTAACCGCAGCTGACGGCAGCATCATAGACTCGCCACAGCGAGCGGCCGATCAGCGCCAATTCGCGCCCGGTCGCCTGTGCCGCGGCAGCAGCCCCGGCTACCCGCGCCACATTCGAAGCGAAGCAGGTAATGGCTACACGGCCCTTCTGGCCTTTGACCGCTTCCATCAACCCGGCATGCGCCTGCGCTTCCGGCCCCGTACGGCCCGGCACCAGCGCATTCGTGGAATCGCCGACCACCGCTAGAATGCCTTCGTCGCCCAATTGGCGCAGACGCGCCTTGTCGCTGACCTTGCCGATCACCGGCGCATCGTCAAATTTCCAGTCGCCGGTATGCAGCACGCGTCCTGCCTTAGTCTCGACCACCAGCATCGCGCAATCAGGAATCGAATGTGTCACATGCACGAACTCAAGCCCGAACGGGCCAAGGCTCCAGCGTTCACCAGCAGCCTTTTCGATCAGGCGTAGCTTGCCCTTTGCATTATCCATGCCCCATTTGGCGGCGATCAGCGCGGCGGTGAAGGGCGTGGCATAAATCGGCACCTGCAGCCGATCCCACAGATATTCCAGCGCGCCAATATGATCTTCATGCCCATGCGTGATGACGATGCCGACCAGATCGTCGCGCCGCTGCGCGATAAAATCAGGATCAGGCATCACCATTTCGACGCCGGGGGTCACAGTCTCGCCAAAGGATACGCCGCAATCGACCATCAGCCATTTGCCGCCGGCACTATATAAATTGAGGTTGCTGCCGATCTCGCCCGCGCCGCCCAGCGGCACGAATAATAGCTCATCCGCTTTTGTCGTAAGGTTCATGGCCAGAACCTACCGCACCTTTAGCGCTATTGAAACAACCCATGCGCAACGCGTGCCGCATTATCGATCAACAGGCTCGGCATAAAAGCGAATAACACTAGATACAGCGTGCTGGTGGTGAGCACGGATAATGCTCCATAATCCCGTAGCGGCTGCAACGGCACCCGGTCGGCAGGCACCGCCTCGAAATACATCACCTTGATGATGCGCAGGTAATAAAAAGCCGAAACGGCGGAAAGCAGCACCCCTGCAATCGCCAGCGGGTAATAGCCTGCCTCGATTGCCGCCACAAACACATAGAGTTTTCCGAAGAACCCAGCCAACGGCGGCACCCCCGCCAGCGAGAACATCAGCGCGGCCACACAGAGCGCCACAATCGGCTGCGACTGGCCCAAGCCCGCCAGATCCTCGATCCGCTCGATACTGTCTCCGCCACGCTTAAGGCCAAGGATCACCGCAAAAATACCAAGCGTCATGAACAGATAGATCGCCAGGTACACCAGCACGCCGAGGAATGCCTTCTCGCCGCCAGCCGCCAACCCGACCAGCATATAACCGACATGCCCGATCGAGCTGTACGCCAGCAGTCGCTTTAAGTCCCGCTGCTTTAGCGCCGCGAAGGCGCCCACCGCCATCGATAGTAGCGCCATGATCTGCAGGATCAGCATCCAAGCGCCGCTGGTGCCGCTGAATGGCCCAGCCAGCACCCGTAGCAGCAGTGCCATCGCCGCGATTTTGGGAACAGCTGCAAAGAACGCCGTGACGCTAGTCGGCGCGCCTGCGTAAACATCCGGCGTCCACATATGGAAAGGAGCGGCCGAAATCTTGAAGGCCAGCCCGGCCAAGACGAAGACCATACCAACGATCACCGGCGGCGTGAGGTAGGCCGTATCGTGCAAGGCTGCACCCAACTGCGCAAAATTCGTGGTGCCGACGAACCCATAAACCAGCGAGGCGCCATAAAGCAGCGCGCCCGACGACAGCGCGCCGAGGATGAAGTATTTGAGGCCCGCCTCGCTCGATGTCGCATGGTCGCGCCGGAAGGCGGCCAGCACATAGAGGCTAAGACTTTGCAATTCGAGGCCGACGTAAAGCGTCAGCAGGTCGGAGGCCGATGCCATCACGCATGCACCCAGCGTTGCCGTCAGGATCAGCAGCGGATATTCGAACTTGCCCTCAAGCACCCGCCACACATAGTTTTTTGACATTGCGAGCGTGGCGAAGCTGCCGAGCAGCAACAGAATTTTTAGATAACTGCTGAGCGCATCGACCGTAAACAGCCCGCCAAACACAACCTGCGTCTCACTTGGCCCTTGAAAGATAGAAATCCCAGCCGCGGCAATCACGCCCATTGCGCCATAATAGACGATCTTCGAGGCCGGCTTGGCGCAGATCGCGCCGATCAGCAGTAACGTCAAAACGCCGATCGCTAGAATAATTTCCGGCAAAGCCGGTGCGAAATCGAGCCAGCTCATGGCTTCACCTCTGTATGGGTGGACGAGACGTCCACGGCCTTATGATAATCAGCCACGATCTTGGTCATGGTCGGCGCGATATAGCTGCGGAAATCATTCGGGCGCACGCCCATCCAGATCACGATCAGCAACAGCGGCGCGAACATCGCCTTTTCCCAGCGTGTCAGATCTGGCAGCGTCAGCAGGTCAGGCTTGTCGAGCGGGCCGTAAAAAACACCACGATACAGCCGCAGCATATAGGCAGCCCCAAGCACCATGCCGGTCGCGGCCAGGCTCGCCGCCCAGGTATTGACCATGAACGTGCCCTGCATCGACAGAAACTCGCCAACGAAACCGCTGGTGCCCGGCAAGCCGATACTGGCCAGCATAAAGATCATGAAGAACAGCGCATAGCGTGGCATGGTCGAAGCTAGCCCGCCATAGCGCGAAATCTCGCGGGTATGCAGCCGGTCATAAACGATGCCAACGCACAAGAAGAGCGCCGCCGAGACGACCGTATGCGATAGCATCACCATGACCGAGCCTTCGACGCCTTGCTGCGTCAGCGCGAAGGCACCCAGCGTTACATAGCCCATGTGGGCGACAGAAGAATAAGCGATCAGTTTCTTCATATCGCCCTGCACCAGCGCGATCAGCGAAGTATAGAGAATGGCGATCACGCTTAGCGCTAGCACCAGGTCGGCGTAATGCTGGCTCGCCAGCGGCAGCATCTGAATATTAACGCGTAACAACCCATAGCCACCCATCTTTAACAGCACGCCCGCAAGGATGACAGAACCTGCCGTTGGTGCCTCTACGTGCGCGTATGGCAGCCAGGTATGGAATGGCCACATCGGCGACTTCACCGCAAAGCTGGCGAAGAACGCCAGCCACAACCAGCTCTGCATTGCCGCCGTCAATGTGCCGCCGTTGTCGGCGATCAGCGTTTGCATATCGGTCGTGCCGCCATGCAAGTACAGCGCGATGATCGCCAGCAGCATCAAAACGGAGCCGAGGAAGGTATAGAGGAAGAATTTATAAGCCGCGTAAATCCGGTTCGGCCCGCCCCATACGCCGACGATCAGGAACATCGGAATCAGCACGCCTTCAAAGAATAGATAGAACAGCACGAAGTCGAGCGCCGTGAACATGCCAACCATCATGGTCTCTAAGATCAGCAATGCGGCGATGAACTCTTTCACCCGCACCTTGACGCTGCCCGCGACCGACATGATGCAGATCGGCGTCAGGAAGGTCGAGGCCAGCACAAACCAGAATGACAGCCCGTCAATCCCGCGCTTATAGCCGATGTTGAATTGCGGCAGCCATTGATAGCTTTCGATAAGCTGCATGCCGGCATTCGTTTTGTCGAAATAGCCGAACAGCAGCAGCGATAGCGCAAAGGTAAAACCGGAGATGGCAAGCCCGCTCCAGATCGCCAACTGCTTCTGCCGCGCTTCGTCGCCGCGAATGACGAGCAGCATCGCCAGTGCGCCCAGCAGCGGCAGGAAGGTTAAAATAGAAAGAAAGGGCCAGGTCGCCATGCTCTGCTTATCTCCACACCAGCCAGCTGGCAAAGGCCAGCAAGCTCACCACCAGCACAAAGGCATAGTGGTATATATATCCGCTTTGCAGGCGCGCCACGCGCCCGCCGATTGCCTGCGCCGTATGAGCGATGCCGTCCGGCCCCAGCCCGTCGATGATCATGGTGTCGCCGACGCGCCAGAAATCGAGGCCTAGGCGTTTGGCAGGCGTCACAAACAAACTTTGATACAGCTCGTCAAAATAATATTTGTTAAAGACTAGGCGGTACAATCCGCCCATGGCGCTCGCGAATTTCGTCGGCAGAATGTTGCGCCCGCTGCTGTAGAACAGATAAGCCAGAGCGATACCGGAGAGCGCAGCGACCAACGGTAATAAGCCGACCCAATGATCGGTATGATGCGCGGCTTCAACCACATCATGTTCCCGCACAGCCAGCGCCGTGCCCCAGAACAATTCACGGCCTTCGCCCACAAACCAGTCGAATAGATACCAGCCGCCGAAGATCGCACCCAGCGCCAGCGGCACCAGCGGCCACAGCATGATCGGCGGACTTTCGTGCGCATGGCCGTGATGCTGGTCGTGTGCGTGATCGTCATGCCTATCCGCGGCGTGGCTGACGTCATGACTATGCCCGTAAAGCTCGGCCCGCGATTCACCATGGAAGGTCAGAATCAGCAGCCGCCATGAATAGAACGCCGTCATGAAAGCGGCGGCGATGCCAAGCCAATAGGCAAAGGCACCCACTGCACTATGTGCACCCCAGGCGCTTTCCAAAATCATGTCCTTCGAATAGTAGCCGGCAAAGCCGAATACCATCGGAATGCCGATCCCTGCCAGCGCCAGGCTGCCGATCCACATGAAGGCATAGGTTTTCGGAATGATGCGCCAGATGCCACCCATCTTCCGCATATCCTGTTCACCATTTTGCGCGTGGATCACCGAACCCGCCCCTAGGAACAGCAGCGCTTTGAAAAAAGCATGCGTCGTCAGATGGAACATGGCCGCGCCATAAGCGCCGACACCCACCGCAAAGAACATATAGCCGAGCTGGCTCATCGTCGAATAGGCGATGACGCGCTTGATATCGAACTGCGTGAGGCCGATGGTCGCGGCGACCAGCGCCGTCAGCGCACCGAGGATCGAGATAAAGGCCAGCACGTCCGGTGCCTGTTCGAATAGCGGCGACAGGCGGCAGACCATGAACACACCTGCCGTCACCATGGTCGCGGCATGGATCAGCGCGGAGACGGGCGTTGGCCCCTCCATAGCGTCCGGCAGCCAGGTGTGCAGGCCTAGCTGCGCCGATTTACCTATCGCGCCGATGAATAGCAGCGCGCAAGCGATCGTCAGCGCCGGGCCATTGAACAACAAGAAATCGAACCGCTCGCCAGTGACCGCCATGATCGTATCGCCATTCAAGATCGTCGCGAATTCGACGCTGCCGAACAGCACATAGATCGCCATGATGCCGAGCGCGAAGCCCACGTCACCAACGCGGTTGACGACAAAGGCTTTGATTGAAGCGTTATTTGCGCTGTCCTTCTTGAACCAGAAATTGATCAGGAGATACGAGGCCAGCCCCACCCCTTCCCAGCCAAAGAACATCTGCAACAGATTGTCGCTGGTCACCAGCATCAGCATACAGAAGGTGAAAAAGCTTAAATAACTGAAGAACCGCGTCTGGCTATCGTCATGGCTCATATAGCCGACCGAATAGACATGCACCATGGTCGAGACCAGCGTCACGACAACCAGCATCACGGCTGTCAGCGTATCGACCTTCAGTGCCCAATTAACGCTGAACGTGCCGCTCTGAATCCAGGGCGCGAGGTTGACGACAAAGCTCTGCTCACCCAGCGCAACGGTGGCAAACAGATACAGCGCGCAGCCAAGCGCCACGCCCATCCCGCCGCAGGTCAGCCATTGTGCGTGCCGCACTTTGATTGTTTTAGTCGTCAGGCCTGTTACCAGCGCCATCAACGCCGGCAGAAATACGCATATCTGGATCGCAAGCTGCATCATATCTTTGCCTTAACCCCGCAGCTGGTGCATATCATCAACCTCAATGGTCTGGCGATTGCGGTAATAGGTAACAAGGATAGCAAGACCGATCGCAGCTTCGGCGGCGGCAATCGTCAAGATGATCATCGTGAAGATCTGCCCGGTCAGATCACCCAGGAAACTGCTGAAGGCCACGAAGTTGATATTGACCGAGAGCAGGATCAGTTCAATGCACATCAAAATCAAAATAACGTTCTTGCGGTTCAAGAAAATACCGACCACGCCTAGCGTGAAGATTAGCGCCGACAACACAGCGAAATGGGTCATGGCGATTTCAGTCATAGCGTCACCCCTTGCCCGCTCTCCGGCGACTCCATCGTCACGGAGGTGCCGCGCCCGCGTTCAATTTGGTCGTCGACCACCTGCGTACGCACGCCGCGCCGTGGCCGCAGCGTCAACGTGATCGCGCCGATCATGGCGACCAGCAACGTTAGCCCGGCCATCTGGAATAAAAATGCATAGCGCGTATAAAGCACCTGCCCGATCGCGGCGGTATTGGTGATCTCGCTGTTGATCGCGGCCTGCGTTGTCACCGGCGCACGGATCATATCAGCAGGCAGACTCACAACAAAAGCCAACTGCGCGAACAGTACAACGCCCACCAGCGCACCCAGTGGCAGATAACGCTTCGCCTTTTGCCGGAATTCGGCGCGGTCGATATCCAGCATCATGACGACGAACAGGAACAGCACGGCCACTGCGCCCACATAGACAATCACAAGGATCATTGCCAGGAATTCAGCCCCCAACAGCACGAACAGCCCTGCCGCATTGAAGAAAACGAGGATCAGGAACAGCACCGAATGCACCGGGTTACGCGCGCTAATAACGGCCAGGGCCGAGCCCACCATCACGGTCGCAAACAGATAAAAGGCAAGACTTGCAAGCATCAGATTATCTACCCCTACCGATACGGCGCTTCAAGGGTGAGATTAGCAGCAAGCTGCGCTTCCCAACGGTCGCCATTCGCTAGCAGGCGGGCCTTATCGTAATAAAGTTCTTCCCGCGTCTCGGTCGAAAACTCGAAGTTCGGCCCCTCGACGATCGCGTCGACCGGGCAAGCCTCCTGGCACAGCCCGCAGTAAATGCATTTCGTCATGTCGATGTCATAGCGCGTGGTTCTGCGGCTGCCATCGTCGCGCGGTTCGGCCTCGATGGTGATGGCTAGCGCCGGGCAGACGGCTTCGCATAGCTTGCAGGCAATGCAGCGCTCTTCGCCGTTCGGATAGCGGCGCAACGCATGCTCGCCCCGGAAGCGCGGTGACAGCGGCCCTTTTTCCATCGGGTAATTGATCGTCACCCGCGGCTTGAACATATAGCTGAAGGTCTTGGCGAACCCCAGCACCAGTTCCCACAGCAGCGCACGGCGCGCAAATTTATCGAGAGCAATCATAGAAACACCTGCAAGGCCGCCGTCAGCACAACCCAGACAAGCGAGAGCGGCAGGAAGACTTTCCAGCCCAAACGCATCAGCTGGTCATAACGGTAACGCGGCACCGTACCGCGCACCCAGATAAAGACGAAAATACAGAAGGCAATCTTCAGCGCCAGCCAGATCGGCCCGGGTACGATCTGCAACACTTCGAGATTGAACGGCGCCAGCCAGCCACCCAGGAACAACGTCGAGATCAGCGCGCTCATCAGCAGCATGTTCGCGTATTCTGCCAGGAAAAACAGCGCGAAGGTCATCGACGAATATTCAGTGTTGAAGCCGCCTACCAGCTCGCTCTCGCCTTCCGGCAAATCGAACGGCGAGCGATTGGTTTCCGCCAGCGCCGAAATGAAGAAGACGATAAACATCGGGAACAGGTAGGAAGCCGCGAACCAGCCCTTCTCCGCCTGCGCCATCACGATATCGTTTAGATTGAGCGAGCCGACACGCAGCAATACGCAAACGATCACAAGACCTAGCGAAACTTCATAGCTCACCATCTGCGCAGCACTACGCATGCTGCCAAGGAACGAGTATTTCGAATTACTCGCCCAGCCCGCCATGATGATGCCATAGACGCCAAGCGATGAGATCGCAAACAGGTAGAGAATGCCGACGTTAATGTCGGCCAGTACCAGCTTGGCCGAAAATGGCACCACCGCCCAAGCGACCAGCGCCAGCGTGAAGCTCAGCATCGGCGCCAGCACGAACAGCACGCGGTTCGCACCGCTTGGCATGATGGTTTCTTTGGCCAGCAATTTCAGCCCGTCCGCCAGCGGCTGCAGCAGCCCAAACGGGCCAACCACGTTCGGCCCGCGCCGCAGCTGGATCGCGGCCAGCACCTTGCGTTCGAAGTAAGTCGCGTAGGCAACCGCGCCCAGCAGCGGCAGCACGATCAGCAGGATCTTGCCGACCAGCCAGCCAGCGTCTTCCAGGAATTGCATGTTTAGGATCTCGCTCATTTGCGACCCCCAAAACTACCGAAACCGTTCATGCCGTTTTGCAGCATCGGCGCGAAAGCGTTAATCATGCTCGACGCCATTTCCATATAGGGGCGCATATCGCCCAGCTCGATCGTCGTCACCGTGATCTTCGGCATTTGCGGCGCAACACTCGGCATCGGCACATTACCAAACGGCATGAACGGATTGGTCGGCGCTGTAGTGTTAGGTTGCTGTGGCATCAGCGTGCTCATCCACATGTTTTGCATGGCGTTAAATTGCCCAAACATATCTGTAACCTGCGGCAAATCCTGCTTAGCGGGCGCCTGTACCTGCATAGCGCTCATGCCTTGGTTAAGTCCCTGCAGCCACAGCTTTTGCCATGCCTCGAATGGATTACCACCTTGCAGCATTGGATTGCAGATCATGCGGCCTCCGCTTCGCGGTTCGTAACGAACGTCGCCGTGCATTCCGCCATTACCTTCGAGGCGCGGGAGATTGGATCAGTCATATAGAAATTCGCCAACGGATATTGCAGCGGCATGGCGGATAAATTCCCTTCCACCTGCACGTCGGCGAAGCTCTGCCATGGCCGCGGCGTGATGCTATCGATCGCGCCCAATTCCGGCACGCGGTCGACGATCAGCTTCCGCAATTGCGGCAGATTGTCGAACCCGGCGTTCAAGTTCAGCGCGCCCATTAGCGCCCGCATGATTTTCCAGTCTTCCTTCGCATCCCCAGGCGGGAAAGCAGCCTGCCGCGCCAACTGCGGACGACCTTCGGTATTCACATAAATCGCGTCTTTTTCGGTATAGGCCGCGCCTGGCAAAATCACATCCGCGCGATGCGCGCCGATATCGCCATGATGGCCCTGATAGATCACAAAGGCTTGGCCCAACCGCCGGGGGTCGATCGTATCAACGCCATGCAGGAACACGGTTTCAATGCTGCCATCCATGCAGCCATCGAGAATTTGCGTAAAGCTGCGCCCGTTCGCACCCGGCACAAAGCCGGAGAGCAGCGCGCCGGTGCGGCCTGCCGCCAACTGCAGCATATTGTAGCCGTTCCAATCGCTCTTCACGATGCCATAGCTATCGGCGATGCGGCGTACCAGCGACTGGATCACAAGGCCATCTTCACGTTGCAAAGCGCCTGCGCCCAAGATCAGCATGGGCCGGTGCGCATTCTTCAGGATATCCGCAAACGGATGCGTGCCGCGCGCGATCTGCTCCAACGCCAACGGCGTCGTGCCCAGATGCTCGTACTTATAGGTCAAGTCGACAGGCGCGCCGACCAGCGCGATCGGCAGCGGTGTTTGCCGCGCACGCTTGCGCAACCGGGCATTGATCAGCGTTGCCTCATGCCGCAGATCGGTGCCGATCAGCAGCACTGCATCCGCCTGCTCGATCCCGGCGATGGTGGTGTTGAACAAATATCCGGCGGGTGTCGTCACATCGAATTGCGCGCCATCAACCCGGCAATCGAGGTTCGGCGTGCCAAGGGTATCCATCAGCCGCTGCAACGCGAAGGTGCTTTCAACATCCACCAGATCGCCGGCGAGCGCCGCTAGTTTCTGCGGCTGCGTAGAACGCAAACGATTAGCTACTGTCTGCAGCGCTTCGTCCCAACTCACGGCGACCAGCTTGCCGTCTTTGCGTACGTATGGCCGATCAAGTCGCTGCCGCTTCAAGCCGTCATAGGCAAAGCGGGTCTTGTCGTTGATCCATTCCTCGTTGATCTCTTCGTTCAGGCGCGGCAACACGCGCATCACCTCGCCGCCCCGCACGTCGACGCGGATGTTGCAGCCGACCGCATCCATCACGTCCACGGTTTCGATCTTACGCAATTCCCACGGGCGGGCCGTAAAGGCATAAGGCTTCATCAGCAATGCGCCGACAGGGCAAACATCCGCCAGGTTCCCTGAAAGCTCCGTCTGGATCGCGCCCTCTATATAGGTGCCGATCTCCACATGCTCGCCCCGTCCGGTCGCGCCTAGTTGCGGCGTGCCCGCAATCTCATCGGCAAAGCGCACGCAACGCGTGCAATGGATGCAGCGGTTCATCGCAGTCTTGATCAGCGGCCCCAGTTCTTTGTCTTTCACCGCACGCTTCGCTTCGTAGAAGCGCGAGCGGTCGAAGCCATAGCCCATGGCCTGATCTTGCAGGTCGCATTCCCCGCCCTGGTCGCAGATCGGGCAGTCGAGCGGATGATTGATGAGCAGCATCTCCATCACGCCTTTACGGCCTTTAATAACCGCGGGCGATTTTGTGTGCACGATCTGCCCGTCCTGCGCGGGCATGGCGCAGGATGCCATCAGCTTTGGCGCCTTCTCGATCTCGACCAGGCACATGCGGCAGTTGGCCGGCACGCTCAGCCGATCGTGATAGCAGAAGCGCGGAATCTCGATTCCCAGCTGCTCGCAGGCCTGCAGCACGCTGGTGCCTTGCGTGACTTCGATCTCAGTTCCGTCGATGATTAACTTTGGCATGTGTCTATCCCAGCGCCTTTTCTAGCCTGATCTCGTAGAGCTGGTAACCCTGCGCGTTGGCAGCGGCCAGCAGGCCCGTGTTATTAGCAAAGGTCTCGCGGCGGATGCGCTTCAGCCCCTGTTCGGCAAAGTGGCCTTCCAGCGCGCCGATCAGCCGGGTGAAAACGCCTGCACGGCGATACTCTTCCTTCACATAACCGCCTACCAGATGCCCATATGAAATCTCGTCCGGGCTCATGCGCACGGCAAAAGCGTCATGCTCGACCCAACCGAACGAGATGCCAATTGCAACTTCGTCCTTGAAAGCCAGCAGGCAGATACCGCGATTGCCTTCGATCTTACGGCGGACTAGTTCCCAATAGGTCTTGGCATCGCTCTCGTTCCATTGCCGCAAGCCGGGGTGTAGCGCGCATTCATGCGCCTGTAATTCGAGCAGCAAGCTGAGAATGGCAGGTTCGTCCGTCGCTGCTGATTGCCGTACGACACCCGTAAACACCGCCCGCGGCCCGACCTTCAAATTGCTATTAGCGATCGGATTAATGGTTTGTTGCATCACGCCACCCGGCTTAGGCTTGCGGCCAATTGCTGTGCGCCATAGTCAACGATGCGTTGCTCCACCATCGGGCGGAAGTGCCGCATCAGGCCCTGAATCGGCCATGCGCTGGCATCGCCATGCGCGCAGATTGTATGGCCTTCAATCTCTTTGCCAACATCGAGCAGCATGTCTATTTCTTCCACGCGCGCGTTGCCGGTGGCCAGCCGCTCCATCACGCGCCACATCCAGCCGGTGCCTTCGCGGCACGGTGTGCACTGGCCGCAACTCTCATGCATGTAGAAGCGCGACAGCCGCGCGATCGCCCGCACCAGATCGGTCGATTTATCCATCACGATCACAGCGGCCGTGCCAAGGCCCGTGCCGGCGGCGCGTAGACTGTCGAAATCCATTAACACGTCATCGCAGACCGCTTTCGGAATCAGCGGCGTCGAGCTACCGCCGGGAATGACAGCCAGCAGATTATCCCAGCCGCCGCGCACCCCGCCCGCATGCTTTTCGATCAGCTCCCGCATCGGGATGCCCATTTCTTCTTCGACGTTGCAGGGGTTATTCACATGCCCTTGCAGGCAGAACAGCTTGGTGCCGGTATTCTTTTCGCGCCCCAATGCGGCAAACCAAGCCCCGCCACGGCGCAGGATCGACGGGATGCAGGCGATGGTCTCGACATTATTAACCGTTGTCGGGCAACTATAGAGGCCGGCATTGGCCGGGAACGGCGGCTTGTTGCGGGGCAAGCCCTTTTTGCCTTCGATGCTTTCAATCAGCGCCGATTCCTCGCCGCAAATATAGGCGCCAGCACCGCGATGCAGATAGATATCGCAGGCATAGCCGCTGCCCGCGGCGTTGCGCCCGAACAACCCAGCGGCATAGGCTTCGTCGATCGCGCGTTGCACGGCTTCAGCCTCACGGAAAAATTCGCCGCGGATATAGATGTAGCAAGCATGCGCGCCAATCGCGAAGCAGCCTAAGAGCGCCCCTTCCAGCAACCGGTGCGGATCGAAGCGCAGGATGTCGCGGTCTTTGCAGGTGCCAGGTTCGGATTCATCGGCATTGATGACGAGGTAATGCGGTCGCCCATCACCCTGCCCTTGATCGTTGCGTGGCATAAAGCTCCATTTCATGCCCGTGCTAAAGCCCGCCCCACCGCGCCCGCGGAGACCAGAGGCTTTGACCTCCTCGATGATCGCATCGCGACCCTTCTGCAGCAGCGCCGCCGTATTATCCCACAGGCCGAACTTGCGTGCAGTCGCAAGATACGCCGGGTTCCAGCCGTAAAGGTTGGTGAAGATGCGGTCTGAATCGTTAAGCATGGGGCACTGTCACATGTTGCATGATGTCGATATTCTTAATGGTGGCGTTGTTGCGTTGTGGGTCGAGCACAGCAATGGTTGCATCGGCAGCATCAATCCAAAGATCAGATGCCATAATGTGATCACGCACTGGATTATTAAATAATCTGATTGGTGCGATACGCGGCAAGAAGCTCAATGGCCCATGAATGCCAATTGCGACAGCTAACACCCGCGTTTCCTGTTCACCGCGGAAACTTTTGAAATCTACTTGTATGCCAGGCGTAAGCGTTCGGGCGGCATGCCGTAACGCTCTTAAATTCAAATTCTGATCTTGTAAATCGTCCTGAGTAAGTTGGTTGAAGAATAACCGCTCACGATTTTTTGCGCGTAACAAAGGCAGCAACTCAACTTTTTTCTTAGGCTTAGATAATGTCAAGGTCGTCCGCACATGGCCTTGTGGGTTTGGCTTTGATGCGCGAATTTCATCATCTAACGGGAACTCTGCGAAAGGTGAGAGTGGAGGCATTTGCAGCCGGTATTTTTGCCAGTTAAGCAACCGATCACGCACGACCCGACGCGGGGCAACAGCGAACATACGCCTAACCGCAATTCCTTTATCTTTAATATCTGCCGTATGTTCTGCTAGATAGTAAACGATGCCTTCGCTCCAGCCGCCATTTGGCGCTGCCTGAATCAAGGCATCCCCCAGTTGCAAATCTTGTACGGCCACAGGGTGCGTATCAGGCATTTTAGTCATTATGCCCTCGCTTTCTGGTTAAAAAATTTTTGCTTACTAAGCATCAAGGGCCGTCATTCGCTTCAGGTGGTGAATGTTAAGCAAGGGGCGGTCAATGCGTCCCAGCTTATCATGTACAGCAATATGCGCGGCTTGCGCGTTAATCCAGAAATCGTCACTCGCCGCTCGCAGGCGCGAGCCGGCTGGCTTCTGATCTTCGACGCTATGCAGTAGTATCCCAAGCGCCGCGCAATTGATACCAAACCCTACCGCTTTAATACGGCCTTCCTGCTGACGGCCGTTCTTACGGATAGTCACGTTGACTCCGGGATATAGTGTCTGTGCGGCATATCGCAACGTGCGGTGGTCAATATCCAGATCTGCTAAATCGTCAGCACAAACGTGTTTCAAGAGCCGCTCTTTATGGCTAGTGGCATAGGTCACTTCGCTCATCCGGCCCGTATGATAGCTAAGCTGAGCTTTGAACAAATCGATGGTTGATGGTTTGGTGAGTTCATCAGGCATGTCGGCGTCTTGCGAACTCATCGGCAATGCATTAAATTGATATTCTTCAGGATTAAAAATGCGATTGCGGGTGCCTGTTAGATTAGCGGTCTCGAACCGCAGACGATGATTTCCGTCCGCGTCCCAACTTTCATCGAGATAACAGATATGCTCGCCAATCCAATCGCCCTGTTGCTGCTGTAAAATTGTATATCCCAATCGCAGCTGATCGACGGATAGCGTCTCTATTACAGGTGCTATTGCCATCACGCACCCACCTTTTCGGATGAACGTTGATTCAGCATGCTCGTCGGCCCCAGCTGGCCTTCGCTGCCGTGCCGCCCGGTTTGCGAGCCAGGCAGTATGCTTTCGCCGCGTTTCAGGGCTTCCAAAATCTGCGTTACGCGCTCTGGCGTCAGGTCTTCGTAGAAGTCGTCGCCGATCTGCACCATCGGCGCATTAACGCAGGCGCCGAGGCATTCAACCTCGCTTAGCGTGAACATGCCGTCGGCACTGGTCTGGCCGAAGCCGATTCCGGTCGCGCTCTTACAGGCATCGACGATCCCGGCCGAGCCGCGCAGCCAGCACGGCGTCGTCGTGCAGACCTGCACATGATGCCGCCCGACCGGGTTCTGGTTATACATCGTGTAGAAGCTAACAACCTCATAGACGCGGATCGCGGGCATTTCCAGCAAATCAGCAATGTAATCCATCGCCGCTACCGGAATCCAGTTCTGGTGCTGGCGCTGCGCAAGGTCGAGCAGCGGCATCACCGCGCTCTGCTGCTTGCCGGGTGGGTACTTAGCGATAAACGCCTGCGCCTTAGCGAGGTTCTCGACCGTGAACGTGAATTCACTCGGCTGCGCCGTCAGCGGGTTTGGCGTGGCTTGGATGCTGCTCATTATCGGTCAATCTCCCCGAACACGACGTCCAGCGACCCAATGATCGCAACCGTGTCGGCCAGCATATGCTTGCGGCTCATGAAATCCAGTGCCTGTAGATGCGCGAAACCCGGCGCGCGGATGCGGCAGCGATACGGCTTGTTGCCGCCATCAGCGATCAGATAAACCGCGAATTCACCCTTTGGCGCTTCCACCGCCGTATAAGTCTCGCCCGCTGGCACGTGATAGCCTTCGGTGTAAAGCTTGAAATGGTGGATCAGCGCTTCCATGCTGCGCTTCATCTCGCCCCGCTTGGGTGGCATCACTTTCATGTCGTCAACGCGCGTCGGGCCTTGCGGCATTTGCGCGATGCATTGCTCGATGATCTTCACGCTTTCGCGCATTTCTTCCAGCCGCAGCAGATAGCGCGCATAGCAATCGCCGGTCTGCCCAACGGCGACCTTGAAGTCCATCTTGTCGTAAACGTCGTACGGCTGACTCTTACGCAGATCCCACGCGACGCCGCTGCCGCGTAGCATCGGCCCCGTAAAGCCCCAAGCTAGAGCATCCTCTTTCGACACCACGCCGATATCCACCGTACGCTGTTTGAAAATGCGATTTTGCGTCAACAGGCTTTCCAGCTCATCGAAAAATTTCGAGAGATGCGGCAAATAGCCAGTGATATCTTCCGTCAGTCCCGCCGGAATATCCATCGCTACGCCGCCAGGGCGAATATAATTCGCGTGCATGCGCGCGCCTGATGCGCGTTCGTGAAATTCCATCAGCCGCTCGCGTTCCTCGAACCCCCACAACGCGGGCGACAACGCCCCGACATCGAGCGCGAAGGTCGTAATATTCAAAATATGGTTCAGGATGCGTGTGATTTCGGCAAACATCACACGGATATATTGCGCGCGGATCGGCGGCGTGATGCCTAGCAGCTTTTCCACGGCCAGCGCAAAACAATGCTCTTGGCACATAGGCGAGACGTAATCCAGCCGATCAAAATACGGCAGCGCCTGCATATACGGCTTATGCTCAATCAGCTTTTCGGTGCCGCGATGCAACAGGCCGATATGCGGGTCCGCGCGCTCCACCACTTCGCCGTCCATCTCCAGCACCAGGCGCAGCACGCCGTGCGCAGCCGGGTGCTGCGGGCCGAAGTTCATCGTGAACGGACGAATTTTCGTCTCCGGCTTGTTTTCTGGCAAGTTTTCTGCACCCGCGTCTGGCGCCAGGAAGCTTTCAACCGGCTCGGCAAGGGGAATGGCAGTGCTCATGTGTTGCCATCCTCGACGTTTGCTTGATTAAAACCGCTTGGATGCAAAGTGTTCGGGTTCGGCTGCGTCGGCAGCGGCATAATCTTTGGTGCAAACGGTGCATCGGCAGCGCCGGTGGCTTTCTCATCGCCCGGCAAAAGCTGCTCGTGATTCTGCATGGTCGTCATGGCTTCCCACGGGCTACTGAAATCGAATACGCGGAAATCTTGCTGCAATTGTACCGGCTCGTATACCACGCGCTTTTGCGCCGTATCGTACCGCACCTCTACATAGCCCGTCAGCGGGAAGTCCTTCCGTTGCGGATGCCCTTCGAAGCCGTAGTCAGTCAGAATGCGCCGCAGGTCGGGATGGCCGCTAAACAGCAGCCCATACATATCGAAAATCTCCCGCTCGAACCAATTGGCGGTCGGGTAAATGGTATGGACGCTCTGCACCGGCGTATCCTCGTCAACCGCCAGCTTGATCCGCACGCGCTCGTTGCGGGTCAGCGACAGCAGATTATAAATCACATCGAACCTCGGCAGGCGCGACGGCCAATCAACTGCCGTAATATCAACCAGCTGCTGGTAATCGCCCTGCCCCTTCAACGTATTCAGGCAGTTCACGATTTCGTCGGCTTTGATCGTCAGCATGATCTCGCCCAGGCGCGTTTCGACATTCGTGACCATACCACCCAGCAGTGTCGCTAGCCCTTGCGCCTGCGCTTCAAGCGCTTCGGTTGAATGCGAGAAGATATGCGTTGCGCTCATAATGTAACCTTTGCAAGTCGACCCCGAACCAGAGGATAGCGCAGAGGCCTTTTATCCATAGTTAGGCGTGACATGCCAGTACCACCGCATATTTGCAAATCAAGTTCGTTTTCCGCAGACACAAACATCGGCACAAGCTTCTCATGGCCAATTTTTATCGAGCTAGGTATCCTTAGAGCTTCTTTAGTGGCGCCAATTGTCGAAATGCCATTCCACGGCCCCATATCAATTACCAGTTTTTCCAGTGTGCCATCTGGCTTCACCCATAGTGTTCCAGCCTGATGGCTGTAACCCATCAACTTGGCAATGAAGATATCGAGTTTTTGCCTTACCCGATCACTCAGTTCTATTCGCCTTTTCATCGTTCGATCACTTTCCCCTGCCGCTGGATTTTCTTCTGCAGCAGCATGATGCCATAAACCAGCGCCTCAGCACTTGGCGGGCAGCCTGGCACATAAATATCGACCGGCACGATGCGGTCGCAGCCGCGCACGACAGAATAACTGTAATGGTAGTAGCCGCCGCCGTTCGCGCAGGATCCCATCGAGATCACCCAGCGCGGCTCCGCCATCTGGTCGTAAACTTTGCGCAATGCAGGCGCCATCTTGTTGGTCAGCGTACCGGCCACGATCATCACGTCCGACTGGCGCGGGCTGGGGCGCGGAAAAATCCCGAAGCGGTCGAGGTCATAGCGCGCCATATAAGCGTGGATCATCTCCACTCCGCAGCAGGCAAGCCCGAATGTCATCGGCCAGAGCGAGCCGCTGCGCGCCCAGGCGACAAGATCGTCGAACTTGCTGACGACATAACCTTTGTCGTTCACTTCCTGCGCCGCGCCCTGTAGCTGGAAGTTATTCGCGAGCGGGTTATTGAGCGGGGCAATCTGATTCATGCCGCATCCTCTTTGATCGGCTCGGCCACAAACATGGCGATGAATTGTTCAAGCAATGGTTTCAGCGGCTCTGCCAGCTTCAAATCCTGCAAGCTTTCGAATGGCACCCATTGAATTTTTTGAATATGGTCGCTCTCTACCTGATTGGCGAAAGTCGTTTTGATCTGCCCGTCGGCGCTCACGGCCAAATGCCCGCTGATCGTCAGCCGCGCGCGTGGTGACTTCGGCGGATGCAATACCTCGACCTCGGCAAAACTTTCGCCTGCGGCGATATTCAGGCCCGTCTCTTCCCAGACTTCGCGGCGCAGGGCCTCTTCCGGCGCCTCGCCCGCTTCTACATGCCCGCCAGGAAAATCCCATTTATTCGGATAAGCCATATCTCCCGCGCTCCGCTGCACGGCCAGCACGCGGCCATCATGGATGATGAAGGCTTTCTGCGCATAATGCCGTGGCAAATTGTCGTTATCTGTCATGCTACCGCTCATTCCCAATCCAACGCGCCTTTGCGCCATTCGTAGACAAAGCCGACCGTTAGCACGCCCAAGAACACCATCATCGACCAGAAACCGAACAGGCCGATTTCTTTCAACGCAACTGCCCATGGGAACAAAAACGCGACTTCAAGATCGAAGATGATGAACAAGATCGCCACCAGATAGAACCGCACGTCGAACCGCGCACGCGCATCGCCAAACGCTTCGAATCCGCACTCATAGGCCGAAAGCTTTTCCGAATCCGGATTCTGCTTTGCGACCACGAATGACAGCCCAATGCACACCATCGAGACGACGGCGGCCAGGCCGAAAAAGACGAGGATCGGCAAGTATTCCGATAAAAGGGCTGTGTTCATGCTGGGAATCGCTTTCACCGCCGTTATAGCCTGTTTTTGCTAGGCACGCCAAGGGCTGTCACCAAGAAAACCGGCAGTTTAAGCGGCTCCTTTTTCAGCGTCTTGTTTCACAGCCACAACCGGCTTTAGATGAAGGTCCTTCAACTGCTGCTGCGTCGGCAAAGTCGGTGCGCCCATCATCGGGTCTTCATAAGCGCCGTTCATGACGAACGGATAAACCTCGCGCAGGTTCGGCTCATCGGCCAGCAGCATAATCATCCGGTCGATGCCGAACGCACAGCCGCCGTGCACGGGCGGACCAAAGCGGAAGGCGTTCAGCATGCCACCAAATTTGGCTTCCAGCACCGCGCGATCATACCCGGCAATCTCGAACGCTTTGGCCATCAATTCCGGGCGATGATTGCGGATCGCGCCTGATGCCAGTTCGAACCCGTTGCAAACCGCATCATATTGCGAAGCTTTTAGGGTCAGCGGGTCTTGCGTCGTTAGCGCTTCCAGCCCGCCTTGCACCATCGAGAACGGATTGTGCGAGAAATCGATCTTGCCGGTCTTCTCGTCCAATTCGTACATTGGGAAATCGACGATCCAGCACAGCTTGAAGGCCGTGCGATCAATGAGGCCAAGTTCATTGGCGACGCGGTTGCGCAGCTTGCCCGCCAGTTTCTCGACAAATGCCTTCTTGCCGGCCACAAAGAAAATGACCGCGCCTTCTTGTGCGCCCGTGGCATCGAACAACGTTTTTAACCCTGCTTCTGGGAAGAATTTCACGATCGGGCCTGATAATGCTTGCCCAGCCTCTACCTTCACATACCCAAGTCCGGGCGCGCCCTCGCCCTTGGCCCACGCATCCAGCTTGTCAAAGAAGCTGCGCGGCTGGCTGGCTGCCTGTGGCACACCAATCGCGCGCACAATGCCACTTGTCTCCACTATGGATTTCAAGAAGGACGCTTGCGCGTTATCATTAGCAAACACCTCGGTAATATCAGCGATCTCCAACGGGTTCCGCAGATCCGGCTTGTCGCTGCCGTACTTCAACATCGCCTCGTCGTATGGGATCCGCGGCCAGGCGCCTTGCGTCACGCCCAGCTTTTTGCCCTGATAATCGCTGAAGGCTTCGAACATGCCGCCGATCACCGGCTCCATCGTTGCAAATACGTCATCCTGCGTCACGAACGACATTTCAACGTCCAGCTGGTAGAATTCAGCCAGCCTGTCGGCGCGGCCATCCTCGTCGCGGAAGCAGGGCGCGATCTGGAAATAGCGGTCGAACCCGCCAACCATCAGCAATTGTTTGAACTGCTGCGGCGCTTGCGGCAGCGCATAGAATTTTCCCGGATGCAGGCGCGATGGCACCAGATAATCGCGTGCGCCTTCGGGGCTGCTGGCGGTCAAAATCGGTGTCTGGAATTCACGGAAGCCGCTCTCATTCATGCGACGGCGCAAATGCGAAATCACATCTGTTCGCAGTTTAATCCGCGACTGCATGGGCGCGCGCCGCAGATCGAGATAGCGATATTGCAGCCGCAGCTCCTCGCTCGTCGGCGTGTCGTTATTCACCTGCAGCGGCAGCGGGTCGGCCTCGGAGATCACGCTCAGCTCGGCGATCTTCAATTCGACAGCGCCTGTTGGCAGGCCTTTGTTCACCGTTTCTGCCGGGCGGGCGACAACCTCACCCGTTACGGTGATCACGGACTCTAGCCTCAAGCCGTCCAGTTGCGTGAACAGCGGGCTCGATTGATCGATCACGCATTGCATCAGCCCATAATGGTCGCGCAGGTCAACGAACAGCAGGCCGCCATGATCGCGCTTGCGATTAATCCAGCCGGATAGGCGCACAGTTTGGCCGATTAGCGTTTCGGTCGGTTCGCCGCATTTATGGGTGCGATAAGCGTGCATTGAATTGTCCTGGGTCAAAAGTCGAGCAATTGTTCTAAAAGAATTCCGGAAAAGTGGAACCCACAGAACGACAAACCTTGCATTAGCATTCAAAAGCCTATATGTTCTTATAACGAAACAACTTGAAGGAATGTCGCGTTAAGGAAATATTGAGCGGATGGGGTGAAGAGTATATTTCTAGGCTAACAAAATCAAGTAGTTAGCGACTCCAATACACAAAAACTTCCACTAACCTATTGATCTGAATGACGAAACAGCAAACCACCCCCCCTGCCCCGTTATTAATCGAAACTCAGGATGCACTCGATGCGTTTTGCGCGGGGTTGAATGGCACCGATTTCATTACGGTCGATACAGAATTCCTGCGCGAACGCACCTATTATCCCAAGCTCTGCCTGATCCAGATTGCCGGGCCGAATAGCGAGGCTTGTATCGACCCGCTAGTCGGCCTTGACTTTGAACCTGTCTATAAGCTGCTGCGCGATGAAAGTTTGCTGAAGGTCTTCCATGCCGGGCGGCAGGATCTAGAGATTTTCTACAATGGCATGGGTAAACTCCCCGCCCCCGTTGCCGACACCCAAGTTATGGCCATGGTCTGCGGTTTCGGCGAAAGCGTCAGTTACGAGACACTGGCCAGCCGTCTCGCCAAAGCGAAGATCGACAAGTCGAGCCGCTTTACAGACTGGTCGCATCGCCCGCTAACGGAAAAGCAACTGGTATATGCGCTGGCGGATGTTACCCATCTCCGCGATATCTTCGTGAAGCTGCAGTTGCAACTCCACAGCCAGGGCCGCACGCCGTGGATACAGGAGGAGATGCGCGCGCTGACCGATCTCTCGATCTATGAAGTCGATCCTGATCAGGTCTGGTTACGCCTCAAGTTCCGTACCGATAAGCCGCGCGTTAACGCGCGCCTACAAAAACTTACAGCTTGGCGGGAGCGCGAAGCGCAACGACTCGATATCCCACGCGGGCGCGTCATCCGCGACGAAGCCTTGCAGGAAATCGCACATAGCAATCCATCGAGTGTAGCGGATCTCGCCCGCACCCGTGGCCTTTCGCAATCTATTGCCGATGGCCGCATGGGAACAGCGATCCTCGATGTGCTACAGGAGGTTGAAGCGATGGCAGAGAAAGATCTGCCGCCGGGCCTACCGAAGAAGCCGCCGAATGCCGAAGGCACCAGTGCAATTATCGATTTGCTGCGCGTGCTGTTGAAAGGTGTTGCCGGCCAAGCCGACGTTGCGGCGAAGCTTATTGCCAGCTCGGATGATCTCGATCAGCTAGCGATCTCCGATAATCCAAACGTCAAAGCGCTCTCAGGCTGGCGCTATGAAATTTTTGGCAAGCCTGCTTTGGCGCTCAAGCAAGGCAAGCTAGCAATCACATTGGATAATAATAAAATCGTCTTTATCGAGCCGATGATGGGCGATGAAGTTACAGCGGTGCGGCGCGCCAATGAGGCCTGACCAAGCTATCGAACCAGCGCTTGCCGATAATTGTCTTGCGGCTGACGATCGTCACGGCGTGGCATGCAGCCGGGGTGTTGTTTTTATCGTTCGGATTGCCGCTGCCGCCGCAAATACTTTGAATCGTTTGTGCAAATTCAAGATTGGCCTGCCCCTGGTTATCGACAATACGCGTCCAAAAATAATCGCGCTGCGCGATGCCATAGGCGTCGGCATGCCCACTGATATTCGCGGCAGCGACTACGGCCACGCCCGTAGATAGACTTCGAATAACAGACATGTGTTCCTTAGACTCACTCTATTGCAGTAAATTGCCATAGGCCTATAAATTATTTCTCTCAATACTAAATGAGGATCAATCCATGCTCGAAGAAAAATTAAACAGCGCCCCAATAATCCGAGTATTCATCGGCACGACAACTTTACAAGGTAATAACGGAGACATGGCCGCTGCCGTTTACAAGCCTTCGAAGATAGATGAAATTTACATGGCAATGCCACACAACCCGGAAACTGGAACAGGGCTTAAACCTTGTGGCAAGGTCAAGCTAATGCCAGATCTAGAATTTGCAGATAATGCTGGCGTTATTCACAAAGGTGTTGTGCTCGTTCCCGAAGATAAAAGCGAAGCTATTCTTGCCGGCTGCAGTATGCAACATGGTCGTTTAACAAAAGAAACCGCTCAAGCTCAACTACAACAATATCAAACCGGCCGTTCAGCTTTGTTGGAGCTTCAAGCCTAGTTTCATAATCGAATTCATATGCGGCGGGCTGTTATCTCCGCCGCATGTTAGATTCTCAATTACCGGAATTTGGGCCGCTCGGTCTCCGTCAACATTTTGGCGCTAAAGGTGATGGCAGCACGCCTGACGATCAATCCATCCAAGAATGGTGGGATGCAGGTGTACGTCTAGGCCGCGAATTAAAAATCGAAGAAGGCCATTACAGATGCCTGAAAGCCATCATTCTCAACCTTAGCGGCTGCCGTGAAGACGGCATTATTGTTACTGGTGCAGGACGACGGCGGTCGGTGTTTGAACTGGCTGCCGTTGATAACGATGTGCCGTTTCAAATAGTGTGCAAGCGGGATAACAGCGATCCCTGTAAAGATGAATATTCTGCATTCGATAGCGAATTCTCACGGTTTGGCATTGCTGCCCGATTTAATGGGCCTGCGCTGCAGCTTGGCCAGAACGGATGCGGTGGCGATCAGTATCCCGATGCATTGAATTCATGCTATTTTGAAAAACTAGGCACCGACAATAACGCTGATAGTCACGATAATGTTGCTGTGAAAGTCAATTATGTACTGCAATCGATCATAGACGTTAAAGCTAACTGTCATGGTCGTCCTGATAAGCTGAATAAAGGCACGGCCCTGCAACTTCGCCACTCAGCTTTTAATGTGTTTTCTGGCTCTTACTGTAACGCGCATACTTGCATGGAAATATCAGGCGACGATTCAAGCTTTAGCAATTTCTTTCATCCTGTTGATTTTGAAGAAGGCACGGTTGCCGTCCGAGTCACAGCCGAAAAATCAAGAAATCAAACAATGATGACCCCGCATCTAGGCACTAAGCATGGGTTTAGCTGCCAAGCTGGTGAAAAGTTTGTTGTGATCACTCCAAATGATGGCCTGCGGATAGAAGATTATAATGCAACTGGTCAGCAAATTGGCCAATCAAAGGGCCAGCTGATCGTACATGGTAAGGGTCTGGAGTTTGTCAGTCTCTTGAACGGTGATAATTATATCATGCCAAGTCGCGTCGAAAGACGGCGCGCGGGCACCACTTTGAAAGTAGTCGGACTCAAATAACAGTCTGCATAAATGCTCGTGCAATGGCGAGCGTTAGGCCTTTCCTGCTTTGCAACGCATAAGCATCTAATCGCTGTGCAAAATTTGCAATAGCAGCAGCATCACGTGGCAATCTTGGGAAAAGATAATCCAGCACGTCAGGCTTTATCACCATGCCGCGCGAGTTGAGCGCTCGCGTAAAAAGTGCTGCCAACAGTGCGTCGTCCGGCTCGCCTAGCTTTGCAATCGGCAACACCTTTAGACGGGACAGCAAATCTGGCAGCGTCACCTCCCAACCATCTGTCGGTAACGTGGCGCACAGCAGCAGACTAAACTTATTTTCTTTGGCACAATTTAATATATGGAACAAAGCTGCCTGCTCACGTTTGGCCCACTGATCAATATTATCTAACACAGCATTGCCATTAATCTGGTTCAGCGCCTCTGCGGTCGTTACATATTGTGCTTCTGCACGTACCTTCCACACGTTAGCCAAATGCGTTTTACCAACGGCTTTATTCCCTAGCAGCAGCAGCCCTACCGCTGGCCAGTCCGGCCACTTATCGATCCAGGCCACAGCTTCGACATTCGGTGCTGCGACGATAAAGTCGCCGGCATCAGCACTCTGACGCCAAGCTAGATCAAGCGGGATTTGTTCAGACATCAGCGGCGCAAGTAATAACGGCTTTGCATGTAATTTGCCAACGCAAAGCGGAACAGCACGCCGATGATCGCCGCCACTGGCAATGCCACCATAACGCCGAGGAATCCAAACAGCGACCCCCCAGCCATGACTGCGAAAATAATCCAGACCGGATGCAGACCAATACGATCTCCCACCAACTTCGGCGAGATGACATTACCCTCTAATGCTTGCCCAACGGCATAAATGCCGATCACAAGCAGTACCGGCGGTGTAGTATCAAATTGTATTAAAGCCAACCCTGTTGAACAGATAAACCCAAGAATGCCGCCCACGTAGGGAATGAAGGTCAATATCCCAACCACTATGCCAATTGTCGCGCCGTAATCGAGCCCGACTAGACTAAGTGTAAGCGCGTAGTATGCTCCCAATGATAGGCAAACTAACGCCTGCCCATGTAGAAAACCGGATAGCGTTTCATCAATCTTGTGCGCTTCGGCATGAATGACTTTTGCATGTCGCTTCGGCAGGCATTTATCGATCTGGGCGACGATCAAATCCCAATCCCGCAACAGATAAAAAGCGACGATCGGCGTGACAATCAAAAGCCCAAGAATATCGAAAATCGCAAAGCCGCTGGAAAGTATATGGCTCAGCACAGTTCCTGCTCCGCCTAAGGCGTCACCCGCTGCGCCACCGGCAGCATCTTGCAACCGCTTTACGGCGCCGGGATCAAGTTGGTGCAAGTAACGCTCTGCCCAAGGCACAACTGAGGCGCGTGCTTTTTCAACGTAACTAGGCAGGGCCGTTAATAATGCCTCCACCTGCGTTTTCAGCATCGGCACCAATAGGACGATTAACAGCGCGATAATTAGCGTGAACAGAACTAAAGCCGCAACCGTTCCCAGCCAGCGTGGCAGTTTGTAAGTTTCTAGCTTGTCGACGAACGGATCCATAAAATAGGCAATGATCATGCCGGCTACAAATGGCATTAGCACCGGCGAGAAGAGATAAAGTAATAGGGCGATCGCACCCAATACGACTGTCCAGAACACCCATTGCGAGCGTTCGTATTGGTCAATCACGTCATCGTCGATATCGCGCAACTTGGGCATTTTACAATCCTTGTGTACCGGTTAGAACCCAGCCGGTTGTATCTTGTTGCAGGCGCAACCCTTGCGTACCTAAAGCGTTATCCAGCGCATCGATAGGGCCTGTATAATTTAATGCGGCTTTTACATAACCGCGACCTATAGCTTGCAAATCCACGCTACGCACCACGCCCGATTGTAGTAGCCGTTGTTGCATAGCAGTCCATTGCGGCAGTGACGTAAAGCGGTAAAGCGCAACTACACTATGAGTCGCAACCACGGCTTCAGCCATTGGCGTTGTTTCGGGCGCAACCTGTGCGACTGTATGCGGGCGGAACCGGATGGTAAAATTGCCGCTGTAGCGTTTTGCGGAAATGCGCTCGTTTGCGACTTCGAAATTTTGTACCATGCGCGCGAGCTGACTATCGCTAGGCTCGGCAATTACCGCGGCGTTGCCACTGGCGGCCAACTGGTCTCGTAATTTTTGTAAGGCTTGGCGTTCGGCTGCCAGCAATGCGCTATCACGCGCTTCCTGTGCACTTGCTACTGGCATGTCGATAAGCACCCCGTCAACAGTGTAAGGATCTGCAACGCTTGCGGGCGCGGGCGCTGTCGACGTATTGGCCACCAGTTGCGCGGTAGCGGGCAACGGTGCAGTGCAAGCGACAAGCAGCATAAAGAAAACGAGGAACAGGCGCATAACGACAAATTACGGAGTTCAGGGGTAAGTACAAGCGGAATCACGTCTAGCCAGGTCACACCCGCGTGCTAGATTTAGATAATCTGAACTGGAGCCTTGTATGACTGACCCTATCCTTGCCAGCCGTAGCACCCAAAATTGGCACGCATTTACACGTTACGTATCCTACGCGGCCGTGGCAATTATCGCAGTACTTTGCCTGATGGGTCTGTTTTTAACCTAACAATTAGTCCTGTGGTTGGCCGGACGCCGGTAAATTACCGATCCTAGCTTTCCAGGCCACTTTCGCATCGGCTCGCAGCCGCGACTCTAAAAACGTAGCGATAGGTTTTCCGCCTAGTTCAGCATCACCCTCTTCAATTACGCAGACTGGGATGAAATCGCACCCTGCCCCCAATGCAGCGGCGGCTCGTTTGTGACCATCGATGATGTAAAGCTGATCACCCACTGTTGCCACTTTAAGTGGACAAAGAATATCAAACCCATTTGCAGCAATGTCTTGGGTGATACTTTGAATAAGTGCTTCATCGTTTGTCGTCAAAACCGCTGTCGGCATTAGTGATCGCGGCGAAGTCCATTGTCGCGGCAAGCGAATGCCTTTGTACCAAAGCGAGAATGCTGAACGTACGAAGCTTACGTTGCGTTCAGGTAGCGAATATGCGGTATCGAGTATCAAGTCAAAATGCTCGTGATCCTCAACATCGATATTGTAGGACGTATGATAATGCGCGCGCTCGCTTGTACGACGCGCAGCCAAGGCATGCTTGGCCGCTTCCAGGTCGCGGTATTGCTCATCTTCTCTACGAGCATATTCAAAGACACGTTGCGCGCCCACTTCAACCGGCACCTCAAATCGCACCTTGAAACTGCGCGGCATAAAATGGAACGCCAGGCGGGCATCAATCACGAGTGGCTTATCCGACTCGTTCAATTCTTTGTAAACAGCATCAATTTTAAGATTTAGGGATGGGTCGGTTTCTGACCGTTGATTGAACTCTAGAGTTGAAATACCAAGCTCTGCTGCCAATTGCCGCTGCACGGCGCCTGCGTAAAAATATTCCCACCCAAGCTCGCGTGCGAGCAGCTTTGCTGCAGTCGTCTTGCCGCCACCCGGATGCCCCGTGATTGTGATCTGATTGAGCCTGCTTCTCATGCCATTACTCCTGCAGGCTTACACCTGGTCTTCTGCTGACTTATAGCGTGATTAGCCAATTTTGCATACTGGGTCACACTGATTTCCTCCGCTCGCATGGTCGGCAAAATCCCTGCTACATCCAAAGCTTCTGCTCCGACTAACGGTAAAAGCGTAGAGCGCACCATTTTCCGCCTTTGCCCAAAGGCTACAGCCGTCAGTCGCTCAATTTCACGCAATGGCGCTAATGGTTTTGCTAACGGCGTAAAGCGTACGACAGCGGACGTTACTTTAGGTGGCGGTGTGAAAGCGCGCGGTGGCAGTTTTAATACGAGTTGCGGTTGGGTCGCCATCTGCACCAATACCGAGAGACGTCCATATTCTTTTGGCTTAGTTGGGGTCGCAATAATTCGCCGCGCCACCTCTTCCTGAAACATCAGCGTCATTCCAGCAAAGTCATGTATCCGATGCAACCAGCCGGTCAACAGCGGTGTGGCGATATTGTAAGGTAAATTTGCAACAATTATGCGCGGTACAGTCGTCAGCATCACCAAGTCGATTTCCAGCGCGTCACCTTCGATTAGGACTAATCGTCCCTCGCTCGCTGCAACTAATGGCTGCAACGCGGCAATCGCGCGAGCATCCCGCTCAACAGCAATTACCCGTCGCGCGCCACGCGCTAGCAATGCCCGCGTTAATCCACCTGGCCCCGGCCCGATTTCGATTACATCAAAGCCAGATAGATCACCTGCCTCACCAGCTGCAGCCCGTGCAATTCGATCCGTTAGGTTTAGGTCGAGTAAAAAATTCTGGCCTAACTTGCGCGTAGCGATCAGCTGACTGTCGGCAATAACCTCGCGCAGTGGCGGTAGATCTGCAATAGCTGCAGGCCAATCGCTCGCCCCACCATTGCCCCCAATATTATTGAGCATCATCGGCTGGCGGTTTGTCTTTCTGTCCGTCCTTTTGACCTATGCGAATATCGATCGTCGCTTCGCGGCGCAGATCGCGCATCAACCGCCGCGCTTGCAGTTCCAATCGTTCCGTGCCGATTTGACTTAGCACCTGATCGCGCGTTGGCAAACCCGTAGTCGGCTGGGTGCGCCCGCACAGCACTACCATTGCCGCTCCGCCTTCAATTGAAACGGGGTCGGATGCTTGCCCCACCTGCAAAGATTGCACAGTTGCCGCCAACCATGCTGGTAGCGCAGCCAGTTCTGTATCATCTAGTTTGCTAACACTGGCACTCGGAGACTTAGCCATAACGTCACGCTCTAAATTGCCGCAACCGGTTGCCGTTGTATTGGCAGCGTCGTGCGCTGCTTTCGTCATAGCCAATAATTGATCGTCTGTCATCTCGCCCGCCGGTATCGAGATTTGCTGTAATTGCAGCTTCACTTCAGAAGCGTCAGCTCCTGCTGATAAGCGCTGATCGCGCAAAAGCACTATGTGATAACCGCCACTATCGCGGATTGGATCGCTCAATTGTCCTTTTTGCATAGTCAACAACGCTTGATCCAATTCCGGCGAAAGTTGTCCCGCTTGGATCCATCCAAGATCGCCGCCCTGGAGCGCGCCTGCGCCCTGGCTAAATTGCTGCGCCAAGGCAGAGAATGTCGCACCGCCGCGCAATTGCTGCACAAGGCCTTGTGCAAAAGTGCTTACTTGTACTTCATCGCTTGCGTTATCGACACGTAGAAAAATCTCCGCAACTAAATATTCGGGCTTCCCGGCGTTTGCAGCAATTTGCGACAGGCGCTCGTCGATTTCTTCATCGCCCACTTCTACCAATGGTCGCAGTTCACGCTGCACTACCTTCGACCAGAGCATGCTAGATTCAATCTGACTACGTAGTGTAACGATCTTGACGCCATGACTAGCTAAGAAGGCGCTCATTTGCTCAGGCGGCATATTATTTTGCTGCGCAATGCCGGCCACAGCTTTGTCAACTTCACCGCTATCGATTGTGATGCTATTTTTCTTGGCTTCCTGACGCTGCAATGTTTCGTCGATCATCCCCCGCAAAACTTGTGGCCCTAACCGATTCTGATTTTCCGGCGTTGGCGGCAACCCCGATGAGAAGAAAGCCAAAGCCATCCGATTTGAAAGATCAGTGCCAGTAAGAATATCGTCATTAACAATAGCGGCAATTCGCTCGATCACGCGCATGTTTCCGTAGTTAGCGGAAGCGGCAGGCCCAACCGCATCCTTACTCGGAATATTCATGCGCAAATTAGCGCTAAGCGGCATATCGCGCGTCTCGGCTGCTAGGGCAGGTATAGCCAGCAACAGCCCCAATAGCATAGCAGGAAAGATTCTAATGAAATTCATAGGTTTTTGAAGCACGGTTAGCCTCCTTCCTCAAGGTGCAAAAGCATCGCTAATGCAACGGCGCAAGCGGCCAGCGGCACTATCCAGGCTGCTAATATGGTCGGTAACGAGCCCGATGTGCCAAAAGCCAGCATCGTATTATTTAAAACAAATAAGGCCGTACCGCTGCCAACCCCTGCCCCTAGCAGCATCAGGCCTTGCGATTGCCGCATCTGCCTTTGCATGAAAACGACCGCTACAAGCAACATCGCCAACAGTAATAGCGGCATGGCCAGCAATTCTTGATAATGTGTGCGATGCCGCACACTCGAAAATCCTGTTCGGTTGAGCGCATTGATAAAGCCTGGCAATTGCCAGAACGAAAGCTCATCCGGCCGCGCCAAACTGTCCTCGATCTTAGATGGCGTTAGCGTCGTGGGTAATTCATAGAGTGCCATCGCTTGATCAGCCTGCCCCTCGCGACGCATGATGCTATCTGTGAATATCCATTTACCCGTTTCAAGCTGTCCTGTGTTTGCGTCAAGGCGACCTGTATAATGTTCGTTACCATCAAAGAAGAGCAGCATAACATCTTGACTGAGTTGTAAGGGCGGCCCCGCCTTAACGCCTGTGGCATGCACCACGGCCACGCCATCGCCATAAGTCTGCCGCAGCCATAATCCGCCACTGCTGAAATCTAAAGTCGATCCTTCGCTAATGTACTTTTGCGACAGGCGGTGAAATGTCATTTCCAGTCGCGCCGCAAGGGAATTGAATATCATAAGATTAAAAACACTGACCAATATGATCACGCCCACTAGTGGCATCAATATATGCCAAACCGAAAGGCCAGCGGCGCGGGCGATCACGATTTCCTGCCGCCTCGTCATCCGCCATAATGTGAAGATGCCTGCAAGCAATACGATAAATGGCAAAATAACTTCAACCGTTTGCGGCATTTGAGAAAATCCCATTGAAAAAACGATATTGATCGTCGCATTAGCCTTGTTGGCGGTGCGACGAAATAATTCGGCCAGATTTAGAAAAAATATCAGCGATAACAGCATGCCAGCCATAACAGCCAGAGCTTGCAAATATTGTTTCATGAAATAGCGGGTCAAGATGCCCATGCAGGCCTCCGCTTAGTCGTCAGCAACAGCAACAACGCAGGCACTGGCAGCAACGCCAAACCATATAGCAGCCATAGCATATCCATATTTTTGGGGATGAGGTTGACACTCATAATAATACCAACCTCCCATAAGGTCACGGCGAAAGCGCTAGTTGCTACCCGCCCGGTCATGCCACGCCGGCTTATCTCTGCCGTTAGCAGCAATACCAGCGCAAGTAACGGGAAAGCAAAATTCATGATTGGGGTTGTGATCCGTTGGTTTAATTCTGCCAATAGGCGCCCATGGGCTAATGCCGGCGCGTTAGGCTCCTCATTTGGCCTGAGTAATTCACCAAACGTGCGTTCTTTTGGATCACGCCAGCCAGGCTCAACATCAGTCGCAAATTCCGCCAGATCAAGGGCATATTGAGTGAACTTCAATTCGCTGAAGGCCCCCGTGTTGCGATCCTTCTCTTGACGCATTCCATTCAACAGCACAACGCGACTGCCCTGCTCATCCTGCTGCAAAACGCCGCGCTCGGCGAACAAGGTCGATATCTTATCGGGCTTGCTATTATCGTGGAGCAAAACGCCCGACAGTTCATCCGTACCTTCACGATCTCGTACATAAACCGTAATACCGTCATTTAAACGGTTGAACATGCCGTCATGTAACAGCGCAACGGCATAGTCGTTCTTGATGATAAACTGAATACGTGAAAGTTCACGGTTGGCGTGCGGTGCCACAAACAGCACAATTCCATAGCAAAGTAGAACCATGCCAATTGACAGAAGCAACGTTGGCTTGGCGAGCTGCCAATTGCTCATGCCTGCTGCCCGCATGACGATCAGTTCTGATTCCAGCAATGAGCGATAATAAACGAAAATAACCGCCGCCGTTAATGCAAGTGGGATGATCAAGCCGAGGAAAGTAGGAATTGTCAGCATAAGCATCCACAGCAACATGCCCATGGGTGCGCTACGGTCGAGCACGAGATCTAACAGCCGCAGCACTTGTGTCAGCCAAACAACGATTGTCACAATCACTACAGTGACGAAACCCGCCAACATAACCTGGCGGGTCAGATAGCGATCGATCAGACGCATAACGACCGGAATATCAAAGAAGGGTTGATTGACAAGGTAAGTGGCAGCTTTACAGTAACGTTGAACGAAGCAGACACTCTACCCAGTGCCTTGGAACACCGCAACCAACAGCTGCGCTTAATTGCAGGAGAGAGCCATGAAAATTAATTTTGTCGACCTACCTGCCCTAACCAAGTTACCTGTTGCGCAGCCGCTTATTCTGACTGTCGGCGCCGCCGAAAAAAGTGGCACCAAATCCGCAGCGGCAGCTTTTGGCCCACTTGGCAAACAGCTAGACAAGACAACCAACGGCCAACTAATGGCTGCCTTGCGTGCAGCGCCACGGTTTACGGGCGCCCATGGCGACAGCCTCACGATTCTTGCGCCAAAAGGGTTGTCTGTTACCCGCATAGTTCTGCTGGGCGTTGGCAATATGCCTGACCGCCTCGCAAAATCGCACGATTGCCAGCTTCTTGGCGCAGCTGCCTGCAAGGCTTTGTCGGGAACAGGCGATGTCGCGGCTACTCTTTTAGTCGATCTGCCACGCGGCTACACGACCGATGCAGCTGCTGTCGCCAATATTGCTGGCGGCGTGTTTTTAAAATCTTACCGTTTTGATAAATACCGCACCAAACTAGCCCGCGATAAGAAACCAGTCCTAAATAGCATTACCGTGCATAGCCCAAACAGCGCCGAAGCTAAGCGCGAGTTTAGAAACGTTCAGGCCATTGTTGAAGGCATGTGCTTCACGCGCGATCTCGGAAACGAGCCGCCGAACATTCTTTACCCTGTCACCGCGGCCGCTGAAGCGCAGAAGCTCACTGCATTAGGCCTCACGGTTGAAGTCTTGGATGAAAAGCAGATGGCCAAGATTGGCATGGGCTCGCTTTTGATGGTCGCTCAAGGCAGCGCGCACAAGCCGCGCCTAGTAATCGTCAGCTATAAGGGTGCGGGTGATAAATCGGCACCTGTCGCGCTGATTGGCAAAGGCGTCACTTTCGATACCGGCGGCAATAGTTTGAAGCCGTCAGGCTCGATGGCCGGGATGAAATACGATATGCTGGGTGCAGGTTGCGTGCTTGGCGCTATGCGTTCCCTCGCCCAACGCAAGGCACGCGTAAATGTTATTGGCCTCTGTGGTTTTGTCGAAAATTCGTGCGACGGTAACGCTTATCGCCCCGATGACGTGCTAACATCGCTTTCCGGTCAAACGATCGAAAACCTTAATACCGATGCCGAAGGCCGCCTCGTCCTCTGCGATGTGCTGACCTATACGCAGCAGCGCTTCAAGCCACGGGCAATGCTGAACTTTGCCACATTAACGGGCGCTGCGATCGTCGCGCTGGGGCATGAATTTGCCTGCATCATGGGGAATAATGAGGATTTGCTGGCCAAGGTTCAGGCTGCGGGCTTGACGTCCGGTGACCGTTGCTGGCCGCTACCCCTAGATGAAGCTTACGACCGTCATATCGATAGCCATGTTGCCGATATGAAGAACATCGGTAATCCGGGCGAGGCTGGCACCATCATCGGTGGCACGTTCCTCAACCGCTTCGTCGATAAAAAAATCCCATGGGTGCATGTCGATATTGCTGGCACCGCCGATCGCAATAGCGAACAGCCACTCAGCCCGCGCGGCGCCACCGGCTTCGGCGTTCGTCTCGTCAACCAGCTAATGATGGATGTATTCGAGTCGTAATGAGCGAATACCGCTTTTACCAACTCACGCGTCAGTCGCTTAATCAAGCGCTGCCGCCGTTGTTGGAGAAAACGCTGCAACGGGATTGGAAAGCCGTGGTGCGTGCTGAAAGCGCAGAACGTCTGACCAGTCTTGATGATCTGCTGTGGAGCTATCGCGACGATAGCTTTACGCCGCACGGACTGAGTGATAAAAATGCGGCGCAGCAACCTATCTTGCTGACCCAAGTCGATGAAAAGCCTAACGAGGCGGAAGTCCTGTTTCTGCTCGACGGCCTCATGGAAACCTCACTTGATTGGGATCTGGTCTGCCTTGTTTTCAGCGGCGCCGATGAATCCGCCCTCAGCAATGCCCGCGCCGCCTGGTCACGCTTGAAAGCCGATGGTCAGACCATCGCCTACTGGCAACAAACCGACAGCGGCGGCTGGGAGCAGAAGGCCTGATCAGCCGAGGCGATGGCCATGCCCCCTGGCATAGCCATTTAAAATACCTAACATAACGCGCAAGCGAGCTTTTACACTTAATGTATCATCTAAGTCGCGTGGCCATTCAGAAGCTTGCTTGGGATGTTTAATCCGTGGGCCGCGCCAGCGCTGTAGTAATTCATCCTCCCGACTTAGCATTAGTAACTGTGTATTACGGCTAGCTTCCAATTGTTGTTCGGTTAGATCATCGGGGTTAAGCGCCAATAGGTTTTCATCTAACTCGCCTTTAGCGCAATCGACATAATCCATATGAATTCTAAATGCGGCAGGAAATGCCTCTGGTCGCGCCACTAATCCGCAGGTAACCAAAGCACGACTGCAACGCAGTTTACCTTTATTGCTCATCTGACGCGTTATTAATTCAATAGCCATGGCAGAGGCTTCATGATTGTCGAAACCATGTTGGTCACGGATCACCTGATAAGCACGCTGAAAACGGCTGACCGGCTGCATGAATTTCTCATCAAGATGTTGGTTGATCGCCTGCACTGCGCGAAGATGACTGCCTTCATAAAATAATTCGCGCCCGCGCAATCCAACAACATCGGCGTGTAAAGCCGTGAATAATTGACCGTGAGCGTTTGAATATATGGGAAATCTGAAATCAGTAAGCATTCGAAAGCATAACTCGCGGCGATGAAACTATTTAGCTCTTTTTGTCTTAACCCTTTTGCCCACTCTTGCCTGTGGCGGCTTTGCATCTCCCGGCAGTTGTGTTGTTTCCCGTTGTGCTGCTTGCACTTTGCGGAAAGCAGCCACATTTTTCTCATGCTCTGCCATTGTGGATGCAAACACATGCTCGCCATTGCCATTGGCTACAAAAAATAGATCGGCCGTTGCTTTAGGATGCAGTGCTGCCGCAATCGCGGCTTTGCCCGGGTTTCCGATCGGCCCCGGTGGCAAACCGGGCACCACATAAGTATTAAAAGGCGAAACCAATGCCAGATCGCTATAGGTCAGCGCCCGGCCTAACGGGCGTTCGCCTTTGGTAATCGCGTAAATTACAGTTGGGTCTGCTTGAAGTGGCATCAAAGATTTTAAGCGGTTGTAGTAAACACCAGCAACGTGTGCACGTTCGACCGGCAACGCCGTTTCTTTTTCTACGATTGAAGCCATGGTCACTGCTTGCTGTGGCGTCTCTAACAATAAGCTTTCAGCACGTTGCGGCCACAGTTCATCCAGCAATTTAGTTTGCGCCTTTTGCATCCGCTCGACCAGTTTCGTCCGCTCGTCACCACGTTGAAAATTGTACGTCTCTGGCAATAACGTACCTTCCTGCGGCACGCGCACAGCTTCTCCACCTAGCCATGGATTGTTATTGATCAGCGTTGCAGTTTCCGCGCTCGTCAGACCTTCTGGAATTGTCAGTTGCCGCGCAATGGCGTCACCACGGCGCAGCTGCGCGATAACTGATTGGAGGGGTTGGTAAGCATTGAAACGATACTCGCCACTGCCCAAATCGCGCCCGCTGGTTTGCACACGCAAAGCCAGAAAAAAACTATAGGGGTCGGCAATCACGCCTTCGTCGCTTAATTGTCGCGCAAGCGCCCAGCCAATTGTGCCTGGCTTGATCCAAACGATCTTCGGCGCTGGCAGTGGCCCGGCACCTAATAGACGATTGGCGGCAAGCATCACCCCGCCAATGCTAAGGCATAAGATGAGAATTAGTCCGAAAAGCGAATTCCGCCAGCTAATTAGCTGGTTGTCTTTAGGCATTTGTTTAACAGGCGGTTTGGGTGTAACGGGTTCGGGCGTCGGCTCTATCGAGTCGAGCAAGCTTAAACGGCCTTCATAATCAGGCAGGCGTTGGTTCCGCCAAACCCGAATGAATTTGAAAGCGCGGCCCGCACCTTCTTTTCTTTAGCCTTATGTGGCACCAGGTCGAACCCGGCACAGCCATCGCTAGGATTATCGAGATTCAGCGTCGGCGGCACGATGCCATTCTTGATCGCGAGGATCGAGAAGATCGCTTCAACCGAACCAGCCGCGCCCAGCAAATGCCCAATCGACGATTTAGTCGAGGAGATTGAAACCGTATTTATTGCCGGGCCAAATACGCGGCTAATCGCCCGCAGTTCTGTCTCGTCGCCCATCGGGGTCGAGGTGCCATGCGCATTGATATAATCAATGTCTTCGACCGCTAAACCGGAACGCTTTAGCGCCATGCGCATCGCCCGTTCGCCGCCATTGCCATCTTCAGGCGGCGCCGTCATGTGATAGGCATCACCTGACAGGCCATAGCCGACGATCTCGGCATAGATTTTTGCGCCGCGCTTCTTCGCATGCTCGTATTCTTCAAGCACAACAACGCCAGCGCCCTCGCCCATCACGAAACCGTCGCGATCCTTATCGTATGGGCGTGAAGCCCGCGTCGGCTCGTCATTGAAATGCGTCGATAGCGCTTTTAGTGAATTGAAGCCTGCCATCGCAATCTTGCAGATCGTCGACTCCGTGCCACCGGCAACCATCACGTCGGCATCATCCCACATGATCATCCGCGCAGCATCGCCAATGGCGTGCGCGCCGGTCGAGCAAGCGGTCACAACCGCGTGATTTGGGCCTTTGAAGCCATATTTAATGGAGACTTGTCCCGAAGCCAGATTGATTAGGCTTGCTGGAATGAAGAATGGGGAAACGCGCTTCGGCCCGCCCTCCTTCATCACCAATGTCGTCTTCTCAATCTCCGGCAAACCACCGATGCCAGAACCGATCAGCACGCCTGTACGGCATTGCTCCTCGTCGTTCGATGGTACCCAGCCGCTATCGCGCACGGCGTCGTCGGCTGCGGCAACGCCAAACTGGATAAACCTGTCCATCTTGCGCTGGTCTTTGGGAATAACGTGCCGATCCGGATTATAAACAGTCGGATCGTCCTTATTGTCTTCGGTTGCAGCGCGAACTTCGCCTGCAACCTTCACGGTCATGTCAGAGGTATCGAACCGGGTAATCGTGCTTAGGCCCGACTTCCCAGCGATCAATTCCTCCCAGCTAGCTTCGGCCCCATAAGCGAGGCTTGAAACCATGCCGATTCCCGTTACGACAACACGCCGTGATGTGTCCATATTTGTAACTCTACAACCAGAAACGCTTACGCGGCCTGCTTGGTTGAGATAAAGTCGATCGCATCCTTAACGGTCTGGATCTTTTCAGCCGCATCATCAGGAATCTCGACCTTGAATTCTTCTTCGAACGCCATCACCAGTTCGACCGTATCAAGGCTGTCCGCGCCTAGGTCGTCGATGAAGCTTGCGCTATCGGTCACCTTGGCCTCGTCGACACCCAGATGCTCGACAACAATCTTCTTCACTCGTTCAGCAACGTCGCTCATGTAATCCCTCTTGTGGTTTAACCGGTGGCGTGATCGCCGCCCGGCACTCGAAACGCGGAGACCACACGAACGCGGCCCCGCTGTCAACTGTGGCGTGGTTTTACCACCACCACGGGTACTTGCCAACTTTATTGTAAATGCAGAATGTTATCCACAATCTTTACGCTAATCACTGTTTCTATTACTAAATCATCGCCATGCCGCCGTTAACATGAAGGGTCTGCCCTGTCACATAAGCGGCAGACTCCGATGCCAAGTACAACGTGGCGGCAGCAATATCCTGTGGCTGCCCGAATCGCCCCATCGGAATTCTCCCGAACATAACTTTCTGCTGCTCCTCGTTCAAGGCGTCAGTCATCGGCGTCGCAATAAAGCCCGGCGCGATGCAATTGACGGTGATATTGCGGCTCGCCAACTCCTGCGCCAACGACTTCGACATGCCGATTAGCCCAGCTTTCGAGGCCGCATAGTTTGCCTGTCCACCGTTCCCGATCACGCCAACGATCGAGGTCACGCTGACGATACGGCCCCAACGAGCTTTCATCATGCCCTTGGTTGCCGCACGGATCAGCTTAAAGGCCGCACCCAGGTTTACGTCCAGCACGGCCTGAAAATCCTCGTCACTCATGCGCATCGAGAGGCCATCGCGCGTGATGCCCGCATTATTCACTAGAATATCGACGCCGCCTAATTGCGCCTCTGCATCGTTGAACAGCGCAGCTGCGCCGGCAGGGTCTGACAGGTTAGCCACGCAGACTTTCGCCTGATTGCCCAGCTCAGCTGCCAGCGTTTCCAGTTTTTCGCGGCGGGTACCGTGCAAGGCCACAGTCGCGCCAGCTTCGATCAAAGTGCGGGCGATCGACTCGCCGATCCCGCCCGATGCGCCTGTTACGAGCGCTCGCTTGCCTTCAAGGCTGAAAATGTTGGTCATTTTGCGATCTCTTTCATTACATCATTTTTAATCATGATCTCCACATGCTCGATACGGCTCTTGCTCATCGGCGCGGAGATCGGGATCGCACCAAGCTTCAGCAGCCAGCTCATCCAGTAGGTTTGCATATAAAGATACACATTGCAGTCGGCATAATCTTTCGCCAAACACTGCAGCATCCACGTGATCATGTATTTGCACAGTCCATGCCCGCGATAGGCCGGATCGACGATCAGCCGGCCAATCACCGCCTCATCGCGGACAGCTTCAGGTGGCAGCAATCGCCCGTTGGCGACGATCTTGCCCCTATGATAGCCAAGCAGATGAATCCCATGGGGGTCATAGCCATCGATATCGCCATAGGGATCTTGCTGCTCAACAATGAAGACATCGCAGCGCAGTTTAAGCGCATCATGAAGCTCATTGCGTGATAGGTCACACCACTGCCGCCAGTGCCACTCGATATCCGTAGGTTCGATCGTAATTTTAAGCTGCTGCACTAGTTCCCGCTTTCAGAAAAGCTTCGATATCCTCTGCACTCTGCACAGTGCGCGCTGGTAGCTCCCGGTCAATGCGTTTGGCAAGGCCGGTCAATACATTGCCATGTCCAAGCTCGACCAGGCCCGTCGCTCCAGCATCGCGCATATTCAGCACACTCGTGCGCCACAGCACAGTTCCGGTAATCTGTCTAACCAGCAGATCACGAATCTCCGCTACATCCGTCACCGCTTGCGCGGTCACGTTCGCATAAACCGGCACGCTGGGCGCATTCATCGTAACCTCGACCAGCTTTTGTTCCATCACATCTGCAGCTGGCTGCATCAGCTGGCAATGGAACGGCGCGCTCACCTGCAGCTTCACGCTGCGCTTGAAGCCCTGCGCGGCGGCAATTTCTAACGCGCGGTCAATCGCACTCATGTGCCCGCTGATGACGACCTGCCCCTCGGCATTATCATTCGCAGCTTCGCAGACTTCGCCTTGCGCCGCTTCCTTTGCAATTATCTGAGCCTGCTCAAATGTCACGCCCAAGAGTGCCGCCATCCCGCCAATACCCATCGGCACTGCCGCCTGCATCGCCTGACCGCGCGCCCGCAGCAGCCGCGCTGTATCAGCCAGACTAAATACGCTCGCCGCGCATAACGCGCTATATTCGCCCAAGCTATGCCCAGCCATGAACTTGGCGCGGCTTTTCAACGCGAACCCGCCCTCGCGCTCCAGCACGCGCAACACAGCCATGCTGCAGGCCATGATCGCGGGTTGTGCGTTTTCAGTTAATAGCAGCGCTTCGCTTGGCCCGTCGAACATCAGGGTTGAAAGCTTTGCGCTCAGCGCATCATCGACTTCAGCAAAAATCTCTTTCGCCACACTAAAGCTTTCGGCCAAAGCCTTGCCCATGCCCACCGCCTGGCTGCCTTGGCCGGGAAATACAAATGCATCCATAATGAACTCCTTTGATAGCCGAACCCTCGCCGTCCTTCCCCTGCCTTGTCAAGTGCCAGCCAACAGGCGACACTACCAGTATGACGGAAAGTATCTGGGAAACACTCGATAGCACGCTCATGGTCGATAGCCCACATCTGCGCGTGCGGCGCGAGCATGTGCGCCTGCCGAATGGGCACGAAATATCTGACTGGTATACGGTCGAAGCGCCCGATACCGCCATCGTCTTCGCCTTGACGCCATCGCAAGAAGTGGTGCTGATTAAAATCTATCGGCATTCGCTACGGCGTTGGGTCTATGAATTGCCGATGGGTGCTGTTTCGTCCAGTAGCACCGTATTAAACACAGGCATTGCCGAACTGGCCGAGGAAACCGGCTGGCGTGCAGCCAGCATAGAAGCAATCGGCAAAGTCGAGTTCGAGCCTGCACGCAGCGCCCGTTTTGCTCATTTCTTGTACACCGATAACATTACGCCTGGTACGCGCAAAAGCATTGAAGCGGCTGAAGACGATATTAAGGTTGAACTTGTCTCAATTCCGCGTCTCGTTGAAATGCTGCAGAATGGTAACATAATGGGTATGCCGACTGTATTGGCAATTTATCAGATACTGACAGATAAGCAGCTCTGGCCACGATGACCAGGGCTAGCAATCACGCCATCTCGTTCAAAACACCGCGCTCCGGTGCGCCAGGTGAGGTCTTTGGTATCGATATCGCCATTGTCAATTTCGTGCGCGCTTATTGCCGCCACACGCGGCAAGAGCATCCATTGGTCATTGCCGACAACGACGAAAGCTGGAAGACATTTACAACCCTGGCTAAAGAGTCAGGAATTGACCCAGCCCGCTGCCGCCGCGCCGTTGGCAACCTCGCTTACCGCACCTTGGCGCAAGCAGGCACGTTGTTCAGCCCTGACCCCATGATGAACAACTGGTTCTGGTACCGCGCGCGGCTTGAACCGGGCTATGCGGTCTGTGGTCTCACACACACTATGACAGGTAGCAACGCCACAGGCGTCGTTGCTAATTATCTAACGGACCCTAGTGCCGTTGGCGATGCACTTATTTGCCCGTCGCTTGCTATCCGTGACGCGATCAAACGCCTGTTTGAAATCCATGGCGACTATCTGGGGCATCGCTTCAGCACAAAAATTACCTGCCCGGTCGAACTGCCGGTTATTCCGCTCGCCATAGATACCGCACGTTATGCCGGTTTCAACACGCCGCAGAAGCGTGCCGCGCAGCGTGCAGCCCTCAGCCTGGCCGATGACGATACGCTGATCCTCTCGTTCGGGCGCATCAGCCACTACACGAAAGCGCATCCACTGCCCCTATTCATGGGCGCTGAACGCGCGGCGCAAAATCTCAAGCTAAAAGGCCACAAAGGTAAGTTGCATGTTGTCTGCCTTGGTTTCTTTAGTCCGGCAGGAATCGAACCTGAAGTGCGCGCGCTGGCCGCCGATATCTGCAAAACCGTCACCGTCGATTTTATCGATAAAGCCGATCCGCGTTTCCCGGAAGGCTTATGGGCGGCGGCAGATATATTCACCTCGCTCGTTGATAATTATCAGGAAAGCTTTGGCCTCACCCCGATCGAGGCGATGGCCGCGGGCGTGCCCTCCGTCATCACCAACTGGGATGGCTATCGTGATGGCGTCCGCCACGGCACCGACGGTTTCCAAATTCCGACCTCCGCCCCGCCACCGCAGACAGGGCTGGATCTCGCTTTTCACGCCTTCAACGGTGGCCTTGCCTATGGAGAGCAATTGGCAGCGGCGGCGCAATCGGTTGCGGTCGATATCGACGTTACAGCTGCCGCTTTCGAACTACTGGCTAGCGATCCGGCCCGCCGCAAGGCCATGGGCGCTGCCGCGCAGCAACGCGCGCTTAGCACTTATGATTGGGCGCAGATCATTCCCGCTTATGAAGACTTGTGGGACGAGCTTGCCGCTAAGCGCCGTGCCAATCTTTCGCCAGCACTACCGCAAAATTGGCCCGCCATGCATACGACCTTCCCTGATCTTTACGCGATGTTTGAATCTTTCCCCTCGCATGTGCTGGCGGAAACGGATGTGATCGTGCCTGTCGCAAACGCGGACGAGATCGAGCTGATTCTGAGACATAAGATGAACCATAACTTTCCAGACTTTCTGCTGCCACTGCCGCAGGTGGTCGCAATCCTGACCGATCTTCATCAAGCCGGGCGCATCGATTTGAAGACGCTACTAGTCAATCTGCAAGCCGCCGACGCTACCTTTAAATCCGCACACCTTTGGCGCACAGTTGGCTGGATGCTGAAGAATGGCTTTATCGCTTTGGACAGCATTTGTTTCCGCGAGCAAAACGAGCGAAACAAATGATGCCGAGCAACAAAACGCACCGCGTTTTGGCGAAGGGCCGATCTTAAATGACCTTCACCCATGCCATACTTTACATCAGCGGCTTTTTAATCGGCAGCGCGATCGGCAGCTTTATCGGCTGTGCGATTTACCGCGTGCCACGCAGGATTTCACTTCTCAAAGGTCGTTCCACCTGCCCATCCTGCCAGCACGAACTCACTCTACGCGAACTGATACCCATATTTTCCTATCTCTTCCAAGGCGGTCGCTCGCGTTGTTGCAATAAGGCGATGTCGCCTGCCTATCTCTGGGCCGAACTTGGCTGCGGCCTTTTGGGACTTGCTATAGCTTACAGTATTTTGGACTAAAACAGTCGAATAGCGAATTTTATTGCATTATTGTATTCATTGTGCTATTGACAATGCCACGGGTAATTGCCTCTGCAGGACTCTACTGCAATTCCCTTGCATTCTCTGCTCCCACCCTTTATTAACCCAAGCGTTACGCCATTTTGGTGTGGCATTACCTTGTTCCAAGCTTGACTTGGGGCTGTTGTTCCCGCAAGGGAGCGCGTAGGTGCTGGCGATTTTGCGCTAGGCCGAGACAATGAAGCCGCTGGGGCGAGAACCGGAGCGCAGCGTACATTAAAGTACGTGAGCACCGGAAGCGCAGAGCCATCAAGTCATTGGCCGGACTAGTTAGCAAAAGCGAAAGCACCGCTAACCAGAAGGAGTAGCGTACATGCCTATGTACGAATCAATCTTCATCGCCCGGCAGGATATTACCCCGGCGCAGGTGGAGACTATTACCAGCCAAATGAGCGAACTGCTGACAACGCAGGGCGCCACCATTCAGAAAACAGAGCAATGGGGCCTGCGCAAGCTTGCCTATCGCATCAACAAGAACCGCAAGGGCCATTATGTCCTGTTCAATATCGATGGCCCATCGGCTGCCGTGCAGGAATATGAGCGCAACCTGAAGATCAATGAAGACGTTCTGCGTTTCCTGACCGTCAAGGTCGACGCATTCGACGAAAACCCATCACCTGTCTTGCGTAAGGCCAAGGTTGAACGCGAATCTTATGAAGGGGAGGCAGCATAATAATGTCGACGATTACCCAAGTTTCCGCTGGCACCGGCCGCCGCACCTTCCGCCGCCGTAAGTCCTGCCCGTTTACGGGCGAGAACGCGCCGAAGATCGACTATAAGGACGTGCGCCTGCTGTCCCGCTATATCTCAGAGCGCGGCAAGATGGTGCCAAGCCGCATTACCGCAGTCTCAAACAAGAAGCAGCGCGAACTGGCTCAGGCCGTCAAGCGCGCGCGTTTCTTGGCCCTCTTGCCTTACGTCGTCAAGACGCCAGGCGGTGTTGGCGAGCGCGACTAAGCGTAAACTTTTTAGAAACGGCGTTGCAGTTTTTGCAGCGCCGTTTTTGAGTTTCTAAATGACCGATCAAGACCAACCCCCTGTCGAGCCAATAGTCGTAACCGCGCGCCGCGCGGATACGTTCGGCGCGCATGTGCTGGCGTTCTTCGCCGGCATGATTGGCGGGTTGGCGTTTTGTCAATTGCCAAGCGGTGGCGTGATCGGCGTGATCCTCGGCTATGCATCGACCATTCCGCTATTCCTGTCTGGTCTTACTGGCGGGCGTAACGTCTCGATCTCGGCCTGCGCATTTGCGGTCATTGCTGTCTTCCTCCGCCTTGGCGGCCCGGCGGCGGCATTATTCGCGATCTTGTTCGCGATGCCGGTGATGGTGCTGACGCGCGTCGCGCTGATCAATTTCGGCTCCTATGAACAGCCCCGCTATATCAACAGCAGCGCGGTTTTACTGACCGCTATGGCGCTCGGCACATTGCTGATGAGCGTTGCTGCCACCTCGCTCGCCGTTTATGATGATGGTATTGCCAATGCGGTCACGCAAGTTGTCGATAGTTACAAGACGCTTCTTAGTCAGAATGCGACAGCCCCCGAACTAACGCCCGAAAAGCTCGATCAAGCCTTCAGCTTCATGCGCACGGCCATCCCGTCGATGGTGCTGATGAGCTGGTTCTTCATCCTCGCCCTTGCCGGCACAGCTGCGCAATATATCGCGGTTGAGATGAAGCAAAATCTGCGGCCATCCATCAAGCTGAAAGAAATCACCTTGCCACTATGGCTGGCGGGCCTGTTTATCGTCTGCTTTATCGGCTCGCTGCTGGCGACCTCGCCCGATCTTGCGATGGTGTTAAGCGCTTTTTCAACGCTTTATGCAGTCGGCTTCATCCTCTCCGGCATGGCCGAGATGCACCGCCGGATCGACACGCGCGCTGAGCGCGACAAATGGAGCGCGGGTCAACGCAAGGCACTTTATATTTTCATCTATGCCGCAGCACTCATCCTGCAGGTTCCAGTCTTTATCATGCTGCTGATCGGGCTTATCGCACCGTTCACCTTTTGGCGGCTTAAACAACGAACGGTCACCCCAGACGGGCAATAGTGCTTTGTTTGCGGTAGAAAGCTTTAGGAGCGTATATTATGATTGAAGTGATCCTGTTAGAACGTATCGACCGTCTTGGCCATCTTGGTGAAACCGTGCGCGTGCGCCCTGGTTTTGCTCGCAACTTCCTGTTGCCGCAAAAGAAGGCGATGCGCGCAACCAAAGCCAATACTGAACGCTTTGCTGCCATGAAGGCGCAAATCGAAGCCACTAACCTTGCACGCAAGGGCGAGGCTGAAAAAGTTTCCACAAAGATGGATGGCACCAAGCTTGTCCTGATCCGTCAGGCTGGCGATATGGGCCAGCTGTTCGGTTCCGTCTCGGCCCGCGATCTTGCAGCCCAGCTAGAAGATGCAGGCTACACGGTCTCGAAGACCCAAATCCAGATCGACACGCCGATCAAGATGCTCGGTCTTTATGACGTCAAGGTGCGCCTCCATCCGGAAGTGACTGTCGGCGTTAAGGTCAACGTGGCCCGTTCGGCTGACGAAGCTGAAGCGCAGGAAAAAGCTGGCAAGGCTGTGACCTCGCAAGATGCCCGCAACAACGCCGAAGCGGCAGAAGACGCAGCGGACGCTATGACGGTACCGGAAACTGAAGCGACTGAATCGGAAACAGCAGAAGCCTAAGTTATCCACGCTATACACGATCCTAAAGCCTCAGCTTCACCGCTGAGGCTTTTTCTTTTGACATCACACCATCCAAGTTTGTTAGGGTGACCGCATGGTCGATATCGTTCCTTTTGCCTCAAGTCAGGCGCTCGCTATCCGTGGCAACGATGGAACGGCCGCCTATCGCACCCAGCCCTGCAATATCGACGCCGAACAAGCGCTACTTGGCGCCATACTTGTCAACAATCGCGCATTCGAGCGTGTAAATGAATTTCTGCGTTCCGAACATTTCTTCGATCCGATCCATGGCAAGATTTTCACCGCCATCAATACTTTGATCGACCGCGGCCAGGTCGCTAATCCTCTAACGCTTAAACCCTTCTTCGATAATGACCCTGCACTGGCTACACTCGGTGGCGGCGGCTATCTGGCCGATCTTGCGGCCAGCGTCGTCACTATCGTCAATGCCGAGGATTATGGCCGCGTGTTGCATGACCTGCATCTGCGCCGCGCGCTGATCGATATCGGTGAAGACCTCGTCAATGTCGCCTACAATAGCCAGGTTGAGCAAACCGCCGTCGGCCAGATCGAACTGGCCGAATCCAAACTCTTCGATCTTGCCGGCACGGGCGAAGTCGGCACGGGCTTCCAGAAATTCGAATATTCGATCTCGGCTGCCGTGCGCACAGCCGAAAAGGCCTTTCAGCGTTCCAGCCATATCACCGGCGTTACCACCGGCCTTCGCGACATGGATCGGAAGCTGGGCGGGCTGCAGCGCTCCGACCTCATCATCTTGGCCGGGCGTCCGGCAATGGGGAAGACGGCGCTCGCCACCAATATCGCGGTCAATGCCGCCAAGGCGCATCTGCGCACGAATGGCAAGGAAGGCGCGGGCGTCGCCTTCTTCTCGCTCGAAATGTCGTCAGAGCAACTGGCTAACCGTATTCTCGCTGACACTTGCAGCATCGGCTCCGACAAGATCCGCCGTGGTGAAATCCGGGGCGAGGATTTTCCGAATATCGTCGAGGCGTCGAAGTCTTTGTATCGCCTGCCACTATTTATTGACGATACACCCGCTCTTTCTATTTCCGCCGTTCGCACCCGCGCCCGCCGTCTTAAGCGCACCAATCCCGAACTCGGCCTGATCGTTGTCGACTATTTGCAGCTGCTGCGCGGCGCCAACACCAAAGGCGCCGATAACCGCGTGCAAGAAGTTTCAGAAATCACGCGTGGCCTCAAGGCCATTGCCAAGGAACTTGACGTGCCGGTACTCGCTCTCTCGCAGCTCAGCCGCGCGGTCGAACAGCGCGAGGACAAACGTCCGCAACTGGCCGACCTCCGCGAATCCGGCTCGATCGAGCAGGACGCCGACGTCGTCATGTTCGTCTATCGCCAGGAATATTACCTCTCGCGTGAAGAGCCGCAGAAAAAAGCCGACGAGTCCGACAGCAAGTTTGAGGAACGCTATGCCAAATGGCAGGAGGCTTCGGAAAAGGCGCATAATCTGGCCGAAGCCATTATCGCCAAGCAGCGCCATGGCCCAACCGGCACGATCAACCTCTTCTTCGATGGCATGTACACCCGCTTTAGCGATCTCGATCAGACGCACGACGATCGCAACCACGGCTAACGGCTTAAATGTCAAAAACTACAGGCTCTTGGGCGCATAAGTCTTTGTTCTGATTGCAACAAAGAGCTTGGGTATCTCTACCCCCGGTCTAGTCATTGGCAAATAATCGCGCTACAAAAACCCATGACTACCAAGAATATGAACTTCCTGCAGCGCATCGGCGCCTCCACCCTCAATTTCTTCGAAGCCACCGGCAGCTTCACCGCCTTTGCCGGCGGTGGCCTCAGCCATATTGCCCGGCCACCCATCTACCTCCGCCAGATCGGTCGGCAGATGCTGGATATCGGCTATTACTCGCTGCCGGTCGTCGGCCTTACCGCGCTTTTCACGGGCATGGTGCTGGCATTACAATCCTACAGCGGCTTCTCCCGCTTCAATGCCGAAAGCGCCATTGCCTCTGTTGTCGTCCTTTCAATGACGCGAGAGCTTGGGCCGGTGCTCGCGGGTCTTATGGTTGCGGGTCGCATCGGCGCGGCCATCGCGGCCGAGCTCGGCACGATGCGCGTGACTGAACAGATCGATGCGCTCTCCACGCTGTCGACTAGCCCCACGAAATATCTCGTCACGCCGCGTATCCTTGCCGGTATCGTCACGCTGCCGCTTTTGGTTTTGGTCGCTGATATTATCGGCGTCTTCGGCGGCTATCTAGTCGCGGTCTATCGGCTTGATTTCAACGGTGCCAGCTATCTAAGCGATACGCGCCGTTATCTTGAAATCGGCGATGTTACCTCCGGTCTCTACAAGGCCGCCGTATTCGGCTTCATCATTACGCTGATGGGCTGCTATCACGGTTACAATTCCAAAGGCGGGGCCGCTGGCGTCGGCACGGCTACGCGCAACGCGGTCGTCTCCGCCTCGATCCTGATTTTGATTACCAACTATATGCTGACCGGCATCATGTTTACGGCCAAATAGGATGAACAGCATGACACCCCCTAAAATCGAACTGCGCGACATTCACAAGGCCTTCGGCCCTAAGGTCGTGCTGAACGGAATTACGACCACCGTGAACAAAGGTGAGTCGCTCGTCATCATCGGCGGCAGCGGCACCGGCAAGTCCGTCACGCTAAAATGCATCCTCGGCTTGATGCAACCGGACAGCGGCCAGATCCTGATCGATGGGCAAGATACCACCCGCCTTGGCGCGTCTGACCGCGCCGTGCAGATGAAAAAGTTCGGCATGCTGTTTCAGGGCGCGGCGCTGTTCGACAGCATACCCGTCTGGGAAAATGTCGCCTTCGGTCTCATCCAGGGCGACCATATGGACCGCGACCGCGCGCGCCGCATCGCGCTCGATAAGTTGGGCCAGGTCGGTTTGGGCCGCGAGATTGGCGATCTCTCTCCGTCCGAGCTTTCGGGCGGCATGCAAAAGCGCGTCGGCCTCGCCCGCGCCATCGCCGCCGAGCCGGAGATCATCTTTTTCGACGAGCCAACCACGGGGCTAGATCCGATCATGGCCGACGTCATTAACGACCTCATCGTTAAATGTGTGAAGGAACTGGGCGCGACCGCCGTCTCGATCACGCACGATATGGCCAGCTGCCGCAAGATCGCCAGCAAGGTCGCGATGCTTTATGACGGCAAATTTGTTTGGCAGGGCGACATCGCTCAGCTCGACCGTAGCGGCAACCTGTATGTCGAGCAATTCATCCATGGCCGCGCCGACGGTCCGATCCAGATGCAGACCAAAGGCTATGCAAGGGCGATTGGTTAATGCAAATCGAGTCACTGCAGCAGCAGGATATCGAAGCTGCTGCCAATTTGATCGCCACTGTCTTTAGTGAACGTTGGCGCGAACCGGCACTGAAAGAATTTCGCCGGCTTTTTGCAGGTGAACAGCATCCAACATATATTTTCGTCGCCAAAGATGGTGATCAAATCATTGGCACTGCTGGCTGCATGGAACAATACTTCTCGGAAAATATTTATGGTATTTGCTGGGTTGGCGTTTTGGAAAGTCACCGCAGCCAAGGCCTGGCTACAAAGCTCATCACAGCGGCCGAAAATTTCGCCATGCAGGATCTCGCAGAAGGCAAACCATGCACGCTGCTGCTAACGACTGATAAGTCTGACCTATATCACAAGCTTGGTTATAGTGAACACTCCTTGCCGGTTCACGATGGCGGAAAAATGATGTTGAAAATTTCCAATAAATAGTTGTTCACCATCCGTTCTCATGCCATGATATACCATGGCTAAGTCTTCCACCCGTTATGTTTGCCAGAATTGCGGTGCTTCCTATCCTCGCTGGTCGGGCAAATGCGATGCCTGCGAGGAATGGAATACGATCGTCGAAGAGACGGTACAGGCCGCGCCGGGCAGCTTGGGCGCGGTCGCCTCCAAAAAATCCGGCAGTAGTCTTGGTAAATCTAAAGGCGTAAATTTTGTCCCCCTGCATGGGCACGAGCCGCCGCCGCCCCGTACCATGACTGGTATTGGCGAGTTCGACCGCGTCGCAGGTGGTGGCCTCGTGCCTGGCTCCGTACTCCTCATCGGCGGCGATCCTGGTATCGGCAAGTCGACGCTGCTGTTGCAAGTCGTCGCCAAGCTCGCGCCGAAACTGCGCTGCGCCTATGTCTCGGGCGAGGAAGCGATCGAGCAGGTGCGGTTGCGCGCCCGCCGCCTCGGCTTGGGCGAAGCTGATGTTGAGCTGGCCGCCGCCACTTCGATCCGCGATATCTGCGCCAGCATGGAAGCGCAGAACGCGCCGCAGCTGTTTGTGATTGATTCCATCCAAACCATGTTTGTTGACATTATCGAGAGCGCACCTGGCACTGTCTCGCAAGTCCGCGCCAGCGCGCACGAGCTGATCCGCGTCGCCAAGGCGCGCGGTATCACCGTGCTGATCGTCGGCCATGTCACCAAGGAAGGCACGCTAGCCGGGCCGCGCGTGCTGGAACATATGGTCGATACCGTGCTGTATTTCGAAGGCGAGCGAGGGCATCACTTCCGCATCCTCCGCGCGGTGAAAAACCGCTTCGGCCCGACTGATGAGATCGGCGTCTTCGATATGCAAGATGCCGGTTTGATCGAGGTGCCAAATCCTTCCGCGCTATTCCTCTCCGAACGCTCCGGTGACGTTGCGGGTGCTGCGGTCTTCGCCGGGATGGAAGGCACGCGCCCGGTGCTGGTCGAAATCCAGGCGTTGGTCGCGCAGTCCTCGCTCGGCACGCCGCGCCGCGCCGTCATCGGCTGGGATTCCTCTCGCCTCGCTATGGTCCTGGCCGTACTTGAAGCCCGCGCGGGGGTGGCGCTCGGCATGAACGACGTTTACCTTACCGTCGCCGGTGGCCTCCGCGTGAACGAGCCCGCTGCCGATCTGGCCGTAGCGGCGGCGCTGCTCTCCTCGCTCTCCGGCACACCCTGCCCACAGGATGCCGTCTATTTTGGGGAGCTTGGCCTGTCGGGCGAGATCCGTGCCGTCACGCAGCGCGACAGCCGCCTGAAGGAAGCTGCCAAGCTTGGTTTTAACCGTGCCTATCTGCCGCCCGCCCGCGGTGGCGGCCCGAACAAGAGTGCAGATGTGTTAAAACAAGGCATTATCAACACAGTCAGCGACCTGTTGCCCTATTTCGAGTTTGAAGATAAACCGAAATCCAAAGGTGACCGTGAGATAGACGGCTGTGGGAAACACCCTATGCGGGCGTAATTAGGCTTTGTAAACTGGCCGCAGTCTAACTTGCAGGTCTCACTAATGGATTCGATGCCCATCAACCCTGTAGACGGCCTTGTCGTTTTGGCCGTGCTACTTTCAGCGCTTCTAGCCTTATTCCGCGGCCTAGTGCGCGAAGTGCTGTCGCTTATCTCCTGGACGCTGGCAGTCTTCGCGGGCGCACGCTTTGCCAGCGTGGTGAAGCCTTTCTTCTCGCACTATACCGATAACGAGGCCATCGCCGGCGGTCTTGGCGGTTTCGTCATCTTCGTGATCGTCCTGATCATCCTGACCATCGTCAGCCATTACATAGCCAAAAGCGTGCGTGAATCCGCCGTCTCATCAGTCGACCGCGCGCTTGGCTTTGCCTTCGGCGCGTTGCGCGGATTTCTTGTGGCGGCCCTTGTCTATCTCGGTGGCACGCTGATCTTCACAAACGAGAAAAGCTATCCTGATTGGCTGACTGAAGCACGAACCGAGCCCGCCCTGCGTCATAGTTCGACCTGGCTTGTCGCGCAGATGCCTGCTGACTTGCGGGCCGATCTCGATCATTCATTGCGTGTCGCGAAGAAGGGTGAAAAAGCCGACAAAGACCTGACGCCCGAAGAAAAAGCCGCGCAGGAGAAAAAAGAAAAAGCAGAAGATGATGCCACTTTGGAACGCCTTTCCAATCCGCAGCCTGGTAGGATAGATGGCCGCGTTGATGGCAAGGTCGAATCCAAGACCGATAAGGTTGAGACTAAGTGACGCAAAAGATTGCGGTGATCACTGGCGCGACCGGCGCGCTAGGTGGGGCTATTGCGTGTGGTCTGGCTGCTCGCGATCCCGGTCAATGGCATATCGTCGCGCTCGGTAAAAGTAAGCGCAAGCTGGAACAGCTTGATGACGATCTCGGCAAGCTGAATACAACCGCTACGCTGGTGCAGTTCGATTTCACGACCGATCTTGCCCCGCTGGCGCAGCTTGGCGCCCAACTGCATGAGCGTTTTGGCAAAGTCGATGCCCTGATTATGGCCGCTGCCATGCTCGGGCCACTGATGCCGCTACATCACCTCGATACGTCCACCCTAACGCGGCTTCTGCAAGTGAATGTTACGGCGCATCATGCGCTGCTACGCTCGCTTGATCCGCTATTGCGGGCTGCGCCTACGGCAACCGCAACTTTCATCACCTGCAGTATGGGTGCCGATGTAAATGCCTACTGGGGTGGCTATCGCGCTGGCAAAGACGCATTCGCCGCACTTGGTCGCAGCTACGCGGCGGAAACTATTAACAGCACGATTAAAACCATTTTATTCGAGCCCGGCGCTTTCGCCAGCACGCTGCGCCGCGATGCGTTTCCTGGTATCGCCCCGGAAAGTCTGCCAACTGCAGAGCAGGCAGCGGCCCCCCTGTTGGAGCAGCTCTAAAATTTCTTCGCGTAAGGATTGTTCGGCTTCTTCAAGTGAAGGCGCAGCGGAATGCCGACGAGATTGAAGGTCTTGCCTAATCCCGTTGACAGATAACGCATGTAGCTGTCCGGCAGTTTCACTGGCTTCGAACACCAAAGTGCGAATGTGGGCGGGCGCGCCTTGGTCTGCGTCGCATAACGGATTTTGACGCGGCGACCGTTGGCCACAGGCGGCGGGTTGGCCTCTAATGCCCCGGCCAGCCAGCGGTTCAGCCGCCCGGTTGAAATGCGCAGGTTCCAGGTTTCTTCCGCCAGCAACACGGCACTCATCAGCGCCTTCAGCCCCTGGCCGCGCTTCGCGCTCAGCGGCACGACTGGCAGTTTCTTGACCTGTGAAAAGCTGCTCTTTAATGCCATTTCCAGCTTGGCTTTCAGCCCGGCCTTATCGTCGATCAGATCCCATTTATTGACGGCCAGCACCATCGCGCGGCCTTCTTCAGCCACATGTCGGGCGATCTCCAAATCCTGCTTATCGAACTCGCCTTCATAAATCAGCGCGGCATCCATCACCAACACCACGACATGCGCCAGACGGATCGCGCGCAGGCTTTCGAAGGTGCTCATCTTCTCCAGCCGGTCGACAATCTTGGCCCGGCGGCGCAAACCCGCCGTATCGGCCAGACGGATAACACGGTCGCCGCCCTCTGTCATTGGCCAAGCAAAATCGAGCCGCACGGTATCGCGCGTCAGGCCAGCCTCCGGCCCGACCAGCATCCGGTCTTCACCCAACAGCGCGTTGACGAGCGTCGACTTGCCCGCGTTTGGACGGCCAACGATAGCCAGCATCAGCGGGCGTTCTTTCCAGTCGGCGACCACGCCTTCAACGACAGTCGGAATGTCAGGATCAAGAATAATATCGTCTTCGTCCGGCTCAGACAGTTCTTCAATTTCAACCGGCTCTGCAGCGTCTAAATTTTCGTTCTCATCATCATAGGCTTCGATTGTCTCTGGCCAGACTTTCATCTCCTGCAACGTCTCAAAAATATAACCGCGCAGCATATCGAGCCCGTCGTTATGGGCAGCAGAAATACCCAGCGGCTCGCCGAAGCCAAGGCTATAGGATTCCATCAAGCCCGCTTGCCCGCCTTTGCCTTCGCACTTATTGACGATCAGAACGATTGGCTTTTTCTGTGCGCGCAGCCAGGCTGCGTAATATTCATCGAGCGGCGTCAGCCCGGCACGGCCATCGACCACGAATAGAATCAGGTCGGCGCTTTGCACAGCTTGCTCGGTCTGTGCACGCATTCGGCCCATTACGGTGTTAGAGTCGGCTTCTTCGAGGCCAGGCGTATCGACCAATTCGATCTCGCGGCCCTCGATCTCCAGCGTCGACATTTTCCGGTCGCGCGTCAGGCCTGGCGTTTCGTCGACCAGCGCCAGCGCCTTGCCGATCAGCTTGTTGAAGATCGACGATTTGCCGACATTCGGTCGTCCGGCAAGTACAACCTGCGGCAATTTGCCTTCATTCATAAAAACCTCTAGCGGAACGCGGTCAGCCGACCGTCATCCGTCAAGACCAGCAAAGTTTGCTGTGCCAGCACGGGTGCCAAATAAGCCGAGCCTGTGAGATCGCCCTTGAAGATACGCTCTCCTGAAGCTGCATCGATCCCAAATAGTTTTTGATTACTGCCTGCTACCCACAGCACGCTATCGGCAACGACCGGCCCGTTCCAATAGATCGGCCCTTTGCTTTTTTCCTCGTTCGTGAAACGCGGCAAAGGATAAGTGGCGCGCACGCGACCACTGCTGCGGTCGATTAGCACCAGCGTATTCTGCGTCTCCAGCGCGGCGATGGTGTCGCCTACGATCACCGGCGTATCGACGCCGCCCAAATCAAGCTCCCACGCTAGGTTGCCAGTGCGTTGGTCAACCGCCACCATCCGTCCACCATTGCCAACTGCATAGGCAGTCTTGCTATCGATCGCTGGGCTACCTTTGATATCGGAAATTGATTCAAGCGTGCTGCCCTGCCGCCGCGTGCCAGAAAGGCTCTGCTGCCACAGCGTGCGCCCGTTTTGCACCCGTACGGCATATAACTCGCCGGAACCATAAGGAATATAAGCCACATCTGCCGTCACGACAGGCGTGCCGGTACCAAGCAGCGTCGAAGGCTCGGTAATACCGCTATGCGTCCACAGCTGGCTACCATCGGTTGTTGCAAGTACAATCGTCTGCGCTTGGTCGGTTTCAACGAAAACACGGTCACCGGCCACCGCCGGCGCGCTACGCAGAACCGATTTCAATTCTTTCTGCCAAATCACTGTGCCGGTTGCGGCGTCTAACGCCGCCACGCTGCCAAAGCCTGTCGTCACATAAAGCCGGTCACCAACTGCTGCGACACCGCCGCCGAATTGGCGCTCGTCATAATCTTTTGGCGTTAGGTCGCGGGACCAAATGCGTGAGCCATCTTTCAGATCGAACGCGCGCACTTCTGCCTCGGCACTGATCGTATAAACGCGGTTATCATTGACGACCGGGCGGCTCAACAAGTGCGTAGCACTACCCCCGCCCGCGCCAATAGAGCTCGACCAAATACGTTTTGGATTCCGACTAACAGCTAGATTGCCAACGCTGCCATCAACCAAGCCCATCACCTGCGGCCAGGTTTTATTTTCATAAGGCGTCGGCAGTTCCAGTGGCGCATTTTTCAGCTCCGGGTCGGCCTGCAGGCTTTGCTCCGGCTTGAGTACAGCGATCCGATCGCCCGTAATTTCATCTTCGTCGTTACCGGCACAGGCAGCCAATGCTAGTAGCATAAGACCAAGCGGCAAAAGTTTCGTCAGGCGTAGCATCATAGCACCCGTTGCAGATCGGCAGCGCGGGTGCGGTTATCAACCGGTGCGGCATCGTCTTTTAAAATCTGGTCGAGTAATTGCTGCGCTTTGGCATGATCGTTTGCGCGGTGCGCGACCAACGCGCCCAATTCCCAGGCAGTGAAGCGATAGGCATTATCGGTCGCCTGATAAGGGTTAAGCATGTCTTGTAAGGCATCTGGCGTTTCTGCTCCCAGCGCAGCCTGCACATACATCATCGTAGCGGCAGCCTTTAAGCTCTCGTCGGCCTTGCCACTGTCGATCACACTCTTCAAATCGGCCAGCTGGCCGGGTGTATCGCCCGCGCGTTGCTTCAAGCCAGCGGCCAGTAACTGCGCCAGCACAGCCTGCTTATCGTCAGCATGGTCAGTTGCGAATTGGTTGAGCTGCGTTGCCGCTTCGGCTGGTTTCGCCTTGGCATCGGCGCCGAGGCCCGCATACAATTGCGCTGTCACGTCTTCGTGCTTGCTGTCCTGATGACGCTGATAAAAGACGTAGCCGGCGGTACCGAAGACTAGCAACAAGGCTAAAATTGCAACCAGCGGCCCATAACGACGCGTGGCCTCCAACATCTGCTGGCGGCGCAGGTCTTCTTGTAGTTCGGTTAAAATGGCATCGGCCATGGCATAGTCCTGTAATTGATTGAACAGGTTGAATTTATAGGGGAATAAGCTGGCCCCGGAAAGTCCGATTTACGCGTTAAATCCGGTGCCGCAGGCTGTTAAAGTCATCCTTTGACTGGGCTTTTGAATTGGGCACGTAAGTAATGCCGCCCGGTGCGTCCTGCCCCGGCTTCCAATAGCGCATCGAGCCCATTTCGTTATTAGCAAAGCTAGGCCCGAATGCCGGCTTGCCATACCGCCGCTGATGCGTTCTTTCAAATTCATCGAGGCTTGGAATGCGCTGGAAGGCAATCTTACCCTCATAGCCTTTAACGCTCTGCCCTGGCCCTGCGAACATCCGCCGTACCACGCCATAGCCGATCGTGCCGGTGCCATAGCGGTTATTAAGCTCGTCGAGCGCCGCCAGTAATTGAATTTCCCGCGTCTGCGCGGGGGCTGGTGCTTGGAATAGATCGAACTGATGCGCGCTGGCAGGGATCAAGTTGCACAGCACCACCCCGATCCGCAATGGCTTTTGGTCTTGCGGCACATGTGCCCAGATCTCTTCCAATCGTTTTAACAGTTGCTGGGTGGATTGCGTCTCAGTAAACGCCAAGCCCCAATCACCGCGACGCTCGTCTGGTGCAGTATCATAGCGGCTGTTCATGAATTTTACTTGCACCACCAATTGCCGGGCGTAGAAACCTTTCTCACGCAATCGCTGCGCCGCTTTCGACAATAGATACTTCAAATATTGATAAGCCCGCGCGGGCGTTCGCAATTGCGGCTCTAAAACATGCTGGTGGCTCAACGCCCGCGTCTGCGTCGGCGGGCGCACCAAATCCTCACCGCGTAGATAAGCATAATAGCGCAGACCTTCGATTCCGCCCCAGGCTGCTTTCATCAAATAAGGCGGTGCGGCTGTCAGTTCCGGCAAGGTCGTGATGCCCACGCGGTGCAGCCGCTGCTCCATCCCATGGCTGATGCCGCACAGATCGCGCAACTTCAACCTATGTAGGCAATGCGGCAGATCGGCATGGCGCACCAGTGTCAGCCCATGCGGTTTTTCCATATCGCTTGCGACCTTGGCGAGAAAACGGTTGGGCGCGATGCCGATGGAGGAGCCTAGAAATTCGCCTACATCACGATTGATCGCGGCCTTGACCTGATGCGCCAGCGCAACCGCGCGCTCTGGCTCTCGTTGTCGCCCCGTCAGTCGCCCGGCAAATTCGTCGATCGACATCACCTCTTCGACTGGCAAACATGTCTCAAACGCCGCTTTTACGGCGTGGTGAAATTCGATATATTTCCGGTGTTGGCCTTCAAGTAGAACAAGCTCAGGACAAAGCCGCTTCGCCTCGCGTACCAGCGTGCCGGTCTTCACGCCGAAGGCTTTCGCCTCATAACTCGCAGCAATGCAGCAGGTCGTATCCATCATGCCCGGCACCACCGCAACCGGCCGCCCGCGCAGCCGTGGATCGAGCTGCTGTTCGCACGATGCAAAAAAAGAATTGAGGTCAAGAAATAGCCAATTGACCAGTTCCCGTTCATCAAAAGCGCCGTTAAAATTGTTCATGTTTTGTTCTTTACGATATTTGACGTCCTTTTGTCGAGACATGAAAAAGCCCACTGCGGTGAACAGCGGGCTTTCGATCGTTTATTGCGCGGCTAACTTAACGCTGCCAACGCGAGGCTGTATCTTTGGCTTGCTTCACATAAGGGTTGGCAACATTCTGCGCCTGTTGCACGTAAGGCTCAGCCGTTTTCATGAACCGCGCCCATAAAGGCTTGGCTTGGAGTTTGGCTTTCTGCTGCAAACTATCGGCATGCTTGTGCATATCACCAACCAGACGCTGCGCTTTTAAGCGGTACAGCGCGGCTTGGCGGCTGTCGCTCTTGCGGAACGCCAGCGCTAAACCGAGGCCAATACCAGCTAACACTAAACTGCTGGCAACCGGATGCAGTGCCGCACGGGTATAAGCGCTGTAAGGCAGCACCATGCCAACATTATCGCCGCGCTTTTCGCTAACTTCACCGGCGTTATATAGATTTTCGTCGTGGGCAACTTTGCCTTTGGGCTGCTGCGAGGCTTTCATCATCAGCGGCCCGAATTTATCGAACAAGCTTGGTGCCAAATGTTGCAAGGCAACCATCATTCTGCCCGCCCCACCCACATACACGTCACGCACAGGATTTGCTGCGGCCTGGCAAATGGCATAGGCCACTTCTTCCGGCGCATATACCGGCGGCGGTAGTTTTGGATCGTCCTGCATATAGTTCTTTGCATGCTGAACCAGCGGCGTTGCAATGGCGGACGGCTTGATTAGCGTGACTGATACTGGCGCATCCTCGTCTTGCAACTCGATCCGCAAGGCATCGGTAAAGCCTTTGATGGCATGCTTACTGGCCGAATAGATGCCCTGAAGCGGAATGCCAATATCCGAACCAATGCTGCCAAGGTTAATCAGAGCACCACCCTTTTGCTTGAGATGCTTGAGCGCGATGATCGAGCCATTGACGAGGCCCCAAAAATTCGTCTCGAACAGCGCGCGATTATCTTCGTCAGAAACCTGCTCGCTACGGCCGAAGATGCTAACGCCGGCATCGTTGATCCAGGTGTCGAAGCCGCCGTAGGTTCTGACAGCAAAGTCAGAAAGTTTATGCAGATCTTCCTTTATCGAAACATCGGTCACGCAGTAAGCGGCGGTGCCGCCATCAAGCTCGATATAGCTGACCAATTCTTTCAAATTGTCTTCGTTGCGCGCAGCCAGCACTAGCTTGGCACCCTGCTGCGCCGCCATTAGGGCTGTCGAAAGCCCAATGCCGCTGGTGGCACCAGTCAGCACGATCACTTGTTCATTGATTGGTTTTAATGATACGGACATAAGTCGCTCCTTGGATTGATCATCCTCATTGGAAGCCATTAACCGTAAGGGAGCGATAAGAAGAAGTTTTTAAATGCCATCAGAATTAAGGATTTTCTATGAACGCAATTTTACCGCTCCTATTCTTGATTGCAGCGACCACGTTTGAAGCAGTAGGCGACGCCGTTATTCGCAAAGCGCTAGGTCAGGATAGTACACTTCTGCGGACAGGCCTATTTGCGTTTGGCGCGATCCTGCTATTCGCCTATGGCTTGCTACTAAACTTAGCCCCTTTAGATTTTGGTCGCGTGGTTGGATTATATATCGCCACATTGTTCATTGTCTGGCAGATCGTAAACTACTTTGCATTCCAGGCTTTGCCTTCATGGCCAGTCATAATCGGCGGAATCTTAATTGTCACAGGTGGCTGTATCGCCAGCTTTTGGAAGACGGCTTAAAAGGTGGTGACTCCGGTGGGACTCGAACCCACGACCAATTGATTAAAAGTCAATTGCTCTACCAACTGAGCTACAGAGTCATGCCTTTAACGTGCCGCAAACCTAATGAAAGGCTGTTGGCACGTCAACCCAAAGGAACACAGTGGATTATGCTGGTTCTTCTGCTGTAATCACCTCAATCGGCACGGCATGCCCTTCAGCGATAGCATCGTCGCCGTCTTCGTCATCCGCTTCATCGATATGCGCAACAGAGACAACCTTTTCGCCTGCATCGAGACGGAACAGCGTCACACCCTGCGTGGCCCGACCCGCAACACGGATGTCGAGTACCGGCATACGAATGACCGTGCCGCCATCGCTCGCCAGCATGATCTGTTGATGCGGTGTAACGGCAAAGCTGGCCGCGATTTCGGCATTCTTCTCACCCATCTTCATGTTCCAGATGCCCTGCCCGCCGCGACCTGATTGGCGATATTCATAGGCCGAGCTGCGCTTGCCAAAGCCATTCACGGAAACCGTCAGAATAAACTGCTCGGCCGCCGCCAGTTCTTCGAAGCGCTGCTGGGAAATGCTGATCGAGGCGACTGCCTCACCCTCGTCCGCATCGTTCGCGCCTGCCAGCTCGACTTCCTCGCCGGACTGCCGGCGCAAGGCACTGGCCTGTTTCAGGTAAGCAGCACGTTCTTCTGCCGTCGCCGTCACCTCGCCGAGGATGGAGAGCGAAATAACCTCGTCCTCCCCATTCAACTTAATCCCTCGCACGCCCATTGAGGTGCGGCCTGCAAAGACGCGCACATCGTCCAGCGCGAAGCGGATCGAACGGCCACGCTTGGTCGTCAGCAACACATCGCTGCTATCGCCGCTGCAAGTCGCAACGCCAATCAGCGATTCGCCCTCTTCCAGCTTCATCGCGATCAGGCCGGAAGCACGGATATTATCGAAATCGGTCAGGCGGTTGCGGCGTACGGTGCCGCCCGATGTCGCAAACACAATATCCAGCTTCGCCCAATCTTCGGCTTCGCCAAACAACGGCAGCACGGTCGTGATCTTTTCGCCCGGCGCCAGCGGCAGCAGATTAACCAGCGCCTTGCCGCGGGCCTGCGGGTTGCCCTGCGGCAGCTTGTAAACTTTGAGGCGATAAACCATCCCGCGACTGGAGAAGAGCAACAGCGGCGTCAGTGTATCGGCCACAAAAAGATCGGTTACAAAATCCTCTTCACGCACGGCCATCCCGGCCCGCCCTTTACCGCCGCGCTTCTGCGCGCGATACATTGCCAGCGGCACGCGCTTGATGTAACCGGCGTGGCTGACGGTCACCACCATATCTTCCCGCGCGATCAGACTCTCGATATCATCTTCAAACTCTAGATCTTGTATTTCGGTACGACGCGGAACAGCAAAGCGGTCACGGATCTCCACCAGCTCCGCCCGTAGGATGCCCATCAGCTTCACGCGGCTCGACAGCGTTTCCAGATAATCCTTTATGCGGGCGATCGTCTGATGTAGATCGTCGGCAATCTTGTCGCGCTCCAGCCCGGTCAAGCGTTGTAAGCGCAACTCAAGAATTGCTTTGGCCTGACTTTCGCTGAGGCGATAGGTCGCACGCAGTGGTGCATCCTCGCCCTCTACCAGCTGGATCAGCGAGCCGATATCGCTCGCATCCCAATCGCGCGTCATCAATTGCTCACGCGCTGTGCCGGGGTCGGGCGCATTGCGGATCACTTTGATAACTTCGTCGATATTGGCTACGGCCACAGCCAAGCCAATATAGATATGCGCGCGGTTCCGCGCCTCGTTCAGCTCGAACTCGGTACGGCGGCGGATCACTTCCTCACGGAAATCGACGAAAGCCACGATAAATTCACGCAGGTTCAGCGTCTGCGGCCGCCCGCCGATCAGCGCCAGCATATTGCAGCCGAAGCTGGTCTGTAGCGGCGTGAATTTATAAAGCTGATTTAACACAATATCAGCCTGCGCGTCGCGGCGCAGTTCGACCACGATCCGCACGCCGTCACGATCGCTCTCGTCGCGAACGTCGGTGATGCCTTCGACGATCTTCTCGTGATGGCATTCGGCGATCCGCTCAATCAGCGTCAGCTTATTAACCTGATAGGGGATTTCCGCAATAACGATCGCGTCTTTATCCTTCTTAATCTCCTCGATTGTCGCCCGGCCCCGCATCGGCACACTACCGCGGCCCGTATTGTAAGCAGCGCGAATGCCGCTGCGGCCCAGGATGATCCCTCCAGTCGGGAAGTCTGGGCCCGGCACAATCTCCATTAATTCATCGACGGTGATATCTGGATTATCGACATAGGCGCAGCAAGCGTCGATCGCTTCACCCAGATTATGCGGCGGAATGTTGGTCGCCATCCCCACGGCAATACCACCGCCGCCATTCACCAGCAGGTTTGGGAAGCGTGCGGGCAGCACGGTCGGCTCGCGCTCGCTGCCATCGTAGTTTGGCTGGAAGTCGACCGTATTCTGGTCGATCCCTTCCAACAGCGTTTCGGCAACCTTGGCCAGCCGCGCTTCGGTATAGCGCATGGCCGCGGCAGCATCGCCGTCCATCGAGCCAAAATTACCCTGCCCGTCGACGAGCGGCACGCTCATCGAGAAATTCTGTGCCAAGCGCACCATGGTATTGTAAATCGCGCTATCGCCGTGCGGGTGATATTTACCCATCACCTCCCCAACGATACGGGCTGACTTGCTATAGCCCTTCGAGGCATCGAAGCCCCCGGCTTTCATGCCGTACAGAATACGGCGGTGCACTGGCTTCAAGCCGTCACGGGCATCGGGCAGCGCCCGGCTCACAATGACGCTCATCGCATATTCGAGATAGCTGCGCTTCATCTCGTCTTCGATGGTGATCGGCGAAATATCGCCACCACTGCCAGCGGTCGTGATAACACCAATTGGCCCGTCCGGCGGCAGATTAACGTTGATATTTTTATCGTCTGAAATCGTCTCGTCAGCCATCTGTAAATCCTACCAAAACCTGTTGAAAAGCCTGCAGAATCGGCAAGCAAAAATCGTGGTTAATTGGTAGCAATTTATAGCCTTTGCGACAAGGCTTTTAGGCGGATTTAGCGGGCTGGATTAGGAGCGTTGTTGTAAGAAACGCGGACGGTTGGACGACGCGCAGCTTGAGCTTTCAGCGATGCTTCTAACGCCAGCGGAGCCACCATGAGTGAAAGTCGGCGGCCATCACGACGGAACTGCGGAATCGGCATTCCAGCGATCTGCCGCACGCCACCTTCTGGTTTGTAATGCGGCGCAAATGCCCGCCCCATCGCCAAGCTTGGCTGGGTAACAACGCCATACTTATCGCGCACATTGGCTAGGAAAGCTTCTGGCGACACCAGCTTGCCGTCTTTAAAGTAAAGGCCTTTGTTGGTCGGCGCAGTGCTTGCGATATCGCGTTGCCATTGCCCAGTTACACCTTGCCGTAAGCGCTGCAGCTTCAGATTCAAAGTCGCGGTTAATTTACCTTCCGCATCTTTTCTGCGTGCAGCAGCCAATCGGGCGTTGGCTGCTCGCAAGATCTCGCGGTCTTTAGCGATTGCCGCATTTGCTTTTTTAGCTACAGCATTGGCTCTGGCAATTAGGGCATTGGCTCTGGCGTTACCATTCCTTTGCGCTTTCATTCGTCTTGCCTGCTGCCGCAACAGATTAGCTTGTTGCCTGATAATAAGATTTTGCCGCCCAATGCGTGTAGTCGCGCCATGAGCAATTATCGTTTGGTTTGTGATCTCATTGATAACCGGCATCGCCGCTTTACGGGCCGCTGCAACTTCCGCCCCCATCCGCCTCTGGAATAGCGATGGATCGCGCAGCTCGGCGATATCGCGGATCATCAATCTGTAAGTATTAGTGCCCTGATTGTGTTTGGCGTAGATTAGTGAGGCGATGCCATATTTATTGATCAAGTCCTGCGGCATATTGCAGGCTTCATCGGATAAATATTGCGCCGTGAAACCCGATAAGACCGAGCCAACGTTCGAGCGAATGCCAAATATTGTTACGGGAGTTTGATCGACAAGCGCGTTACGCATAATGACTTTATCTTTTTCATCGGCACCTTCCCATGCATCGCGCGCCCAATCCGAACGGGCGGCAATCGCTTGTCGGGCCACATCAATACCCTTGCTTTTTATTACTTTGCCAAGGTTTTGCTTGGCGTATTTATCCGCAATAGCCTTCGTTGCCTTGATATAAGCCTCGAATGGATCGTGACCCGAAGGGCTAATCAACCTGTCGTGATGACGCATCATCATAACCATCAGTTCCGGCATCTGAATCTGCAGTGCGCCACGGGCCGTATCAGGGCCATTATAATTGTTCGCAAGCACATTGGAGCGATACTGGGATTCCGGCAGCGCAATCGTATTTAGAATTCCAAATCGCTCTGCCGGCCCTTGTCTTTTCATAGGGCCTTTAAAATCAGCCTGCGGAACCATTAATGCGGCGATCATCAAGCCGCTTGATACAACTGCCATATCGTTATGCTGCACTTGTGGTAGCGCCGCTAGTTCCGCTGCAGCTTTGGCCCGTTTTATTTGCAGGGCTTGGCGGTTAGAGCCAGCAGCGTTTGCGATAGACTGATCAAGCGCAGCTAACGCTTTAGTCTTATCCTTGACCTGCTGGATCAAAACGGATTGGCCGGGCCGGTTGTAATAATCATCGAAAACACTTAGCACGCTATTTAATGTTGTATCAGCAACCAATCTGATCGCAGCATTGTCACGCGCGATATCCGCTTCGTTGCCAGTCAGATGCTCAGTTGTATGATGATCAAACTTTGCACGCTGTGACGGTGGCAATGCCATGGTTAGTCCAATCGCGCTGGCCAGAGCGACTAGATTTAGCTTTAAGTGTAATAACTGTGGGTTTTTGTCTTTCACAGCCTTAGCCTTCGGCTGCTTCTGTTTTGCTTTTATAGCCGGTGCATTGATATCGGCCTCCCGCAGCCAATATGGCTTTTCATCTGACGCAACAGCGTTGTCCAGCAACAATTCATTGTCATGATGATGGATCGCATCGTCAATTTTCTCACTTAAATTGTCATCGAAATCCGCTAGCCGCTGTTCAGGCGTAAAGGCGAGCTCAGACATCAGCTGATCTTTATCGTCAAAAGAGAGCCAGAACCCTTCTGGATGCTTACGAATATATTTTAAAGGAGCTGTCATAATAAATAGGCCTACAATCTGGTAATCAGCAAACCAGAATGTTACACTATCGTTTCGTATTAGTAAATACTTGCAAACCCACCTTTATAGGAAAGCTGATTTAAGTGCTTGAAATATCATAATTATGGACTTTTCAGAAGATCGCCCTTCAATATCTCTAAGGTATTGCACTGCCATTTTACCATATAGCTGCGATGCCAGGTCATAGCGCAGCAATAACCGTTCACTTTGCTCAGCTTCCGGCAAAAATAGCAGATCAAAGCTTTCAACCCATTCTGAAACCAACTTAGTCCGCTCTGCTTCATTTAAATGCGGCCGCAAAGCCAACAACAACGGGTGCTCCCGAATCGCCCCTTCCGCCACCGTATCACGCCACCAGATGATGCGCATAAGGCCTAACGTTGGCTCGGTCACTTTTGCAGGAATAGTCCGCAATTCGGCTTCTAAGTTAAAGAGTGCCAGCGCAAAGGCGCGGTCAGCTTGTGGCACTAGCCATAACGCCAGGTAATGCGCGTAATCCCGTTTGCGCAAAATCGCCAGCGCCGCTTTGTCGATCACGATTCTAACAGAAGCGGCAGCAACGCTGCTGCCACCAGCCGCCCTTCAGCCAATAGCACATTATAGGTGCGGCAAGCGGCAGCGCTCGTCATGCTTTCTATCGTTAGAGCATGGGCGCGCAACGCTGTGCGCAACGCTGGCGGTGCAAATTGTTGGGTAGCGCCAGTACCAAGCAATATCAGCGTCGGCGGTGTATCAAGCTGCAACAGCGGTAGAAAGCTTTCGACCATAAGCTCAGCCAACGTATCTACACCCAAAGGCCAAACGGCATTATCGCAAACCAGCACGCTGCCTGAATGCAAAGTGCCGGAGATACGAAACCCCGCTTCGCTATAACCTTCGATCAACTGCTTGCCGTCAGGAATAACGGGCGTGATATCCATGGGTCGTTAGATCGGCAAGACCTTGGGCCGCTTTTGCTTGATCCAATAGGCAATCAAAATGCGCGTCAGAAGCAAGGCGGAGAACAGCGAGGTGATGATACCGATCGATAGCGTCACGGCAAAGCCCTTCACCGGCCCGGTGCCGAAAAGGTATAGCAAGAACGCCGCGATCAGTGTCGTTACATTTGCATCGATAATCGCGGAGAGCGCCCGCGCATAGCCAGCGTCAACGGCCGCAACTACGCTTTTGCCATGCCGCGCTTCTTCGCGCATCCGTTCGAACACCAGCACATTGGCATCAACCGCCATCCCCATCGTCAGCACGATTCCGGCAATTCCCGGCAGCGTCAATGTTGCTTGCAGCAGCGACAGCAGCGCGACGATAAACACCATGTTGAACAGCAACGCGATATTTGCGTAAACGCCAAATCGGCCATAGATGACTAGCATGAAGATGATCACGAGCACCAAGCCGCCGATACAGGCATAAGCGCCCGCCTTGATCGAGTCCGCCCCCAAGCCCGGCCCAACCGTGCGCTCTTCCAATACCGTCAATGGTGCTGGCAAGGCCCCGGCCCGCAGCAATAGTGCTAAATCTTGTGCCCCTTGCACCGTGAAGTTACCGGAAATCTGGCCGCTACCGCCCAAAATTGGCTCGCGGATCACCGGCGCGCTGATGACTTTATCGTCCAGCACGATCGCGAACAGCTTGCCCACCTTATCGCGCGTGGCATCGCCAAAACGCCGCCCGCCGATATTATCAAACTTGAACGAAACCACGGGGCGACCGGTCTGGTCGAAGCTCGGCTGCGCGTCAGTCAGCGTATCGCCGCCCACGATCACGCGGCGCGAAACGTTCCAGTAATTTTTCGGGTCGGTCGTATCCTGCAGTAGCTCAGCCCCTGCTGCCGGCACACTGCCCGCTACCGCATTTGGCGTTGTTGAATCGACAAAGCGGAAATTCAGCTTCGCTGTCTGGCCAATCAGGCGCTTCATTCGGGTCGGGTCATCCACGCCCGGCAGCTGCACCAGGATTCGGTCGTCGCCTTGCCGTTGGATCGAAGGCTCACGCGTACCGGTCTCGTCAACCCGGCGGCGAATGATCTCCATCGATTGATCTAGCGCCTTAGTCTTGAAATCACGTAGCCGCGCCTCATTCATACTGACGGTCACCTTGCCATCAGTAGTAATCGCAACATCAACGCCTTGTTCAATCTTTTTAAGTGCGGTATTTGCCGCATCGCGCTGCCCGGCATCCCGCAGGGTTAGTGTCAAATTATTACCTGTCGCGCCCAAATCTTTGTACCCGACGTTTGCTTCGCGCAGCGCCCGCCGCGCTTCGTCGGTCAGCGCATTCATACGATCGGCTAGTGCCGTGTTCATATCAACCTGCAGCAGCAAATGCGAGCCACCGCGTAGATCAAGGCCAAGGTTCATAGCTTTGCTGGGCAGGATGCTGGGCATATGCGCTTCCAGCCAGCTTTGCGTTTGCGGGCCAACGACATTTGGTGCCGCATAGAGCAGGCCCAATGCGCACAAGACCAGACTCAGAGTGATTTTCCAGCGGGCAATATAAAGCATGATACAGCCCTTACTTTGCGGAGTCGCTAGCCGCTGCCGAGTTTGGCGTCAGCACCGCACCGATCGAAGCTTTCTGCACCCGCACCTTTACGCCATCAGCGATTTCGACCAAAGCTTCCACGCCCTCGATCTTGCTGATCGTGCAGATGATGCCACCGCCAGTCACTACGCGGTCACCCTTCTTCAACTGATCAAGAGTGGTCTGATGTTCCTTTGCACGCTTCTGTTGCGGGCGGATCAGCAATACATAGAAGATCACGAAGATAATGACGAGCGGCAAAAATTGCATCAGCGCGGCGCCACTGGAATTTACAGCGCCTTGGGTTGTTGTTACAGCAGCGTCCGTGGTTTGGGCAATGGCTTCGGAAATGAACATGAGTCTCACAAGGGTTATGATTAAGATGGCGCGACTATACTAGCCGCGCCTTCCCTTGCAAACAGTCTAACTAGACTATTTTCCGATCACTTAACTGGTAAGGCGGCTTGCGGGTCGACCGGCTGGCCATCCTTGGCAATCGTGAAATGCAGCTGCGCGGCCTTACCGCTGCCACCAACGGTGCCAATGGCGTCACCCTTAGCCACAATCGCGTCCTTATCAACCAGCACGCGTTCAAGTGGCGAATAAGTCGATGTATAACCGCCCGGATGCTGGATGGTGACGCTATCGCTGGTTGCGCTCACAACTGTGCCGCCCGCAGTCGATGTGACCGCCGTGCCGCGTGGCGCATTAATATCAAGGGCATTACCGCTACCACTAGCCTTACCGTTGATTGGCCAGCTGAACGTACCTTTAGCTGGTGCAGCGGCAGCTGGTACTGCTGCGGGCACATTCTGCGTGCTTGGCACTGCGACGTCCGTTTCCGGCACAGTCACTTTCGACGATTCAGAAACAGTAGGTTGGCCCATGGGTTGACCAGGCACCTGCACTTCACCTGGCTTTGGCGTTGTCACTGGCCCTGTCGGCGTTAGGATCATTTCATGCTTGCCCTCGCCCTGCACAGGCAATGGCGATAACGGGGTAGCATCGAGCGGCGTTAGCGACGACGTCTCGACCGGCTGTACGGATGGCGATGTGCTGCCGCCAAGATCAACACCCTCAACAGTGCGAGAATTGGTGTAGTCCGCCGCCTTAACGCCGGTGTCGATCACACCGGTATTATCGGCATAGCCTACGCCCGGCACGCGGATTGATTGGCCAGGCTGCAGCACATATGGCTGCGTCAGTTTGTTTTCTTTGATGATCTCGCTCATCGCCACGTTATGGCGGCGCGCGATTGAGTAAATCGTATCGCCCGGCTTCACCTCAACGCTACCGCCTTGCGCCATATTCAAGCGATTATCGGCGGTACGTTGTTGCAGCCCAACATTATCGGAACAGGCAGCAAGTCCGAAAGATGTCAAAGCCAGCACAGCGAAAGTCAGAATCTTATTCATGGCGTTACTTTAACCCTCCTTGGCGATCACTGTCAGCCCACTCATATACGTCTGCAGCACGGTCGGCACAGCGATGCTGCCGTCTGCCTGCTGGTAATTCTCCATCACCGTGATCAATGCCCGGCCGGTCGCTGTACCCGACCCGTTGAGGGTATGAACGAATTGTGTCGACTTTTCGCCTTTTGCGCGGAACCGAGCATTCATGCGCCGGGCCTGGAAATCTCCGCAATTTGAGCAGCTGGAAATTTCCCGGTACTTGCCCTGCCCTGGCAGCCAGGCCTCGATGTCATAAGTTTTCTGCGCACCAAACCCCATATCGCCCGCGCAAAGCAACATGGTACGGAATGGAATTTCCAGCCGCTTCAACACGGTCTCAGCGGCCTCCGTCATGCGTTCGTGCTCGGCCTGTGATTGGTCGGGCGTCGTGATCGATACCAGCTCCACCTTATAGAACTGGTGCTGACGCAGCATGCCGACTGTATCGCGCCCAGCGCTCCCCGCTTCGCTGCGAAAGCAAGGCGTTAGTGCGGTCATGCGCAAGGGCAGGTCTTCAAGATCGACAATCTGGTCAGCGACGCGATTGGTAAGCGAGACTTCAGCGGTGGGCAATAGATAAAAGCCATCTGTCGTCTTGAATAGATCCTCTTCAAATTTCGGCAATTGCCCCGTGCCATACATGGCTGGTGCTTTCACCAACAGCGGCGGCGAGACCTCGTTGTAACCAAACTCACCCGTATGCGTATCGAGCATAAACTGCCCGATCGCCCGTTCCATCCGTGCCAGCCCGCGCTCAAGCCAAGTGAAGCGCGTGCCAGACATGCGCGCGGCGATCTCCGCACTCATCATGCCAAGGTCGCTGCCCAATTTGTGATGCTCTTGCCAGTCGTTCAGGCGATTGGGCGGTGTACCCCAATGGCGCAGCTCGACGTTCTGCGTTTCGTCAGCCCCGACTGGCACCTCGTCCGCTGGAATATTAGGGATACGTGAAAGCCTATCTTCCAGCGCAGCGGCAATCTCCGCTTCTTGCGCCGTCAATACTTCCAACTGTACTTTCTGTGCGGCGACTTCAGCCATCAGCGCATCGGCGTTCTGCCCTGTCTTTTTTAAATCGCCCACTTGTCGCGACAATTCATTGCGACTGGCTTGCAGCGTCTGCTGCTGCGTCTGCACCTCGCGACGCTTTGCATCTATTGCTGCCAGTTCCCCTGCCATCGGCTCTTGCCCGCGCTTGGCCAGCGCCGCATCCAGCCGTTCGGGATTATTGCGGATGATATTAATGTCAATCATTCGGTCAGCTCACTCAAGTTCGGATACAGGAATTTGGCGGCGATCACGCTGCCCTCGTAAAGCAGCATCAGCGGTATCGCCAGGCACAATTGGCTAAATACATCGGGCGGCGTCAGCACGGCGGCCGCGATGAAGATGATAACGATGGCATATCGGCGCTTTTGCGCGAGCGCCTCCGGCGGGATGATCCCGAACCGCACCAGCAGCAGCAGAAAGATCGGCAGCTCAAACGCCGCGCCGAAGGCGAACAGCAAACTCATCGTCAGGTTCAGATACTCGCCCATCTTGGCCTGCAGCGTGATCGGCATTTGCCCTGGCATCGCTATCTGCTCGAAGCTCAGGAAGAATTTATAAGCCAGCGGGATGACAATGAAATAAGCCAGCGCCGCGCCGCAGGCGAACAGGATCGGTGTTGCAGTCAAAAATGGCCCCAGCGCGCGCCGCTCGTGGTTATATAGGCCCGGTGCGATGAACTTCCAGACCTGCACCAGTATAACCGGGAAAGTCAGGAACAACGCCGCCCAGGCCGCAACGCGCACGTAGGTCACAAAGGCTTCGGTCAGCGAGGTATAAATGAACTGTCGTGTTGCGCCGTCCAGCGCTTGCAGTAATGGATGCGCCAGCACATCATAAATCTTATCAGCGCATTCATAACAGCCGATAAAGGCAATGATGAAAAAGCCCATGCACCAGATCAACCGGCGGCGCAACTCGATCAGATGCGCGATTAGCGGTTGCTTCACGTCGGCTGCAGTGGGCGTGATCATACGCCTGCCTCGTCGTTAGGCTTTTCTGTCGGTTTTTCTGCAAGAATTTCCAGCGGCAGCATCGGCTCAGCTTTTTGCTCTTTATTTTTTTGCGGCTCCTCCGCTGCGCGTTCCAGCTCATCCTGCCAGCTGCCAAGCTGCCGCTTTATGCCACCGACAAAGCGGCCGATCTTCAGCATCACCCGCGGCAGTTCCTCCGGCCCCAGCACCACGAGCGTAACCGCCGCGGTCAACAGCAATTCGGGAAAGCCGATATCGAACATTAGGTATGCTGTGAGTGCGGGGCGAAGCCTGCATAGGGTTTCAAAGGGATCAGCGAGACGATTTCTAACATGCCTAGCTTGACCAGCGGCAGATCGCCCACTGCCGCCTGTGCTGCTTCAAGCGACTCAGCTTCCAAAATCATGCAAGCGCCACCTGCCGCATCGGCGCGATGCCAGATCTGTCTCACGATACCTTGTTGATAGAGCTCGCAGCCATGATCCCACTCTGCACGCAGGTGCGGAGCAAAATCGGCGGGCGTAAACTGCTCCACCTGACGGCGGGAGATCATGACGAATTGCACGAACGCGCCTTACAGCTTTGTCGGCGGCGGCGGATTAGAATCTTTATCCAATCGCTTTGGCTCGTCTTCATCACGATCGTTAAGACCTGCCTTAAAGCTCTTAATGCCCTTGCCCATGTCGCCCATGACGCGCGGCAGCTTACCCGCGCCGAACAACACAAGCACGATCACCAGCACGATCAGAATATGGCCGATACTTAAACCCATGATGTAAACTCCCTAACGATTTAGCGGAGTTTACGTTTAATAGCCGACCGCCGCAAGGCGGCTACGAGCTAGCGGCTGCAAGGCGGTGTGGCGTGTCGTTTTCATCTGCCGCATCTTCGGTCTCGCCATCGGCTTCCGCGGCAAAACGGGCCTCCCACGCATCTTCAAACGCGCCCTCATCAATCCCCTCGTCCGCAACTTCGTCACCCGCGGGCAGATGGTCGTTATCCTCCGTTGCCTCACTGTCGGCCGTATTTAAGTCTGGCTCTGCTACCAAAGTGGCTAGCACGGAGCGGCTATCGAGCAACCCTGCAGCCTTTAGCTCTTCGATACCCGGCAAGTCGCGCAGCGACGCCAGTCCGAATTGCTCCAAAAACTTTGGCGTTGTTAGCCATGTGAGGGGCCGGCCTGGCGTCTCGCGTCTGCGTCCCGGCCGGATCCATTCAGTTTCTAACAAAATATCGAGCGTGCCGCGGCTTACCTGCACCCCGCGAATGGCTTCGATCTCGGCCCTCGTCACCGGCTGGTGATAGGCGATGATGGCCAGCGTCTCAGTTGCGGCGCGCGGCGGCTTGCGCGATTCCGGTGGCTTCTCGCCGCGCAGGGTCGCGGCAATATCGCTGGCCGTGCGGAACGCATAGCCGCCCGCGACTGTTACCAGCTCGATCCCGCGCCCGGCATAATCGCTTTGCAACTTGGCGATCAGCGTTGCGATGTCAGTGTCTTTACCAAGCTTGGTTTGTAATGTCGTAGATGAAACCGGCGACTCGGCAGCAAAGATCAACGCTTCCAAAATGCGCAATTGCGCAAAGATGGCTTCTTCATCCTGCGTTACCACAATCTCTTCATTCGTAATGTCTAGCAGCTCACTCATGCCTGCTCCTCGGTTACGGTGGGCGTGCCATCTTCGCGACGGCGTAAATAGATATGGCCAAAGCGCTGCTCTTGCCGCAGTTCCAGCAAGCCATTCTTGGCAAGCTCAAGGCTCGCCACAAAGGTCGCCGCTAAAGCCGAACGCCGCGTCAGGTTGCTAACAGCACTACCGTCCTCGCCGGCAACAATCGGCATGAAACTTTCTAGCGCACTCCAGGCAGGCATCATGCCCAGCATCGTCGTCAGGCGCGTATAGGCCTCTTCGATGCTGAACAGCGCCAGCGGTGCGATGCGGTAGGTTTTAGTTTGCTCCTGCCGCTTGATCGGTTCTGCCATCGCCGACAGCAATTCATAAAGCGAGACGCTCCAGGTGACCTTTTCGTCGGTCGGCTTGTTCTCATTGGCAGCCTGCTTGTCCGCCAGCTTCGAAGCTGCGCCGCGCTTAAAGAAGTGCGCACCCAGCTGCGGCAGCGCAAACAAGCTCGCCCCTGCTTTCTGCATCGCCGCCAGGCGTTGCAGCTGGAACGCCAACAGTGCTGCCATCTCGGCAGGATTTGGCTCTTCCGCAGTTGGTTGCGGCAACAGCAATCGTGATTTTAGGTAAGCCAGCCAGGCGGCCATTACCAGATAATCAGCGGCGACTTCCAAACGCAGTTTCTGCGCACCATGAATATAAGCAAGATATTGATCGGCCAACGCGAGGATCGAGATTTGTGCTAGATCGACCTTTTGCTCGCGTGCCAGTTTCAGCAACAGATCAAGTGGCCCTTCGAAAGTGCCAAGGTCAACGTGCAACCCGCCGATGCTCGGCAACTCGAACGCAGGCCCTTCGATAAAATCCTCGACAGCCTGATTGATAGCCGCATTAATACCGCTCTTAATCGCCGCGTCCGGCAGATCGTCGGTTATGGAATCGATTTGTGAAGGCGCCCCGCTCATCCCTCAGTCATAACCGGGCGACGAGCGAATCGCTAGTATTTTCCGCCTTTGTCACGCTCTCGACGCGGCTTTTCAACAGGATATAGGCTGCATCGTCCCATTTCGCCTGATTGGCAGAGGGGCCAAGTGGCAAAAAGCTCTGCGCACGCCGCCAACGGGCCAGCGATTCGGTGCTCATCGCCGAAGCTGTTTCCAGCACTGCCTGGTTGCCATCCAAATCACCCGCGCAATAGAGCACAGCGTCACAACCCGCTTCTAGCGCCGCCCGCGTTAGATTTGGAAGGCTGTCGCTTAGCGCTTTCATCTCGATCGCGTCTGACAGCAACAAGCCTTTGAAGTTCATCTCACCGCGGATGACGTCGTCAATGATCGCTTTGGATAATGTTGCCGGTTGGTTTTTATCAAGCGCCGGATAACGCACATGCGCTGTCATCGCGATCGGCAATTGCAATTCTTTGAATGGTATGAAGTCGCTCGCGGCAAGCTCTTCACGACTTGCCGTCACGGTCGGCAATTCTTCATGGCTGTCGGCAGCAGCGCGACCATGGCCCGGAATATGCTTCATGATTGGCAACATGCCCGCCGCCAGCAACCCATCAGCATAAGCGCGAGCCATTTTTGTCACCGCTACCGCATCGTCACTAAACGCGCGATCACCGATCACGCCGGTATGATTGCCGGGCGCGGCGACATCGCACATCGGTGCGCAATTGACATTGATGCCTGCCATTAAACATTGTGCGCCCATCAGCTTGCCGGCGGTATATGCCAGCTGCGCTGCATCCTCGACATCGTTTGCCGCACGCATGTAATCGCTCACTGCCGGAAATTCTTGCCACTGCGGGCCTCGCAGCCGGGCCACGCGCCCGCCTTCCTCATCGATCAGCACGGGCGCATCGCCGCGCTGTACCAGCGCGCGAAAATCACTGGTCAGCTTCTGCACCTGTGCGGGATCAACACAATTGCGGCGGAACAGGATCAACCCAAATGGATTTTGAACTGCGATCAGTTCTTGCTCAGCATCCGTCAGGCTTGTACCCGCAACGCCGATAACGACAGGCTTGATCGGCGGCAGATCCATTATTTGGCAGTAATGCAGACGCCGCCTTGCGCCTTGACGGCACTGCAAATGCTATCCGCACTCGCCTTATCCATCGTCTGCGACTGCACGCGCCAGTAAGTGCCTTTGCCAGCAATCTCGGCTTTGACCAGGCTCAGTTTTGCATTGCCCAAAGCACTGCCATATTTGCTGGAAAGGGTTGGCAGAGCCTTTTGCGCATTTGACTGATCGGGAATGCTGGCCAGCTGGATGCGCACGTTGCCGCCTGCTGCCGTGGAACTGGCTACAGGCGCTGTTACCGCTGGTGTTGGCTTCGCAACGGGCGCTACCGCTGCCACCACAGGCGCTGGCGTTGGTGTCGGCTCCGGCGTTGACGCGTCTTCGGTCTCTGTCGCAGGCGCTGCTGCAACCGGCGCGCTTGCCACGGTCGTCGTGGTTGCGGTTGTGCCAGTCTTTGGATTGATCGCAGTCTTGGTCGTTGTTACTGTCGCCGGTGTTGTTGGCGTAGCAACTGTCGGTGTAGTCTCAGCAGGCGCCGCCGCTACGCTCTCAACCGGGGCTGCAGCAGGCGTAGGTGCCGTTACCGTTGCAGGCGGCGCGGTCACTGTACGCGTAACGGTGGTCGTCGCAGCAGCGGCTGGCGCTGGCATTGGCTCTTCCGGTGGCGGTAGCAGTTTCTCTGCCTGCACGGGCTTACCATTCGGGTCGAGGCGGTTGAACACTAGCTTATCCTGAAATGGAATTTCTGCCCCACCCGGGGTATCCGGCGCCGTCTTATACGGCGCGGTATCAGCCGTGATCAGCGGGATCGAGTCTCCACCGCTGCGGCCTTGCATCACGAAATAGCCCGTGACTAAGATGGCCGCGAGCGCGAAGATCCCTGTCAATAACCAGACCTTGCTCCTCGGCTCGCTGCCATAGGCAACATGCAATGAAGATTGTCGGCTATTCATAGGCCGATCCAGCAACGTATCCTGCCAATCTTGCTGGTCATTGCCATTAGTAGGCTCGTTGGGTCGATAGGCGCGCAATGTCATGAAATCCTCAATTTGCAATGTTGCACTAAGTTAACAGTGCCTTGGGCGATGCTGCAAGGGATTCGCTTGTTTGTCGTTTTATTAAGGCATGCCTTTACGGGGCGGCATACTTACGGTGGCAAGAGCGCGACGGGCATTGGCTAGCTCGGCAAGCGCCGCCTGATCAGTTGGGTTATCACGCAACAATCGCATGGCAATGGCGGCCCATACTACGGCTGCAGAGTTACGTGCCTGATTGCTTAAATGCTGATTCTGCGTAGCAAGCTGCGCTTTTTCCATGCCTACAATAGCCAATGCAGGCGATACCGGCACGATGATACGAATAGCAGCAAACTGTGGATTATTAGATTTAGGATCCAGCGCAAGCTGGTAGCCACTGCGTAACGCATCGGCAGTAATAGGGCTAAACGTAGCTAAATCCGATAATAGCAAACTCAAGCTAATTGTTTTCCCTTCAATCAGCGCAAGCGATTCTTGTGGCAGATGAACAAGCCCATCGACGAAGGCTGTCACTTTGGCTGGGTCAATCAATTCGGCGTCAAGATCACTATTCAATTCAGTTAGCCGCATTGAAGCGTTATGATCTTCGATCACTCTGCGCAGACACTCCGCTGAATAATCACTCGGTATTATAACTTGGTGCCTAATCTGCAATGTAATGTTATGCGCCTGGACGAACTGTCTAATGGTATTGGTTTCCATCACATTTTTATCCAAACTATTGACCATTGAACCATATGCGTGCGCAGTTACGCTTTGTAAGCATAAACCGATGACAAGTAAGATCAAATAACCCATTCGATAGCTGACAACGCGTGGTAGATCATGGCAAGCCATTATAAAATAGCCTCTGCGTCTAGCAGCACGGCATTTGCCGCTGCCGTGTAGCCATGCCTTTCATGCAAGATAAATGGCGCCCGCAGCACAGGCGCTGTCCGTCGCCCTAGTCTTGCACGCACTAGCACCCGACTCGCCGCCTCGCCAACCCGTGGTTGTACTGGCAAAATTTCGATCGCACCCCAGCCATGCAATGCCGCGCAAAGTTCTACTAGCTGCTGCGCATGGATAACAGCGGTCAAACTTCCATTCCCTTTAAGCGCCCGTTTTGCCGCGCTCACCCACATCGCCAACGGCTGCTTAAGACTGTGCGCTTGCGTACGCGTTGCTGCTGGCCCTTCCGAATAAGCAGCAGCATCATAAAATGGCGGGTTAAACAGCACGTGATCGAACGCATTGTCTGGCAATGTCCAATCACCGCCAACAGCACCATACATAATCTCTGCTGCACCATCATTCAGCGCCACATTGTTTATCGCCAGCGCCCGCATCTCGGCATCCGGCTCAATCGCCGCCAGCATCAATCCTGGTACACGGGCATTCAGTGCCAATAGCGCAGCCCCTGTGCCACAACCCAATTCTATCACGTGCTGCCCAGCTTTGGCCTGTACGAACGCCGCCAGCAGGATCGGGTCGATCGCCGCGCGATAGCCCTTGGCTGGCTGCCGCAGCGTCACCCGCCCGCCTAAAATTTTATCTGTTGTGGTATCAGGTTGGTGCATGGCGGCTTTCACTAGATTTCACCATTAGTTTCTGCCACCCTTTGCCCCATGGCAACCGTTCTTCCTTTTGCAGCATCAGAGCGCCCTGCGCCAGACGCTGCCCTTACGACCCTACTCGATCTCGTGGCCGACGATATGGCCTCGGTCAATTCGATTATCCTGGCCCGCCTGCAATCGCCGGTAGCCTTGATTCCAGAACTGGCAAAATATCTTATCGCCAGCGGCGGCAAGCGTTTACGGCCTGTCCTCACTGTTGCCGCCGCCAAGCTCTGTGGCGCCCAGAAGAATGACACCCTGGCCCGCGCTCGTGCGCAGGCCGCCTGCGTTGAATTCATCCATACCGCGACGCTGCTGCATGACGATGTCGTCGATAATAGCGACCTCCGCCGCGGCAATCCCTCCGCCAACGCTGTGTTCGGCAACGAGGCTTCGGTTTTGGTCGGCGACTTTCTCTTCGCCCGCGCCTTCCAGCTGATGACGGAGGATGGCTCGCTTGAAGTGTTGCGCATTCTCTCCGGCGCGGCTGCCACCATTGCTGAAGGCGAAGTGCTGCAGCTCATGACGGCGGGCGATACCGCCACCGGTGAACAAGCCTATCTCGATGTCGTCCGCGCCAAAACGGCGGAGCTGTTTGCCAGCGCCGCACAGGTGGGCGCGGTGGTCGCAGGCGCAGAAGCGGAAGCTGTCGGCGCGCTCCGCACTTATGGCATGAACCTCGGCATTGCTTTTCAGATCGCGGATGACGTGCTCGATTATTCAGCGGCGCAGGCCAAGCTCGGCAAGACGGTCGGCGACGATTTCCGCGAAGGCAAAATGACGCTCCCCGTCATCCTCGCGATCGCGCGCGGTAACGAGGCCGAACGCACCTTCTGGAAACAGGCCATGGAATCGCACGAGCAGCAGGGCGACGGCGATCTGGAAAAAGCGCAGCTGCTGCTGGTCAAGCACGACACGCTGGCCGACTCGATCAGCCGCGCCCGCCATTACGTGCGCATCGCCCGCGATGCCCTCACCCACTTCCCGCAATCGCCGCTGAAATTAGCGCTGATGGACGTGGCTGATTTCATTGTAGAGCGGGAATTTTAAAAAAAAAACGGCTCCGAAGAGCCGCTTTTTTTATCAGCGCTTCAGCGCATAAAGACTTGGACGACCGCCATACCCCGGTTCTTCCCGCCCTCTGCGGCGTGGATTAAGATCAACCTTTAGCAACGCATGATCAAGCGGCTTCGACCATGCTCCACCTGCATAGACGACACCAGCTTGAGTACTAATAAGTTCAATATCGGCGGCCTGCTGGTCATGATCGATCGACGTGAAGAAGCCAGCCTTGGCGTAAGGCGATTCCGCCATCGTCGGCACGCAGGTCTTGGCATATTCACCCGCGATAATGCCTTGGACGGCGGGTAGTAGTTGTGCCTGAATTGGCGTTGGCTCTGCCACGCCTTTCCAGCTTTCCAGTGTCACGCCGATTTCGGGTAACCACGCAGCGTGTGGCACAATCAATGTATGGCTGCGGTATGACAAACGCTTTTCTTTAATGCGCTTATGCAGCGTGCCCATGGCCCGTTCCAAGTGATACGGCAGCGCCAGAATGCCAACATGCTGCGGCAGCAGTCGGCGTCCTTTATAATCGCCAACAAATTCGCCTGGCGTCCAATCGTAATGATAGGTAGTCGGCCGCATGAAGCCAACCTTCATGGCCTCGACGATATTTTCATCGGTATTGATGCTAACATTTTCGACTTTGAAATCGGGATTAACAAAGTCTGTCCGCTCGTCATAATAATCTGCACCTTCTTCTTTCTTGCGATAACCACCTTTGGTACGCTCAGCAAATTTCTGAAACACCATTCTTTCATCAGACAATTGCTGACGCTTATCTGATAAAGCTTCAAACAATTCGGAATTACCTTCTTGTCTTGCTTCCTTTCGCTGATCCCAGATCAGATCGGATTCTTTGCCGATTTTTCTTAAGGCGTTTTCAGCATCACTATTAAGCTTTTTTAGTTCCTCGCAATAAACGCGGGCGCCGTAATCGCCTTCGGTCTCGCCGTCGTTCGGGCGTGAGATACCATGTAGCGCCGCTAGATCCACTAGCACCTTTAACGGCTTGTCATTCACAACAATGCCGCCCGTAAACGTCAGCGCATGTTGATCGACCCAGCCGCCAGCAACCAGCTCCGCTGCTCGGCGGGCAACATAACCGGTCGCTTCGCCGGCACCGAACACAAGCATCTGCTCGACCACCATTTTCGGGTAAGGGCGTAGCAGCGCATGTTCGATTTGCTCTAATGTTGGCTTTGTATCGGTCATGATTATTCCTTGGTTTATAATAATTTATTGCTTATTCCAAAATAGGTTTGGCAAAACAAACCTTTTATTACTTTCATAGAAAATTCAGGTTTTAGAGCTAATTCCAGCCGCGGGCTTTCCTAATTTCGGCATAAGCCGCATTCAACTTAGCCATCTTATCATTGGCAGCCTGCAGCACTTTCGGGTCGTCATTGGTGGCATGCAGCTTATCGGGATGGCATTCCATGATCAGCCCACGATAAGCTTGCTTTACCACGATCTCCGGCGCGCCGCTCGGCACGCCCAGAATTTCGAAAGCCGTCAGCCGCTTTGTAGTCTGCTCTTGCCCGACACCTTCCCGGCGCAAAATCTCATCCAGCTTTTGCGGCGCGACGCCAAAGCGCGAGGCTAGCGCGCCCAAATATTCGAGCACAGCAAGCGACACCGTCTCGCCATCCGCCTTAGCGAAGCGCGCGAGGCCTTGCAACAATGCTTCCAGCATATCGGGCTTGGCGGCGAACAATGTCGCCAGCTGATCGGCATAAGGCTTATGCCCGACGCTATCGAACAGCGCCTGCTCGAACATGCGGCGGATCATCGGCACATCGCTCGGCGGCAGCTTGAACGCAGTTCGGAATTGTTCGATCGTGTCGCGGTCAAGCCGCTTACCCAACCGTGCCAGCTTCGCGCCTAGTGCGATTACGCCGATGGTGAAGGCGGTCTCAGTCGCCCGGCTCGGCACCGGCTTGGCCTCAACGAAACTGATATCTGCATAGGCCGCTTCCATTGCGGCGAGCGCCTTGCGCGTGCGGCTCTGGCTGAAATCAGCGGCAGCCCCTGCCACGGCGCCAAAAGCTGTGCCAATCAGCGCGCCCAATGGCCCGCCGACCATGAATCCGCCCGCAGCGCCAATGGCGGTGCCTTGCAATGTTTTAAAAGCCGGTACTGCGACTGATGCCTGTGTCATTGATGTTCCCCCGAAACACAGTGTGACAGCTATCCTAGTTATAATAAAGCGCCAATACGTTACACAGCCGGATTTCTTTAGACAAACGGCGCGGCATTAAGGATTTTACCAAATTCACCGGCTAACAGTTTGGCGATTTTCTGGCGATTGGCGCGGCTCTGCAGAATCTGCTCGTCCTGCGCATTTGAGAGAAACCCTGTCTCGATCAGCATCGACGGCAGATCAGGCGCGCGCAGCACGGCAAAGTTCGCACTTCGCATGGGGTTTTCCAGCAGCTTCCAATCGCCGTTGAGGCCTTTAACGACCTCTTGCTTGGCTTTCAGCGCCGCCGTCTTGGTGTGACGAGCCGCTAGCTCCATCAGGATATCAGTGACCTCGGGATCATCATTCTTGACCTGCAGCCCGCCGACAAGATCGGCCAGGTTTTCCTTCTTCTCCAAGGCTTTGGCAAAATTATCCGAAGCATCACGCGACAACGTATAGGCAGACAGCCCGCGCGCATTTTGTGTCGGCGCGCTATCGGCATGGATTGAGAGGAAGAAATCGCACTTCGCCCCCTGCGCGATAGACACGCGCTCTTCTAGTGGGATGAAATGGTCGGTATCGCGCGTTAGCTTTGCCTGTACGCCGGAAATACGGCTCAAGGCATCGGCGAGCTGCCGGCTGATATCCAGCACCACATCTTTTTCGTAAGTGCCGGACTTGCCAATCGCACCTGGATCCCGACCGCCATGGCCAGGGTCGATCATCAGCAAGCGCGAGCCGTTACTGGCCGCACCTTTGGTAGCCTTAGGGTTATGCCCGGCTGTTGCAGAAACCGGCAACAGATTGGGCAAGCTATCGGCAAAAGCGGTGCCGGTCATGCCCAGCGGCAAGGTAATCGCCAGCGTGGAAAGCCCAAGCGCTTTCAAAATATTGCGGCGCGTCAACAGACTGTCGGCAGGAAATAACTCGAACGGGGAATCGGTCATGTATGGCAGCATACCCCTGCCCGCGGTTTATTTCGAGCGGGATTTAATGGGCTGTCAGATGATGCGCAGCTCTGCTCGCAACAACATGATGCTGGCCGTGTGAGGCAGGCCGCTGTGGAGCTGAGGCAGGTTTGCCAGGTTTTGGCTTTGCTTTGACGGCTGGCGTTGTATCCGGCTGGTCAGCAAGTCCTGGATTATAGAACGCATTCACTGGTTTCACTGCTGCAGGCACTCTATGCCCAACGGGCCATTGTCCTGTGGCCAGCCCATAAAGAATGGTGTCGCCGTTGCGGCAAGTAAAACCGAAGTTACCACCAGAGGCGTTGCAGAAGCCTGATTTACCATGCACTGCTGTTAATCGGCTGTCTAACCCTGCAGCAGCAATCTTATCAGAATAGGTTGGCATCAGTTCAGCGTACAGATCAGGATGGCGCGTCAGCCAATGTTGTTTGATCCGAGCATCATCAAACAATCCCCATATGTTATGAGCATTAGGCGTGGGGCAGATACCACTTTCAATTGGCAGGCTTGCAGAAGGATTGGTTTGCCGAATCTTTTTGACGCGAAAATGTCGATCATTGCCTCCAAACTCGAAGGGCTCAGCCGCAATTCCCTCAATCTTTGCCCATGCACGAAATGCTGTGAAATCGATTAGTGTTTCATAACCTGGCAAGCCGTGAGCGTTGATCGAGTGGAACTGCGGGGATAGGCCATAGCTCTTTTGTGCATGCCGGTTGCCGTAACCGATAAAAGCGCGATGCGCCGCGCCTGGCAAACCATCATCTTCGGCCAAGCCATGTTCGATCAGCTTTTGCCCACAATAACATGCCGCTGCATGCATCAACCCATTATCAGATTTGTCTAGTCCAACACGCAGCAAATCACGCATTACCCATTGTGCACCCGCGATCGCATGCCGAGCACAATTTAAACGTGATGAGGTTTCATCAATGGTCACAATATCATCAAGTGACATGATTGGTCTTGTTGCCGGTGACATATCGGCCGCGCCCAAATGCATCATCTCATAGTCGCTATATTCGTTGATGCGGCCTGTTGAGCAGTCAACGATCGTTAAGGCCGTCCATTGCTTGTGCATCGAAGCGGGAATAACGCATTCTTGTTCCAATGCATGATAATCATTTAGATCTAAATGCCTGTCTCCAGATTTTGCATAAAATAATCGCAAGCGCTGGCCAGGTCGTACCTGATGCGTTAGATCGATGGCGATTTGACGCGGCGGATTATGAGAAAAAGGCTTCGGTTTTGTTTTCTTCGGTCGTAAAACCTTGTCAGGTATAAGCTGCGTAACACGCCCTTGCGGAACAAGAATTGCGAGCTTGGAACTCGAGGCTCCAGCTGCTCCTGCTACAACAATGCTGCCTAGCAAACCCAACACCCCCCTACGGCTTGGCAATGGCTCAGATAGGTCGAGGGGTTCGCTCATTGATAAAGTTTGATTCAAATCTGTCTATTCGCCAATACAATAATTACTTTCATATGTTACAAAGAATGGTCAGCTGTATTTAGCATCAGATCGAAGGCTCAGATTTGCGAATTCATTACCTATTTCTTGCCTTTATGCTCGCGAGCCTGACTTTGCCTGCTGTTGCGCAAACACTAGGTAACGTGAGCGAATGCCCGCCCTTGCCGGATCCAGTTGTCAAGATCACCAGCTTTTTTGAAGCTCCTGCTTATAATTTTGAACAGCCTTTGCCCCGCTTGAAGGATATTGTCGCCGCCCAAGCCTCCGCCGTATTTCATAAAGATCAGCCCGTCGGCTTTGCGATTGGCGAACTCAATTTCAGCATCATGCTGCAGACGAATATGGTCGTCGGCACCGATGGCCGGGTTTGCGCCCGCCCGGCTGAGGCGCGGATCGATGTCGGGTTTCAGCATAACTCAATCTATGTTGCCCGCGAATTGCCCCGCAACACTTGTGGCCATGCCGAGGTGTTAGCTCATGAAGAAGGCCATCTGGCGATCGACCGCAAGCTTCTGGCGGAATATCAGCCCATCCTCCAGCAATTTGCCGAGGCCGCGATCCGCAAGCTGGGCATGGTGCGGGCTAATGATCCGGAAGAAGCCCGCAGCCGCATGCAGAATTTTATCAATGACCAGCTGGAAATCGCGGCGGGCGAGATGAACAAGGAGCGCGGTTATCGTCAGCAGGCGCATGATAATCCTGCCGAATACCAGCGCTTGTCGGCGGCTTGCGAGGGCACCATTCAACAGGTAGTAAACCAGTATGCCCATGGCATCCCTGCTCCCGCGCCCGCTATCTATAAAGTGCCCGCGACCTCGGCCCGCACGCCTGCTACAGCGCCCTTCCAGCGTTACTAGGCTTTTACTTCCAAACTGAACTCTATATAGAGGAACTTGTCAGATGGCCGGATGGCCGCTCGTCTTTCGGGGCGAGAGGAAAGTCCGGGCTCCACGGGATCAGGGTGCCAGGTAACGCCTGGGCGGCGCGAGCCGACGGAAAGTGCCACAGAGAATGAACCGCCGCTTGGCTGCGGTCAGGCGGTAAGGGTGAAAAGGTGCGGTAAGAGCGCACCGCGGCTCTGGTAACAGGCTGGCATGGAAAACCCCACGCGGAGCAAAATCAAATAGGCGGAACCGTCTGCTTCGGTAGGCGTAAAATGCTGATCCCGGCAAGTTTCGCGGGTCGATTGCTTGAGGATGGCGGTAACGTCATTCCCAGATGAATGGCCATCGCACGCAGCAGTTAAATGTTGTGTCGTACAAAACCCGGCTTACAGGCCATCTGACAATTAATATCCCAAGCCAATCCATTGGCGAATTGACTTCACTTGTGGCGTCTGTGGCCCATCCATTGAGGTACGAGCAAGTTGCACCCCACCAAGCGGACGATCTAATAGCGCTTCGCCGAACTGCGGCGGCAGTTGCACGCGACCATCGAGTGTTACGGCGGTTACTTGGCCGCCACGCAGGCTGATTTGATATTGATGTACGCCGCGACCTTGATAGCCATAATCATTGATTTGGATAAAGTCACGCGCGCCGCTACTGATCACGATTGGGCGGCAAGAATTTGCATCTGCAACAGTAACAGCCGCCATGTATCCTGGATTGCGAACGCCATAGGTATTGACTTGGCAGCTTACTGGTCGCGGTGAAACCTGCGTTGGTAGATAAACTTCATTGGGATCGAAATTCTGATACTGGTCATAACTATTTGGACTTTGACGGGGCTGGCTCCAGTTACGTGAGTTTTGATCAACATTATTATCAAAACGCTGGCCTGCACGACTATTCCCATCGGTCGTAAACCAACCACTCCGGCGATCTTGGCGCTGCTGTTGTTGGCGTTGCTGTTGCTCTGGGCTTGGCTGCTCCGCCCCGCGCGTCACAGAACCGAAGCTTTGCGCATGTGCGGCTTGGCCTGTCATCACCATCAGCCCAGCAGCAAAAGCCGTCTTAATCGAAGCTTTCATAATCCAGTTCCTCCAGTTGCGCGTGCGCGTCATCGTCTGCTCCTAATGTAGCCTGATTTCACCAATACAAGTGTGCAGGATTTACTTGCGATGTGATTTATTCGCGACAGCATTAAGGCCCTTTCGCGGCCCTCGTCGACAAACATGGTAAATGAGTTTGAAGCCGAAATATTAACAGGCTGAGCAAGAACATTGAGCGAACAGATTACGTTAAATCTATGTCGAAAAGCCACATACAGCTCTTCTAATGTTATCCACCAATTGTTAACACAAATGTGGATAAGTATCGGTAATTATTGATAAAATTGCGTTCCGACAGTCGATTTCGGTCGACATCCCATTAAAAACCATGTATACCCATAATATCCCAAGTGAGACCAATCCATCACAGCATGATGGAACTCCTGAGAGCCGGTTGGGGAACCGGATTGGTCGAATACTTGGTTGGGGGGCGTAGTGGATCAATTCTTATCCACCCATTTTAACAAGATCGACCGCAAGGGCCGCGTCAGCGTTCCTGCGTCTTTCCGCAACGCGCTAAATCAGCAAGAAGGCGGTAGCGGTGGCATTGTCATCTATCGCGCTTTGCATCATGACGCGCTTGAAGCCTGCTCGACCCAGCATCTCGAATTGCTCTCCGCCTCGCTCGATAATTTGAACCTACCCCCTGAAACTTATGAGCTAATCGAAACCACGATCTTTGGTGGCTCTCAACATTTGCCGTTCGATCCTGAAGGCCGGGTGACCATTCCCGAAGCCTTGTTTAGCGGTGTCGACATTACCGAGACCGTGGCTTTCTTTGGTCGTCGCAATACGTTCCAGCTTTGGCAGCCAGAAAAGCTCGAAACCTACATGGCAAAGCAGCGCAAGGCTGCGCAGGCACAAGATATCTCATTGTCCAAAATAATCGCCGATGCCCGTCGTCTGCATGGGGGTGCGCAATGAGCGACGACATGCTGCCTCCAGCCGATGAAACATTCAGCCATTTCCCTGTCATGCGCGACGAGGCTCTCCAACTGCTAGCGCTGAAAGATGGCGGCACCTATGTCGACGGCACCTTTGGTCTCGGCGGGTATACAGAGAAAATGCTGCAAGCCGCCAACACCAACGTGATCGCGATTGATCGCGACCCTGCTGCCGCGCAACGTGCCTTGAAATTCACCGCCATCTATGGCGACCGCTTCACGCTGATCCCCGGTAATTTCGGCGATATGAAGCATCTGTTGGCTGGCATTGGCGTCACTGCGGTCGATGGTGTGGTGCTCGATCTTGGCGTCTCCTCGCCGCAATTAGACGATGCCGCCCGCGGCTTCAGCTTCCGCGAAGACGGCCCGCTCGATATGCGGATGGATAACAATACCGGCCAAAGCGCAGCTCAGATTGTGAATTCCATGGCCGCTGACGCGCTCGCAAACATCATCTATGAACTCGGCGAAGAGAAGCGCTCCCGCCGCGTCGCTGCTGCCATTGTCGAAGCTCGACAGATTGCGCCTATCGAAACGACCCTTCAACTGGCTGAGATTATTCGCAAAGTCGTGCCCCGCTCGAAAGATGGGATAGATCCCGCCACGCGCACTTTTCAAGCGCTGCGTCTGCATGTGAATGATGAGCTGGGCGAACTCGAACGCGCGCTAGAAGCAGCCGAAGATATTTTAAATCCCGAGGGGCGATTGGTCGTCGTTTCTTTCCATTCCCTCGAAGACCGAATCGTTAAAAACTTCATGCGTGCGCGGTCTGCGCACAGCGTGTTGCCGTCGCGCCATCTGCCGTCTCTGCCTGGGACAGCGAATGACGCCCGGCCCAGTTTTAAGGTGTTAACCCGCTCGGCCATGCCCCCTTCCCCCGAAGAGTGCCGAGCGAACCCGCGGTCTCGTTCAGCACGCCTTCGGGCAGCGGAACGGGCCGCGGCCCCCATAACTGGCTTGTCTTCTGGACTTGCCGCGCTCGCTACCAACAATCTAACCAACCAGGCAGGATAAAAAATGATAAGTGCACGTCTGACCTTCGCTGTTTACCTTCTTGCTGCTTGTGCCGGGGCTGCGCTGTATCAGACGAGTTATGCCGTTGATGAAGTGCGCGCCAAGATCGCCAGCACCGATCGTCAGATTGTATCCGAGCAGGAAAATATCCAGGTGCTAGGCGCTGAATGGACTTACCTTACAGAGCCGAGCCGGATCGAAGCCCTTGCCTCTAAGTATCTTCATCTTGAGGCTACTAAAACGCAACGCGTCGCCGCTCTGCATGACATGAACCGGGTCGTAGCACAGCGTGTTGATCCTTCGGTGGATGCGCCAACGGCTGCGATTGCGGCTGCGACCATTTCCAAGCCGCCGCTGATTGCTCCAATGCCGGAACCGATTGTAGCCTCCACTCCGGCACCTGTGATTAAGCCAATCGTAACAGCCAGCCGCAGTGCTTCGCCAATGCTATCGACAGTATCTCAAAAGCTAGCTCCTTCTTCACAACCGACCACGCCAAACAGTGTGAAGTTACTGCTGGCCTCGTTTCAAGCGCGCTGACGGATTTATGAGCGGTAACAAATTGCTAACCATGTCCCGCTAAGCCTTTTGTGTGAATGACCATCCCAACCCTTCCCTGACTGTAGACCGGCCTAAAGAAAAGCCGACATTTTTCAGCGGTGCTGGCTGGCACTTCGATGCCCCTAGTGCTTGCAAGGTTCGCGGTGCTGTCACCGTCGCCCGCTGTCGTATCCTTTGGGTGATGTGCGGGTTTGTACTTTGCTTCCTCGTCATTTTCGGCAAGCTCGTCGACGCAACTGTAATTCGCGGCATAGATGGCGAGCCGAAACTTGCCGCCGCTGACGCTGCTTTAAGCACCGCCCGTGCTGATATCGTCGACCGCAATGGCCAGACGCTAGCAACTTCGCTCCCCACCGTCTCGCTCTATGCCGATGCCATTCGCGTCATTGAGCCTGATAAAACTGCTGATAAACTGATTGAACTATTTCCCGATCTTGATCGGGCGCATCTTATCAGCGACCTCAAAAGTAATAAGCGCTTCACCTGGATCAAGCGCCACCTGACACCACAACAGTATGCGGCTGCAAATACGCTTGGCCTCCCCGGCATTGAATTCCAGAATGAATTCCGCCGCGTTTATCCGCATGGTGCGCTGTTTGCGCATGCGCTCGGCTTCTTAGGCGTCGACCAAGAAGGCCTCGCCGGTCTTGAAAAGACTATGGATGCGCGGCTGCGCACCGACAGCACGCCGCTTAAGCTTTCGGTTGATGCCCGTCTGCAATATATCGTTAAACGCGAGGTACAAAGCGCGATCGATAGTTTTACAGCCGTTGGCGGTGCCGGCATGGTGATGGACGCGAAAACCGGCGAAGTCATGGCCATGGTCTCCTTGCCTGATTTTGATCCGCATGAACCGGGCCTTGCCTCCGACGATGCGAAATTCAATCGCGATACGCTCGGCGTTTACGAGATGGGCTCGACCTTTAAGATCTTCAATACAGCCATGGCGCTCGATAGTGGCCAGGTAAAGATGAATGACGTATTCGACACGACACACAATATCCGCGTTGGCCGTTTTACGATCACTGACTTCCACCCGGCCAAGCACAACTACAATGTCTCCGAGATTATGGAGGAATCGTCGAACATCGGCTCCGTTCATATGTTCGAGCGGGTTGGCACCGAATGGCAGCAAGCGTTCCTAACGAAGCTAGGCTTTACTAAACAGGCTAAGCTCGAAGTGCCGGAGCGTGGCGATCCTATGGTGCCGCGCCCCTGGCGTGACGTGAACAGTATGACGATCGCCTTTGGTCATGGTATGGCCGTCAGCCCGCTGCATTTGGTGCGCGGCGTTAGCGCTATCGTCAATGGCGGTGAGTTAATCCAGCCAACCTTGCTAAAACGTCCAGCCAACCAGCCGATCGTTGGCGAACGCGTGATTTCTGAACAAACGTCAATCTTAATGCGCGGGCTGATGCGGCTTGTTGTAACAGGCGGCACAGCGAAAAGCGCAGATGCACCCGGCTATGAGGTTGGCGGTAAAACCGGAACTGCTGATAAGATCAATGGTCATGGCTATAAAGGTGGTGGACGATTATCATCCTTTGTTGGCGCCTTTCCAATCTCAAATCCAAAATACATCGTCTTCGTGATGGTCGACGAGCCGCATCCGAATGCGAAATCCTACGGTTATGCAACCGGGGGCTGGGTCGCCGCGCCAGCGGTCGGCAAGATTGTCAGCCAGATTGCACCGATCCTTGGCATCGCGCCTGTCTTCGCGCCCGGCGATAAGGCGGGCATTCTCCCCGACAGTAAATTCCAGACGCAAGAAGTAAAAGCTACCGCGCCGAATGCACCTCAGGTCGAGATCGATAACGAAGACCCGCAGCAGGTGATCGCCCCGGTTGAGGCTGAGGATGATCCAGTCGCGCCTCAGCAGCCAGCACCACAGCCGTTCAATCGCGAGGCTCCAGCACAACCATTCGCACAGCCTATTGCCTATTCGCTTAATAGCGTTATGGATGGCAATACTGATGAAGCCGCAATGCCATCTCTTCCAGCTGCTGCCACCCAGCTGCGCCGTTAGTGCCCGCGCGCAAACGCATCTCGACCCTGTAATTACTGGCGTCGCGCTTCATTCCGGCCTTGTCGCTCCCGGCAATCTCTTCGCAGCCTTACCCGGCAACAAAACTGATGGCCGCCAATATATTGCTGCTGCCATCGCTGCTGGTGCCAGCGCTATTTTAGCGCCGCTTGGCACCGAGTTGACCACGAATACAGACAGCGCGCACGTCGCGCTTGTCACTGATCCTGATCCGCGCCGTCGCTTTGCAGAAATCTGCGCCAAATTCTATGAACGGCAACCGCGCACGATTATTGCTATCACGGGGACGAACGGCAAAACGTCGGTCGCGCAATTCACACGCGAATTATGGGCGATGACTGTCCATAAAGCGGCCAGCCTCGGCACACTGGGATTGATGGCGCCGAACTTGACCCAGACCAGCATGCTAACTACGCCCGATACCGTCAGCCTGCATCGCGATCTTGCTATGCTGGCTGAAAATAACGTCACGCATCTGGCGCTGGAAGCTTCCAGCCATGCTCTTGACCAGTTCCGGCTAGACGGCGTGAAATTGCAGGCTGCGGCCTTCACCAATCTCACCCGCGATCATCTGGATTATCATCCGACAGCAGACGCATACCAGGCTGCCAAGACCCGGCTGTTTTCTGAATTACTGCCGCGTGGTGCATCTGCAGTGTTGAATGCCGACGACCCCGCTTATTCAGCCCTGAAGGCGGCCGCTGAAGCGGCCGGTCTGCACGTCGTCAGCTATGGGGAAAATGGCGAAACGTTGCATCTGGTTGCAAGCGAGAAACTACCTGACGGCCAGCGCCTTACAGTCGAAGCCGATGGCGCAAGCTTTGATGTGTCACTACCCTTGATCGGCACATTTCAAGCTTTGAACGCCCTTTGCGCCGCAGCGCTCGTTATCGCTACCGGCGGCGGCACAGGGCATACACTCGAAAATCTATCGCGACTATCGCCCGTCCGCGGGCGGTTGGAGCGTATTGGTTCAGCCGCTAGCGGTGCACCTGTGTATATCGATTATGCCCATACGCCAGATGGGCTCGAAACTGTCTTGAAAGCTTTGCGACCGCACACAAAGGGCCGGCTTATTGTAGTTTTCGGCTGCGGCGGTGATCGCGATCCCGGCAAGCGGCCTCTAATGGGTGAGATCGCTAGCCGTCTTGCCGATCGCGTCATCGTGACCGACGATAATCCGCGTACAGAAGTGCCGATTATTATCCGGTCGATGATTATGGCCGCAGCACCTGGTTCTATTGAAATTGCCGATCGCGCCCGCGCCATTCAAAGCGCTATCTCTGAACTGCAAACAGACGATTTGCTGGTAATCGCTGGCAAAGGCCATGAACAAGGGCAAATCATTGGCACTGAAACCGTGCCATTCGACGACGCCGACGTGGCTAGATGGTGCTTGGAAACTGCCGCCTAGGCCCCTAGCCAGCGCATTTTAGCTAGGTATGATGTGGCATGCTTTATAATCTGCTGGCACCCTATGCCGATCAGTTTATCTTTTTCAATCTGTTCCGGTACCTGACCTTCCGGGCCGGTGCCGCAACGCTAACCGCCATGGTGATCTGTTTTGTGATCGCCCCGCCTATCATCCGCTGGCTTAAATCGAAGCAAGCCGAGGGCCAGCCGATCCTTGAATATTTAGCAGATTCGCACGGGAAGAAAAAAGGTACGCCTACCATGGGCGGCTTGATGATGCTGATCTCCGTCACAATCTCAACACTGCTGTGGGCCGATCTCACAAATCTTTATGTTTGGACGGTATTGGCCGTAACGCTCGGTTTCGGCGTCATCGGCTTTGCCGATGATTATATGAAGTTGACCCGCAAGGTGAATAACAAAGGTGTCTCCGGACGCGTGCGGCTTGGCGGGGAGCTCATTATTTCTGCCATCGCCGTTTACTTCATAATCACGCATTCCACCTATCCAGAACCAAACAGCTTGGCCATTCCGTTCCTGAATAATGTGCTATTGCCGCTAGGATTTTTTTTCATTCCTTTTGCAGCGCTTGTCATTTCTGGGGCTGCGAATGCCGTCAATATCACCGACGGTCTTGATGGTCTGGCAACTGTGCCGATTGCTTTAGCGGCAGGCAGCTTCGGTGTCATTGCATATCTTGCAGGAAACGTCGTCTTCGCTAATTATCTTGGCATCAACCATGTACCCGGCACGGGCGAACTGACGATTTTCTGTGGCGCTTTAGTCGGCGCTTGCCTTGGCTTTCTTTGGCATAATGCACCTCCAGCGGAAGTCTTTATGGGTGATACTGGCTCGCTTGCGTTAGGTGGCGCGATTGGAGCCATTGCAGTTGCTGTTAAGCACGAATTAGTCCTTTTCATTATTGGCGGCCTGTTTGTTGCAGAAACCGTTTCAGTCATTTTGCAGGTCGGTTATTTTAAGGCCACCAAAGGCAAACGGCTGTTCCGCATGGCGCCTTTGCATCATCACTTTGAAAAATTAGGCTGGTCGGAATCAACAGTTGTGATCCGTTTTTGGATTATCGCTTTCATCCTTGCCTTGGTAGGCTTATCTACCCTCAAACTAAGGTAGTCGCTCATGCTAGATTTACCCTTCGTCCGCAATAAAACATATGCAGTTTTCGCTTTAGGGATAACCGGTATTTCTGTAAGCCAGGCGCTAATCGCCGCCGGTGCCAAAGTAATAGCTTGGGATGAACAAGAATCCGTTCGCGAGGAAGCTGTAACTGCCGGGCTGACTTTGGCAGATCTTGCAACTGCCGATCTTAAAGGTATCGATACACTGGTGCTCTCACCGGGAATCGCGACGCAATATCCAAAGCCACACCCTATCGTTGCGCGATTTAAAGACGCCGGCATTCCGATTGCAAGCGATATCGAATTGCTGCTCCAGGCCCAGCCGAACGCCAAAACGATTGCCATCACAGGCACCAACGGCAAATCGACGACAACAGCATTGGTCGCGCATATTCTCAACCAATGCGGCAAAAAAAATGCGGTTGGCGGCAATCTTGGGCAGGCTGCTTTAACGCTACCGCCGATGAATAGCGATGGCACTTATGTGTTGGAGCTGTCTAGTTATCAACTAGACTTACTCCCATCCTTCAATTTCGACGTAGCCGTATTACTCAACATTACGCCCGATCATCTTGATCGCCATAACGGCATAGACGGCTATATCGCAGCCAAAGGGCGTATTTTTGAAGGCGCGAAAACATCTATCATCGGCATCGATGATGCCGCCAGTTCAAAGCTTGCAGGAACCCTGCCAGGCACAGTTATTTCAATTAGTGCCATGCAGAAATTCGATGCTGGGATTTCGGTTAGTGATGGCATGCTCTATGTCGAAGGCAAAAACGTTGCGCAAATCGACAATATTATAACGCTGCCTGGCGCTCATAACGCACAGAACATCGCCGCCGCTTATGCCGCCTGTCACGCGAGTGGCTTACAAAGCGAAGCCATTATCGCAGCCATTCGCAGTTTCCCTGGCCTATCGCACAGGCAGGAATTGGTCGATACAATTGATGACATCCGCTTTATTAACGACAGCAAGGCAACAAACATCGGCGCCGTGCAAAAAGCCCTCGTCTGTTACGATCCAATTTATTGGATTGCCGGCGGCCGCGCCAAAACCAGTGATTACAGCGCGCTTGATGGTTATCTGAAACCTGTCCGCCATGCGTTTTTGATTGGTGAGGCAGCCAATGATATGGCCACCTGGCTCGATAAGCAGGGCGTTACATATACGATCGACGAAACCCTTGATCGCGCCGTCAAGCATGCGGCCGTCATGGCAAAGGAAGAAGACCTTGATCACGCAGTGGTGCTGCTCTCCCCCGCTTGTAGCAGCTTCGATCAATTCCCGAATTTTGAAAAGCGGGGCGAATTGTTCCGCAACGCCGTCCGCGCGCTTGAGGTTGGAGCCGCAGGCTGATGCGCAGCGATAATCTTCGTGGGTTTTTACCGGGTGCCTTGCCAGCTGGTGTGCAGAGTCGCAACACACGCAATCCGATTGGTAGCTTTGCCGATTGGTGGCAGGGGGTGGATCGCGTTATTCTTGGTGCGCTGATTGCGATCCTACTGTTCGGCATTCTACTAATTTTTGCCGCAAGTCCGGCGGTTGCAACCCGTATTGGTCTTGATCGTTTTTATTTCGTTTATCATCATATCGCGCTGCTAATTCCTAGCCTTGGGATCATCTACATCGTCTCTTGGCTATCGCCGCGGCAGGTGCGGCTTTGCGCATTGGCGCTTTTACCAGTTTTTCTAGCCCTCACCTTTGCAACTCTTATCGCTGGCTCGCAGATCAAAGGCGCAGCGCGCTGGATCCATTTGCCTGGCCTCAATATACAACCATCTGAGTTTTTGAAGCCGGTATTCGCTGTCGTCTCTGCTTGGCTCTTTGCCAAGGCTTATGACGAGGCAAAATTTCCTGGCAAGTTAATCTCGACCGGCCTCTATTTTATTTGCGTCGCGGTACTCCTGCTGCAACCTGATCTGGGCATGACCATTGTTGTCACTGCCATCTGGTTCTGCCAGCTGTTTCTTGCAGGTATCCCTCTTATAATTGTCGCAGGCCTTGGCATATTAGGCGTAGTGGGACTCGGCGGCGCATACTTGGTATTTCCGCATGTCTCCAGCCGGATCGACCGGTTTATGAATCCTGCCGCGGGCGATACCTATCAAATCGACCGCTCGCTCGATGCTTTCAACAACGGCGGCTGGCTCGGTACCGGCCCAGGCCAAGGTATTGTTAAGCGTGCATTGCCTGATGCGCATGCCGACTTCATCTTCTCTGTGTCTGGTGAAGAATTAGGCCTCGTTTGGTCAAGCGTGCTGCTTGGCCTGTTTCTCGTTGTCGTGCTGCGCGGATTTTGGCGTGCAGCTCAGCAGCGCGATCTGTTCGTGCTGCTCGCAGTCTCAGGCCTGATGGCGCAGTTCGGCCTGCAGGCAGCCATCAATATGGCGTCCTCCTTACACTTGATCCCCACTAAAGGCATGACCCTGCCCTTTGTCTCATACGGCGGCTCCTCTCTTATTGCGCTCGCACTCGGCATGGGCTTCGTTTTGGCACTTACGCGGCGCAGCACCACCCGGCCTGTGACGACTGTCAGCAGCCGATGAAAACGCAAACAATCGCGCTGGCAGCTGGCGGTTCCGGCGGCCATTTTTTCCCAGCCGAAGCATTGGCGCGTGAACTCACATCTCGCGGACATCGCGTCGTGATCTATACTGATAATCGCGGCGAAAAATATGCTGGCAAGCTGCATGACGTCGAATTGGTCACGCTGCCCGCTACGCCTGTTTTACCCGGTCTAAAAGGGAAGCTTGAAACAGTAAAGATCATCCTCAAAGCCGCTTGGCAGGCGCGCCGCCATATGCAGCGTCGCCGCGCCGTTTGCCTTGTTGCCTTTGGTGGTTATCCATCATTCGCACCTGCACTTGGATGCTGGAGCCTTCGCCGCCCGCTTATTATTCATGAACAAGCAACTAAGGTCAGCCTGGCTAACAGCAAGCTGTTGCCCATCGCCAGCAAACTAGCGATTTCCTTCCGCATGATATCGGGCGCGGAATCGCTGCCGCACGACAAGGTGATCGAGACCGGCAATCCCGTCCGCTCGGCTATTATCGCCAGTCGCATGCAGCCGTACATGGCGCCGAATGCAACTGATCCAATCCGCATTCTCGTTGTCGGCGGCAGCCAAAGCGCCAGCATCTTCGGCGAAGTCGTGCCACCCGCCCTGCTGTTGTTACCTGACCAGTTACGCCGCCGTATCCGCCTCTCGCTGCAATATAACGGTGCAGACGCGGAAGCGATAACAGCCCGCCTTGAAGCCGCTGGCATCACAGCCTCGGTTGCGCCCTTCTTCACCGATATGGCCGAACGCCTAGCGAAAACGCAGCTCGTTATCTGCCGCGCGGGTGCCAGTACGGCCGCGGAATTGTTAGTGGTTGGCCGTCCGGCGATTTTCGTGCCGATCCCCAAAGGCGGCTCCATGGACGAGCAACGCCGCAATGCCGAAGCTTTCGAAAAAGCCGGCACTGGCTGGTACGTGCCGCAGGAATGGTTGACGCCAGATAGCCTTGCCCAGCGTCTTAACCAGCTACTACAAAATCCGGAACGGCTAAGCGCCGCCGCCGCCGCCGCGCATGCCCTCGGCCAGCCGCATGCAGCCATTAGGCTTGCTGATTTGGTTGAGCAAACTCTATAAGACTGTATGCGCCATTTATCACCCACAATCGGACAGCTACACTTTGTCGGCATTGGCGGTATCGGTATGAGTGGGATTGCCGAGATTTTGCATAACCTCGGTTATAAAATACAAGGCTCAGACGTTATCGATAATTATAACGTCGCCCGCCTACGCGCACTCGGCATCCCCGTGACCATCGGCCAAGCCGCTAAAAATGTGACGGATGCCGATCTTGTCATCATTTCTTCAGCGATCAAGCCCGACAATCCAGAGCTTGTCGCCGCGCGTGCAGCCCGCCTCCCCATTGTTCGCCGGGCCGAGATGCTCGCTGAACTGATGCGGCTTAAATGGTCAGTGGCGGTTGCCGGCACACATGGCAAAACGACAACAACCTCGATGGTTGCCTGTTTGCTCGAAGCCGCAGAGCTCGATCCTACCGTCGTCAATGGCGGTGTCATCAACGCTTACGGCACTAATGCCCGGCTTGGCCAGGGTGATTGGATTGTCGTGGAGAGCGACGAGAGCGATGGCAGCTTCAATAAGCTGCCCGCCACGGTTGCCATCGTCACCAATATCGATCCCGAGCATATGGAGCATTACGGTACGTTCGACCGCGTACGCGAAGCTTATCATCGCTTCGTCGAAGGTATTCCATTCTATGGTTTTGCCGTTCTCTGCGCCGATCATACTGAGGTACAAAATTTAGCCGCACAGGTGATTGACAAGCGTATTGTTACTTACGGATTTTCGCCGCAAGCCGATATCCGCGGTATTAACATCACGAGTCAGCCTGGTGGATGCAGTTTCGATATCGCTGTCACCGATTACGAAACTGGTAATACCTTGGAATGGAACAATCTGTTTCTGCCCATGTTCGGGCATCACAACGTACAGAACGCACTGGCCGCCGTTGCCGTCGCGCACATGCTCCAGATTTCAGAAGATGTCATTCGTCAAGGCTTGGCAAAATTTGCTGGCGTTAAGCGTCGTTTCACCGTCACCGGCATCACAAACGGCGTCACAATTGTCGACGATTATGGTCATCACCCGGTCGAGATCGCCGCGGTTCTGAAAGCCGCTCGCGCTGCTGTCGAGCCAAGTCATGGGCGCGTCATCGCCCTCGTGCAGCCGCATCGCTATTCGCGCCTTGAAAATCTGTTCGAGTCGTTTTGCACTTGCTTCAACGATGCCGATACGGTGATTGTCGCCGATGTATATGCGGCGGGTGAACAGCCGATCGCAGGTATTGATAAACAAAATCTTGCCGAAGGCATTATTGCCCGCGGTCACCGCGATGTGCATTTGCTGGAAAGTCCTGCGACTCTACCCGCTCTCGTTGCTAGCCTCACGCAACCGGGCGATCTTGTTATCTGTCTCGGTGCAGGCGATATTACAAAGTGGGCTGCGACCCTGCCCGGCCAGTTGGCCGGACTCGTAATGAAAGCCAGCTAATAGTATGCGAATTCCTGAACCATGCGTTACCCTCATGATCGCGTTCATCCGCGAAGCAGGCGCCTATGCGCTCGCAGCGCAGGATAAGATTACACAATCTTTCAAAGACGATTATTCGATTGTCACAGAAACTGATCTCGCTATCAGCCGCATGTTTGCCGAACGGCTAGCGGCCCTGCCTAATGCTAGCGATCACTTTTTGATTGACGAGGAATTTATCGCTCCACTTAGCCAGGTGCGTGAAACAATTGAAAAGACAAAATACGTGTGGGTGCTGGATCCTATCGATGGCACCACGCCATACTCAGTCGGCATGCCGCTTTGGGGAATCTTGCTTAGCCTATTTATTGACGGCAAGCCTGCCATCAGCGCGATTAATCTGCCTGCTTTGGGTGAATTACTTTACACAGATGGCACTGCTGCCTATCTACAGAAGCGCGATACAATGCCGACGGAGCTTGCACAATTGCCAGTAAAGCCCCTGCATCGCCAATCGATTGTGCTAGCGCCTTGGAACGATAATTATACGTTCGGTCGCGCAGCCTTGTGCGATTTCTATGCAGCGGCATTGTTTGCTGCCTATACCTTGCTGGGTCGCAGTGCTGCTTCCTTCCTAAACAATACGAAGCTTTGGGATGTAGCAGCGATCCTGCCGCTGGCACCGCTATTGGGTCTGACATTCCGCAATATCGATGATGGCGGGGCGCTGGAAAGCCTTGATCTATCGTGCTTCGACGAAAACTGGCTGATCCGCGGGCGCTATCTACTTTGCCACCCAACACAGTACGAAGACTTGCGGACTCTGCCTTTTTGAGGCCGTGGCGACCCTGACACAGCTTTATTTATAAGCGTTTAGCCTGTTAACCACCCCTTGGCGATTAGAGCAACCACCATTAATCTTCCTCGGTTATGCCAGCCCGTAAAGCCACTTCAACGAACCGCCGCCGCAAGCCGACTCTGCGCGTGGCTGTGCGACCGCCATCGCCTGCTTGGTATCGACGACCGGCACCGGCGATCTTGGCACTAGGAGGCATTGCCTTGCTGGCCCTCATTTTATCCAGTGGCATCGTCAGTGCAGCGCTCGATAGCAGCCGCCGCAATTTCTATGATATTTCACTCGCGCTTGGCTTGAAGGTCGAGGAGATTTTCATCACCGGTCGTCATGAAGTGCCGCCGGAAGAAATCAGCAATGCTCTGAACGTGCAACGTGGCGATCCAATCTTGAAAGTTAATCTTGAAGATGCGCATCACCAGCTATTAGCAATCCCTTGGGTTGAGCGCGCGCGGATCGAGCGTCACCTGCCAAATATTCTTTATGTTGATATTACGGAACGCACGCCTTATGCCCGCTGGCAGTATAATAAGCAAATGATGTTGATTGATCGCAAAGGCGTTATCCTTTCAGAAAGCGCTGATCTTTTAGCGCGCTTTCCAAACTTACCGCTCGTAGTAGGAGAAAATGCCAATACCCATGCCGCTGAGATTCTAACAGAAATTTCTGCTACGCCTTTTGCCACACAGCTGCGCGCTGCCATTCGCATTAGCGACCGCCGCTGGGATCTGCGTTTGGCCGGCAAGGACGGACAGATCATTACCTTCCGCTTGCCTGAATTGGCCCCAGCCGTTGCTCTGCAGCGGCTGACCGATCTGTGGCGCACGAGTGATCTTGCCAATCGCGGCGTGCACGTCGTTGATGCGCGCCTACCCGACCGCATTACACTTGATGAAACGGCTGCCGACGGCAAACTTGACGAAAGCGCCGCCTCAGCCGACGCTACTGGCGTGAGTTCGAAATCTGCCAAACCAGCTGCCAAAAGTACGCCCAAAGCCGTTGGCCATGCAAAGGCTGATGACTAATGGCCACCAAGCGTATGCCAACCCACCATCTAAAAACACAGCTAAAGGCGATTGACCCGCGCAAGTCGCCGCTGGCCGTGCTCGATATTGGGTCGGATAAAATCGCCTGTCTCTTGGCCGCCCCCACCATGGATGGCGAACTGCAACTGCGCGGCTATGCGTATCATGCAAGCGCGGGTATCAAGGGCGGCAATATTGTCGATATCGATGCCGTCTGCCGCGTCATCCGTCAGGCTATTCAAGGCACCGAACATATGGCTGGCATGCCGGTCGAGCGTCTGCTGGTCAATCTCTCTGCAGGCCAGCCCAGCAGCTATCACATCACCGCCGAAACGCAGCTTGCAGGTCGCGCTGTCACGGATTCCGACCTACAACGCGCACTGATCGAAGCGCGTCGCGCTCTGCCCGACCCATCCCAAATTCTCGCGCATGCGCTGCCAATCGGTTATGCGCTCGATAACGATCATTCAATTACCGATCCTCGTGGTTTGGTTGGCGATAAGTTAGCCATCACCACACACCTGATCGCCGCAGCCACTGGTCCCGTAAAAACCTTGTTGGGTGTGCTGACCGACTGCCAGATCGAAGCCCGTGCATTGGTGCTATCATCTTATGCCAGTGGCCTTGGCGTGCTGACGCCAGACGAAATGGACTTAGGCGCGACTGTCATCGATATGGGCGCCGGCATGACTGGCTTTGCCATGTTCGAAGGTGGCCGCTTTATCTTTGCTGATCGCGTCAACCTTGGCGGCGGGCATGTGACGAGCGACCTTGCTCGCGGGCTTGGCACGCCGCTGGGCCATGCCGAACGGCTCAAGTGCCTGCATGGCCAGGCCATGGCCAGTCATCTTGACGAGCATGACCTTATCACTGTGCCGCAACTGGGTGAAGATGGCGGTACTAGTAAGCGCTTCGACCATGGCTTTGATGACGACGATAACGCGCAAGGGCAAGGGATTTACCAGCCGAAGGCGCGCAATGGCCAACAAATTCCAAAAGCCTTTCTCGCCCGCATCATTCGTCCGCGTATCGAAGAAACGTTCGAGCTGCTGGCCCAGAAAATTGCTGCCGCCCCGCGCCCGCCATTTCTGGCGGGGAATGCGGCCGAACGCTTTGTATTGACGGGTGGCGCCAGCCAGCTTCCCGGTGTGCGCGAATTAGCGCAGCAAATCCTCGGCCGCCCTGTCCGCTATGGCGCGCCGCGTCCGCTACCGGGGATGGAAGAATTCTCGAACCTTCCCGCCTTCGCGACAGCCTTGGGCCTCGTCGGTTTTACCCGCCAGCCTATGTTCGCAGATAAAGGCGGCAGCGGTGCCTCACTAACCACCCGCCTGAAACACTGGATCAAGCAGCACGTTTAAGGCTGTACGTTAATATTTTTCGCGAATTACTTTCACGGCAGCGTGATAGAACCGGGCATGGATGAAAATCCCTATAATTTGCCACCAATGCGACAGGCCAAACAGCGCCAACTAACCTTCTTGTTGAGCGATGCAGGCGATTTTATACGTGAAAATCCTTTTATCGGCGATTACAGAGCTTATGACAGTGAACTCGATGTACAACGTTCGATTGAAATGATTTTGCAAATCGATTTAACGCCAGCTGGTAAATTCATTCCCTATCTTTGCACTTTGGTAAAACAATCATCGCCCGCCGAACGCCATCGATTATTCTACGAAGATACAGATAAAATTTCGCTTTATCTTGCCGCTGTGGACGCGCTGCACAGCGCTTATATTCCATTCGATCTATATGCTCCACTTGGATCTTACACCGGACAGCTAATTGCCCTGAAACCTGCTGAAATTTTCAAAGGCTTACAGCCGTACAAACAACGAATCCACAATTCACCGCGTTTTAATTCCTACTGCGAGGAAGCGGATTTTCCGACTGCGTTCCGTAACATGTTCAAGCCAAAAGTCGTTGATACGTCGTTCATAGCCGGCAATCCGGAAGAAATAGCTTTATTGGCTGGCAAAGACCCGGCGGCTGTTATCATTGGTAAAAATGAAGATTATCGACTTCTGCGCATCAACCGAATTGCAGCTGCACGTTTTTACGGTCGCCAAACGCAATGGTGCACAGCCGACACTGATAGCCGATCTGCGTTTGACGATTACAACAAAACCGGCAGCCTGTTCGTATTGTTATTGCCGAGAACGCAGGAAAAGTTCCAGATGCATTTCGGCGACGAAGGTTTCGTTATTGCTGACAGCAACGACGATACTTCGATTGAAATATCATCGCTTAAAGACCGGCTGAATTTTGATGAATTTTATCCGAAGCTGATCGATGCCGCCATCGATGATTGTGAAACGCGTTCAATCATGCCGTTACTTCCCGTTGAGGGCCCGCGTCAAGATGGCCAACTTGCTGTGCCGCCGCTCACCCAAGCTCAAAATGAACGTCTATATGCCTACGCGAAAACACTCCTTACACATCCTGATCCCAGCCGGCGTCTCGACGGATTAATGATGCTCGGCAATCGCTTCTTCGATCACATGCATGCTGACAAATACGCACAGGCACTCGACGCTGTCGTTCAGCTCAGTTTTCATCCTGAAACTAAGGTTCGCATGGTTGTACCCGACTATGCTTTATCAGGCATGCAGGCTCTCCATAAACAAGCTGATCAAATACGAGTGACAGACATGATCGAAACGCTTGATCTGTTATCTAGAGATCCTTCGGAAGGCGTCAGAAACGAAGTTGCAACGCGCGTAAAATCATTCGATTCGTTTCATCCGAAATTCGATAAAGCTTTAGCCGTGATCGTGTATCGCCTCAGTCACGATGATCATGAGGGCATTGCTGAAGGCGTACGCAATAAGATCCAGAGAATGTCGGCAACTTTTCAAAAGAAAGTGGCCGATTGCCGTGTGATCGAGCGATGGCAACCTTCGCCATGCCCCAGTTATCCACAGTCTCTTTCGTCAAGCCGCCAGGCAGGCACACAACCGAGCTAAATTTGTGCCATTTATGTTGCACATGCTTCGAATCCTGCGTACCAATGGTGTTAACAGAGCGTAAAGACTTTTGACGCCCCTGATTCGATTTTTGTTAGCCGACGCCACCCTTTTAGGAGCTTATTCCCGATGATCAATCTTTCGATCCCGCAAGAGCAAACCCTTAGCCCCCGCATTCTGATCTGCGGCGTTGGTGGCGCGGGTGGCAATGCTGTCACTAACATGATCCGCAATGATCTTTCGGGTGTCGATTTCCTCGTTCTCAATACAGACGCGCAGGCGCTTTCGAACAGCCTGTCGCAAAATCGCATCCAACTCGGTGCCAGCCTCACCAAGGGCCTAGGTGCAGGCGCCCGCCCCGATATGGGTCGCGCTGCCGCGGAAGAGCAGATTGATGAAATCACGCAAGCGCTTTCCGGCTGCAACATGGTCTTTATCGCTGCCGGCATGGGCGGCGGCACCGGTACCGGCGCAGCGCCAGTCGTGGCGCGCACGGCACGCGAACTCGGCATCCTCACGGTCGGTGTCGTCACTAAGCCATTCGGCTTCGAAGGGGCGCACCGCATGCGCCTAGCCGAAAGCGGCATCCAGGAACTACAGCAATATGTCGACACGCTGATCGTCATTCCGAACAACAACCTCTTCCGCCTCGCGAACGAGAAGACGACATTTGCGCAAGCCTTTACCATGGCCGATGACGTGTTGCATTCGGGCGTACGCGGCGTGACCGACCTCATCACCATGCCTGGTATGATCAATCTCGACTTCAACGATATCCGTAGCGTCATGGCCGAAATGGGCAAGGCGATGATGGGTACCGGTGAAGCCTCTGGCGCGACCCGCGCCCTTGACGCTGCCGAAGCCGCAATTCGTAATCCACTGCTCGACGATGTTTCGATGAAGGGTGCACGCGGCGTGCTGATTAATATTACTGGCGGCATGGATATGACGCTTTATGAAGTGGATCAGGCTGCTAACCGCATTCGCGAGGAAGTCGATCCAGATGCCAACATCATCTTCGGCTCAACGTTCAATCCTGAAATCGAAGGCTCGATTCGCGTGTCTGTCGTCGCCACGGGCATCGAAGCGGCCACTGCCACTTTGCCGCGAACGGCCTCCGCAGCAACGGCAAACTTCGGCGCAGTCGGCGCGCCATTCAGCGTTGTGCAGAACCGCCCAACCAGCCCTACCAACTACACGCCAAGCGCGACCTATCAGGCGCAAATGACACCGGCGCCGACGGCAAACAATTCCACGCATGGCCAGAACACAAGCGGCGGGACCGCCTCCGGCTATACGCAGCTGACGCCGCAAAGTAATCAGCAACCGACTAGCAGCACGTCTGATAGCAATTGGAACAGCGATGTTTCACAAGATTTGCCACTGCCAAGCGAAGCTGGGCTAACGCCATCCGCTGCCACGCAAAGCTACGCGCAGCCAACTATGTCGGATAACGGCTTTGCGCCAGTCGCGATGCCTAACAATAACAGCATTCCTACCTCGTCCAGCTATGCACCGGATCAATCACAACAATCGCAAGGCACACAGCAGTCGTCGCAAAACAATCACATGAACTTTGAAGAACGTGTGCGCCGCCAGCCATCGCTGATCGAACGTGCGAAGAGCAGCCTCGGTCTACAAGGCACGCCCAATCATACCAACAGCCAGCCCCAAAGCAGCTATCAACAACCATCCATGCAACAACCGCAGCAAGGCAGCAGCTATCAACAGCCGCAAACTAGCCAATCGGCACCGCAGCAAACAGAAGACGAGCTGGAAATCCCAGCCTTCCTTCGCCGCCAATCGAATTAAGCTGTAAAACTTAGTGCAAAATCAAAAGCCCGGCTTCACCGCCGGGCTTTTCCATTAATCGGAGTTCACAATGCGCCTACCCCCAATTCCCGCTGCCGCTCTGACGCCTGAGCAAAAGCCATTTTACGATGAAATGAACGAGGGCATCTCCGCGCGTCTGAAAGGTTTTGTATCGAAGCGTGCCGATGGCGCATTGGTCGGCCCGTTCAACGCCATGCTGCAGTTCCCGCAATTCGGCAAGCCTGTGTGGGATTTTATTGTCGCCATCGGCGTCAATTCAAAGCTGCCAAAACCGGTGCGCGAGATCGCGATCCTCGTCGTTGGCGCGCAGTTCCGCTCCCGCTATGAAATGTATGCGCATGAGCATGTCGCTCAAAACCTCGGCCTCTCGCCCGAAAAGATCGCGACCATCACCACCGGCCAGCGCCCCGCTGATCTGTCTGCAGAAGAAGGCATCGCCTATGATGTCGCCTATGCACTCAGCCGTGGCGGGCAACTGCCGGAAGCCGCCTATCAATTGGCGCTCAAGCACTTTGGTGAAGCTGGCACGGCAGAGCTTGCTTATCTCGTCGGTTGCTATTGCCTCGTCTCAGTGACGCTCAATGCCTACGACGTTTCTGTGCCTGGCGAAGAAGAAGGCCTGCCCACAGGATAGTCATAAAAATCAATTGGTTAGCCTTGAAACAAAGCGTCACAATGCTTGTTTTGGTGCAACCAATACCAGGCCCTATCTTGTTGATATGAAATTCGATTCGGCTATTTGCCCCCCTTACCAGCAGACCCTCGTCCAGCCTGTGACGCTGACAGATATCGGCCTACATAGCGGCGCGACCGTCACCATGCGTCTGCTGCCAGCGCCAGCGAACAGCGGCATCACGTTTATCCGCACTGATCTGAAAGACGGCGAGAACACCATTTCTGCGCGTTGGGATCATGTAGTCGACACCCGCCTTTGCACTGTTATCGGCAACAGCTTCGGCGCGCGCGTCTCAACGGTCGAGCATGTTACCTCCGCTCTTGCTGGCCTCGGCATTGATAATTGCACGATTGAGATTGATGGCCCGGAAGTGCCAGCAATGGATGGTAGTGCCGCGCCAATCGTTGCTGCGATCGAGCATATGGGTATTATGCCGCAATCAGCGCCGCGCCGCGTTTTAGAAATCCTGCGGCCGGTCGAAATTACCGAAGCTGGCAAATCCGCGCGTTTCATGCCTGCGGCTACTAGCGATTATAAAGTTACGCTCGATTACACCCGCACCAATGCGCTGATTGGCAACCAATCGGCAGAGCTGCGCCTGACCCCTACCGCTTATAAGCGCGAGATTGCCGCTGCCCGCTCCTTCACGCTATTTGCCGAGCTTGATGCTGTCTGGTCGAACGGTTTAGGCAAAGGCGGCAGCCTCGATAATAACGTCCTGGTTTGGGATACGGTTGTAGCTAACCTCGGTGGTCTCCGCTTCGATACTGAATTTGCCCGCCACAAGCTGCTGGATGCGATCGGTGACCTGTCGCTTTGCGGCGGTGCGATCCTCGGCCGCTTTGAAGGCGTGGCCACCGGCCATGCCCTGAATAACAAGCTCTTGCATGCGGTCTTTGCCGATACTGCCAATTATCGCTGGGTCGATTGCGGCGCTCCGGCTTCTACCGCTCAGCCTGAATTACTGCGCCAGACCGCTTAAATTCGGCTCTGAATCTGCTTGGCCCGGCGGCCCTCTCCGCCTAAACTCCGGCCATGATTTCGCGTCTTTCTGCCCTTGCCATTACCGCCTTACTCCTACTCGCTGCCTGCGCTGGCGACGATAAGGAAGAAAAATATGTCGAGCAGCCCGTTGGCACGCTTTATAACCAGGCGCTCAATGCTTCGTTCCAAGGCAAGTACGAAAAAGCCGCCAAAGATTTTGACGAGGTCGATCGTCAGCATCCCTATTCCGAATGGGCTACGCGCGCGCAGCTGAATTCCGCCTACGCCTATTATATGGACGAGAAGTATGAGGAGTCGATCTCGACCCTTGATCGTTTTATCCAGCTGCATCCGGGTAACGAGAATGTAGCTTACGCTTATTACCTCAAGGCGCTTTGCAACTATGAGCAGATCCGCGATGTGCAGCGCGACCAAAGCTTCACCGAAGCCGCGCTTGGTCAGCTACAGGATGTCGTCACGCGTTTTCCCGGCACGCCTTACGCGCGTGACGCCAAGCTGAAGCTCGACCTTGCTCACGATCACTTAGCCGGCAAGGATATGGAGATCGGCCGCTATTACCAGAAGCGCGAGCTTTATGGCGCAGCCGTTAACCGCTTCCGCAACGTTGTCGAGAATTATCAGACGACAAGCCAGGTGCCGGAAGCCTTGCATCGTCTTGTTGAATGCTATTTAGCGCTCGGATTATTCGAGGAAGCCCAGGCTGCGGGCGCTGTACTTGGCTACAATTATCCGGGCAGCAGCTGGTACGAAGATAGCTATCGCCTGCTTACCGCGCGTGGTCTTGCACCCAAGAAAGCCTCAAGCGGCTTCCTCAGTAAAATCTTCTAATACGCCAGATGCTGCAGCGTCTTTCCATCCGCAACATTGTCCTGATCGACGCGCTTGATCTCGATCTAACGGCTGGGCTGACTGCACTCACAGGCGAGACCGGTGCCGGCAAATCCATTCTGCTGGATGCACTGGGCCTAGCGCTGGGTGAGCGCAGCGATGCTTCGTTAATCCGCACAGATACGGAAACCGCCAGTGTCACCGCTGAATTTACTGATTGCCAGATGAGTGATCTGTTGGATGAATTGGGTGTCGAACAATCCGATACGCTCATCCTACGGCGCACGCTTGGTCGCGATGGTAAAAGCCGGGCGTTCCTGAATGATCAACCGATTGGTGTCACTACGCTAAAAACCCTCGCTTCCCGCCTGATCGAGATCGAAGGGCAATTCGGCGTGCACGCGCTCTTGGAACGCGACCGGCATCGAGCCCTGCTGGATTTGTTTGGTAATCTGAGTTCACAGGTAGCCACTGTCAAACAAGCTTGGTCTACGTGGCGAAACGCAAAGGCTGAACTCGCAACGCTTGAGTCTGCCGCCGCCGCCGGTGCACGCGAAGAACAATATCTGCGCGCTTCCGTCGAAGAACTGCATGCATTAGATGCCCAGGAAGGTGAGGAAGAGGAACTCGTCTCCCGCCGTACGCGCCTGCAGCAACAGCAAAAGCTACTGGATGAGTTAGAACGCGCATGGGATGCGCTCTCCGGTGAAACAGGCGCTGAACTAAAGCTCAGCGAAGGGTCCCGCAGCCTCCAGCGCTTGGCTGAACTGCTGCCAGACTCTGCGCCTGCTGCTGTCGAAGCGATCGATCGCGCAGCTACCGAATTGGCTGAAGCCGTGCGGCTCATCGAATACGAACAGGCCCGCGAGAGTGCTGAAGGTTTGTCACTAGAAGCCGTCGAAGACCGTTTATACAAGCTACGCGGCGCGGCACGAAAATATCAGGTAACAGTCACGGCACTTGCGACTCTCACGGCTGATCTTGAAACGCAATTAGCCGCTATCGATGGCGGTGAAGAAGCTTTGAAACAGGCCCATACCGCAGTCAATGCTACAGCCAACGCTTACCAACAGGCTGCAGAGAAACTCAGTAAGGCTCGCCGTACGGCCGCAACGACTTTTGATAAACTGACTGCTGCCGAACTCACCCCCCTCAAGCTTGATCGTGCTCGCTTTGTTACTGACATCCAGCCGCTTACGCTCGATCAGGCGCAGGAAAATGGCAGGGATCAAGTGACGTTTACGGTTTCCATGAACCCCGGCGGCGCGCTGTCTCCGTTGCACAAGACCGCTTCCGGCGGCGAACTTGCGCGCTTGCTGCTGGCACTCAAAGTGGTGCTGGCTGCTGCCAACCCGGTTGCCACTCTCATTTTTGATGAGGCTGACACTGGCCTTGGTGGTGCTACCGCCGCTGCCGTTGGCGAACGTTTTGCCCGCCTTGCACAAGATGTGCAAGTTATTGTCATTACACATAGCCCGCAGGTCGCTGCCCAAGCCGATACGCAGTTACGAATTTCAAAGGCCGAGATCAAAAAGCTTGCCGCCACCCGCGTGGTCACGCTCTCGCCCGAAGAACGGCGTGAGGAAATCGCTCGCATGCTCTCCGGCAATGCTGTGACGGACGCTGCTCGTGCCGCTGCAGACGCATTGCTGCTTGCACGCGAAACACCCAAAGCCAAACGCAAGAAATCTGCCTGATGGCCGCTTCCAAAAAGACCGACCCCTTCAAAGCTGAATTAGAAATCGGCAAACTAGCTGCTGAAATCCTGCGGCACGATACTCTATATCATGGCAATGACGCGCCGGAGATTAGCGACGCCGATTATGATGCCCTACGCCGCCGTTACGATAAATTGGCTGCCGAACATCCCGATGCATTGCCAAAGAATGGCCCGCAGGTGCGCGTTGGCGCCATGCCAGCGGCGGGCTTCAGTAAAGTCACGCACAAGGTGCCGATGCTATCACTGGGCAATGCCTTCAGCGACGATGATGTGGCCGAGTTTTTTGCGCGCGCGCGCCGTTTTCTTGGTATGGCCGATGATGAGCCGCTCTCGATCGTCGCCGAACCAAAGATCGATGGCCTTTCTGCCTCGCTACGTTACGAGAACGGCAAGCTTACGGTCGGCGCCACGCGTGGCGACAGCACCGTTGGCGAGGACATCACTGCAAATCTTTCCTATGTCAAAACCGTGCCGCAAAAGCTTTTAGGAAAATTTCCGCCATTGGTCGAGGTTCGCGGCGAGATCTTTATGTCCAAAGCTGATTTTACAGCGCTTAATGAACGCCAGGTCGAAGCTGGCAAGCCAATCTTTGCTAACCCGCGTAATGCCGCGGCAGGCAGCGTCCGTCAGCTCAATCCTGAGATCACCGCGACTCGCCCGCTCAGCTTCTTTGCCTATGCACTTGGTGAAATGTCGGATGAGTTAAAGCTCGATAGCCAGCACGCCCTTCGCAAGCAGCTTGTTACTTGGGGCTTTGAACTCAACGAACCCAGTACTATCTGCAAAACAACGGATGATGTGCTCGCTTATTATAAGCAGATTGGTCAGCAACGCAGCCAGCTGCCATTCGATATCGACGGCGTGGTTTATAAGATTGATGATTTCGCATTGCAGCGCCGCCTCGGCTTTGTCAGCCGCTCGCCGCGATGGGCGATCGCCCATAAATTCGCCGCGCAACAAGCCACCACGCGTCTGCTCGATATTCTGATCCAAGTGGGTCGCACCGGTGTGCTAACGCCTGTGGCTGCGCTTGAACCAGTCAATGTGGGCGGCGTGTTGGTCAGCCGTGCGACTTTGCATAACGAGGATGAATTGCGCCGTAAGGACATTCGCGTAGGCGATACGGTCACACTGCAGCGCGCGGGCGACGTTATTCCACAAATCACTGCGGTTGATCTAACGCAGCGCCCTAAGGGTAATAAGATTTTTCAGTTTCCAAAGGAATGCCCAGAATGCGGCAGTGCCACATTGCGCGAGGAAGGCATGGCCGCCTGGCGCTGTACCGGCGGTCTTGTCTGCCCAGCCCAAGCTGTTGAACGGTTACGGCACTTCACCTCCAAGAATGCGCTCGATATCGAAGGCTTTGGCGAACGCACAGTGGCTGAATTTTACGAAGCCGGCTTCATTAAAACGCCTGCCGATATCTTTACGCTACAAGCTCTCGAAGCGACTGGCACAATCCAGATTGAAGGCCGGCCTGGCTGGGGCGATAAGTCAGTGAAAAACCTCTACGCCGCTGTAGAAAAAGCCCGCACGTCAACCCTGCCACGCTTCATCTATGCGCTTGGCATTCCGCAAGTGGGCGAAGTTACGGCCCGGCAATTGGCGCGGACTTACAGCACTTGGGAAGCGTTCGAAACCGCCATGCGTGAAGCTGCTGATGAAAACTCTGCAGCTGCACAACAACTGCATAGCCTCAACAATATCGGCCCTATCGTCGCCCTAGAACTCGTCGGCTTTTTTGCCGAACCCCACAATATCGAAGCGCTCACCGCTTTATCGAAACATGTGCAGCCCCAAGCCTATATAGCGCAGGCCGCCACCGGCGCGCTCGCAGGTCATACGATTGTTTTCACTGGTACGATGGAGGCCATGACCCGCGGCGAAGCTAAGGCGCGTGCCGAACAGCTGGGCGCGACCGTAGGCAGCGCTGTCACAAAATCCACAACCATTCTTGTCTCTGGCGATGCTGCTGGCAGCAAAATCGATAAGGCCCGTGCGCAAGGAATCGAAATCTGGGATGAGCCAAAGTGGCTAGCCGCGATTAGCTAAGCTGAGAGCAGGCGTCCTGAAGCCATTGCAGATTTTCGCCCTCAAGCTGTGGGCCAATCTCTCGTAACACGCGCGCATGATAAGCATCGATCCAGCGGCGCTCATCGATTGTCAGCATGTCAACTACAATCAACGTTCGTGCATAAGGTACAAGCGTCAAAGTTTGAAATTCCAAAAACGGCTTGCCGCCTGCCCCCGGTTGACTTTCACGAACAGCTACCAATGTTTCAATTCGAATGCCATACGCGTCTTCTTCATAAGAGCCCGGCTCGTTAGAGAGGACCATACCCGGCTGCAATTCAGTTTTATTCAGTCGTTTGCTGATACTTTGTGGGCCTTCATGGACGGATAGGAAATGTCCAACGCCATGGCCAGTGCCGTGATCGTAATCCATTCCTGCTTGCCATAATGGCGCACGCGCCAGTGCATCCAGCTGGTGCCCGGTCGTGCCAGCTGGAAACCGTGCACTTGCCAGCGCGACATGACCCTTCAATACCCGCGTGTAAGCCTCGCGCTGCGCTTGGTTTGGCGCGCCGACCGGCAGCGTGCGCGTAATATCTGTCGTGCCATCATTATATTGACCGCCGCTATCGAGCAGCAGCAGCGTGTCACCTGTAACCGTCACATCGCTCTTGGCTGTAGTGTGATAATGCACGATTGCGCCATGCGCGCCAAATCCACAAATCGTCGTGAAAGATGCGCCGCGATATTCGTTAGAGCGCCCGCGCTCGCTCGCTAGCTTTCCAGCTATATCGCTTTCCGTCAAAGCTGCAGTGCCTGGCGCAACAGTTGTATCGTACCATTTCAGAAACCGCGCCATTGCCACGCCATCGCGCCGGTGCGCATTCTGCATACCATCTAGTTCAACAGCATTTTTCTGTGCTCTCGCCATGGCCGTAAGGCAACGACTGCGCTGCACGATTGCCCCTGCCGTTACTAGCTTTTGTTCAAGCCATACCGCCGCCGTGGCTTCGTCCACCAAAACAGTTTGCCCGTTCAGGGTAGTGAAGATCTCACCCCAGGCAGCTGGCGTTGCAACTTTACAACCTTCCCCAACATGCTGGCGCAATTCAGGCGTATCGCGTTCTGGTGTCGTAAACCAAATTACAGTCGCATCATCACGCAACAGCGCGACCGATAATGCCACCGGTGTATGCAGGTAATCCTGCGCGCGGATGTTTAGCAACCAAGCGATTGCTGTTGGATCGGTGATTAGCGCTGCTTGTTGGCCCTGCGCCTTTAACTGGGCAGCCAATCGCTGCCGTTTTGAAAGGCTGTCTTCGCCCGCCAAGGCTACTGGATAATGTGATACAGGCGTAAACTGTGGTGCCGGCTGATCTTCCCAAATGGTATCAACTGGATTGCTATCAAGCAGAATAAATTCACCGTGACTTTGTTCCAAGATTTTCTTTGCCTGCTCAACCCAGCTACCTGTGACCAGCTTCGCATCAACAGCCAATCTCGGATGAACCGGAAGGTTATTCCATTCGTGCCAAGGCTCGTTTGTAATGTGGCGGCTTATAATGCTGCTACCCTGCAACTCATCGGCTGCTTGAATTGTATAGCGCCCATCGGCAAACACTGCCGCTGCATCACACAGCACTAGCGCCATTCCATCCGAGCCGCTGAAGCCTGTTAGCCACAGCAGTCGTTCATCGCAGGCCATGACCTCCTCGCCCTGCCAAAAATCGGTACGCGGCACGAAGAGTCCGTCGTAACCAGCCTCAACCAGCCAGGTTTGCAGCGCAGCAATACGTGAACGGGTCTGCTCGGCGCGGGTTATATCTGTGGTCATAGTCTTTTGAACATTAAAGTCATCCAGCCATCATGCTGCGATCGCGGCAATTCGCCAAGTCCCTGCGCTGCGTAAGCCGCAGCCACAGCTTCTGTTTGTTCCGGTAGGATACCAGACAGAATACAACAGCCGCCGCGTGTTAGATATGCCGCTGCCTCCGCTGCTAGCGCTAACAGCGGCCCCAATAGCAAATTCATGACGATTAGATCATAAATGACATTACGCGCTTCAAACCCGCTTGCTTCAAATACCTGCAAATCTAGTTGATTAGCGCTTGCTGCCGCTTGTGTAGCAGCCACCGCAGCGGCTTCGCAGTCGCTCGCAATCACCTCAGCCTCTGGCCACAGCTTGGCCGCAGCTAATGCCAAAATACCAGTACCGCAGCCAATATCGGCAATCCGTTCTGGCGAGATTCTTGCGGCTTTCAGTCGCTCCATCGCTTCAATACATCCGATTGTCGTTGGGTGATGTCCATCGCCGAATGCGTAGCGCCCATCAATCAGGATTGTATTGGCAGCATCCTGCACGGTTTCGCCTAAGGGCAGCAGGGTAAAAGATCCAGCTTGGGTGGCGCCGCGCGCAGTCTGCGCCAGCCAATCTTGGTCCTTAATCTCGGTTATATTTATTGATGCTGGCAGATTTTCCAACAACTCTGTCTGCGGTTTTGACTGCACCAAAAATGTTAGATGCGTTTGGCCGTCGCGTCCTGGCGATTCTTCCATCGCGACTGATAATGGAAACAGCGCATCTTCGATAGTCGCACTATCGCTGTTATTCACGGTGCATTGCACCCGCCAAAGCTTAGTCATCGGAAAAACACATCGCCATTATAAATTAACCGCGTGCTCCCATCCGCCAATTCAAGCTGCAGCGCGCCGTCTGCAGCAAGATCACGGAAAATGCCGTCGATGCTTCCGTTTGGCAGATTAACGGTGATTGGCGCAGCAATGCCCTGTGCGCGCTCCCGCCAGGTCGCAATCAATATCTCTAACGGCAAGGCCTCATACCGCCAGAAAGCTTCCATGATTTTTGCTGTCAATGACATTGCCGTTATCGTAACACCAGCCGCGGCCAGGTTTGTTGCCCGATAAGGCGTATCAACTGGCGAGGCAATAATATTAACGCCAAAACCGATGATCAGCCCCGCGCCCGATATACTATCTACCCGTTCCAGCAACACACCAGAAACCTTTGCCCCGTCAATTAGCACGTCGTTTGGCCATTTTAATGTAACCGTCTGACCTAATCCTAAATCAGCGATCGCCTGATGAATGGCAAGGCTAATGATAAAGCCAAACCGCCCTGCTGCCTGTGCCGGCTGTGGGGCCGGTATCAATAGGCTTGCATAAAGATTACCGATCGGCGCAAACCAATTCCGCCCGCGCCGACCACGCGCATCTGTCTGTGTATCGGCAATGAATAATGCTCGCGGCGTATGTCCCGCTTCCAGCCACCGCTGCGCGTCATTCATGGTGCTGTCTGTCTCGACCATATGTTGCAGCACGTAACTGTGTGGCAATGCCGCCTCTAGCTCACCCCTGCTCATGCGGCTTCACAAAACTGGCAATAATTTTCTTCACGCCGCTATGATCGAATTTCACATCCAGCAGATCGCCGCGGGCGCTCGCCACCGTGCCATAGCCGAACTTATCATGAAACACACGGGCGCCAGGCGTATAGATCGTGCGGCCCTCCTCGGTCTCTACCACCAGCTCCCGTGCAACGCCTTCCAGCAGCTTCGCGGCTGGCTTATCCTCAGTACTGTATTTTTCCCGTCCCCAACGGTTCGTGCGGTTGATCGTGCCGCCCGGCCCCAGATAAGGCGAGGCACCGCCGAACTGGCCGCTTTGCATCGGTTGGCTGTAAAGACCGGGGTCCATCTCCTCCTGCACGTGCTCTGGCGGCATTTCTTTAACGAACCGCGATGGCATTGAATAGACCGTATTGCCGTAAACCCGGCGGCTCGACACATAGCTGACATAGGCCGCAACGCGTGCACGCGTCAGTCCTACGTACGCTAACCGCCGTTCTTCCTCCAACCCGCTCGCACCACTTTCTTCCAACGTGCGGCGGCTCGGGAAAATTTCTTCTTCCCAGCCAGGCAGAAACACATGTTCGAACTCTAAGCCTTTGGAAGCATGCAGCGTCATCAGCGTGACCTTGGCCACTGTCTCATCCTCCGCCTGCTCCATCACCAGGCTGACGTGCTCCAGAAAGCCTTCCATGCTCTCGAACTCAGCCATAGCGCTGACGAGTTCTTTCAGGTTTTCCAGCCGCCCCTGTGCTTCGGGCGAACCATCAGCCTGCCACATGCCGGTATAGCCGCTCTCATCCAGCACACGTCGCGCCAGTTCAACATGACTCTCAGTTTCCAAAGCAGCCCGCCAGCGCGCGAGCGCACCTGTCAGCTCCCGCAGAGGCGTACGGGTGCGGGCCGTAAACTCATCGCTTTGCACAACATCTTCGGCAATCTGCAGCAATGGCTGTTGCCGCGCCCGTGCCAACTGTTGCAGCTTCTGCAGGCTCGTCGCGCCGATTCCGCGCTTTGGCACATTGATGATGCGCTCGAAGGCCAGATCGTCTTCGCGCACCATGATGATGCGGAAATAGGCCAACGCGTCGCGGATTTCCTGCCGTTCATAGAATCGTGCACCGGCCAGCACGCGATAGGGAATGCCGAGGCTGATAAAGCGTTCTTCAAACTCGCGCGTTTGGAACCCGGCACGCACCAAAATCGCTACGTCTGACAGATCAACCTTGCGGCGTTGCAGCGTCTCGATTTCTTCCGCAACCCAACGCGCCTCGTCTTCCCCGCCCCAGAGTGAGCGCACGCGTACCTGCTCGCCCATTTCAGCCGCCGTCCATAACGTTTTGCCAAGGCGGTTCTTATTCTGCGCGATCACGCCCCCAGCCGCGCCCAAAATATGCCCGGTCGAGCGGTAGTTCTGCTCTAACCGGATCACAACCGCGCCAGGGAAATCTTTTTCAAACCGAAGGATATTGCCGACCTCTGCGCCGCGCCAACTGAAGATCGACTGGTCGTCATCACCAACGCAGCAGATATTTTTATGCTGTTGCGCCAGCAGCCGCAGCCACAGATATTGTGAAACGTTAGTATCCTGATATTCGTCGACCAGGATATATTTGAACTGCCGCTGCAAAGCTTCCCGTGCATCCTCGTGCTGCTGCAAAATCGTCAGCACATGCAACAGCAGATCGCCAAAATCACAAGCATTCAGCGTGATAAGACGCGCCTGATACTGCCGGTAAATCTCCAGCATCTTGCCGTCGGCGATCGCGCCCGCTTCATGCGCCGGCACCTGGTCGGGCCGCCAACCTTTATTTTTGTAGCCGTCGATGATCGCCGCCAACATCCGTGGCGGGTTTCGCTTCTCGTCAAGGTTCATGGCTTCAACCAGTTGCTTGATCAGGCGCAGCTGGTCATCCGTATCAAGAATGGTGAAGCTCGGCTTCAACCCCACCCGCTCGGCATAGCGCCGCAGGATACGCACCGAGATCGAGTGGAAGGTGCCGAGCCACATGCCCGCCGTCGAGCGGCCTAAAATCTGCTCGACGCGGTGCCGCATCTCCTTGGCAGCTTTATTGGTGAATGTAACGGCCAACACTTCCTGCGTATGTGCATGATGCCCCAGCAGAATATGCGCCAGCCGCGCCGTTAGGGCTTTGGTTTTGCCGGTACCCGCCCCGGCCAGCATCAGCACTGGCCCATCCAACGCCAGCACCGCCTGCCGTTGCGGATTGTTCAGGCTGTCAAACATCATCTGTAAGGCCGGCGGAAAATTTGTCGGCGCATCGATAATGGAATTTGGCTCGTTTTCAGATATTTGAGTCACGATATGCTGTTCTGGCGCGTTCATGCCCTGTTCTAGCATAGCGGACTATAAAAGGCAGCAAAAAGCACCAAGAATGACTTAGTCGGCGATTGTAATCGAAGCGACTTCCGGTGTCGGTTCTGGGTGAGATGTGCCTGGTGCCGCCATAGGCTGCGTCGCAGCGACAACTCGATTGCGCCCCTCTTGTTTAGCACGATAAAGCGCCTGATCGGCACGTTCGACCATCAAAGCTGTATCCTCGCCGTAAACATATTGCGTGGCACCCATTGATAGCGTGATCGCGCCCAAATCCTCGTTTTGCGGTTTGCGAATGATCTTTTTAGAAGCCACCAGCTTCCGCAGGTGATCGCCCACACGCACCGCATCATCCAGCTTGGTTTGCGGTAACAAGATCGCGAATTCTTCCCCGCCCCAGCGCGTAGCCGTATCCCGACCCTTGATATTTTCCCGCAGCGTATGCGCAACCAGCTTTAACACCTGATCACCAACAAGATGCCCATGCAGGTCGTTAAACTTCTTAAAATGGTCGACATCAATCATGAGCAGCGATAGCACATCGCCATGCTCCATCGTCTCTGTTGTGATGCGCAATAAATCGGCCACGAATGCTTTGCGATTGCCAATACCTGTTAAAGGATCGCGCAGCGATTCCTTGCGTATTTCCTCAAGATTTTCTCTCAAACTATTGATTTGACTGCTTGAGCTATGCAGTTGTTCATGCAGCTTTTCATTCTGTTCGGCAACAGTGCGCGTCTCTAGCGCCATTTGCGTCACCATATAGCGGATTTGCTCAACCGAAATTTCAGGCTCTAGTTTCTCGTTAAAGGTATCAAGGGCGGTGCTGTAATCATCTGCGCCCTTACGGGCAGCTTCAATTACACCCATGATCTGCTTCATTTCATCGTCGAACTGGCTCGTCGCAGTACTCAGAAAAGCCTGCTGAGTCGCGGTATTTACAAAGCGGTCATAAACATCCAACAGCGCATTTTCTAATTTTAGCTCAGTATTATTTTGTGGATTGGCTAAAACCGCATCAATTCCGTTAATCAGCGCCTTTTCATGCCCGTTATAATAAGCGAAAAATAGTACATAATTTTCCGGCGTCGCCGCCAGCTTCAATTCCTGCAGACGCTCCCACGCTTGCTTGGCGCTCGCGTGGACGCGGTCATCCGATTGCTGTCTATGACGTTGGGCTTCCATGCCCCGATTTGAGCTTAAAAAGCCATATAAATCAACTATCGCATTTAATTATCGAGCCGATAAATTGTGCGCCCTACTGATTTGAAACAAGTATTAAGCGGCAAGATATTTTCGGCATGCCCAATATAGAGCCAACCTCCGGGATTAAGCAGTGCGGCGAACCGCTTCAGCAACTGCTGTTTTGTAGGTGTGTCGAAATAGATCATTACATTACGGCAGAAAATAGCGTCAAACCGCTGCTGCAGCGGCCAGGCAGCTTGCAGGTTAAGCGGCCTGAATGATATTTTTTCCTGTAAGGCTGGGTTTGCTTGCCAACGTCCTGGCCTACCGCTCTGCTGCCAATGCTCCTTACGCCAGCTGAGGGGCAGCCGTGCTAGCTCTTGGGCATCGTATTGTCCCGCCTTGGCAATCCTCAACGCGTTAGTATTGACGTCGGTTGCAAGAATGCGCCCTGCTAGATTGGCACGTTCTAAAACCATGGCCAGCATATAGGCTTCCTGTCCGGCAGCGCACCCGGCCGACCACAGCCGCGGTTGCCGCCCTTCAGCAACAATCCAAGGCAATGTCACGGCAGCCAAGTGCTCAAAATGGTGTGGCTCTCGCCAAAAATGCGATACAGGCGTCGTCAAGGCATTCACCAATTCAACCAACTCGCCAGCATTTTCCGGCTGCGCGATGTAATCGCGATAGACTGTGAAATTCGGCAAATGCAAAGCGCGCAATCGGTGCGCCAGCCGGCCATAAATCATGTCGCTTTTAAAAGTTGGCAGATGGATGCCGGTGATTGCCGTGGCAATGGCACTCAACGCTAAAAAATCAGATTGGGTAAAACTAAACTCCCGCTTTATGCGCTCAGAACGTCCAGTGATCATCTGTCAAACTTGCATAATCGGCAACGGCTTCAACAGGCTTTGGAACCGGCATCAAACGCGGTTTTGTAGGCGAAGGTTGGGCGACATCGCTAAAATGGAAAAATCCTGTCATCTCCAGCATTTGCACAGATTGTTCATCAAGCGCTTGTGCAGACGTCGCGCTTTCTTCAACTAATGCTGAATTACCTTGTGTCATGTCATCTATTCGCGCGACTGAGTGATTAATTAGATCAAGGCCGGTTGCCTGCTCGCCGCTGGCTGAGGCAATTTCTGCAATCAAACCTGCAACTTCCGTGCTTAAGGCGACAATCTCGCTTAAAACTGCGCCCGCGCGATTGACGGATTCAACACCAGTACTAATCTGAGCATGACTTTCCCTAATCAAACTCTTGATATCTTTGGCCGCCGCCGCCGACCGTAGCGATAGCGCCCGCACTTCGGTTGCCACAACGGCAAATCCACGTCCTACTTCGCCTGCCCGCGCCGCTTCCACTGCTGCATTTAGCGCCAGCAGATTGGTTTGAAAAGTGATTTCATCCATGACGCTGATGATATCTATAATTTGCCGCGCCGAAATTTCAATTTGTTCCATCGCTGTTACGGCTTCCACGGCAACTAAGCTGCCGCGCTCTGCTGCTTGCCGCGTTTTTTGGGCAATCGTATTTGCCAACTGCGCATTATCCGAGTTGTGTCGAACGGTTGCTGCCATCTCTTCCATAGAAGCTGCGGCTTCTTCTAAGCTGGCTGCTTGCTGCTCTGTTCGGTGCGATAAATCTCCCGAACCCGCAGCAATCTCGCGGCTTGCGGCTGCGACCTGCTGCGCCGTTGCAATAATCCGCCCGATGACGCTATCTAGCTGTGCTGCAGATCTGTTCGCATCATCAGATAGTCGCCCAAATCGCCCTTCATAAGTGCCCGTCACGCGTGCCGTTAAATCACCAGCGGCAACAGCGGCAAAGAAACCTCCCAATTCATCGATGAATGTTGCGGCAATTGACAGTAATCGATTGATGCCTATACCCAGGGTCAACATCAGGCCTTCCCTCTGCTCGAGCGTTAATCGGGCCGAAAGATCGCCTTGCGCCGCTGCGGTAACGATCGCTGCAATCTCATGCTCGGCCTGCAATTGATAGGTGACGTCAATCCATTCAATCACAGTTGAAACGCGATTGTTATTACGATCAACAGTCGGCGCCAAAACGCAGTCGAATAGGCGCAGCCCAGTTTGGCAACGCACACGCTGCAGGGTTGTCGCTCCGGCATGAATGCGAAGCTGCATCATTATTTCAGTACAGAGTGAGTCGATAGGTTGACCCAACAGTTCAGTAGGGCGTTGAGCCAATCGACCGCACCACAATTCGTCAGTATGCTTATCGATTAGCGAGAGCATGGCCTGATTTATGAATGTTATTTTGTTGTTTAAATCGACAACCATGATCGTCGCGCTACAGCTATCGAGCGCGCGTCGCATGCGCTCTGATTCTATGCCAACGTCCCTGATTGCGCTTAACGCACGCGCCATATCTCCCAATTCGTCTGTGCGACCTTGATCAGTTATTTGCACGTCGCTATCGCCATGCGCAATTTCCACCATGGCTTGTTGCATTCGCCGCAAAGGCTGTACAAATGAACGACCAATCTTTGTGGCGGCACCTAATGCGTATAACACGCTAAAAATTAGCAGCCCGGCGATGACCTGCCGCAAGTCTTCGATATCAGAATGGATTGCGAATGCTTCGTCATGGACATCTTTTTGTAAAAATCCGCTAATACCATCTTCGTTTATAATTTCCCGCTTCTCGCCGGCGATCTTATTAATTAGCTGGAATAGATGGGGCAAGAAATCTTCATTGTACTGCCGCTTCCATTGATCATCATCTAAACTACTCGTTGCGTCGAACAAGCGCTGCCCTGCGTTTAGTAAGCCTTTCACATCGGCGCTTGCGTCTGACCAGATAGCTTGTTGATCAAGTTTCCAGTAGGCGCTAAGTCGGTCAAGCTGCCCGCTGCTTTCGATCACAGCCGCCTTTGCTTTCTGATAAGTTTCAACGCGCGATACTTGCCGGTCTAGGCGGTATGCCAGCAATTGATTATGCATAATGCTGCTAGCACTGCGCAAATCCCCGATGCTATCGATTGAAGCCATCCGATAAGCGGTTAGCGACCCCGCGAGTGCACCCACGTTTTGTGCTGTCAAGAAAATGTACAAATTCGTACAAAAAATAACCAATACGAACCCGCCAAAATAAAGGCGCAGACGTGCGCCTATTTTGAGCCCGCCCTTCAACATTTCGATGGGCTTAAACATAGCTTATCTCCTTTTGCTCGACTGGCGCAAAGCCAGGCGACCCCAAATTAAAATGGGCAATCGCTTCGATATCTAGAACCGCTATTGGCCGCGGCTCGGCAGTGCCGCCATTTAATCCATCAAAATATACGATCCCTGCCAAACAACCGTTGTTTGCTTGCAGCGGCATGGGTTCGATATCAGCCTTAATAAAAGCAACAATTTCGTTAGCATTATCGACAAGAATTCCACACTGCATGTCACTGCTTTTAACGAGAATGATTACATGCCAGGCACTAACAACAGTGGGCCTACCCCAGAGTCGGTATCGCAAATCGATGACTGGCAAGATTTGGCCACTAACGTTTAAAACCCCAAGGACATACTCGGGCGCATGCGGTAGCCGGGTTAAGGATTGGTAGGCACGAATTTCTTGCACCCGGGGCACTTCGATCCCGTATAATTCAGCATCATTAGCGATGAGCAGCAACTGACACATGGCCGAGTCTGTCATGCTGCGATCCGCGGCTTCTGTAGGGCTGCCATGACCTGCGCTACAGTTAAGATTAACGCCACGCGCCCATCGCCTAAAATCGTCGCGCTGATGCGCGTTTCCGCATCACTCATCGTCACGGGGCGAACAACAATTTGCTGTTGCCCCACTATATGATCAATGCAAAGTGCGGCACTGGCGATACCGGTGCCGATTATGGCAATCAACAGATCATTGGCTATTGGGGGAGACTTACCGCAATCAAGTAAAATACTGGCGTCTACCAACGGGATATAACGGTCATGGTGACGCAATAACGGCGGTAATTCTCCCCGCTTGATTAACGCGGCGGGAGAAACACGCAATGCTTCCTGCACATCTGTTAGCGGCAATACGTAAAGCTCGCCGCCAATGCTGATGACCATGCCATCCATCACAGCTAGCGTTAGCGGTAACGAAATATGAAAGCACGTTCCTTGCCCAACGGTTGAACTTACCGTAATGCTGCCGCCCAGTCCGGTCAGGTTATGCCGTACAGCATCTAAACCCACCCCACGGCCGGAAATTTCCGAAACAGTATCGGCGGTTGAAAGCCCGGGTCGGAAGATTAGATCAGCCAGTTCCGCTTCAGTCTCTGCATGATATTCCAGCGCTGCAGCTTTAGTGCGAAGCGCAGCCATATCTAAGCCTTTTCCATCGTCAACAATGGTAATCAGCAGCCGATTATCTATGCAGCGTGCGTGTAAATTTATAGTTCCTGCCGTTGGCTTTCCTGCGTTTTGTCTGAGCCCCACTGTTTCAATTCCATGATCTATGGCATTCCGTAGAATATGGGTTAGTGGCTCCATCAATTGCTCGATTATTGTTTTATCGACCTCAACCTCCCCGCCGGAAACGGTTAGTGTCACGCGCTTATCAAGGCTTTCGGCTAATTCTCGTACCAGTCTAGGCAACCGCTGAAATACATTATCAAGTGGCTGTGCTCGTGCGCCCATCGCAGCATCATGTAAATCACGGAGTTGCAACGCTAATTGGTCAAGCCCGTGTAACAAACCATTATTTTCACTAGCGACTTTGCCAACCGTTGCCAGCACAGTTTCTGCTCGCTGCCGCAACATGCCTTCAAGAATCGTCAGCTCACTCGCAAGATTGACTAAGCGGTCGATCTTCGCAATCTCGATCCGAATTACCGGAGTTTGGCTTTGTACAGGCGGCATTATCATATGGTTCGGTGCCCGCTGCGCCATATCCGATCGCACGGCTGAGGCGGCCCCGCTTAACACCTCAAATGCTTTGGTCAGCTCGGCTTCAAGATTTTCGGGCAAACTTTGTTTGGCAGATTCAGCGCCCAATAAAGTTGCCATCATGTCATAACCGCGCAAGAACAGATGCCGGCGCAGGTTATCGAGCGCATAGCTGCCACGCCGTAATTCTTCCAAAGTCGCTTCAAACACATGTGCATAGGCAACAACCCTGTGCATGCCTAAAGCAGCCGCCCCGCTTTTGATCGAATGGATGCTACGGAATAGCGTGCCTACCGTCTCGTCATCGCCCGTAATCTCGCTATTCTGCAGGCATAGCTCAGCCTCCTGCAGTAATTCAGCGGATTCTTCGAAAAAAAGCGCACGGAACCGCGCCACCTTTTCAGGGTTAAAGTCGGACGGAAGTGGTGGATCAATCTCCATAATCTCACCAGCTTGCCGCCCGGCGCTTTATGAAGGCCTGTTTTCCTGCCTACATCTGTATTGTCTGGAAAGTAAAATCGCATTCCCCTAAACTACGCCCATGTCTGAACTCTCACCTTATCGCGTTGCCGCACTGTATCGCTTCACGCCGATTGCTGACCCCGCTAAGCTAAAGGCTGCGTTGAAGCCGCAGTTCGAAGCATTGAAGCTGTGTGGCAGTTTGCTGATTGCCTCAGAGGGCATTAACGGCACGTTGGCCGGATCGCCCGGCGCTATCGACGCTATGCTTGATCTGCTAGCAACGCATTGTGGCCTGCCGCGCGAAGACGTGAAATTTTCTGAGGCACCGACAAAACCTTTTAACCGGCTCAAGCTGCGCCTAAAGCGGGAAATCATCACTTTCGGTCAGCCACATGCCAACCCTTCTACCCTCGCCGGCACTTACATCGAGGCTCAAGACTGGAATGCGCTGCTAGCTGACCCAGACGTTGTGCTGCTCGATATACGCAACGATTATGAAGTCGATGTTGGTACTTTTCAGGGCGCTTTGAATCCAGTCATCGATAAATTCACGGGCTTTGCCGATTATGTACGTGGCACGCTTGACCCAGCTAAGCACAAAAAGGTTGCCATGTTTTGTACCGGCGGCATTCGGTGCGAGAAAGCCTCCGCATTCATGCGCGCCGAGGGGTTTGAAACCGTCTATCATCTCAAGGGCGGCATCCTCAAATATCTCGAAACGGTGCCAGCCACGCAAAGCCGTTGGCAAGGCGACTGCTATGTGTTTGACCGCCGCGTTGCAGTTGGCCACGGTCTTACACCAGGCGATTACGGTACTTGCTTTAGCTGCGGTCGCCCGCTTGATGCTGAAGCACGAAAAAGCCAGCATTACGAGCCTGGCGTTTCCTGTTCTGCTTGTCACGCAGACACCGATCAAGCGACCAAAGCCCGCTTCCGCATGCGGCAGCGACAATTGGAACAAGCAAAAAATAGTGAACTGGCTTAATTAGGATCGGGATTGCCATAGGTCTATCCATAGATTATAGACAAGGTATGGGCGGTTAGCGCAGCGGTAGCGCAACTCGTTTACACCGAGTTGGTCGGGGGTTCGAATCCCTCACCGCCCACCATTTAATCATCATTTTTTACTGAGAATATATTTTCTCCGCTATAGACGAAGTCGCGGTTCGATTGGCTGATACGCTTTAGAAAAGTATAGGACGTCTTCTGCCGGGGCAGCATCCAATCGTGTAGCTCGATGATCAGCAGAGGAAACAGATCCACCCACTCTGTCTGCGCTTCAAACAAATCGCTTTCTCCGCCCTCGATGTCGATTTTGATCAAAAACGGCACATACTGTTCAGCCATCTTTTCTTTGATAAGCCGCGACAACGACTCCCGCTTGCACTCGCCCTTGCTATTATCTTGCGTTTGATAACCCCATTCGCCCATGCCCGGATCAATAAGGCTGACAAAACCATCTGTTGATCCCAATGCCGCTGCATGAATATCAACATCTAGATCGGCTGTATTTCGTTTTAATAACTTTACGTTTTCTGCACTAGGCTCAAAGGCAACAATATGACTACCTTCGAACTGATCGGCGAACCACACAACGCTGGCGCCGATATTTGAGCCAGCGTCTATAATTAAGGGCGTTCGTTTACTCTCTATAATAGCTTTATAGATTTTAAGCAGATCGTCGCGTCGCGCCATTTTGCGAAGTGAATAATCTTTTTTTACAAAAATCTGCCTGATTACGCCCCTGTCGGCCTGCGATTTACGATGAAAAAAACGGCGGTAACGACCATCAGCCGTTTTTACGAAATATATTTTTGAAAAAGAGGTCCCTGCCAGAAACCTGCCTTTGCTGAATAATTTTTCAAACATTGGCATCCTTATGATAATTACGCTTTGTTTCGGTTTTTATAGCCATCGCGCGTGTATTCGCCAACAAAAAACCCGGCAGCCGCAGCCACCGGGTCTGATAATAGCGTTTAAGCAACAGCTATTAGTTGATCGAGTCGCTGAATTGCTTGCCGGCCTTGAATACAGCGCGCTTTTTCTTCGCAATTTTGATTTCTTCGCCCGTGCGTGGGTTGCGACCGATCCCAGCCTTGCGTTCCTTCTGGCTGAAGGTGCCAAACCCGACAATGCGGACTTCTTCCTTCTTTTTGATCGACTTGATGACTGTGGCGATTACTGCATCGACAGCGCGCATTGCATCAGTCTTCGAGAGCTTGGAGATGTCGGCAACAGCCGCTACCAGTTCCATCTTGTTCATGAGCTAATCCCCTCTTGGGTTGTTAATAACTTAGTGGCCTCTATCGAGTTTACCGGCAGCGCCCTCTGCCTTCCGGCCATGCGATGCTGCGTGGATAACCTGCAACACGCAAACTGTAACGCCGTATTTTTCCAAGCGTCAACTAGGGTTTTTGCAGTTATTCCCAGAAAAGACATAAAAAAACGGCAGAAAACCGCCGTTTTTTCACTTGCCTTTGCACATGTTTTCCTGCAACGCCTTTGTTTACTTAGTGATTCTTCCTGTTAGTGCCGAATCGTTTCTTCGCCAACGCTTGCGCTTTCACTCTTAGCGGCAATCACCGCATCTTCAACCTCGCTCCATTCGATGGGCGTCAACTCGCGCACCAATGCATGCTGCAAGACCTGCTCGACGGTAGAGACCGGCACAATCTCCAATCCCTTTTTCACATTGTCCGGTATCTCGGCCAGATCTTTCACGTTGTCCTGCGGGATCAGAACTTTCGTAATGCCGCCATGCAGCGCCGCCAACAGCTTTTCCTTAAGGCCTCCAATTGGCAGCACGCGGCCACGCAGCGTGATCTCGCCCGTCATGGCAATATTGCCGCGCACGGCAATGCCCGTCAGCACAGAAACGATAGATGTCACCATAGCGACCCCTGCCGATGGCCCGTCCTTCGGCGTCGCGCCTTCCGGCACATGCACATGGATGTCGCGCTTCTCGAACAATGTAGGCTTGATCCCGAATGATACCGCCCGCGCCCGCACCAGGCTTTCTGCGGCCTGCACGGATTCTTTCATAACATCGCCCAACTTGCCCGTTGTTTGAATGCGGCCCTTGCCCGGCAGCATCACGGCTTCGATCGTCAGTAATTCGCCGCCAACCTCCGTCCAGGCTAAGCCGGTCGTCATGCCGACCATATCTTCCAACTCGCTCGCGCCATACTTGAAGCGCGGCACGCCTGCATATTTGGCAAGATTCCGTGGTGTGATTGCCACTTTCTCTTTTTTACCTTTGGCAGAGACAATCTCTTTTACCGCTTTCCGGCACAGGCTCGCCAGCTCGCGCTCAAGGCTGCGTACGCCCGCTTCGCGCGTATAATGCCTTACCAGATCGCGCAGGCCTTCATCAGAGATAGAGAATTCGCCTTTTTTCAAACCATTCGCTTCGATCTGCTTTTGCAGCAGGTGGCGGCGCGCGATCTGTACCTTCTCATCCTCGGTGTAACCCGACACGCGGATGATTTCCATCCGATCAAGCAGCGGCTGCGGCATCTTCAAGCTATTGGCCGTGCAAACAAACATCACGTCCGAAAGGTCATAATCGACCTCCAGATAATGATCGTTGAAGGTGCTGTTCTGTTCTGGGTCTAGCACCTCCAGCAATGCTGACGACGGATCACCACGCCAGTCATTGCCCAGCTTGTCGACCTCATCCAGCAGGAACAACGGGTTCGAGCTTTTGGCCTTCTTCATCCCTTGGATGACCTTACCCGGCATTGAGCCGATATAAGTGCGCCGATGGCCGCGAATTTCGCTCTCGTCTCGCACGCCGCCCAGCGACATGCGCACGAAGTTGCGGCCAGTGGCTTCCGCAATCGATTTGCCGAGTGAGGTCTTCCCAACACCGGGAGGCCCGACAAGACACAGGATTGGCCCCTTCACCTTTTGGCTGCGTGTCTGCACTGCCAGATATTCAAGGATGCGCTCTTTGACCTTCTCCAGCCCGTAATGCTGCTCGTTCAAAAGCGTCTCGGCCTGATTGATATCTTTCTTGACCTTGGTGCGCTTCTGCCATGGCACGGAGAGCACCCAGTCCAGGTAGTTACGCACGACGGTAGCCTCGGCACTCATCGGCCCCATGCCGCGCAATTTCTTCAGTTCGGCCTCGGCCTTTTCGCGCGCTTCCTTGGTCAGCTTGGTCTTCCGCAGCTTGTCGGCATATTCGTCGGTATCGCTCTTACCGTCCTCGCCATCGCCAAGCTCGCGTTGGATCGCTTTCATCTGCTCGTTCAAATAATATTCGCGCTGGGTTTTCTCCATCTGCTTCTTCACGCGGCTACGTATGCGCCGCTCCACCTGCAGCACGCCGATTTCGCCTTCCATGAATCCGAATACTTTTTCCAGCCGCGCAGCCACGCTAACCGTCTCTAGCAGCTCTTGCTTATCACTAATCTTCAGCGTCAGATGGCTAGCCACAGTATCGGCGAGCTTGGTGGGGCTTTTTTCCTGCCCCAGCGAAACCATGACTTCAGGCGGAATTTTCTTGTTCAGTTTAATGTAATTATCGAACTGCGAGATGACCGTGCGCACCAGCGCATCCAGCTCTTGACCCTCTTCTTCAGTCGCATCGCCATCATCTTCACCTACGATAGTAGCCGCGGCCTGGAAATAAGCATCGTTATGCATGAAATCGCTGACTTCGGCGCGGCGCTCGCCCTCGATCAGCACTTTCACCGTGCCATCCGGCAAGCGCAGAAAATTATGCATGACGCCGATGACGCCAAAACGGTACAAGTCTTCGGCCGTTGGCTCATCCTGCTGTGCGTTTTTTTGAGTCAGCAGCAGGATCGGCTTGTCGCTGATGCTGCCATCCTCGTTGATCAGTTGCTCCAGCGCTTTGATCGATTTCTCGCGCCCCACGAACAGCGGTACGATCATATTCGGAAATACCACGATGTCGCGCAATGGCAGCACGGGATAAACGGAAATGGTCTGTATAGTTGTTTGAGTCTCTTTGGTCATTCATTGTCTCCACCGCTGGTCGCTCTGATCGAGCGCCCGCGGCATCAGGATAGAATCAGGATTATCTGAGTATGCCACGGATTCGCGGCGTACAGGTTAATTGTCACAGCCTGATTTAGGCAGCGCTGTTAACCATTTCAAGGTCGGTCACTGCAGACATGTAGTAATATTGAAGTATCTAAAACAAAAAAACGGGAGCCTCTCAGCCCCCGTTTCTAAATCTAAGCGCTTGCCGCTTCGGCCTTAGTTTTCGCCTCGGCCTCTTTCGCCTTAGCCTTCTCGGCCTCGGCCACCTTTTTCGGATCAAGCATTACATATTCAGGCTTTTTCAGCTTATCCTTCACGACCTCGCCGGTGATGACGACCTTTTCGACATCCGTGCGGCCCGGCATATCGTACATCGGGTCGAGCAGGATGCCTTCCATGATCGAGCGCAGACCCCGCGCGCCAGTCTTCCGCTCCAAGGCCTTTTTGGCGATTTCCAGCAAGGCTTCGTCGGTGAATTCCAGCTTCACGTTTTCCATATCGAACAGGCGCTGATACTGCTTCACGAGCGCGTTTTTCGGCTCGCTCAGGATGTTTACCAGTGTCGCTTCGTCGAGATCGTCGAGCGAGGCAATGACCGGCAGACGACCCACGAATTCGGGGATCAAACCGAACTTCAACAGATCGTCCGGCTCGACCTGCGCGAACATCTCGCCGACGCGGCGGATTTCGGCATTTCGCACATCGGCGCCAAAACCTATTGAGGTGCCGCGCCCGCGCTGGGCGATGATCTTGTCGAGGCCCGCGAAGGCGCCGCCGCAGATGAACAGAATGTTCGTTGTGTCGACCTGCAGGAATTCCTGCTGCGGATGCTTGCGGCCACCCTGTGGCGGCACGCTGGCAACCGTGCCTTCCATAATCTTCAGCAACGCCTGCTGCACGCCTTCGCCCGAGACGTCACGCGTGATCGAAGGGTTGTCGCTCTTGCGGCTGATCTTATCGATCTCGTCGATATAAACGATGCCACGTTGCGCCCGCTCAACGTTATAGTCGGCAGCCTGCAGCAGCTTGAGGACGATATTCTCGACGTCTTCGCCCACGTAACCGGCTTCGGTCAGGGTTGTAGCGTCGGCCATGGTGAACGGCACGTCGATGATGCGGGCCAGCGTCTGCGCCAGCAGCGTCTTCCCGGTACCAGTTGGCCCGACGATCAGAATGTTGGACTTTTGCAGCTCGATCTCGCCGCCACCCTTTTGCGCATGCGCTAAGCGTTTGTAGTGATTGTGCACGGCAACCGACAGCGCGCGCTTCGCACGTTCCTGCCCGATCACATATTCATCTAGCACAGCCTGAATATCGCGCGGGCTTGGCACGCCAGCAGAGGACTTGACGAGGTTCGTCTTATTTTCCTCGCGGATGATCTCGACGCACAACTCAACGCATTCATCGCAGATGAAGACGGTCGGGCCGGCAATCAGCTTCCGCACTTCGTGCTGGCTTTTCCCGCAGAACGAGCAATACAGCGTATTCTTGCTATCGCCTGAACCGCTACTTGCGCCGGTGGTTGCCTTCGTCGTCATAACGCGTCTCCGCCCTAAAAATCTTTGGCTGTTAAGCCATAACTAAAGCTAAGCAGCCCAGGTCTTAACAACTGGTTACGCTGCACAATCGGTTGCATCGAAACACTCATTTGGCTTCCACTGGTCGTATATTCAAGCGGCGTGCCATTTGCGCATTCCTTCCCTGGCTTAGTTCTGAGCCGGATCAGCGCCCGCTGGCTTCTTCGTCACGACTTCGTCAATTAGGCCCCAGGCTTTCGCCTCGTCAGCCGACATGAAGTTGTCGCGATCTAGCGCCTTTACGATCGTGTCTTTATCCTTGCCAGTATGTTTTTCATAAATGCCGACCAGACGATCGTGCATTTTCTGAATATTCTTGGCGTGGAGCTGAATATCGGCTGACTGTCCGCGGAACCCGCCTAGCGGCTGATGGATCATCACTTCAGAATTTGGCAAGGCATAACGCTTGCCAGCCTCGCCACCCGTCAGCAGGATCGACCCCATCGAGGCCGCCATACCAACGCACACGGTTGCAACCGGGCATTTGATATATTGCATTGTGTCGTACATCGCGAGGCCAGCCGTCACGCTGCCGCCTGGCGAATTAACGTACATCGCGATTTCTTTTTCCGGATTTTCCGACTCCAAATACAACAACTGTGCACAGATGAGTGACGACATGTGGTCTTCGACCTCGCCCGTCAGGAAAATAATGCGCTCGCGCAGCAAGCGTGAATAAATATCAAAAGCACGCTCGCCGCGGCTGCTGGTCTCGATCACCATCGGCACAAGGCTGGCCAGCAATTCGCGCTTTTCGGAATTGCCATCGCCCATGCCAAGATTGGGAAGGTAATAGTTGCGTGGATCGATCATCATGCTCTCCGGTTGGAACCTGTTTAGCTTGCCTCTAATTCAGCAGATCATGGCGCAGGCGTCAATTGCACCACCTGACTATGCCGATCTTATTTAATGCAGCGCACACGCGTTACAATACCTAACCGACAGCCGAAACGAATTTTCTATCAGCTGCTACAGCTATGGCTTCGTTTTCAAAATCTCAATCCACCGGGCCGCTGTGGCGACAATCTCCGTCAGACCCAGCTCAGGTACCCAGCCTAGTGTCACTTTCGCTTTTTCGTTTGACGCCACCAGATTAGCCGGATCACCAGGTCGCCGCGGCACGATTTTGTGCGGCACTGGCTTGCCGGTCACCGCCTCTACCGTCTGCAAAATCTCTTTGACGCTGCTGCCACGGCCAGTGCCGAGGTTGAAGGTTGCGCTCTCCCCGCCACGATCAAGATAATCTAGCGCCGCCACATGCGCCTTCGCTAGATCCTGCACGTGGATGTAATCGCGCACACAGGTGCCATCAGGCGTCGGGTAATCGCCCCCGAACAGGCTCAGCGGCGGCGTCTCGCCCATTGCCGCCATGATCGCCCGTGGCGTCAGATGTGTGATAATATGATGCGCCGCGCCCGTTTGCCCTTCAGGGTCAGCACCTGCGGCATTGAAATAGCGCAGCACGACATGCTTTACCGCTCGATATTGCGGATAGCTGCGGAGGCCATGTTCCATTGCCAGCTTGCTTTCCCCATACGGATTGATCGGCGCGCAAGGCTGATCCTCCGTGATCGGCACGCTGACGTCGGGGGAGCCGTAAACCGCTGCCGTGCTGGAAAAGACGATCTTCTTAATCCCCGCTTCCACCACTGCATCGAACAGGCGCAGCGACTTCACAAGGTTGCATTCGAAATACTTGGCTGGGTTCGCAACAGAGTCTGCGACATCGATCAGCGCGGCGAAATGCAGCACGGCATCAGGCTTATGCTTGGCAAAAACGCTGGCCATAAACGCCTTGTCACCGATATCGCCGCACTCAAGCGCGCCCCATTGCACGGCCCAGGCATGCCCGTTCGACAGATCGTCGACCACGACCACCTTGCGGCCGCTGGCCGCCAACTGCTTGGCGGTATGGCTGCCGATATAGCCGGCACCACCGCAGACGATCACTGTTTTCTGGTCACTCATACTTTTAATCCTCTAATCCTCAGGGCTAGGTTCCAGTTATCGGCAGCGGGCCGACCAATCGCTGTTTGGCCGCGTCGTAACTATATTGCTGAGTAAACAGATGCAGCAGGTTGTACCGCTCAAAGCATTGCCACAGCAGTGACTGTGCTGGCGGCGCCACGGTCTTGTCGATCTTGTAGATCCGAAACATCTCGTTCCACAGATGCAGACCGACCGCACCCAGCTGCTGCAACTCGTCTAGCTTCGCAAAACTCGGATCCAAAAGCTGCGTGAAGGTCTCATGGAATACGGGATAGAATTTGAATGCGTCCCACACTTTGTAATCGTATTGCCTGGTTGCGATCAACTGCGTGACCAGCTTGGGCCCGATCATGCCCCAGGTTATATCCTGCCCGTAGGATTCCGCTATTCGGAACGCCTCCGCCATCATCTGGTCGCCAACCTGTGCGCGGATGACGGCGCCATTGATCTTCTCATTTAAATCTTCGTATCCCACCTGCCGTGGCTCGCCCGGCCATTCGGCGCTCAGGCAAACAACATCCGTATCGACCCACCAGTTGCCGCGCGCATGCAGCAGCTTGTAGCGAAACCAGTTCGAGAAAGCCGAAAAGCTACCGCCTTTCTGATAGGCAAACACCTGCGCCCGCGGCAAGATTTCCGCTGCATCCATCACGATGCAGCCTTCCGGCACTGCCAACTCGCTATACGAATAAAGATGATACGCGTGCCCATGGTCGAGGAATGACTTCACGCACATCAATTCATAAGGCGATAGCGGCGCCCCGTGCCAAAAGCTTTGAAAAATCTGTGAACTCATAAAGCCATTGTGGGCGGCTTCGCACCTACTGTGAACATGAAAAAGGCGGGCCGCAGCCCGCCTTTCTATTCATTAAACTGTGTCGTTATCCTGCGTCGGTCATCAGCACGTCTTTTGTAACTGTCTTATCCGTCATCTTCGCCTTGCTGATAATTGTATCAACGACCTTGTCCTCAAATGCCTGCGCCTGCAGCGATTGCACGGCCTGCGGATTCTTTGAATAAAACTCGACGATTTGCGCTTCCTGCCCTGGGTAGCTCATCGCCTGCGTGCGCACTGCTTGTTGCAGCTCCTGATTCGTGACCTGCACCTTTTGCTGCGTGCTGATCTCGGCCAGCAACAGGCCCAAGCGCACGCGCCGCTCAGCAATCTTGCGATAATCGGTTTTCAGCGTCTCGTCGCTTTTGCCCTTATCGTCCGCATCTAGATTGCCCGCAGCCTTGTCCGCTTCGACCTGCTTCCAGATGCCGGCGAATTCCGCTTCCACCATGCTGGCCGGAACTTCGAAGCTATATTTATCGGCCAGCAGATCCAGCAGCGCCCGCTTCAGCTTGTTGCGGCTGGCGCTGGCATAATCCGCCTCCAGGCTCTTCGTGACGCCCTCGCGCAGGTCGGCCATATCCTTGGCGCCGATGCGCTTGGCAAACTCGTCATCCAACGTGGCCGGCGCTGGCACCTTGACCTCGTTCGCCTTGACGATGAATTGCGCCTCTTTATTCGCCAATTCGCCCGCGTGGTAATCCGCCGGGAAGGTCACGGTGATCGTGCGCGTCTCGCCCGCCTTCATGCCAACCAATTGCTCTTCAAAACCGGGGATCAGGCTGTTCGAGCCAAGCTCCAGATTAAACCCTTCCGACAGCATTCCGTCTCGGCGCTGACCGTCGACGCTGCCGTCGAAATCGATCACAAGCGTGTCGCCATTTTCGGCAGCTTTGCCTTCCGGCGCTGGTGCCGTGCTGCGCAATTGCGCGGCAAAGGCCTTCAGCCGGGCTTCCACCGCTTCATTGTCGACCGGGGCGGTTTCGCGCGTCAGCGCCAGGCTGCTGACATCCACCGGTTCGATCGTCGGCAGCACTTCAACAGATAAATTGTAGGCCACATCCGACTCGGCGTTGAAAATATCGCCTTCAAGCTCGATCTTCGGTTGAACGGCAGCGCGCAAGCCTTTGTCTTTCAAGGCAGATTGGGTTGACTTGTTAACCAGATCCTCAACCACTTCGCCGCGCACGCTGATCGCATAACGATCGCGCACAATATTCATCGGCACCTTGCCGGGGCGGAAGCCGGGCATTTTGACTTGCTTAGCAACGCTGGCCAGCTTGGTCTCGACTGCCTTGGAAACGTCGCTGCCGGGCAGAACAACCTTGAATTGATAGCTGAGGCCGTCGTTCTTGAGCTGAGTGACTTGCATGATAAATCCGGGGTTTAGTTGAAATTCAGGCGCGGAACATAGCGGTTAGGTCGATAGACCGCAAGGATATTGGCTAATTACAGCGTTAGACGCTGATAGGTGCCAACCATCCTGTAGGCTTTCCGCGGCCCCTGCACGCTGTGCGAAATGCTAAAGCTGCCGTCCGGCGCGAAGACATAGCGGCTGTCGTAGGTGTCTGGCGGGCAATCGTGCTGTGCTGGCCCAGACCAAACATCGCCTTGCTTGCTTAACGTCACGGCCTGAAACAAGCGCGGTGGTGAGTCCGGGAACCAGACAGTAAAGCCATTAAGTACGGCACGATAAAGATACTCGCGATACGCTTTGCTGCGTTGGCCGTTCGCAAACTGCAAGGTACCGTCTTCGCGGTAACCGAGCCCATCATCCTCAGGCGTAAATACCGCCTGCCCCGTAAAGCGGGAGCCATCATTGATAATGCGCTCCAGCGTCCAGCGGCCTGTTAGTTGCTCTAGGATGTGTTTTGGTTGCCAGGTCATGCTATTCCCAGCCGCTGCGCCGCTTGCGCCATGCCGCGCCGCGCGCTCTCGGGATTGCTATTCGGCCCCTGCAGGCGGAACTGCGCGGGCGTCATCGGTGCTGTGCGTACCGCTGGGTCGTTTAGGTTGGGCATGCAGCCGATCCGCGTGGCCAGGGCATCTGCCGATGGCATGTATGCTAGCGGAAATTGCGTACGCGGCTGCTCAGCCCGCAGCGCTACTTGCGCTGTAACCCCTGCCATCGATTGCGGCCAGGGCAGCGTGCCCGCTAGCAGCATCGCCGCATACCGCGCCTGCAATTCCATCACGCCGAAGTAAGGCCCGCGATATAGCCCTACAAAACACAATCCCGGCAGTTGCGGATGAAACACCGAACTGTCAGCCACGAATGGCAAGAACTTGTCCGCTTCGCGATAGCCGATCTGCATACGTTCTGCCGCGCCCAGATACGAAAGATCGGTTCGATAGCCCGTGCAGGCAATCGTCCGATCGCTTTTAATGAAACGGCCATCGGTCAGCAGCAGGCCGCGATCCTCGACCCTTTTTAAGCGGCCGCGATAGATTTGGATGGCGCCGGTTTTTACATGCTTCAGGAAATCGTCCGAAACCGCCACCTGCGGCGGCTCGTGATAAGGCCAGACCCCCAGCTGGCTATGCACCTTGCCCGGATTGCCGAACTGGCTTTCGAAAAATGCCGCTGTCTTGCGGAAGCGCTCACGCCGGTCATTCGATGGTGGCGGCGCCATAGGATCGCGGCGGTTAAGCGCCAAATCAAGGGGTACCGCCTGCTGGTAGCCGTCTAAGCGCGCGACCCGCGGCAAGATCCAAACTGGATGGTCGGTCACAAAGTCGACTTCGCCGCCCTTTCGCGCCACATGCGCGGCGATCTCGACTCCGCTCATCAATCCACCGACGATGGTAGTACGTCGGGGATCGTGCCACCCACAATAATAGGCGCTGTGCTTAACAACCAACGCACCGATCTCTGTGACGGCTGGCATGTTAGGCTGTGCGAAAATGCCAGAGGCGGCAATGACGCCATCGAATATACGCGGCGTGCTATCATTGATACTGACCGCCCAAGCGTCGCCCTGCCGTCGTACTTGCGTCACACGGCTGTTCGTCTCAATGTGCTCGTCCAAATTGAATCGTGTGGCGTAATCTTGCAAATAACCCGCAACCGCGCCCGCTTTCGGAAAATCGTTTTGCGTATCCGGCCAAGGGAAATCTGAGAAGGCACAATTATACTTCGAGATATTGGTGCGCATCCCGCGCCAAGTGTAACCGCCAATCCGCCACAAGCCGCCTATTCTGTTAGCCGCCTCGAATACGGTCGGTTGCAGACCTTGCTCCAGCGCCGCCTTGGCGGCGGCAAGGCCGCTCGGCCCGGCGCCGATAATCGCAACTGTTTTACGTATCAAAATAGAACCTATAAAATAAATGGTGCGGCTAGAGGGACTCGAACCCCCACGGTCACCCGGCAGAACCTAAATCTGCTGCGTCTACCAATTTCGCCATAGCCGCCGCTTATCGCCAGAATGTTTTATGCTAGTGCGGCCTGTATGTAAATAACGCCGTCTTCATTAAAACTGTCATCGGTTTCAGGCACAAATACTGTGTAAGGCTGTTTATTCCAGTGGCCCTTGCTTTCCCTGAACAATAATCCCGACTGCCCCATGCGGAAACACTGGCCAGTTAACTCAAAGCTATGATCAATCAGCCACGCTTCGATCTGGGCCACAGGAGGCGTGGCATTTCCTGCCGACCACACCAATTCTTTCCGCACTTCAGAAACGGAGGCTGTGTAATTGAATCCCCATGCTGCTTTCAATATTTCACCAAAGTCGTTAGCTTCAGCCATCAGCAATCTTTCAAAATGCAAAAGTGGGGCGATCGACGGGGATTGAACCCGCGACAACACGGATCACAACCGTGCGCTCTACCAACTGAGCTACGACCGCCACAACCTTTGCCAGCATCCCTAACGGGACGGGCTTTTGTAAAGGCTAGCCCCCCGCCCCGTCAAGCATTTAGCGAAAGATATAGTCCTGCAATGCTTCATCCCAGACAGCGCAAGGCTCGTCGTTTGGACGTTCTGGCGTAGCCGGCGTATCGAAAGTCTTCGTTTCATCGTTCCAAATCCGAGCCGGCGTATAGTCTGGTAACGCAACATAATCGGCGGCAACCGGACGGCGGCGCTCGTGGCGACCATCGAAATAATGTCGGCCCTGCCCAGTAACAGATTCATATTGAATGGCTTTAATTAAAGACTCAAACGTCAGCATCGCAATTCCTTCTCGCCGGACGATAAGTCCACCACGAAATTCCCTGTAGAACAAGGCTTACGCTGCACTGCAAAATAGCCTCATAATCGCGCTTCGCAGCCACGCAGCCCCTATCGGAGCCTCCATGCCCACTGAAACATCAGCCGCCATTGCCCGCTTTTTCGATCTCGTCCGCGAGCACGACATCAAATACGTCGATCTTCGCTTTACCGATCTGCGCGGCAAGCTGCACCACACCGCCCAGCATATCTCAACGATCGAAGAAGACACCTTCACCGATGGCATCATGTTTGACGGCTCCTCCATCGCCGGCTGGAAGGCGATCAACGAGAGCGACATGATCTTGCAGCTCGATCCCGCGACTGCCGTGCTCGATCCGTTCGCCGCGCAACCAACGCTCAACGTCCTTTGCGATGTACTCGATCCGAAGACAAACGAAAACTACGAGCGCTGCCCGCGCAGTATTTCGAAAAATGCAGAAGCGTTCTTAAAACAAAGCGGGATCGGCGATACCGCCTACTTCGGGCCGGAGGCTGAATTTTTCATTTTCGATTCCGTCCGCTTCGATCTCAAGCCCAACACTGTCTTTTACGAGATCGATAGCGAGGAAGGCCCGTATAATTCCGGCACGAAGATCGCCGATGGCAACCTTGGCCATCGCCCGGTCACCAAGGGCGGCTACTTCCCCGTGGCGCCGGTCGACAGCGGCGCCGACCTGCGGGCGGAAATGGTCACCACGCTCGAACAGATGGGCGTGCCGGTCGAAAAGCACCACCACGAAGTCGCCGCCTCGCAGCACGAACTCGGCATCAAGTTCGCAACGCTGGTGAACACCGCCGACAATATGCAGACTTACAAGTACGTCGTCCATAACGTCGCGCATCTCTACGGCAAAACCGCCACATTCATGCCCAAGCCCGTCTACGGCGATAACGGCAGCGGCATGCATGTGCACCAGTCGATCTGGAACAAGGGGCAACCGCTCTTCGCGGGCGATCTATATGCGGGCCTATCGGAAACCGCGCTCTTCTATATCGGCGGCATTATCAAGCACGCGAAGGCGCTGAACGCCCTCACTAACCCGTCCACCAACAGCTACAAGCGGCTAGTGCCGGGGTACGAGGCGCCGGTGCTGCTCGCCTATTCCGCACGCAACCGCTCCGCCTCCTGCCGCATTCCGCATGGCACTGGGCCGAAGGCCAAGCGGGTCGAGGTGCGCTTCCCCGATCCCTCCGCCAATCCGTATCTCGCCTATGCGGCGATGCTGATGGCGGGCCTCGACGGCATCCGCAACAAGATCCACCCCGGCGCGGCGATGGACGCCAACCTTTACGAACTGCCGAAGGACGAGCTGGCCAAGGTGCCGACCGTCTGCGGGTCTTTGCGCGAAGCGCTCAGCAGCCTTGATGCCGACCGCGCCTTCCTGACCCAAGGTGGCGTCTTCACCGACGATATGATCGACGCCTATATCGCCCTAAAGATGGAAGAGGTCGAGGCCTATGATACCTCGCCCCACCCCATCGAATACCGAATGTATTACAGCGTCTGATTAAATGCAGTGCGCTGGCCGCTACGTCCCTCTCCCACCGGGAGAGGGAATCGGCTATCCTTCTCGCATGAACGACATCCTGCAAAAGCCAACCGTCATGGCGGGCATCAATTACGTCATCCACTTTGGCGTCTATGGCATCGCGATTAAGGGCACAGGAGCCGACCGCCATATCCTGCTGATCCGCAAGACGCTTGGCTGCTTCACGGGCCTGCTCGACCTGCCGGGCGGCACGCCCGAATTGCACGAGTCGTTAGAAGAAACCCTCGCCCGTGAGGTGCGGGAGGAAACGGGCTGCGAGATTGTGACGCACGGCACCCCGCGCGCCGCCTCCTATCTGCATCCCTTCACCAGCACAAAGGACGGGTTGGACTATACGTTGCGCCACACCGGCGCGCTCTTCCCGATCACGGTGCGCGGCGAGCCGCACACGATCCTGAACGATATCGACTCCGCCGGCGCCGACTGGTACGCCGTCGATAAGCTACTGGATTACGAGATCACGCCGTTCGTGAAGATTGCTTTGGAGGGTTAATGGCTTATCAAAATACTGAAGAAGATTTTAATGGTCAGTACAAAGATCAGCTTCGCTTTTTGAATTCCTCAACTGTTAACTATGATAGGGGTGATCTGGCAGAAGCAAAAAGATTAGCGACTATCATAAGCAACCTTATCTATGACGGTAAATCTTCTATATCGTTGTTAAGCCACCTGAGAAAGAAAAATACTTTAAGATTTGTTTCTACTCGCGTTTGGAATGAAAGAAACTTATTGCCAACCGAAATTGGGCTTGCCTCGATTAAGGTGACTTCAACTACGTCTGCCTATGCACCCCTATTAGGAAACATGTTGCAAAGCTTTTGTGCATTGTTATCATTCGAGGATTGGTGGGATCAGAAAATTCTTAGAGATAAAAATCGTAATACGCTCACTAGAGGCGAGTTAATAAAGTCCCTTCGGGATCAGGATGGTGGTAGTCACATTGATAAGGACCTAAGCAAGACAGCCTATGCTTCGATTGCCAAAGCTAATGGAGCTGGTTGGGAATTTCACTGTGCTTTAGATAGCGGCTACATTTCACCGGGCCCACATTTTGCTTCAATGCGACAAATTGTGTGGGAAGTTCAGTATTCTCTAAGAATACCAAACTAAAGCAACATCTCAAAACATAATGTGTTGTGCTTCCATCCTCCGTATCCGCTATACTCATTTCGTTGACATCAGAGACCGCGCGGCATCTCCCGCCCCGTCTCCCCCAGCGGCAGGCAAGCCCGCAGCTAATTACATAAGACCAGCCACTTGGCCAAATCATATCGAAACTGCAATATACGAAATGGGCCAGTAAGCTTCTGATCCGATTAAGAGATTCGGAAACCACCCCTCTCTTTGTCCGCGCACGGCCGTAGGCAGTGCGAAACAAAGGGACCGCAGACAATCGCATCGCGATTGGCAGGGAAACGGTTCCGTCAGGCAGCCAGTTTTTTACTTTCCGGCAATAACCCACACAAGTCGCTCAGCAACGCCTTCACCCCGGCGAGGCGGCGCAGCGGATCGTTCCAGACCTTCTGCGTCACCAGCTTCATATCGGGCCGGATTTTCAGCGTGCCGCTGCCCTGGCCGATATAAGCGATGAGGTTATCCGGTGCGGGGAACTTATTGTGCCGGAAGGCGATCACGCCGCCATTCGGGCCTGCATCCAGTTTTTCGATGCAGCAGGCGCGGCACAGCAGCTTGATATCCATCGTCGCTAGCAGATTGGTAACCTCAAGCGGCATCGGCCCGAAGCGATCCGTCAGCTCGGCGGCAAAGGCGTCGACCTCGCTCCGCTCCTTGATATCCGCCAGCCTGCGATAGAGCGAGAGCCGCAGTGACAGATCTTGCACATAACTTTCCGGTAGCATCACCGGCATCGCCAGATTGATCTGCGGCGACCAGCCTTCGTCTATGCTGATATCGGCCAGCTCGCCGCGGCGTGCTGCCTCGACCGCTTCCTTCAGCATCTCCTGATACAGCTCAATCCCGACCTCTCGGATATGGCCCGATTGCTCTTCGCCGAGCAAATTCCCCGCCCCGCGAATATCGAGGTCGTGGCTGGCCAGCTGGAAGCCGGCGCCTAGCGTATCCAGCGTCTCCATCACCTTCAGCCGCGCCTCGGCACTTGGCGTCAGCAGTTGCGCGCTCGGGTAAGTCAGATAGGCATAACCGCGTGCCTTGGCCCGGCCCACACGACCGCGCAGCTGGTACAGTTGCGCCAGCCCAAACCGATCGGCGCGATGGATGATGATCGTATTGGCCCGCGGAATATCGAGGCCGCTCTCGATGATATTGGTCGCCAGCAGCAGATCGTATTGCCCGTCGTCGAACTGTCCCATGATCTCATCAAGCTGCCCCGGCGGCAGCTGCCCGTGCGCGGTGATGATCTTCAGCTCCGGCACCAACTCGCGTAATTGCTCGGCCAGTTTCGGTAGATCCTCGATATGCGGGGCGACGCAGAAGCTCTGCCCGCCGCGCCAATGTTCGCGCATCAGCGCCTCGCGGATGATCAGCGGGTCAAACGGCAGTACGGTCGTGCGCACGGCAAGGCGATCCACCGGCGGCGTCGCGATCAGCGACAGCTCACGCACGCCCGTCAGCGCCAGCTGCATGGTGCGCGGGATTGGCGTTGCGGATAGCGTCAGCACATGCACGCCCTCGTTGTCAGCTTTGCGATGCGAACTGGCCAGCGCCTTCAGCTTTTCTTTCTGCTTGACGCCGAAGTGCTGCTCCTCATCCACGATCACGAGCCCTAGCCGCTGAAATTTGATCGCGCTAGCCAGCAGCGCATGCGTGCCAATGACAATATCGACGCTGCCGTCCGAAAGGCCTTCTTTCACCACCTTGCTATCCGCCGCATTCACGAACCGTGACAGCTGCGCGATCTTGAATGGGAAGCCGCGGAACCTCGTCGCAAACCCGCGCGCGTGCTGCCGTGCGAGCAGCGTCGTTGGCACCACGACTGCAACCTGCAGCCCGGCGCTGGCCGCGACGAATGCCGCTCGCAGCGCGACCTCCGTCTTGCCGAAGCCGACATCGCCGCACACCAGGCGATCCATCGGCCGCCCGCGGGTCAAATCGTCAAGACTCTGGCTAATGGCGCGGGCCTGATCTTCTGTTTCCGCATAGGGGAAGCGCGCGCAGAATTCGTCGTACGGGCCGGGTTGCACTTCGGCCACGGGCGCAGGCTGCAGCTCACGCTGCGCGGCGATCTTCAGTAGCGCATCAGCCATATCCTTCAGCCGCTTTTTGACCCGCGCACGCCGCGCCTGCCATCCAGCACCGCCCAAGCGATCCAGCTGCGATGTGCTTTCGCCCGTCTCGTCCACACTGCCCCCGCCATAGCGCGAGAGTAGGTCGAGGTTTTCGACCGGCAGGAATAGGCGGTCGTTATTATGATACAGCAGCCGCAGGCAATCGTGCTGGCCGCCGCCGATCTCCAAGGTGACAAGGCCGTCAAATCGCCCCACCCCATGCTCGTTATGGACGACGAGATCGCCGACCTCCAAAGCGCCAAGGTCGATCACAAACTCGTCGCTGCGCCGCTTCTTCTGCTTGGGCCGGGCCAGCCTGTCGCCCAGTAGATCCTGCTCTGTCAGCACCGTCAGTTCAGCGCTAGTGAAACCCTGCTCTAGCGGCAGGATGGCAAGACCGATATCTTTTTTATCCAGCTTGTCGACGGCATTGCCATCGGCAACATCTTTAATACTGTGGCCCGCTCCGGCATCGACCAGTACATGCCGCAGGCGATCAGCACTCCCGCGGCTGTAAGCGGCCAGCACTGTGCGCCGCCCAACCTTTTGCTCGACCTCAATATATTTCAGCGCCGCTTTATAAACGCTATGCACGTCAGCTTGTCGTTCCGGCGCGAAATCGCGACCGCGCTTACCGCCCGCGTCAAGTGCTGCCCCGCCTTCCGGCGGCGCAAAGGGTGATACCTCGAGCACGCTGCGCTTCTTTAACGCGGCTTCCAGCATGTCGGGCGACAGATACAATTGTGCTGGCGGCAGCGGCTTATAGGCGCTCGCCCGATCTTTCCGCATAGCTTGTAACAGGCTAGCGCGGGCTTCGTAGAAATCTTCCACCTGCGCCCAGCGCGAGGTCGCTGCTTCGCGGATTTGCCAGCCCAGCCACAGCGGTGCGTCTGGCAAATAATGGAACAGTGTATCCAGCGTATCGTAAAATTGCGGCAGCCAATGCTCGACGCCCGCATAGGCGCGGCCCTCGCTGACAGCACTATATAGCGGATCATCCTTCAACTGCGCGCCGAACAATTCGCGATAACCATTGCGGAACCGCGCCACAGCTGTCTCATCCAGTACCAGCTCCGCCGTGCGATCCAGCTGCAAGCTTGGCAGAGAGCCTGTGGTCAGCTGCGTCAGTGCATCGTATGTTTTAAGGCTTTCGATTGTCGTATCGAAGAAATCGATGCGAATGGGCTGCTCTTGATCTGGCGGATAGAGATCGGCGATATCGCCACGCAGCGCGTAATCGCCTGGCTCCCGTACCGTAGTTACACGGCGATAACCATTCGCAGCCAAGAACTGCTGCAAAGCTGCACGCTCAATCGTCGCGCCCGCTTTTAACTCTAGCTGTTTAGTCGCGAATACCGCGCGCGGTGGCAGCTTCTGCGTCAGTGCATTGATCGTCGTGATAACGATTAGTGGTTGCGTACGAGGTTCGATCAAAGCCGATAAGGTCGCGGCACGCGTTGCCAATATATCGGCACTTGGCGAGCTGCGATCATAAGGCAAGCAGTCCCAAGCTGGAAATTCCAACTGCGCGATACCGGGCGCAAAGAAGCTCAAGTAAGCTGAAAGGCTTGCAGCCTGCAAATCGTCCTGCAAAACAGCGATGATGGCCTTGCTACCCGCTTGCCGCGCCAGTTCTGCTAACGCACGCGCGTCATGGCCCGGAGGCGCTCCAAAAAGCGCCTGCCGTTCAATTTTATCACCAGCAATGATCGTCTTAAAAATGGCCATCAGAACAGGGGTCGATGCTTAGCGACCAGCCCTTAAACGCGCAATGTTTTTTTGATCTCAGCCACTATTTCAGCAAATGCGGCCTCTGGCTCACTCTGTCCGCTCACCCAACCGAACGTATCCCAATCTGGCAGCGCCAACAGCGTTTCATATTGCGCCAGCAAAGGATCACTCAGTTCATTCAAATGATTGGCTGCAAAGCCAATAAATATCTCGTCGGCCTCGGCAAAGCCGCGCTGGCGGCTACGGTGTCGTAGGCGCTTCAGCAATAGTTCCCGCTCTTCGCTCTCTAGTTTAATGGCCATAGATCATGCTTATATAGATAGTCTCATGCCAGCGCTATCTACCCTTCCCAAGCAAGCCAAAGAGCCGTTTCACCCGGCTCTGATGAACCTGGGTGCGCTCGATAAAGTCGGCGGGGAGAAAACGCAGGCACTGCTGCAAAAGCTGGTCGGCCATAACAATAGACATGCCGCCATCGACCTATTGTTCCATCTGCCCGTCAACACGATTGACCGCCGTGGCATTACTCCGATGGCACTGGCCTTATCTGGCGAAACTAAAACGCTGTTGGTAACGGTCAAACGGGTTGAGCCTGCGCCACGGTTTGGCTTACCGATCCGCGTGCATTGCGTTGATGATAGCGGCAGCATCCAGCTTGCCTTTTTTAACGTGAAGGGTGATTGGGTCTCGAAGCAATATAAGCCAGGCATGAAGCTGGCCATCAGTGGCAAGATCGATATGTACAATGGGCAAAAGCAAATGCTGCATGCCGACTATATCGTACCTGCCAAGCGTGCAGGCGAGCTGAACATGCTTGAACCCATTTACCCGATGACGGCAGGGCTCTCCTCGAAAGATTTGCGAAAGGCCATCGCCGCCGCGCGACCTACAATTTCCAGCCTGCCCGAATGGCAAGATGCCAAGTTTCTTGAACAAAAAGGCTGGCCAACATTCACTGCCGCGCTTGACCAGCTGCACAAACCACAATCGCCAGGCGATATCAACGAGCTTGCACCCGCTCGCCAGCGATTAGCTTATGATGAACTGCTCGCTAACCAACTGACGCTTGCGCTGTTGCGCCAGAAAGCTCGCGTGCGCCGTGGCGTCGCGCGTACTGGCGATGGGCGATTACGTGCCGCTGTACTCAAGAATCTTCCTTACAACCTCACCAACGCTCAAATACGCGCCCTTGCCGAAATCGACGCTGATCTTGCCTCCCCCACGCGCATGGTACGACTGCTGCAGGGCGATGTTGGCAGCGGCAAGACGATCGTCGCGCTGCTCACACTGCTCTCGATCATTGAGGGTCGCGAGCAAGCCGCCATCATGGCCCCCACCGAAATTCTCGCCACCCAGCATTACCAGTCGCTCTCAAAATTACTGGCCGGAACCGGCGTGCGCACAGCGCTTTATACCGGCAGCAGCAAGGGCAAGGCGCGTGCGGCGCTGCTGCGTGGTTTATCTGAAGGCACCGTCGATCTCGTGATTGGCACGCATGCATTGTTTCAGGCAGGGGTAGATTTTGCCCGCCTCGGCGGCGTCGTGATCGACGAGCAGCATCGCTTTGGCGTCGCGCAGCGGGTCGAACTCACCAACAAGGGTAACGGCGTCGACCTGCTGGTGATGACGGCCACGCCCATTCCGCGCAGCTTAGCGCTAACCTATTACGGCGATATGGATGTTAGCCAGCTTGACGAAAAGCCGCCGGGCCGCAAGCCGATCACTACAGCGCTGGTCGATATCGCGCGGCTTGACGAAGTGATCCAGCGCATCAAGCCCAAGCTTGACGCGGGCGAGCGCGTCTATTGGGTCTGTCCGCTGATCGAGGCTTCGGTCGTCACGGATGCTGCCGCAGCGGAAGAACGTGCACGCTTGCTCTCGATGATCCTGAAGCGTCCGATTGGCCTTTTGCATGGCCGCCTCTCGGGCGAACAGAAGCAGCAGGTGATGGACGATTTTGCCAATGGCCTCGTGCCGCTGCTGGTCGCAACCACAGTCGTCGAGGTCGGCGTTGATGTGCGCGAGGCCACTGTCATCGTCATTGATCATGCTGAGCGATTCGGTCTCGCCCAGCTTCATCAGCTACGCGGCCGCGTTGGCCGGGGTGACAAGCAATCGTCCTGCCTGCTGCTCTATCAATCGCCATTGGCCGATGATTCAGCCACGCGGCTAAAGCTTATGCGCGAGAGCGAGGATGGTTTCCACTTGGCAGAGGAAGACCTGCGCCTGCGCGGTGCGGGCGATATGATCGGCACGGCGCAAAGCGGCACGCCCGATTTCCGCATGGCTGATATGGCCCTGCATCAAGAGTTGCTGCTCACCGCCCGCGACGAGGCGAAATATATCCTCAGCCGCGACCCAGAACTAACAAGCGAGCGCGGCCCAGCCTTGCGGCTTTTGCTGCGCCTATTCGGCATGGATGCCGCAATCGGCTATTTGCGCGCCGGCTAAATAAATTTAGCCTAGGCAACGGTGCGCCTTCAGATGGGCAGGCATGCGTTGCAGATCTTCCGCACGAACCGGCCCAACCAACTTGGATGGCTCGCGCACAACTGTACGGCTGGTGCCACGATCTTCGGCCAATTCCCTTAAAACACCACTTTGAACTGTTTTTGTCATAACCACTCCTTCTTTCAAATAACTTATGCCAAGCAAAAATGGCGGCTTTATGAACAAACTTCGTAATTGTGCTTATTCCAATAAAAAGCCCGGCCGAAGCCGGGCTAATCTTTAAAAAATGTTTGTTTATCGGCCCATTGTAGAACTGCCGGCATTGCTTTTAGCCGAGACATTACCCGTGGAAACCCCAACGGCACCATTTGCGTTTGTGTTGCCAAGAGTTTCTGATGTGCGCGAGCCGATCGTTTCCGTAGCACGGCTTGGCACAGACTCGCTGGCTGCGTTCAAATTGGCGCCAGTTGTGTTCAAGCCATTAGCAGTCACACCGCCCGTCGTTGTGCCATTCACATAACCATTACCGCCATTTCCGACATTCCCGTTAACGCCGATATTGGTGCCGACATTATTGCTGCCATTGCCAGACAGCACGTTGTTGTTGGCGCGCAGTTGTTCCTGCGCGGCTGCTGTGTTGCGGGCGTTACTAGCCGCCAAACTATCGGCTGAACGCTGATCGGCACGTGCGCCATTTGTTGTATCAACGCCGTCGTCGATCCCAACTTTGGCATTAACGCCGTTATCGATCCCGACTGCCGCGCCTGTAGTAACGCTACTATTGTTGCCAGTGCCAACACCTGCGTTGACGCCTGTGCCTAAGTTTGCATCAATGCCATTCGTGACGCCAATGCGGGCCTGCGCCGCCGCAGGAAGCGCTAAAAGCAGAGCAGCGATAGCAACAGAATGCATAAATTTCTGGGTCATGGTGATGAACCTCCTGATTGGTGAACGGTTACCTTGCGCCAGCGCTTATAAATTCGCGATGGGTAGACCAAGCTTGGAAAATGGCCGGATTCAACAAATCCGGCCACTATATAAGATAAAATCTACTTTTTAACTGCAGGCGGCGCATCCAGATCGATCACCGTTTTGGCAGCGGTGCTAGTCTCGGATTTCATATCTTCAGTATGGTTCGTGTTTAGCAGCTTGGCATTTGCATTGCCGTCAGCTTTTACTGTGTCGCCCGCCCGAACGCTTGGCTGGATATTCACGTCAGCCGCCAACGGCGCTTCCACCGTTTTGTCTTTTTCACCATTCGGGCTTTCACCGACCTTGAGCAAAGCATGCTCGTTAGTCGACACTAATGGCGAGCCGCCATGCGAGGTTCCTGCCAAAGCTGGTGCAGCTGTCAGCGCTAAAGCCATAAAGAGTGCGGCGCTGTTAAAGTTCGATGCCTTCATCGGTGACTCCTATTAGAATGGCGCTACCGCCGGAATTGGCAGCGTCGGCCACATGCAAGAGGCTAATTCATAATTATGCCATACGCACGGTTAGATTGTGTCGGCAGCAAGGAAAATCGTGTCGAAAAATAGTCGTTGCTGCCGATCCTCGATCTCAACCACCCATAGATCGGGATCCCACTCTATCTCTCGCGTAATCGCCGCTTCAATCTCGCCTTCGTTATCGCCCTCCATTTCGGCCAACACCCGTCGCTGCCCATCCCAGATTTGCCGATGCAAAACACTATTGCCTTGCTGGTCATTCAGCACAACCAGCAGCGTGCCGCGACCTGCCTCCCCGCGCTTGCGGATGTAAAAGCCAGCCCCAGCAGCCGTTGCCGCTCGCTGCGCTGCCGCAATCATCAGATGGGTCGGCAGATCGTCGCTCATTAGGGAAGATGCAATACGCCGCCTGAAAGCGGCATTGGCACCCCTGTGGTGCTCGGCAAGGTCAATGGAAGCTGTAACAAGCTTCGCACCGCCAGATAACCAAAGGCCTCGGCTTCCAGAAAATCGCCATCCCAACCAACAGCTTCTACCGGCTCGACCGGCCTATCCAATATATCATTCAACATCTGCATTAGCGTTGCATTATGACGCCCGCCGCCGCAGATCAGCCAACGCTTCGGCGCTTCCGGAAAATGTACGGCGCTAGCGGCAATCGTACGCGCCGTGAGCGCCGTGAGCGTTGCTGCCCCATCGGCAGCCGCCAGATTGCGGGTATCGATGCTGTGAAAATCATGCCGGTCGAGCGACTTTGGCGGCAGGCGTTCGAAAAACGGCCAAGCCAAAACATCCTCGATTATAGAATCAAAAACGCGCCCGGCTTTTGCCAATTGCCCACCGTCATCGTAAGCTTTGCCAGTATGGCGCAACAGCCAATCGTCTAGCAACGCATTGCCTGGCCCTGTATCGAAAGCGAGCAACGCATCATCTGCGGCGATAAATGTTACATTAGCGACGCCGCCGATATTCAAGATTGCCAAAGGCTTTTTCAGCGTCGCGGCCTTCGCAAGATGATACAACGGTACGAGAGGCGCGCCCTGCCCGCCTGCCGCCACATCCATCACGCGAAAGGCATCTACCACCGGCACGCTAATTGTCGTGGCTAGCCTACGCCCGTCACCGATTTGCCAAGTCAGGCGGCGACCGGGGTTGTGATAAATCGTTTGCCCATGAAACCCGACGACATCGAGGCTTTTGATATCCAGCTCAAAATCATGACAAAATTTTACCACCGCTTCCGCATGCACATCCGTCAGTCGCCGCCCGATTGCGCCCACCTGGGTACGATCTGCGCCTTCGCCTTGCACGCTGCGCAAGGCAGTGCGCATGCCATCGCTGTAAGGATATAGTTTTTTCGCAGGCAACGCCGTTATGTGGCTGTGTCCATCTGTTTCGATCAACGCGCAGTCAATCCCATCCATCGAGGTGCCGCTCATTAAACCCAAAGCACGGTAAATCGTCTTGCTCATGGTTTCGGTTCCTCAGATTGTTTTTCACCTTGCGGCGCGTCACCCACGAAGAAAAGTTCGCGCAGGAAACCTGGCGCCAGGATCGACAGCGGATTGACGCTGACCTGCATTGCCTCGAATGGCCCCTTAGCCTTGTAGGCAGCTGCAAATACCCCCGAGGTGCCGCCTAACACCTGTCCAATAATTGGGATATTACCCAGTAGGCTATTGACGCTGTTAAACGGCACCGCCGTGCCTTGCAAATCGACCGTACCCGCGGCGATATTTACGTTGCCCTCTGCTGTCAGCCCTAGCGCCCCGCCAGACGTTTTGATATTTTCCAGCTGAATATTGTCGCCGCGCCATTGCAATGTGCCACGCAAGCGTCCGAAGCCTAGACCTTCTTGCCCTGATAGCGCATTTAATAATCCTTCTGCAGAAATAGCGCTGACCAAATTAGCAACGAAGGGTGCCCCGCGCACGCGATAGTCATCAAGCTTAATTTCAATTGGAATTGCTTCGCCCGCAGCTTTGCTTTCGCCGCGCGCATAGAATTTTCCTCCCAGCATAAAGTCGCTTTGATCGGTCGCGCGCAATACCGCGCCCAGGTTATCGGTTTCAGCGGTAAAGTGGTGCCCGCCACTAACCATCGGTTGTAGCTGCAAACTAAACGGCACTTGCTTCTCGCCTGTGATGGTTTTCAGACTCAGGTCGATTGTCTGCCAGTCTTTACCGTCACGCTTTAAAATTGCATGCAGGGGGGCAACTTCACGCGGTTTGCCATCGGGCGTAGTGCCAAACAGCGCTCGTTTTGCATCAATCGAAAGGTCAAGTGGTGGCAGTGGCTTACCATCGTCTGCACCGCTGTTGAGTGAAGATATATCTAAGAGCCCGGCGTTGATGGTTCCCCGCCAACCTTCCTCCCCTAACCGGGAAATATTTGCGGCTAAACTCGTTGCGCCAAAAGTGCCTTGGGTAATCGTCAACTGTTGCAGGCGCAACGGCTTTTGCGCCACAATTCCTTTTGCTTTGATAATCAGCTCTGGCCCTGTGGCGTTTAAGCTCGCAATCTCAATCGGTGCGCCGCTTTGCAACCGCAGCTTTGCGGCAAGGCTGCCTGCTGCACCTACCGGCTTCTCATAACCGACCACAGCCAGATTTAAACCTGCCGTTTTCAGATCACCATTGATGTCAACAGTATCGAACCCACGCGGGAACCGCTGATAGCGAATGCCTAGTGGCAGACTACCGCTCAAATAATGACTGTCGCCAAAACCGAGTTTGTCCATGCCATCTTTATCCAGCACCACCTTAACGTCAGCCAGACTCGCAGGCCCACCGGCCGGTGGGCTGAAAGTCTCCTTCCAGCTAACGCCGGCCGGAATACCGATCAGCGTCAGCGGCCCGGTAATTGTCATAGCTTCAGTCGTAAGGGCAATCTTCATATCGCCATTCGCAATTGGGATACCTGCCAGCAGCTTATCGCTGGCAAAGTTTTTCAATGTGCCGTCAAGGCCTACCTGCACCTGGTCAAGCGTCACGTCCAGCAACAACGGTAATGCCAGATGCAATGTGAAGGCCGCATCCCCATTGGCATCGTCTGGCTTCAGCCCGATCCGATCAGCGTAATGCAGCGGCGCGCGGTTGATAGCCTCTAGCACCTGTCCTAGCTTCCCTGCCCCGCGCGCAACGATATCGATCGTTTCCGGGGCTGCCGCATAGTTGATCGTCACATCGCTCGGTTGCAAAGCGATGCCATTCATAATGCCGCTAACAACCGTAATTTTCATCCCGGTTGCGTCGTAGGTCGCGGTCGCTGCGGCGTTGGTGATCGGCGGCAGCTCGCCATAATAGGTGACGGTCGCGCCGCTAACATCGATTGTGCCGCCCAGCGAGCCAACCTTAAGCGTGGAAATTTTCGGCCAATCCAAAGTACCGGTCAGCTTAAAAGTCGCCTCATCTATTCCGCCACCTTTGATATTATCCACCACCCAAATGCGCGGATTAGGCGATAGCGTCGCCGGCCAAACGGCGCCAACCTTTTCCGTCGGTAGGTTTTTTAGATCAACAGCCAAGGTGAGTCCACGCGCAGCATCCAGCCCCGGCGTCAAGGCAGCCTCAATCGTCACTTGCGGATTATCGCTTGCAACAGGGTCATTCGCATCGCCAAAAACGATTTTCGCTGGGCTTAACGAGGCCGCCGTCACGCCGTCCTTTACGCTCGCAGCGACACTCGCTGTTAAATCGATGCTCTTGATCGGCAACGCCGTCGGCCCGATCGCCGCCAGTTGCAACAGGCCCGCCTCGCCTTGCAAGTTAAGCCGCGTGATACTCGTTTTGGCATTTTGATAATCTACCTGCAAATCGCCAGATAGCGGCAGCTTCACGCCGACCAGCGCCGCCAGCGATGGGTCTAAGCCCGAAAGCGCCGCCAGTTGGATTTCCTTCCAACTAAAGCCGACTTGTCCGGCACCTGTTTGCGGATCCAGGCTGACGGTCGCTGCCATTTGCAGTTTTGTGCCTGCCAGATCAAGCGCCAGATCAGCTGTCCCTTGCAAACGGCCCTCCGCATCGAGCGCCAACTTTAACTCTGGCAGGCTCAATACCTGCTCTTGTCCGGTCAACCTGTCAGTCAGCATCAGCTGCGTGGCGCCGATCGTGATCGTGCCCAAATGCGTCAGCGCTGTGTTTAGGGTCTGCAATCGTGCGGGAATTCCAGCCAAAGCAGCATCCAGCCCAAGCGCGTTATTCGTTGCCGGCGCTGGCGCCGGCACGCCATAAAGCACCAATTGCCCATCTTTCAGCCGTTCGACCCGCAATTGCGCGCCTCTGAGGGCGAAATCCGTCAGCTTGATCGTACCGCCCAGCAGTGCCGCGACGTCGAGGCGGGCCTCAAGGAAGGGCGCTGAAGCGACCATGTCGCCGATGGCATTATTGACGACCAATCCATCCAGATGCGCCAACAGTACGCGGTGATCCTTATCCCAAACCAATTCTCCATGGGCGATGCTGGCAACAAGGCCGCGCGCGGGGTCAGAGATCAGCTTGGCTATGTAAGGCGTCAAACTATCAGTCGAAAGTGGCCCCATCGCTAGCCGCGCGCACAGAATACCCAACGCTAGCAACAGAATCCCTACAAATCCCGCAAGCGCCTCGATTGTCCACCACAGCGCGTGCCGCGTGCGGGGCGGCTGCCCAGACGCAGATTTAAGCGTTTTCGATTTTAAAAAACGGATCATCCACTCACCATCATCCGAGGGTGAAAAAGGCGCAAGCCCAAAGGGTTTAAAATATCTAACATCTAAACCACTATTGACTTTGCGTGTCGCTCCGCCACAGTCTGCTTCCGCGGCCTAAATCTAGGTCGTTTAGGCTTTATTCTTCCGTGTTTTATCCGTGAAAGGATCCTCCGCCATGGCCACGAAAACCAGCAGCAAAACCACTAAGAAATCTACATCCAAACCAACGGCTAAAAAGTCGACAACCAAGACGAGTTCTACTAAGAACGCGACCGCCAAGTCGCCCGCTACTAAGAAGACCACGAGTGCTTCCAAATCAAGCAGCACGACCGCCAAGAAAAATACTTCGACTAAGTCAACAACGGCTACCAAAAAGAAGCCGACCGCCACGTCCAAGTCCACAGCGTCCAAGTCTGCTAATTCGAAATCGACTGCGTCCAAATCTTCGACGAACAAGTCGGGCACAACCTCGAAGTCGAACACAAGTAAGTCCTCGACGAGCAAAAAGCCAACCACGTCGAAGTCGTCTGCGTCAAAGACCAGCAAGCCAACGACTAAGTCTACGGCCACGAAATCGAACAATACCAAGTCGAATAACGCTAAGTCGAACAGCACTCAGTCCAGCACGGCTAAAAAACAAAATTCGTCAAAGCCAGCCGCTTCGAAAACGTCCACCAAGTCGACGCAAAGCAACCGCACGACAAATGCCTCGACAAGTTCAAAGTCGAAGACTTCCAAACCAACAAATTCGAACAGCACCAGCAAAACGAATGCCAGCAAGACTTCGACATCGAATAAGTTGAATAGCAAAACCAACTCGACGGCTAGCAATAGCAATTCGTCCTCGTCAAGCAGCAGCAACTCGTCTTCGTCATTAAAGGTCGGCAGCAAGGCGCCGACCTTTACGCTGCAAACCGCAAACGGCACTAAATTGCTCAGCGATTACAGCGGCCAAAACCTGGTGCTTTATTTTTATCCAAAGGACGACACGCCCGGCTGCACCACGCAAGCTTGCGCTTTCCGTGATAGCCAGTCGCAATACCAAAATCTGAATGCGACGGTATTGGGTGTCTCGATGGATGACCAATCCAGCCATCAGAAGTTCACCAGCAAGTATGATCTGAACTATGATCTGGGCAGTGATACGAATGCTGCGACCAGCAAGGCCTATGGCGTGCTGCAAACCAAGTCAATGTTCGGCAAAACCAGCCAGGGGATTGAACGCTCGACCTTCTTGATCGACGGCACCGGCACCATTCGCGGTGTTTGGCGCAAAGTCAGCGTCAACGGCCACGCCGATGCGATCCGTAAGACGCTGCAGTCGCTCAACAACTCGTCGAACAGCAAGCAAGCCGCTTAAATTGAAGCGGATATATAGAGAAGGCGGGCCTTTATTGGCCCGCCTTTTTTATTGCCCGCAACCCTGCTATCACTCCCCCTATGCCCCGCCTCCTGATCCCCGACGCCAATGGCCTCGCCACCGCTATTGCCGAATGGCTCGATGGCGGCGTGGTCGCTTTTCCTACCGAAACCGTCTATGGCCTAGGAGCGGACGCGACGAATGGCGAAGCTGTGGCCCGCATCTATGCGCTAAAGGATCGCCCCAGCTTCAATCCGCTCATCGTCCATGCCGCAAACCTTGACGCGCTGGAAGCGCATGTCGAGCTCACGCCACTGGCGCGCGAACTCGCCACCCGCTTCTGGCCTGGCGCGCTAACGCTAGTCTTAAAGAAAAAACCTGGCAGCAACATCAGCACCCTTGTCACCGCCGGGCTTGATACCGTAGCCGTGCGCATCCCCTCGCACCCAGTCGCGCGCGCCATGCTGGAAAGCTTTGCGCAGAATGGCAGCGGGCTTATTGCAGCGCCCAGTGCTAATCCGAGCGGCACACTCTCTGCTACCACGCCCAAGCATGTGGCTGATGCCTTTGCGGGCGCCGATCAAAACACCCGCCGACTTTCTATCATCGTTGGGGGTCGCACGCCATTGGGGCTGGAATCAACAATTCTTGATCTCTCAACCGATAGTCCGCGCCTGCTCCGCCATGGCGCAATCCCCTTAGAAGATTTGCAAGCCGTTACCGGTCTGCTCGAACAACAAACCTCGTCAGAAAACCCAAGCGCTCCCGGTCAGCTCACCCGTCATTACGCGCCGAAGCATCCCCTAAAACTAAACCAGCGCACCGCTGGCCCAACCGAGGCACTGCTGCAGTTCGGCCCGCAATTGGGTACGCCCTCAGGCCTTGTTCAGCGCAACCTGTCACACGCAAGCGATCTGCATGAGGCCGCCGCCAATCTCTTCGTCGCCTTGCATGAGTTCGACGCACGGGATGATATCACCGCCATCTGCGTACAGCCGATTCCAGCGACGGGCCTAGGCTTGGCCATTAATGACCGGCTGCAACGGGGTGCATGTGCTTGAAATGGCGACGAAAGTAATAAATAAGTGAAATAAATAGATTTTAAGTTATATAAAACTTAAATTGATTAGGAGATTTTAATGACACGCAAAGAACTTGTTTCCGCATTTAATAAAAATGTTTTTATCGCTTCTTGTAGCACTGCATACAGTATCGTCCCAGGTGCAGGATTGGCTATTAGGCTTATTAATCATGATGCATTTGCATTACCTGAAATAACTCTGGGATGTATTCTAGGTTTGATGGTTGGAGTAAGTGCAGCCACTAGTCATAGCTTACAAGCAGTTGGCATTGCTTTCCGTTTAAGTGGCTTGAATACCGCTGGCTATAATGCCGAACCGGAAACCACGCGTCCGCAAGTTGAAGCTTCACGTCCAATACAAGAATCAATTTTTGCCAGACACTTAGGCGACAACAGCCGCACAATGGGCTAGGCGACTAAATCCGCTCTGCCTTCTGCTGCTGATCCATCAGCATCAGCTGATAATATAAAGAATTGTGGTCGGCCAGTTGCGGTGCAAAGTCGAAGACCTTGCCACTGGCAGATAGATTGCCCGCGCTAACCGGCATGTAATTCGCCGCCGAACCCGTCGCGCCAACACCCACATCCAAGCCGCTGCCCATCGCCAACCCGCTGCTACCTGCAGCATCAGCGGTGCCGGTAAAGGCGCCGAAGCCGATGCTCTTGGTATTTTGCAGCGTTGCCATCGCCAATTGCTGCGCGCTATCGACCACAGCCGCATTATCGGCGCCTGCACTTTGCATCGCCGCCACGTTCATCTTGGTATCGCCGAACTTATCCGCAAAATGCGCGTAAACTTCCTGTACGCTCTTCGCGCGCCCACCAGCGGTATAGAACACGTTGCGATTTGCCGCGGCAGCTTCCGGCACGACGTTGCAAGCCGGCGCATTCGGGCAATCCTTCAGCTTCGAAAGCAAACTCGTCGCCCCACCCGCGCCTAGGAAATGCGCGAGATATAAATCCGTACCAGTCACGTCAGTCTTGCCGGTCTTTGCTTTAATGGTTTCGGCATTATCGCTTGCCAGTTCCGCCGCCATAGTTGCCGAAAGTTCCGGGTCATCGCGCAGCGCCATAATCTCGCGCCGTTTGGCCGGGTCGGCCACGGTCAGCGTGCCATTGGCATTTTTGGTGATGGCATTGGCCAGATCGGAACGGCCGATCTCGTCGCCATGCTTGTCCAGCATGTTCAGCCAGGTTGAATTGATGAATTGATAAAGCCCGCGCGCGCTTGACCCTTTGGCTTGCGCGGTCGGGTTAAAGCTGCTTTCCGTCTCGGCTTTTTTGACCAGATAGGCAAAATCGACCCCGGTTCGGGCCGCTGCGCGCTGGATAGCGCCCATAACCGTGCCTTGACTGGCCTGCGACGCGGCTTTAACAGACCCGCCCAAGTCCTTGACTTGCTTAGCATCTGTGCCAATAGCGGCGATACTCATTAGGTGAAACTCTGGCTGCTCATAGCAGGTAGGTTGCGAAGTTCGTGCCAACTTCATTGCATTGGCAAGAGCCGGTTTTTGCTTATAATAAAACCTGTAACAACTTACAGGACTTCTATGCCCGGCCTCGACGTCATTCTTATCGGCGGTATCGTTCTATTCTTTTGGTGGCAAACGCGTATTGCCTAATCCGGCTCGATTAGGGCTTAGGCTGCGGTTTATAAGGGCACAGCCAGTTCCAGTAACGCGGCTGATCCGGTGCTTTTCCTGGCTCCCCACAATCGATATGGATCAGCATTTTTTGGCGCGCCGATAAGGGGCCGCCTGTCACCGACGTCATATCCGGGTTGGATGCGGCGGCTATGCCGAGCATCGTTAGTGCAAATGAGCCGCCTGCAAATCCTGCACAGCAGATGGCGCTAAGCCGTATCCGAAAACGCGTAACGGGGTCAGGTTGCCAATCGCCGCCCTCGCTCGGCTCATCGATCGGCGGCAATGGTGGCAAGCCGCCGTGATCCAAAATTAGAATGCTGTCTGTAAAACGAAGTTCTAATCTGCTTTTTGTAAACGCCATGCTTTATTCCTTTTCGGTTATCTAACTATCTTAAAAGATCATGGCCAATGGGAAAAGCATAAACGTAATGGCTGCGTTTGCCTTTCGTTAAGCACTCGAACGCTAGATTCCACGTTTTGAATGATCGTTTTAAGGATAGCGCCATGACCACAGCTAACAATAAGAACATCCCGATCACGGTTGCCCATGGCGATGGCATCGGCCCTGAGATCATGGAGAGCGCCCTTGAAATCCTGAAAGCCGCCGGCGCACGGCTGGAGATTGAGACGATCGTCTTGGGCGAGCAAGCTTATCTAGCTGGCATCAAAACCGGCATCGCGCCCGAAGGCTGGGATAGCATCAAGCGCACCGGCATCATCTATAAAGCGCCGATCACGACCCCACGCGGCGGCGGCTTCAAGAGCCTGAACGTCACAATCCGCAAGACGGTTGGCCTGTTTGCGAACGTCCGCCCCTGCATTTCCTACGCGCCCTTCGTCGATACCAAGCATCCTGTGATGGATATGGTGATCGTTCGCGAGAACGAGGAAGATTTATACGCCGGGATCGAGCATCGCCAGACGGACGAAACTTATCAAGGGCTTAAGCTCGTCACCCGCGCTGGTACCGAGCGCATCATCCGCTACGCGTTCGATTACGCCCGCGCCAACAGTCGCAAGAAGGTCACCGCGCTTGTCAAAGACAATATCATGAAATTCACGGATGGCTTGTTCAAGACCATCTTCTATGACGTTGCCAAGGAATATTCCGATATCACCGCTGACGATTACATCGTGGATATCGGCATGGCCCGCGTTGCCAATCGCCCGGAAAGCTTTGACGTGATCGTCACGCAAAATCTCTATGGCGATATTGTCTCTGACATTGCCGCCGAAATCACTGGCTCAATCGGCCTCGGCTCCTCCTCCAACATCGGCGAGACGACAGCTATGTTCGAGGCAATCCACGGCTCCGCCCCCGATATCGCTGGCAAGGGCATCGCTAATCCATCAGGCCTCATCCTGGCTGGCGTCATGATGCTGAACCACATCGGCCAGGGCGATGTCGCCACGAAAGTGCATAACGCCTGGCTAAAAACGATTGAGGACGGCATTCATACCGGCGAGATTTATTCGGCTGAACATTCCAAGGAGAAAGTCGGCACGCGCGGCTTTACCGATGCCGTGATCGCCCGCCTTGGCCAGCAACCATCGCGCTTTAAAGCCGTCGACTATTCGAAAGCGACCGAGCCACAAAAAGCGCCTGTGGTTAAAACCCTACCCGCGCTTAATAAAAAGCTGGTCGGCACGGATGTCTTTATCGGCATGCGTCCGGATAGCTTCGGCAATAACGCCAATACGCTGGGCGACAAGGTGAAGGCCTTCTCGACCGATGGGTTGACGCTCAAGGCTGTCTCATCGAAGGGCGTGAAGATTTATCCTGACGTGCCAGTTGTCGGCACATTGTCGGATGCTTTCTCCTGCCGCTTCATGGGTGCTAATGATGCCTGCACACATGCGCAGATCGTTGATCTCTTGCGGCGCATGACTGACGGCGGCTTCGATGTCATCAAGACGGAAAACCTTTACACCTTCGACGGCATCGCTGGCTTTACGCTCGGGGCTGGTGAATAGCGATTGTCTTCGCGCGTTCGCTTCGCGAACCGCGAAACAATCGATACCGAGCGTCAAAACGCGCAGCGTTTTAGCGAGGAGCTATCAACCGTTCCTGTATTTACCACGTAACATACGATCTAAGCTTCCTCGCAAACTAAGTTGCGGCGCCGCTGGCCGTGGAGGCAATCGCACCATCTTATCTGCTTTTGCCTTTATGGAGCTTTCTTCAGAAGCTTTGCGTGCGATTAGTTCTACCAAGGCTTTGTCCCCCTCACCAACCCCATCGCCTAGTCCTTTTTCTATATCAACCAATATCTCTATAGCCGCAACGCCCCATATTTCAGAAACAGCTGGCGCATATTGAACCATATCGCTGAAAAAAACTCGGGCTGCGCCAGCCTCGAATGGATTACCGCGTAATGCTATTTTATGTGCCTCAATCGTATCAGTTGCTTGCATCAGTTGTGCTGCCGTCTTGATGGAAATGGGGTTATCTTCATCTAATGCCCGCATGATGATGGTCGCCATCGGTAGGATTATATCTTTACGGTCAAACTCAGCTATTCTATCAAGAATACGATCTGCAACACTTTCATATAGTTCAATGCTGCTTCCCTTATGAGCATAAGGCAATGCAGCCTGCAGGCTATATATTGCCTGTTGCTTATCTGTCATTCGATCAACGATCGTCAGCATGGCATCCACGCCTTCAATCAGGAAGGGCCCAACTATCTGATGGTATTCACGATCATAAGGCCACTCGCGCGGGCTTATATCGTCGGCAAGCTTCAATAGGCCGTATAATCTATCCGCTGCTTGCGTTGGGTCTTCCAGTTTTTGAATAAGCGCTAAAGCAACACGCCCTTTGGCCAGACGATTAGGACGATCTACGAAGCAACCCATTTCACCCTAAGCTTTATCAATTTCCGGCAATTCAAACATTTTGATAATCCTATTGGTTGATAACTCTAGCCTTCTGTAACGATAACAAAACAAAATGTCAAGTTTGCTGGCTAGGCAAAATCTGCCGCCTCTGTTAACCAATAACTAACCGTTATTTCGTTAGTTTGGTTAACGCCGCGTGACCCTGCCACTCTTATAGGCATGCGGCCCAATGAGGGGCTGATGAATCCATTCCTGCAAACCCTGCGCAACCTTGGGCCTGCCCGCCTCGCCGCCATGGGCGCGGTGCTGATCGGGCTGATCGCTTTCTTCGTTTTCGTCGCAGGGCGCATCTCAACACCGGGCATGGCGCTCCTCTATTCCGGTCTTTCGAATACCGATGCCGCTGCCATCGTGCAGCAACTCGACAGCCAGAAAATCCCCTATGAACTCGGCACCGATGGCTCCGCCATTTCGGTTCCCAATACGCAGGTCGCGAAACTCCGCATGCAGATGGCCTCAGCTGGTCTCCCCCGTGGCGGCTCGATCGGCTATGAGATTTTCGACAAGCCCGAGGGCTTCGGCACGACATCATTCGTGCAATCGATCAACCATCTGCGCGCCCTCGAAGGCGAGCTGGCTCGTACCATCGGTACGCTCGGCCCAATCCAGAACGCCCGCGTCCACCTTGTGCTGCCGCAGCGCGAACTGTTTGGTCGTAGCGAGCAGAAAGCCACCGCTTCCGTCTTCCTGCGCCTTCGTGGCGGCCAACCGCTAAGCCGCGAGAATATCTCCGCTATCCAAAATCTCGTCGCGACTTCCGTACCGTCGCTCTCGCCCGATCAAATCTCCATTGTCGATGATCGTGGCAATCTCTTGGCCAAGGCCAACAACGGCACGCCGGGCGATACCAGCGCGAGCGGCCAAAATCATGACGAGTTGCGCGCCGCTTATGAAGCACAGCAAGGCCAAAAGATCGAAGATATCCTTTCGAAGACACTAGGCTTCGGCAAAGTTCGTGCCACCGTCTCGGCAGAAATGGATTTTGACCGGGTGACGACCAGTTCCGAAAGCTACGATCCTGATCAGCAGGTCGTGCGCTCCACCCAGACGACGACTGAGGATAATAATTCAAAAGAAGGCGGCGAAAATTCAACCGTCTCCATCACCAACAATCTGCCAACCGGCGGCGCGGCCAGCACTGGGAATGCCTCCGGCACCACCTCTAAGCGTTCGGAAGAAACCACCAATTACGAAATTGGCAAGAAGATCACTAGCCAAGTGCGCGAAAGCGGCACGGTCAAGCGACTCTCGATCGCGGTGTTGGTCGATGGCACTTATACCCCGCCCGCTCCGCTAGCGGCAGACGCAACAGACGACCAGAAAAAAGCATTCGAAACTGCCGTTCCTACCTATGCGCCGCGCAGTAAAGAGGAGATGGATCAAATCAAAGCGCTCGTGCGTTCCGCCGTCACCTTCGATGAAAAGCGCGGCGATACGATCGAAGTCGAAAACATGCGCTTTGCTGCGCCTGAAATGCCGACCGATACCACCGACCCGACGCAGATGTTCGGCTTCCCCAAGGCCGACCTGATGCAGCTCGCGCAAACGCTGGTGCTGGCGCTGGTCGCGCTCCTCGTCGTCCTGTTGGTCGTGCGCCCGATGCTCCGCCGCCTGTTTGAATCGAACGGCACTGCGCCGCCGAATGGTGACATCCGCCTGGTTGGTGGCACCACCTACGCCGGGCAGCAGGCATTGGCTGCCCCTGGTGGCGCGCTTGCGCAAAGCCTGATGGGTGCCGAGGAAACCGATATGGAATCGTTGATTGATATCAGCCGGGTTGAAGGCCGCGTGAAGGCCTCTGCTGTCAAGAAGGTCGGCGAGATTATTGAAAAGCATCCGGAAGAGTCGGTGTCGATCCTTCGCAACTGGATGTATCAGGAAAGCCGCTAATGAGTTTTTCCAATCTTATGATATGTAGACTAACGGCAGCTCTTTGCATGTTAATAGCAATACATGCTATTGCTTTGGCTGACGAAAACCTCATGCAGGTTCATCTAAATTTAAGCAAGCAAGACCTGATCGACAGTAAACGTGCTGAACGTCTCGGATTCACAGATTGGGGTCAATTCGAGATATTAGTGGCAAAGCGCGCCATACATGTTGATGCACCCAAATATAGGCAATCGATTATACTGCGCATGCCTGGAACTATTCCTGGCAGTTCTAAAGCTGCAAACGATGTTGCCGAAAAGAAAGTTCTTTATGAAAAATTTCAGCAATTAAAAAAGGATGAGATACAAAATTTACCCATCACAATTAATCTTCGCCCTTACGTAAAAATAAATAAAAATACTCAATTGCCTGAGCTAACAGAGTGTAACGCGTTTTTTACATTGGATAAATTCAATGCCCCCAGCTAAGGTACGTGACGACGTTCGCTCGATGACCGGCCCTGAAAAGGCGGCCGCCATGATGATGGCGTTGGGTGATGAATATGCTGCTCGCATCCTCGAACATATGTCGGACGATGAAATCCGTGAACTCTCACAGGTCATGGCCACGCTTGGCAGCGTCTCGTCGGGCGTCGTCGAACGGCTATTCGTCGAATTCTCGGAACAGATGTCCTCCACCGGCTCTCTCCTCGGCACGGTGGAATCGACGCAGCGGCTGCTCCTCAAGGTCATGGATAAATCGCGTGCCGATGCGATCATGGAAGATATCAGCGGCCCTGCCGGCCGCACCATGTGGGATAAGCTCGGTAATGTGAACGAGACGGTGCTGGCCGCCTATCTCAAGAATGAATATCCGCAGACGGTCGCGGTCGTGCTGACGAAGGTGAAGCCGGAGCATGCCGCGCGCGTGTTGGGCGTGCTGCCGGAAACTTTCGCAATGGAAGTCGTGATGCGCATGTTGCGGATGGAAACCGTGCAGAAGGACGTGCTGGAGGATGTCGAGCGCACGCTCCGCACCGAATTTATGTCTAACCTCGCTAAAACCAGCAAGCGCGATCCGCACGAAGCGATGGCCGAAATTTTCAACAGCTTCGACCGGCAGAGTGAGTCGCGCTTTGTCGCCGCGCTGGAAGAGCGCAGCCAGGAATCCGCCGATAAGATTAAGAGCCTGATGTTCACCTTCGAAGATCTGATGAAGATCGACGCCAGCGGTATCCAGCGCATCATTGGCACGGTCGATAAGTCCAAGCTGCCGATCGCACTCAAGGGAGCATCCGATACGCTGAAAGATTTGTTCTTCTCGAATATGTCCGAACGCCAGGCGAAATTGGTGAAAGACGATATAGCTTCGCTCGGTCCCGTGCGCCTCAAAGATGTCGACGAAGCGCAGACACATGTTGTTACCACCGCGAAAGATCTCGCTGGTCGCGGCGAAATCCAAATCAGCCAGGGCCGGGAGGAAGACGAACTTGTCTACTGACACCGCTCCCGACTTCGCCAGCACGACAGGCGCCACCGAAAAGCGGCAGCCGGTCGATTTCGGCAGCGCGTCGAAATTCCTGTTCGATCTGTCGTTCGATGCCGATGCGCCGCTGCGTGCCGATGCCCCGCCTCCGGTTACACTGCAGGTCGATGAATTGCAGTCGATCAAAGCTGCCATGTACGAAGATGGCCGCAATGCCGGCCGCGCCGAAGCCATGCAGGCCGGTGCTGATAAGGCTGCCGAACAAATGGCCTATCTCGGCACGTTGCTGCAGCAACTGGCAACCGACGGTCATGCCCGTGCCGGCACGGAAGTCGAAGTAATCGCCGGTGCCGTCAAGGCCATCGCGCAAAATCTCTTGCCCGCGTACATCGCCAAGCATGGCGCAGACGAGCTTGATGCCACGGTACGCGATTGCCTGGTGCAATTGAAAGGCGAACCGCGGCTTGTCATCCGCACCTGCGAAGCTGAGCTCGACGCTTGCATCAAGCGCTTCGATAGCCTGGCACAAGTTGCCGCCTTTCCTGGCAAGCTGATCATCCTGGCCGATAATGCGCTTGCGTCTGGTGATCTGCGCGTCGAATGGGCCGATGGTGGGCTTGAACGTGCCAATGGCAATCTTTGGGCCGAGGTTGAAAAAATTCTGTCGCGTGGCAGGCGGCCGCAAACCACTGCGGCCAATCCTTATCAAACGAACACTGAACTGAATGGAGAAATCAATGGCTGACGAAAATGAAGGCGTAAGCTTCGCCGAGCTTGAAAGCGCCGTTGTCGGCGCGATGGATAGCAACCCTGCCACGCCCCGCGATCTTGAAGCCGTTTATAACGTGCCAATGACCGTGCAGGTCGTATTGGGCCGCGCTAAAATGCCGATCAAGGATCTGCTGAAGCTTGGTCGTGGCGCTGTCGTCGATCTCGACCGCAAGGTTGGGGAGCCTGTCGATATATATGTGAATAACCGCCTGATTGCTCGCGGCGAAGTCGTCATTCAGGAAGATCATCTCGGCGTGACCATGACGGAAATCATCAAATCTGACGCTCAGCAAAAGCAAGGTTCATAATTTCAAGGAAGATATTTAGATGCGCGTACTTATTGCAGGAACACTAGACGGCTATATGGCCCTGGCTGGCAAAATCGCGCTTGGCCGCGGGGCCAAGGTTGCGCATGTGGAAACGGTCGAGGCTGCACTCCATGCCCTTCGCAGCGGCCAAGGCGCCGATATCTGCCTGACAGACGTCAAGCTCGATATTGGCGAGATGATCACCAGCATGAAGGCCGAACGGATCAACACGCCGATCGTCGCCTGCGGGATCGGCACCGATGCCGGCGCTGCCGTAAAGGCTATTCGCGCGGGTGCTAAGGAATATATCCCGCTGCCACCAGATGCGGAACTGATCGCTGCCGTTCTTGAAGCGGTCGCGGAGGAAAGCAATAATGTCGTCGGCAACAGCCCTGCACTCATGCAGGCGCTGCGCCTGGCCGAGCAGATTGCCCCGTCCGATGCCTCGGTGCTCATCACCGGCGAGAGCGGCACTGGTAAAGAAGTCGTTGCGCGTTTTATACACCGCAAAAGCCGCCGCTCGAACGCGCCGTTTGTCGCCGTCAACTGCGCCGCCATTCCCGAAAATCTGCTGGAATCCGAATTGTTCGGGCATGAGAAAGGCGCTTTCACGGGCGCTGTCGCTCGCCGCATCGGCAAGTTCGAAGAAGCCAATGGTGGCACGCTCCTGCTCGACGAAATCTCGGAAATGCACCCGCGCCTGCAGGCCAAGCTCTTGCGCGTGCTCCAGGAAAAAGAAGTTGACCGCGTTGGCGGCACCACGCCCGTCAAGGTCGATGTCCGCATTCTTGCCACCTCCAACCGCAAGCTGGAAGACGAGGTCAAATCCCAAAACTTCCGCGAGGATTTATTCTTCCGTCTGAATGTCGTCAGCGTCCGCATGCCACCTTTGCGGGAACGGATCGAGGATATTCCGCTCTTGGCCGAATTCTTCGTCAAAAAATACGCCGAAGCCAACGGCGTTGCCGCTAAAGCCATCGCGCCATCCGGTCTCGCGCTGTTGAAAGCGCATAGCTGGCCCGGCAATGTGCGGGAGATGGAAAACACCATCCACCGCGCTGTGCTGCTCTGCCGCACGGTCGATATCGAGCCTGACGCGATCATGCTAACGCCTGGTGCCGCGGCTGGCACCCCTGCCTCCTCTGCCAAGGCTGCCAGCGTATCGGCGCTCACGCCCGGCGCAGCTGCTAACACTAGCCAACCTGGGATGTCAGGCTATGTCGGGCAGACGGTCGCCACGGTCGAGCGCGATCTAATTATCGCCACGCTCGATAATTGCCTTGGCAATCGCACGCATGCGGCGACCATCCTCGGCATCTCGATCCGCACACTGCGCAATAAGCTCAAGCAATATACGGAAGATGGTGTCGCGGTGCCTGCTTCGAACGGGAACGATCCAGACGACGCCAAAAGCGCGGCAGAAGGCTGACGTAACCGTTAATGGCTGATCTCCCAACAACCATTCTTGCGCAACCATCCAGCGGCAACGCTGGTAACATGCCCAGCGGCATGAACAATATGTTCGGCAAGCTGGTGCGAAGCCCGGAAGCGCTGATGGCGCTCGGCATCATCACGATCCTGACCATGCTGATCGTGCCATTACCGACGTTTGTGCTCGATATGATGCTGGTGATCTCACTCAGCTTCTCAGTGATGATTCTGATGACAGTGATGTTCATCGGCAAACCGCTGGAATTCTCCTCCTTCCCAACCGTGCTGCTAGTGGCAACGCTGTTACGCCTCGCGCTCAACCTCTCCTCCACACGCCTCATTCTCGCCCACGGTCATGAAGGGCCGGGCGCAGCCGGGCATGTGATCGAAGCCTTTGCCGGCTTCGTGATGAGCGGTAATTTCGTCATCGGCGTCATCGTTTTTGGCATCCTGACCATCGTCAATTTCGTTGTCGTCACCAAAGGTTCGGGCCGTATCGCCGAAGTCGCCGCCCGCTTCAGTCTCGACGCCATGCCGGGCAAGCAGATGGCAATCGACGCCGATCTCTCTTCTGGTTTGATCGATGAAGGCTCTGCCCGCACGCGCCGTCGCGAGCTCGAAGCCGAATCCAATTTCCACGGCTCGATGGACGGGGCCGCAAAGTTCGTGCGCGGGGATGCGGTCGCCGGCCTCATCATTGTTTTTATTAATATTATTGCCGGCATCGTGATTGGCGTCGCGCAGAAGGATATGTCTTTCATGCAGGCGGCGGATAATTACATCCGTCTCACAGTTGGCGATGGTCTCGTCACGCAGATTCCGGCGCTTATCGTCTCGGTCGGCGCGGGTCTGCTCGTCACCAAGGCGATAGATAGTGGCGGCGAAGGCGAAACCAAGTCGACCCTGTTCGACCAGATGGGGAAATACCCTTACGCATTATTCATGACTTCCGGTCTGATGCTGCTGTTTGCCGTCATGCCGGGCATGCCGTTCATCCCGTTTGCCCTGCTCGCGGGCGGCAGCGGCTATCTTGGCTACTCCCTCTACAATAATCGCGAACTCGCAGCTGTAGCTGCGGCCGATACCGCTGCCCGCAACGCGATCGCTCCGCCAGTCGCGGAAGAACCAATTTCCAAATCACTGTTGATCGAGGAGATCAAGGTGCAGCTCGGCTACGGTCTCGTCAGCCTCGTGAATACCGAAGCTGGGCAGCGCTTGACCGATCAGATCAAGGCTATGCGCCGCGCGCTCGCCACTGAACTCGGCTTCATCTTGCCGCAGGTGCGCATCATCGATGATCTCTCGCTCCCACCAAACACTTACGTTGTGCGCGTGAAGGAAATTGAAGTCGGCCGGGGCGAGCTGCGCCCCACCATGCTGCTGGTGATGGATTCGCGCGGCGATGTCGCGCTCCCAGGCGAAAAAACGGTCGAGCCCGCGTTTGGCATGCCCGCCATGTGGGTCGACCCCGCCTATCGCGAGGAAGCGGCTTTTAAAGGCTATGCCGTGATCGATCCCGCCACGGTTATCACCACACACCTAACGGAATTGATCAAAGAATATATGCCCGACCTGCTCTCTTATACCGAGACGCAGAAGCTGCTGGACGAATTGCCGAAAGAACAGCAGAAGCTGGTGGCCGATATTATTCCAACGCGCATTCCCGTGTCCGGTCTCCAGCATATTCTCAAAAATCTCTTGCGCGAGCGCGTCTCGATCCGCGATCTGCCAACTGTTCTCGAAGGCATTGCCGAGGTCGGCGGCACCTCGCCCGATATCGGCTATGCGACTGAAGTCGTGCGCTCCCGCCTCGCCAGGCAAATTTGCGAAAGCTATATTACAGATGGCTTCTTGCCGATCATCACCATGTCACCCGATTGGGAACAGCGCTTCGCAGAAAGCATGACGGGCGAAGGCGATAGCCGCCATCCGGCATTACCGCCCAGCGACGTGCAGCAATTCATCAACGGCACGCGCCAGACGTTGGAGCGCTATATCCAGCTTGGTGAAAATCCTGTGATCATGACCTCGCCCTTGCTGCGCCGCCACGTCCGCGCCGTGGTCGAACGCTTCCGCCCGCAAACGGGTGTCATGTCTACCAACGAACTGCACCCCAAAGTGCGCGTGAAGATGCTGGGACAAATCTGATATGCGGCTTAAATCCTTCCTCGGCAGCAATCTAGCGGACGCCATGAACCAGGTGCGCGCAGCGCTGGGCGATGACGCCATCATCGTCGCCACGCGCGATGAAGAGGGCGGCGGCGTGCGCGTCACCGCGGCGCTTGACGAAAATCCGCTGCCATCGTCACCCGCAGCTCTGAAGCATGCCGACGAATTGTTAGAGCATTACGATCCTCCCATCATTCCCGATGAAGACCTGATCGACGAAATCGCCGATACGCTCTCCCGCCACGGCACGCCAGCAGCGCTTAGTGAAAAAATTGTCACCATGGCACTGCGTGCGCCTGCGAACACCGCGGCTGAAACGCTGGCCACTGCCCTTGCAGCTACGCTCAAATTCAATGCGCTCGGTGAAACCAAGGATGGCGCGACCCTTCGTCATATCCTGCTGCTTGGCCCGCCCGGTGCCGGTAAGACCGCCATGGTCGGCAAGCTGGCGGCCCGCGCCGCTATCGCCGGCAAGAAGGTCGCGATCATCACGACCGACCTCGCCCGGGCCGGTGGCGTCGCGCAACTGCAGGCCTATACCAGCAGCCTCAAGATCCCGCTGGTGCAGGTTGAGGATGCGCATGCCCTGCCCGATGCCTTAGGCGTCCATGCGAATTGCGAACTCGTCTTTGTCGATACCACCGGGCGTAATCCAGCCGACGCTGCCGATGCCACCGAAGCCAAGCTGCTCGTCAAATGCGTGCAGGGCAAAGTGCCGACCGCTGCCGCGACCGTCCTTGTCCTCCCTGCCGGGCTCGATGCCCAGGATGGCGCTGAGCTTGCCGCTGCCTTTAAAACTTTGGGAGCGACCCATCTGCTCACCACCCGGCTCGACCTCGCCCGCCGCCTCGGCAGCCTCCTGGCCGTGGCCCATGAGTCCCGCCTGCAGTTGTGCGAAGCCAGTGCCAGCCCCGGCATTGCCGATGGCTTGGCCCCTCTTGATGCCGCCAGCTTGGCTACGCTTCTGCTGGCACCGCTCGGCCATTCCATGATACAATCTGGCAACAGCAGCCAAGATTTGACGAAAAAGACAGCATCGCCCGCGGCCAGCCCTGCCGCAAAACCCGCCAACTATGGTACAAGGTGATTCGGATGACTGAACCGACCTCTCTCGTTGCAACTGAAGCCTCTGCCACACCGGCAACGCAGGCCCGCCTCGCCTCCCGCAATATTATTGCTGTTGCCAGCGGCAAGGGTGGGGTCGGCAAGACCTGGCTCTCCGTTACGCTCAGTCATGCACTCGCTAAGCTCGGCCGCTCGATCCTACTGTTCGATGGCGATCTCGGCATGGCCAACGTCGATATCCAGCTTGGCCTCATGCCGGAAAAAGATTTGGCATCGGTGATCGAAGGCAAGTCAACCATGGCCGGCGCCGTCACGAAATATGAGGACGGCAATTTCTCGATCCTCGCGGGCCGCAGCGGCAATGGTATGCTTGGCACGCTTTCCGCACAGCGTCTGGCCGAACTTCGCACGCAGTTGTTGGAAGTCGCGCGCAATTACGATCTCGCCATTTTTGATATCGGCGCGGGCGTTGATCGCACGGTACGCCAGTTAGTCGGCCCAGCCCGCACGACGCTGGTCGTCATCACTGACGAGCCGACCTCGAAAACCGATGGCTACGCCTTCATTAAAATGAGCGTGCAGATGAACCCCGGCATCGATATCCGCATTGTCGTCAATATGGCGCAGAACATTGCCGATGGTGAAAAGACTTATGAGAGCTTCCGCAAGTCTTGCCAGTTCTTCCTGAACTATTCGCCTAAGCTGGCCGGCATCATCCGCCGCGATATCAAAGTGCGCGAAGCCATCATGGCGCAAACGCCGATCATGCAGCGCAGCCCGAACGCGGATGCCTCGCTCGATGTCGAAGCCCTCGCCTCACGGTTGCACGACGCGTTTTAATAGAATTTGTCCTTGTATAAGCCGCAAGGTGACACGGAACACATGAACGCCGAAACCTTCTTTATCAATGGTGAAGTTTGGAATGAACTGCGCCCTATATTTGAGCCGCCGATGATAGATGAAGTATATCAAACAATAGCAACAGGCTGACCGTAGACTCTTGCAAGTCAGCAATCATTTCTCTAAAAATAATTCTAATTTTAGCAAACGGATATAAAATGCAAATTCTTCTGCTCACCCTCGGCGGTGTTATCGATACAGAGCAAATCTCTATTGCAGGCGATACGGTCGGCAAGGATTCCGCAGATAGGCCGGTATCGCAAGCTGTCTTCACACTGCTAAAAGTCATGGCGGATAATGAAGTGCCTGCTGATGGCAAACCGCACGCTGTTGAACATCAGCCTTTGGGCGCGCTCGGCGCTACAACCGTCGAGTCCGCTCAAACAAATTGGGTCGCCGATGCCGTAAGGTTAGAGGCCAAGTCGTACGATAGAATTATTGTCACTATGCCGAGCGATTACACGCAAAGCTTTGCCTACGGACTTAGCCGCCACTTCATCATGCCGCCAGGATGCCCTATCATCACCACAGGCGCCGAAGGCCCGCTTGGCGACGATATTGCTTTCAACGCCCTAAACAATCTGCAAATGGCCGCCTTTGATACACCAGGGCTACTGCCGGGCTTTTATTCCACGTCGGGCAATAAACTAAGATCGGCAACGCCAAATCATGCGCCCTATCACCCACGACGCGCGCCGCGAATGTTAATTCGCCATTCGCCTGAACTTGCCGCCATCGCAAATTCTGCTCCTCGTCTAGGGTAAAGCGCCTTTGCAGGGTTAATTGCCAAAACCCTGCCATGCGCTAGGCTAGCAGCATGGCCTCTTTGCCGCCCATATCCTTACCGCCGGTACAAGCGCCGCCGCCGAACGCCCCGCCACCGCCCGTTATCGTGCCGACGCAAGTGGTAGCGGCCGATCTTACCAATCAACTTCTGCGCGAGCTGACGATTCCCGTAACTGCCGTCACTGTCGCGCAAACGCCCGTCAGCCCGCAACCTACACCATCGCCCGCGCAACTGATCCTGAATGCCGCCACACCACCGCAACAAGCAGCGCCCCAGCCGGCGCCGATACTGCTGCAGTTGCAAACGCCGCAAGGCACCGTTCAACTTGCCCTGCCCGCTACCGCTTTACCACAACAGCAACAGCCGGGGCTTGCCATCCCGCTGCCGGCCAATCTCACAGCACCGCAATGGCAGCAGCTTGTCGATCAGGGCCATGTGCAACTGCAGATCGCGCCTGTGCCTGCCGCTTTATTACAAAGGCTAGCGCCAGGCACACCGCCGCTACTGGCGCAGCTTATCCTGCAGCCGCGCGACCTGGCACGGTTGCTCGGCACGCCCTTACAAGGATCCGTGACCACTGCCGCGCCCGGCCTTATTCAGCCAAATATAGGTATAGGCGTGGGTACGGCGCCTTCCAGTTATACCGCAACCATATTGCCACCCGCTTTGGCGGAGAGCTACAAGGCGCGTTTTGCTACGGCGGCTGATGTCATCCTGCAAACAGCAGCATCCGCACCGCGGCCTAGTGGCCAAAACAACGTCCTGCAAACAGCAGCATCCGCACCGCGGCCTAGTGGCCAAAACAACGTCCTGCAAAATACTGTCACGTCTATCCGCAATTGGTTTGATGCGATTAAGCCCACGGTTGCGTTTCAACCAGCGGCTCTACAAGGGTCGACTTTGCGGGTTGAGCCTTCGCTAACCGGCACCGCACAACCACCATCGATAGACCTTCAGCCAGATTTAAAGGGACGGCCCGCCAGTCTCCCATCAGTGCAATCGCCAGCTCCCACCACACAATTGCGCCAGGTCGCGATCAGCCTGGTTACAGTTCCGCAGCCATCTATACCTGCCCCCGCCGCCGCTGCGACCCCATCAATTATTTCCACCCCTATTGAAACCTCGGCGCGACTACTCGGCCTCACGCCGTCTGGCGAAAAACTTTTGGAACTAGTCGATGGTCAAGTGCTACTAGCGCCTAGCGCCTTACCGCTGACACTAGGGAAGCCCGCAACCTTGCGGCTCGCCCCACTTGGCGATACCGTTATCACGCTGCAGCCTGAACATGCGCTAACACTTGCCCGCACGCAGCCAGCCATAAATGAGGCGCTGGAAACACTAAATGCCGCTGCCCCGGCATTGGCTCAGCGTCTTGCCAGCCAGATATTATTGCAACCGTTAGGGCAATTTGGCGCACAACCGGGCGGGCTTGCTCCATCATTGCTGTTTCTAATGGCGGCGGTTGGGTTAAATCCATCGCCTGTAAAAACCGGCACAGCACCCAGCCTTTCCCCGACGCTGCGCGAAGCTTTGGATAAAATTGATGGCGCGCGCCCGGCTGCACTTGGCACCACACCGCCAATTCCCCTGGCTGAACGCTTGCTAAGTGAATTGCGTCAGCTTGGCGAAGGCCGCATGGTACTGGACGATACAGGCCAGCCTTGGCGCGGCTTTACCCTGCCATCGCAGTTAGGCGAAACCCTGCAAACGCCAATAAATTTTTACGTTCAGCAACAGCCGCAACAACGTGCAGATCATCATCAGCGCGATGACGCGCCTGCGCCCGCAGGCACGGTGAAGCAGACCCGCTTTATCGTCGATATGCAGCTCTCGCGCCTTGGCACAACACAACTCGAAGGCTTATCTCGCGCGCGTCAGCTCGATCTCACCTTGCGTACGCATACCGCCTTCCCCCTCGCTCTGCAAAGCGAACTGACCGCCCGCTATGCGGAGATCGCCAGCGCGACCGGCCTCGTCGGCACGCTGCAGTTCGGTGCCGGCCGTTGGTTCACGGCACGGGAAACATCAGGCGCGCCGCAGGTTAATGCACGGCTTTAATCCCGGTCCGCCCGTTGGCTGGCAATCTCGTCTAAATCATCTTGCTCGCGCTTGGCCAATTCTTTCTTAGCCCGCTCTAGCTCTGCCTGCTCCGCCAGTTCAAATGATTTCAGCGTTTCAAACCGCCGCTGCAATTCGTCCCGTGCTAATTCGATTAACGCTTCGATATCGCGGCGGGTCTTTTCCATCCGCCGTGCCCGGTCTAGCGCCGCCTCTATATAAATCGGCAATGCTTGCAGCGTTTCTAAATTTCCTGTGGCCGCCCGCTCTACCGCCATCTCGATATCCAGCTGCTCGCGCTCGGCCGTTATCTTATCCAGCAGATCGTTCAGCTGCGCCAACGCGCGCTGTTGCTCCTCCACTTCAAAGCGGTGCAATTTGACGAGTGTCGCTAGGGTTTTAGCCATGTGCAAAGGTTAACGCGTTTCGAGGCTGTTGAAAGTAATTTTGCGTTAAATTCCACCATTAATAATATGATAGCATCGCCATATGAAAGATCCGTTCAACAGCAACCGCCCGCCTAAAGAGCCGCAGCGCTACTATTCGCCGCACGCTGTCGCATCCGCATTCTTGTATATTCGCAATCATAATAACGACGCTGGCGCAGAAGCGCACATGCTGACGATCTTACAGCATCCATCCCGCCGTCGGCAGGAAGCTGAGACTGCACAAAGCGCTTTAGAAATCATGCGCCAAAGCCTTCCAGGCAGTGCGATCCGTTGCACAGCTGGGGAAACGGTTATGCGCGAAGCCGAAGTTTTAGCCCAAGGTGGGTTGGAAGATAAAGCCGCCGATTACGCCAGCAAGGTTTTGACGCTGGCAGAAGATAACAGCGGTGACCACGCCGGCTTACAGGCACTGGCTACGCAAGCAGAACGCAAGCTCGATTTGTGGATGGAAACGCATCTGCCAAAGCCGAAAGCCGTACCTAGCCCAGCTACAACCGTCACACCCCCGTGCTATAATCAATGGTTCGTCAAAACTAAATTTCTTGAGCCGCGTTAGCCAGAGCGTTATAGGCAAAAAAGATAAGCCTAAGCTATTATGCCAAATAATGATTGTTTCGGTATCGGCATGCTGTTACAAGTCTCCGGAATAGGAGAAATCATATGTCCCATCACCAAATTAGTAGCGATCCAGCCGTCCGCATTGATGCCCCGCATTTTTTGCTGAGCGCACAGTTACTGACTGCCGAAATTTCTAGCATTGGCAGTGATAATAAACCGCTTGGCCTTTGCTTGCCTAATGGTGACCGTCTATTTGAAGGCAATGGCGCACCCCTCACCTGGGCTGATGCCGTGTTTGCTGCGGGTACGGTTGAACCCGCTGCCACGCGCGATGCACCGACCAAATGGGTAATTCGCCCTGATACGCCAACCGTTGTGCAACCCTGGCTTTTAAAATCAATCCGCAACGCAGGCCATGAGATTGATCTGCCGACAACTGGCCAGGCACGCAATGCCGACTTAGTAAAAGCGGGTGACATGCCGGCCGATAAATCTCATCCGCGCATTCTGGATGAAAATCTGCGGCTCGGCTCTGGCGGCAGTTATTTGACGATTGTTGGCTTAGATGGTGCTGAAAAATTAGCACTACTGCGTCGCACGCCCAAAGCATACAAACCTAATTTTCTTACAATGCCCGCCGGCGTGGTTGGCGAACCGATGACACTAACGGCAATCAAAGAATTGAACGAAGAGTTGGCTGTTGTGTACGAACGGCAGGACGATGCCTTGCTGTTGTTGATTATGGATCCGCAAGGCCGGGTCGGTATTTCTGCCGATATCAAAGCCCAGCAGATTGAACAAGCCGCGCGCCTAATGCACCTGGCAGACAAACCGGTGCAGATCGTCACCATTTCGGCTACTACTCATGCTTTAGACCAGCAGTTTTATCAAACCGTCCAGACCGTGCTGCGGCATAACGACGGTGGCGATCAAATCATCGATTCCTGCAATGGCATTCTCGGCTATGAAAATGGCGACTTTAGCTCGCTTTATTTCGCGGCAAGCCTGCAATTGAATTTGGCAGATTTGAATAAAAAATTCGGCCCTGGCATTTTGCGCGTTTGCGATGGCGAAAACTTTGACGAGGGTGGTGAGATTATCACTCGCCACAGCGGTCTTTATACTGCGGACGCGATTATGAAGGAACAGGCCCTACCATGGATACCCGACCTTATTATGCGCCGTCGTGGTTTGGCTCCCGCAAAGCGGTATGGCAACCTGGCTGCCTATCGATCTAAAGAGCCGGCAAGACAACCAGCTTAACTAATATTGGGCGGGTTATAATCCGAGATTGGATATCGCATGCTTGATCTTCCCCGGCCAATCCGCGAATTGCATGATTTGATGGATGATTATCATGCAGTCGATACCGAGCCTTATGATTATCTCCGGCGACTTTTTGACAAAGGCTCGTTTGCGGAAACAGCAAGTGCCGTTTTAAAAACAGTAACAGCATTGTCTGCTCCGCACAAAGACGACCCGGCACCTTTTTATCCGCCGACTAAGTTGGAAGAAGCCGTAAACTATGGCCTTTACACAACGCGTCAGCTTGGGCGCTGGCATCCGCGCAGCACGCTGCAATTTCATGATGATTTGATCGCGGCACTGCCCGCTGCTGCGGAAGAGCGCTGTAAAGTTGCGCATCGCTCGCTGCAGCTCATGGATAGTGTGATTATTTGGCGACCTCGGCTGGACGAAATTGTTGCTCCTGAAATGCTCGTCACCACCGCGGCTCAGATAACAGAATCGCTAAGTCGCTGGCACCGCGGTGATTATGTTGTGGATGTAGCTGAAAGTCACACAATTGCGCATCTTGCAAATTATGCGCGTGTTGATTTAGAAGCGGCAACCATAGTGCGCGGCACCCTTATCGATCGGCTATCTGCGGATAATCCGTTGCGACAAATACTCTCCGAAGTTAATCTTGCAACACCTGCAAAGCCGCACCGGCAATCCGCGTTGCAGTCAAATCTGCGGCCAGTTTAGTTCAACAAACACTGCTTAATTATTGGCGCCAAGCGCGTGCAGATGATGCAGCAGATATGGATGCGGATGTGAGAACCGGAACGCAAGCGTACATTTGGTACGTGCGTACCGGAAGCACAGCAGACGCGCCATAGATGCAGCGTCCGATGTGCGCGTTATGCGTTCCCATCTGGCATACCAAGGATTGCCCCTAGCTGCGCGTAGCCATCGGCAAGGCTCGCCTGCTCTTCCATCGCCTGGCTCAAGAACGCTTCAAGCGGCTCGCGATAGGCGATCGCCTCGTCCACCTGCGGGTCTGAACCGCGGCGGTATGCCCCCAGCCTAATTAGCTCCGCCATATTATCGTAAGTCGCCATCAGCTGCCGCGCGCGCGTGATCAGCGCGTTCTGTTCCTTGTTGTTCGCGTCCGGCAGCGTCCGCGAAATGCTCTTCAGGATATTCACCGCCGGATAGCGTCCGGCCTGCGCAATATTGCGTTCCAGCACGATATGCCCGTCCAGGATGCCGCGCACGGCGTCGGCGATCGGCTCGTTATGATCGTCGCCATCGACCAGCACCGTGAACAGCCCCGTAATATTCCCCTCGCCCTGCGGCCCTGGCCCCGCGCGTTCCAGCAGCCGTGCCAGCTCGCTGAAGGTTGTCGGCGGATAGCCCTTGGTCGTCGGCGGCTCGCCGGCGGAAAGCCCAATCTCCCGCTGCGCCATCGCAAACCGCGTGACGCTATCGATCATGCACAGCACCTGCTTGCCCTGCCGCCGATAATATTCGGCAATTGCCAGCGTCGTGTAAGCCGCCTGCCGCCGCATCAGCGGCGCCTCATCGCTGGTCGCTACCACCACCACGCTCTTCTTCAAGCCTTCCGGCCCTAGATCGTCCTCGATAAATTCCTGCACCTCGCGCCCGCGCTCGCCCACAAGGCCGATCACCGCTACATCTGCGCTCGTGAATTTCGCGATCATTGACATCAGGACGGATTTGCCGACGCCGCTGCCCGCAAAGATGCCCATCCGTTGCCCGCGGCAGCAGGTCAGGAACGTATTCAGCGCGCGCACGCCTAGATCCAGCTTTCCGGCCACGCGCTGCCGCGTATGCGCTGGCGGCGGCGATGCCCGCACATAGCTCGGCTCGACCCCGCTGCGTAACGCCCCGTCGCGATCAATCGCCTCGCCTAAGGCATTGACGATCCGCCCTAGCCACTGCTCGGTCGGATAGAGCGCGGGCTGCGCATTCTGCACATCGACGCGCGCCCCAAGCCCAATGCCGTCAACGCCTGTAAACGGCATCATCATCGTCAGCGAGCCATGCTGGCCCTGTTTGAACCCGATCACTTCCGCTGGCACGCTGCGGCCGTCGCGGGTTTGGATGCTGGCCCGCCCGCCGACCGAAAGGTAGCGTTCTACTCCCGCCACCTCGACAAGCAGGCCCAGAACCCCGGCCACGCGGCCATAAACCTTGATCGGGCTGGCGCTGGCAAGTTCATCAATGAGGCGCTTGGTTTCCATATATCTCGCAGTTTTGCTAGTTTATTGCTTGAAGCCATAATCTCACCACAACACTTAACGCTTTATTAACCCATTAAACTTTATTAATATTGTTAAGGATGGTAAAGATCAGGGTAAGAGCCGTTAATCAGCTCACTTCGGTCAGACAACAATTTACAGGAGAGCCAATCATGCGCGTTCTACTCGTTGAAGATGATGCCTCGGTCGCCAAGTCAATCGAACTCATGCTGCAGGCCGAAGGCTTTATCGTCGACTCCACCGACCTCGGCGAGGACGGTTTAGAGATCGGCAAGCTCTACGATTACGATATTATCATTCTCGACCTTATGCTGCCGGATATCGATGGCTATGAAGTCCTCCGCCGCTTCCGCGCCGCGCGCGTCACCACTCCGATCCTGATCCTCTCCGGTCTGTCGGAGCTCGACAGCAAGATTAAAGGCCTGGGCATCGGTGCCGACGATTACCTCACCAAGCCATTCGACCGCCGCGAGCTGGTCGCTCGTATACATGCGATCATCCGCCGCTCGAAGGGCCATAGCGATAGCGTCATCCGCACCGGCAAGCTGACCGTCAATCTCGATACCCGCACGGTCGAAGTCGAGAACAAACCGATCCATCTGACCGGCAAGGAATATGGCATCCTCGAACTACTGAGCCTCCGCAAGGGCACGCCACTGACGAAAGAAATGTTCCTAAATCACCTTTACGGCGGGATGGACGAGCCTGAACTCAAGATCATCGACGTCTTCGTCTGCAAGCTGCGGAAGAAGCTGCAAACGGCGACCGAAGGCGAAAATTACATCGAAACCGTCTGGGGCCGTGGCTACGTGCTGCGCGATCCGCAATCGGAACGCGATGCCGCCGCTGCTGCCAAACAACCGGCTGTGGCATAAGGTTTACCGTCATTCTCGCAAAAGCGAGGATCTAGTAATATAAAACCGGACGCTCACAAGCGTCCGGTTTTTTCTTGCCCTTCCTTTAGAACCGCGCATTCTTAACATATGAATTATCACATCCGCCTCGCCACGCACGCTGATGGTGAACAGATCGCCACCTTGTTCATGCGGGTCTGAAAATCGATGGAGCCGATGCTGCCAACAGGCTTTCTCGATAAATTCGATCACGCTGTGCAGCGCGAGAAATATGCGGGTCGCGCGAGTGATCCGGCGTTTTTGCTTTTGTTAGCTGAACAAGATAATCAAATCGTCGGCATGATCAGCGCAAAGGATAACTACACAGCGCCTCTAGAATTTGAAAAGCAGATCGCAGCTATGTATATCGATCCTGGCTATCAAAGTCGTGGCATCGGCTCTGCGTTGATAAAGTCACTAAGGGTAGAGCTACAAACCAGAGATGTCAAAAATCTTATGCTCTGGTGTATCGAACACAACCACCGCGCCTGCGCGTTTTATAAAAAACATGGTGCCCAAAAAATCACTGGAACACCTTTGCCACCGGAATATGCGGCCATGCCGCACGTTGTTTACGCGTGGTCTTCTATTTAACTGCGGTTTAAGTTCGACACTGCCGCAGGTATCTGCGCTTGGGGCCGCTCTACGCCTGCTACAGCCGTACCAACGACGCCATGATAGCCGTGTTTTACAACACCACCCATCGCAAGCAGCGCCATCCCACCATAAACGGCGGTTTTTCCTAAGTTACTAAGTGAGTCGATACCACTGCGGCATAATTTTACGGCTTCCCCACCGCTAACAGCCGCAACGGTGGCAAGAACGGACGCGTGGAACAGCAGGTTAGGCACCATCAGATTATCCTTCAAAATTTGTTCCATTAAACATTAAATCGAAACGAAATCAATTTATTTCTATAATAGATAATTATCTTGATTTGATCGATGTTATAAGATATAATTTTCTTAAGCTGATATATTGGAGGGCGCATGAATGATTATCTCGGTTATGGTTCAGTTCATTTACCCAGCCCGAAAGTAGAGCTTAAAGGCGAATTGGTAGCGCTAGATAGTGGAGATCAGCCGGTTGCAGATGTTTTAGCAATAATCGCTGAACTGGAGGCTAAAATAGCGCCTGCGGGCCCCTTGGAATCGGTTAAGTCATTGAAAGATAATACCGAAAATCAAACCCCACCCCTACCCTTTGTCTGCGTGAGCGAGGCGAGCGAAACAAAGGGTACCGCAGATGGTCGCAACGCGACCGGCAAGGAACAGGATTTAGACCTGAACGCAGAGCCAGAGATGCTTCCCAAGAATGAGGATCTAGTCCGTGACCCGCCGCCGAACGAGCCGGGTCGAATAGGTATTTGCGGCGTTACCGGTCAACGCCGCCTGCCGACCAAAAACGAATTCATCGACGAAAATGGTCGCATCATGCCACTAGGATACTGGCGCACGCCAAAACCGCAATCTAAACGGCGCAAGCTGGCCACGCTAAACTCTCTGGCGGATATCGAACGCGAGTTGGCGAAACTCTATGCCGACTACCATCATTTCCGCATCGACGCTGCCCATTATACCCGCGGTGTCTATGGCCTCACCCAGCTCGCCACCGTCATGCGCATGGCGGAGAAAGGAAAGGCAGCGCTAGAAAGCGTGACGATTGCAGTACAGACCTAATTATATTTTCGGCCGATTAGGGCGAGCTTGCAAATGACGTCGCTAATATTCGATGGCGGTTGAGCACCCGCGCGGAGCGTACACTTAGTACGTGAGCACGGGCGCGCAAACCGACGCGAATAGGAGCAAGTCAGGCGTAAGCGTTATACGCGAACGTAAAGGCCGCGCTGCTCCGGCATCGGCTTAAACCGCTCCGTAATGCCGAGTGTCGTCTCCGCCCCGCCCAGGAACAGCGCGCCATCTGGGGCCGTCACATTGGCGATCGCCTCCAGCACCTTGGTTTTGGTCGGCGCATCGAAATAGATCAGCACGTTGCGGCAGAAGACGACATCAAACGTACCGCGGTGTGCGCCCAATTGCGGCCCGAAATCATGCAGCAGATTCAACTCGTTGAAGCTGGCCATTTTGCGCACATTATCTTTCAACTGCCAGCGGTCAACGCCCGGCGTGCTAGCCGTGCTTTTGTCGAAATACTTAACCAGCATGGTGATCGGCAAGCCACGCTGAATTTCGAATTGCGAGTAAACCCCGGCGCGGGCTTTCTCCACTACCTCGCGCGAAAGATCGGTGCCGACAATATCAATCGTCCAGCCGGCCCATTTCGCCTGCATGTCCAGCAACATCATGGCCAGCGAATAAGATTCTTGGCCTGTCGAGCAAGCCGCCGACCAGATGCGCAGTTTTTTAGTGCTCGCCCGCGTCTCCAGCAGCTTCGGGAAAACCACGTCGCGGAAATTATTGAATGGCGTCATATCGCGCATGAAGCTGGTCTCGTTTGTGGTCATCGCCTCGACCACATCAAAAATCATTGGCTCATCGCGCTTGGCGCGGATTTCCTGCGCCAGATCATCCAGCGTCTTGCAATTCCACTTGCGCGCAACCGGCATCAGTCGCGACTCCAGCAGATAAGCCTTATCCTTCGTCAAAACGAGGCCGGAGCGTTGCTTGACCAGAGTGGCCAAGAGGTCGAAATCCTCGATCTTCATCGTGCGCTTCCTGTTATTCCTACTGCCATTGCTTTGTTACGCAAATATGGGCCAATTTCGCCGACTGGCAAAATGCTGCTAGCTAAGCCCGCATTAACGACTGAACCTGGCATGCCCCAGACCACGCTAGTCGCCTCATCCTGCGCAATCACTTCACCGCCTGCGTTTACCACCTCTGCTGCGCCCTTGGTGCCATCGCTGCCCATTCCGGTCAGGATCGCTAGCACCAAAGCGCCACTATATACAGATACAAGGCTGCGCAGCATTGGGTCAACCGCAGGCCGGCAGAAATTCTCTGGCGGCCCATTGCTCAGCGTCACACGCACGTCACCCCCGAACAAGCGCAATGTTAAATGCTGATCGCCCGGTGCCAAATAGGCGTGCCCTGGGCGCGCAATCTCCCCCTCGATTGCTTCACTGCAGGGCACGCCCGTCTGGCGCGCAATGTGTTGCGCCAGAATGGTGGTAAATGTGGGTGGCATATGTTGCGTGATAAAAATAGGGATTGGCAAATCTTTGAGGTTTTTCATGACTTCAAACAGCGCCTGCGGCCCGCCGGTAGAACTGCCAATCGCCAAAGCTTTAGGGGGGCCACCCTTAAGTTTGTTTGGCGGTTTATGGTGCGTAATCGTTACCGCGGTTTGTACTTCATCGTCTCGCAAAGGCTTATCGATTGTTGCAGCAATAGGATTAGGCGTTGCGCGAACATTTTGCCAACGCCGCGAGGATGCGCCCAAAGCTTTGACTTTGCTGACAAGTTCGCGCTTGAACTCCTCGGCATCAGTCATTGCGCGTGTCGAGCTCGGCTTTGGCACATAATCCGCTGCGCCTAGCTCCATCGCTTTCAACGAGATTTCAGCGTTGCGGCCAGTCAATGTCGACGCCATCAAGATTTTGAGCTTTGGGTTTAGCGCCAGCAACTTTGGCAAGGCGGTAATGCCGTCCATGACTGGCATTTCAATATCCAGTACCACGACTTCAACAGGATGTTTGGTAACGTTTCGTAAGGCCATCTCGCCATCTGCAACTGAGACGATTACCTTAATCGCAGGATCGCTTTCTAACGCACGCGTGATGAGTCCGCGGATAACTGTGCTGTCATCCACAACCATGACGCGAAAGGCATCAGCATTATTATTTTGATTGGCGTCCACGCTACCTTACAACAAGCCAACTTGTTGGAATTTACTACGAACGATATCAGCATCGAACGGTTTCATAATATATTCGTTGGCGCCGGCCGAAAGCGCATTGGTAATGAACGTGATGTCATTTTCCGTAGTGCAAAACAGCACGATTGGTTGGTCGCCGCCTGGCATTGCCCGAAGTATTTTCAGAAAATCAATGCCTTGCATTTGCGGCATGTTCCAGTCGAGCAAGATTGCGTCCGGCATCGCTTTCTTCACTTCTTCAACGGCCGTTGTGCCATCGTCTGCCTCGCGGCATTCGAACTGCAGATCTTCAAGGATTTTTCTGGCGACAGTGCGGATTACACGACTATCGTCAACGACTAGACAACTTTTCATAAATATTCCTTCTCAATTAAACGGCGGTCTCGGTGAAATTTAAGAGTTGAGAGATGTCAAGAATGATCAACAGTCGGCTCTCTAAACGATACACGCCAGCAGCAACGTCGCGCCAATGCGGGTCCAGTGTTGGCAGGTTTTTTTCGAAAGCATCATATCCGCAGCTAATGACGTCCCCCACGCTATCAACTGAAAGACTGTAAAGCTCGCCCTTATGCTCAACTACAATGCTCATGCCCGAATTTTTAGTTTCCGTTTCACCGGAATTTACCCGCGGCGGCAAGCCGAGCCTAATCCGCATATTAATCGCAGTTACAATCCGGCCACGCAGATTCAACACTCCATATACTTCTGGCGGCGCTAAAGGAATGCGTGTCACAGGCATCGGGTTCAGCACGTCTTGTACCTGTAATACAGGAATGCCAAACAGCTGCCCCCCAACCATTAGGGTTACAAAGTCGCTGGTATCATCTTGTTCTACGCTAAGGGCATTGGTGCTGTCCATTAGTGGGCACTCCGCGTCTGCATCAAGCGTTGAATAGTATGCAGCAATGCTTCGCGATCGAACTTAGCAACATAATCTGTAAAGCCAACTGCAAGTCCACGATCAAGATCTTTTGGCGTTGCGTGGCTTGAAAGGGCAATCATCGGTACACTTTGCCATGGGCCGCCGGCGCGCACATGTTCAGCAAATTCAAACCCAGACATTTCAGGCATCTCAATATCGCTGACAATTAGCTCAAACATATTGCCAGCGTCTGCCAGTTTAAGTGCAGCAATTGGGCTTTCGGCAGCTGTCACATCGAACCCAGCGACTGACAGCAACGGCGCTAAAAGATTTCTAAAGAATGGGCTATCATCGACCAGTAACACACGCTGCTGCGCCTCGCTTTCATAAGCACCGTCAGCCATAACATTAAACCAGTCTTTGAATGCCTGGGTTAGGTAGTAGCCTGCGTCAATTACTTCGGTGGCACGACCACTGATGATAGCGCTGCCGAGGATACCCGGCTTATCGCCACCCAACTCAACATTAAGCTTCTGCTCGGTAATATCCAGGATCTCGTCGACGACAAGACCCATTGTGTGGCCTTTATCTGCAAACACCAGCACTGGTTGTGTACCTTCACTACTTAAAGTTTGCGTCTTTCCGTTAACGCAAATAAGCGGCATTAATTGACCGCGGTACTGAACTATAGGATTTTCGCCAGTATGCTCGACTGCCGCCAAGTCGATCTCTTCTAATCGCGCGATAAGCGAAAGTGGAACAGCCTTTGGCACATCGCTTCCTGCACGGAATAACAAAAGTGGGATAGAATCTTGCGAGGTACGGATTTCACCACCATTATCTTTAGTGCGTTCTGCTTCGCCGACTGAAAGCCCTTCGCCCGCTGCCGCTGCGATACCCGTTGGATCAAGGATCATAATGACGGAGCCATCACCCAGAATGGTATTGCCAGAGAAGAGCGCGATATTACGCAACAAGCTTGCCACGGGTTTTACAACAATTTCTTCCATGTCAAATACGCGATCTACCATAATACCAAATGTGCTGGTACCAACCTGTGTGACGATCACAAAGGTATTATCTTCAACCTCAGAACGTGCTTCAGAACCATTCAGCTTGAGCAAGTGGCGCAATGAAATTAATGGTAATAGCCGATTACGCAAACGCAAAACTGGCGCATCGTTCAGCCGCTCGATCTGCAACTCACTGCCGGGTTTGGCTCGAACGAGCTCAACCACCGCAAGCTGGGGAATAGCAAATTTCTCAGTAGCGCATTCAACAATCAAAGCGTTTACGATTGCCAGCGTCAGCGGGATTTTAATGGTAAAAGTCGAGCCCTTACCATCTGCCGAGGCTAAATCTATTGTGCCGCCGATCTTCTCGATATTCGTCCGTACAACATCCATGCCGACGCCACGGCCCGATACACTGGTCACCGCCGCTGCAGTCGAGAAACCGGCGGCAAAAATGAATTTGTAAATCTGCCCATCCGTCATGGCCGCAATCTCGGATTCGGTCGCCAGGCCATTCTCGATCGCCTTGCGTTTGATGCGCTCTAACCCAAGACCCTTGCCATCGTCGCCAATCTTGATGACGATATGCCCGCCTTCATGGAAGGCAGACAGGACAATAACGCCTGTTTCTGGTTTATTAGCTGCGATCCGGTCGGCTGGCATTTCCAACCCATGGTCGGCAGAATTGCGCACCATATGCGTCAGCGGATCCTTGATTAGCTCTAACACTTGTCGGTCAAGCTCTGTCTCCTGCCCGACCATTTGCAAGTCGATCTTTTTGCCCAATTCATTGGCCAGATCACGAACAATACGGGGTAATTTTTGCCAAGCGTTGCCAATAGGCTGCATCCGCGTCTTCATGACACTTTCCTGCAATTCTGAAGTGACAAGATTTAACCGCTGCAATGGCGTAGCAAACTCACTATCCTTTTGTGCGCGCAGTAACTGCAATAATTGATTTCGCGTTAGTACAAGCTCGCTGACGGTATTCATCAACTGTTCTAGCACATCGACGCCAACACGGATTGACTGGTCAGCAATGCTTGTACCGGCAGCCGGGACAGCCGACTGCACTTGGGGTACTGCTGGCACAACCGCTTTTGCTTCTGGTTTCGGCTCTGGCGCAGCGTTGATAGTCGCAAACTCTGCTGGCCCTGGAGCCGCAGCAAACGCAGCCTCCAACTCATCGAGTGTAGCTGCCTGTTCACCAGGCATAAGCTTTGATTCTGCAAATTCTGGTATCGGCTCGTTTAGCATTGCCAGCATAGCTGCATCGGCATTGGCTTCTGCAGTAATGACCGCAGGAGCATTATCGCCGCCAGCGTCGCTGAAATCACCTGAAGCCCAACGATTTAAACGCGCAATTAAATCGGCATCACCGCCTGCTGGTTCAGTGCCATTTGCCTCGATTTCTCCAAGTAAATATTTAATTTGGTCGATGGCGTTTAAAATAAGGGTAACTGCAGCTGGAATAACTTCCAGCTCGCCATCACGAAATTTACCTAAAATATTTTCGCCCGCATGCGCTACTTTTTCTAATCGCGGCAAGCCAATGAAACCGCATGTGCCTTTAATAGTGTGCACAATTCGGAAAATGCTAGATAGCAACGCTTTGTCGTTTGGATTTTGCTCTAGTTTAACCAGCTCACGGTCAACTAACTCCAGACCTTCGTTGGTCTCGGTCAAAAATTCGCGAAGCAGATCATCCATAAATTGACAGCCTTGTAACAAAGGTGCTGACTAGCACTTGGCATAGCCTAGTCATTGTCATTTAAAAGGCTGACTGCTTAACAAGCCCTTACTGAACAGATAACTTGATTAAGTCTTATGAATATCCATCCGGATTTTATCATCGCCATCGGGTTCCATTGATAACTCGAATCCGTAATAATCAGCTAAACGCGCAGTTAAATAGGCATGAATAGATTTACTTGTAATATCTTCAACTGGCATATCGGCGTTCAATGCCTGCAATGCGTGATCTGGCACATGAGCGTTACGACCACTGATCGTCAGCATCGCGCGCTCCTGCCCTTGTTCACTGCCTAGCTCGATTGTACCGCCATATGCGAGCGTTTCTTCAGCTAACATAATCATGTTGAGTAATAGTTTTAAGGCTCCGCGGTGCTCCGCAAATGAAACTAAAGGTGTATGTGCTGGCCAAATTAAGCGGGATTTGCCGCCTTCTAAATACTGTTCTGCGACCTGCCTTACATCGGTAACAGCAAGTCCGGACTCACTACCCGCCCTACCATAAGCCATGCGGAAACAGCGTAAGCGACGGGCTGCGGTCTGGGCGCTTTTAGCGATCAGTTCCATAGCCTCGCCAGCTGTACTACCACCCACTTCTTCGATCAGTTCGACGCCATTATTGACAGCACCAACTGGACTTACCAGATCGTGGCACATTCGTGAGCTAAGAAGTTCAAGGATTCGGATATCAAGCTGCATGGTGAGCCTCTCAGATTTGATTACGAGCCTCGACAAAGGCGAAAAATACAGTGCAATCTGACAGCAGAAGAAGCGAATAAATCGTTAACAAGACCCCTTACGGATTAACCTTCATGACCACATCCCATACAGATTTAAAAATTGCCTTTATCGAAGCCGAAACGGAAATCGCACGTCATGCAGCCGAAGCACTACGCAATCGCTACGGAAATGTATTGCTGCAAGATGCAGGTGCGATCGTGGCGTTGGGCGGTGATGGTGTTATGCTGCAAGCTCTGCATACAGCTCTGCCTCGTGGAATTCCTGTATATGGCATGAACTTAGGTTCTGTCGGCTTCATGCTGAATGCATATAACGCAGATGAGTTGCCAGAGCGCTTGTTAGCAGCGCAAACGGTTACCTTGCATCCACTTAGGATGACCGCGGTCGAAGCAAGTGGAATAACACACGTAGCCAATGCATTCAATGAAGTCTCTTTATTGCGGCAGACAAGGCAGACTGCAAAATTGCGGATAACTGTAGACGGCAACAATCGCTTAGATGAACTGATCTGCGATGGCGCACTCGTTGCAACGCCGATTGGTAGCACCGCTTATAATTATTCAGCACATGGTCCAATATTACCACTGACAGCAAATGTACTTGCACTTACCCCTATCAGCGCGTTTCGTCCCAGACGCTGGCGGGGAGCACTTCTGCCTTCAACAGCTGAAATAACCTTTGAAGTATTAGAACCGGGAAAACGCCCGGTTAGCGCCGTTGCTGATTTCACTGAAATTCGTGATATTGCCCGCGTAGTCGTGCAGACTGATACAAGCAAGGATCTTACTCTGCTGTTTGATCCCCACACGCCACTTTCCGAAAGAATATTAGCAGAGCAATTCGCTGTTTAGTGTCGTTCGGTTTTATCGATAGCACTGCCGTCAATAACCTTGCCGTCATTGACAAGATCAACGTTATAAGGCCCGCCCGGCCCTTCAACAGCAGCCCACATTAGCCGTTTTGCAATATAAAGCGCAAAGGCGCCCATGGCCCAAATCAAGGCCAAACCTAGCCCGCTTATATGCTGCAGCAACTGGATCATAGCATCGGTTGACGCAACGTTTGCACCCAGCACGTTGACCAGCAACCACTGCAATATTTCGCCGCCTAAGAAAATTACACTCCAAAAGCCTGCAAATATCGCCGTCCAGACAGTCAGCAGAAGCCAATAAGCGTATCTGGCAAAGTTCGTCATCGCAGGTTTCATGATCATTTCCTTTGTTACCTAAACAATCTTATAAGCTTTAAAATGATTTACCAGCCTGCCGCTGCCTTAATTTTGTCAAATCCAACAGGCTTTTTATATTTTAAGCGGTTTTACCCCTCGCCGGTATCCATTGTTTTGGTTATCGTCGAGTGACCGTTGCCACTTGTTAAACGGTATCTGCAACGTGAGAGCTAGGAGAACGACAATGAAAAAAATTACAATGCTCGCTGCTGCCCCACTGATTTTGGTCAGTCTTGCTGCATGCGACAAGAAGAATGATGATGCGGCTAACAATGCCCCACCGCCGCCACCGCCTGTAATAGCCCCAGCGCCGCCTCCACCACCACCGCCAGCAGCGATGGTTACACCAAGCACGGCCCCAACGCCAACAACGCCAACTGGTGAAACGATGCCTGGTGAAACAGGTTCGCCTGTCTTAAACAGCACAGATCAACAAGCGCCTGCTGATGTCCCTGCTGCTGGTGAACCAACCAATGCGCCAATGGCCGCGCCATCGTCGGCACAGCCAAATACCGACACAACCATCAAAGAAAAAAACTAAACATAGTTTTTTTGTGAATGATTAAGGCGGGCCGCAGGGCTCGCCTTTTTCTTGCGCCTCTTAAAACTGTTGTTACAGTGCATTGATGAGTGATTTATTCGGCAGTGCTGCCAAAAAGACCAACTATACCGCTGCTGACATTGAAGTATTGGAAGGGCTTGAGCCTGTCCGCCGCCGCCCCGGCATGTATATTGGCGGCACCGACGAGCGCGCGCTGCATCATCTGATCTCGGAAGTTCTCGATAATTCGATGGATGAAGCCGTGGCTGGGCATGCTAGCCGCATCGATATAAGCCTCGATAAGGATGGCTTCTGCACGATCCGCGACAATGGCCGCGGCATTCCGGTCGATCCGCATCCAAAGTATCCGAAGCAAAGTGCCCTCGAAGTCATTCTGACAATGCTGCACTCGGGCGGCAAGTTTTCCGGCAAGCTGTATGATACATCCGGCGGCTTGCATGGCGTTGGCATATCAGTGGTCAACGCGCTAACCGATCTACTTGAGGTGGAAATTGCTCGCGATAAGCAGCTCTACACGCAAAGCTATAAGCGTGGCGTGCCGCAAGGAAAAATTAAAAACGCAGGCGCGACAACGCGACGTGGCACGCAAATGCGCTTCAAGCCGGATCCGACGATCTTCGGCACTGAGGCGCACTTTAAGCCAGCAATTATCTATAAATTAGCACGTACCAAAGCTTTGCTGGAGCGCGGCGTCACCATCCAATGGCTGTGCGATCCCGAACTTGTCAAAGGCACGGAAACGCCTGCCAGCGCGACACTTCATTTCCCTGGCGGCCTAAGCGACTATCTCAAAGCTAGTCTTGGCGAGCGCTCGCTGCTAACGGCAACAAGTTTTGCCGATTTGGCCGATCTACCGCAAGGTGCAGGTAAGGCTGAATGGGCAATCGCCTGGCCGGTCGATACGAATGGCGAGGATGGCTTTTGCCATTCCTATGTTAACACCATTCCCACAACGCAAGGCGGCACGCATGAGCAAGGCTTGCGGAACGCGTTGATGCGCAGCCTGCGCGGCTATGCGGAGCTGACGAATAATAAGCGCTTCGGCACGGTCACGATTGACGATGTTTGGAACGGGGCAGCAATTCTTCTTTCCGTCTTTATCCGCGATCCCCAGTTTCAAGGGCAGACAAAAGACAAGCTCACGAATACCGAAGTCGTGCGGATCGTTGAAACCGTGGTCAAGGATCACTTTGACGATTGGCTGACGCGGGATCGTGCGTCTGCCACACGATTGCTGGATGCTTTGGCCGATCGCGCCGAGGAACGACAACGCCATCTGGCCGCACGCGAGGTGGCCCGCAAGAGCGCGACGAAACGGCTGCGGCTTCCTGGTAAGCTAGCCGACTGTAGCCGCACGACAGGCATCAATGAGATTTTTCTGGTCGAGGGCGATAGCGCCGGTGGCAGCGCCAAGCAGGCGCGCAACCGCGAGAGCCAGGCCATTCTGCCGTTGCGCGGGAAGATCCTCAATGTCGCCAGCGCCACGACTGAAAAGCTAAAGCAGAATCAGGAACTCGCCGATTTGATCCTCGCGCTCGGTTGCGGGTCGGGCAAAGATTTCAACCGCGACAAGCTGCGGTATGAGCGCGTAATTATCATGACCGATGCAGACGTCGATGGCGCGCATATCGCCGCGCTGCTGATGACATTTTTCTATCGCGAAATGCCGGGGCTAATCACAGGCGGGCACTTGTTCCTGGCACAGCCCCCGCTCTATCGCCTATCGGCAGGCACGCTGAACGCATATGCGAAAGACGAGACTGATCGTGAGACGTTACTAGCTACTACGTTCAAAGGTCGCAACGTCGATACCAGCCGCTTTAAGGGTTTGGGCGAAATGAACCCTGTGCAACTGCGCGAGACGACGATGGATCCTGCCAAGCGCACGTTGCTGCGTGTGACCGTGCCGAGTGCTCATGACGTTGATCAGGCGGATCTGGCGCGGGAAACGGCGGAACTCGTCGATTGCCTGATGGGCCGTAAGCCAGAGCTGCGCTTTAAATTCATTCAAGAAAATGCGCAATTTGCGGCCGAAGCACTGGATGTATGATTATCTTCGTGTAGCCGCAGGCGAAGCGAAATAATCTACACCGAGGCTAAAAAAACGCACCGCGTTTTGCCGAGGAACAATGCCATTTAATGTTCTTTCCTCGCCAGATGCGGTGCATTTGCATGCCCCGTTCTTTTTTTGCTCGCTTTGCTTGCGAAAACCATGGGAGGGGGATGGTTTGCGAATTGTACATAATTAACAATAGCTTAGCTGTTGATTTCGTATATTTCTATTTCGAAACAACAATAGTATTGGTGGTCGGCGCCAGACTGCCGCGTATTTTGAGCGGCAGTGAAGTCATTGGGGATATTCCCGACAACAGCTGATTTTCTGATTGCACCCTATCTGAAACAAGCGCAGAAATCAAGTAATTTCGATTTAGATATGAGGTGCCCATGGCTAATTTTCAAATGCAAAATGTTCAAGCGATTGTCAAAAACTTCGCAATTCAAGCGGAGTCTTTCTTTGATCCTGACATGCCTGGCATTGCTGATAGCGTGCGCGAGACAGGCACGTTGTTTCTTCCATTCCAGGTGCCGTTTTATGCGCCGACAAAACCGGGCCAGCCTGCCCCGCCTGATCACCGTCAGCTTGTGCTGGTATGCCGAAATGGCCCCGATATGGTAAATTGTCGCACTGGACTGTTTTTCGAAGCTGTCTGCCACAACAATACCGAAGGGCTTCGCACTTCGGGCTACGGAAAATCCAAAGGCGAAGCTGCAGCCATTGATGCCCTTTCAAAAGTATGGACGCTATCGGGCAATTCAGACGTTTTAATGCTGCCGGCAAAACTCATCAATACGCCGTTTGTGTTTGAACAGCAGCCGTTATTAGTAGAGTCGCCCACCATACCTTTGCCGCTATATAATCTGCGGACAACTGACTTGAAACTTAAATTTTAAACTAAAAATTCTGTCACCAAGCCCGTCACCGCATCTGCCTTCTCGATAGCGCTGAGATGGCCTGTGCCGTCGAGAATATGCAGCTGCGCATTTGGAAGCGCAGTAGCTATTTCTTCCATGACGGGCGGCGGCGTGAGCCGGTCTTCCGTGCCGCCGATCAGTAAAGTCGGCGCAGTGATCTGCGGCAATAAGATGCGGCTATCGGGTCGCGATAAGATCGCGCGTTGCTGATTGATGAAACTATCGCGGCCCATTTCTTCGGCCATGGTCATGATCAGCGAGGTGATGTCCTGCCTATTCATCGCCTCCGCCCCCAGCAGGCGCGGCAAAAGCCGTGGCGTCACGCCTTTGAATCTTCCGATCGCGGCCAGTTTGATCAGCGCTTCGCGATTGGCACGGGTTTTATCGTCGTCAGGCCGCGCTTGGGTGTTCATCAAAATCAGTTTTTGCAGCCGGCCTTGCTCGCCTCGTATCTGAAGGCGGCGGATCACTTCAAACGCCACATAACCGCCCATCGAGAGCGCGGCGAGCGTGAACGTTTCAGGCGCGCGGGCAAGTATGCCCGCAGCCAGGCCGGTGATCGTGCTGTCAAAATCAACTGTAATCGCCTGGGTTTGAATGCCCTTATCGGCCAGCGCATTCATCTGGCTGCTGAACAGCCGGCCATCATTCAGCAGACCTGGCAGAAAAATGACTGCATCCCCTAGGGGCGCTTTTGTTTGACTTGGCGGTGGTTGCGATGGCATGGTGCTGGCCATGGTAAGCGATTCGCGCTTGCCCGTACGCGACTCGCGACGATTGCGGGTCATCTACTGATGAGACCCTGCCCCGCGCCTTTCACACAGGCGCATTCCATTACCGAAAGACCACTATACAAATGAGTTTCCATGACCTCGGCCTATCGCCGGAGCTGCTGCGCGGCATCGACGATCTTAACTACAGCACCCCCACCCCCATTCAGGAAAAAGCGATTCCCTATGTGCTGATGGGGCGCGACGTGATTGGCGTAGCGCAAACCGGCACCGGCAAAACCGCTAGCTTCACCCTGCCGATGATCGATATTCTTTCCGGCGGTCGGGCCAAGGCGCGCATGCCGCGCTCGCTGATTCTGTCGCCAACGCGCGAGCTGGCCAGCCAGATCGCCGCCAACTTCGACCAGTTCACGAAATATGTGCCGTTGACGAAAGCGTTGCTGATCGGCGGCGAAAGCATGGAGCCGCAGCTGAAGCAGCTGGAACGCGGCTGTGATGTTTTGATCGCGACGCCAGGCCGGCTGATCGATTTGTTCGAGCGCGGCAAGATCATGCTGAACGATATTTCGATCTTCGTGATCGACGAAGCGGACCGCATGCTGGACATGGGCTTCATTCCCGATATCGAGCGGATCGGTGGGATGCTTTCCACTATGAGGCAAACGCTGCTGTTTAGCGCCACCATGCCGCCGGAGATCAAGCGGCTGGCGCAGCGCTTCCTGCAGAATCCGAAGGAAGTGGCCGTGGCCCCGCCTGCCAGCGTGAGCGTGATGGTTGCACAGCATCTGGTGAAGACGACCGACCGGCAGAAGCGCCATATACTGCGGCATCTGTTGCGGGCCGAGGCTGTGACCAACGCCATGGTGTTCTGCAACCGCAAGCGCGATGTGCAAACGGTGGCCGACAGCCTAAAACGGCACGGCTTCAACGCGCTGCCGATCCACGGCGATCTGCCGCAATCCGTGCGTGGCGAGACGCTGGAGAAATTCCGCGATGGCACGATCACGATTCTGGTTTGCAGCGACGTGGTTGCGCGCGGGATTGACATCAAAGGCGTCAGCCATGTGTTTAACTTCGATATCCCATTTAACGCGGAAGACTACGTCCACCGCATCGGCCGCACGGGCCGGGCCGGCATGACCGGCATCGCCTATACGCTGATGACGGACGCCGAGCAGCAATTGCTGGAGAATATCCACACCATGACGCGGCAGGAAATCCCGCTGTTGGAAGTCACTGACTTCGTGCCGGACGATCGTCCTGACCGTGAAGGCATGGGCACCGGGCGTGGTGGTGCACGCGGTGGCCGCGAGCGTGGCGGACGGGATCATGGGCGCACGCGCGGTGCTGATCGTGGACCAAAGCCAGAGCGCGCAGAACGCCAAACGGAAAGACAGCCGCAAGAGCTGGCGATCACCACTGAAGGTACGGTTGACACGATTGTCGGCGAAAGCATTCCGGCCAATGATGCTGGTAGTGCAGATATAGGTGCTGAACAAACCCCTCGCGCACCGCGGGAGCGCGGGCAACGCGGCGGCGCAAAAACCAGGGGCGGCCGCGACCGGACGCGTGGTCGTGGTGGCAAGGATAAACCCGCTACTATCGCTGCTGATGATGTAGAACCACCTGCAGCCGCGCCAGATGCTGTTGCCAAAACGCAAAAGCCTGAACGGGGCAGCCGCGGTGGCCAAGGCAAGCCAAAAGGCGGGAATGATCAACAAGGCCGCGGCGGCGATCGCCAACGCCATGCTGGCCGTGAGGCGAACGAGGAAAGCGTGAATATCACCGGCCCCGGCTTCGGCGACGAAATCCCCGATTTCATGAAAATCCGTCGCAGCAGCTAGATTAAATTCAGTCGGGAAAAGACGCATTAACCTTTTTCCAGAATTACTTTCATAGCTGGATGATAAAACCGTGGCATGAGACGTTTTGCAGATCCGCGCAGCTTCGCCTGCCCTGAACCATTCCGTTCGCCCTTGCTTCCCAATCCTGCGAGCGGGCTGACCACACAGATCGATTGTTGGACAGCGCGCCCGATTGATGGCGGCAAAACATTCGAAGTGACGCGTTTTCATAATTGGATCAGGCCGGAGACAGGTCGCCCTAATACCTACCCATACGAACCGGAATTGCTATCGCTGCCAGACGTTGCTGCACGCTTTAAAGAACTGGAACAAGCGGCTGGCCTTTCACCCACCGCGCAGGTCGATCAAAGTTTCGATGCCGCCTGGCGTGATAGCGTTAAGACTAGTACAAATCCACAACAGATTGTCGCGCCAACCTTCGCCCCACTAGCGGAGCTGCCGCTGATGAGCGACGCGCTAGCTAGTTATGGCTTGATGGTCAGTGAAGTCGGCAATCTGTCATTGCTGGGCGAGGACGGCATGCCGACCACCCAAGAAAATATCGACGACGGTATTTTGCTGCGCGCGCAAAATAAATGGCGGCAACGTAAGCTGCCTGCAACCGCATCGTCAGCTACCTTTACGCGCCGTGAAGGCTTGCTAACGCGTTTGCGTGGTTGGTTGGACAAACTTCCAGAACCGCCATCGTTGTATCCAGCGCCAAAAGCACAAGAACTCTTGCGTCTAGATCAGCCTTATGCCGATGCGGAGGCTTTGCTAAAGCTGATTGGCGATAAGCCTGAATTAATCAAGGCTGTCCTTAGCGATGCCGCACAAAAAATTCCGCAAACTGGCGACAAGCGCGATGTATGGGATTTAATGGGGATTGAACAATCACCCAGTGTTTACTCCATTCGCGCTGCCTATTCACTGCTCAATTATGGAAAAGAGCTGGAGCTATTTGCAATTTATAGTCACACGTTGCTGGTTCGCGCGCAGGAAGCGATACGTATTGGAGATTTTGCGGCTCAAAACCGCTTGCTCGATGCTCCAAAGCAAGGGGCTTATTACGCTATTGCCCACTTGGTGAATTGCGAGCGTCAGGCGTTGGGAGCGGCGAACCATAAATCGAAATCGTCTTGGATAGAGCCATTTACAGCAAGCGAAGATACGCAACCGCCGCCGAAAGATGCATTAGTTGCCTTTCTAAGAGATACGGTTCTGCCGTTTTATTGCCGCGAACTTGCAGATCACCAAAAAACAGAAGAATGGTTCAAAGCTTTTAAAAATTCGATTCCAGAACTGGCTAAAAAACTCGGTCAAGAAAAACGTAAAATCGTTTTATCGGGCGGTCATATAGAGAATTATGGTTTTGACGAAACTTGGGATGGCAATTCCAGATATAATATTTGGGCCTTACAGATTCCGAGGGGCATTTACAGAAGCCCAGCTGAACTTCAGGAATTTTCGAATACTTCAAAAATACCGACAGCCGCCCATTATCTAAAATATTCTCAATCTTGGTGGCGGCCGGAGTTGGTTGTTGCCAATTTGCGCCCTGACCTCATTCGCCCAGAAGATCGCGCTGCCCCGGCTCGTCCACTCGTACGCATTCCTGGTGTTGATGGCGTGCCGCGGCTAGCCCCAGGCGGGCTTGTCGAGCCATCGCGCCCTATTTCCAACGGACAGTTTGTAAAATTGCCCGGTGGGAAGATTGGCGAGTTAGAGCTTTAACCCCCGCTAGACCGGCTTGCGCCCTTGTGGCAAAAGGGTTGCATGCCTTTCTTGCCGGGTTTCCGGTTCCTTTTCCTGTCGATTCCCTTGCTTGCCTGTCTGAGCCTGAGCGCGCATGCGCAAGCGATCACCAATGACACAGAGTTGGGAAATAATAGCAGTGGAGGCGGTATTGCCACCCCTGCCTTCACGCCGGATGCTGCGACCAGCGGTGCTGCTGGCGGCATCGCTGCAATCCAGCCGATCAAGCAGAACGAGCCGGTCACATTTACCAGCGATACGGTCGATTACGACCAACAAAAGCAGCTGGTGATTTTGCGCGGCACGGTCGAGCTATCGCAGCGCGGGGAGAAAGGGATTCAAACCGTCAAGGCAGACGAGATCACCTTCAACCAGCAAACCAGTAAACTGACGGCGGACGGACATGTCGCTTTGATCGAGCCGGACGGCAATGTCGTCTTTGCAGAGCATATCGATCTCGACCAGGATTTATCGAATGGCTTCGGCCAAAAGGTGAGCGGCTTGCTCTCCGATAATTCGCGCTTCATCGCCAACGCGGCCCAGCGCCGCGACGGGCATGTGCTCGACATGACGCAAGCGATTTATTCGCCCTGCAATCTGTGCGAGACCAATCCGCGCGAGGCGCCGCTGTGGCAGTTAAAGGCCAACCGCATCAACCACGATACCGACACGCATGACGTGCAATATGAAGATGCCTGGATGGAATTTATGGGCGTGCCGGTTTTCTACACGCCTTACCTAGCCCACCCTGACCCTGGCGTGAAACGGCGGCAAGGTTTTCTGGCGCCTACTGTCGGGCTTTCGACCACCATCGGGGATAGCATCAGGATTCCCTATTATATAGATCTGGCCCCCGATAAAGACCTGACGATTTCGCCAACCTTCAGCACGGAAGACAAGGCGCAAATTGCAGGGGAATATCGCGAGCGCTGGGATACCGGCAAGCTGCGACTGGACGCCAGCGGCACGGTGACCGACCTGACGACCGATAACGGCGCCATCAAGCAGGATCAACCGCGCGGGCATATTCGCGGCGATGCCGTTTTCGATCTTGATGAATATTGGCGTGCGGGCGGCGACCTGTTCTTGACCAGCGACGATACCTACCTGCAGCGCTATCGCATCGGCGCACCGGATATTCTGCAGAACCGGGCCTATGTAGAAGGTTTCGATCATCGTGATTATGCCGCCGCCGAAGCGTTCTATTTCCAGGATACCCGCGCAGGCGTCACGCAGCGGGAGCCGTTCGTCATTCCACGGCTGACGGGTGATGCCTACAGTGACCCTGATGCTAGCGCCATCGGCGGCCGGTTCGAGATTACAGGCGGGTTCTTATCGCTGCAGCGGCCGGGCAGCAGCAATGTCGATACCAACCGCCTGTCGACCTCACTCAATTGGTCGCGCACCGATACTGCACCGGTTGGCATTGTTTCGACGCTATCCGCGAATGCGCTGACGGATGGGTATCTGGCAAACAATTATGTGAATCCAAGCAACGGCTTGGCGCGGGATCAATCAACCGACGCGAGATTCTTCCCTTCGTTGCAAGGCACCGCCAGCTATCCATTAGCGCGGCAATTCGGCACCGTGCAGCAGACGCTGGAGCCGATCGTCTCGGTCTTTACCGCGCCTGTGGTCTGCGGCAACGACCGCATCCCGAACGAAGACAGCCTCGACTTCGAGTTGGACGATACCAATATCTTCCGCGCCAACCGCTTTACTGGCGAGGATCGGCTTGAAGGCGGCACGCGCGTGACCTATGGCGTGAAGACGGGCGTTTATGGATATGGCGGCGGCTCTTCCAGCGCCTTCTTCGGGCAAAGCTACCGCTTCCGCAGCGATGATAATTTTGCCATTGGCTCTGGTCTTGAAGATCGGTTTTCCGACTATGTCGGGCGGATCGAGCTTGATCCTGCAAGTTGGCTATTGGCGGATTACAGCGTGCGGCTTGATAAAGACGATCTTTCTCCGCGCAAGCATGAGCTAAGCGCGACGGTTGGCAGCAACCCGCTGACAGTGCAGGCAGGCTATCTCTATATCAATCAGGACAATATTATCCCCGGCACAAATTCGAACGAAAGCGAGGAGCTTTCGGGGTCTGCCACCATCAATGTCACCGATTATTGGTCAGTCACGCTTGGGCAGCGCCGCAGTTTTGCGCCGACGACCGGGCCGCTCACCAGTTCAGCCGGTGTTGCCTACAATGATGAATGTCTGAATTTTGCCGTAACGGCGGAGCGCGATCATACAACGCGCGCGGATTTGGAGACCGGCACCAGCTTCTATCTGCGGCTGTTATTCAAGAACTTGGGGGGGATTGAGACGCCAACAAGCGCCGGCAATGTGTTCAGCCGTGACCTGAACAACAGGTAATCATCCCTCTTTTATCGCGTAAAAACCGATGCTAAGGTGCCCACCATGAAAACATCTGCGATAAAGTTTCTTACCCTTCTTACCTTGCTTCTCACCTTTGCCGGAGTGCCCGCCATGGCTGCTATCGACCTACCCGCTGGTCTCGATCCTGAAAACACGCTGATCATCACTTTGAAAGATGGGCCAGTCATTATTCAGCTGCGCCCCGACCTGGCGCCGAACCACGTTGCCCGCATCAAGGAATTGGCGCGTCAGCATTTTTATGACGGCCTTGTCTTCCACCGGGTGATCGCTGGCTTCATGGCGCAAACGGGCGATCCGCGCGGCGATGGCACGGGCGGCAGCGGCCAGAAGCTGAAAGCTGAATTCTCGAAGGAAAAGCATGTCAAAGGCACCGTTTCGATGGCGCGCAGCGCCAGCCCTGACAGCGGCGACAGCCAGTTCTTCATCTGCCTGGATACGGCCCCTCACCTGGACGGGCAATATACGGTTTGGGGCAAAGTCGTGAGCGGCATGGAGTTCGTTGACAAGATCAAAAAGGGGGACCGCTTCGATAACGGCGCCGTCTCTGATCCCGATAAGATGCTGAAGGTCGAAGTCGCAGCCGACGCTAAGTAATTAAACTTTTAGTTTTGGCGCCAAGCAAAATTCGAGAGCCCGGCTTGTACGGCTGGGCTTCAGCACAAAGCTCTCTACTGAACGGCTATTTTGGCTGATAACTGTTTCTGCCACTGCTAAACGGATGCGTTGTTCAATCCATTCTGCCTCTGGTCCTGTTAGCTTATGCGGCAAATAGAAGCCAACTGTTTGTGAATAATCATCGTGCTCAGCCTGTGGGATGCTTTTGAACCGGCTTAAAAGACAATCAGCGATCTCTTTACGCTCAGCGATCACAGGCTCGGACATGGGGGCGCCATTCTGATCGAGCGATGCTTCTGCAAGCTCCATCCCATCATCCGCGTCTTGCGGCATGTTATTCGCCGCAGCATGCGGCGTTTGCACGACAGGCGCATGCGTGGCAATAAGCGCGAAAGCTGGTAAAGCCAAAAGGCCAAAATATCTTTTTTTCATATTTCCTCAAAATAATGACACGCAACTATTACAATCTTTATTTGTTTAGCAAGTCAAACAATAACGTCATGCAGTTTCCTGTGGACTAAAAGCGTGCTTAATAACCGCATGAGCGCAGCGTCTCGCCCTTCTCTATCTACTTTCAGCGTCTTGGCTGCGCTTTGGCCATATGTAAAGCCTTACCGCTGGCGGCTATACGGCGCACTCCTAGCTTTGACGTGCGCGGCAGCGTTGGTATTGGGCCTTGGACGCGGCCTTCGTGCCGTGATCGATTACGGTTTCGCGCCAGGTAATATCGAACAGAGCGCACATTGGCTGAACCTGTCATTGCTCGGCATGCTGGTGATCGTGGCCGGACTAGCGCTGGCGACATACAGCCGGTTTTATCTCGTCTCCACCCTAGGCGAGCGCGTGGTGGCCGACCTGCGTGAGGCGCTATTCCGGCATTTGCTTACGCTCGACATCGGCTATTACGAGACCGCGCGCACGGGCGAGATCGTCAGCCGCCTCACGAGCGACACCACGCTGTTGCAGACTGTTGTCGGCAGTTCCGCCTCGATGGCGCTGCGGAATATTCTGCTGCTGATCGGCGGCATGATCATGCTGTTCCTGACCAGCGCCAAACTAACGCTGCTGGTACTGGTCGGCACGCCCCTCGTGATTGTGCCGATCCTGATCTATGCGCGGCGCACGCGGCATCTGGCCCGCGAAAGCCAGGATCGCATCGCTGACGTTGCTGCCGAATTGAGCGAGACGATCGACGGCATGCGCACTGTGCAAGCCTTTACAGCCGAGCGCATGGCGGAGGCCGCCTTCACGCGCGAGTCGACCGGCGCTTACAATGCCGCCCGCGCCCGCATCAAAAGCCGCGCGATCCTGACGGCATTTGTTATCTTGCTGGTCTTCAGCGCGATCGGCGTTATTCTGTGGCTGGGCGGGCATGACGTGCTAGCCGGGCGGCTAACAGGCGGGCAGTTAAGCGCCTTCGTCTTTTACGCCGTGATTGTTGCCAGCAGCGCTGCGGCGATCAGCGAGGTGATGGCCGATCTGGAACGCGCCGCCGGCGCGACCGACCGTATCTTCGAGCTATTAGCGATCAAACCATCCATTACAGCGCCAGCCAATCCGCGCTTGCTACCCACTCAAAACAGCGGCCGCATCAGTTTTGATCGTGTGAGTTTTGCCTATCCTGCCGCGCTAAGCCTACCCGTGCTGCAGGATGTTAGCTTTACAATTGAGCCTGGCCAGCGTGTGGCGATCGTCGGCCCTAGCGGTGCGGGCAAGTCGACGTTGTTCCAGCTGTTGCTGCGGTTTCACGATCCGCTAGCGGGCAGCATCAGCCTCGATAATATTGACATGCGCTCTTTAGATCCCGCTGCCCTTCGGCAGCGATTTGGATTTGTTGCGCAGGAACCCGCATTGTTCCGCGCCAGCGCCGCCGACAATATTCGCTTTGGCCGGCCCGATGCGACAATCGATGAAATCCGCGATGCAGCCCGCACTGCAAACGCGCTGGAATTTATCGAACGGCTGCCTCAGGGCTTCGCCACGCCGCTGGGCGAAAAAGGCGTGCGGCTTTCGGGCGGGCAACGACAGCGGCTGGCCCTTGCCCGTGCGATCTTGCGCGATCCTGCCGTACTGCTGCTGGACGAAGCGACGAGCGCCCTCGATGCAGAGAGCGAGCAACTGGTGCAACAAGCGCTAGAGCAAGTCATGCCTGGAAATGAGCATGCCCGCACGAACCTGATCATCGCACATCGATTGGCCACCGTGCAGTCCGCTGACCGGATTTTGGTGATTGAGCATGGTCGGCTCGTGGAAGATGGCACGCATGCCAGCTTGACTGCGGCGGGTGGTTTGTACGCGCGCCTTGCCGCACTGCAATTCAGGCCCGAATCAATCTAGCTGTGCATACAGTAAAAGGTAGAGTTGCTGTTGCTGCCGCGCCACAAAATCCGCTGTAAACCACGCGCAGCGCCGTAATTGCAGGTGGATAACCGCCCACAGCGTCTGGTTTAACCCTTGCCGGGTTTTTACGCCCCCGTTACACTCCCCAACAGACGACACTATGGCTTGAGCGCTTGTGATTCCGAGGGGTTCGGGAATCAGCGTTTTAGCAAGACAGATAAGGTACGCCCAATCATGAGCCGCATTGCTTGCAAATTTTCTTCGTTCAGCATGGTTGCGCTGCTGGCATTTGCAACGGTCTTCGTAGCTGGTTGCGCGAGTGCAACTTCGACTAAAGAAATCGCGCTCGACCAAGCGGATTTAAATTCGGCAGCTGTGCCGAACAAAACGACTGGCAAGAATGCCGCCGATAAGACGGACGGTAAAAGCAATGTCGCCTTAAAGGAAAATGATCCGCTGGCTGGCATTCCACGCGAAGCGACGGGCACCGTGGTCGGCACGCGCGTCAACGAATTATATGGCGAAGTTGTACGCTTGCGCAGCCAAACCGAAACGCGTGCCGCGCAGGTTGCCGATACGCGTGGCAGTGGCGCTGCGGGTGCGATCCAATACTACAGCGCGGTTGGTGCCATTCAGGCCCGCCTGCAGCAAGGCACCACGCCCGGCAATCCAATCCTGTTGCGCCAGTGGGATGAAGCCCAGGCTAGCCTCGACCAAATGTCAGGCGCTGTTAGCCATCTCAACACAACCTCGACTGATATTTCGGCAGATGCCTCGCTGGGCGGTTATCTACAAGACTCGATCCGCGCGGCGCTACAGCTATCGGGTGCCGTTGATGAAGACCATGCGCATTTGAAGCAACTGCAAGATGTAACGGGCCAGCAGGTCGTAGCGCTCGACCGCATGAAGACGGAAATTTCGGGCGAGCTGACGCGGCTTAATACCTATGTTGCGACTGAGCGGAGCAACATGCAGACCCTCGCCTTCGCGATCGAAAAGGGCGAGTTCATCGGCAATAATCTTTCGACCGGCCCGCTGGCTACAGCCATTCCCGGCGCGATACTGCAGCCAGCCGCGCCTGCGCTGATGCCTGTTACCGCCCCGGCTTACGCACCGATGCCAACCCCGATCGCTCAGCCTGCAATGCCCGTTCAATACGGCACCATGCAAACAGGCGCAGCAGCCATGCCCGCCACTTCGCCAGCCCTGGTTAATCCGGCCGAGCTCGATACCGACGCGCGCAGCGGCACAGGCATGGGCACTGCCATGGAAGCCCCTGCAAGCGCAACGCAACCCACCAGCAGCTTCGATCCGCTGACGCAAAACCTGACCTATCTGCCCGATGAATCAGGCAGCCAGACGCTGGCGATCATCCGCTTCACTGATCCTAATATCGCTTATGAAAAGCAATTGTATGGTGCCGTTTCATCCGCGCTCAGCCAATCTTCGGAAGCGCTGTTCACAGTTGTCGCTGTGACGCCGCAGGCCGGCAATGCCGCACAGATCGCGCTTGGTACGGCGGATGCGCAGCGCCATGCCGATGACGTGAAGCGCAGCCTCATTCAAATGGGCCTGCCGCCCTCCCGCATCGCGATGAGTGCAAATGGTGACCCAGACGCCCGCGCTTCAGAAGTGCGCGTGCTGGTACGCTAATTGGCCGCGGCGACTCTCAACCACAGAGCTGCTAAACCACCACTTCGATTCTTAATTGTCAGACACGGGCAATCAGAAGCCAACGCCCGTAACAACGCTGCAAAATACGGCATAGCCGAAAGCGAAATTCCCGACCTTAGCAAAACGCCGGACGAAAGCGTGCAGCTGATGCCAATCGGCTTTGAACAAGCCGACATGTGTGGTGACTTTCTGCGAGATTATTTGAATGACAATATTGCCGCTGGCGGTATTGCCCTTTATTGCAGTTCCTATATGCGGGCACGGCAAACAGCGCAGCGCATCTATGACAATGTTAAAGATGTTACGGGTTACCCACCTTTGCGCTGCCATGAGTCTGATTTCTTGATCGAGCAGCATCACGGATTTCTAGATGGGCTGACCGACGAAGAACGGCGTGAGCGTTTTCCTGAGCATGTGCTCCGTGAGGATCTACACTGGAGCGAAGGCTCGAAGCAGTTTGCACCGATGTATGGCGGCGAGATGCGCGTAACGGTCGCTCACCGAGTAGCGACTTTCCTGGATTCTGTTTTTCGTGAACACGAGGATCACAACGTAAATACATTTGTAATCGTCAATCACGGCATTACCATGCGTCAGATCGTCAAGCAATTATTGAAACTGCCGCGTGAATTATCCGATGCTGAACCTAACCCTTTCAACTGCGATGTTCGCTTGCTGCAGCGGCACGGTAATAGCAACAGTCAATTCAGTGATTTCGGCTATATCTGGCATGACAGTAAGCCGCAAGCCGGGATAATCCCGCTGCGTCATGACGATATGAATGTGCTGTTTGCCAATGGTACATTCCGCGACTACAAGCCGCGATAAATACCACTAACTTAATGCAGAATCGCGTCCACGCGGTCATGCCCGCCGTCGATCCCACTCGGCGTATCTTCGCCCAATGCCTGCACATCGATGCGCGACGGCTGGATGCCAAGCTCGGCCAACTTGGTGCGCACCATCAGCGCGCGGTTGAGCGAAATGCGGCGCGACTCTGGCTCGTTCGAGGCCTTGGCATAAGCATTCAACAACAGGCGCGTTTGCGGGCCCATTTGCATGGCTTCGGCAATGGCTTGGAGCTGTGCCTGCCCGACGCTATCGACATTTTGGCTGGAAGGCAGGAAGTTGACCTGCGCCAGTGGCGCACCTGATGGCACGCTGATCGTGGTAGAATTTGAACCGCGCATCGCCGCCGGAGCGGTAGCGCCAACTGGCGCGATCGGCACGAGCCGTGGTGTTACCAGGCCATTGGCGTTGGGCGCGGTTGGCGCTTCCACGCGGAACGCAGGCACGACCGGAGCCGGTGCTGGTGCCATGATCATCGGCACTGGCACAACATCAGCAGACGCCGCTGGGACATAGGTAGGTGCCTGTTCCGGCGCGACTTCGATGTATCGAGTCGGCGGTTCTGCATCGGATAGCGGAGCGAATGGTGCTGGTGCCATTACAACCTGTGATGAAGCTGACGCCGATGGTGGCGCCGTGATTGGCATAGGTTCAGCAACGGGCTCAAGCGGGCGATCTTCCGGCTTTGGTAGTGCGGCTTCGGTGTTTATCTTTGCCGACGATTTGCTACGCGATAACGTGGCGGGTTCGTTCACGACAGTCGGCGCAGCAAAACCGGCGGTCGGGATCGGTTCATACGGCTCTTCATCGGCCGTTGGGCCTGCGGCGGGCTCTGACGCGGCAACTGCAACGGCTGGCTTTTCATCGTTATAACCGAAGAGGTCGCCCCATAGCGTGCGACGTTCTGCTTTGGCGACAGGCTTTTTGGCCATAGGCGCTGCAGTAGCGACAGGCGCAACAGGTTCAATGGTAGGTTCTGGCGATGGCGCGGTTGTTTGTGGGCGCTCTGCTATTTCGGCTTGCGGCAAAGGCGCTGGCGCCGACTCTGCTTCTTTAATCGGTTCCGGCGTTGGCTCAGTAGATTGCGGAGCAACCAGTGTATGCGTGGCGACTGGCGCTTGGGAAGCTACCGGCTCCGAAGTTGGCACAGGCGTTGGCTCAGGCTGCGCATCTGCTGCGACGACGACTGGCGAAGCAACGGCAACCGGCGTGGTGGCAACCAGAACCGGCGGTGATTTTGGTGTGGCACTGGCAAGCGGCTTGGCTGGTTCGACCGGAGGCATAGGCGCAGGCTTTGATTCAGGATGATCCTCGCTGCTGCCGAACATGCGATTCCAGAACGTCTTATGCTCTGGTGGCTTGGCCGTAGCAACGGGGGCCGGCGTGGCAACGGCAACAACGGGGGCTGGTGGCGTATTATCGTCATCCCCAGTTTGCGGTTGTGGCATCGGCACCAATGCAGCTTGCGCCGTGTCATCAGCTTTGGCTGGCAGCACGGCGGCTGGCGTTGGCGTTGGTTGCGGCTCTGGCGCACGCGGCGCCTCAGGCGCTACCGGTTCAACCGGCGCAGCATCTGGCGCCGACTCGGCAGTAACAGGTCTATCGGCAGGACGCTGCACAGCCCCACGTGAGCTATCGCCGATCCTTGCCAGTAATTTTGGCGGGGCGGAAAAGCTGGTCAGCGGCGCTATTTTGGCAGGCGTCGAATTCCGGGCCGTATCGGCTGGCGTATCGAGCGAGGAGCTAGTCGCCGCTGTGACGCTCTGCGACGGCATATCATTTGGTGCTTTTAAAACATGGTCGCCGGTATCAGCCGCTACGGATTTTTCTGATGAGGATGGCGCATCCATCGGCGTGGCATCAGCAACCTGAACGCGCTTACCGCCGAACAACGCACGCCCCCCTGTCGATGGTTTTGGTGCATCAAGCTGTGAGGCCAAATTTGGTGATGGCGCAGTAGGTGTTTCACCCAACATCGCCATCGAGGATGGCATGACACTATCAGATGCTGGCGCTGCGGATGGTGTTAGCACAGCTGTGTTATTTGCAGCAACTTCAGTCGGTGTTGCGACTGCGGCAGGCGCTTCGCCAATTCCATTATCAGCAAGGCTGGCCATGAGCGGCCCGGTGGCAACCGCCGGCAGCGTTGTGGTATCATCGCGGGGCGCATCGGTCTTGTCGCCCTGCAGTTCAGGCGCCGCCATAATCGGTGCAGGTTGAGCCATGGCTTCCTGCACCTGCGAGGGTGACAGACCAGACTGCATGAGGTGCGCCGCCTGCATCAGCTTGGGGCTGACACGGCGCGACGGCAAAGTTTCTGGATCAACTGCGGCAGGCGTTTTGCGCGGCAGTTTGACGTTATAGGGCCAGTCGCCGCGTTCCGGCAGTGCGACCGGGCGTTGCTGATATTCTTGCTGCGTGGGTGGTGGTTGGTCGCCAATCACGACTTGGGCCTGCGCTGATTTACCAGGCATGGCCAACAAGATGGTCGTCAATGCCGTTGTCGCCAGCAAGCGCGCTAAGGGCGATGAAAACGAGCGGGAGGCAGGCAGAATCAGGGAGGCGTTCATGTCCCTAAAGCATTACCGCGCCCACGCTGTTTTCGAAAGGGGGAAAGCGCCACAAAGGCAGCAATCACGCCTAAAATCAGGCTTTCGCCAAACCCACGAGCGGCTGATGCAGGTGGTAGTTGCTGACGATCAGATGCTTTGAGTGCATGAGCGATTCAGCCTGTTTAGGGTCAGCGTCAATTGCTGTTACCATACCCCCTGCTTCGCGCACCATCAGCAAGCCTGCAGCCAGATCCCACGGCTGCATATTGCGGCACCAATAGCCGTCGAACCGCCCCGCGGCGACGTAAGCTAAACTAAGTGCACACGATCCGATGCGGCGCATGGCAGCCGCTTGCATGGTTAACCGCTGCAAAATTGCCGTATCACCATCCGTTAGACGGCGACCCGACGACCCGCAGAGCGCATCGCCCAGAACGCTGCGAGCCGAAACGCGCAGGCGTTGGTGATTAACGAAGGCGCCCATGCCCTTTTCTGTCCAAAAAGTTTGGTCGCTAATCGGCTCGTAGATGACGCCGGCGACGATTTCCCCCTCGCGCTCAACCGCGATCGACATCGCCCAGGTAGGCACGCCATGCAGGAAATTCAGCGTGCCATCGAGCGCATCGATGATCCAGCGCTCGGACTTGCCGGTATTATGCTCACCCGCCTCTTCCATCCAAAAATCGAAGTCAGGGCGAGCGCGGCTTAGCTCCTCATGCAGTATAGATTCAGCCTTGGTATCGGCGCTGGTGACGAAATCGCCCGGCCCTTTTTTCGAGACTTGCAGCTGCTCGACCTCGCCAAAATCGCGGACCAAGATACGCCCCGCTTTTTCGGCAGCGCGGGCCATGACATTGATAAGAGCAGAGCGCATGGCCATAACAGATTAGTCCTTTGCCCGTTCCATATATTCGGCATCAGCTGTGCGGACGACGATCTTCGTGCCGGTGCCGATAAACGGCGGCACCATGACGCGCACGCCGTTTTCTAAAACGGCAGGCTTATAGGACGACGAAACCGTCTGACCTTTTTGTACCGGGTCGGCCTCGACCACTTCGAGGATGACAGTTTCCGGCAGTTCGACCGAAAGTGGTTTATCCTCGTACATTTGGAAGTCGCAGATCATGCCTTCCTGCAAAAAAGCTTCTTGCTCGCCCAAAGTTTCCGGCGAAATGGTTATTTGCTCGTAAGTCGATTGATCCATGAAAACATAGTCGTTGCCGTCTTTGTAAAGATAGCTCATCGGCACGGTGTTGAGCTGCACGCGCTCGACCGACTCGGTTGTGGCAAAGCGCTCGTTCGATTTGTTACCGCTTTTCACATCTTTCATCTCGACCTGGATAAAAGCGCGCAGGTTGCCGGGCGTGCGGATCTGGATTTTTGAGACGACCCACAGCTTATTGTTATGCTCGATCACATGCCCTGGGCGAACGGTATTGGCCTGAACTTTCATGGCGATTTTCCTTAACAGGTCTCTATTTTGATTGAATAGCCTTGGTAGCCGAGCGTTCCTGCGCCGACAAGGAAATAGTGAATGCAATAAAGGACTTGCAGAAACAGGACTAATATTATTACGATATGGGTATATTCGGAGGGTTTGCAAAGAAATGGATTACAAAGTCGCGCTGAACGGGAAGCTGGCAAGCGTGCTAGAACGCCAAGCGCAAATGGTAGAAAAGCACGAAGGAAAACAAACTCACGAAGTTGTGAAACTGCGCATGGCTGCAAACCAGCATTGGCAGACAGCTTACCGAGATTGGTTCGCAGTAATTGATCCTGTTGCGATATTGGGGTCTAAACCTTTGCTGGATGAGAAAAAATTTCTTACCCATCAATTACGCGTTTCATGCCAAAGATTGATCGAGACGCCACAAACTTGGCGTATTGTATCCCAATTAACATTGGTTTTGAACGGAATTGCACTAATTGCAGCTACACAGCCGCATCTGTTTTTAGATGGCGATTACATGGTTGGCACTTATGGCCCTCTGATTGGCTACTTGGCTAACAATGATCGGCACGCTGCTAAATCATGCCTGAAATATTTCGATGAGCAACGCATGCGACTGTTGCCTGAAGGACAAGCTAGGCGCGCAATACATAAATGGTTGAACGACGAGCGCAGAAACCTCTCAGGAAAACGGAAGTTCCGTTTCCCTAGCCTTGTGGCACTAGAACAAGATTGTTTGGAAAAAGATTTTGTTGCAGGTGTTATTGAACAACCACAAGATGTCGCTGCTGAGTTCAAAATTTACGCGGCACGCCCTCACAAAGTTCATACGCTTGCCGGTATGAAACGCTATAGCGCGGGCTAAACAGCCCGCGGCCAAATGCCGATGCCATGTTTCGCTAGCTCTTCCCATGGGAAAAACGGGCCAGGGTCAACTTTGCGGCCCGGCGCAAAATCACTGTGGCCGATCACGTTTTCCGGTGGAATCTTCCAACGCTGCATGAGAGCATGCGATAGCGCGATCAGCGCCGCAATTTGCCCTGGCGGGAACGGGCGTAGTCCATAGCTATGGCCAGGGTTTTGCACTTCAATGCCGATACTGGCGCTGTTCATATCAGTGATGCCGCGCCAGTTTCCATTGCCTGCATGCCAGGCGCGTTGCGTATCATCGACCAATTGCTCGATCGTACCGTCTTCATCGATCAGATAATGCGCGCTAACCGGATGCTCCGTATCAGTGCGCGTCAACAGATACCGCGCCCGCTCAGCCGAGGGGCCATCCGTGTAATGCATCATCAAATACTGCGGCCCAGTTTCGAAGGGCGCACGGCGCGCGTTGAAATTTGGCGATGGCGTCTGGATAATCTTCAGCATTGCGGGCAGGTCGCTCATGGCGCAAGTTTATGGCGACAATGTCCCTTTGCAAAGGCCCGCCATGCTCCGCCTGATTTTCGCCTTCCTGCTGCTCTCCTGCCCAGCGCTCGCCGCCACGCACGGACTCGCGCTTTATGGTGAGCCAAAATATCCGGTAGATTTCAAAAGCTTTAGTTATGTGAACCCTGACGCACCCAAAGGCGGCAGCTTCAAGATGGGGGCGATCGGCAGCTTCGACTCGTTAAATCCCTTTATCGTTAAAGGCGAAGCCGCAGACGGTATCACGCAGACTTTTGCCACCCTGCTGGAGCCCAGTTTGGATGAACCATTTTCGGCTTATGGCTATGCCGCTGACGCAGTGGAACTAGCCGCTGATCGTGGCAGTGTCAGCTTCACACTGCGACCCGGCATCACCTTCCATGACGGCAGCCCCATCACGGCCCAGGATATCGTCTGGACATTCGAGACGCTGAAGGCCAAAGGCTCCCCATTCTATCGCGGTTACTATGGCGCAGTTTCCAAGGCCGAAGCCATTGATGCAACGCATGTGAAGTTCACCTTAGCCAATAAGGATAACCGCGAACTTCCTCTAATCATTGGACAAATGCCAATTTTGTCTAAAGCTAGCTTTAAGGACAAAGACTTTACCGCCACGACGCTGACGCCTCTCCTCGGTAGCGGGCCATACCAGGTCACGCAAGCCGATGCAGGCCGCAGCATTGCGTTGGAGCGGGTAAAAGGCTGGTGGGGCGAAACTCTGCCGACGATGCGCGGCAGGTATAACTTCGACCGGCTGTCCTATGACTATTATCGCGACCCAACCGTGGCCTTTGAAGCCTTCCTAGCGGGCAAACTGGATTTCCGCGCCGAAAATATCGCCAAGAATTGGGCGACAGCTTATGACGCCCTGCCCGCCATAAAAGACGGCAGGCTAATCAAGACAGAGCTGCCGAACGGGCTGCCTTCGCTTATGCAGGGCTATGTGTTCAATTTGCGCCGCGATCTTTTCAAAGATGCACGCGTGCGCGAGGCGCTTGGCTATGCCTTCGACTTTGAATGGAGCAATAAAAGCCTCGCCTTCGGCGCCTATACCCGTACGCGCAGCTATTTCGATAATACAGATTTAGCGGCAACCGGTCTGCCCTCCCCAGACGAACTGAAACTGCTAGAGCCGCTGCGCGCGCTAATTCCGGAGCGCGTCTTCACGGCCGAATACAATCCGCCAAAGACGGATGCCAGCGGCACTAACCGCGCAGGCCTGCAAAAAGCCTTGGCCTTGCTCAAGGATGCTGGCTGGAATCTGAAAGATGGAAAATTGCTCAATTCTAAAGGCGAACAATTCACGTTCGAGATTACCGATGGCAGCCCGCTGCTGGAACGCTGGGTGCAGCCGTTCCTGCGTAACCTCGAACGGCTTGGCATCAAGGCCAGCTATCGCGTGATCGACAGCGCACAATATCAGCGCCGCCTGAACGATTTCGATTTTGACGTAACCATGGGGGTTTATCCGCAATCTTTATCGCCTGGAAATGAGCAGACCGATTATTGGGGCAGCGATCGCGCTGCTCTACCTGGTAGCCGTAATATTATGGGGGTTAGGAATCCGGCGGTCGATACATTGATTGCAGCGCTGATCGCCGCGCAAACACGTGAGCAACTTTTAACAGCTGCCCACGCCTTGGATCGTGTCTTAAGCTGGAATTTCTACGTCATTCCGCATTGGCATATCGGCAAATATCGCCTCGCTTATTGGAACCGGCTAGCGATGCCCAAAGACCCAAATGGGCACCCGCCGCCTTATGGCTTGGCGGTGGATAGCTGGTGGTCTAAACAATAGGCATGATCGCTTATATCATCCGGCGGCTGGCACTGATCGTGCCGACACTGCTGGGTATCCTGCTGTTAAACTTCCTGATTGTGCAGCTGGCCCCTGGCGGGCCGGTTGAGCGCATGGCTGCCAAATTGCAGGGGATGGACGCCGGTGCGACCAATCGTTTTTCCGGTGGCGGGGATACCGTGGAGGCGGCACGCAACCTACAGCCGCAAGCCGGCGGCAGTGTAAGCCAATATAAGGGCGCGCAGGGCCTCGACCCCGAATTTATCAAAGAGCTTGAAGTGCAATATGGGTTTGACAAGCCCTTGCCCGAGCGCTTTTGGCTGATGCTGAAAAATTACGCAACGCTGGATTTCGGCAGCAGCTATTTCCGCGACACGCGGGTGATCGACCTGATTGCGGATAAGCTGCCGGTTTCGATCTCGCTAGGACTGTGGACGACGTTACTGATCTACTTAATCTCAATCCCGCTTGGCGTTGCCAAGGCCACGCGGGATGGCTCACCGTTCGATTTGTGGAGTTCGACCGCAATCATCATCGGCTATGCCATTCCCGGTTTCCTGTTCGCGATCTTGCTGATCATCGTTTTTGCGGGCGGACGCTATTTCGACTGGTTCCCATTGCGCGGGCTGACAAGTGATAATTGGGCCGAGCTTTCAACGGGCGGTAAAATCCTTGACTACCTCTGGCACATCACACTGCCAGTGACCGCGCTGGTGATCGGCGGCTTCGCCAGCCTCACCTTCCTTACTAAGAATTCCTTCATCGACGAGATTGGCAAACAATATGTATTGACCGCGCGCGCCAAAGGCGCGGGGCCAAAGCGCGTTCTGTATGGGCATGTGTTCCGCAATGCGATGCTGATTGTGATTGCCGGGTTGCCACAGGCGCTAGTGCACATCCTTTTTACCGGCGCACTATTAATCGAAGTGATCTTCTCGCTTGATGGATTAGGGCTGCTAGGCTTTGAGGCGGCGGTCAATCGCGATTACCCGGTATTATTCGGCACGCTGTTCATCTTCACGCTAATCGGCCTTGTAGCGAACCTCATCGGCGATATCCTTTACATGCTGGTTGATCCGCGTATCAGCTTCGAGGCGAAACGATGATTCATCTTCTGTTGCGGATCAATTTTATTTTTTCGCCTTTGGCGATGCCGCGTATAAGCTTCGAGGCGAAACGATGAGATTATCGCCGCTTGCAATGCGTCGGCTGGCGCAATTCCGGCAGAACAGGCGCGGCTTTTACGCTTTATGGCTAGTGGCGCTGCTATTTCTATTCGTGTTGCCAGCCGAATTTATCGCCAATGACCGGCCGTTATTAGTCAAATTTCATGACCATTATTACAGCCCGGTACTGCACAATTATCCCGAAACGCAATGGGGCGGCGATTTCCCAACCGCCACCAATTACCGTGACCCCTATATTCGCGAGCTGATGGATAAAAGCGGCTGGGCCATTTGGCCGCTGATCCCGTTCCGCTACGACACCATCAATTATGATTTAACTGCCCCTGCACCGACACCGCCCTCGGCGCAAAACTGGCTCGGCACTGACGATCAAGGCCGCGATGTTTTGGCGCGTCTCATTTATGGCTTCCGCATTTCGCTTCTGTTCGGGCTGGCGCTGACGATACTCGCCAGCGTCATTGGTATCTTCGCAGGTGCCATGCAGGGTTATTTCGGCGGCTGGACTGACCTGATCGCGCAACGCGTGATCGAGATTTGGTCGGGCATGCCGGCGCTGTTCCTTCTGATTATTATGGGCAGCCTGGTAACGCCCAGCTTTGGCTGGCTACTGGGGCTGCTGCTGCTGTTTTCCTGGATGCATTTGGTGGGCGTTGTGCGGGCTGAATTTCTACGCGGGCGCAATCTCGATTACGTGCGTGCCGCCAAAGCCTTGGGCTTGACCGATTTTGTGATCATGCGCCGCCATATCTTGCCGAATGCACTGGTCGCCACCCTCACCTTTTTGCCCTTCCAACTGACAGGCGCCATCACGACCCTAACTGCGCTCGACTTCTTAGGTTTTGGGTTGCCACCGGGATCACCTTCATTGGGTGAGCTGCTGGCACAGGGCAAGAACAATATCGATAGCCCCTGGCTGGGGCTAACGGCATTCCTATCGCTTTCAATCTTGCTGACGTTATTAGTCTTTATCGGCGAGGCACTGCGCGACGCTTTCGACCCGCGGAAGAATGTAAGATGACGCTTCTTTCTATTCAAAATCTTTCCGTGAATTTTGGCAAGACGTCGGTTGTAAAAAACGTTTCGTTTACACTTGAGAAAGGCCGGACGCTAGCTCTCGTTGGCGAGTCAGGCTCCGGCAAGTCCGTGACTGCACTGTCGCTGTTGCAACTATTACCCTACCCCTACGCTAGTCATCCGAGCGGCGGCATCAAACTTGACGGTGTGGAATTGGTGGGCGCGCCGGCGAAGCTGTTGCAATCCGTTCGCGGCGGTCGCATCGGCATGATTTTTCAGGAGCCGATGACGGCGCTAAATCCGCTGCATCGCATCGGTCGCCAGATTGGCGAGTCGCTGTGGCTGCACAAGCAACTGAAAAGCGATGCGGCCCGCGCCCGTACGCTGGAACTGCTACGTCTCGTGCAGCTGCCGGATGTCGAGCAAAAAATAAACGCCTATCCGCACGAACTTTCCGGCGGGCAGCGGCAGCGCGTAATGATCGCGATGGCGCTGGCCGGCGAGCCTGAGTTATTGATCGCGGACGAGCCGACGACAGCGCTGGATGTAACGGTGCAGGCGCAAATTCTTGACCTGCTGCGCGCGCTGCAGCAAAGGCTCGGCATGGCTTTACTGCTGATCACGCACGACCTTGGCATCGTCAAGCGCATGGCCGATACTGTGGCCGTCATGCGCCATGGCGAGATTGTAGAAAGCGGCGCGGCGGCGGACATTTTCGCCCGCCCGCAACATGATTATACCAAGCTGTTATTGGATAGCGCGCCTAGCGGCATGGCAACACCCGTGACTACCGATGCCCCCGCGCTACTGCAGGCCGATGACTTAAAAGTGCATTTCCCGATAAAAGTGGGCGTATTGCGCCGCACGAGCGGGCATATAAAAGCCGTTGATGGTATCACGCTAAATATCCGGCAAGGCGAAACGCTAGGAATCGTCGGCGAGTCAGGCAGCGGCAAGACCACACTGGCCAATGCCATTCTGCGCTTAACGGATAGCCAAGGCGCGATCAGTTTTAATGGAAAACAACTTGATCAGCTTTCGGGTAGTAAATTACGCAAAGCCCGTGAGGATCTACAGGCCGTATTCCAAGACCCGTTCAGCGCGTTATCACCCCGCATGCCTGCCCGCGACATTGTGCTGGAAGGGCTACGCTGGCACTCTTCAACCCTTGGCCAAAAGATCGGCAAAGCTGAACAACAGCAAAAGCTGGAACAGATTTTCAAAGACGTAGGTCTTGATATCGCCACAGCCGATCGCTACCCGCATGAATTTTCTGGTGGGCAGCGGCAGCGCCTTGCCATCGCCCGCGCGTTAATTTTAAAGCCGAAGCTAGTTGTGCTGGACGAGCCGACCAGCGCGCTTGATCGCAGCGTGCAAAAGCAAGTGCTATCGTTACTAAAGGATTTGCAGGCCAAGCATGGCTTGTCATATCTGCTTATAACGCATGATTTGGCCGTGGTTCGCGCCATGGCGCATCGCGTGCTGGTGATGAAGGACGGTCGTGAGGTAGAAAGCGGCAGCGTGCAGGCGATCTTCAATGCACCGCGTAGCGATTACACGAAAGCACTGCTAGCAGCTTCGTTCGACTAGCCGACCAGGCCAAACGGCACGATTTTATTATCGATATCATGGCCGATGTCAGCGCGGCCCAAATAAGGAATGCCGAACTTCGCGCACCAATATTTTGCGATAGCTTCCGCATCCTGCCCAAACTCAATTGTATTGGTCGGGATATCCAGCACGCGGCCCAGACGCAAGCCTGCTAACTTAGAATCTTTCAGCCCTTCCATGATCTGAAATAGTGCACGGTCGAAGCGATAATCATATTCGGATACTTCTTCGATCAGCAATTCATGCCCTGTGAAGTCCGGCAATAAGTCTGTTCCCTGAAGGCTTGCCAAAACAGTAGCATTCATCGCAATAGTCGGTGTCTTTGCGTTGCGCTGTGACTCGACGCCCTGCGTTTCGTCCTGCAGCCAATCAAGCACTCGCATAATGGCGGCTTCACCGTCTGTGCGTGTGATATCAACAGGAATTGGTGCATGTACCTGCCGGCCAATTTGATGCTTGTAGAGTGGCGCCAGCAGGAACCCGTTATCGCTATACCCAAGATAGGTTTTTTGGCGGGCAGCAGCGCCTAGCTTACTGACGACATCAGTGATACGCACCGCACCGTAACCACCTCGTGCGAGCCAGACTGCATTGAAAGCGGGATCATTAGCGGCTTCGATGAATGCCGCGGCACGCTCCGCATCCTTGCCGGCAAAATGCCCATGGGATAGAAAACACTGCGGATGAAACGTAACTTTGACAGGCGTGTTAGCTGCCAATGCCAACACGCGATCAGCAATGTCCTGTGTGATGTTTCGCCCCGGCGCGACGACAATCACGCGCTTCGTCATGGCAAGCTGTCCAGCAAATCATGGGCGAATGCACTAAGGGTATCGTCGCGTGCACCCATAATGATCAACCGATCATGCGGCTGCGCATTGGTAACCAGATAGGCTGCTGCCTCGGTGCGGTCGGCGATATAGATCGCCTGGCGGCCAGCTGCGACAATATCGGCAATCAAATCCGCGCTGGTGACGTCACGCTTAACGGTACCACCTTGATAAACGGGATCCACGAAGATCACTTGATCGTCAGGCTGCATCCGCTCGACAAACGTCTGCACCAATTCCTTGCGCATAAGCCTTAATGGGCCGAAGCCATGTGGCTGAAACAACGCCAAGATGCGACCAGGAAAGGCGTGCAGGGCATCCATCGCTACGGCGATTTTATCGGGGTTATGGCCAAAGTCATCGATGACCGTGACGCCATTTTTGATGCCCACCAATTCCAGTCGTCGTCGCAGGCCTTTAAATGAAGCGATGGCCTGTGCCGCATCTTCGAGCGAAATACCCGTTGCACGCACAGCGCCCACCGCTGCCATAGCGTTCAGCACGTTATGCCGCCCTGGCACCGAAAGCGAGACCGGGAAGCTCTCGCCGCCCCGTTCGGATAGACTAAAGCTGACGCCATGCGGCTGCTCGTCGATATCACTCGCGCGCAGGTCAGCTTCGGCATCGATGGCAAAGCTATAGATCTTCGTTTCCGACCTTAGGTTCTGCGTAAGCGCCTTCGCTTCATCGTTATCAAAGTTTACAACTGCCGTCTTGGCCTTGGCGATAAAATCCTGAAACAGCGGCCGCAATTCTTCCAGCGGCTTATGATCGAAGCCGACATTATTCAGCACTGCCACATTCGGCGTGAATAGCGTAATCGACCCATCGCTTTCATCAACCTCGCTTACAAAATTATCGCCATGCCCGACCAGCGCGCTGGCAAACGGCACAGTCGATGAAATAAAGTTTTTCATGATTGCGCCGTTCATGACGGTGGGGTGCTTGCCGCACACTTCCAGCATCAAACCGATCATGCCGGTCACGGTCGACTTGCCACTGGTGCCGGCGATGCCGATCGAACAAGGCGCTGTGTTAAATAGCTGCGATAGCAGTTCTGCACGGGTCAGCCGCTGTGCGCCCAACTTGTTGGCTGCAATCACATCAGGCACGGTTTCCTCGACTGCGGTCGAGGCAACAACGATATCGCCGGGCGCGACGCCACTGCCATCCTGAGGAAATAGCGCAACACCGCGCGACTTCAAGAATTCGAATTTTGCGGAGAGCTTGTGCTGGTCAAGCGAGCGGTCGGAACCCGCGATCTTAAAGCCTTTGGCTTCTAAGATAAGCGCCAGGGGCAACATGCCACTGCCACCAATGCCAACGAAAAAATAGCGCGGGTTAATCATTCTAGCCTCTTACAAGGCTTTCTAAGCGGCAGCAAGCATTTGTGGTCGCTTGATCGAGGAAAAAGCATAGGCAGCGTCAACCTTTTCCAGCGAGCCATAGGCAACCCTGCTATCGATTTCCTCGTTCGCATGCAGAACGGTGGCTTTATCTACGGCAATGGCTACATGCCCCTTGGTAAATAATAGATCGCCGCGTTGCAGATCATCTCTGTGAATATCTATCCCCAACGGCGCCTGCTGAAATGTGTCGCGCGGATAACTTATGGAACAGAAGGAAAGCGCTAGCTGCACAAGGCCGGAACAGTCGATGCCGAGTCCGCTACGCCCGCTCCATAGATAAGGGACACCGAGCAACTGCTCGGCAACGGCAACATAATCGCTGTGTATTTTCGATAAAGGCAAAACGACAGTATGCCAGATCCAGCCCGTTCGGTTCTGTAGCTGAATTTTAACGTAACCATTTTCGGCTTCGCCTTCGATGATATTCACATAAGCACCAAATGGTAATTGCATGAGCGCATATGTTTTTACATCTGGCTCTGGATAGACGAACGCGCTCTGCGCAATCACGCGGTGGTTAGGTACTGTGAGATAAGACGAAAGCGCATCTAATGCCAACCAGCCTTCATAGCCATCAGCACAATTTTTGCCATATGCACGCTCCTGCTCAATGTTCAAAACATCAAATATTTCACCATAATAAAGCTGACTATCGCGGCGGCCAATTTGTCCCGATATTTCGCGCAGCGACACTGTGGGCCGGATGATTTGCATGCGAGTCATACTATACTTTGCCATGAATCAAAAACGCCGCCAGTTGAAACTAGCGGCGCTTGAATTTCTGTATGTTGGAATTTAGGCGGCGATGCTCTCGCTATCGTCCTGCCCCTCTTCTTCCGTGAAGTTGAACAGATCGTCTTTGAAGACTTCGCCCTTCAGGCTGCCTTCAGCGGCCTTGATCCATTCAGCAAAATCGGTGAGGTAGACCGAACCCTTGACTGTGCGTTGCACAATAACGTTGCGGCGATCTTCTTCATCGCGCTTGCGGCGGATGAAATTCAACTCGCCCAACCGGTCTAACGCACGACTGATCGCTGGCTTCGAGATATTCAGTTCTGCTGCCAAGCCCCGCACCGTGTGTTGGCGGTCAGACAGGTAAACGGTTAACATTAAAGCCATTTGGCGTGCCGAAAGATCCGGGCTGTCACTGCGCACGGATGAAACCAATGCATTGCGCCAAAGGCCAAGCGATTTAAGGTCGGTGGTCATAATTCAGGCCTCCAATAAAAGCGCTCTGACGATATCGCCAGAGATATAGGTCAATTCAATTACCCTATCATCGCGTAGATCGTTTCGAAGGGCAAGCGAATTTGTTACGATTAACTATCATTAATATAGGCATCACATCGCGATTCGACTAGGTCGTTTTGCGATCTTTATGAGATTCTTATGTCATTAGCCTTAACCATTAAATTTTTGGCGTAACCACCAGAAAACACCCCGCGCGCCCTGGGTTTCTCCCCCTTCGGGCCGGCCAGGCTTGGCTGCCATATTCATGCACATCACATCGAGATGCAGCCATTTGGTTTTACTAGCGGTTTTCGGTACGGCAAAGCGCTGCAAGAAGATGGCGGCCAGGATCGGATCGGCATAGCCATCCGTACAGCTCAGCGTGTCGGCGATAGGGCTTTCCAGACGACTGGCATAATCGGCCCAGATCGGGATTTGCCAGAGCGGATCGTTGAGGGTATCAGCAGCGCGTTTCAGCTCGGTATAGCTCGCATCGCTATTGGTGAAGACCGCGCCGATATCCATCCCCAGCAGCGGCAGCTTCGAGCCTGTAAGCGTTGCCATGTCGATCAAATAGTCTGGCGCTTCTTCTGCGGCCAGCGCCAGAGCGTCGGCCAGGATCAGGCGGCCTTCGGCATCAGTATTCTGGATTTCAACCGTGATCCCCTGCCGGCATTTGACGATATCGCGCGGGCGCATGGCGTTCGGGCCAATAGCATTCTCAACTGCAGCAATAATCACTCTTAGCCGTACCGGAAGTTCAGTTTCCATGATCATGCTGGCGATGGCTAATACGCCTGCGGCCCCGCCCATATCTTTTTTCATATGATACATGCCAGTGGCATTTTTAATGTCGAGTCCGCCTGTATCGAAGGTGACGCCTTTGCCGACCAGCGTCACTTTCGGATGCTTATCATTGCCCCAAACAAAGTCGATCAGATGCGGTGGCTTATTTGCAGCTCTGCCCACGGTATGCACGAGCGGGAAATTTTCGCGCAGCAGCGCCTCACCCTTGATAACCTTTGCTTTAACGCCATGACGCTTGGCGAGGTTGACAGCGGCCTGCGCCAATTCTGGCGGGCCAAGATCATCGGCAGGCGTATTGATTAGGTCGCGGCCAAGGCTTTGCGCGGAAACCATGGCATTCAACAGCTTCGCATCAATGCTGGCTGGCAATATCAATTGCGCCGCAGGGCGCTTTGCTGCGCGATAGCGCGTAAATTTATATGCGCCAAGCCCCCAGCCTAGGCATAGCCGGAACGAGGCATCGCTATCCAGCTTGCTTTCTATTTTATAGGCACCAATCGGCAAAGCGTAAGGCAGCGCTGCAATATCCCATACTGTCGGCTGATCCGCGACAATCGCAACCACCCGCTTGATGGAGCCATCAGTCGCAGGCAAAATCGCATGGCTTCCCGCCTTCACATCCTTCAACGCCGTTTCCAGCCAGGCGCGCGTGACTGGGGTTTGATTTTTTAACCAGGCCTTATGTCCGCCTACGCTAACAAGTTCGAGCGGGATGCTTTTGCGGGCGCTGGTTACGAAAGCTGTCGGCATAGTGCTTACTCTGCAGCCGCGCCGCAATGCGTGGCGAGCGTGCGATCATCGACCGTGCAAAAACTTACAGCACCGCTTGATTGATCGACCCGGAAGATACCGACATTGGCAGTGTTATTTGCGTGCGCAACCAGCGTAAATGGCCCGACCCGCTGCGCATTGGCCGTTTGCGGCACCAAGTATAAGCAGAGCGCGACTCCAACAAAGGCTGCGATTACAGCTAATCCGTATTGGTTAATGGCGGTTTTCATTAGCAACTCCTCATTGTGTAGGCTTGCTAGAAAGGCTATCCTGCGCCTCTATATTTGTCATCATAGAAGCGACGCATAATGGACATTCTCGAATTACCTTTACCGGTCATTGCTGATGAACCTGTTAGCTGGCCTAATGTCTGCCTTGCAGAAGTATGGCAGCCCAATATTTCGCTGAAGCATAGGCTGGATTTGGCCCCTTCTTATCAGCGCAGGATATTTGTCGCACAGGAATGGGCCACGATCTGGCCCAAGATAGATAGTTGCAGCGCCTATCAGTATAATAAACGCCCCATTGCCATTACCCGCTACACCACGAGTGGCCCGCAACTGTCATTCGTGCTGGAAGCAGTGATGCTTGGCATGGTGTTGCCGCGCCTCTATGCCCTCGATGGCAGGTTAAAAAGACATCAGCTTAGCCAAAGAACACCGCGCGGTTGTTTACCGTTGCTGGGCCGATCCGGTACATGGGTTGGCCAGAATTGGGCCGCTATCAAGCGCATATGGCAGCAGCAGAATATTGATCACATGCGCGGCCTCGGATTTATAGAGTTCGGAGAAAATCGCATTGCCGTACAGCCGATCCCCCATGACAGCATCTGCACAGATCGCCGGGAATGGTTTAACGAGACGATAGACAAAAAAACTGGCGCTGCTAGTCAGATGCAGGCTGTATTCATGAGCGCGCCCATTGTGACAGAAGCGCAGTTGGTGGCCAGAGCGGTCAACCCATTTAAGCCACACTACAGGCTAAACCGCGGCTTACTCGAAAAATTGCGGCTACACGCGGCGAAAGACACGCTGGCGCCCAGAATTCCCCTAGGCGGGCAAACAACCGATTGCAGCCGGCCGCATTACAATTGGGTTGTGGTCTTACAGCCCACGCATGCGGCGCCTACCTGATTAGTGGCAAACCGCTTCTGCTGCATGGCGATCCTGCACAGCCATTTTTAAGAGTGTCAGCAACAACTCGGTACGGCTCTCCAGTGTCGGCGCTTCTAACAGCGCTTGCTTCTCGCGCGATTCAAATGGGCAGGTGGTGATGAGCGAGGCAACCAGCCGCTCAGGCGTAGCCTCCTCTAGCGTCTCCCAATTCACGGCAAGCGCATGCCGCTTGAAATAAGGCTTAACTGCATCCAAAAGCGCACCGCGCACAGCCCGCGACAGCGGCTCTTCTTCCTCGGTATTGTCGACATCGATCCACAACGGCTGCACACGGCGATAGCCGCGCATGGTGGGAATCTCTGACAGCACGTTAAAACGCGCGACACCTTGCAGCATGATCAGCATGCGCCCGCCACTGATGGTTGGATCAGTCTCGGCGAAGCTGACGATGCGCCCGGCACAGCCCATTTCGTAAAGCGGCGGTGTATCGCTCGTGGCCGCTTCATCTTTCGGTTGGATCATGCCGATCAACCGTCCGGCGGCAAAGGCATCCTCAACCAAAGCCAGGTAGCGCGGCTCGAAGATATTTAGTGGCAAACGCCCACGCGGCAGCAGCACTGCGCCTGTTAGCGGGAAGATTGGCAGGGTCGCCGGCAATTCGGTGGCTGGTTTCATCAAAGACCTAGCTGAATAAGAGACTAGAGAGACGCCGGCGTGCCGTGCGCACTACAGCGTCTGCGCTGCCTAAGGCTTCGAACATGGTCAGCAGCTGTTTCTTGGCGGCTTCGTCATTCCAGGCGCGGTCAGCGGCAAGAATTTTAAGCAATTCATCGGCAGCCTGTTCCGTACGCCCGGCAGCGTATAGCGCTACAGCTAAATCATAACGCGCCTGATGGTCTGCAGGACTGACCGCGACCTTGGCTTCCAAATCCCCAAGCGGCCCGGCGGCTTCGGCCTTAGTGGCCAGATCGAGCGCGGCTGTTAGCGCCGCGAACTCTTTTTCACAGGCCTTATCTGTTTTCGCGGCATCGGGCAGCGTGCCGAGTGACAAACGTGCGCCCGCGACATCGCCCGTCGCCAGCTGCACGCGCACCAGCCCGATCAGCGCACCCGTGTGCCCGGTCTCTAGCATCAGCACTTCGTGGTAAAGCTGTGCTGCCAATTCATGATAGCCTTTAGCAAAAGCCTCCCCCGCCTGTGCGAAGGCAGCGCCAGCATCGTCGCCCTCCGCAACGCCGCCAACTGCGCCCGTCGTTTTCAGTAACCGCTCTATAAAAGCATTCAGCTGGCTTTCCGGCAGCATGCCTTGGAACGCGTCGACTGGCTGTCCTTGGAAAAACGCATAAACGGTTGGCATTGACTGGATGCGCAATTGCGTTGCTAAATCCTGATTTTGGTCGACGTCGATTTTGACGAGTTTAATTTTACCGTTTTGCGCGATGACGACTTTTTCCAACAGTGGCGTCAGCTGCGTGCACGGCCCGCACCAGGTCGCCCAGAAATCGACAAGCACCGGCACCTGCAGTGAAGCTTCGATGACGTCAGCCATGAAACTGGCACTGCTGCCGTCGCGGATCAAGCCATCGGCAGAAACGACAGGTTCCGGCTTGATGGCGGGCTGCCCAGTTATATCAAGGAATGAATTCATGCGGCTAAAATGGCGCTCGGCGGCCTCTAAAACAAGCCTTTAGTTACTTTCAATCGAGACCCGCTTTACGCAGCGCCCCCACCTGTCGTTCTGCCAGCTTTACCTCGTCAAAGCCCTCGATCAGCTGGTTAAATTGCTTGTACCAATTGACCTTGGCGTTCAGGCGCAGAAAGACGGAGCCGAGACCGATCGCCGCCCGATCCATGAAGACGAATTCGCGCGGAATGGTCAGCACGCCAAGCTTGCGTAATTCAGCATGCACTTTATTCGCCGTTTCACGGCCGTATTGGCCCGTGTTGGTTTCCTCGATCCCGCGGGCGCGATCGTCAAGCAGCGGCGCATAGATGAAGCGTGCCCAGATATTCAGGATCTCGACCAACTGTTTCGTCGGCTTGGTAAAGCCCCACGCCTTGTAAGCCTCAATTGCCAGCGCTTCATCATTTGTGAGCAAGGCGCGATACAGCTTGATGACGCCCGCTACCAACTGCGGTTTGAAAATCCGCACACAGCCGTAATCGAGCAGGTTCAGCGACAGATCGTCTTTGAACGTATAATTGCCTAGATGCGGATCGCCATGGATCACACCGTAGTTATAAAACGGAATATACCAGGCATCGAACATGGTCAGCGCGACGCGGTTGCGATCAGCTTGCGACTTATCGGCAAGCGTCGGCAGGCGCGCGCCCTCTAGCCAATCCATCGTCAGCAGGCGTGCCGTCGACAGTTCCGCATGCACGCGCGGCACGGTGATATCTTTTTGGCCGTGCAGCATGTTTTGATAAAGTGCGATGTGTTTTGCCTCACGCGTGTAATCCAATTCCTCGCCCAGCCTTTCGGCCAGTTCCTGCTGAATCAGTTTGGTGTCGACTGCACGGTCATAGCGCTCGAACACGGCGAATAGCAGTTTCAGCTGCGTGAGGTCGGCCCCCACTGCCGCCGCCATATCGGGATATTGCAGCTTGCAGGCCAGGGCCGCGCCTTTTTGCGACACGGCTTTATGCACCTGCCCAAGGCTGGCCGCGGCCACGGCCTCGTGCGAGAAATCCTTGAACCGTGCTTCCCAATCTGGCCCCAGTTCGGCGGCCATGCGGCGCTTAACGAATTGCCAGCCCATTGGCGGCGCATCGGCCTGCAGTGTCGCCAGCTCGGCCACATATTCCTTTGGCAAAGCATCGGGAATGGTTGAGAGGATTTGTGCCACCTTCATCAGCGGGCCCTTGAGGCCGCCCAGCGCCATGCGAAGATCGGCGGCATTGCCAGCATGATCGGGGGCGCGACCTGTCAGTTTCCGCCCGGCCATCTTGCCACCCAGCTTCGCTGCCGCCCCGCCGACCTTGGCATAGCGCTTCAGCTTCGTGGCAACGCCACCCTCTTTCAGCGGCTGTTCAGTTTTGGTGGTTTTCTTAGACGGCATAATCCCGGTTATAGGCGCTGCGAGTTAGCTTTTCCACCTTAGCGTGGTCTCTTTTACCGGATTGATGAAGGCGCGGCCTTCCTCCTGCGCGCGCTGCCATTCGGCCTTGCATTGATAATACCAGCGGGCCTGCGTATCGGCATCGCGGATCAGGAGGAGGTTGCGCTCGTACCGTAAGCCTTCCTGCTGCTTAACCACCACATCGCGGTCCTGCCCCAGGAACTGCTTTGCTAGCAGCTTGACGATCGGCGCTATAAACGCCAACCACGGCTGCGTCCAATAGATGCAATTCGTGATACGGGTTTCGGTTTCGCCGATCGGCGTCACGCAGGTGAGGTTGACCACATTATGCTTGCCAACCGCAATATGCTCAACCCGGATACCTGGCAGCTGAAAGCGAATCTCGGTTTCCGGTGCGCCGCCCAGCATTTTATAGGCAGCAGAGTTCTTTGACGGCCGATGCCGCAGCATGGCAAAGCCGAGCAGCGTTGGGCCGAACGCTTTGGCTTTTTCGTGCATCGAGCTGCGCTTTCGCCACCACCAGGATTGATGCACAAATGGCCCGTGCGCCGGATCCATCAGCCCGACGACGGCGTGATCGATATGGCATGGAAATGTATCTTCAATCGTCACGCGCGGCGCGGCGTTAGTGGGCAGGCCCGGCAGGGTCGGCACATTATTTACGTTTGCCGCTTCCGCAGCTTGTTGATCGTTGGCCCAGAATATCCAGATCTGCCCTTGCCGCTCTACTATCGGAAAGCTGCGGACACGGATTTTCTCGACGTTGATCTTTTCACCGCCGACCAGCGCCGGGATCTCCGTGCAATTACCAGCGGTATCGAACTTCCAGCCGTGATAACAGCATTCAACTTCACGGCCATCGAAGGTGCCGCATGAAAGCGGAATCGCGCGATGCGGGCAGATATCGCGCATGGCGGTAACGACACCATTGGCATCCCGCAGAAACAGGATCGGCTCACCCAGCAGCATGACGCGTTGCATGGCACCCTGGGCCAGTTGCGCCGACGGCAGCCCGTGGTACCAGAGATTGGTGAGGAAGCTGTCGCTCATCAATCCATGCCGATGGCAGCCATATAGAGGTTAAGCAGCTCATCCAGCTCGCGGCGTTCCTGATCCGCCAGCTTACGAAGTTTCAAGACCTGACGCATGGTTTTGACATCGAAGCCGCTCGACTTCGCTTCGGTGAAGATATCGCGCATATCGGCGCTGAGGGCTTTTTTCTCTTCTTCAAGTCGCTCGATACGCTCGATATATTGTTTCAAACGTTTGCCAGCAACCGTACCGGTGCCTGGTTCTTCGATATTCTCATCATGCTTCTTTGCAGCGGCAGTGGCCATGGAATCTCCGTAAGTTTAGCGATTATAACTGTGGAATGCCGCACCATAGGTCAGCATAATCAGGCGATGCAAGTGCTGCCTGAAGCCACCCCCTACATATTGCCGGACGTACTAAGGCCGGGGCTGGATGTGGTATTCTGTGGCACGGCGCCAGGCGTGGCTAGCGCCCGCGCGTCTGCCTATTACGCAAAGCCGGGCAACAAGTTCTGGCGCGTGCTGCATGAGATCGGATTGACGCCACAGCAGTTGGCCCCGGCCGACTATTTGCAGTTGCTTGGATATGGCATCGGCTTAACCGATCTCTGCAAAGTCAACTTCGGGCAAGATAAAGACTTGCCGCATGAGCATCTTGATCGCGCTGCATTGCAGCAAAAGATTTTGCAATATCAACCGCGCGTGCTCGCTTTTACGAGCCTACAAGGCGCGAAATGGTACTTTCTAAATACCAAGCTACGACCGGGTTTGCAGCCAGATACAATCGGCAAAACGCAAGTCTTTGCCCTGCCCTCTACCTCCGGCCTGGCGACCAACCATTGGACTGTGGAGCCGTGGCAGACCCTAGCCAGCTTTTTAAGAGAGCGGTAATTTTTGCGGCTTATACTGAATATGATTAAAAGCGATGGAGGCAGACATGACTCATATTCTTTCCCGCGAGGATCGCGAAAGGCTGGCAACCGCCAAGCAAATGGAACACAAAATTGGTGGCATGGCCGTACGTGCCGATATCGCACGTCGCGCAGTTTTACAGGCTAAATACGGCGCCCCCGCACCGCGCTAAGGTGCCTTCGCTTCGTTCGATACGACAAACGGTGCGATAATCGCCTTGCGGTCGTCTTCCGGCAATGCCTTCAGCTGCTCCTGCATTCTTTCTTTTCGATAAGCCCGATCAGCGGGTGATAGCTTCTGCCAAGCGGTCAGCTGCTTCTGCCGCAGTTCAGTGCGCATCGTCGGTGTCTTGGCGGCCCAAGAATCACGCATGGCCTTGGCCCGCGCTTCCCGTTCGGCATCGGTCAGTTTTGCGCGTGGCGGCGCGGCGCGTTTCAAGACTGACCGTTGCTCGTCAACCGTAAGATCAGCAATCGCTTTCTTTACCTGCGGCAAGCGCATGGTAACGCGCAATTGCTGCGCCGGTGTCAGCTTACCAGGCTTGGCATTTACCGCAGTCGGCGCTGGCGCAGGAATAGCGATGCTAGGCGCTTCGACTGCGGGCGCTTTCGGCTGTACAATTACAGGCGCCTTCGGCTGCGGCATATCAGCGGCGCATGCTGGCGCAGTCAGCGCTGCAAAGAACAGGATAACGAGATATTTCATGCAGCCAGGATGGCACAGCCAAAATGCCCCGCCCATAGAAAAACGACCGGGTCGCCCCGGCCGTTCATGACTTTATTTGACTAGATTATTGAACTGCTGGGGCTGGCTCAACTGCCGAACCGACACCGCCATTGATATTGGTTTGGCGATCTTCCTTGTTCAGATCCTTGTGACCAGACTTGTTAGCTTCCCACTTAGCCTTGGCAGCTTCGCGTTGTTCTGGCGTCATTTTTTCATATTCAGCACGCTTGGCTTCCCACTTCTTATGGGCTGCTTCACGCTGCTCCGGCGTCATGTTCTTCATTTTTTCCATGCGCGCTTCATGCATCTTCTGCATTTGCGCTTTTTGCTCTGGTGTCATGGACTTCATGCGCTCTTCGTGCGCAGCACGCATTTGCATGCGTTGTTCTGGTGTCATGTTGGACATTGCACCGCCCATTGGGCTTTTGGCTTCAACCGAAGCTGGCGCATTGGCATGTGGCGCTGTGTCGCCTTTGATCGTATCTTTTTGATTGATCATCGGGTTAGTGTCAGTTGCATTCGCATCGGTTGGCGTGTTCATGGTTGCGAATGCGGGGCTGGCAACGCCAAGCATCAGGGCCATGGCTGCAATTTTGGTAACACTTTTCATTATTGTTCTCCTGTTAGTTGCGTTAACGGAGTGACCGTGAACAGGATAACGTTAAGCGTCAATTAGGAAAAAAAACGGGCCGCACCAAGGTATTCTTGGGGCAGCCCGCGATAAATAAACGATTTACGACTTAGTTAAAGCAATCGTTGCCGACAGTTGTTGAAGTGTTAATGCCCTTGTGCTGGCGATGGTTGCCAGGCGAGCCGCAGCTTGGAGACAGCAGTACATTCGTGCCAGCGTCAAGCGAAGCGTTACCGGCCGCTGGTTCCATAGCGGCCAGTGCTTGTGCCGATGGCACGCCCACGACTGCCTTGTTGTAAGCGACTGGCGTCGCCATAGGTTGGGTTGTCGTCATTACAGTTAGCGGTGCAGCTGGTTGAGCAGCTGATTGAACCACAGGTATTTGCACGGCAGCGGCCTGCGGTTGCAGTACAGCACCTTGTGGCAGCATGCGCGGCGACACTGTCGTCGTGGCCATGGCTTGTGGCTGCACAACCGGCATTTGCGCTTGTTGCTGCATCAGTTGACCACGGCCCATCCCTTGGCCGTTAAAGCCCTGAGCTGAAGCTTGCGCTTGGTAGCCTTGCGGCGCTTGCAAATAATGGCCGGTATCGCCGGTGTAAACTTCAGCATGAACGCTAGCGGCGCCGACGATCAGCGTAGCGGCAATAACAGACGTACGGAGCAGCTTGGAAATCGATTGGTTCATATTATCCCCCTAGAGAACTGTGCGGTGTGAGTGAAGTTAATTTACTGTTAACAATATAAAATAGGAATAATTGCTATTAATCAATCACCGCATTACTTGCATATAAAAATCAATGGGTTAGGAAGCTAGTTCCTAACCCATCAAAATAGATACTGATTACACAGCTTAACGGTTGGCGACCTGCTTCGGCGCGCTACCTTCCAGCGCCGTACGGTCGCGTTGCGCAGCCACCGCCTTCAAGCGACCGACCACAGCCCCCGTCCCGGCTGGGATCAGACGACCGACGATGACATTTTCCTTCAGTCCTTCCAACGTATCGACCTTGCCCGCAACCGCGGCCTCCGTCAGCACGCGGGTTGTTTCCTGGAAGGATGCAGCCGAGATGAAGCTGCGGGTCTGCAAGCTTGCCTTCGTGATGCCCTGCAGCACCGGACGACCCTGCGCCGGACGGCCGTTTTCGAGCAGAGCTTTTTCGTTCTCTTCCTCGAACTCGGCGCGATCCACCTGCTCGCCGATCAGCAGCGTCGTATCGCCTGGTTCGGCGATCTCGACCTTCTGCATCATCTGACGGGCAATAACTTCGATGTGCTTATCATTCACCGGCACACCCTGGGCGCGATAGACTTCCTGAATCTCGTTGATGAGATATTCGGAAAGCGCTTCGACGCCGCGGATCGCGAGGATATCGTGCGGCACCAGGCTGCCTTCAACCAGCATGCCGCCCTTCTCGATGAACTCGCCTTCCTGAACGGCAATATGCTTGCCTTTCGGGATCATGTATTCGGCGCTTTCACCTGTTTCCTCGTTCTTCACGGATACGCGACGCTTAGTCTTGTAGTCCTTGCCGAATTCGACGCGACCATCGATCTCGCTGATGATCGCGAAGTCCTTCGGCTTGCGGGCTTCGAACAGCTCGGCCACGCGTGGCAGACCACCCGTAATATCGCGGGTCTTCGATGACTCGCGGGGAATACGAGCGACAATGTCACCCGCCTTGACCGGTGTATCGTTCTCGACGTTGAGGATCGCATCGACCGACATGAAATAGCGCGCTTCCGCACCATTCGCCAGCATGATGACTTCACCGCTCTTGTCATGCAGAACGATGCGCGGACGCAGGTCTGCGCCACGTGGCTGTTGACGCCAATCGACGATCTTCTTCGAGGCAACACCGGTGGCTTCGTCCGTCACTTCGCTCATCGACAGGCCTTCGACGATATCGGCGTAATGCGCGATCCCGTCTTTTTCCGTGATGATTGGCGTCGTGTAGGGATCCCACTCGGCCAGCTTCTGACCTTTGGTGACCGTGGCACCATGATCGACCAGCAGCTTTGCGCCATATGGCGGCTTGTACTGCGCTTTCTCACGACCTGATGCATCGACCAGCACGATCTCGGTATTGCGGGCCATGACGATCATGCGACCGGCAGAATCCACAACCACGTTACGGTTCTTGATCTGCACGGTACCGTCGACGGCGGCTTCTTCAGCACTGCGCTCAGCACCACGTTGTGCGGCACCGCCAATGTGGAAGGTACGCATCGTCAGCTGCGTGCCGGGCTCGCCGATTGACTGCGCAGCGATAACGCCGACAGCTTCCCCGACGTTGACCGGCGTCCCGCGCGCAAGATCGCGCCCGTAACACTTGCCACATAGCATACCGTTACCGCTGTCGCAGGTCAGAACGCTACGGATCTTGACAGTATCAACACCGGCCAGATCGATGGCGGCAACTTGTGCTTCCTCGATCATCTCGCCAGCTTTGACCAGTACGCTGCCATCGGTAGGATTCAGCAGATCTTCCGAAGCCGTGCGGCCTAGAATGCGGCTCGCCAGCGTTGCACGCACGTCACTACCCAAGATCACAGCCTTGACCGTAAGCCCGCGGGTGGTGCCGCAATCGAATTCGGTGATGACAGCATCCTGCGCGACATCGACAAGACGCCGCGTGAGGTAACCGGAGTTCGCCGTCTTCAACGCCGTATCGGACAGACCCTTACGGGCACCGTGGGTAGAGGTGAAGTATTCGGCAACCGTCAGACCTTCTTTGAAGTTCGACGTGATTGGCGTTTCGATAATCGCGCCTGAAGGCTTTGCCATCAGACCGCGCATCCCGGCCAACTGCTTCATCTGCGCTTGCGAACCGCGGGCACCCGAATGCGCCATCATGTAGACGGAGTTGACGGAGCCATCGGCGCGTGGCGCTTGAATGACCTTCATCATTTCGTCCGACACCTTGTCGGTGCAGCGCGACCATTCATCGACGACCTTGTTGTACTTCTCGCCTTGGGTGATGAGACCATCCTGCCATTGCTGTTCGAATTCCTTCACCTGTTTTTGCGAAGCTTCGATCAGCTTTTGCTTGGCGGCAGGGATGATCAGATCGTCCTTACCGAACGAAATACCGGCCTTGCAGGCATTGCTGAAACCAAGTGCCATCAGGCGATCGGCGAAGATCACCGTCTCCTTTTGGCCAGCAGTACGATAGACGGCGTCGATCAGCTTCTTCACTTCGCCCTTGGTCAGGATCTTATTGACGAGGCTGAATGGGATTTTCGCATGCTTCGGCATGATTTCCCACAGCATGAAACGCCCGGCGGTACCGTCGAGGCGCACCATCTGCTTTTCGCCCTGCTCGTTCGTGATCTCGGTGCGAACCTTGATACGCGTATGCAGGTGGATCAGCTTGGCTTCCAGCGCATGCCGCATTTCGTCGAGACCGGCAAAGGTCATACCTTCGCCAACCGCATTCGGACGTTCCAGCGACAGGTAATAAATCCCTAAGACAACGTCCTGCGATGGCACGATGATCGGTTCGCCGTTTGAAGGCGACAGGATGTTGTTGGTCGACATCATCAGGACGCGCGCTTCCAGCTGGGCTTCAAGGCTCAGCGGGACGTGCACGGCCATCTGGTCGCCATCGAAGTCGGCATTGAAGGCGGTGCAGACCAGCGGGTGCAGCTGGATAGCCTTGCCTTCGATCAACACAGGCTCGAACGCTTGGATGCCTAAACGGTGCAGCGTCGGCGCACGGTTCAGCAAGACTGGATGTTCGCGGATGACTTCCGAGAGGATATCCCAGACTTCCGTGCGTTCCTTTTCGACCATGCGCTTGGCGGCCTTGATGGTCGACGCCATACCATAGAGTTCCAGCTTGGCGTAAATGAATGGACGGAACAGTTCGAGCGCCATCTTCTTCGGCAAGCCGCATTGGTGCAGTTTTAGTTCTGGCCCAACGACGATAACCGAACGACCTGAATAATCGACGCGCTTGCCGAGCAGATTTTGACGGAAGCGACCTTGCTTGCCCTTCAGCATATCGGCGAGCGACTTTAGCGGGCGCTTGTTGGCACCCGTGATGACACGGCCACGACGACCATTATCGAACAGCGCATCGACTGATTCCTGCAGCATCCGCTTTTCGTTGCGGACGATAATGTCCGGCGCGCGCAGTTCGATCAGGCGCTTCAGACGGTTGTTACGGTTGATGACGCGGCGATAGAGATCGTTCAGATCAGAAGTCGCAAAGCGGCCGCCATCCAGCGGCACCAGCGGGCGCAGTTCCGGCGGGATGACCGGCACGACCGTCAGCACCATCCACTCCGGACGCGTGCCAGAAGCATGCAAGCTTTCCACAATCTTCAGGCGCTTCACCAACTTCTTGCGCTTCAGCTCGGATTCCGTGGCACGCAGGTCGGCACGCATGCGGACTTTTTCCGATTCAAGATCGATCGAGGCTAAGACAGTGCGAATGGCTTCCGCGCCGATCCCGGCGGTGAAAGCATCGTCGCCATATTCATCCTGCGCGTTCAGATATTCTTCTTCGCGCATGATCTGATATTGCTTCAGCGGTGTCAGGCCTGGTTCGAGGACGATGTAGCCTTCGAAGTAAAGCACGCGCTCGATATCCTTCAGCGCCATGTCGAGCAGGGTCGAAATGCGGCTCGGCAGCGACTTCAAGAACCAGATATGCGCGACCGGCGCAGCCAGTTCGATGTGGCCCATGCGCTCGCGGCGGACTTTGGTCAGCGTGACTTCAACGCCGCACTTTTCGCAGATGATGCCGCGATATTTCATGCGCTTGTACTTGCCGCATAGGCATTCGTAATCTTTGATCGGGCCAAAGATGCGCGCGCAGAACAGGCCATCGCGTTCCGGCTTGAAGGTACGGTAGTTGATCGTCTCCGGCTTCTTCACTTCGCCGTACGACCACGAACGGATCTGCTCCGGCGAGGCAATTGCGATCTTGATCTGGTCGAAGCTCTGCGTGCCTTGCGGCTGGCCGAACATGTTCATGATGTCTGTATGCATGAGATCCCTACCTTCTAACTAAGCTGTGAACGGCGCTGTAAACGCTGTGAATTACTCGATCTAATTTGCGGGCGTTGCAGCTGCTTCTGCATCTGTATGCCTGCGGTACGTACAAAACCGGTTTGCTCCCGTTTTTCTAAACCTTGGCACCAGCTTGCGAACGAATGGACGATCGCAACGCCTGTTGACGTGACTTTGGCAAACGGCAGCAACGGCCGCACCCACTGGTGCTTGCCATTGCTGAACGCTTTAAGCCGAAGCCGCATCCGCTTACTCCCCCACTGCCGTTGCACGCTGATCTTCGATCTGCGGCGTCGTGTCATTAGCAGGAACCGGCTCTTCGACGACTGGGGCCGCGATCTGCTTGGCTTCCAGTTCGACGTTGAGGCCTAGCGAACGCATTTCCTTAACAAGGACGTTGAACGATTCCGGAATCCCGGCTTCGAAATTGTCATCGCCGCGCACGATGGCCTCGTAGACCTTCGTGCGACCCGAAACGTCATCGGACTTAACCGTGAGCATTTCCTGCAAGGTATAAGCCGCGCCGTAAGCTTGCAGCGCCCACACTTCCATTTCCCCGAAGCGCTGGCCGCCGAACTGCGCCTTACCGCCCAGCGGCTGCTGCGTGACAAGGCTGTATGGCCCGATACTGCGCGCGTGGATCTTATCGTCGACCAAGTGGTGCAGCTTCAGATAATACATATAGCCGACGGTGACCTTGCGGTCGAAGGCTTCACCTGTGCGGCCGTCGATCAGCGTAACCTGACCGGAACGGTCAACACCGGCAAGATCGAGCATCCGGTTGATGTCCTCCTCGCGCGCGCCGTCGAACACCGGCGTCGCAAACGTGATGCCGCGGCTAAGGTTCTGAGCGAGCTCCATGAATGCATCTTCATCGAGCGGGGCAACATCGCGCTTGTAGGCTTCATCTCCATAAACAACCTTCAGTTTATCCTTGATATCGGTGATCGCCTTCTTCTTTTCAACCTGCGCCTGACGCACAAGATCGCTGATCTGATGGCCGATGTTCCGGGCGGCCCAGCCAAGGTGGGTTTCCAAGATCTGCCCGACATTCATCCGCGATGGCACCCCGAGCGGGTTCAAGACGATATCGACTGGCGTGCCGTCTTCCAGATGCGGCATGTCCTCGATCGGCATGACGCGGGAGACGACGCCCTTGTTACCATGACGACCGGCCATCTTATCGCCCGGCTGCAGCTTGCGCTTCACGGCGATGAAGACCTTGACCATCTTCATGACGCCTGGTGACAGTTCGTCCCCGGCTTCCAGCTTCCGCACCTTGTCATCGAAGCGCGCATTCAGCGCATCGATCGCGGCATCGAAGACTTTCGAATGGCCTTCAACCTGGTTCATGACTTTATCGTTCTTGACACTGATCTGGCGCCATTGCCCAGGCGTGTAGCCGGACAGGGTTTCTTCCGAAACGTTCTTGCCAATATGGCTGTAGCCCTTCGGCCCGTGCGTGGCGGATTGACCGATCAACAGATCTTTCAATGTGCTGAAGAAACCGCGCTCAAGAATGGCGCGCTCATCGTCGCGATCCTTGGCGAGTCTTTCGATCTCGGCCCGTTCGATGGCAACCGCGCGCTCGTCCTTGTCGACGCCGCGGCGGCTGAAGACCCGCACTTCAACGATTGTGCCACTCACGCCTGGCGGCACCTTCAGCGAGGTATCGCGCACGTCCGAAGCTTTTTCACCGAAGATGGCGCGGAGGAGTTTCTCTTCCGGCGTCATCGGGCTTTCGCCCTTTGGCGTGACCTTGCCGACGAGGATATCGCCCGCCTCGACTTCAGCGCCGATATAAACGACGCCAGCTTCATCGAGGTTCTTCAGGACTTCTTCGCCGACATTCGGAATGTCGCGCGTGATTTCTTCCTGACCCAGCTTGGTATCGCGGGCGGCAACTTCGAATTCTTCGATATGGATCGAAGTATAAACGTCGTCGCTGACAATGCGCTCGGAGATCAAGACGGAGTCTTCGAAGTTATAACCGTTCCACGGCATGAAGGCGCAGAGCACGTTCTTACCCAAGGCCAGTTCGCCCAGCTCCGTCGATGGGCCATCGGCCACGATATCGCCCTTACGAATGATATCGCCAACACGCACCAGCGGCTTCTGCGTGATGCAGGTCGACTGGTTGGAACGTTGGAACTTCAGCAGATTGTAGATATCGACAATCGGCGTCGTTTCCGACACATCTTCCGTCGCGCGGATGACGATGCGGCTGGCATCAATCTGGTCGACCACGCCCGAACGGCGAGCAACGATGGCCACACCGGAATCGCGCGCAACGGTAGCCTCCATGCCAGTACCAACCAGCGGCGCTTCACTGCGCAGCAGTGGCACGGCCTGACGTTGCATGTTCGAGCCCATGAGCGCGCGGTTCGCGTCATCGTTTTCAAGGAATGGGATCAGCGACGCCGCGACCGAGACCACCTGTTTAGGCGACACATCGATGAACTCGACCTGGTCGGCAGAGGCCGATACATAGTCTAGGTTCTTGCGGCAGGAAATCAGCTCTTCTGTCAGCTTGCCTTTGGCATCGACGCCGGCATTCGCCTGCGCGATCATATAGCGGCCTTCTTCCATAGCGGAGAGGTACACGACCTCGTCCGTCACGCGGCCGTCTTTGACCCGACGGTACGGCGTTTCAATAAAGCCGTATTTGTTGATCTTGGCGTAAGTCGCGAGCGAATTAATCAGACCGATGTTCGGGCCTTCCGGCGTTTCAATCGGGCAGATGCGGCCATAGTGCGTGGGGTGCACATCGCGCACTTCAAAACCAGCGCGTTCGCGTGACAGACCGCCCGGCCCGAGCGCAGACATGCGGCGCTTGTGCGTGACTTCCGACAGCGGGTTGGTTTGGTCCATAAACTGCGACAGCTGCGAGGAACCGAAGAATTCGCGCACGGCGGCGGCGGCTGGCTTCGCATTGATGAGGTCGTTCGGCATCATATTGTCGATCTCGACCGAGCTCATGCGTTCCTTGATCGCGCGTTCCATGCGCAGCAGACCAAGGCGATATTGGTTTTCCAACAGCTCGCCAACCGAACGCACGCGGCGGTTGCCAAGATGGTCGATATCGTCGATTTCGCCACGGCCATCTTTCAGGTCGTGCAGGATCGTCAGGATGTTGAGGATATCCTGCTTGCGAAGGATGCGCAGCGTATCGTCCGTCTGTTGATCGAGGCGCGAATTCATCTTCACGCGACCGACTGCTGAAAGATCGAAGCGATCCTTATCGAAGAACAACCCGCGGAACAGCGCTTCCGCTGACTCCAAGGTCGGTGGCTCGCCTGGGCGCATAACGCGATAGATATCGATCAGCGCTTCTTCGCGGCTTTGGTTGCGATCAACCGCCAGCGTGTTGCGGATGTAAGGGCCGGTGTTGATATGGTCAATGGCAAGCACAGGCAATATATTCGCGCCCATTTCTTCCAACTGCGTCAGCACCTTAGCCGTGATTTCATCACCGGCTTCCAGCAGCACCTGGCCCGACTTTTCGTCAATCACGTCCTGAGCGATATAGCTGCCAATCAGCTCCTCGTCTTGAACCAGGATATCCTTCAGCTTGCCGTCCTCGGCCATTTTCTTGAGAACGCGCGGCGTCAGCTTCGTGCCGGCATCGGCGACTGACTTGCCGGTCTCGGCATTGACGAGATTAAAGGCCAGCTTCACGCCTTTGAAACGCGCGCCATCGAACGACGTCTTCCAGCCCTTCTTGTCGCGCTTGTAGGAAACAGTCTTGTAGAAGTGTTCCAGAATTTCTTCGCGGCCCATGCCTTGCGCTTCGTAAGGCAGCAAGACCTTGCCATCCTTCTCGCGCTTGGTACGCAGCTTTTCCGTCTCTGCACTATCGAGCGCGTAGAGCAATGTGGTCACCGGCAACTTGCGGCGACGGTCGATGCGGACGTACATCAGATCTTTCGCGTCAAACTCAAAATCAAGCCATGAGCCGCGGTAAGGAATCACGCGGGCGGCGAACAAATACTTACCGCTGCTGTGACTCTTGCCGCCGTCATGATCGAAGAAGACGCCGGGGCTGCGGTGCATCTGGCTCACGATCACGCGCTCGGTGCCGTTGACGATGAACGTGCCGTTCGCCGTCATCAGCGGCATATCGCCCATATAGACGTCTTGCTCTTTAATGTCTTTGATCGAGCGCACGCCCGTGGTTTCGTCGGTATCGAACACGGTCAGGCGCAGCGTCACGCGCAATGGCGCGGTAAAGGTCATCCCGCGTTCGCGGCATTCGTCCACATCGAACTTCGGTTGCTCCAATTCATAGGCCACGAAATCCAGCACCGAACGGTCACTGAAATCTTTGATCGGGAACACGCCTTTAAAGACTTCCTGCAGGCCTTCTTCCAAGAATTTGTTGTAGGAAACAAGCTGCGTCTGCAGCAGGTTTGGCATCTCGGCAACGTTGACGATGCGACCGAACGACTTGCGCGGACGCTTGCGGCCGGTGAAGCTTTGCGTGTCGACATTCGTGGCTTGATTGGAAGCGGTATTGGCCATGAGTACTTACTCTCCTACTGAACTGAAGCGATGGAATGAGAATTCGAATTAGATGCGGGCGCGATGCGATTGAGGGCGGTTGCGGACACAATAATGCGCGCACGAAAAACAGGTTCGCACGCGCTGACACAGGTGACGTTCGCAGGAACGCCTGTTAGGTAAAAAATCCGCAATGTCTTGAATGCCCGCTTGGATAGATGCCGATGAGCGCCCCGGTCACCGCATACCGAGACGCGTTTCTTAGCAAATGGTTAACCACTTATGCAAGTGATTATGTATGGAAATTATATTATTCCGCTAAAGCATTGATTTATATCAATCGTTCCCCATTCGGTACTGTCCGCTCCGGCGCGATCAATACTATATCGCCCTGCCCGTCTGTAAAGCCAAGCGTCAGAACCTCGCTCATAAATGGGCCGATTTGCCGTGGTGGGAAATTGACAACCGCACAGACCTGCCGTCCCACAAGCGTCTCCAGCTTATAATACACCGTGATCTGCGCCGATGACTGCTTGACGCCCAGCTCAGCTCCAAAATCGATCCAGAGCTTGACCGCGGGCTTCCGCGCTTCAGGAAAAACCTCTGCTCGCGCCACCGTGCCAACGCGAATATCGACACGCTCGAAATCAGGATAGGTGATTTGGTTGGTCATTCTATATCATCGAACTAAAGAGATGGTTTTAACAATCCTGCAGGCCTACGAACAAACGGGTTCGGTGCTTTGCGCTCAACGATCAAATGCCGGATAGATTCTTGCAATGAACGTGCATCGGCCACGCCGTTATGTTCGTCTTTAGAGCGACGCAACCCCAGCGCTTCTACTAAATTACCAGAACTAGCTTCCGCCGTTTCCGGCGCATGTTTCACAATCCACGGGCGAATGTCAGTTAATGCACCATCCGGCCAAGCGCTTGGAATTGGCTCACTTAGAAGCTCCGCATTATTCACAAAATGCTTGGCATCATTATTAAAAGAATAGAATGGATCACCGTCGCAGAACTCCCAGAATCGCTTCAGTCCTTCGCGAAAGCTTACACCCTTCATATCGACCGCAGCTTGGCCAATGCCTGTTAACCCAACGAAGCGAGCTGATAGTTTCGAATTAATGGTCGGCTTCACGAACTGTTCGAATTCTTCTACAATTTCAAGTGTATCTGCGCGACATTTCAAAGCACCTATCTGTACGATCTCGCGCGGCCACTTGCGGCCCCAGTCTGCCGCCCATTCATCAAAAGTTGTGTATTCCAAATCATAAAGAATAATTGTATCGAGCTTTTTGTCGGACATAGGAATTCCTTCACTTTAGAAATAGCTGATAATTGTGTATAACTTGTAAATACGCCATTCTTTAACATTCTATTTACATGCAAACAAAAAGGCCCGCGGTTTCCCGCGAGCCCTTCTTTTAGCAAATAAACTAAGCTTTCAAAAACACGATGTGTTTTTAAGAAAGCAATGCTACGCGTTTACTTGAATTCGACCTTGGCGCCGGCTGCTTCGAGCTTCTTCTTCATCTCGTCGGCATCCTTCTTGTCCACGCCTTCCTTAACAGGTTGCGGCGCGCCTTCGACTAGGTCCTTGGCTTCCTTCAGGCCCAGGCCCGTCAGTTCGCGAACGGCCTTGATGACGTCGATCTTCTTCGGACCGGCATCAGCCAGCATGACGGTGACTTGCGTCGGCTCGTCAGCAGCGGCAGCGCCGCCAGCAGCGGCAGGGGCCGCAGCAGCAGCTGGAGCAGCAGCGGAAACGCCCCACTTTTCTTCCAGCAGCTTCGCCAGTTCGGCGGCTTCGAGAACGGTCAGACCCGACAAGTCTTCAACGATTTTATCCAATTGTGCCATTTTGTACTCTCCTGGTTGATGTTTCTACATTGTGCGGACGGAACCGGCTTGACTGACCCCGTCCGCGATGACGGTCAGCTTTATCAGCCAAACTTCTCTTACGCGTCTGCCTTTGCCGCCTTGGCTGCAAGCAAGCGGGCCAACTGGCTGGCCGGGGCTTGCACGATTCCGGCAATCTTGGTTGCGGGCGCCTGCAACAGCCCGATGATGGTCGAACGCAATTCGTTCAGGCTTGGCAGCTTGGCCAACGCCTGAATGCCTTTGACATCCAACATCTGCGCGCCGAATGCGCCGCCGATGATTTCAAGCTTTTCGTTATCCTTGGCGAAGTCAGCGATGACCTTGGCGGCAGCAACCGGATCGGTGGCGGTCGTCATGGCAGTCGGCCCTTCGAACAGCTTGCTCATCTCGGCGTATTTTGAGCCGTCGAGTGCGCGGCGCACGAGCGTGTTCTTTGCGACCTTATAGTCGCCGCCGGCCTGGCGTACGTTGCGGCGTAGCTCGGATACGGCCGCCACAGTGAGGCCACGGTTTTTCGTGACGAGAATTAGCTGGGTTGAATCGGCCAGCATCGATGCCTTGATGGTATCGATGTTGTCGGCCTTGGCCTTGCGGTTAGCATTATCTTTCATACGCGCTCTCCTAAAAACTTATCACCGCAGGAGACGGAATAGAAAGGAACAGAGGCGGCGCATTTCCATGATTTTGCATGGAAGCGTTCTCGCATCTTGCACCCATCTATGCTGGCTTGATTAAGAGGCTAGCGCCTCGCCCGCAGTCTTCGACAGGCATCGACCTTAGGTCGACACGAGGGTTTTATGGCAACTGCTCAGCCAATAGTCAAACGAAAATCAGTCAGATCACTATTTCTTTGTTGTTTTCCGCGTACTGGCATTCTTTGGCCCTGGCTTTTTTGCTGCTGTCTTGCGGGCAGTGGTTTTTTTGGCCGTGGTTGCTTTAGCTTTAGTCAGCACCTTTTTGGCCGCGGTTTTCTTCGTCGTTGTCTTTTTGGCGACAGGCTTTTTGGCCGCGATCTTCTTTTTACTGGCAGGGCTGTTGCTGCCCTCGCCCTTGGCGACCGCCATATTATCGACCATGTTCGGATAAGGCCGCCCGGCTTTGGCCGAGCGCTTCTTCGCTGTTGCCTTTTGCGCCGCCGTCAGATGCTTGTGGTTGGTAACGGGGTTCTTTTTATTCCACACAGGCTTTTTAGCAAACGGCTTTGCCGCTTTTTTTACCGTAGCCATGTCAGCGTCCTAAACCTGCAACTCTTTTGGGCGATGCAACAGGACGCGACCGGCGACGTTCGAGTGCCATCGCGTTCGTTTGGATATTGCTAGCCGCATGCAGGGCCTGCTCCAGGTGCCGTTCTTCACGTTGCATCTCTGCAGAATGGCCGCTGTTGAAAGCCGCCAGCATAAGCTGCGCGGACTCATTCGGTCTGATAGCGGCGCCGCCCGTAGGCCACAAGCGCGGTGGATTTTCCGGATGGCCTAACTTCCATCGCAAAACAAAAGCTACGAAATCCCGTTCGCCTTCCGGCCATGCCTTTGCACTTAGCGCGGCAAGCAAGTCATCGTTAAGCGTGCGATAGGCCCATTTTTGATATTCGTTCATATTAAACTCCGTAATTAGATTTTGATTATTTGCGTCTGTTCATAAAAATACAGTCGCGAATTAGAAGACTAAAAAAAGGGGGCCACGCAAACGGCGCAGCCCCTTAAATATTATTTGTAATTAAGCAGCGGCGTCCATTGCCGAAGCCACATCAACCTTAACGCCTGGCCCCATGGTGGAGCTGACTGACACGCGGTTCAAATACGTACCCTTGATCGCGGCTGGCTTGGCGCGCAGCACGGCACCGATCAGCGCGGCTGCATTCTGCATCAGCTGCGCTTCGGTGAAGCTGGCCTTGCCAATGCCAGCGTGAATCACGCCAGCTTTTTCGACGCGATATTCAACCGCGCCGGCCTTGGCCGTTTTTACAGCGCCAGCGACATCCATCGTCACTGTGCCCAGCTTAGGATTTGGCATTAAACCGCGCGGCCCGAGGATCTTCGCAACCTTACCGATTTCACCCATCATGTCGGGTGTGGCGATTACGCGGTCGAAGTTCATCTTGCCGGCATTGATCTCGGCTAGCAGGGTTTCAACGTCAGTGATATCCGCGCCTGCTGCATTGGCTTCTTCGACCTTCGGGCCTTTGGCGAAGACGGCAACGCGTACCGTCTTGCCCGTCCCGGCTGGCAATGCGATCAGTCCGCGCACCATTTGATCCGATTGCTTCGGGTCAACGCCCAGGTTCAAGGCAACCTCGATCGTCTCGTCGAACTTGGCAGTCGCGCCTTGCTTGGCAAGCTTGAGCGCTTCGGTCAGTGAATAGAATTTTGTTTCCTCACGTGCAGCCGCAGCCTTCGTGAAACGTTTGTTATGAGCCATAATTGATATCCTCCGTTAGTCCGTAACCGTCACGCCCATCGAGCGTGCAGTGCCGGCGAGTTGGTTGACGGCGGATTCGATTTCGGTCGAATTCATGTCGACGATTTTGACCTTGGCGATCTCGCGCAATTGCGCGCGCGTGATTTTGCCGACCGTTTGCGTGCCGGTCGTCTTCGCGCCCTTATCTAGCTTCACAGCCTTCATGATGAAGTAGCTGTTCGGCGGCGTCTTGATGACGAATGAGAAGGTACGATCTTCGTAAGCCGTGATGACCACTGGGCATGGGATGCCCTTGTCCATCGTTTGCGTCTTGGCGTTGAACTGCTTGCAGAAGTCCATAATGTTAAGACCACGCTGGCCGAGTGCCGGGCCTACGGGCGGCGACGGTTTAGCGTCTTGCGCAGGAATCTGCAATTTTATGAAAGCGGCAATCTTTTTGCCTTTTGGCGGAGCCATATGTTCACCTCAATGTTATGCCCGCGACAGAAGCCGACAAGCTGGGTATAGCGGTTCAACGATTTGAGGATGTCTCCCTCGCCTCTCCCGCGGATGAGAATTTGTGCCGGAAACAGATGCGGATTGCAAGATAATTGCATGTTTCTTTATACAAACCGCTTATTTCTACTGGCAAAACCTATCGTTCGTTTCTATGCCACCGCGCAATGCGTTCAAAACTCTATCCATATCGTAATTGGTGTTGCACTTGTCTCTGCACCTCGGGGTCTATTGTATTGCGACCATAAGAAGATTGAACATCTTGATAGCGCTGTTCTGCTTGATCAATCCAAGCACCAGCGCGGCATAGACCTTTAAAAGCCACGTATCCTGCTCCAAACAAAGTAGCGATAGCTGCAACTGGGCTATGCGATGCTGAATAGACTCCATCTGCAGCCATGACTGTGCCTAAAACGGCCATCAAAGATCCGCCAATGCCACCGATCATTTTCCGCTCATACACTTGGTCGATATAAATGCTTGTCACATCAGCTTCGGCTTTAATCAACGCTATATTAACATCTTTATAGGGGCGGCCTGTTGCCCGCTGAACATTCTGTATGAAATCATAACGCCCGTCTCTATTTCCATATTCCATTACCATAATCACCTCCGCTGAATGAAGTAAGCATGTTCGCTTGCGAGCGGTGATACAAGGTTAAAATAACATTTTAATTTTTTCTGCACATTCAACACCTCGCACTACACATCAGTCTACATCTCCACTTACCGTCACAAACACAATTGATCTTTATATGCGACAGTGCAGACTGCTTATCCCTTAGCCAGAGAGATTCATGATTGGTGTGTTTGATAGCGGGTTTGGCGGCCTAACAGTTCACCGCGCACTGACCCAAGCTTTGCCGGAGGCAGATTTCGTCTATCTTGGCGATAACCGGAACGCGCCTTATGGCGGGCGCCCGCCAATCGATATCCTGACGTTGACCTGCGTCGGGGTCGATAAATTGTTCGAGGCCGGCTGCCAACTCGTTATTATCGCCTGCAATACGTCTTCTACCGTGGCTCTGAAATGGATTCAGCAGTCGTGGCTGCCGTCTCAAACGCGCGCCGATGGCCTACCACGTAATGTCTTGGGCGTGGTCGCGCCCACCGTCGAGGCCGCGCTGCATGATCCTGTTCCCCACACGCTTGCCGTCTTCGCGACTGACCGCACGGTTGAAACCCGCAGCTATTTAACTGAAATTCACAAACGTCACCCTGGTCTGCGCGTATATCAAAAGGCCTGCCATGGCCTCGTCAAGATGATTGAGACGGGCGCCGATCGTGATCTGTTGCGCGCCAGCGTGCATAAATACGTGGGTGAGCTGCATGCGGAAATGAACGGCGAATGGCCTGACCGCGTGATCCTTGGCTGTACGCATTATCCACTCGTCGCCGATCTGTTTGCCGAAGCTCTGCCGCCCAATTTGCCGATTATCGATCAGCCCGCCGCAACAGCCAAAGCAATGGTCAATTACTTAAAACAGCGTCCCCAATATAACAGTAACGGATTAGGCCAGCGCCGCTTTCTATCGACCGGCTTTGCGGCCGAAGCCTTACCCGCGATCGAGCGCTTCTGGGGCGCGCCCGTCATTTTCGAGACGGTTTAATTTAATCCACCTTTACCACGCTAGCGGGGTCGCTGGCGCTGCTGGAAGCCGCGAGCGAGACGCGCGCGGCCAATAGTTTTTCCATGGCAGCTCGGAATTTATCGTCGTTCTTCGCAGCCAGCGCCGTATCAGCGGTTTTCATCAAGCCTTCGTATTCAGACTGGTCGGGATAAAACTGCGGCTCGGCCTTGGCCTCGGCATACCAGCGGCGCAAATACGCAGGGTCGCGCCAGGCAGCTGCAAAGAACAGCCGGCGGATCGCCAATAGATCATGCTCAGCCCGATACCATGTAGCCGTATCGATGCCTGCCTCGCCGGCACCGTTGATTGTCGCGTTCAGCGCTTCTGTAAGACGCGTGACCTCCGCTATCTCCTCTGCCGTCGCCTGTGCACGCGCCGTGCGGTTATATGCCGCACTCAAGCGACCTAGCCGTCGTTGCAATACTGATGCGCCTTGCTTCCGCGCCAGGCGCGCGAGATCCTGCCGAATGAAACGTGCTTCCTCGCTCGCCTGACGGATCAGTTCTGCCTCTTCGCCCGCGTCGCGCAAGGCTTCAATCTGTTCCTTCAGGCGATGCCGCAACAGATCGGCTTCGCGTGCGGCACCGGCCTGCCCCGGCCCCAATGCGGCCAGGATATCGTCTAGCTCTGCCTGCGCTTCGCGCATGACGCTTTCAGCAAAAGCCACGGCAGACGGGCCAGCGAAGCTCTGCTCGCCCTCCTGCGGGGCGAAAAAGCGCGGTGTTTCCAGCAGCACAGGCTTGCCGTCAATGGTAAGCTCGACTGTAGCCTCCATAATACCGCTGGCATTCATCGACCAATGGAACTGCAGCGCATCGCCCGCGGCGATGCTGGCATCTTTCGGCAGATCGGCGGCGGTAATGCGGAATGCACCAATGCAAAGGTTCAGCTCCAACCGCTCAGGAAACTCCAGTTGGAATAATTCAAACGACAATGCGCCGTTGCTATTCGCGCTTAGATCTGCAGCCGCTGCCACATGCAAAGTATCGCCAGTCGGCAGCTGCATGCCGGCGGTCACGATTGGCAGCAGATTGTTCTGCTCGCCATCGCGCACTTTTACGGCAATCGTCTTGGAAGCATTGATAGTAATAGTTGGCGCCTTTGGCGCTTGATCGCTACTATCTGAAACTGCCCCCGCCAGCGGCTGGCCCGCCAGCTGCGCGGCATAAAGTGCAGCGCCACGTGCGACCGTCGTCATCGGGTCGAGCGACAAATCAGCCTCCAGCCCCAGTTCGTCCGCGACCTTGGCGCGGATCAGCGGGATCTTCGACGGCCCACCGATAAAAACCAGCCGGTCGATATCGGATGCCTTTAGATTTTGATCAGCCAATAGCTGCTGCGTCACGGCCACCGTGCGCTTCACCGTATCGTCGATCAGCGCTTCGAACGTGTCGCGCGTCAGCTTGATGTCGAGGAAAATATCAGCACCGCTTGTGTCTTCCGTGCGCACCTCGTCGTCTGAAGCGAAAATTGTCGCCGTCTCGCGCGTCGAGAGTTCAATTTTGGTTTTTTCAGCAGCCAATTGCGCCACGCGCAGCAGGCGGCGGAACGCCGGCTGGCGCATGAAATCTTCAGGCAGGTCGAAATTATCTGCTAGCCAGGGGCGAATGACGTCTTGAACAAGACGTCGATCAAAATCGCGCCCGCCCAGCATGTTGATGCCTTGGTTCGCGACGATCTTAATCTCAGCACCATCGGATTTCGCCAACGCCAAATCGAAGGTGCCGCCGCCAAGATCATAGATTAGGAATTGGCCATTCGTGCCTTTAGCACTGCCTGCGTGCGCGGCGGCAATGGCGGCGGCCACTGGTTCCTGCAACAGTACCGGCGGGTCGATCAGCCCGGCGCGTTCTGCGGCACGTAGCGTCGCCTCGCTCTGCATCTGGTTGAAGGCGGCGGGAATAGTGATGACGACCTGCGAGAAATCATCGCTGCCGGTTTCCTGTTTTGCTTGTTCAAGCAGCGTCTGAATAATATCGGCGCTGCACTCCTCAGGCGTCAGCTTGACGTCATTATCGGCCAGCTCAATCGGCGTCTTGCTGCCGAGCAGCCGCTTGAAGCCATGCGCCACGCTATCGGGACTCAGTAGTGCCTGTTCCTGCGCGCGGCGCCCGTGCAGGCGCGTACCGCGCTTATCTATATAAATGACGCTCGGCAGGGCATCCGCCCCGTCCGCCGTCTTGAAAAGCTTTAAGTCACCGTCGACAACGCCGTAAATGACGCTGTTGGACGTGCCAAGATCGATACCGAGAAACATGGACGGTAGTTTAAACACGAAAGTATTTCGAGATAGTGATTAATTCTGCTTATATGGGGGCAAATATTAACAGTGGAGATTAAAATGATTGATCTACGCAAATCACATTATTGGACAGTTGGTCTTCCAGGCGATCCAAACGCAAAAGACGTCTTGGTTAGTGGTCGGCGTTTTCTGGCCATCCCCTATACCCTCGTCGGCCCCCAAGATAGGCACAACTATCTATGCCAAAATGAAGAGGTTTTGGTCTCCACCCTAGTACGCAATTGTGATCTGCAAATCGATGCATCGGTAATGGACGATAGTAGCGGCAGCCTTTGGCAAGACGGCCTGTTCATTGCGAAGAATTGCAAGCGTCCAACCGTCACTGACCGCACGCGGTTGGCAAAGAATGTCAGCGGCATCTGCGCGCAACTTGGAATTGCCGAAAAAATGCGGATCAGTTGCGACAATGATCGATTGGACGAGCTGCCGGTGCTAAGACCGGCTGCTGGCAGCCTGCTGCACGTGAAAACCGTCTATCTATTCGCTGCCCGCCGTTAAAGCCCTTGCGCGAGCCCAAGTGTCCAGAAGCGTTCTAGCTTTTTAAGGCTGCCGTTTAGCGTATGGAGCGCTGGAATATCTAAATCGACCGTTGAGAGTTTAGTCACATGCTTCTCGAAGGTCTTCTGCATCAGCTGCCGCAGCGCTGTCGTCTTCTCCGTCTGCTTAAGGCGGATCGCACGCTTATCATGCAAACTACGCTCCTGCGTCAGATAGCCTGTCTCGACCAGCTTCTTGACGTTGTATGAAACGTTCGAGCCGAGATAATGCCCGCGCACGGTTAATTCTCCCACCGTCATTTCGTCCCCGCCCATATTATAGAGCAGCAAGGCCTGCACGTTGTTGATATCGAGGACGCCGCTTTTCTCTAGGTCGATCTTAAGCACATCGAGAAAATGGCGGTGTAAACGTTCGATCAGCGTGAAAGCATCGAAGTATGGGTGCGAAGGGTTCATCATCATGATGCTAAAATGGTCGCATGGGCTGAATAATCAGTAAATAGGGGCAAAATAGCGCTCAACTTCTGCGTCATCGACCGTATTTAGCCCAGCCTCCCCCCAATTTGGTTGGTTATCACGGTCAATCAACAAGGCGCGAACGCCTTCAGGGAAGGTTTTCCCATCCAAAAAATGCCGCACTAACACCTTATCCATCGCGATCGTGGCGGCATAATCCTGCGTGCAGCCGCGGCGCAAGGCTTCGTCCACCACCCTTAGGCTCAAAGCGCACAATTTATCTCTCTGGCCATCTGGCAGCAGCCCTTGCGCTGCGATATGCGCCAAAAATTCTGCTAATGGCGTCTCGACTGTCAGTCCATCCAATTGCGCTAGATTTGTTTCTGGCGTTTGCATGGTGAACTTTTGCAGGATTGCCGCTGCATCATCTATTTCAGCTAATGCTTCAATCAAAGCGTTGCTCTGCCCCTCGCCGATAAAGTTTGTGGCGATGCCAGCAGCTAGGCAGTCCGCTCCGCTCAGTTGCGCGCCAGTCAGCGCTAGGTAGCGGCCCAATGTGGGTTCAGTCACATAATTTAAAAAATGACTGGCGGCGATATCAAGAAAAAATCCTAGCTTCACCTCTGGCATGGCCCAACGCGTGCGCGGAGTTGCCAAACGATGGTTTGCATAGATCGACAGGCCAACGCCGCCGCCCATGGTAATGCCATCCATATAAGCGATCGTCGTCAGTCGCGTCTGTTTCAAGGCGGCGCAGAGATCATATTCATGCATGAAAAACGCAAGTCGATCTTCAGATGATTGTCGCCAGAGCGGCTTTACGTCCCCACCCGCGCAAAAAGCCCACTTGTTATTCAAGCCGCTCTCGCCCCGAATCAACAACCGTGTGATCGCAGGATCGCGCTCCCAAATCGTTAATTGTTTCGCAAAAGCGCGTACCATATTCAGGTTCTGCGCATTCAGTGCCGCTGGGCGGTTCAGCGTAGCAATTGCCAAAACCCCGTGCGTTGCAAAGGTTATTTCGGCTGTCGTTTCATGGGCTGCGTTGAGCATAGGTTAGTTTGGCAAGTCTGCGGCCAGACGCAAGACCGTTAACGAAACCGCAAACCCTTTCCGCTATGCTCAGCAGCTGAATTGGCAGAACCGCAGAAGGCATACCGTGCAGGATAGAACTTTTTTCTCGGTTTTCCAGACTCTGTTCTTTGTAACAGGTGTGCCGTTCGCTTTAATTCTATGGGGCATGCTCGATTTGCCTTGGCATAAGGCTATCATCGTTGCGATCACGGCTGGGATCGCCATTGGCATGCCACTTGGCTATTACCTACGCGGCTCCGAAGTTCGCTTTGCGCATGATGGGGATCAAAGTACCGATTTCAACGTGCGGATCGCAGCAGCTTTAATGGATATGGGCTATAAACGCGAAATCGCTTTCAAGCATGCAACGACTTACAAACCGACTATCCGAGCTGGGATCTTCGGTGACCGGATTGTTATCAATGTCGATAATTTTGATGTAATGGTCTGCGGGCCCAAATATCACGTTGATAAACTCGTCAAAACGCTGGGTATGTAATCTTTTGCAAACGCTGCAATCGTTAATCCGGCTTCGATATCTCCATCTTCCGTTAACCAATTTTTCTTAGGCTGGACGCTAACGCTCTTGCATGAGCGACACAGCTTCGGAGCCTTCTTAGCGAATGAATATTTTCATCGGCATTTTTGTCGTTATTGCCTGCACGATCGGCGGCTACATGGCCAACGGCGGCCATATGGCTGTGCTGTGGCAACCGTTCGAAGTGTTGATCATTTTTGGCGCAGGTGTCGGCGGCTACATCATTGCCAACCCAAAATCCGTGCGGAAGCGCGTCTTTAAAGAGCTAAAGGCGTCGACCAAAAAGGCGAAATTCGGCAAGCCGGAATTCATCGAACTGCTGTCGATGCAATATCAAGTATTCAAGCTTGCCAAGACCAAGGGTATGCTAGCGATGGAACAGCATATCGAGAAACCGCATGAAAGTGCGCTCTTCGAAAAGTTCCCGACCTTCCTGCACGATCACCACGCCGTCGACTTTTTGTGCGACTATCTGCGCCTTGTCTCGCTGGGCTCCGACAAGCCGTATGAGATCGAAGCGCTGATGGATCAGGAATTAGAAGTGCATCACGCGGAAGATCATGCGCTTTCCCATTCGATCACGCAGATGGCAGATGGTATGCCCGCGCTCGGTATTGTCGCGGCCGTGCTTGGTATCATCCACACCATGGGCTCGATTACAGAGCCGCCAGAAGTGCTGGGCCACCTGATCGGCGCGGCGCTGGTCGGAACCTTCCTCGGTGTTTGGCTATCGTATGGCTATATCGCGCCGCTGGCGGCAAATCTGCAGGCGCGATTTGACGCGGAGTCGAAGTATCTCACATGTCTCAAGACCGGGCTAATTGCGCATTTGCATGGCTATGCGCCGGCAATTTCCGTTGAATATGCGCGCAAGGCGCTGAACAGCGATGTGCGCCCAACCTTTGGCGAATTAGAAGAAGCCACCAATGCACTGACACCGGTCTAATCATGGCAGCCCCGGGCCAGCAACCAATTATTATCAAGCGCGTTAAAAAAGTCGCCGGTGGCCACCATGGCGGCGCCTGGAAAGTTGCTTATGCCGACTTTGTAACGGCGATGATGGCGTTCTTTCTGCTACTTTGGTTGTTGAACGTTACGACCGACGTGCAGCGCAAAGGGATCGCCGATTATTTTGCGCCTTCGAGCGTGTCGACCTCGCAATCTGGCGCGGGCGGAATTTTTGGCGGCAAGACAATTTCAGCGCCTGAAGCTAAGGTTTCAGACAGCTCGCCGCCTGGGGTTGCCGAAACAGAACCACAGCCCCCCGGCAATGCCGACGAAGCAAAAGACATTGCAGAAGGCCATGTCGGCACGGAAACGGAAAATAACACCAATCGCTTTACCGCCAAAGATGCCAGCGCGCTTGATAAGCAGCGCGAAGCGGAGGAGCAACAGAATTTCAAAAAAGCCGAAGCCGACTTGCGGCAGGCGATCAGCGCTGACAAGGAACTCTCTGTGCTGTCAAAGAATCTTGTCATCGACCAAACGGACGAAGGGTTACGCATTCAAATCGTCGATCAAAATAACCTCTCGATGTTCCCTTCAGGCTCTGCGCAGATGTATCCGGCGACACGTCACTTGATCGAATTGGTTGGCCGCGCTGTCTCGCGCCTGCCGAACCGACTGGCGATTTCCGGCCATACGGATGCGGCACCCTTCTCGGCTAATTCAGCACGGGACAATTGGGACTTGTCGGCGGAACGCGCCAATGCCTCGCGCCGAGTTTTGGTTAGCAGCGGCGTTGCTGTCGACCGCGTGCAAAATGTCGTTGGGCGTGCGGATCGCGACCCTTACGTGAAAGGCAAGCCAGAAGACTCGCAAAATCGTCGCATTTCGATCGTGTTGTTGCGCCAGTCGCTGTTTGCCAAGGAATATGCCACGGCAGAACCGGCACCTGCCGCCAAGCCTTAGGCCAATGGCGGACGCGCCAATCTTTGACGATAACCTAAAGGTCTATTTAAATCGGCCTGCCCCCTGTCCGTATCTCCCAGGCCTGATCGAGCAACGCTTGCTTGTGCCGCTTGACGACAAGCCTGCAACCGCAGCCATGCAGCTTGGTTTTTTTACGCAATTGGGATTCCGCCGCTCGCAAAATTTCATGTATCGTCCGCATTGCGGCATTTGCAATCGTTGCATTTCTTACCGGCTGCCAGTTTCACGGTTTGCGTATAATGCCTCGCAACTGCGCACGCAACGCCGCAATCAGGATCTGACGTGGCAAGAAATTAGCTGTGAAGAAGCGCAGGCAAAGCTCTATTCGCTGTTTGCCGCTTATCAGTTACAGCGCCATGCCGAAAGCGAGATGGCGGAGTTTACAGAAGACGATTTTGTGACCTTGCTAGCCCCAGGTGCCAGATACAACAATTTGGGCGCAACGGTCTTCACGCTCAGCTTTGGCGAAACGATTGTGGGCGCGGTGCTTGCCGACCGCACCGAAGCCGGGCTCTCTGCCGTCTATAGTTTTTACGATGCCGTGCAGCCGAAGCGTAGCCTTGGAACGGAACTGGTGCTGCGGCTTGTGCGGCAGGCACAGCGCGAGGAACGGCCCTATCTTTATCTCGGCTATTGGATCGAAGAGAGCCCAAAGATGGCCTATAAAAGCCGCTTCCAACCTGCAGAGATACTGACCGAACAGGGCTGGCTTGCTTTGCCCTAACGCTAAACCTATTCTGCCGGCATGATTACCTTCGCCACGTCTAATAGCGGCAAATATACTCGCTTTTGTCAGGAACTTGCGCCTTATGGCCTTGCCGCCCGGCAGCAGCCTCTGCAAATCGACGAGCCGCAGGAAATTTCCATTTCCGAAGTCGCGCGTCACAAAGCTGCCAAGGCATTTGAACTCGTGCGCGGCCCGGTCGTGGTTGAAGACAGCGGCCTTTGTATCCCGGCTCTAAACAATTTTCCTGAAGCACTGACGAAACCCGTGCTGGAACGCGTCGGCATCGAAGGCTTCTTGAAAATGCTGGAAGGGATCGAAGACCGTAGCTGCTACTTTATTAGCGCACTAGCATATGCCGACTGCGACGGCACCATCGGCAGCATCGTCTCGACGCATGAACGGGGCACTCTGCTGCGTTCCAAGCAAGGCGATCTGCATGCCGAAGCCTGGTCTGCGCTTTCTTATATTTTTATGCCTGATGGCTTTGAGAGCAGCATGGCGGCCATGGATCGTTTGATACTTGATCGCCTATATGAAACCTGGCGCCCGCATAATATTTTTGCAAAGTTTGCCCAGCTGGCGAGCACGCAACCAGAGCAATTTGGACTCAGCAACGCTGCCTAGCGTCCCAAGCTCCGAATATGCCCATATTCGATGTACGTCCCGCGGCGCGTAAATCGGCTGGGCGGTGGTGTATGGATGGCTTTTTTAACGACGGCAACGCGTGCGGCGTGCCATTTGCCCGCTGCCAAGTACAAGATCGAAACTTTTGGGTTCGGTTTGCGCCGCGTGCGACAACGCGCTCGCGCCAGCGAGGCTTGCACCATCATGCTGCCTTGCTGACTCCAGTTATCGCGCCGATGATTAAAAGTGTCGAACAGATCCATCTTAGTCCCCGTTAAACGTGTTGCTGCGCGGGAAACCGGCGGGTGGCTGATAGCCCTGGCTGCCGCGACCGACGCGCCAGGTTTTGAGATCGGTTTCCGTCTTGTTGCGGCCACCGGGCGAACTCCAGCTTAACCCTGCCTTCAGCGTGAAAGCTTTTGCGTCGCTCAGCTTCGCATCCTTGTATTTCTGCAGCAGCACGCCTTTGCCACGTGCCATCTCCGGCAATTCAGACAGCGGGAAGATCACTAGCTTGCGATTGGTGCCGACGATTGCAACGTTGTCCGCCTTTTCTTCAACCGGCACGGCCAGCACGGCCTTGGCGCCCTCGACCAGGTTCAGCACCTGCTTGCCGTTTTTGGTCTGCGCCAGTACGTCACTCGCCTTCGTTACAAAGCCATAGCCATTGTCACTAGCGACAAGGAAACGCGCCGCTTCGTCATAGGCTTGGATATTCACGATTTCGCTATCGCCCATATCGACCATCAGGCGTAGCGGCTCGCCAAAGCCGCGCCCACGCGGCAGCTTGTCAGCGCCGATCGTGTAGAACCGCCCGTTTGAGGCAAACAGCAGCAACTTGTCCACCGTCTCGCCTTGGATGATGAAGCGGGGGCTATCCCCTTCTTTGTAACCCTTCGTATCGGATTCCTCGACATGCCCTTTGAGCGTGCGCACCCAGCCCTTATCGCTGATAAAGATCGTAATATTCTCGCGCAGGATTTCGTTCTCGTCTGGTAGGTCGACCGCAGCGGGCGGGCCTGACAGCAGCGTGCGGCGACGGCCCAGCGGTGTCTCTTTCCCAAACTGCTTTTTGATTTGCTGGATTTCGGCGTCAATCGCGGCCCAACGCTTGTCTTCGCTTTTCAATAAGCCAGTCAGCTCTTTCTGTTCTTTCGAAAGCGCGTCGTACTCTTTTTGAATTTCAATCTCTTCCAGCTTTCGCAAAGCGCGCAGGCGCAAGTTTAAAATCGCCTCGGCCTGACGCTCGGTAATTTTGAAGCGCTTGATCATCACCGGTTTCGGCTCATCCTCATTGCGGATGATTTTGATCACCGCGTCAATGTTCAGGAACGCGACTAGATAGCCGCCTAGCACCTCCAGACGGTCGGCGATATGCGCCAAGCGGTTGCGCGTGCGCCGCTCCAGCACCACATGCCGATGGTCGAGGAAGGCTTGCAGCACTTCCTTTAGATTCATTACCCGCGGCGTGCCGGTTGCATCCAGCACATTCATGTTCAACGAGATCCGCACTTCCAGGTCGGTGGCGCGGAATAGCTGTTCCATGAGAACAGCAGGATCAACGGCGCGGCTCTTTGGCACCAGTACCAGCCGCACATCATCCGCACTTTCGTCGCGGATATCATCCAGCAGTGGCAGCTTTTTCAGCGCATGCAGCTCGGCCATGCGCTCGATCAGGCGGGATTTCTGCACCTGCCACGGCATTTCAGTGACGATGATCTGCCACTGGCCAACGCCCAGTTGCTCGATCTCGAATTTCGCGCGCAGGCGGAAACTACCGCGCCCGGTCTTGTACGATTCCAAAATCGTCGCCCGGTCTTCCACCATGACGCCGCCAGTGGGGAAGTCGGGCCCTGGCACCAGGCTAACCAGCTTATCTAGCCCCGCTCCTGGCGTGGCAATCAGATGCCGCAGCGCCACGCAGAGCTCATCAACATTATGTGGCGGGATGCTGGTGGCCATACCAACGGCAATGCCGCTGGCACCGTTTGCCAATAAATTCGGGAAGGCAGCCGGCATCACCACCGGCTCTTCACCGTGGCCGTCGTAAGACGGCTTGAAGTCGACCGCGTCTTCGTCCAGCCCCTGCAGCAGTGCTTCGGCCACCGCCGTCATCTTGGCTTCGGTGTAGCGCATGGCGGCGGGATTATCGCCGTCGATATTGCCGAAATTGCCCTGCCCGTCGATCAACGGATAGCGCACGCTGAAATCCTGCGCCAGGCGCACCAGCGCGTCATAGATCGAGGCATCGCCATGCGGGTGATATTTACCCATCACGTCACCGACCACCCGCGCCGATTTCTTCGGTGGCTGGTTGGGCGACAGGCGCAATTCGCGCATCCCGAACAGCAAGCGACGATGCACAGGCTTCAGCCCGTCCCGCACATCGGGCAGCGCGCGCGACTGGATGGTTGACAGCGCATAGGCCAAATACCGTTCACTCATCGCTTCGCCGAACGGTTTGGCCAAGATCGTTTCGATCGGCGGCGGTGGCGGGGTTTTGCTCTTAAGCTTTGTCACAGGTGGCATGGGCGAGACGATAATGATCTGGCGCGGCTTGGCAAGCCCGGCTTTATCATAGCGTTGCAAGTCTTTCCCGCCAGGTTTAGAGTACCGCCAAATCAACGGAGGCACACATTATGTATCAGCTTTATGGCCTTTCAGGCTCCTGCTCCATGACCACCCACGCGCTGCTAATCTGCATGCAGCAGCCTTTCGAATATCATTCGATGACACCGCAAAGCATCAAACAACCCGAATTTCTTAAGCTGAATCCCCGGGGCAATGTACCATTGCTGCTGGATGATGGCTTCTCGATCCGCGAAAATGTCGCGATCATTTCATACCTTTGCGACAAACACGGCTGCAGCGGCTGGACGCAGGACCTCGGCACGCAAGCGCGCGCCACGCAGATGCAGTGGCTGGCTTATTGCAATTCGACCCTACACGGCACTTACATGCCGGCATTTAAGGCTGCCTTTGGCGGCTATGCGAACGAGCAAACGAAACAAGACATTCTGAATTCGTCGCAAACGGCTATTCAGTCCTTGTGGGATGAGCTCGACCAGACGCTCTCGACCCGCGCTTATCTGAGTGGCGATGCTTGGGGCCCGGCCGATGTTTACATGAGCGTGATTGCAGGCTGGAATAAGAACTTACCGATGCTGACCTTCACCCTCGGCAGCAATGTGCAACGCGTGATCAAGACCGTATCATCGCAGCCCTGGTTCCAGCAAGCGGTCAGCGAAGAGCATACCGAATATAAAGTCGCAGCTTAGTCGCTATGTACCAGCTCTATTACCTGCAAGGCTCTTGCGCCTTGGCGACTCATGCCGTGCTGTATCAGATCGGCCAGCCGTACGAGGTGATCCGCGTCACCCATGCCGAGATCAAACAGCCGGCGTTCCTGAAGCTGAATCCGCGCGGGAATGTGCCGCTGTTGCTGGATGATGGTTTCCCGATCCGCGAGCAGACGGCGATCCTCACCTATCTCTGCGACAAGCATGGCTTTATGGGTTGGTCGACCGAAAATGGCACGCAGGCCCGCGCACGATGCTTGCAGTGGCTCGGCTATTGCAGCGCTACCTTGCATCCAGCCTATAGCGCCGCATTCGGCTCGCGCTCTTACGATAGTGACAATACCAAGCATGATGTTTTGGCCATGGCGCAAAAGCGCATCCAATCCTGCTGGGATGAACTCAATCAGGTGTTGGCATCGCAAACCTATCTAGGTGGTGACCAACCCGGCCCAGCCGATATCTTTATGGCTGTGATTGCGAACTGGAATAACAAAGTTGGCTTCCACTTGTCGCTTGGCCCGAACGTGATGACGGCGATCGACGGCGTGCTGGCCCTCCCCGCCTTTCAGCAAGCGATGCAAGAGCAAGATGTGAAGTATAGTTTGGCGGCGTAACTAAATGGGATTCCTGCTTCCGCAGGAATGACACTGCTTGAATTCATTTATAACTGTCTTGCCTGCGAAAGCAGGCATCCCATTTTGGTTTAAAAAATCTGCGCTCTAATGCCCGGTAGCTTGCGCGGCTCCGGGAAAAAATGCTGGGTCAAGAAAAACCCTGTTGTCTTCGCGGCTTGCTTTAGCCCCGCATCATCAGGAAAGGCCAACGTTAGCCAATATTGCGGCAGTGGCAGTAAGCGCTCGGCGTAGGGTTCGCCTGCAAGCCGACTCACCGCGCGGCCCGTATTGGGGCTCAGGTAAACCAGATCGTCGCTCTCACCCGTGACCGCGCAATATTTCAGGTCAAGCCCATAGCCCAGCAGCTCCAGCAGCTTCAGCTCGTAATCGATCACGGCCCGGCGTGGATCGTCATTCTCGGTCACGATGTCGAGTGAGCGCTGATACGCATCATATAACAGCGGCAGCGGCAGCCGCTCTTGCACTGTCTCATCTGTCAGCTGCGAAAGGTAGGAAAGCGCTAGCAGCTTCTTCGGCTCGTCGAATACCCCGGCACTTCGCGGCAGCGAAGGCTCTAATCGAAAATTGCCGAGCTGTTCCTCTAGTCGTGCACCCCAATGCACGGTAACGCTATTCCCAGGCTCCAGCCACGATTTGCGCTTCGTCGACTGCGCGCCGGAAACGCGCCCAAACCATTTGCCGTATTGCGGTGTGAAGACGCCGACGATGCCTGCATGCTCGCCTGACGCGCGCACGCCCAAGATAATGCCGTCGTCGTCCCATTCCATGGGATGATAGTAGCGGGTTTAGACGGAGGGCGCAGCGGCTTTCGTGAAGATCGGCGCATCCAAGGGCGCAACAGGAGCAGGCGGCTGCGGCAGCCGTGCCTCGGCTTCGCGCATGATTTCCCTGCCGAAATTTGTGATCATACCGAAATTCTCGATGATCTGCGTTTCTTGCCTTGGCTGATGACTGTAGCTGCAAACCATAGAAACAAATTCGTTGACCGCTTTGATGCCTGATTTCAGCGATACGAACGGCACCGCCCCACCTTGCAACACGCCCTGACAAGTCGTAATTAATCTGCCCGCCGGATTGCGGCTATCATCCCAAACCGAGCCCAGATGCGCACGCGCATAATTAGTGCCATAGGTCAGCAGATTATGTGTCAATCGCAAGGGAAGGCTATCTTTCTCACCCAATGGCGCACGGATCTCGAGTGCGGCTTGCGTTAATGCGATAACACCGTCGCGTAAATCTTGCCCGGTTTCGCCGTCAGTCAAATGTGGCGTCAAGGTATCAAATTGAGCTTCAGAAACGAGTTTAAGACCAATATCATTTTCTAAACACTCGCGGTTTCTACTTTCATTAAGATATTCGCCCACAGTGAAAACCTGGCCAACGATCTGAGCCATAAAATCAGCCGGTCCCCTGTCAGGCGCGCTACTGTAAACGCTTGTGCTTTTAGGAAGCGTGGGATCATTAATTAGCTGGTCGTATAAATCCATCAATCGACTATGCGTTTTACGTTCGAGTTCAACCAACCCATCAAACGTATTTGGTACAACAATCATCGTCATCACTAAATCTCCCTGCAATATGCAGTCATTGCATAGCAAGAACGATAGTGCTGAGCAACGGCTTAATGCAGTTTGCGAATGCCTTGTGCGGCCAGCTTTTGTGCCGCCCAGGCCTCAACGATCGCCACGGCGTCGACCGCGCTGCGGCGCAGGGAGTCACCCGATATCCAGAGAGAAAGGCCGTTGTCGACCGTCGCATCGTCGCGCAGGCGGCTAACGTACACGCCGTCCTCGCCGGCGGTTTCGGCCGGGGTGATCATCCCCTCTTCAATGCGCTGATCGACCATCGTCACACCTGGCGCGCGGCGTAGCAGCTTGGTCGCCTCGACAGACTCCAGCTCATGCGCCAGCTCAACCGTCACGGCCATGCCAGTACCGAGGAAAGTCGGCACGAAAGCACAGGTGGCGGCAACCTTGATCTTCGCGCCCAGCAGTTTTTTGATTTCGACGGCAAGGCGGAATTCCTCCTCGCTCTGCCCGTCTTCGCGCAAGGGCGCGGTCTGCGGGATGACATTAAAGGCAATCTGCTTCGGGAATTGTTCTTTCACGATCTCGTCATTGACGAAGATCGCGCGCGTCTGCGTGAACAACTCGTCCATCGCCACACGGCCCATAGTGGCCACCGCCTGATAGCTGGCAACCGTCACGCGGTTGACGCCCGCGATTTTATGCAGCGGTGCCAGCACGCGGGCCAGCATCGCCGTCAGCGGGGCGGGGCAAGCGACGATACCGTTGGCGGGCAACGCCAGATCGCCTTCGGTCAGGCCCGGCAGCACAGGCTTCACATCCGGCTCGCTCAGGAACGCGCCAGATAAATCAATCACCAATGAACCAGCAGCGGCGGCCTTGCGCAGCGTCTGCGCTACCGCATCGCCAGCAGCGCTGACCACCACGTCGACATTTGAGAAATCGAAGGTCTCGGCCTGTTTGATATGTAGTTCCTGATCCTCGTCGCCATAGCCCACTGTCATGCCTGGCGCATTGCCTGGCATCAGCACGGAGACTTGCTTCACCGGCACGCCCTTTTCCGCCAGCACCTGCACGACCTCGCGGCCAAGATTGTTCATCGCGCCGAGAACGGCGATTTTTAAGGTAAGCATGGTATTCCTTTGTATTTTAAAACTGTGGCAGATATAGGCACTCCTACCCGCTAACTAAAGGCCTTTCGTGACGTCGCATTGACGATTCACGCCCTTTGCGCCTAGATTTGCGCCACATGACAACGCCCGACCTTGCCCATACCGCGCAACCGCTTCCCGGCAGCACCACACAGAAGCCGCGCCCGCTTTCCCCACACCTGCAAATCTATAAGCCGCAGATTAGCTCCGTCCTGTCGATCTTCCACCGGATGACGGGGATTGCGCTCTGCTTCGGGCTCTTCATCGTCGCCTGGTGGGTGATCGCCGCCGCCAGCGGGCCAGACCGTTACGCGCAATTCCACACCTATGCCGGCTCGATCGTTGGGCAGACCGTTCTGCTCGGCTGGGCCTGGGCGCTCATGTATCACACGCTGGCGGGCATCCGGCATCTGTTCTGGGATGCGGGTTATGGCTTTTCGATCCCCGCCTTTACGCGCAGCGGCTGGGCCGTGGTGATCGGCAGCTTCGCACTGACGGGGCTGATCGCGCTCTGTGCTTATGGGGTGATCTGATGAAGCTCGTATCCTACGATAAGTTCCGCACGCCGCTGGCCCGCGCACGTGGCTGGGGCGGCGCGCACCATGGGGCTTCGCATTGGTGGGCGACCAAGCTTTCTTCGCTGGCGCTTATTCCGCTGGTTATTTGGTTTACCTGGTCGGTGCTGCGTCTGACACATGCCACACAGGTTGAGGTCGTCACTTGGCTGCAGCACCCTTGGAATGCGATCGCGCTGATCCTCTTCATCGGCATCAGCGCCTACCATGGCGCACTGGGCCTGCAGGTCGTGCTGGAAGATTATGTGGGCCATAATTGGCGCATTCCCTCGATCATCCTGATCAAGTTCGCGGGCTTTCTCCTCACGATTGCAAGCACTTACGCGATACTCCTCATGTCATTTTCCGCTGGAATTCAATAGCCATGGCCATTTCAGATTATCAGATTATCGACCATGAATATGACGTCGTCGTCGTCGGTGCCGGCGGCGCGGGTTTGCGCGCGACTATGGGTATGGCGCAAAAGGGCTTAAAGACAGCCTGTATCACCAAGGTCTTCCCAACGCGCAGCCATACGGTTGCAGCGCAGGGCGGCATTTCCGCCGCGCTCGGCAATATGGGCAACGACGATTGGCGCTTCCACATGTACGACACCATCAAGGGGTCGGATTGGCTCGGCGACCAGGATGCCATCGAATATATGGTGCGCGAGGCGATCCCCGCGATCATCGAGCTTGAGCATTTTGGTGTGCCCTTCAGCCGCACGCCCGAGGGCAAGATTTACCAGCGCGCCTTTGGCGGCATGACGACCAATTACGGCGAAGGCACCGCCTATCGCACCTGCGCTGCTGCCGATCGCACCGGCCATGCCATTCTGCACACGCTTTATCAGCAAGCGCTGAAGTTTAACGCCGAGTTCTTCGTTGAATATTTTGCGCTCGACCTCATTATGGAAGAGGAAGACGGCGTGCCGGTCTGCCGCGGCGTTTTGGCCTGGAACCTCGATGACGGCACCCTGCACCGCTTCCGCGGGCAGCAGACCGTGCTGGCTACCGGCGGCTATGGTCGCACCTATTTCTCTTGCACGTCTGCCCATACTTCAACTGGCGACGGTGGCGGTATGGTCTTGCGCGCCGGCCTGCCGCTGCAGGATATGGAATTCGTGCAATTCCACCCGACCGGCGTTTATGGCGCGGGCTGCCTCATCACTGAAGGCGCGCGCGGCGAAGGCGGCTATCTGACCAACAGCAATGGCGAGCGCTTTATGGAGCGCTATGCGCCTAGCGCCAAAGACCTGGCTAGCCGCGATGTCGTCAGCCGTTCAATGACGATCGAAATCCGCGAAGGCCGCGGTTGTGGGCCGAACAAGGATCACATCCATCTGCACCTCGAGCACCTCGATCCGGCCGTCATTCATGAGCGCCTGCCCGGAATTGCCGAGACCGCGCGTATTTTCGCCGGGGTCGACGTCAATAAAGCACCGATCCCCGTGCTGCCGACCGTGCATTATAATATGGGCGGCATCCCTACCAATGTTCACTGCGAAGTCGTGATGCCGCGCGATGGCAATCCAGACGCCGTGGTGCCCGGCCTGATGGCGATTGGCGAGGCCGCCTGCGTTTCCGTTCATGGCGCGAACCGGTTAGGCTCCAACTCGCTGCTCGATCTCGTCGTCTTCGGGCGGGCGGCGGCTAATCGCTGCGCCGAGATCATCACGCCGGGCGCCAAGCAGAAGACGCTCAAGCCCGATCATCTCGACAAGGCCCTCACCCATTTCGACAGAATGCGCAATGCCAACGGCAGCCTGCGCACTGCCGAACTGCGAGCCGAGATGCAACGCGTGATGCAGAACGATTGCGCTGTCTTCCGCACGGGCGAGACGTTGCAAGATGGCGTCACCAAAATGCATGCCGCTTTCGCCAAACAGAAAGATTTGAAGGTCACCGACCGCTCGCTGATCTGGAACTCCGACTTGGTCGAGACGCTGGAGCTGGAAAACCTGATGCTGCAGGCGATGGCGACGATCGAAGGCGCAGCGACCCGGCAGGAATCACGCGGCGCGCATGCCCGCGAAGATTTTGCCGACCGGGATGATACAAACTGGATGAAGCATACGGTCAGCTACGTTGCGCCCGATGGAAAAGTCACACTCGATTATCGTCCGGTGCATATGTATACGCTGACCGACGATGTACAGGTCTTCCCACCTAAGAAGCGGATATATTGATGAGAAGCACTATGCTCACTCATGGCGAACTATTGCAGCATTTCATGTTAAATAAAGAAACGGCCGTGCCTGGGCTTGATTTTTCAATAGATGAAAGCACTGGAAATATTAGCTACGTAAAAGCGCGCAACGTGCCGAAGGCTGCTCAATTGATCGTCACGGCTATCTATGGCGAAGCTACAGCTAGCTTATTGGATTTTTGGGCTGAGCAAATTCAAAAACGTTTCGATGCTACGCCGCCGCATCGTTATTGCGCCATTTGCGTTCGGTCCAATCCAAAACCCTTTGATATTTCCATCTTAAGGTAACATGGCTGAAATCATCCTCCCTACAAACGCACCAGAACAGGCGGTTTTGTCAAAACCGCACCGACTGCAGCAGGCGATCCTTGCAATGTTTAGTTTAGATGACTTGCGCGAACGCGTTCTGATGGAGTTTGTTTTAATTCGCGCCGGCACGTCGCGAGGCGTTCATACTGGTGAAAAGCTGCTAAAAGTCGGATATTATCAAGCTTTGCGCGATGCAACATTAGAAGTTTATCAAGCTGTTGTGTTGCAGGCTGCGATTGCTGTTGTGCAACAAGATCATCCCGTGCGTGGCAAGCTGCTGTCAACTAACCCTAAATCTTACCCATGGTACCCTTTCAATGGCTGAATTTACCCTTCCCGCAAATTCCAAGGTTCAACCCGGCGCGACGCATAGCGAAGTGAGCAGCGCCACCAAGCGCCGCCGCAACTTTAAGGTTTACCGCTGGTCGCCGGACGATGCGAAGAACCCTCAGCTCGATACCTATGAGGTCGATCTCGATAAATGCGGGCCCATGGTGCTCGACGCGCTGATCCACATGAAAAACGACATGGATCAAACGCTAACCTTCCGCCGCTCCTGCCGTGAAGGCATTTGCGGCAGCTGCGCCATGAATATCGACGGTACCAATACTCTTGCTTGCCTGTGCGACATGTCAGCGATCAAAAGCGATGACATCAAGATCTACCCGCTGCCGCATCTGCCGGTCGTGAAAGACCTGGTGCCAGATTGCAATCATATCTATGCGCAATACCGCCAGATCGAGCCTTGGCTGAAAGCCGATACACCTGCGCCAGAACGCGAACGCCTGCAGAGCGAGGAAGATCGCGCGCGGCTCGACGGGCTCTACGAATGCATCCTGTGCTTCTGCTGCTCCACTTCTTGCCCTAGCTATTGGTGGAATGGCGACCGCTATTTAGGCCCGGCCGTGCTGCTGCAGGCCTATCGCTGGATCGCCGATAGCCGCGACGAGCATTTGGGCGAACGCCTCGACCATCTGGAAGATCCGTTCCGGCTTTACCGATGCCATACGATCATGAATTGCACCAAGACTTGCCCTAAGGGCCTGAATCCGGCCCAGGCCATTGGCTCGATTAAACAACTGCTAGTTTCAAGGCAGGTGTAAAAAAAGCCCGGCAATGCCGGGCTTTTTAGTATCAGGCGTATAACGCCCCAATCTCATAGTCACCGATCTCACCGCCGCTAAACGCAGCGCCGCCCGGCCAACTGGCTTCATCCTGCGTCAGTATAAAGTTTGCGGGCATGCCAAGATCGATGGCAATGGCTGTCAATCGTTGCGCCAATTGCGCTTCTGGCCAAAGCGGCAGCACCACATGGTCGATGCCATGCTCATACGCCATCCAGCGCAATTGCTGCAGCAGCGGCTCGATCATCGCGTCATGCTCATTAAAAACAAGCGCGGCGAAGCGAGCCACCAACGGCGCTAATACTTGGCCTAAAAAAGGATCGGCAGAAACCGGCTCACCCAGTCGCGCCTCGTTCCGCATCGGCGTTAGGCATAGGGTTCGCGTGCCATCCACTGTTTCGCGAAGACAGGTCGTCGAGCCTGGGGCGCCGGCGGAAAGCACCGCCGTCGGCAAAATCGTCTCTGTAGTGGGGGTTTGGTTGAGGGTGTTGGTCATAAAACGGCCTCCTCTCTAAACGCACGCCCCATGAAATCATGAAGGCGCAGATACCGGGGCTTGCCATATCCAGCGATAGCAAGCCCCGGCGATGCTGGCACATACCTGAAACAGGCCCGAGGGTGATCTGTCATCCTAAGAGGAACAAAGTCTTATGCGCCGACAGAAAAAGCTTAGGCATAAGCATGACGCCGATTCAATATTATTCTTCATCGCTAATTCACATCGCCAGAATATTTCAATCCGCTGCAGAGTGTTTTTCAGAATTCCAAGCAAACACGCATTTTTCTGAGTGGCATTAAATTGTCTGCGTAATACCCATATGTAATTTTAATACGAATCCAGCGCGCCGTTGAAAATGCTGTAGGGCACGCCGATTTATTGTGCCAGGCTATTCGTCCGCCCAATCTTTGGGTGGTCCAACGATCTTAACCGCCGTGCCGAACGCATGGGTTTCATAAGCCGGCAACACATTGCCGCCACCGCGCCCGAATCCGCCGCGTTGTTCTAAATATCGCACGATTTCGAATTGCGCATGGATCACGGCATCTGCACCTACCGCAAACGCTTGTCGCTGCAAGCTGTGAATCGCCCGGCGCGTCGCCTCGGTCGGGTCATATGTGCGGCCATGCTCAGCCGAATAGTAACCGAAGCCCTGCAACGGCTCGATAATCGCATAGCGGTGCTTAAGGTCGCCCGTCAGCACGCGGATCGAGGCGACGCGCGCGGCTTCATCGGCGCTGCGGCGAGCGCGCTGGTCTGCCTCGTAATCCATCTGACGCTTGATCGATTCGCGGGCGGCCTGCGCATCTCTACGCGTCTGCCCCATCTTGCCTAGAAAATCGAATGCCATGGATCACAGTCTAGCGGAGGTGCGCAGCCCCGCCTACACTCTCTCTTATGGCATCTCCTAAAAAAACACATCGGCTTGAACCTGTATCCACACCGCCCACCAGTCTGGTTGTATTGCTCCATGGCTATGGCGCGGATGGGGAAGATCTCATCAATCTTGGGCGTGAATGGCAGGTTGCCCTACCGCAGACCCTGTTTCTAGCACCAGACGCCCCGACCCCTTGCGAAATGAACCCATCCGGCTGTCAGTGGTGGAGCCTGCAAGCCGCGATGGAAGCGGGCTTTAGTGCCGCCGGTCTTAACCTCGCCTTGCGCGAAAGCGGGGCCGAAGCCCTACGCGCGCCGATGGGCGCCTGGCTCGATGCCGAACGCATGAAGCTGAATATTCCATGGAGCCGGGTCGCTCTCGTCGGCTTCTCGCAAGGCACGATGCTCGCGCTGCATTTGGGCCTGCGTTTGCCAGAAGCGCCCGCCGCCATCGTCGGCTTCTCCGGCGCGTTGCTGGCGCCGCAATCGCTGACGGCGGCAAATCTCGTCCGACCGCCCATTCTTTTGATCCACGGCATGATGGATATGGTGGTGCCATTCGCCGCCATGAATATCGCCGAAGCGCAATTGCGCAGCGCTGGCTTGAAAGTCACTAGCGTGGCCCGCCCACAACTGGGCCATGGAATCGATAGCCAGGGTATTGCTGAAGCCGGGCGCTTCTTGGCTAAGACGCTGGGGTTATAGGAGAGCATTGATGGAACTATCGAAACCTCCGGTCTATCTTCGCGCGATGTTTTATCGCGACGCTCTGCCGATGGATGCTGAGGATATCGCAGAGCTTGCTGCCGTTCCCGTAAATAACATCCGTCCTTATTGGGAAACGCAGCCGTTCGCAAAGCCATCTACACGCTGGACTAGACTTTTCTCTAACGTGCCGCAGCTTTTAAAATTGGCGCTACAAGGCCGCATCGGCGAAGCTGTTCGACAAGCCCGTACCTTGGCCACAACCATCCGTCACCCAGATAGTGGCACCATCCACGAGTTAGCAGCCCCGCGCATCCAGCCTGATGGCGCACCACTCGTCTCAGTTATTATCCCCTGCTATAACTATGGTGATTTTTTAGATGGCGCAGTCAACTCCGTGCTGCAGCAAACCTTCCAGGATTACGAGATTATCATCGTCGACGATGGCTCGCCCGATCCCGCCACGCAGGTAAAAATCGCCGAATATGTCGAGCGTAGCCAGCGCGACACAAAGATTCGCGTGTTGCAGCAGCAAAACACCGGCCTGCCTGGCGCGCGCAATGGCGGCATCGCGATTGCCAAAGGCTATTACATCATCTGCCTTGATGCTGATGATACGCTGGAGGCAACCCATTTGGAAAAATGCGTGGCTGTGCTGGAACTGCATGCCGAGCCCGGCGCCGCTTCGCCCGCTTGCCGCAACACCAATGCCAAGACCACGCGCTCGCCCGGCAATACCTTCAACCTGACCATTATGGCCAACATCAACCTCAATATTCTAGCGACGCTGTACCGTCGAGAAGATTGCCTGGCGGTGGGCGGGCATAGCCGTTACATGCGCCTTGGCTACGAGGATTGGGAATTCTGGTGCAAGTTGGCCCTGCGCGGCGTCCGTGGCCACCATGTGCAGGAAGAGCTGATGCTCTACAATGTGCGCCCCGGCACTATGCTCTCGCGGAGCGAGCTGAAAGACCGGCTGCTCAGAAAATCCATTTTAAAGGCCAATCCGCAGCTGCTCGATAACGAATATTGCGCCAGCGTGATCGCCAATTATCGCGATACTCTGCGGCGCGATCCATTCGGCAATATGCGTCGGCGGTTTACGACTCCACACGGCACGCGCACGATGATCTTTATGCTGCGCGAGCTGAATAGTGGTGGCGGCGCGCAAATGATCCTAGAGCAAGTCGCCCGCCATGCGCAAAGCCGGGGCTGGCGGATCATCTTCGTCGGCACCAGCACCGATCCGGAGCTGATGAGCGTCAATAACAAGACCTACACAAGCATCACGCCGGAGGTTTATAATCTCGGCACAATGCTACCCCCTGCGGGCTGGCAGGATTTCGTCGCTTATCTGATCGAAACGCGCAACGTGAAAGCGATCTTCGCCAATACCGTCGGCGTATTGTACAGCTGGGCTGCAGACCTTAAAGCGCAGTTCCCTGATCTGCGCATCGTCGATGGTTTGTTCGTGCCAGAAGACGGCGGCATCGCCTATTCCCGCGCGCATTTGGATTACATCGATAGCTATGTGGTCGAGTTCGAAGCCGGGCGGCGTGAACTGCTGGCCGCTGATGTGCCTGACAAGCAAGTGGCGATCGTGCCAAATGGCGTTCGGCTCAATGTCTTCCATCCCGGTAAGCGCGATGCGAATTTCCGCCGCGGCTTCGAAGAATTATGCACGGATGGCCCGCCGCTACTTATCGGCTTCTGCGGACGCTTGGCGGAAACCAAGAATGTCGTGCTGCTGTTTAATATGATTATCCGCTTGGGCGATCTGACAAACATCCAGTTCCTAGTCGCTGGCACTGGGCCGCAACAAAATCTCATCACCGATCTCGCGCCGCATGCGAAAAATCTACACTACCTGGGCCGCGTCAATAACACCGCGGCGCTGTTTGCCAACCTCGATCTCACGCTGATCCCCTCCTTTATCGAGGGCCGCCCGAATGCCATGCTGGAATCATTGGCGAGCGGCACGCCGGTACTGGGCTCGACCGCGGGTGCTATGCCGGAAACCATTATGAACGGCGAAACCGGCTGGACGCTGCATCCATCAGATACTGACGCGTTCGAGGCAAAAATCCGCGAACTGGCAGCTAATCCGGCATTGCTAGCATCAATGCGGGCCAAATGCCGCGCCTATGCCGAAGCGCATCTCGACGTGCAGCCGATGCTTGACCAGTACCTGCAATTGTTGACTGCTGCCCCAAATTAGGATTTAGTTTCTGCATGTTTAGCTCCATGCAGAACCAACAGTGATGTTGATGCAGGCGCCCGCCCAGCTAGCCCATCTGGAAGCCTGCCCTGCCCTGGTGCTCAACGCTGATTTTCGCCCACTCTCTTATTACCCACTCTCGCTTTGGTCATGGCAGGATGCAGTCAAGGCCGTCTGCAGCGATAAGGTCTCGGTGCTTTCAACTTACGAGCATGTGATTCATTCACCGAATTTTGAGCTGCAGCTGCCCTCCGTCATCGCGCTGAAGGATTTCGTCACCGCACAAAAAGCCCCGGCTTTTACGCGCTTCAATGTGTTCCTGCGTGACCGCTTCAGCTGCCAATATTGCAGCCAGCGCCTGCCAACCCCGCAGCTCACCTTCGATCATGTGATCCCGCGCTCCCGCGGTGGGCGCACCAGCTGGGGCAATGTTGTAGCCGCCTGCTCACGCTGCAATCTTAAGAAGGGTAACCGCCTGCCAACCGAATGCTATATGCAACCACGACGCACGCCAGCCGTCCCCTCGCCGCACCAATTGCAGGAAAATGGCCGCGCCTTTCCACCGAATTACCTCCACAACTCCTGGCGAGACTTTCTTTATTGGGATACTGAGCTTGAGGCCTAAATTGTGATATTAACCTTGTAATCTTGACAGAGGTTTCAGATGATCAAGCCGACATTTCAAAGGTTCATATATGGTCAAACTGCCGCGCTTAAAACTTACCTCGCATAAATTATTTAATACACGCCCCGTTCCTATTGGTTATGAGCTGACTTATTGCGAACGCGATTTAAGAAGTTTTATGAGCTATTGCGATAGCCGCTCGATTAATAAGCGCCAGATCGCTGCAACATGTGATTTTAGCAAAGGACACTTAGTCTTGGCGCTCTATACGGATTTTCTGCCAGATAATTTTATCGTTGAGCACAGCAGCATGAGTTACGATGAAGAGACAGAAGACTTTGAACTAAATTTAGCGTGCCTTACAGGTATGAAAACCCGAATAAAGCGGTCACAGCGGTTGGTGCTGCTGGAAGGAAAGTTTGCGCAGGAGCTTATGGAAAGCAATCAGGATTTCAATATCTCGGTTCATTATGGAAATGCTTCAAATGACGGCGTACATTTCGAGACCGGGCAGATATCGTATATAAGACCTTTAGATGCTCCGCGTCGCATTCAGCCAGTGCGAAACCCATTAGATTTTATTTGTGCCGCTAAACCTGCTCGCTGATTTTTATCGCTGCTTTCGCGGCTTGCCGGATTGCCAGGCGCAGCAGCCGGTAAAATGGTGTTAGCTCGCCCTCGTTTTCGATGCCGATCTCGCGATGCTCGTCTTCCTCATCCTTGAATTTCTGCAGCAGCCGCACGACTTCGGGGCTGTCTTTTCCCAGCGTCCCGATCTGCTCGGCATAATGCTCGACGATCACTTCCTCAACCGCGATCGTGCAGGCCATGGCCCCGCGCTCGCCTAGTTTGGCCGTGCCGTAACCCAGCGCATAGCCCAGCACGTGCCACAAGGGCAGCAGCGCGGTCGGCCGCACGCGTTCCTTTGGCAGCAAATCTTCGAACGCTTTTAAATGCACATCCTCCTGCGCCGCCATATGCCGCAAGGTATCGCCATGCCGCCCCTCGCCCAGCACCGCCAACTGCCCGGCATAGATGCGTTGCGCGCCATACTCCCCGGCATGATCGACGCGCAGCATCGGCCCCAGCCGCTTGCGTGGCGCGTCGCCCGGCAGGACGTAAGCTTTAATCTTCACGTTTATTTGCCGCTATCAGCATCCACCCCATCATGAGCAGCGAGAACGGCAGGTTCCAACTCGCCATCGATAGGCCAAGGAATGTCCAGGTTACTTGGTCGCAACGCGCGACGGGCGTGCCAAGCAATTGCTCGCGCAAACTCGCCGCTGCATCGGCACCGCTGGCGCCCGCACCCTCGGCGACGCTGCAGGATGACGTGCCTTCCCACCAATGCTGCTCGACGCCGATATGGAAAGCGGCGATTCCACCTTCAATTGCGAACAGCAGTGCCAGGATGCCTAACCACAGACGTGCCTGCCGCCGTCCCGCCAGCAGCATGGCGATAACCACCGCCAGCACGGCCCACAGTGGCCCGCGTTGCCAAAGGCACATCGTGCAAGGGAAATGCCCAAAGCCATATTCGGCGATATAGGCGGTCGCCAGCGCGCTGGCACTCGCTAGAAAGGCTGCGGCGGCGGCAAACAGAGGCGAGACAAAGCGCATTATTGGCATAATCGGATTATAACCAATCCTGCAGATTTAGCCTCTAAAATTCTTGATCTGTGAGCCTGGCTAGGTATGATGCGGCTGCTTAGCGGTAGCCCCAGTGGTGGAATGGTAGACGCGGCAGACTCAAAATCTGCTATCGAAAGGTGTGGGGGTTCGAGTCCCTCCTGGGGCACCATTATCTTCGTAAACAAAGAAAAAGGGCGGCTTTCCAGCCGCCCTTTCCTATATTCAAACTACCCGGCGGCGTTGATCAGCGCCACGGCGTCGATGATATGGCGGGCGGCATCGATCAGTAGCACGTTATCGTCGACTCGCACGTACCGATAGCCAACCGGCGGGCGCTCGACGATCACAGTTGAAGGCACTTCCTCGTAAACAACGTCATAGGGAAGCTGCTGGCCGACAACATAAGTCACATGCCGCGTCGGCGCGCAGCGACCATGCTTGGCCCAGCCGGGCGGGCAATGCTCGCGGAAACGCGTCTGGTAATAGTCGCGAATAACAGGACGATTGCGTTCTTGCACGATTATGACTCGGTCGCGTGAGGGCGCTTCGCGATAAATAACGCGATCATGATCACCATCGTGGCGGTCCCTGTCATGATCATCACCATGCCAATGATTACCCGGGCCGCGGTCTTGCTCATAGCGGCCAGGCCCATAATAATCGTTATTGCCGTGCTTGGCTTCAGCTACTGCCGGTATCAGAATTGTTGCACCCAACACCATCGCACTCAACAGTTTCGCTGTTTGCTTATTCATAGTCATGATATCCTCCTTGTTAAAGGGTGTTCAGCTTCAGCCTGTACTAAGTCAGAATTAGGGGCATAGACCGGCAAGATTATGAAAAAAGGGCAGCCTTGCAGCCGCCCTTTCATATTAAAGCTAAAGTTACTTTTTAATAAGTTACCGCATCAACGACAACGCCATCTTGGTTGACTAACAACAGATCGGCACCGACTTGTACGTAGTGATAGCCGACTGGTGGCTGATGAATAACCGTAACAAGCTCAGGCGCTGGTTGCGTGACCACAATCGTTGATGGCAATGGTTGGCCAACAACATAGGTCAGATTTTGATTGCGATCGGTCGAGCATTCGCGACCAACCTTAACCGAACCCTTAGGGCATTCGCTGCGGAAGCTACGCTCCTGGAAGCCTTTGATTGAACGGCGATCTTCTTCGCTGATGATCACAGTGCCAAAAGCGCCTGGGCGCACAACAGTTACCTTATCCTGGTCGCGCGACTTATCAAACCCGAATGGGACTTGGGTGTGGATGCTGCCAGGGCCGTCAAAGCTCTTTTGATAAGCATAGTCACGGGGTGGGTTGTAGTAATCAGCCTTGGCAACAGTTGGGGCAAAAGCGGCAACAGTCAAAGCTGCTGCGATAGCAAGAGATTTAATGTTCATAAGGACTCTCCTTCTTTCATTGATTATTGTTTGGAGCGTCATCTGCATCGCAAGTTTTAGATAAATTTTCGGCGTGATAATTGGTCAACCACATAAAGCATGCGTAGGAAGCGTGTATTAGCGCCCGTAATAATAGTAAGTCGTCCCACCTTGAAGTGGCACTAAATTACCGTCGCCATAAATCACGGTGCGCGTGTTACTGTAGGTTCGATAGTCAACGGGGCGATCATAGGGCGTTGGCCGATTTACGATGATAAGATTCTGGGGCTGGCCATAATAATATTGGCGCCCGTAGCCATTGTTGTAGCCATAGCCATTTCCATAGCGACGACCATAGTCGCGGTCGTGGTGGAAATCGCGCTGATGGTCAAAACGGTCATGGTTCCAGCGCGGATCACTATTGTATCCGCGGTCGAAGCGGCGGTCGTCCGAATTACGATCCGCATGCGCCAGTGTTGGCACCAAAAGCGTCATCAGGGTTATAGCAACGGCACCCATAGTCTTTAGATTGATCATTGCAATCTCCTTTAGGATAGAAGATCACAATGCCAAGGCAAAATTACGATGTTGAAATGGCCTAAATGCGGCTATTAAGATGAATATTAGGCAGGCTCTTGCTCAATAACATCTTTAACTTTCTGCGCTAACTGCTTGAGTGTAAAAGGTTTTGATAGGAAATGTATGACTTCTCCTGCCTCGAATTGTTCGCGTAGCCGGTCTTCGGTATAGCCAGAAATAAAGATTACTTTCAAGGTTGGTCTTGTTTTCCGAATTTCACGGATCAGGGTTGGCCCGTCCATCTGCGGCATAACAACATCACTCACCACAAGGTCAATCTTGCCCTCATTCTCAACTAGTCGCAGCAGCGCTTCTTCCCCGCTGCTGGCTTCGATCACGTTATAGCCTTTATTCCGTAAGGCCCGTGCCGAGAAGGTGCGTACCGCATCCTCATCCTCTACCAGCAATATCATGCCGGCGCCCGTCAGATCGGTTGCTGCTTCCGTTATAACTTCTACAGGCTTGGCTTTTTCAGCCGCCGTCATCACATGATGCGGTAGATAGACCGTAAATTCTGTGCCCTCGCCAACCGTGCTGTCGACTGATAGGAAACCACCCGTTTGCCGCACGATCCCATAGACGGTGGAAAGGCCAAGGCCCGTGCCCGCACCGACTTCCTTGGTCGAGAAGAACGGCTCGAAAATCCGCTCCATAATCTCAGCCGGAATCCCGTGGCCGGTATCGGCCACTGTAATCGCCACATATTCACCGACCGGCATTTCGTCTTGGTCGCGCACGATGGTGACGGAATTGACATAGTTCGCGGTTTTAACGGTAATGACCCCGCCGCGCTCTTTCATAGCGTCGCGTGCATTGACGACCAGATTAATGATCACCTGCTCGAACTGCGTGCGATCCATATTGACGGGCCAGAGATCGCGCTCATGCACTACCTTCAGCTCGACATTCGCCCCGATCAACCGCCGCAGAATGAATGAAAGATCAGCAATCTCGTCCGTCAGATCCAGCACGGTCGGCTGTAGTGTTTGTTGGCGCGAGAAGGCCAGCAGCTGCCGCACTAGGCTCGCGGCCCGGTTGGCATTCTGCTTGATTTGCATTAGATCGCTAAACGATTGATCGCCCGGCTTATGACGCAACAGCAAGAGATCGCAGAAGCCGCCCATGGCTGTCAGCAGATTGTTAAAGTCATGGGCGATGCCGCCCGCCAACTGGCCGACCGCCTGCATCTTTTGCGACTGCACGAATTGCGATTGCAGCTTTTCCTGCTCCGTCACTTCGATGAAATGCAGCATAAGGCCGCTATCGCCGGTTTGCGCGGTAAAGAAGCGGCGCGCATAAACCATCAGAATGCGCGGCTTGTCGCCGCCCATCTCGAACTTGCGCGGCCGCGTGATGCCCGCGCTTTTCAAAACTTCGCCCAGATAAGCCAGCAAGTCGGCGCGCTCATCTGCATGCACCAGCTCGGCAAAATCACGACCCACCAGCCCGGCGCGGCTTTCGCCCGTCAGTGCGACAAAGGCTTGGTTGCATTCAATAATGCGGGTGCTGGCATCGACCAGCGTAATCCCGATCGGCGCATCCTTGAACAGCCGCTCGAACCGCTGCTCAGACATGCTGAGCGCTTCCTGGTAGGTGCGCTCTGGCGTCAGATCGCGGACGACCGAGCGCGTGCGAATGACAAAGCCGTCATCGCTCGGCACGATTGTCTGCGCGACCGAAACGGGGAACAGGCGGCCCTGCCGCCCTTTCATGATCAGGTCGGCACGGCGCTCGCCATTTGGGCCGCTAGCCAGGGCGTAAGCGCTGGCGCCTTGCGGCGGCTCGGCCAGCACATCATGCAGACGCAGATCGCCCTCGATCAAATCCTGCGGGTCGCAGCCCAGCCAATCAGCCAGCGTCTGGTTCACATACAAGAACCGTCCCAGTTGATCGACTGAATAGATGCCCACCGGCGCTTGCGCCATAAAGTCTGTCAGCTTGGTTTGCTCTTCGCGCAGGCGCTCTTCAATGCGCTTGCGCTCGCTGATGTCTTCCAGCCGCCAGATCACATAGCCGTCCCAGCCCTTCAACGGCCGCGCGACGACGCGCCGCCATTCGACTTCGCCGTTTGAAAGCCGGTGCGAAATCTCCGCCGTCATCAACTGCCCGGCACGTCCGCCGCTAGCCAGCCGTTGCAACTCACTTAGTGCTAACGGCTCCGTGCCGAAATAGCCGAACAACGCGCTCTCGACATTATCGCCGCGCGTGCCCATCCAGTTCATATAGGAACGGTTAGCCACGATGCGGCTACCGGTTGGATCGACAATTACCTGCGGCGCAATCATGCCATGGAACGCTTCCATCAACAGCGATTGGTCGGCCTGCTGCTGCCGCCCTGCACGGCGCATTAGAAGAAAAATAATGAGCGAGCTGCCCATCAACAGCGCGCTGATATAAAGCGTAGTGTAATTCTTTGGCGTGTAAGTGTCGGCGGCACCGACATTTAGGAAGTGCAGCGTTACGCCAACCATGCCGATCAGCGCATTCAGTAAAACGCCGCCGATGGCAATGCGCCACAACATCTGCCGCCCGCGGTTAACGCGCGCGGTATCCGGCCCCAGCAAGCGATAGTCAATATCGGCAGGCGCGTCGGTTTGGGGCGCAAGTGAAACAGGAGCGTGAAAATCCGGCATATCGGCGCAGCTTGCCCTAGAAAGAGTAAATGAAAGCTTGCCAGTCCTGTATAAACCTGTGCCAAAATCGGCATAAGCAAAAGGTTGGCTACGCTGGTCAACTTACCCACAGAATCATTTCGGATAGTTTCTATGACCCAGCGAATTTTAACAGGGATCAAACCCACGGGCCGCCCGCACCTTGGCAATTACCTCGGCATGATCAAACCCGCGCTGGAAGATATGGCGAATAATGCAGGCGCTGAGAATTTCCTTTTTATCGCCGATATCCATTCAATTGGTGGCGTTGCCAATGCCGCCAAGCTGCGCGAGTTCACCTATGACCTTGCAGCCTCGCTCCTCGCTGCAGGGCTTGACCCGACCAAGGTCACTATGTTCCGCGAAAGCGACGTGCCCGAAATCTCGGAACTTTCCGCCTACCTCATGCATGTCACGCCCAAGGGGCTGATGAACCGTGCGCATGCCTACAAAGCTGCGGTTGATGCGAACGCCGCACAAGGCAAGGTTGGCGAGGATCAAGATATCGGCGTTGATATGGGCCTCTACACCTACCCGATTTTGATGAGCGCGGATATTCTGGCCTTCGGCACGACGCATGTGCCGGTCGGCAAGGATCAAGTGCAGCACGTCGAATTCGCGCGCGATATCGGCGGCTATTTCAACAAAACTTTTGGGGAGGTGCTCACCCTGCCCGTTCACAAAGTGCGGCCCGAAGTCGCGATCGTTCCCGGCCTCGATGGCCGCAAGATGAGCAAGAGCTACAACAACCACATCCCGATCTTCGACGATGCCGCCGCGATCACTGCCAAGGTCAAGAAGATCGTCACAGACAGCGCCGCCCCGCACGAGGCGAAAGACCCTAAAGCAAGCCACCTATTCCAAATCTACAAGGCGGTTGCCAGCAAAGACGAAGCTGAGGCGCTAGCCACGCGCTTCCGCAACACGGGTGACAGCGGCCCTTCGGGTTCTATCGGCTATGGCGAGGCGAAAAAGCTATTGGCCGACCGCATTATCGCCGAATTCGCGGAGCGTTCAAAAACCTATCATCACTATATGGGGGCAAAACCGGAGCTTGACGCGATCCTCGCCGCCGCCGCTGCCCGCGCCCGCGCTGTGGCCCAGCCAGTGCTGGCGAAGGTTCGTAAAGCGGTTGGGTTTGGTTAAGATTTATTATTCAAAGGGTGTTAAAACATCTAATCCTGCATAAGGATCATCTTTTAGCGTTGGCCTAACTGGATTCAGGCTTTTATCTTCTTGTTGAAACACCCCAATGCGCGGCAGCAGATCTACAATTATTTTATCTTGGTCTGGCTTAAAATTATCGCCATACGTCATTTCTCGCGCAGTAGCTAGCACTACATCATACTTTCGCTCTTCTTCTGGAACCGAAGATAACGAAGATTTCAAATCATTCATAAACTTTTTTTCAAATTGAGCAGCATGTTGAACAGAAGTAGCATGAGCAAATCCGACCCCGCGTGCAGGCTTGGCAGAAATTCTTTCCATTACATAGATGGAAATAAGATAAGCAAAATCTTCTAGCTCCGGAGACATTAAACCATCCTCAATATTATCGCCCAATAACTCTACATTTTTGTAGCAAAGCAAATGATTTTAAATACTTTCATCAATCATTCACAAATAAAAAGGCCACCTGCAAGGGTGGCGTTTTCATTGCAATGGAGCGGGTGACGAGATTCGAACTCGCGACTTTCACCTTGGCAAGGTGACGCTCTACCCCTGAGCTACACCCGCATTCTTGCCGTTCGGCAGACTTTTATCTGACCGAGGCCGGATATTACAAATCGCGGGCCGAATTGCAAGCCCCAGCTTCGCATCGAGTCAAATAATCAGCAAAGCGCACGCATTTTTGCAGTTTTCGACCGCACCGCTCATGTTTTCTTCAGATTTATCGCGTTAAACTTGCGGCTATGAAATGGGTCATTGAAAGCATCCTGATCAGCATCGTCTCCGGCATTGTGCTGTGGGGGATCCAATCCTGCTCGTCACCCGACGCGGCGATCAATGCCAACGGCGGCAACACATCGGCTATCGGCGGGCTGCTTTAAATCCAAAGCCCATTTTGGTGGAAAGTACGGCTGCGGCACATCAGCCTTGGGCGAAAACTGCGCCTTAATGCGCGAGCGGTTGCTGACAAGCTGCGGCGCAGCCTCCCGGCAATATTTATCGGCCTCGCAAAAGAGCCCCTGGCAATCGACGGCATGCAGCTTGCGCCCGAACAGCCCGTCGAATTTTAATCCAAGCCGCGCGAATTCCTCATCCTGCCGCTCCACCATCCGCATCACGATCTGCTCTGGCGACAAGCTGCCGCGATCTTCAAAGATCTTCTCGATCCCGCGCAACGCCCCTGGCCCCGCCTGCGTGAAGCTGTTTTCATCAAAATCGATCAGGTCGCTGTAATTAAGGTCAGTCACAATCTGATAGCTCATGAATCGGCCCAACAGCGGAAAGCCTTCCAAGCGTCTAACGATCGCCTCTAGGCTGCGCGCTTGCAGTACAAACGGCGCAAAGCCGCTCTCGAAAAACATATCGCGCAACAGCGCCAGATGATTGCGGTGCTTCGTGCCGCCGCCATAACTATCCGCGGCACACAAAATAAACGCGCCGGTATAAAGTGTGCCATGCACAGCCTTGATATTATCAAAAGCGCGTTCCAACGCACCTGTTGCCAAGTCTTCCAGCAGCGGTTGTCTTCCCAGCCGTGCGATCAAGCCATCCCAGGTCTCGTTACGGCTAAACAAGCGAAACGCGACGATCTGAAACAGCTTATCCGCAGGCTCGCATTGATTGCCTGCATCATAAATTACATCGCGGATCAGATATTGCGAGACGCGATCCGCCGCGCGATACACATTGCAGAACTTAAAGCGTTCTAAAATCGGATCGTCGGACCAGGGCCGGGCCGCGCCATTCAATCGGTTATAGTAAGTTTGCTGCCGCTTGGCGGCGAACTGCCAGTACAGCGGGTAAATGTCTTTGCGCGGCGTCGGTGCCCGCAACTATGCCCGTCCGATCGAGCTATAGGCAAAGCCCGCGGCCCGTGCCTCGGATGGTTTGTAAATATTGCGCAGATCAACTAATACGGGCGCTTTCATGACATCCCACAATTGTGCCAGATCGAGCGCGCGGAACTCATTCCATTCCGTTAAGATCACGACTGCATCGGCGCCGGTTGCAGCCGCGTAGGCATCATTGGCGAATGCCAGCCCCGGCAACATATGCGCGGCTTCCCGCATGCCTTCTGGATCGTAACCAATAACTTTCGCCCCGGCCGCCTGCAGCGCCGGCACGACATCGAGGCTGACGGAATCGCGCATATCGTCCGTGTTCGGCTTGAAGGTCAGGCCCAGCACGGCGATGGTTTTGCCGTTAGCGTTACCGCCCACCGCGGCAATCACGCGGGCCGACATTTCCGTTTTGCGCTTCTTGTTGGCGGCGATTACGCCCTCGATGATGCTTTGCCGCCGCCCGTGCTTGCGACCAATCGCAGCCAGCGCCGCCGTGTCTTTCGGGAAGCAGCTGCCGCCATAGCCAGGCCCTGCATGCAAGAACTTCTTGCCAATACGATTATCTAACCCAATGCCACGGGCGACCGCCTGCACGTCCGCGCCCACCTCCTCGCATAGGTCGGCAATTTGGTTGATAAAGGCGATCTTATTGGCCAGAAACGCGTTGCCCGCATATTTCGTTAGCTCGGCGGTTTCCAGATTGCTGGCGACGATCGGCGTCTCGTTCAAAAACAATGGCCGATAGATTTCACGCATCACCGCTTCGGCGCGGGCGCTAGTGGTGCCGATTACCACGCGATCAGGCCGCATGAAATCGCCGATGGCAGAGCCTTCGCGCAGGAATTCAGGGTTGGATGCCACGTCAAAGTCAGCACCGGGATTTTCAGCCGCGACGATTTCCTGCACTTCGCGTCCGAAGCCAACCGGCACCGTCGATTTATTGACGATCACCGTATAGCCTTGCAGATGCTTGGCCACGGCCTTAACGGCAGCTCGCGCTGACTCAAGATTAGGCATGCCGTCTTCGCACTCGGGCGTGCCGACGGCAATGAAAACAGCGTCGGCCTCCGGCACGGCGGCGGCCAAATCAGTTGTGAACTGCAGCCGCTTGGCTTTCACGTTCTTGGCAATCAGATCTTCTAACCCTGGCTCGTAAATTGGGATCTTTCCCTGCTGCAGATTGGCAATTTTCTGTTCATCACGATCGACGCTAATGATGCTGAAACCGAATTCAGCCAGGCAGGTGCCGCTGACAAGGCCCACATAGCCACTACCGATGATCGCGATTTTCATAAATTAGCCTCCCATTTCCTGGCGTAATTTTTGAGCAATGGCCTGGCGTACAGCCGGCCCCACAGTAGGGTCACGCAGGGCGAAGGCGACATTGGCCAAAACGAAACCCTGCTTGTTGCCGCAATCGTACCGCTCGCCGGCAACGCGCACGCCATGGAAAGGCTGCTCCGCCACCAGGCGTGCCATGGCATCGGTCAGCTGAATCTCGCCGCCCGTACCGATGCGCTTTTCTTCCAACAGTGCAAACATGCGCGGTTGGAAAATATAGCGACCATGGATCGATAGGTTCGATGGCGCTTCGTCTGCCTTCGGCTTTTCGACGAAGCCGCTGATCCGCGCCACGCGCCCGTCGTCGCTGGCGAGCGCACAGATACCGTATTTCGACGTATCTTCCTTCGCGACTTCGGCCACCGTGATGACGTTGCCGCCGATCTCGTTATAAATATCCATCGCCTGCGCCAAGCATGAGCGTTCTCCCAACACCACTTCATCCGGCAGGATGACGGCAAACGGCTCGTCGCCCACCGCATGCCGCGCGCACCAAACGGCATGGCCAAGGCCCAGCGGCTCTGGCTGTCGCACAAAGGCGAAATCCCCGGCCGGAATGGTGCTGTCTTCAACCAGTTTCAGTTCAATCTTTTTCCCGCGCGCTTCCAGCGTGCGCATCAACTCGACCTGCTTGTCGAAATGATCTTCCAGCGCGGTCTTGCCCTGGCTAACGACAAAGATAAATTGCTCGATCCCCGCTTCCATGGCTTCTTCAACCACATGCTGGATCAGTGGCCGGTCGAGCAGCGTTAGCATCTCTTTCGGCATGGCTTTGGTTGCGGGCAAAAAGCGCGTGCCAAGGCCAGCGGCGGGGAAAACAGCTTTGCGAACGCGAGTAATGGCAGGCTTGGTATCGGTCATAGGATCCTCAAACGAATAGGAAGTTTTGCCCTATTGGGCAGGCATGGCAATAGGCCAGCCAAAACAGGCGAAATTATGAATAACATTTGTCTTCGTGAGCTAAGCGAGCGATACAAATGATACCGAGCCTGGAAACGCAACGCGTTTTAGCGAGGAACAGGCGGAATTTACATCAATGATTCGAGGCATTTATAAAATAGTCCCGCGCCAGCTGTAGGCGGCAGGCATAATAGCTACGCGCCCGCTTAGGCTCTGGCACCAGCGCCAGCAGCCGCTCGTATGCAGCCTTCACAGCGTCTGGTGTCACTTCATCTTCGTCCAGTTCCAGCACCCGCAGCGCTTCAGACCGTTCGATATAATTCCCGGCCTGTTCAGGCGGCAGCCGGTCACGGTCGGGGTTCAGCAGAAACCGCGCCAGCGGTATCCCGAATAGCACGCAGACCAGCAACAGCATGAACGCACCCTGCGTCGCCCCCCAGATGCCTGCCGTTAAAATCAATACGGTCATCGCATGCCGCAGGGTCGAAAGTTGGCCTGGCCGCATGCGATCAATCGTGCCCAGCACCATAAGCGTGTATAGCAGCCCCAGCAAACCGCCAACGGCTAGCAATAAGATCAGGGCCATCGTCGGTTATCCTTCTAACTTCTGAAAATCTGGCGCCAGCACGCTACGATTCATCAGGCGGATTGCCCACGGGCTTAATGCCGTATCTGTTTTCACTGCGCCGGGTTGTGCTAGCTCGCGATAGGTAACAATAGCATGTTCAGGCTCGCTCACGCGCGTAAGGATTTCGGCGTCTCTTATTTCCACGCGGGTGCCTGCCTCGAACCGCTGGCCAAGGAATACCGCTACCGCCATTTTACCACTCGGCAAAGTTCCAGGCGCAGGTTGGCCTACAGTTTGCCACAACGCATCCCATTCGCCTTGCGTGCGCGCGGTCACGAAACTAGCGCTCGAAACGCTGGCATTGCTGCCGCTCCAATTACTATTGGCAAGGCTGCCGCCATGCGCCTCCCCCGCCATATATGTCAGAGCATTGTCGCACCCCGGCAATAGCGCCAACAGCAGGCAAGCAATAAAGGGCAAGATTGGCAGGACTGTTTTCATTGCCTTAACATACCAGCCGACCCGTGTTACGCAACGGCATGCTTATATCCGCAAATCCGGCTGCTAAACCAACCGCCCAGCCTCTTTTCATGCGGTTTCTGGCGGCGCTAAAGAATCCACTTTGGCTGCTGGCGGTCATCACGCTGCTTTTGCCTGTCTTTGTGCTGCATCCAGAATTCGATCTTGTCGCCAGCCGACCGTTCTATGACCCTGCCTATGGCACAGGCGAGCAAGGTTTTTGGCTAAAGCAGGCGTTCCTGCCGCTCATGATCCATGAAGGCTGCCTCATTCTAGCCCGTGCCATCGGCGTTGCACTCTTGGCACTGGCGTTTTATTTCTGGCGCACGGGCCGGCATTGGGGATGGCTGACAGCGCGCAGCGCTCTGTTCTTGGTGCTGGCGCTGATCATCGGGCCGGGCCTTGTCACCAATAGTATTGCCAAAGATAATTGGGGTCGTGCGCGTCCGTTTCAGGTTGAAGCGTTCGGCGGCCAGCTAAAATACTCCCCCGCGCTTTTCATGGCCGACCAATGCCCGTCCAACTGCTCATTTTTTTCTGGCGATGGCGCGCTTGGATTCACTTTGCATGCACCTTTTTACGTGGTGCCGCGGCGCTGGCGACGGCGCAGCTTCTGGCTTGGTTGGCTGGGCGGCGGTGTCTTGCTAGGCGGCAATCGCATTATCATGGGCGCGCATTTCCTCAGCGACGTTTTATTCGCTGGGATAGCCATGCTATTAGTGATCGCTGGGTTACATGTCGCCATGTATGGCTGGCGTGCGACCCGCACCCGCTGGGGTGAGTTGATCGGCGGCGATCGCTACGATCAGGTCGAAACGTCGACGTAGCTGAAGTTCTGAATTTGAGAGAAGAAGTTACTGCTATCTAACAACGTGCCGACCGTGGCCGAAACTGTGGTTGCTGTCAGCGAGGATGAATAGGTTCTGGCAGAGGCATAGATGGTCGGTGCTGCTGGCGGCTTTTCAACGCTGGTGTAATCGTCGCGCGTGGTTTGATAGCCACTGGTAATCTGCGCATTATAAGCAATCGCTTCATTGGGCTTGATACCATCGCCGCGTGTGAAGCGCACATAGTAGTCGCCGACCTTGCCGTTAAAATTAGATGTTGCCAGCTTATCGTAATTCTCTTTCAGCTTGCCGCTCTTCGCCGTGCTATCAGCGATTACCTGCCCAGCTTTGTTGAGCAGCTGAATATTGACCTTTTTGCCAGCTTCCTGGTCTTCGGGTTTTTTCGGCAACACCGAAACACCGACCTTGCCGTTCTTTGCCAGCCGAAAGCGATAGGTATCTTCCTTATCGTATTTCGCCGTAAAAGCTGTTTGCACGTTTAGCGTTGTCCGGCCCGGATCGAGGATGCCCGCATTGCGCGCATCCGTGAGCTTCTCGTTGGCAATGTCTTTTAAGACCTGCGTGTAAACGGTAGGGACAATACTGGCCATAGCTTAGTATGGCGCAGAATGGTTAAGAATTGTAAAGGATTTAGAGATTAAGCGGCGAGCTGCAGGAACAACCGCGTGCCCGTTATAAACAAAACTGCTGCAAAGCCGCGGCGCAGGATTTCTGGCGAGAGACGACGTTGCAGCATAATCCCCAGCGGACGGCCATAATAGCTGCTGACGGTCAAAATTGCGACGACCAGCAAGTTCACGTAACCAATCGTGCCGGGCATATCGATCGTCGGCGCTTGCAGATAATACCAGGTCGAGGGAATGCCAACCATGATCCCCAGCACAACGATGCTGTTGATCGCGTTATGGATCGACATGCCGCAGGCCACAAACAGAGGAATGGCGATGATCCCGCCACCGATCCCCGTCAGCGAACAGATGCACCCAAACGCAAAACCCATTGCCCACCACTTTGGCCCCAATGGCACGCGCTCGAACAAGCGCCACTCTTCCCGGCCCCACAGCATATAGGCACCAAGCGCCAGCACGACGCAGGCGAATACGCCTTGCATCACATGGCCATTTTGGCTGAAGCCAAGCCAATGCATGCCGATAACCGCAGCCATAATTGGCAGTGCCCACTGCATGATCGGCGCCCATTCCATGCCGGTTGCTTCATGGCGAATACGATTACGCTCGGTCGGGCGGCATTCGCGCCAGGTCGATAACGCGGAGCTGAGGATCATGGAGCCAGCGGTCGAGCCGACCGTCAGCTCCATCGCCGCCGCATTGCTTAAGCCTAATGTCGTGAACAAAATTTGCAGGATGGGAATGAGGATCAGCCCGCCGCCGCTACCTAATACCCCTGCCAAAAAGCTTGTCGAAAAACCGGTTGCCACCAACGCCGCTGTGAAAACCAGCATTTCCGGCGAAGACGTTAGGGCAACAGGTAAACTCATAGATTTATGCTGCGCTTATAAAATGGATAAAGTATTAAAAAACTAAATCGAAATTAGAAATATCTCTTAATTCTGTTGATTTGGTTGGCTTTGTAAAATTTGCATCTGCTCGTCGATAAAGAATCCCTGGTAATTGCTGACGCCCAAGGTCTTTCCTGCATCCAGCCCCGCGGCGCTATCCACATGCATGAAAATCAGTTTATCGGCGTCGAGCGCCCGCAATTGCTCTTGCACCTTTTTATCCTGCAAGAGTTTTACGTTATCGCGCCCAACACTGATTTTAAGATGACTTACTGGCAATGCGCTTAGTTTTAAATAGTCAAGGAAGCGCAGATGAATACCATCGATACCAACCTTAAAGCCTTCACGCGTCAGAAGCTCTAGCGCGCTCATGAAGGCATCATAATCATGCAGCAACTCGCTGATATGGAGTTCGAAAACGACTTGCCCGCGCATCTCGCCATTCACGACATGGCAGAATTGCGCAAAGGTGGACGATAGCACCGTTCCCGCAGAAAGGTTTAGGCCAATCGGCCGTCCCTTCCAGCGATCGGTGCCGCGCAGCATGGCCGAAAGCGTGCGCCGGTCAAGCATCGAAGCCAATTCCGAGAACAACCGCCCTGAAGCGCGCAGCTCAAGAATTGGGAAATTATCTTGTTGCAGCTCGCTGGTGCTAACGTAATTTTCTTCATAAACAGGCAGCCAGTCGCGATCTGTGCGGCGATGCCAAACAGTTTGCGTGCGCAAATATTTTTGAATGTCTAAATTATCGAGTAGCCGTTCGATTTGGCTTAGCGAATAAGCTGTCAACGGCCCGCGTACATCGCTGGCTTGCAAAAGCGCCTCTGGCGTCTCTGCTGTGATTGCATCTAATTCTTTGGCCAATTCAACGTAATAATTTGTGCGTTCGCGCAGCGGAATGTAACTCTCCGGCATCGGGAAGGCTTGCAACCAACTGACGGGCGTGCGCCCGGGGTCAATCCCTACGGGCAGAGCCGCCGCCACAAGCTCCGCGCCGAAGATAAGCTCTCGCCCTTCTGGTTGCGGCGGCAGCACCAGGAAGCCGTCGCCATTGGTCATCAAATAGAGTTCGCCGCCTTGCTGGCGTGCGAGATCATGCAGATTATCCTGTGCGGCATCTAGCAATTCTCGCTTGCCTGAAATATTAGGCATTTGCGCAAATTGCACATTTAGCACCAGCGCGCGCTCGGCCTGCTTTTGCAGCCGCCGCACTTGCAGAATAAAATCCTGCTCAAGCACGAGATTGCCGGGCAAGGTTGTGGTGACGCGTTCCATGCTATGATCCCCAAAGCTTGGCAAAAGCATAAGCGCAAATAATGATCGAGGCGTTAAGGCTTTCTATATGATCCTTAAATTCTCTTGACATTAATTTCTTATAATGATATTTATCTACTGAATTAGTGGTCGCCGGGCATTTCCCTTGCGTCACCCCGGATCGCTAGGTAAGTGCGAGAGACCAGAACCGGCTACTGGCATAGCAGTTACCTTCGTGAGTGCAAGCGAGCAATAAAAAGGGGCAACCTACCCCTAAAACTGTATCTGCGGACCCCTTGAAAAGACCTAAGCGGTTGTTTCCATTGGGCGAAAACGTGAACCCACCCCCACCCCATAGTAAGTGATTGATTTGGAAAGCTCGAGTTAGTCGTGCAGGCCTTGCATGCGGGCGGCAAGGGCGGCTTCCAGAAACAGGTCAATATCCCCGTCCAGCACAGCGGCGGATTGGCTCGTTTCCGCACCTGTCCGCAGATCCTTCACCATTTGGTATGGCTGCAACACATAGCTGCGGATTTGGTGCCCCCATGCGATATCGGTTTTCTGCGCATTGAGCGCGTCTGTCGCCGCTTCGCGCTTTTTCAGTTCCAGCTCGTATAATTTTCCGCGCAGCATATTCATCGCTTCGGCACGGTTCTGGTGCTGGCTGCGGCCCATCTGGCAAGCAGCGGCGATCCCCGTGGGAATATGCGTGATCCGCACCGCGCTATCGGTTTTATTGACGTGCTGCCCGCCAGAGCCTGACGCGCGATAGGTATCCACCCGCAAGTCTTTATCGAGAATCTCGATTTCGATCGTGTCGTCGATGATCGGGCTGACGGCGACGCTGGTGAAGCTCGTATGTCGCCGCGCATTACTATCGAACGGCGATATACGCACTAACCGATGCACGCCCGCCTCCGTCTTCAACCAGCCATAGGCGTTCGGCCCGGAAATTTGAATCGTCGCAGACTTTAACCCTGCACTATCGCCCGCTGTGTCTTCCAGCAGCTCAACCTTGTAATTGTGCTGCGTGGCCCAACGCGAATACATGCGCAGCAATATCTCGGCCCAGTCCTGCGCCTCGGTACCGCCCGCGCCCGCGTTCACTTCCAGATAGCAGTCGTTATGGTCAGCCTCGCCGGATAGCAAGCTCTCCAGCTCCTTCTGCCGTGCAGTCGCTTTCAATTGCTGTAGCTGCTGCTCGCCCTCGCGGATTGTATCCGCATCATCAGCTTCCTCGCCCAGCTCAACCAGCGCTAAACCATCCGCGAGCCCGTTTTCGATCGTGCGGTAAGCACCTATGCTGGTTTCAAGCTGGCTTTTCTCGCGCATCAATTTCTGTGCTTTGCCTGCGTTATCCCACAGGGTCGGATCCTCAGCCAGACTGTTCAGTTCCTCTAGCCGGCGGGTGGCAGCCTCAAGGTCAAAGATGCCTCCCCAGCAGCTTCAGGCTGCTGTTGATCTCGTCGGCTAGTTGGGCAATTTCTGCGCGCAAGTAAATAAATCCATCGCTAATGGGTAAGCGGCTTGTATACTCCGCCTCATATTAAAACGTCAATCGGAGCGGATAATGAGTAAGACCCCTGATTTAACAGGCCATAAAATGACAGTCATTAATATCGAACTGCCAGACGGCATGACGGCAGCGGAATATGTAGCGCGCGTTAAGCTGCGCTCGATGAAAGCAGCAAAGGCGCCACGCAATAAAAAGGTTCTCAATTATGCGCGCTTGCTAGCCGAAGCAACTAAGATAAACGGCGGCCCGATTCAGTTAAGAGCCGGCCCAGCCAAGCCAGAACCGACAGTCGTCGCTAGGCTCGCTAATTTTCAGCGCTAATTAGCCAGCCGATAATTTCCGCGCCTTGTGTGGTTTCGGCAAAACGTCGTGCGCAGGTCCAGTTTGATATTCTTGCAAGGTTCTGATTTTAGCGAGCGTGTCTCGCGTATAGGCCAATGTCACATAATCTTCATAATGAAATGGCCGGATAGGTCGTCGAGGCATGCCGATACCAACAAAATCGTTTCTGAAGCAATAGAGGATATGGCTGTAGCGCGTATGATAGTCACAGGTGCGCGCGTAAGCTGTCGGGCTGCCCGCTAAAACGCGCTTCTCTTCCGCTTTATAAAGCCGCATGCGCCGTGCCAGCTTTTTACGCGCCGCAGGATCACTTTCTTTCAGTCGTAAATTACCAAGCCGCCGCACGATATGCTGCAGCGTGTTGGCATGCAGTTCTAATTCTTTAGGATGCGGCTTAATGTTGGAATGCATGTTGTCAGTATAATGCAAAATGATTTTCACACTTCAACCGCTTTACTTTCACCATGATTTCAACTGTCTAATACAGCCCGCCCGTTCCCTGTATCTCTTCCGGTTTGCCTAAAGTCGGGGTATTTGCCTGGCCAGGCGCAGTAGGAACGCCTGGGATCGAATTGTCGACAGGTTGCCCGGCAGCAGATGAATTTGAACTGCCTTCATCGACTGAGACGCCATCGGCAGCGCTCTCGCCTTCAACGCTAACCCCCTCTTCGCCCGCAACTTCACCATCGCGCAAGATCGTTTGCGGCGCAGCGCCAGGCTCTGTGCCCGGCTTGTAACCTTCCCAGATCGCGCCCGGCGTGCCTGGCTCAACCTCTTGTCCGCTGCGCGGATCGATGCGTACGAAGCGCAAACCTTCAGGCACACGAAATGGTACTTTTGGCCGGTCAGTCATCGCTGCTTTCATGAACTGCCCAAAGATCGGTACGGCTACGGTTGCACCCGTTTCATGCTTGCCAAGCGACTTTGGATCGTCATAGCCGACATAAACTGCTGTTACCAAATCGGGCGTGAAACCTATGAACCAGACATCGCGCGACTCATTCGTGGTGCCGGTCTTGCCCGCAACTGGGAAATTGAGCGTCTTTTTCAAAGCCGCCGCCGTGCCGCGCTGCACGACGCCTTCCATGATCGAGACCATTTGCCCCGTTGTGCGTGGGTCTTCGATCTGCGCGCGTGGATCTGGAATTTCCGGCACAGCCATGCCTGGTTGCCAGTTGACGTTCATGCAAGCCGTGCATAGGCGCCCGCCGCGCCGCCAGACAGTGCGCCCGCGGCGATCTTGTACCATGTCGACAAAACTAGGCGCGATCTGCTTGCCGCCATTAACAATCATGCCATAAGCGGTCGCCATTTTCAGCGGCGTGGTATCGATCGCGCCGATCGCCATTGCCAGATATTTAGGCAGATTATCGTTGATGCCAAAGCGCTTCGTAATATCTGCGACCTTATCCATGCCAATCGCATGCGCAAGCCGGATCGTCATGAGGTTACGGGATTTCTCCACACCTGTGCGCAGTGTCGACGGCCCTAAAAAGTCATGCTCGTAATTCTCTGGCCGCCATATGGGTAAGCCGGGGCCTTGTGGTAGGGCAATCGGCCCGTCGACGATGAGCGACGACGGATTAAAGCCGTTATCAAGCGCAGCCATATAGACGAATGGTTTAAAGCTTGAGCCTGGCTGCCGCTGTGCCTGCGTCACGCGATTAAAAACGCTCATCGCGTGACTGAACCCGCCACTCATCGCGAGTACGCGGCCCGTGTTCGGGTCGAGTGAGACGAGCCCCCCCTGCACCAGCGGCACTTGTCGCAACGCGAATTTATTGCCTTCCAGCTTCTCGGCCAGCACAACATCGCCGCGCTTCAGCTTACCGCCCGACCATGTGTAATCCGTGCCGCTCATCGTGCCAGTGCTGGTCATGGTAGCGATCGCGGCTTCAGTCGCGCTCGCGCTTGTCACGGCTACCAACTCCCAGCCTTCCGCACCTAATGGCTTCTGAATAGCCTTTAATGGCGCCGGCCAACCCAACAGCGAAAGATTGTGCGCTACAGGCCCGCGATAACCATGACGGCGGTCATAGGCCATCAGACCCTCGCGCAAAGCCTTATCGGCTTCCACCTGCAACTTTGGATTAACCGAGGTGCGCACGTAAAGTCCGCCTTGGAGCACAGCGTCGGCGCTATATTTATCGACCAACTCGCGACGCACTTCTTCAGCGAAATAATCGGCAGTTACGGTTTCGCTGCCATCACGGTCGGCAATCGCCAATGGTTCTTTCAAAGCTGTGTCCATCTCGGCTTGAGTGACATAACCTTCTTCGTGCATACGCCCAATTACCCAATTACGACGGGTCAGTGCCGCCTCATGATTGCGGGTAGGGTTATAGTTATTCGGCGCCTTTGGCAGCGAAGCCAAATAAGCACATTCAGCGACCGTCAGTTCGTCTAGCGATTTGTTGAAGTAGCCTTGGGCCGCAGCAGCCACACCATAGCTGCGCTCCCCTAGGAATATCTGGTTCAGATAAAGTTCTAAAATACGTTCTTTGGATAGCGCCCGTTCGAGCCGAAATGCCAGCAGGATCTCCCTGATCTTGCGAGTATAAGACACTTCGTTGGTCAAAAAGAAATTACGCGCAACTTGTTGCGTGATAGTCGAAGCCCCAACCGGGCGCTTGCCGCTGCCCCGCGCCTCAAAGTTTTGCACTCCCGCGCGGATGACGGATTGGAAATCGACGCCCTGGTGATTATAAAAATCCTTATCTTCAGCGGCGATAAACGCGTTACGCACGCGCTCCGGAATAGCCTCATAGGGCACAAAGACACGGCGTTCGGCAGCAAACTCTGCCAGCAAGCGGCCATCCCCTGCATGCAACCGGGTCAAAGTCGGCGGCGCGTAATCTTTAAGGACGCTGTAATCTGGTAAATCCTGGCTGTAAATCTGGATGCCAATGATGACGGCCCCCACCACTGCGATGGTGCCGAAAAAGACGAGCGACAGAAGGGTGACGAGAATGCGCATTGGGCGGCAGTCTAAGTCGGCCTGTACATTAAAACAACCGTTCTAGCTTGCGATCTCGACGCGATTTCGACCTTCGTGTTTAGCTTTATAAAGCGCTTGGTCGGCTCGCTCCAGCAGCGCCATGCCATCGGCATCACTAGGCTGCATTGTCGCAACACCAACGCTAGCGGAAAGCGCTAGCTGCAGCTCGTGACTCGGTAAACTAAAAGCGACTTCGGCGATACGACGGCACAAGCGCTCACCAATCATGGCAGCGGTAGCGGCATCCGTTTCAGGCATTAGTACAGCAAACTCTTCACCACCCACGCGCACCACCATGTCAAAGGTACGTAAATTTTGGTTAAGCCGTTCAACCAATTCCTTTAGCACCGCATCACCAACCGGATGACCGTGCGTGTCGTTGACGACTTTGAAATGATCCAGGTCGACATAGAGCATCGACAGCGGCTTTTCACCTGTGCGAGCACGGCTAAAAATGCGTGGCAGATGCAAATCAAGGTAACGCCGGTTGAAAGCGCCAGTTAATGGATCAGTTAGCGCCATGGCAAGCGAGCGCTCATAATTCTCGCGCAGCCTTTGATAGGTACGCGTCTGCTTGATCTGCGTGCGCACGCGCGCCAGCAGCTCGTTATTATCGAGTGGACGCAGAATATAGTCAGTCGCGCCTAATTCCAGCGCACGCGCCACCCGGCCGATATCCATATCATCGGCCACCATCACGATCGGCAGATTACGTGTTGCCTCTGCCGCGCGCAGCGTCGCGATTAGTTGTAATGAGCGGTCGTCTCCGGGTCGCAATGAGAGCATTACGGCTTCGTACGCGCCTTCGGCTAAGATCGGCAGCACCTCGTCTGGCGTTGTTACTTGATCAAGCGAGATTTGTTCTGCCAATAACGCTGGCGCAATACGCCCGTGTTCGCTGGAATCTTCGCTAAAATAGAGTAACTGCGCGCCGGCAATATTATTGATATCAACTTCCGGCCCTGTAGCACGCAATGGATCGGCGCCTCCGAAAGCCGCCGCTGAATTTTCCCGTAAGCGCCACTCATCCATCAGAAATTTCAAACGCAAGAGCGAGCGTACACGCGCCAACAGCGCTTCTGGATTAATAGGTTTAGAGATAAAGTCATCCGCACCCACGCGAAGGCCATTCACCCGATCTGAAATATCAGTCAGCGCTGTGACCATGATAATGGGGATATGCTTGGCTCGCGGGTCTGCGCGCAATTTCATGCACACTTCAAAACCGTCCATCTCCGGCATAGTGACATCGAGCAAGATAATATCTGGCAATTGATTAGCTACTGCTTCCAGCGCCAAGGCCCCGCTTGTCGCGGTCTCGACCATATAATATTCCCGCGTTAGCCGAGCAGCGAGTAGCTTAATATTGAGGGGATTATCATCGACAACCAAAATCCGGGCGGACATGTAAGCTTAGCTTTCTTGTACAGTTTGGAGCGGCGCATAAGCGCGCACCATCTCTAAAAATTTGGCAATCGAGATTGGCTTAGACAGATAATCCTCGCAACCGCTGGCCCGAATACGCTCTTCGTCGCCCTTCATAGCGAATGCAGTGACAGCAATGACCGGTATCTTTGCCAATGCTGCATCATCTTTTAGCCAGCGGATCACTTCTAGGCCTGAAACCTCTGGCAATTGGATGTCCATTAAGATCAAGTCAGGCTTTTCTACCCGCGCCAGTCGCACGGCTTCCATGCCTTCGCGTGTATCGCAAGTTGTATACCCATGCGCGACCAGCAAATCGCGGAACAGCTTTAGATTGAGTTCATTATCTTCAACAATAAGAACTTTTTTTGCAATTGTTTGGGTCATCAGCAGCTCGGCTGCGGCAGTGGTTCGACGGCACGCAAGGTCGCATTCACTGTAAAGTCGCCATAATCGATTACTAAATCATGCGCGACCCCGGTTTCCAGCAACGTCATCGACATTTCATAATCTGGCAATCCCGCCTCACTTGTATCGGCATTATCGTCGGTCTTGGGCGCGAAGAACGCCATATGCACCGGCCAGCCGCGCCCATGGTTCAATGCATTGGCCGCCTCATCAGCAGCCGCAGGCACATCTTTTTGCGCACCTATAAATGCAGTGATTTGATTCTGCCCAGCCTCGTCCGCACCATCAAATACTTCGCGCGTTAACATTGTCTTACCGGCTTTAGCCGCCCGCAGAATCTGCAGTGTATGAACTGTGGGAAATAGCGTCCTGGGCGCAAGGTCGACCGTATGGCCATTCGGCATTGTGTAATGCGCTGTGCCACTGCCATCACTGGCCAACTGCGCTTTGCCTTCAAACTCTTCTTTTTGCTTGCCATTCACATTGCGCCGCACAGAAAATCTGAAATCACTGCCGTCTTTAGCTTCCCAGCTAGCAAGGCTAGTCTGGATCCTCTGGCGACCGCCTTCGGTGTATGAAAACGCCAAGTTCAGGCGCTGCTCGATCGTCCAGCCGTCGCAGCTATCGCCCCAAACGAACAGCAGCTGCCCGCCTGCATTATTGATACCGCTGTCGCTTTTCACGTCCGCTAGATGCAAATCGTAAAGCGCACGGTGCGGCGTGATGGTGATAGACTCCGCTGCGGCTTCACGCGCGATCACGGCTGCTGTCTCTTGCTCTGGGGCAGCATCGGGCCAAGCCCAAACGCCCAATACCAACAGCGCTGCCGTAAGTAGAAGAGAAACAATTAGAATGCGGAAACGGCTCAGCAAAAACACTTCCTGTCGAAAAATCTATTAGCGCCAACGCCAATGCAGCACGAAAGACGTTAGTAAAGTTTAAAGACTTGCGGTAGCGCCAAAAATGCCGCTGTGGGTAGGAAGGCCCTTAACAGATCGGCAGATTTAACCCGCACATACAAAATATCTAGTCATTTCGGGCAGATAACGATGGCACGCGCTTTGCAAAGCTTACTCTCATAACCAATTGGAGTTCTGTGATGCCGCCTTTTGCAAACGCCCTTTTCGCCAAGTCTCAACTCAATAATGCGCAAGTTAATCCTATGGCGTGGCCCGATCAGGCAGCCTTTGAAGCAAATGCGGCTCTCGCCCGCGCACTCGACCTAATTGAAAAGCAGCAACAGCGCATTATGACGCTGGAAAGCGAAGTACAGACCGATCCTCTCACGGGAGTGCTTAACCAACGTGGCTTCTACAAGGCTTTGGCCCGCGAAGTCGACCGCGCCCAGCGCCAGAATAAAACCACCGCGCTCCTCGTCTTGTTCGACCTCGATGGCCTAAAGCAGATTAATGATAGCTTTGGCCATCCCGCTGGCGACGCTTACATTAAAGCGCTATCAGAAGGATTAGCCAGCGTCCGCATTACTGATTATGTGGGTCGCCTTGGCGGGGATGAATTCGCAATCTTACTGACCGATGCTGAACCCGAGGCGGCGCTGGCTCGCGTGGCGCGGCTGGTTGCTATGCTGAATAGCAAGCTGGTGACTTACACCAATCGCAGTTTTCCACTTGCCGTCAGTCATGGCGCAATCACTGTAACGCCAGGTTATAGCTCTGGCCAATTGATCGCAAAAGCAGACAAGTCGCTCTATGCGAATAAAGCGCAGCGGAAGCGTGACAAAGCTAAGGCTTAATCATTGGAACGCGGTGCTTACACTCTCAACCGTGAATCGATAGAGCCTGCCACTCTCGGTTCCTGCATAAAGCGCACGACCGTCATCCGTCCAGACGAGCGCGGCCAGTTTATCGCCATCACCTTGCAACAGCGGTAATGGATTGCCTTCGTGTACAGGCTGTAGCGTCAAAGCGCCGTTGTCATAGCCAACCGCAAGCAGTGAGTCTGCTGGATGAGGGGCAAGGCGACTGACAACTGCCTCGGTATCTGGCCCGATCATCAGCGGTGCCTTCCCCCATGGCCCGCCGCCGAAGAACGGCCAGCATACGATCTGCGGCGATCCGGCTGTCGCCAGATATTTTCCATCCTCAAAGAATGCCAGCGCCTCAGGCTTACTTTGGTAGCCCGACATGCGCATCTCCGCCTTATCGGTCAACCGCCAACCATGTAGCCCGGCTTCTTGCATCGTTGTGCAGATGATCTCGCCATTCGGGTGCCAGGCCGAAAGCAGGTGCGAGCCTTGCCAGTTCAGCTGCATGGGCTCCGCATGCTTGGCGTTCAATGGATAAATGCTGACGCCATTGTAATGCGCAACCGCTAGCCGCTTTTCCTGCGGGTGCAGCGCCAGACTACCGGGCGTTGACGGAATAGCCCAAGGCGTGCCTGGCACTGAGCCATCGCGACGCACGCGGACAATGGTTTTACCAACGCCATAGAAAACTTGTCCCAACTTCGGGGCGACGGCGATCTGTTCTAGCCATTGGTTTTTGTGAACGGCGAGTTCGCTTATATTATTGCCATCAAGTGCAACCAAACGCCCATCTTCGCCGCCCGCAACAAAATCAGCTTCGTCGAAGCCAGCGGCAATTGTCAGTGTTGCGCCTTTGTGCAGTGCTACGCTTCCTGGCTGCGCGCCCTCGCCTGTTTCCAGAATTTGCGCAACGCCATCCGCACAGGCAATCGCCAACCGCATATTGTCGCGGCTCAGTGTTAAAGCCATCACGGCGCTATCAAATTGCCACTGTTCAGCGATCGGCGACTTGTTTGTCACGCCGCGCAAGCCTCAAAGCCAGCCTTCAGTTCTGCTTCATCCAGATTTTTGCCAATGAACACGAGCCTGCTGACGCGCGGCTGATCTTTTGGCCAAAACTGGGTCGGCGTGCCTTCCATAATCATATGCACGCCTTGCAACACGAACTGCTTGGCATCGTCCTTAAGGTCGATAATACCCTTATAACGCAGCAAATCGGGGCCTTTATCCTGCGCCAACTGCCCAATCCAAGGGTCAAATTTGGCGGGATCAATGGGCCTTGTCATAGTCAGCGCCACGCTACCAACCGCCTCGTTGTGGGTATGGTGATGCCCAGTTTTTAGGAAATCAGGCTCGATATTGGTAATTCGGGCCAGTTCAAATGCACCGATACCAAGAATCTTGTCGAGCGCGATGTCGCTTCGGCTCGTCTTCACGATTGGCGCTAGCGGATTCATGTTGCGTAAGCGTGCTTCTAAAGCAGCAAGCGCGTCTGCATCAACAAGGTCAGTTTTGTTCAGCAGGATAATATCTGCGAATGCAATCTGCTCTGCCGCTTCATGCCCGGCATTCAGACTTTCGTCGATATGCGCGGCATCGATCAGAGTAACGACGGCATCCAGTTGCGTGCGGGCCTGCAGCGCATCATCGACAAAGAAGCTCTGCACGACCGGGCCTGGATCAGCCAGACCTGTCGTCTCGACGATGATGCCATCGAACTTGCCGCCGCGCTTTAGCAGGTTACCGATAATGCGGATCAGGTCGCCACGCACCGTGCAGCAGATGCAACCGTTATTCATCTCGAAGATTTCTTCATCGGCGCCAACGACCAGATCATTGTCGATCCCTATCTCGCCAAATTCATTGATGATGACAGCGTATTTTTTCCCGTGCTGTTCAGTAAGGATGCGATTGAGCAGCGTCGTCTTGCCTGCGCCGAGATAGCCGGTGAGGATTGTTACGGGAATGCTGTTTGTTTTTTGGGTATTTGTTACGGTCATTACTGTTCCTAAGAAATTCGTGGATACGCTTTATACCTAGTCGCCAGGCCTGTGGCAAATCAGTCACGGATGCAATGCGACAGGCATTTCCTTTATGCGCAACTAATACGATTGCTTGCCAGCTTAACGCGAATCGCGGGAGCCATAAATGCATGGTTAACGGGCTATGAATCCCAACAGGGGAAGTGACCGTCGCCACAGATTTTTGGGGAATACTTTTTAACCGATGCCAACCAAGCTCACCGCCAACGATAGCTTCGCCCCGGATGATACCGGTGACGATGACTTACAGCCGGATCGGCTGCTGTCGGGTTTTGAACTGGAAGCTTTGGTAAAAACTCTCAAGCGGCAGCAGGATAATGCCATTCGTCAGCGCGATAATGGCGCTGATGGCGCCAAAGTTTATGAAGTTTATGAGCGCTGGGCTGTCAGCCATGTCTGCAGCGATAGCGCGGCCCGCAGCGTTGACGATGCCTTCTCGCTAGAGATCGCCCTGCGGGAAAGCAACGTGACGATGGTCATGATCGTGCGCAATCACGATATAGCGCCGGAGCAGTTGGAGCGGCTATGCAAGCGCGCGCCGCGGAACAAGACGATCTTTATAGACGTCTCAAAATAACTACTGGGGCGCGTCTAGCTTTTGCAGCAATTCGCTGCGCAAGGGCGCACCGTCTGGCAACAGGTCGAGCAGAGGGCGCCAATTAGCCTCCATCCCTTTACGATCGCCAGCCAACCAGGCCCCCTTCCCTGCTTCATAGCGCCCAGCCAGGCGAGCGGCATTAGCTTGCTGGGTAAAAGTCTCTTTCCGCTCACCATCCGTAAGCGCGGCTGCATGATCAAAGGCGATGGCAGCGGCTTCGTCGTGACTCAAAGCGGTTTCGCTGCTGGCCAGCAGCGCCCAGCCCGCGGCATCGTCTGGATTTTGCGTAAGGGACTGCCGCAGCTTATTCGCGCCATCTTCAATTTTCGCCAAAGCTTGTTGCTGTGTTTCTTGGCGCGGCCCGGCGGGTTGCGCAGATAGGTTAGGGTTACCAAGCCAGGCGTATAGCGCTAATGCCAACAGCGCGACAAATGCGGATAGCGCATAGGCAGTACGCAGCTGTCCCGCGCGGGCCAGTGGTGCGAGTGTGTAAAGCAACACGCAAGCGGTGAGGATGGCGGCGGCAAACCAGACGATCATTTTCCCTGCTTCCGCTTGAACAGCCGCCAGGATATTGCCAGCGCTAACGCCAACAGGATCGCAGGCGCGGCCAATAATGGAGCGGTATCGGCGCGCAATGGCGGCGCCAGTAAGATCTGATCGCCATAGCGGGCGCGTAGGCTGGTTTTGATCGCGCTATCGCTTTCGCCATTTCCGACACGTGTCGACACTTCACGCCGCAGGTCAGCTGCCAGCGGCGCATCGCTATCAGCAATCGACTGCGCGTTACAGACCACGCAGCGGATTTCACGCATCAGCGACGTGGCGCGATCATCGGCATACGCCGTGTTGGCGAGCAACAAAAAGATGAGGAGTCTTATTGCCATGATTTGAGTTCTGTCTGCCAATCGGCTAACTCTGCGGCATCCAGCATGCCTGCGGCATGCCGCACAATACGGCCAGTCTTATCAACTAGATAGCTTTCTGGAACACCGGTGATGCCAAGCTGCGCTGTTGCCGTGCCATCATCGTTGATGATCGCTGTAAAAGGATTGCCGTAACGCTGCAGGTAAGCCGCTAACGCTTTCGGCTCGTCCTTATAGGCGATGCTATAAATGGGCGTGGTTTTGGCAAGTTCAGTCAGCAGTGGCATTTCTGCGGCGCACGGTACGCACCAAGAAGCGAAGACATTGACGACGAACCCCTGCCCCGCGATGGGAAGCATAAGCGGTTGGCCATTTTGTTGAATAAGTTGCAAAGCTGGCAACTGCTGCAGCGTTTGCTGATTTTTAGGCGCCGGATTCAACAGCAGCACGGCAAACAGCGTGCCGAAGACCAAAATCAGGAACAGCGGGATCACGCGCTTCATTTTCTAGATACCACACCGATAAGCCCGCCCAACGCCATTAGGATTGCGCCCAGCCAGATCCAAACCTGCAGCGGATGATAGCGGAGGCGTAGCAGATACTTTCCATCTGCATCAGGTGCACTGACCGTGACAAACAAATCGCCGATCAGGTCGCTCCGGATCGTGGCTTCGGTCGTCATAATGTCGGCAGCGGAATAGATGCGCTGGACGGGTGTTAGCCGCTCACCTGTTTGCGCGACGTCGAGTGCCAGCCCACGATCGGTATAGTTCAGGCCGGTCTGTGGTATCAACTGCGCCACGGTTAGATCGTAGCGGGCGAAGCTAAAACGATCACCGGTATGTACGCCGCGGCTCATATCGAAATCCAGCGGCGCGCCGGCCATGCCGATCACCGCGATGCCAAGGCCAAGATGTGCCAGCCAGCGTGGCCACAACTGTAGCCTGTCACTGGCGTGCCAATGCCGCCGCATATCTAATAGGTTGCCGATTAAAGCCCAAACACCGCCAACAAAGCCGAGCAGCGCCAATGCCCCATGCCAGCCAAGATAATATAGATACGCAATTACGACCACTGTATTGGCCAGCACAAGCGGCAGGATAATACGCCTTAGTCGCGCCCACACGCCCGCTCGCCAAGGTAGAAAAATCCCTAGCGGCATCAGGAACAGAAGTGGCAGTAGCAGCGGCAGCGCCGCGCTATTAAAATACGGTGCGCCGACTGAAAGCGGCGGCAAGCGCAACGCGCTGACGATTAGCGGATAGAGCGTGCCGAGCAGCACGACGCCCGCCGCGGAGCAAAGCAGGATGTTATTGAGCAGCAGCAGCCCTTCACGCGACAGCGGCAAAAACGGTGTTTCCTGCAGCAGCTTCGGTAGCCGTGCAGCATAGAGCCAAAAAGCACCGCCGACTGCTGCCATGAACAGCGCGAGAATGGCAAGCCCTCGCGCCGGGTCGCTTGCGAAGGTGTGAACGGAGGTGAGAATACCGGAGCGCACAAGGAAGGTGCCTAGCAACGAGAGCGCAAAGGCTGCCAGCGCGAGCCACAGCGTCCAACGCAGCAGGGTTGCCCGGCTTGTCACCGTTCTGAGCGAATGCAGCAGCGCCGTACCGACGAGCCACGGCAAAAGCGCGACATTCTCGACCGGATCCCAGAACCACCAACCGCCCCAGCCAAGTTCGTAATATGACCACCAGGAACCGAGCGCGAGACCTGCAGTGAGCGCCGTCCAAGCAAACAATGCCCAGGGCCGCAGCGCGTGCGCGGTAAGCCGGTCGAACGTGCCGTGAATAAGCGCGGCGATAGCGATTGCGAAGCAAACGGAATAGCCGACATAGCCAAGATAGAGCAGCGGCGGATGCAACACGAGACCAGGATCCTGTAACAGCGGGTTTAGGTCGCGGCCTTCTAGTGGCGCTTCGATCAGTCGCGCGAACGGGTTGCTCGTGATGAGGCTGAGCGCGGCGAAAGCGGCCGATAGCGCGGCCAGCGCGGCTAAGGCGGTGGCTTTGATGGCAAGCGGCAGTAAGCGCTCCCGCCAAGCTAGCATCGCGCCGCAACCGGTAAGAATCAGCAGCCACAACAAGAGCGAGCCTTCGTGCTGGCCCCACGCGGCAGCTATTTTATAAGCGAACGGCTGTTGCGTCTGGCTATGGGCGGCGATCAACGCTAGTGAGAAGTCAGAGGTGGCGAAGGCATAAATCAGCGTGGCGAAGCTGAATGCGACCAGCATGAATGTGATGATCGCTGCGCGGTTACCAAAAGCTTGCCATTGCGGATTTGCCGCCAGCGACATGCGCAACGGCATCGCGGCAATGCAACTGACGGCCAGCGCTAACACCAGCGCGAAATGCCCAAGCTCCGGGAAACTCACTTTTGCTGCGCCTTCAACAGAGCGCGGGCCGCTTCCGGCGGCATGTAGCGTTCGTCATGTTTGGCGAGTACTTGCGTGGCGCTCAGTGTGCCATTTGGCTGTAGATGCCCCTCGACAACCAGCCCCTGCCCTTCGCGGAACAGGTCGGGCAGTGCGCCGCTGTACTGCACCGGTAGCTCGGTTGTCGTGTCTGTCAGTCGAAAGCTGTTGATCGCGCCACGCGTGACTGAACCTACCACCACCATGCCACCAATACGATAGGTTTGAGCCAGGTTCGTTTCCGCCAGCAGCTGCGTCGGGGTGCGGTAGAAGCTGATATTCTCATTCAGGCCGCGCAGCGTAAGGCCAACGGCGGTGCCAACTGAAATCAGGATTGTGAGGATGAGGACAAGTCGGCGCTGACGGATTGTCATTTGCCCCGCCAGGTAAAGAACACGCAGCCGAGGATGATCACGAAAGCTATGGCATAAGCGGCAATCACATAATCGGCATGGGCGGCAGACCAATCCATCAGATCACCTTGAGGGCTGCTAGCATGTCGCGACGCTGTGCGTATTCAGTTTGCAAACGCATTAGCACCAGTACGGCGAAGCCACAGAAATAAGCCGCGCCCATAAGTAGCAGCGGTTGCAGCATAGATGGATCGAGCGTCGAGTTGAGGCCTTGCTTGCCGAGCTTGATTGCACCTGCGGGTTGATGCAGCGTCGCCCACCAATCGACCGAAAACTTTACGATCGGCAGATTGACGAAGCCGACCAGCAGCAGGATCGACGAAGCTTTATCGCTGCCGGGCGCAGGCGTTGTTTCTCGCACCAATGCCAGATAGCCGAGATAGAAAAAGAATAGCACCAAGACGCTCGTCAGCCGCGCATCCCATACCCACCAGGTGCCCCACATTGGCGCGCCCCATAGGCTGCCTGTGATCAAGCATAGCGCCGTCATCGCTGCGCCCAAGGGTGCCGCGGCACGGCAGTAAAGCTCCGCAAGCAGATGGCCCCAGATCAAACTGACGCAAGCCGCGATCGCCATGCTGGTATAGATCCCCATTGCCAGCCAAGCAGCGGGCACATGGATATACATGATGCGTACCGTCTCGCCCTGCTGATAGTCCGGGGGGGAGACGACAAGCGCCTGCCACAAGCCATAGCCAAGCAGCATAACGGCTAGGGCCGCCAGCCATGGCTGGATGCGCCCACTCATGCGGAAAAAGCGGTTAGGGTTGGCGAATGCGAACATATGGCTTTCTACACCGAAGCCAGCTTGTGCCGCAACGCTACAACAACAGCGGGTGGCAACAGGCCCAAGCTGAGTACCGCCAGCGCGGCGAGCCAATACGTGGCTGCCGTAGCGAGGCCGATTGGAGCAGTGACAGCCAACGTCGATAACACGATGACCGGCACAGCTAAAGGCAGCAGCAGCAATGCTGGCAAGGCGTTTTGATCACCCGCCCCCGGCAGCAGTGCGGCGACTAACAGCAATAACCCGGTTAGGCTTGGCAAGGCCAGCAGCAACGGCAAGGCCAGTGGCTGAACCTCAATATTTAGCAGCAGGGCTGCTACTGCAAGCAGCAGGATCGTTAAAGGCAAGAGGATACCAAGTAGCATAGCCACATACCGTGCCCAAACAACGATTAGCAGGGTGTGGCGCAATTGGATAAGCGCACCCGAACCGAGATCGGCCTGCCATACAGTACCGACCAGGTTGAGCGGCAACAGCGCGAAGGCAATCAACAGCAGCGCCACGCGCACGCCTTGCTCCTGTTGCGGCAGATCGAGCGCCAGCGCCCCGACCAGCAGCAGCAATAACGGATAAGCGGCCAAGGTCAGCAGTTGCGCACGGCTGGCGCAAAGCACACGGAACTCTCGTTTAAGAAGCGCGCTAAACAATGGCAGCCCCCAACTGAATCACGCGCGCTTGCGATAGCAGCGTGGTTGCATGCGTAGCGGCGATCATGGCCCCACCGTTCTGCAAATGCGTTGTAACTGCAGCCTGAAACAGTTGTTCACCCTGCTGATCCAGATGCGCTAGTGGCTCGTCCAGTAGCCAGAGTTTTGCCGGGTTGAGTGAGAGCCGCGCCAGCGCCGCGCGTTGTTTTTGCCCTTGTGACAGGCTGGCGTGAATCTGGTCGGCCTGCGGGGTAAGCTGCCATGCCGCTAATGCTGCGGAAATTGGCATTTGCCATGCTTCATTAACGGCGCACCACCATTCAAGATTTTGCGTGACCGTCAGCCCGGCATCGAACCCGGTTTCGCTGGGCTGATAGAGATAATCGCTGTTGATTTTGACGCTCCCACGCAATGGCGGCTGTAAGCCTGCTAATACGCGCAACAACGTCGACTTGCCAACGCCATTCGGCCCTGTTAGCCACGTGGCCTCGCCGGGCGCGATGGCACAGGTGAAATCATCGACCAGCAAATGCGTGCCGCGATGAACAGCTAGATTGGCAGTGGAAAGTAACACAGTAGCAGTTTATGCGGCCCGAAGCTCCAACGCTAGGGTGCTTCGTGAAGACGGCCAAGCCTAACAATGCTGTGGCAGAATCGCATTGTCTGCGATGGACTAAGATATGCAGCCTGACATTAAACTCGCTCTCCTCGCAGAATCGTCGCCATTCCCCATTAATCTTCGGCCTGCACCGCGCCAGCATGAATCACGCGTTGAACAGCTGGAACGCTGCGGACTTCATTTCGAGCGTCATCGAGTAAGGATCCTGACCGCAAAGGAAAACGCTTATGTGCGCAAAGGGTTTACACAAGTCATTAAAAGACAGCATTGGGATCTAGCACGTCGCACTTTACGGCTCGATGTTGAATTGAATTACGATAATTTGTCCGAGGCACGCCGCAAGGAAATCTATAAAGAGCGCCGCGCCCAATTAGAAGAGATGGATTTGCATCACGCTATCCAGATAATGACATGCCCGATTGATCTTTCGCCACATGCCGATTGGAAAAAGACTTTGAAGTGGTGGCGACGCAGAGCCCATCGCCGTATCGTGCCAGTCGAGAAAAAATTGCACCGTCTTATTCATGCTGTGCAGGACCGTAAAATCGCTGAACGGTTTGGCGCACAAGCTCTATTAATGGAGCGGGAAAGCGGTGTTTTTCAGGGTGAGATTGATATTGTTATGCTAGAAGGCAGTCGTTGGCAGCCTGTTCCGAAGCCAATAGAGAATAGTGAATCAAGCACAGGCATTATTCTGCCGTTTCGTTCAGCAGTCGCCGTTACTAAGCCACCATTAGTTATAAAGTTTTAAAGCGCCGTTTCGAACTTTGCTGTCGTCTGCGCCGTAATTTCCTCCAACGTCACGCCGGGGGCAAGCTTGACCAGCGTCAGCTTGCCTTCGCGGCCCGGCGCGTTGAAGCTGAATTCGCCAAGGTCGGTAATCAGATCATCGACAACGCCTTTACCGGTCAGCGGCAGCGTGCAGCTCGGCACGACCTTGCTCTCGCCTTTGGCGGCATGTTCCATCACGACGACGATCTTTTTGACGCCGGCAACCAAATCCATTGCCCCGCCCATGCCCTTGACCAGCTTGCCCGGGATCATCCAGTTGGCGATATCGCCTGTCTCACTAACCTGCATAGCGCCGAGAATGGCGATATCGACGTGCCCACCACGGATCATGGCGAAGCTGTCGGCGCTGTTGAAATAGGATGTGCCAGGCATTTCCGTCACCGTCTGTTTGCCGGCATTGATGAGGTCAGGGTCTTCCTCGCCCTCGTATGGGAAGGGGCCGATACCCAGCATGCCGTTCTCGCTTTGCAGCGTGACCTGCATGCCATCCGGGATATAGTTGGAAACCAGTGTCGGGATGCCGATGCCGAGGTTTACATAGAAGCCATCTTCAAGATGGGTCGCGGCGCGTTGCGCCAGTTCATCGCGGGTTAGCGGCATGATTATTTCCTTTCACGCAGCGTGCGTTGCTCGATGCGTTTTTCGAAGTGGTCGCCTTGGAAGAGCCGCTGCACGTAGATGCCGGGTGTATCGATGCAATCGGGGTCGAGCTGGCCGACTTCAACCAGCTCCTCAACCTCGGCCACCGTCACGCGGCCACAGGTGGCGGCCATCGGGTTGAAGTTGCGCGCCGTCTTCCGGTAGATGAGATTGCCAGCGCGGTCGCCCTTCCACGCCTTGACGATGGCGAGATCAGCGATGATCCCCTGCTCCATCACGTAATCCTCGCCATTGAAGCTGCGGATTTCCTTGCCCTCGGCGACCAGCGTGCCGACGCCGGTTTTTGTGTAAAAGGCCGGAATGCCCGCCCCGCCCGCGCGCATGCGTTCGGCCAACGTTCCTTGCGGGTTGAACTCGACCTCAAGCTCACCTGACAGAAACAGTTCTGCGAATAGCTTGTTCTCGCCGACATAAGACGAGATCATTTTCTTGACCTGCCGACCGTCCAGCAGCTGGCCGATTCCGAAGCCATCGACGCCTGCGTTGTTGCTGACGAAGGTCAGACCCTTAACGCCGCTTGCCTTGATCGCGGCCAGGCAGTGCTCCGGGATACCGCAGAGGCCAAAGCCGCCACTGGCGATCAGCAGGTTATCCTGCAGCAACCCGGCCAGCGCAGCCTGGGCGTTATCGTAAGTTTTTTGCGCCATGCGCGGACTCCTTAAATAATGCTTGCACGGTAAGGACGATTAACCCCAGCGTCCAGAGTGCTTGCATTAGTAAAGCCAATTTTGTAATAGTCCCGAAATTACTTTTGGAGCGCATAAATGCCGTTAGATATGTTTTTCGTACGCCCCTACGAACAAGTGCAGGCAATCCTCAATCCTAAGCGTGCGATTTGCGGCCCAATACAAGCGCCGATTTTTGTTATGGTAGAGTGGCCGGGTCGTGGAACTTATGAGGGGGTTTCTTACCCGCTCGACAGCTGCGCTTATGCCGATAGCATCGATGAAGGCCTGAGCGTGGTACAAAGGTTCAAGCATAACGCCGCCGGGCTGCGCGTTCATGTGCTAGCCGATGGGCCGGAAGATGATTTTATGCTGGGTTTGCGGGACCGTGACCCAAGTGTCAAACTTGTTATGCTGCCAGACGCGCCATCACTACATCTTGGCTAGGCTTAAACGGGCAAGCGCGTTTAGACTAATGCCATGACCGCAGCCTTTAAAATACCCGATGAAGAATTCGAAGCGCTAGCCCAGCGGTTCTGCAACGATCTGACGGACCGCGCCCGCGAAGGTCGGAACGACCCGATTGTCGGCCGCGAGGCGGAGATCGACCTCATCATCACAATCTTGCTGCACCGCGGACGCTCGAACGTGGCGCTGCTAGGCGGTGCCGGCACCGGGAAGACGGCGTTGTTCAATGCCCTCGCCCAAAAGATTGTGGCGGGCAACGGTATGCCAAAATCACTGGAGCATGCCCGCGTGCTGGAACTCGACCTGGCGCTGCTGGGTGCCGGTACAGAGTCGCGCGGTGCGCTGGAAGGCCGGTTGATCCCATTCATTCGTGGCGTCGGCGAGCGCAACGATGCAGCGCGCGCCGCCCGCAATGGCGCGCAGATCATCATCTGCCTCGACGAATTGCACACGATTATGCGGAGCTGCACGGCATCGTCGGCAAGTGGCATTGCCGATGTGCTGAAGCCTTACCTTACGGTCGGCAATCTGCAGGTGATCGGTGCTACGACTGAAGTTGAATATGACGAGCATGTGCGGCGCGACCTGGCCGTCGATCGCCGCTTCCAGAAAATCGTACTGAAAGCCCCGAACGAAGCCGAGACGGTGAATATTTTAAAAGGCATTCGCCGCGGATACGAGCAGCATTTTAACATCACAATCACGGACGAGGCCTGCACGCAGATCGCGCAACTGGCCACGCGTTACGTCAAGAACCGCAACAATCCCGATAAATCCATCATGGCGATGGACGGCGCCTGCGCACGCTTTGTGAAAGACGGGCATGAGAGCGGCAGCCTGACGCTCGACTATATCAAGCGGGCGATTGCCGCCGAGATCAACGTTTCCCCGGATGTGATTGCCTGATGACGCTGGATGTTGCGTATGCGCGAAAGCTGCTGGATGCGCATCAGCCATTCGACGCCCGAGAAGCGGCTGATAAGCAGGCGTTCAGTAAATTCTTTTCCGAACTCAATCCTGCAACAGGGCGCAGCGCCGGTGGCTGCTTGACCGCTGCTGGCTGGGTGGTTGACCTAAATGCGCAAAAGCTGCTCGTGATCCGCAATGATAAGTTGAACTTGTGGCTCAACCCAGGCGGCAAGTACGAGCCGGAGGACGGCACCGTTATTTGCACTGTACAACGCGAAGTGATGCAGGAAGCGGGGGTGCCGGTGGATACTAATATTACTTTGTTTGACATCAGCGTGATTGGTCTCGCTTATAATCCGCGCCTGCCTTGCACCTTGTACGATCTGCGTTTTCTCGTGATCGCCGACAGCCGCGCACCTCTAACGCCGCAGGAAAGTGACAAGCAACCGCGCTGGGTGACGCTGCCCGAAGCCATGCAGCTGATGCCGGACGACATCCAGAACTACCGGCTGTATCGCCGAACGGAACAGCTGTTCGAGCTATGACCCAGCGCATCCTCATCGGCGGACACCGCGGGTTAGGCGCGACCGACAGCGAGGCTGCGCGCGCGCAGTATCGTGATGAGGCAGAGCTGCCGCCGGAGAACACATTAGAAAGCCTGATCGGCGCCTTTGTGGCAGGCGCAGATTTTATCGAGTTCGACGTCGTGCCGGCACGGGATGGGCTTGTCGTCACGCACAGCGCAAAGCTTGCCGACCACATATTCCCTCCCTCAGCTGAAGCTAGCCTGACGGCACAGTTGAGTTTGGAAACGCTGATGACGCTGACTGTGGGCCATCGTGGCGGTGCCAAAGATCGCATGCCAACGTTGCAGGCTTTGCTGGCTGCTGCAAAACCGTACTTAACAGGCACGCGTTTTCTTAACCTTGAAATCAAAGGCTTGCAAGGCACGGGCGAAAGCTTTGGTGAGGCGGCGCAAACTGGCTTTATCACAGCGATTTTGCATGACGTGCATGGCGCGGGGCTGCTGGGGCAGACGCTGTTCTCCTCCTTCCGCGCCGTCGATCTTCGGATTTTGCGCGGCATGCTGCCGGGCGCGCGGTTGGCGCAATTATTTGTCGCGAAGGACGAGCCAGGTTGTCTGACCTTCACACAGGATAATATGGAAACCGTGCTACGCGTGACGCCGGGCATAACGCTGCATTTGCCGCTAAGCCGTTTTTCAGATGATGATGTGCCTGCCGTGCCAGCGGGAGCGACCGTGAACATCTGGCAGGATCAAGTGCTGCCGTTGGCTAACGTCATCCAACAGTGTCGCGAGGCTGCGATCAAGCTGGCGCATCTGTCGCAGTTAGGTTTCATTACCGACTATCCGGTGGAGCTGAAGGCGGCTTTTACCGCGGAAAAATGAAGTATGTTCCAAGGCCGATGATGAAGACGGCGCAGCCATAAAGGCCGTGCTCGATCGTCGCCCATTTCAAGGAATGATCGTCGCTATAGCCTTTCGCGAATACCAACCCGCCGATCATCGAAAGTAGCGGCGAGACGAAATTGCCAAACATCACATGTACGAAGCCGAAAGCGGCGGCGCTGCAGGCGATCATCCCCGCCCCTTCGCCGAACAGTGGCGCATAGCGACGGAAGAAAAAGCTGCGATAGATGATTTCTTGCGGCAAGGCTGAGAGCAGTGGATAGAACACGACGATCAGGATCAGGAATTCCGGGCGCTCGCGCGGCAGCCAAAACAGCCGATCTGGCACCAGCTTCCAGGCAATCAGCGTGAGTGGCACGCAGCAGAGTGCCAGCAAGCCGAGCCGCTGCCACAGCCTGCGGTCGGAGACTTTGTGCCCGTGCCAGAGCTTGCGCCAGGTGAATCCCGGCTGTTTATGCAGATAATGCAGCACCATGGCGGTCGCGATCCACAGGATCGCGAACTTGGGCCAACGCGGCATCTGCGGGGCGACGCTGGCCAGCAGCATGAGTGGAATGCCGATAAACAGAGCAAAAAATTCTGCCCAAAGATAAGGTTTGTTGGTCGCAAGGGGACGCATTGGCTCGATATGGAAGGGCGATACGGCTTTTTAAAGGTTCAGATATGGGTCTTGGCCGCAATCCTCCGTGGATCCGGCTTGGTGGTAGTGACCCTATTCTTCTGCACCCTGCTTCCGGTGGGTACAGACTGCCAAAGATACGCGCCGAGCCTTCTTGCCATGCCTGGAAGACACAGCAGAACCGCCTCGCGCTTCGCCTGGCGAGGGATTGCCCAACTTGCCGCCACCTCTGCAGGAGCTAACGACCCATCAGAACGCAAAAAGCCCTTCCAGCCATTCCGCGGCGCAAAGGCAGGCGGAGGGCTAAAAGAGCCAAATTGTTCGTTACCAATAGATATATCTTATTAAGAAAGTAATGTCAAGGAAATAATATAAGCTTGCGGTCTTAACTCCAAACTTTTGCTGCCTTATCGGATTGATCGGTTGCCGCAGGTTTGTCTTCCTTGTTCTGCAGAAGCTTGCCGAGTAGCGGCATCGCGACATCAGCATGCCCACCATGACCGCCGTCAGCCATGACGATGATCATATTGCCCTTGTCACCAACGTCGCGGATCGTATCGAGATACATGGTTTTGGCCATGATCTCGGTCGCGCTTTCGGTCGGCACGCCGGCCTCCTGAAACTTCTTCTGCATCTGCAGATAATTGTTCGAGATGCTCTGGCGGAAGCCGGCCACGCCCTCGCCTATCAGAATATTACGCTGCTTGTCGGCTTCGGCATCCTTGACGCGGCGGATGTAATTGGCTTCGGCTTCGTTTTTAGCGGCTTCCATGGCGCGTTCGCTGGCGCGGACTTTGTTGTAGGCGATCTGGATTTCCTGCGGTGCGTGCGGTTCGTCAATCACAATACGCGTTAGCACCACACCGTAATCCTGCATATTCATCGCGATATCCTTGATGACGAGCTGGCTGATCTCGTCACGGTCGCTGTAGAGATGCTGGAAGTCCTTGTCGGACGTATGCGTGCGGACGCTGGCATTGACGAGCGCCTGCATCTGCGCGATCGGATCGTCGTTCGCAAAGATATATTGCGCCGTGTCGCGCACTTGATACTGGATCGAGATTGGCAGCTCGACGAAAATATTGTCGTGCGTCTTGGTGGCGAGCTTATCTTTCACCTGCTGCAACTGCGTCGAGACGGGCGCGGTCGGCCGGTCGATGTAGGGCAGCTTGAAATTGAGCCCGGCGATCCGCGGCTCGCCAACAGACTTGCCGAAGCGCGTCACCAGCCGCTCGTAACCCTGCGGCACGGTGAAGAACGCATCGAACAACCCAATGACGATCAGGGCAAGGATGAACAAGGCCATGTAGGACATGAGGTGACTCCTTATGAGAAAAAAGCCCGGCATTTCTGCCGGCTTAATTGCTTTAAGCTGCTGCCAGTCGCTTCAGCACGAACGGCAGGATGCCATCCGCCTTCATGTAATCGACCTCGTCCAGCGTATCGATGCGGCAGCGGGTGGTCAATTCCATCGTCTCGCCAGTGCTGCGCGTCATCACGACCTTGAGTTCCTGCCGCGGCTGGATATCGACACTGATGCCGGAGACGGTGAAGGTTTCGTCACCATTCAGCTTGAGGTCGAAGCGCGTCATCCCGTTCGTGAATTCCAGCGGCATGATGCCCATGCCGACGAGATTTGAGCGGTGGATGCGCTCGAAGCTTTCAGCGATCACGCATTCGACGCCAAGGAGCTTCGGTCCCTTCGCCGCCCAATCGCGCGAACTGCCCATGCCATATTCCTTGCCGGCGATGATCATCGTGGCAACACCCTCGGCGCGATACTGCATGGCGGCATCATAGATCGAGAGCTTGGCGCCATCCGGATAATGCACGGTATTGCCGCCTTCCGGCACGGTGCCGACCGTTTCCGGCGTGACCGACTTCGGTCCGCCTTCGGCGTTCAACTCGTTCTTGATGCGGATATTGGCAAAGGTGCCGCGCATCATGATTTCATGATTGCCACGGCGCGCGCCAAAGCTGTTGAAGTCGATCGGCGCGACATTATGCGCCATCAAATATTCGCCAGCCGGGCCGCCTTTCTTGATATCGCCCGCGGGAGAGATATGGTCGGTCGTGACGTTGTCGCCGAACACGGCCAACAGGCGCGCGTTCTTGACGTCATGCAGCGCGCCAACGCTGCTGGTATGCCCCGCTTCTGCTGCTTTCAGCTTGCTGAAATATGGCGGCAGCTTGACGTAGGTGGAGTTGCCTTGCCAATCGTAGGTTTCGGATTCCTTGACCTTGATCGTACGCCATTCGTTTGGCCCAGTGAAAACATCCGCATAGCGGCTGCGGAACATGGCGGGCGTGAGTGCAGCGTTCAGCGTATCTTCGACTTCCTGATTGGTCGGCCAGATATCGCGCAAGTAGACAGGCTGCCCATCGCTGCCCATGCCAAGCGGCTCAGTCGCGATATCTTTCAGCATCGTGCCAGCAATGGCGTAAGCCACGACCAGCGGCGGCGACATGAGATAATTCGCCTGTGTCTGCGGATGCACGCGGCCTTCGAAATTGCGATTGCCGGAGAGCACCGAGCATGCGACGAGATCTTTCGCCTTGATTGCGGCCGATACATCGGCGTCGATCGGGCCGGAATTACCAATACAGGTCGTGCAGCCATAGCCGACAAGGTTGAAGCCCATCGCGTCGAGATCGGCGGTAAGGCCGGAAGCATTATAATAATCAGTGACGACCTGGCTGCCCGGCGCCATCGAGGTTTTGACCCACGGCTTCGTCATCAAGCCTTTCGCACGCGCTTTTCGCGCAACCAAACCAGCCGCGATCATCACGCTGGGGTTCGAGGTATTGGTGCAGCTGGTGATGGCTGCGATCACGACATCGCCGTGATGCATGCTGTAGTTGGTATTGGCGACTGGCGATTCAGCAGCGGTGTCGGTGACGTTGAACACCTTCTCGCTGGTGAGATCGCTGGCGAAGCTGCTCATCGCTTTCGAGAGCTCGATCTTATCCTGCGGGCGCTTTGGCCCAGCCAAGCACGGCACAACGCTACCAAGATCAAGCGCGATGGTATCAGTGAAAATCTTTTCCTCGTTCGGGTCGAACCACATGCCTTGCGCTTTGGCATAAGCCTCGACCAGTTGCACGCGCGCTTCGTCGCGGCCAGAGAAGCGCAGATAAGCCAGCGTCTTATCGTCGATCGGGAAGATGCCGCAGGTGGCGCCATATTCGGGCGCCATATTGGCGATGGTCGCGCGGTCAGACAGCGGCAATTGCGAGACGCCTTCGCCGTAGAATTCGACGAACTTGCCGACGACGCCTTTTTTGCGCAGCATTTGCGTGACGACCAGCACGAGGTCAGTCGCGGTGGCGCCTTCCGGCAGCTTGCCCGTCAGCTTCATGCCGACGACTTCGGGGATCAGCATCGAGACCGGCTGGCCCAGCATCGCGGCTTCGGCTTCGATCCCGCCGACGCCCCAACCGAGCACGCCCAACCCATTGACCATGGTGGTGTGGCTGTCGGTGCCGACACAGGTATCGGGCAGTGCGATAATCTTGTCCCCATCCTTCCGCGTCCAGACAACCTGCGCCAGATATTCGAGATTGACCTGATGGCAGATACCGGTGCCCGGAGGCACCACGCGGAAATTATCGAAGGCTGTCTGCGCCCAGCGCAGGAAGGCATAGCGTTCGCCATTGCGTTCAAACTCGCGGTCGACGTTTTGCGCGAAGGCTTGCGGCGTCGCCGAATAATCGACCATGACCGAGTGATCAATCACAAGATCGACATCGCAGAGCGGGTTGATCTTCTGCGGATTGCCACCAAGATCGACCATGCCGTCGCGCATCGCGGCCAAATCGGCCACGGCCGGCACGCCAGTGAAATCCTGCATTAGCACCCGTGCAGGACGATAGGCGATTTCGCGATCGCTTTTCTTATCAGCCAGCCACTGCGAGAGTGCTTTGATGTCGCCAGTCGTGACGCTGCGGCCATCTTCAAAACGCAGCAGATTTTCCAGAAGAATTTTCAAGCTATAAGGCAACGCTTTAAAGCTGACACCTAATGCCTGTTCCGCTGTGGCGATTGAATAATAATCGTAGGTCTGATCGCCCACAGTCAGCGTTTGGCGGGTCTTGAGCGTGTCAGTCATGTCTTATTATCTCCGAGAAAAAGCGGTTCTTGCGGCACCGTAAGGGCAAAGCGTTAAGGCTTTATGGAAATCCGCCAAGCACCGCCTTGTTAAGCCGGTTAAGAGCGTTAATAAAGCCTAAAATTTAAGATTAATTTTATCATGTTGATTTAGCAATTAACCTAGCTTTGACGTTTGTTCTGCACAATCTGAACCAGAGCCAGAAACGCTGCACCCGTATCACCGGGCTGAGCATTACGGATATGGGATGATTGATGACGACGAACGTTTTGACCCCAACTGCCACCGAAATCTCTTTCGCAAGCGTGCTGCGGCAGGATAATGCCCAAGAGGTTATGGCTGACGGCATTCCGGCCAGCTGGGCCATGCAGGATAATATCCTCCGCGATCTTTGGCACCGTAACCTGTCACCAGAATTGATCAGCGCGCAGCTGAGCCGCTCTGTTCCCGCCATTATGACCCGCGCCGCACGGCTCGGCCTCCCCCGCCGGGCCGCGCCGGGCCGGAAGCGCGTGATGCGCTCCCCTGATGAGGTGCGGGTGCGCCAGACGGAGCGTAGCCGCGTCCGCAGTGCGGAGCTAAAGGAAGCGCTGGCGCCCAAGGAGGGCGTGGCGACCCGCGTCTGTTTAATGTGCGTTGTGCCCTTTCAAAGCCAAGGGCGGCACAATCGAATTTGCCCGAAATGCAAGGGCTCGACTGAATATGAGGCCGGCGCGCGCCTGCCCGATCTCGATTTCGGCGATATGTAGGAAATTTTAAGGTTCGTGCCTATATTAGAAGGCATGACTGATACGCATTCCGACCTTTTGGCCAATCCGCTTCTCACTGTTTGGCAAACGCCGTTTGGCCTGCCACCTTTCGCCGCCATCAAGTCGGAGCATTATCTGCCCGCTTTGCGCGAAGGCATCAAGCAGGCGCAGGCCGAGATCGACGCGATCGCGAACAACACTGACGCGCCGACTTTTGAAAATACGATCATCGCGATGGAAACGGCAGGCGCGTTGCTGAGCCGCATTCATAATTTGTTTGGGGCTTTAACTGGCGCTGATACAAATGAGGCTTTGCAAAAGACTGAAACCGAGATTGCGCCGCAGTTAGCGGAACATGGCAATAGCGTTATGCTGAATGCAGCGCTGTTTGCGCGCATCGATTCAGTTTATGAAGCGCGCGCCAAGCTGCCCCCGCAAGCCCAACGGCTAGTAGAAAAGTATCACCGGGATTTCGTCGAAAGCGGTGCGAAGCTAGGCGAGAATGCGAAAAAGCGCGTAGGCGCCATCAACATCAAGCTATCGGAATTGACCACGCAATTTAGCCAAAACAAGCTAGCCGAGCAGAATGATTATATGCTGGTGCTGAAAGACGAAAAAGACTTTGAAGGTTTGCCAGAGTCCGTTATTGCCGCGGCGGCAGCAACCGCGGCCGAGCATGATTTGCAAGGCCAGCACATCATTACGTTAAACGGCTCGAACCGCAGCGCTTTCATGATGCACTCGCCGCGGAGAGAACTGCGCGAAGATTTGTGGAAAGCTTTGAACGATCGCGGCGACCGTGATAATGCGCACGACAATAAAATTATTGTATTGGAGATTGTGAAGCTGCGCCGCGCCCTAGCGCGCGAAATGGGCTATGTCAGCTTCAACGATTATGTGCTGGCTGACCGCATGGCGAAGAAACCAGCCAATGTTCAGACGCTGTTAAATGAAGTTTGGACACATGCGCGCCCGGCGGCGCTCGCCGAAAAAATTGAACTTGAAGACTTGGCCCGTGACCTTGGCCATAATGCTGAAATCAAACCGTGGGACTGGGCCTATTACGCCAACATCCTGCGTAAGAAGCTAGTTGATTTTGATGCAGAGGAAGCCAAGCAATATCTGACGCTCGACCAAGTATTGAAAGGTGTTTTTGCGACTGCAACCAACCTATTTGGCATTACGTTCAAAGAGGTCAGCGGCTTGTCGCTGTATCACTCGGACGTGCGCGCCTGGGAGGTATTGAATGCCGATGGCACGCACCGCGCGTTATTCCTGGGCGACTTCTATGCACGCCCCTCGAAGCGAGGCGGCGCCTGGATGAGCGAACTGCGCGGCTATAACCCGCTAGCGCCTGACGAGCAGAAAACGCCCATCATCTATAATGTTTGCAATTTCAATAAACCCGCAACAGGCGATGCATGCTTGTTATCGCTGCGTGATGCTGAAACTGTGTTCCACGAATTTGGACATGCGCTGCACGGCATGCTGACAAAAGCCGACTATCCATCGTTAGCGGGCACAAATGTAAAATGGGATTTTGTTGAGTTGCCATCACAACTATTTGAACATTGGCTGATGACGGACGAGGTGCTGGGAACTTATGCGAAGCACTATAAATCCGGTGAACCGATGCCGCAGATTTTGCGCGAAAAAATTCGGCAATCAAAGCGCTTTAAGCAAGGTAATTTTGCCGCGGGTTTTGTTGCTTCGATCCAATTAGATTTAGCGTGGCACGCTTTGACGGATGACGCTGATGTCGATGATCTGCGCGCATTCGAAAGAGACCTTTATCAGCGTCTCGAAGTGCCAGAAACAGCGCAGCCATTTTACAGATCAACCAGTTTCGGCCATCTGTTCGACAACCCGACCGGTTATGCGTCCGGCTATTACAGCTATCTCTGGGCTCAAGTTTTGGATGCAGATGCTTTCGAGGCATTTAAAGAAACTGGCAACGTATTTGACCCTGCAACTGCGCAGAAACTGCACGATTACGTCTATAGCGCGGGCGATAGCGAGGATCCGGCTGAGCTTTATCGCAAGTTCCGCGGGCGCGATGCAGGCACGGAACCGCTCTTGCGCAATTTCGGCTTTTTGAACGACAATAGCCAGACTCATAGCTCAGCAAAGGTAGCGACCTGATGGCTCCGAACACCCAAGCGCCGCTTGCAAAAAAACCAATGGCCAAGGCAACCGCCAAAGTGCCTGCGCGTGCCGTCACTGCCGACCCGGATGCGGTGCGCGGGGGCGATGCTGTCCATACCATTTTTACGCGCAACGCGTTCTATCAGGATGGTTATCGCTCCCTAATTCGGATCGCCTTGCTGCAACTGATCGCGATCTTGGTATTGCTCGGCATTCTGATCGGTTATTTCCTGTTTAGCCAGCCGCGCTACCGCTTCTTTGCGACGACCGCCGATGGGCGCATTATCGATATCGTGCCGCTTGATCAGCCGTACCGCCAAGATGTGGTCGCCTGGGCCAGCCAGGCTGCGACCGAAGCCATGACCTTCGCCTACAGCGATTACCGGATGCGGCTGCAGGCGGCTTCGCCCAAATTCACGACGCGCGGCTGGGACACCTATATTTCCGCATTGAACAGTGCCCGCATTATCGAGACGATGGACAAGCGGCAGCTAAATATTAAAGGCACGCCCGGTGCGGCCCCGCAGATTGTGCGGCAAGGCGTTGTCAACGGCGTCTATCAGTGGGTACTGAAATTTCCATATGCGATCGAGTATCTGGGCGTAGGTGAAAAGCCACAGCCAACAACGGGCGATTTGACGCTGGTTGTGCAGCGCGTGCCTAATCTTGAGAATCCAGACGGCATTGGCATCGATCAATGGATTTTGACAGGCAAGCAGTAATCAATGTCTTCTGATTACGATCCGGATCGCCCTTTTACCACTGCCGATGCGGGCGATAGTTCGCGCATTGCCGAAGCCGTGGCAAAATCGATCAAACAGGCGCGGCTGGATAAAAGCCGGCCGCAATTACCGGCCAATTCAAAAATTAAAACCGGCGGCTTACATCAAGCTTATCGCGGGGCGGCTGCCATTATGCAGCATGTCGAAACGCGCATGGCCGCGCACCCCGCTTTTGTGCTGGATGCCGCACGTGGCACAGTTTCGATCGCGCGGCTGCGATTTGTAATCGTCAGCCAAGCTCTCGTTTTAATTTTGATAGCCGCAACCTTGGTCTTCTCGCTTGACCAAAAAAACGACAACGGCGTTTACGCGGCCACTAATACTGAAGGTCGCGCGCGATATCTGACCCCGCTGGCAACGCCTACTTATACACAGCAAGCGGTGCTGTCTTGGGCCGGTGCAGAAGTTACCAGCATCATGAATTTTGGCTTTCACAATGTGAATGAACGCCTGCAAGCGAGCCGCGACCAATTCACCGATCGCGGCTGGAAGGCTTTTGCCACTGCCGTCGATAAATCACAGCTAATGCAGCGTATCGTCACCAAGGAACAGGTTGTGACGGCAGCCCCAGTTGGCGCACCCGTGATCGTGCATATGGAAGAACGTCCTGACGCCACGAAATCATGGCTGATCCAATTGCCAATCATGGTCACGGTGCTATCTGGTAAGCAGACAGACGCAAGTCGCCGCATTTTAACGCTGGAAGTCGTAACCGTGCCACCGACGCATAACCTGACCGGTCTTGGCATCAATAATTGGATTGAGGGCGGATAGTCTGCGGCGCGACAACGCCGCTGTCCTATTCAGAGGCTTTTAATCCAGTAATGAGGCCCATTTGAGGGCTTAAAGCCACCAGCACCCTCGACACGGCGGGCAAATCCCATTAACTCTGAATCTACCTTTATTATAGAGACTGGCCGCATCCTCTTATGCCTATGCCCATGCTGACTGTTTTACCCGCTTTCAAGCCGCCGTTCGGGCGCTATTTGCTGCCGGGACTGCTTGCCTTAATGATGGCGCTGCCAGGAACGGTGCTTGCGCAGAGTAATCCGCCCCCGTCCGGCCCATCGCTGGTCCGCGCCTCGAATAACGTTGCGAACCAAATGAATAGCCCTGCTGCTGATGGCGGCCTTGGCCAAAACCCGACCGCGTCCGACGCCCGCAACCCCTTAGGCGGGGCGACCGCACCAGGCGTGCCGAACAGCGGCTTCCCAGGCTTGGGTGGATCAGAACCAACTACGGCTGCAGCGCCGATCCAACAACCGGATAGCAACGGCAACGTGCCCGGCTCGACCGCGGCCTCGGTAGCGAATGATCCGAACGCGCCGCTTAACACTGCGCCGCGCCCAGCCAACACGCGCGAGACAACAGAAGCTTTGCAAGCCGCCTTGGCCGAGGAAGCTGCACGCGCCGCAGAAGTTGCCGCGCAGGCCGATGCCAACCGCGCGCAGTCCGAAGCGAAGATGAACGACCGCGCTTATAATTCGGCCGTCAAAGGACTGTTCCCAATGTCGCCTGACCAGATTAACGGCGTTATGAAAAAGATGGAGGATACACAGAATGCCTCCGTACCACCGTCCTATGGCCAGCCAAAGCCGGAAGTAGCTGTCACGACGATCAACCTTGATCCTGGCGTCGCGCCGCCGGAAATTGCTGTTGCAGTTGGCTATGTGACAACGCTGACCGTGTTGGATGCGACCGGCCAGCCGTGGCCAATCATCGATATCGGCGTTGGCGGCAATTTCGATATTCCGGCGCCAGAAACAAACGGCCATATCATCCGCATCACCCCGATGACACGGTATGGCTACGGCAATCTATCGGTACGCCTGAAAGATTTGGCCACACCCATCACCTTCCGCCTTTCGGCCGGCGGTGACATCGTGCATTACCGCTACGATGCGCGCATTCCGCGGAACGGGCCGAATGCAAAGGTCTCGTTAATCGAACGGCAAAAGATTACCGCGGGCGATGATGTGATCATGTCCGTCTTGGATAATTCCATACCTTCGGGCGCCAAGAAGCTGAAAGTCACTGGCACCGACCGCCGCACGGCTGCTTACAAAGTGGGCGACCGTACTTTCGTGCGCACGCCGCTATCCATGATTTCACCAAGCTGGGATGCCAGCGTATCGAGCGCCGATGGGATGACGGTTTACGAGGTTGGCGATACGCCCGTCGTGCTGCTGTCCGATGCGGGTGCGCTGGTGCGCGTGCGGCTGACCGAACAAGCCATACAATAGGGAACCTGCGCCATGGCCGATTACGACGATTTCGATGCCCCACCACAAGATGCAGAAGAGCATGAGCAGCCACGCGAAAAGCGTAGCATTCGCAAGAATATTGCCTCGGCCTGGCAAGCCAGCCCGGTTTTCAAAATTTTCTTGTTGCTGGTTGGCGGCGGCGCCATTGCTAGCGCCGCGCTCGGTGTTTTTTCAACAGACAAGCCAAAAGACGTAGAAAGCCGCGTCAATGGTGGCTCGACCATTTCCGCAACACCTGGCGGCGAAGCGCCGCCCGCATTCCAGGAAGCCGTGACGCAAGCCTCGCAACAGCGTGCCCAAAGCGCAGCCCAGCAGGGCGGCAGCGCGATGCCCACGCCGATGGGCGACACCACGCAGATGACCAATCTTGAGCCCGGCGCACAAAATGCGGACGATCCTTTGGCGGAATTCCGTGCACCGCAAGCGCAACAACAACAGCCACAGGCTCTGCCCGCTCAGCAGCAGCAACAGGCACAACAACAGCAGATTCGTCCTAACACACCCGCCCCTGCGCCCGAGCCAGTGCTTGATCAGAATCTCGCGTCCGCGATGCAACAGCAAATGCAGCAGATTGTGCAAGGTTGGCAACCTGCCGCATCAAAAATCATTTCAGTGACCAAAATTGCTGATGTGACGACGAGTGGTTCAGGTGGCAGCGGACAGGGTAGCGATCAAAACCAGCAGCAAGCTTTCAACCGCGGCAAGACATTGGTGCCAGCGGGAACGATCAACTATGGGCAAATGTCGATCGAAGCGAATTCAGATGTGCCAGGGCCGATCATGGCGCAAGTTCTCTCTGGCCCTTTTTCGGGCGGCAAGGTGATTGGCCGTTTCGAGAGCACGGAAGATTATCTGATCATGCGCTTCACCAACATCAATTTTAAAGGCAAGGACTATCCCGTCGATATTCTGGCGCTTAACCCGGATACGACGTTAGGCGCTGTTGCGAGCGAGACAGACAAGCGCTATCTGTCGCGAGTGATCGTCCCGGCAGCCGCGGAATTCATCTCAGGCTTCTCGCGTGCTTTTACACAAGACAGCAATTCGACCACGATCGTGCAGGATGGCGTCGTCATCTCGCAGCGGTCGCGCGCGGGTTTGCGTGAAGGGCTAGCCCAGGGCGGACAGGAAGCAGGCGACCGCATTTCGCAAATCATCAATACTGAAGCCTCGAAGATTAAGCCGTTAGTACGCGTTGCCGTCGGCACGCCCATCGGCCTGTTTTTCACAAGCAGCGTTTTCGAAAATAATCCTGAGCCAACTTATGCTAACGGCGTGGCCGGCGTCGCCAATCCCTATGGGGGCCAATATGGCAGCCCGCAGTTCGGCAGCCAATATGGGGCTGGGCAATATAGCTCCGGCCAGTATGGCAATAATCCCTATGGTAGTCAGTATGGTGCGACCAGTGGTTATGGAAATCCCTATGCCAGCACAGGATCGACAGGTTATAATCCCTATACGTCCGGCACCGGGTATCAGGGAAGCCAGGGCTATCAAGGCAGCTATCAATCCGGTTACCCATCGAACGCTTACGGGGGCGGCATTAATGTCATCCCCGCCGGCGGCACCTCTCCCGTCATCATCAACCGCTGACAATATAAAACGAAACTATAAGGCAGATAAACCATGGCTAACCATCCCATCGATGATTTTGATCCGCGCAATCCAAAGGACGAAGCGGCAACCCATGATGAGCCGCAAGAGTTAATCGATGACGAGGCAGACTTTGGCGGCTCGCACAGCCGCCGTGCAAAAAGTGACTTGCACGACGACGCCGATTTCGTCGACGACGACATGAACGATATCGTCGATGATGCCGACCCGTTGGCCGATGGCGACGATACCGGATATGACGAGCATGACCACGATGACAGCGATGCTGAAGAAGATCGCGGCGAGATGGCGGAAGCTGCCGAAGCCGAGATGTCGCGGTCGCGCACCGGCATTGGTTCGCTGATCTTTTATATTATTATTGCCGGCGTCATTGCGGGCGGTGGCTATATGGCTTATCGCACATTCACGACTGGCGGCGATCCTGTTTCGCCTGGTACTGTGCTGCAAGCGGCCAATACTGCCGCAAGTGATGTTAAGAGCGTTGTGGTGCCAACAGATGCCAACGCGCCGACCCCCGCCCCCCTTCCGGCAAATAATAGCAATCCTGTGCCAAATTCCGGCCCAACAGCGGATAGCAATAACCGTTGGCAGACAACCCTGCCTGACGATTTGGTCACGCCGACGCCGCAAGCCCAGCCAGCGGCAGCGCCAGTGGCGACTACAACCGCTACTGCAAATCCTATGCCCGTTGCTGTACCGACGACTGCTAATGGCGCTGCTGCAGCACCACTTGCGGCAACAGTTGCGAATACCGAAGCGATGGCTGGCTTGAACGCACGCTTGGCCGAAACAGAAAGCCAGCTAACGCAGATGCAGCAATCTCTCCAAGCGTCGCAGGCAGAAGTCGTTAGCTTGAAAAAGCAACAAACACAGGCCGCTGTTGTCACAGCGCCGCCAGTCGTAAACGATGGCGAGCTGACCGCAATGCGTGCAGAAAACGCGAGCTTGCAGAAAAAGATCGATCAACTGACGCGCGCACAACAATCGCTACAAGCCCAACTACAATCGGCAAATGCACACAGTGCCGTCGCACCTATGGCTATGGCCGCAGCCTCGCCGAAAGGCAGTTCGCCAAAGGCAACGCCGAAAGCTAAGGTTAGTAAGCCGGCTGAAGACAGCATGATGATGGCTGACGATAACACCCCGCGCTCACCCAAGACGCGCGCGCCGACTGCAAGCAAGAGCAACTGGGTGCTGCGTGCCGCAACGCCTGGCATGGCATGGGTATCGCCACAACCGGGCTCAGCCGAGCTGAAACGCGTGGTGCCCGGCGATAGCCTGCCCGGCATTGGCCAGGTCACGGCCATCCGGCAGGAAAATGGCCGCTGGATTGTCGAAGGCAGTGGCGGCGTCATCCGCTAAGCCTAAATATTAGGCAGCATCAATGCCATAAAGCCCGGCCAGATACGCCATCTGGTCGGGCTTTTTCCTTGAGAATCCATGATTAAATCCCAATATTAATACAAGTGAAACATTTTGATGATGAAATAAATAAAATGCTGTGTAATTTTGCGTCTCGTCTGCTTATAACGCGCTTTGTCGCCCTGCTGCCGCTATGCCTTCTGCTCTTGCCAAGCATGGCGTGGGCACAGGAAAGTGTGGGCACAATCATCACGAATACAAGCGGTCAGTTTCGCTGGTTAATTCCTCTTATTTCAGCTGTGAGTTATATCGGTGGCACAGCTATGATCATTCAAGTGTTGAACTCGGCCATCGATTATTCTGCCGCGCCCGGGCAAAAAGTAAAAATGACAGGGCTAATTGCTCGAACCTTCGGCGCTTCAGCCTTGTTTCAATTGCCATCTGTAATCGGTGTTTTACAAAGTAGCGTATTTAAAGAAACCAACGCGTTTGCATACAACAAAAAACTTGAAGCCGTAAACGGTGAAGGACTTGATTCTGCGCTGGTCAGTATGGTTATGGACCTGCTGCCCGCACTGGCAATCGGACTGAACCTGATCGCCTTTCTGTCTGGCATGTTCATGATTATTGGCGGCATTTCAGCGCTAGCCAACTATCAGTATCAACAGGACAATGTTTCCAAGAAGGGCATCGCTGTGCGTTTAGGCATAGGCACAGCACTGATTACTTTTGCACCACTGGTAAAAACTGTTTTACAGACCGTATTCAGCACTTCGACAGCAAGTGCCGTATCAACGCTAGCTTATGATAGAGTCGGCATGGCGGCGGCAGATGCAGCGCGCGTTGATAATGTTTTCAACGCGATCTTCGTCTGGCTAGGTATGATTGGGCTAATCGCGATTCTACGCGGCTTATGGGTACTCTATGGCTCGCTTGAGGGCAAAGGCGGCCCTGGCAGCCTAATGGCACCAATGACGCATTTGATCGCTGGCGCGGCGCTCGTCAATATCGCGCCCGCCATTAAGATGGTTGAGGCAACGCTTGGCTGCGGACCTGGCAGTTCGTGTGCAATCCTGACCTAATGTTCATATGAAACTATAAAAAAAGCTCGACGGGTTATTCATTACAGAGCAGAATTAAACCAGGTACAGGTGGTACCAATATACAAACGGAGGAGAAGATTATGGTCAATAAACAACTCGAAACTAGCAAGGCTGCGTTGTTGAATGCAGTCGTGGCGATGGGCATGTTCACGCTTGCTGTAGCGTTCCCTGAAATGGCGTTTGCTCAAGGTACTGTGCCAACCGCTAACACGGCATCTGGCGGCGTTCAAAACTTGGTCAACGATGTGACAGGCAACCTGTCCGGCGTGTTGCCAGCGTTCTCGGCAGCGGCATATGTTGGCGGCACAGTGTTCGGCATCTCGACGCTGCTTGATGCGAAAAAGTATTCGGAAAACCCATCAGGTTTCCAGGGCGGTGTGCCGAAGATCGTAACTAAGGGCGCAGTTGCTGCTGGTCTCTTCTCGTTGCCATCAGTAATCGGCACAGTGAAGGATTCGTTCTTTAACGGAACAGCACAACCGCAATATGAAAAGCTTCAACAAGGTCTAGGCGGTTAAAAAGTATACATCAGTGAGTGAACTCCTACCGTTGATCCTTGGCGTGCGGCGCGTGCCCCGCGCCAAGGTGACGGCTGGCAAACCAGATAAATCCAATGCAAAACCTGCGCCGCGGATTAATGCTGCGGACTGGCCCCGGCTCCGCAATAAAGTCTTGAGCCGCGACGACTTTACCTGTCGCTATTGCGGGTTCCGCGCCGAAAAATTCCAACGTGTGCATTTCAGGTCTGGCGAACAGGGTGAGCCTACGCTGGCCAATCTCGCTACCGCCTGTATCTTTTGCGAGCAATGCTTTGAATTAGAATCCGTAACCGGCATGGGTTCCGGCATGCTGATCTGGCTGCCTGAACTGAGCCAAGCCGAGTTGCATCATTTCGTACGCGCGATCTATATCGCCCGCGCCGAAGATAACGAGATTTCTAGCCGCGCACAGGTTGCACTGGATCAGCTGATGGCGCGCCGCGCGGAAGCCAAGCGCCGTCTTGGCACGGACGAGGTAATTATGCTGGCCAGTGCGCTAGCTGAACATTTGGATGACGAAGCTTATGCCAACCGCGCCGAGCGGTTGGACGGCATTCGTCTATTGCCTCTGCCCAATCGCATGGCTTACAGCAGCCTCACAAACAACGGCGAGCAAAACCAATTTCCGCGCATCATCGACTATTGGCGTAGCCAACAAGGGCCGTTCGGTAAATACCCACTTCATAAATGGCCGGATTTATTCAACAAAACCGCAGCTTAACCATCAAATCCGGGTCGCAACCAAGGGCGTCAGATCCGTCATCAAGCGCTCCCGATCGCGCACACGACTTTCAATCGTTGGCTGCATACGGTTGCGTTGGAAATTATAGAGCCGTTCGACATAGCGCCCCTGGAACATGATGATGCCGCAGTTCCGGCCCAACTCTAGCGCAGCTTCATCCTCACAACGGCAAAGAATAGTCCGTGCCTGGCCGGTTTCTAGAACTTGATCACGGAAATTCTGCGCCAGCGTTTTATCCAATGTATTGAGCCCGTCTGGCGTCCAATACAGTTTGACGAGATCAGCGCCAAGCCGCGCGCGGTCGACATAACGCAAGGTTAGATGCGTGAGACCGTCGATCGCAATGCGATAGCCACGCTCTTGCAAATAATCACGCGCAAAAATATAAGCGCCAAGATCGGCAAAGATATCGATCAACTGAAACTCGATTACCAATCGCCCCCTCGACAAGCTAGGAATCATGGCATCGAATTTCTGGAAGTCTGGCGAGAGGATCGTGGATATATTCATATTCAGGCTGAAAGCCTGTGCGCCACTGCGGATTTCCTGCTCGTGCGTGATATGCGCCATCATCCGGCGATCCAGCACGATCGTTAAATATTGGAATAACCAGCGGTTAGCATCAAGATCGATGCCCGGCACAACTGTATCGCGTAGATCTGCAACCGAGACGAAATATTCGCGGAAGACTGGTTGCAAAGCCTCGCCCGGCAGCATTGTGCAAGCCATCTGACTGCGAATGATATTACTAAGATCAGCCCGTGTGATCGCTTCCTCTAGCCGTCCCAATATTGCGGGATCGACAGCGCGCAACAGTTGTCCTGCTTCTTTGATTGCCTGTTCTTGCAACAGCAAGCTTCGCGACTGCTCGGCTACGCGGTGCACTTCCCGGCAGGCCGTCATGAAAATATCGTAGTCGCGCTCAAGATGATACCAGGTACAGAAATTATCTGCGGCATCGCTGTTGAGCTGAGGCGCGAATTCTATGATCGGATCATCGCCAAATAAAGTGCGTTGCCGCTCGATAGCCGCTTCGACTGCCAGTAAATCTGTCGAATCGGTTAGATAAAAAATATCGCCTAATGTTAGTGGAAAAATCTGTCCGCCTAGTGGTTTTACATGATGCTCGAACGTTTCGACCGCAATCCGAATATGATGTGGTTGCCGCCGATGCTTTTGTAGGCGAGATAGGTGCAGTTGGATCGCTACCCGCTCCGCTTTGTACGGCTCCATGCGCTGCGCTGCCTCGTTTAATGCGCGTTCGTGATGAAACAGGCTGGTATTGATACCCATGGTTACCTCTACTGTGTTTATCGCCCGCAACGAGCCTGCGGCATGATAGCTCAAAATTAACAAGCTGTTACCCTTTTCCTGATTACATGACAGCTGCATGAGTTTACCGGATTTCCTTCGCCAGCGCATTCTGGCCGTGATTGCCGGCAGCCTTATTCTGCTTTCGATCGCAGCCGGCTTATCGCATCCAGATTATGCCACCGGCTGGGCCGCGATGGCGGGTTTGGCGACGCTGGCGCTCTTCATTATCGCCTGGCAACAGAAATCTGAGACCTACAAATTCGTCACGGCGCAGCCACCAGTCTCGATTGAAGCGGAAGCGTTGGAAGCGCGCCTTGGCTATCGCGCCGATCTGCTCGAACTGATGACATCGAGTGAGCCTCGCTCGATTATCCTGGCCGATAAATGGGAACGGATTTTGTTTGCGAATAAGGAAGCCGCGCGCCGTGCCGGGCGCAGCAGCGACGAATTGATCGGCTCGACCTTCACGACCATGGTGGGCGCAGAACAGGCCCGGATCATGCGGAGCCGGTTGACCGCAGCCTTCCGCACTGGCGCACCGTTGATCCATGTCGACGACAATCCAACTAGCTTTAATCCCCGTATTACGCAGACAAGTTATATCCCCGTAGCTGACACCGCGCATATTAAAGATGCGATCCTGATTACGGAAAGCGACATAACCTCTGTCATTACCGAGCGCGACCGCCGTGAAAAGATGCTGCGGCAGGTGCTGGACGTATGCGTGGCGATCGTCGATCGGCGCGACCCGCATGCCGCTGGCCATTCAGCACTTGTCGGCGAAATTGCGAGTCGCCTTGCCACTATTATGAATCTGCCCGATCTTGATGCCGAGACCGCAGAAATCGCAGGCGTTCTTATGAATTTCGGCAAAGTGCTGGTGCCGCAAACAATTCTGACCAAAGCCACCACCTTAACCGCGGAAGAATTGGCGCTAGTGCGGGGCTCGATGCTGGCGGCAGCGGACGTGCTATCGATCATTCAGTTTGAATTGCCGGTCGTTGAAACGCTACGCCAACTGCATGAGCATTACGACGGTAGCGGCTTGCCGGAAGGCCGGCGAGGCACCGACATTATCGTGACCGCCCGCATCTGCGTTGTCGTCAACACCTTCGTGGCAATGGTTTCCAATCGCGCGCATCGGCAGGGCATGAGTTCGAACGATGCCTTAGACATATTACGCCAGAAAGCGGGCACGCAATATGACCCGCAGGTATTGGAAGCCCTAACGCAATTCGCCAGTAAACCAGAATGGACAAACCGACTCACCAGTCTGCAAAACAGCCCTATCTTTTCGCTGACGGATATTACCGCCGTTAATGCTACCACGCTCCGCTGACAGCATCGTGAGCCATACAACTGCCCCTCTACGTCATTCGGCGACGCTGTTGATCCTGCGCAGCCAGGCCGCCTTTGCCGCCACGGCAGTGTTAGCCAAATTTATTGAGCAGACTTTGCAGCCGCCAGTTGTCACCGGTTGGATTTTGCTGTTAGGCCCGCTATTCGCTTTTCTTTATTGCGCCTACCACGGCGAGCTGAAAGGGCTGAAAGCCGTCGACTGGCGCTGGGCCGCTACTCGCTCCGCGCTCGTAGCCATGGCGCTGATCTGCAGTTATTTCGGCTTCGCACATCTGGAGCTGGCGACTGCGATCGCGCTCAGTTTTTTGACGCCGATTTTCATCACCCTATTAGCGATGCTGATCTTGAAGGAAAAAGTCGGCTGGCATCGGCGTTGTGCATTGATCGCTGGTATCGTCGGTATGCTCTGTATTGCTCGGCCCGGAATGCTGTGGAATACAGAAAATGAAAACCTGTGGCAAGGCCAGCTGGCGATGGTACTGAGCGCCGCTTGCTTTGCTGTTAGCGTGATCGTGATGAAACGGCAGCTGCGGCGTGAGTTACCGAGCGCCAATTTCTTAGGCACTGCACTATGTGGCGCAGTACTGGCCTTGCCGCTGTTCGGTTGGGATATGATCGAAAGCCTACCGGATGCCAAAATGGCCTCGGCACTTTTGCTAATGGCAACAATGTCGAGCCTGGCCGTGATCTGTAATGCCGAAGCACACCAGAGGGCCGAGGCGTCTTATCTCGCGCCGTTTACCTATCTGCAATTGATCTGGGTGGCGGCGGCGGGCCTGCTGTTCTGGGGTGAATGGCCGGACGGGCCAACTTGGGGTGGCGCTGCGCTGATCATCGCCAGCGGGCTCTATACGGCTTACCGCGAGCGAAAGCTGGGCATCGATCGCTAGGTTATATTGAACCGCCTTGTTAAATCGGCCTCTAATCCCTAAATAGGGGCAATGTCCGACTCTACAGCCCAGCCCTCTGCTAACCTTGATCTTTGCCAACCATTTCAACTGGAGCAAAACCATTTCCGCGGCCGCCTGGTGCGGCTGGGGCCGGCGATCGATCATATCGTCCGCCGCCATGATTACCCGGCCCCGGTTGCGCGGCTGTTAGGCGAAGCGCTGCTGCTGTGCTCAGCCCTCGCGGGCGCGTTGAAATACGAAGGTGTCTTCACCTTGCAGGCGCGCGGCGACGGCGCGATCAGCAATATCGTCGCCGATGTGACTTCAAGCGGGAACCTGCGCGGCTATGCCACCTTCGATGCCGAACGGGTGGAGATTCAGGACCCTGGTACCAATGCCACTGCCCTGCTCTTGGGCAAGGGTCATTTGGCCTTTACCATCGACCAGGGCCCGAACACCGAGCGCTATCAAGGCATCGTCGATCTGTCGGGGCGCACGATCGCCGATTGCGTCAGCCACTATTTCCAGCAATCGGAACAAATTCCGACCGCGTTCGTCGTCGCCTGTCAGCAGATGCAGGAAGCTGGCGCTGATGATGCCGGTGAATGGCGCGGCGGCGCGGTAATGCTGCAAAGGATGCCGCGGGCGGAAGAGGATGTATTCGGCGGGAGCTTGCGCGGCGGCGAGACGATCCTGATGAATGCCAACGAGAATGCCAATGAAAACGAGAGCCCGGAGCAGGATTTGGAGTCGCGCTCTGAAGCCTTGCGTCGCAAGCTGATTTTGCTTTCGACGGCTACGGCGGACGAGCTGCTGGACGAAAGCTTGGCACCAGAAGTGCTGTTGACGCGCCTGTTCCACGAGGAGGAATTGGTGTTCGGCACGGAATATCGCCTGCGTGATGAATGCCGCTGCTCGCGCGCGCGGGTCGAGAACGTGCTGCGTTCGATGCCTGCCGATGAATTGGTTGAAATGGCAGCCGAGAATGAAAATAAAGGTCATATCGACGTGACCTGCGAATTTTGCGGGCGCCGTTATGATTTCGACGAAGATGCGATCGCCAACCTCGATAAAGTATTCAGTCTAGACATTGCCGGTGACAAAGAAAATACTGCTGACTATCCGTCAGCCTAGGAGCCAACATATGAACCGCATCTTTACCGCTATCCTGCTTGCCGCGCCACTGTTGCTTGGCGCCTGCAGTTCGACAGATTTTGCCCCCGCCTCAACCGGGCCGAACTATGCGCAGCTCGGCACGATCCGGCTAAATGCGGCCAGCGTGCAGGTGGTGAACGAGTATAACGCGCGCGGCACCGCGCCGAATGTTGAGCAGTTTCTAGATGTGACCCCGGCCCAAGCCATCAACGATTGGGCTAAGCAGACGCTGATCGCTGGCAGCAACAGCGGCAGCGTGCAGGTGAAAATCAAGGATGCCAGCGTGATTTCTCGCCAACTCGGCAAGATCGGCGGCGTGACGGGTTACTTCACAAAGCAGCAGAGCGAAGAATTGGTGGCGCATGTTGCGGTCGAAATCGTGGGCGAACAGCGTGACTTGCGCTGGAACGGTATTGCCACAGTTGAAGCCTCCGCCCTGCAGACCATCCCCGAAGGCATTACGCCGGAGGTGCGGAAAGGTTACGAGAAGGCGCTCGTCAATAAACTGGTGACGCAATTCGCGACCAATGCCAACGCCGCTATCCGCCAGCATTTAGCGCCAATGGTACTACGCTAAGCTTTAACTCAACTGCCGCATAATCTCTGCGAAATCTTCTGGGCTGAAAAAGGGGCGGATCTCAATCTCGCTTTCGGATGGCATCGGGTTCGGGCAGCGCTTCACCCATTCGATCGCCTCGTCCATATCCTTGACCTCCCAGATCCAGAAGCCCGCGACCAGGTCCTCCGGCTTGCCACCAAACGGGCCATTCACAACGCTGCGATCCGTGCCGTTGAATTTCACCCGCGCCCCGGCTGAGCTTGGCTTCAAACCGTCTGCCGTGACCAAGACGCCTGCATCAATCAGCTGCTGATTGAATTTGCCCATATCTTCAAAGAGCTTCAGTTCGGGCATGATACCGGTTTCGGAATCAGCAGTGGCTTTGACGAAAACCATAACTTTCATGGGAAGGCTCCTCTATTAGCTTGCTTGGTTCAATCGGTCTGCCGTCTCGGTGATCGTCGCGGCGGTGGCGGAAAGCTCGCTGATGGCATCCATCACTTCGGTGATGAGCGCCCGGGCCTGATTAGCGAGCGCAGTCGCCTCGGCAGTTGGCGCGGCAGCAGCCATGGCCGACAAGCCTTCGCTCTGCCGATTAAGCGCGCCTGTCAGCTTCTTGATTTGCGTCATGCGTGTCAGCGCATCGCGCAAAGATATTTCCGCCGTGGCGGCTTCGACAGATTCCGCATTTGCAGTATCGCCATTCGTATCACCGCGCAGCTTGGCGAGGATAGCGCGTGCCAGCGGCGTTACCTCTGGACTAGTATTAGTGTCGTCCCCATGCATCGGCACAGCAAGCGCCTGCTCGAACCGGTTTAAGAAACCGGTCAGTTCACCCGTAAAGCCACTATGGCTGCGCTCAATTTGCAGGCCCAGCATGTTTAGCGCCTCGTCCAGATGCGCGCGGTCGAACCGCTGGCCGCGTAGTTGCTCGCACGTGCGCTGCACGATACCGACCTGCTCAATCAGCTGCTGCTGCTCGCCCGCAAGGCGACCCAACAGTTCGCTGACCTGACCCTGCACCAGCTGCAAGCTGGCGTTGATGCGAAGGGCCGCCATATCGCTGAGCTCGACATTGTCAATGATCGTGGGCGCGGCTGTGCTAGCTATAGTCGTTACCGGCTGCGCAGTTGCAACCTTTTCTAGCTGCCCCAACATCGCGCCAAGCGTATCCGTCAATTGCGAGAGGCGCGCCAACTGATCAAGAGCATTATTTAATGGCGCAAGCTGAATCGCATTGCCGCTGCGCATTTCATCCGTGAGATCGGCCAGGCGGTCGGCCGCAGCTTCCAGGCGAGAGACGGTGGCATCCGGCATGATCGCTGTTTGGGTTGTGGCCGCATTGCCTTGCGCCAACTGCGCATGCAGTTCGCGTAGCTGTTCCGTCAGCGGCGCGAAAGTATCACTCTGCGCCAGCATGGTCGCGACAGCCTGCCCCAGATCAGATTCCGAAAGCTCCAGCTTTTGCGCCGTGGCATGAATGCGGTCACTGGCAGCGGTTAGCGTGGCTAACGCCTCCTGCCCTTCCGCACCGCGAGCGAGCACGGCCTCGGCCTGGCTGGCGAGTTCGCCCAGGCGAACATTGTTATGCTCGATCACGGTCGTTAAGCGCGCATCGGTCTGCGTTAGCGCGGATGTCGCATCGAGCATGCGTGTACGGACGCTATCGACCGTTTCCTGCAGCACCTTACCGCTGGCGCGCAAGAGATTGGTCGCGGCCAGCAGCCGCTCGCTCAGCTCCTCAGCGCGGCCACCGGATTGCGTGAAGGTATCAGCCACCTGCCCTGCGGCATAGCGCATCTGCGTTTGCGCAGAAACGATATCCTTCAAGCTACCCTGCACCTGCGCGCCGGTCAGTTTGGCAATCTCCGCCACAGTCGCGGCACGCGTTTCGAGTGCAGCGACGAGGGTATCAAGCCTGTCCTCGCTTTGCTGCCAGCGGTCGCCCGTGGCACGCATCGCGCTGGCTGTGCCGGTCAGATCCTCATGCGTGAGGGCGACGGTGCGTGCCAATGCGCGGCAAAGCTCCTCCACATTCTGCAAGGTGGCGGGCATATCGGCACTGCGCAGCCCCTCGACCGTGCGTGTAAGCTCGGCCACTAGTCCCTGGAAGGTTGCCTGCGCGGCGCTGCCGAAGCGAACGTTAAATTTTCCTGGGCGCATTTGCCCATCGGCACTTTCCACAACCATGTCTGCGGCTTGACGCTGGCGATACAGCCACCAGAGCGCGCCTGTCAGCCCCAGCAGAATACCGCCCCACAGCCACCAAAGCAGCTGCCGCTGCTGTGCTGCGCGGTTAGCCAGCGCGGCTTGTGTGGCGTTCGTGCCGGCTAGTTGCACGGTTGACGATAGCGTAGCTAAACGTTGATAGGCGGTATAAAGCGGCGTGTAACGATCGGGCTGCAAGGCTTGGCCACTGCTTAAACTATCCTCGATACGGCCTGTAGCACTTTGAAACAGGGTCAATACGGCAGCCCAGGCAGGAGCGTCGAGCGCAGGCTCATTCAAGCTTTGCAAGGTCATGATTGCTTGCTCGGCATTGGTTTGAAAGCGGCGCAATTCCGTGACGCCGTTCATTGAAGGGGCAGCCATATACCGCTGCAGTGCGCCGAGATAGCCCTCATAGCCCAGTGCGGTTTGCGCCTGCTGCACGGGTTCGATCGCGCGCAAGCTTGGCAGCGGTGGTAATTGGGTAAGACGCAGCGCCGCTCCGGCCATAATTAGCAGCCCAACCGCGACCAGCAAAAGCGGCAATAGCGTCAAGGCGCGCTGCGGAAAGAAACCAGTAGAATCAGGGGTTGAGGCCATGGCGAAAGATTAGGCTGGTTTTTGGAAAGGCGAAAGCCGCAACCGCAGCCGTTTTGTGGATTTATAGCCGTGGATTCGGTGGTGGGGTTTCAAGATTTAACAGCGCCTGCACCCGCTGGCCTACGTGTTGCGCGGCTTCAGTTTGTCCGGTCTTCGTAAGCAGATCCATAACATGCAGTTGCAGTTGAAGATTTTGACGGTTGGTATCCGCCAGCCGCCACCATTGTTTTAGGTTTTCAATAAGGCAAAGCCGCGTGACACAAGGCGTTGGGCGGGCGGCAGTCATGCGAACAGCATAATCTGGCGTGTTACGACGGCGGCGCGCTAGCTTGTTCCAGGCTGCTGGAGTCAAGTTGGCATCGGCCACCATCAGCACCAAATCTTTCAGTAAGCCGGTATCCAAGATCCAACGCGGCACGCCATGCCCCAGAAAGGGCAATCGCAAGTGGTGCAGCGTGGCGCGTGGCAAGAGTGCGACATGTTTACAATCCAACCGATCAAATGGGTCGTACAGCACATAAACAGCAGATGCGCGCGCAGCGCCAGCGACAGCCTGATGATCGCCTGACCAGTCGAACGCGCGCGCTTCATCATAGCGCGTTTCCCAGGAGCTGAGCATGGGATCGAGCGTGACTTGGGGACTAATCACCAGCACCGTGGAACCAGGCGTTGCCAGCATCAACGCACCGGTACCGCCCATTGAACCGCCATAAAAAATAACGCGGCGGTAAGAATTAGCAAAAGCATGGAAGTCAGCAGATGCAAATAACGTCGATAATTCGGCGTCACGATACCAGTCGGCACGCTTAGCTTTAACGCCCAAAACTGCATAGCCTGCATCTTTAAGGAAAGAAAATCCCCACGGCAGACGGTCATCAGACGTACGCACGCTGGCACGATTCTCAAACGTAACGAATAAGACATCTCCGTTTTTGTCGCCGCCCTTCGAGAAATCAAGCAGATAGCCGACCAAGTTTAGTCGTCGGACCGGTATTTCATCCGCTAGGGTGGCACTGTCCGGGAAGAGCGACTCCGCAACTGTCATTTACTCAGAATAGTCCAACTGCAGCTAGGGGCAAACTGTCTAATCGTTTGTTTATGGAACCTGCATTTTTCCACCTTGCGGGCAGGTGGCGCATCCGCCACTGTTCCTGCGTGCAAATGGCTTAATTACGCCACAGTCGACAGCTAAAACTAGATTATGCAAAGACCAATGAAAGGAACCATCATGCGTATCTTCAGACTCCTCACTCTGCTTCTGGTCGGCCTTCTGACAGCTAACATAGCTAGCGCCCAGGCCACCAATGAAACTGCATCCGACTACATAAGCCGCGCGGGCAATCAAGCGCTGACCATCCTCTCCACCAAAAGTGTGAAGACGGCTGATGGCAATGCTGAGTTCAACCAATTCATGCAACAGAATTTCGATCTGTCGGCAATCGGCAAGTTTGTGTTGGGCCGCGCCGCCAAAACAGCGACGCCCGAGCAGATGGCAGAGTACGACCGCCTATTCGGCATTTATGTGCGGCAAATCTACACGGAACGTCTGAGCGCTTTCTCAGGTGAGACTTTCAAGGTCACAGGCGCACGCCCTGAAGGCTCAACCGGCGACCAAACCGTGTTAACCGTTATCAACCATACCGATGGCGCTCCGGCGACAAACACATCTTGGCGCGTGCGTCCTGAAGGTAATGGCTGGAAGATCGTTGATGTGACGGTTGAAGGCGTAAGCATGAGTGCAACGCAGCGTGATGAGTTTGCAAGCGTTGTACAGCGCAGTGGTGGCAGTATGGACGCTCTGCTTGACCTGCTGCGGAAGAAAACGGCTGCTGCTCCCGCAGTCGTCAAGCAGTGAGCTTGGTATTTTGATTAAGGTCGGCTGCCCACGCTAAGGCAGCCGGCCTTTTTTATTGCGCGCTTGGCCATGGCGCGGTAAATAAGCCCTCGACCGATCATTCCTGCGGAGGGGTGGCAGAGTGGTTGAATGCGGCAGTCTCGAAAACTGTTATAGGTGTAAGCTTATCGGGGGTTCGAATCCCCCCTCCTCCGCCAGTTACTCATCCAGTGAGTTCCAATAAAATCTAAATTACCCAAAGAAACACTAAGTGTTTGCAAGGGTTAGCATCCAACGCCATTCTATTCGCATCAGCCTGTTCCAGCCCAATTGCGGGCGTTTCTGCGGGCGGATTTGGAGGATGCGGTGGCCCTGACTGAATTGAAGATTAAATCGCTTAAACCGAAGGCTAAACACTACAAACTGGCCGACTCAGGCGGCCTTTGCATTGAGGTTACGCCCGCTGGTGGCAAGGTTTGGCGCTGGCGCTATCGCTTCAATGGCAAGGAGCAATCCTTAGCCTTGGGTAAATACCCCGCGCTGGGCCTAGCTGCTGCCCGCAAGAAGCGTGACGAGGCCCGCGGACTGGTCGATCAAGGCAAACATGCCACGCGTGAAAAGAAGGTCCAGAAACTGCGGCAGATGAATGAAGGCGAGAACACCTTCGAGGCGGTCTGCAAGCGCTGGCTTGAGCATAAGAGCAGTAAGCTAAATGCCAAATATGCAAAACAGACCCTCGCCCGCATGAAGCAGCATGTCTTCCCTATAATCGGTGCTCTGCCCATTACCGAGATTACGATCCCCGAAGTTGTGAAGATAGTTGAAACCATTGGCACCAAGCACGGTACGGTTGAAACCGCCCGCAGGCTCAAACAGGTTATCAGCCAGACCTTCCGCTATGCAGCCCAGCGCGGCTTATGCCAGCATAATCCGGCTGCTGATCTGCGCGATGTTCTGCCCAGCACGGTAGGTAAGCATCATTCTTGCATTGCACCCGCAGAGTTGCCTAAACTGCTTAAAGCCATGCAGAGCTATAAAGGAGATAAACTGACAAGCCACGCCATGCACCTATTGGCCCTAACATTCGTACGGACTGGTGAACTGATCGGCGCTAAATGGGATGAGGTAGATTGGGATCGGCAGGAATGGCACATCCCCAAGGAACGCATGAAAATGAAGCGGCCCCATATCGTCCCGCTTTCTCACCAGACTTTGACTATTATGACCGACCTACGCAGCCTTACCGGCGATAAGGAGCATATTTTCCATAGCCAGCGCGGCAAGGCCAAGCATATCAGCAATGGCGCAGTTCTGATGGCCCTGCGCCGGATGGGTTACGCAGGCCGCATGACAGGTCACGGCTATCGCAGCCTCGCCTCCACCATCCTGAACGAAAAGGGTTTCCAACCTGATGTGATCGAGCGACAGCTAGCCCACGAGGACGGTGATAAAATCCGGTCAGCCTATAACCGGGCCGAATACCTACTGGAGCGCAAGAAAATGATGCAGGTGTATGCCGACTTCCTTGATAAGGCTCTAAACGGTGGCGGCCAGATAATCGCGGGAAAATTCAAGAAAACTGCCTGACCCCATCCCTATCTTGAACCAATCTTTTACGAGATTGATAATGTCCAAAAGCATCTGATAAGCATCAAGGAGACTGAATGGCAAAAATTCCTGAACTAAGTATGCACCAGAAATATAGTGACCTTCGATTTTGGCGCTTATGCAACGAAGTGACTTTACAGCAAGCCATATTGCTAGCGTTAGGCCTTGATCCTGCTAAAAACGAGAGCGTAGAGATTATCGACCCCTACAGCCAACCAGTTGGCTACCCTGCCATGCGTACAGCCCTACTAGAGGCTGTAAATTCAGAGCATCTGCCGCATGAGAACTTTGCAGGTCGTGGAATTGAGACAACGGTCACGCTCAAGGATTTTGAAAAGTTTTTATTGGATAGAGGCTTTGAAAGTGAGTTTTTCGACGGGTCATTCAACGATCGTAAATCACATGTCCCGTTTTACATGCAAAAGGATCAACCTTTCTATGCACCAAAATTGGCGGCTGCGGTCGAAGCATGGCTATCAGTAACCGAAGCAAAAGAACATGAACAAGGTGGAACACCAAAACAAGCAATAGAAATATGGTTGCGGAAAAACGCTGACCGGCTCGGCCTAACTTCAAAAGATGGCAATCCAAACAATCAGGGCATCGAAGAAATTGCCAAGATCGTGAATTGGCAACCGGGCGGTGGGGCTTCAAAGACACCACGCAAGTAAAAAGCGTCTGGTACAAAAGCTAACCCAACCACCCCTCTGAAGACAGCAATATAGCCATATTTTAGCAAATAACGACTATCCATTCTCATGTTAATCCAAACCCACCTACCCCTTTGGCATTATAGGTGGGCGGCAACATCGGCTTTTTCAGACAGGTTATTTTAAACCCACCCATCTAATATTCGGCAGCGTTTTCAGCCAGCTTTGTTCCATCGCAATCAAGAAAGAACAAAGTCATGCAAGAAGAACCATCATCGATACTTCGCTTAAATGCTGTCAAAGAACTAACCGGCCTTAGCCGGAGCAGCATCTATGCCTTTATGGATCAGGGGAAGTTTCCCCAACGCATTAACCTTGGCCCCCGCGCTGTCGGTTGGATCAAGGCTGAAGTGCTGGAATGGATTGCCAATCGCGTGACAGCAAGCCGCTAGGCCGCACTATGCCCAGAGGTAAGTGCACATATAATACTCGTCTGTTGAAGGCTACCTTGCCTTATACAGTGCAGGAAATAGCCGAGCTATATGGCCTACACAAAAACGCAGTGCTTCGCTGGTTTAAGGATGGCTTGCGGCTAAATGATCGGCATAAGCCATATCTCGTGCGCGGGGATGAGTTAACCCGCTTCCTAAAGGCTCGTCAAAACAGCCGTAAGGTCAAATGCCAGCCTAATGAGTTTTACTGCCTGAAATGCCGCGCACCGCGTCGGGCTTTCGGCAATATGGTGGATGTTGTCCAAGAAAATCCAAGGCTCGTGCGCGTGAAAGCGGTCTGTGAGGTGTGCGGCACACCTATCAACAAGAGCCAAGCGCTTAGCAACATGCCTGCAATCGAGAAAATGTTCGATGTTCAGAAACGGGCAGGATTCGACTTATTCCACTGCACCGAACCCCGCCTAACTGTTGACATGGAGAATGAAGATGCCCCCAGCTAAAAACAACCCACGCAACGATCGCATTAAGCGCGATTATCTGCTGTATCTGACCGAGGCCAAGCAGCGGGCTAAGAGCACCGCCGAGCAGGCCCGCAGTGCTATCGACCGCTATGAAGGCTATACCGGTTTCAAGGACTTTTCGACCTTCAATTCAGATCAGGCTATGGGCTTCAAAAAACACCTCGTCAGAGCGCGGTCGAAGCAATCCGGCCAACCTATCAGCCTGTCCACCATCGATCACACCCTGCATGTCTTGCGTGAGTTTTTTGGCTGGTTATGCCAGCGTCAAGGTTTTCGCCGTATCCCGCCCGCCGATATTGCCTACCTTAGCGTAAGCAACAAGGAACGGCGCGAAGCCAATGCCCCACGCCCTAAAACACAGCCTACCCTTGAACAGATAAGGGCCACACTTAAAGCCATGCCTGTAAAAACGGACATGGGGAAGCGTGACCGAGCCTTGTTGGCCTTTACTGCTGCTACTGGCATACGAGATGCCGCTCTTATCAGCCTGAAACTAAAACATGTCTTCCCCGCGCAACGGCGCGTGTTCCAAGACCCACGCGAGGTGCGAACCAAGTTCAGCAAAACCATCGAGGTATTCTTCTTCCCTGTTGGGGAAGATATTATCCAGATCGTGCTGGATTGGGTGAAGCATCTCCGGGAAGACCTACTATTTGGCGACAATGATCCGCTTTTTCCTAAAACCGCTGTCGGCCAAAATAGCTTTAATGGCTTTCAGGTAGCAGGCCTCGCAAAGCAGCATTGGGCCAATGCCGCCCCCGTGCGTGACATCTTCAAACGAGCCTTCTTGGGCGCGGGCCTGGCCTATTACCGGCCCCACTCGTTCCGCGACATGCTTGTGCAACTGGCCTACCAGCTAAATCTTGGCCCAGAGTACTTTAAGGCATGGAGCCAGAACCTCGGCCATGACGGCATCCTCACGACATTCAGCAGCTACGGTCAGGTCAGCAGCGAGCGACAGGCTGACCTGATACGAGATGCAGCCAATGACAAAACGAGCGACAAACTGGCCTTAGACGACAATGTCATGGAACAATTAGCAGCCATGCTGGCAGCCCGAATAAAGGCAAACCAATAGTTAGGTGGGTTGTAAGCTTGCCTTCCCGGTGTTTAGATATGCCTGTAACGCAACAACGGGCGTTGCTTGGGCTGGTAACCCAACTAGAGACGGCATTGCATCTGCCGGAAAGATGCCCCTCGGCTTAGGCCGGAGGGCAGCGTTATGTCCAAGGCGTAAGCCCAAAGGCGTTGCGCCGTTTCTTTAGACGGTTACCACCTCCGGCCACCCCGCAGAAAGGGGTGGCAATGGAAAACGACAATCTTTCACCGATAGTAATCGCTTATGTGTTCGTAGCCTTTTCAAGCTGTCTTGTTGGGCTAGCACTTGGTTGGATAATTTGGGGCTAACGGCTTTATCCTGGCGTCAGCTTTTTCTAAACTCACAATGGAAAAAACTATGGTTTCCATTTCTTATTTAGAATCTTTTCAACTGCATCGTTCAATGCCATCTCAGTCAAAGTTTTTTTATCAATGAAAAGATTGACACCTAGCGATTTTACATCGCTTTCCAAAGTATCATGCTGCATAGCCGTAACAAAAATGATCGGTGGGATTTTCGTTTCTTGCTGCTTCATTTCTACCAGCATCTGAAAGCCATCTTTGCCGTACATCATAAAATCCAAAATGGTGCAGGCTGGATTGTGCTGAACCAGTATTTCGGCCCCAGCAATACCATTATCGGCCTCGATGATCTTATAGTTTCCGCCTAAAGGGCCAGAAAGCCATGCTTTATATAATGTACGATCGGCAAGACTGTCGTCGATAATCAGAATCGTAGGCCGGTCTGGTTTCAAGTTAGCCGTCACAAACAAAAGACCAAACTCGCCTTTTTCATTTTCAGTAAACTTGATGCCCTGAGCTTCCAACGCTCGTTGGATGGCCTTCAAGGTGCTGATTTTAGGATCGGTCTGCATGCCACGTTCTATATTGTTAAGCGTGCCGGTAGAAATTGAGGCTGCAAGGGCTAGTTCTCTTTGACTTAAGTTAAGCCAAGCCCGCCCTGCCCTTATTTGTCCGATAGTAATCATTTTGGAAGAATGAATAAAAACCCCTAATAATTAATTACCACACTGCAATACGCAAAATACATATTTGATTTTAGAGATATTTAACAAAGACATATTAGGTTAGCTTTTGAAACGAATGGAGTATGATGTTATGGCTTATTCAACCTTAAAAGATGTAAGTGCAGAAGCACCTGCGTTTCGCAATATGCTGTACCCGGATTCATTAAACATACTTCTAGTCGAAGATGCGCGCACTGATGAAATCTTGACGCGCAACTCAATCAATTCAACTCATTTTGAGCATGACTTGAAAGTGCTACATAACGGTACCGAGGTGCTTCCTTATCTTTGGCATTGTATAGAGGCTCGTGAAGGCAATTTACCTGATGTTATCCTGCTTGATCTTTGCCTGCCAACGATGAACGGTTTCGAGGTTCTTGAGGAGTTAAGTCTAGCTACGCCTGTTATTCGGTCAGTACCAATCGTTATTCTAACGGGGCATGATAACTTTCAGTATATTTGCAAGGGCACTAACCTTTGCATGCTTGGTTATATTCCTAAACCTTGCGACCCGATGATGCTCAACCATATTTTGCAACTTGTTCAATCGACACGATAGTGGGCCGCCTTGCCATTCAGTAAAATCATCCCGTCAACGGCTCAAAAAAAATTCTTTTTGGAAGCTCGTCACACTTATCCGCTGGTTTTCTCCATATTAATATTCTTGCTTCTATTTTCTGCGTTTTTGTGGGCATCACAAAAACTACGTGAGAAAGAAGAGCAAGGCATCCAACTATACATAGAAACAGAAAGCACAAAAATTGAGCAGTTAATTCTTAACCAAACTAGCGATAAGCTGTCGGCCTTAGCCCGTATGGCTGCGCGCTGGGTCGTGGCAGAAGGTACCCCAGAAAAGGTCTGGAAAGCTGATGCTGCTAATTATATCGACCATCTTAGCGGCCTTAAAACAATCGAGTGGGTAGATAACACATATCGTGTGAAGTGGGTTGTACCGCTCGAAGGCAATGAAAAAGCCATAGGCCTTAATGTCCTTTTCAACAAGGAAAGAGAAGATGCCCTTAAGGGCGCTGCAGAAACAGATCGAACCACTCTGACGCCGCCGCTGTCTTTGGTGCAGGGTTACAATGCCTTCATCGCCTACCTACCCCTAAAAATAAACGGTCACTTCGATGGCTTTATTGCTGGCCTTTTTTCCATCGAGGATTTTTTCGGGCAGACTATAAAGACAGAAGCCAAGGATCGCTTTAAGGTTACAATCACGTACAACGGCAAGGCCTATTTTTCTAATAAGATTACTGACGCCGACAATGGGGGAACCGCTGCTCTCGCCGGCAAAGGTTATTTTGCAAGCCTCACAAGCCTCACAAGCCTCACAAGCCTCACAAGCCTCACAAGCCAAATTAATTCAGGAAACAAATATGCAATTGATAAGAATATTCAGATCTACGATAAAAGCTGGCGGTTGCATATCTCGCCAACCCAAGGCCTGATTAAATCCCAACAATCATTATTGCCATTGATGCTTTTACTGGCAGGATTTGTAATTGGGTTACTTGCCTCCTTGGCCACGCTCTTCATTATATCGAGTCGCGTCCATGCCCATATTCTGGCACAGTTAAATACGGAAATTAGTGAAAAAGAAACGCGTTACAGTCTGGCTCTTAAAGGTATGAGCGTTGGTGTCTGGGGCTGGAACATGGAAGATAATGTCATCTTCTGGTCAGAGCGATTCAAAGAGATTTTAGGCCATAAAAGCTTCGCCCATACATTCACATACGAACAATTCCTAACCTGGCTGCATCCCGACGACCAAGTGGCAACAGAACAGGCCGTGGCAAATCACCTGAATCATAAAACGGCATACGATATAGAATACAGGCTTCGTCATACTAATGGCCACTATGTATGGATCAGGGCGACTGGGCTTGCGATTTGGGATAGCGACAATAAGCCGCTGTACATGGCTGGCTCTGTTGATGACATAAGCAATCGCAAGCTGGCGGAAAAAAAACTTGAAGCTGCACTGCAGTTACAAAATCTCGTGCTTGAAACTATTCCCTCCTATCTTTTTGTTAAAGACGAGAGTTTCAAAATTATCCGGGCAAATTCTGCATTCCTGTCGCTTTACCCGCCGGAAGTCCGGGAAAGCGTTGTCGGCACCACAACTTTAGAAAGTTACCGGGAAGACGAAGCAAATGAATTCCTAGAAATGGATCGCAAGGCTTTTGAAGAAGGTTTTGTACAGTATGAAGAAAAAGTCACTTTTCCTGATGGCAAAACGCGCGATGTTCAAACGGTCAAAGTACGCTTTTATAACTCTGAAGGAAAACCGCTCATACTTGGTGTCAGCGATGATATTTCGCAACGCAAAGAATCAGAATATCAGCGCAATAGCCTGCTCGAAAAATTAAGCGAGTCAAACATTGAGCTTGAGCGTTTTGCCTATGTTGCATCACACGATATGCAGGAACCATTGCGCATGATTACTAATTTTAGCAAAATTATTACCGATGATTACAGTACCATACTGGATGAAACCGGACGAGAATATTTGGATCTGGTGAATAATGCCGGGACAAGAATGCAGGCCATGATCAACGACTTGTTAGAATTTGCGCGGGTAAATAAGGAAAATCAGATTGCAGCCTGTGTAGACTGTGAAACAGAACTACAGATTGTGCTGCAAAGTCTTTCCAACCTGATTCAGGAAAAGCATGCCAAAATCACACATGACCCGCTACCTATCGTCGTCGGCAATCCTCTGCAATTTGCGAGGTTATTACAAAACCTTATTACGAACGGTTTAAAATACCAGCCAGTTGGCAATCATCCGGAAATTCATGTGAGCGCAGAGGAGCTGCCGGATGAATGGTTGATCAAAGTTGCAGATAACGGTCTTGGTATAGATGAAAAGTTTCTCACGCAAATTTTCCAGCCCTTCCGTCGTCTGCATAACTGGACGGATATAAAAGGTACGGGGATAGGACTCGCTATTTGCGAGAAGATAGTCAAAAATTTCGGCGGTAGAATCTGGGTCACTTCGCAAAAAGGTAAGGGCAGTATATTCCACTTCACACTTCCGAACAAAGAAGCGGCAGATTTAGAAAGAACCAACCATGAATGACTTCAGACAAGCGCAACGCGCAGCTAGAATCCTGCTAGTTGAAGACAATAAGGGTGACATCATTCTGACTAAGCGGGCCTTCCGCGAGTCAAAAATATCGAATGAGCTGACCGTCGTTACTAGCGGGGAAGATGCAGTCGCTTATTTGAAAAAGGAACAGCCTTATGCCGAAAGCTTAACGCCTGACCTTATTCTACTCGACCTTAACCTGCCGCAAATGAGTGGCCATGATGTACTTGATTTTATTAAGAACGATCCCAAGGTTAGCCATATCCCCGTTGTTATCCTGTCAAGTTCGCGGGCTGAGCAGGATGTTATTCGCAGCTATAAGCTGCATGCCAATGCCTATGTCGTGAAACCGATGAATGCAGAAAAATTCATCGAGGTTGTCGATACTTTAGAGAAGTTCTGGTTTTCACTTGCTGTCCTGCCACATAGCCTCATGACTGCGTCCAAGAGCTAACCAATGCCGAACGATCTAAAACGCGCATACGATACACTGGCGGAAGATTATAAGGATTTCGCTCATCGCGTTTCCCATGATCTTAGCGCACCTGTTCGCGCCATGGTCGAGTTTTCAAAACTTTTGGGAGCATCACAGGCAGTAGCATTCAGCGAAGAAGAAAACGAATACCTATCAATCATTATTCAAAGCGGCCAAAAAATGCAGGCTATGATGGATGGATTGTTGGAATATTCTCGCCTTTCCAGCATGTCTTTTAATCCTGAAAAAATCGATAGCATCGCCGTTATGGAAAACTGCCAGAATGCTTTGTCTGATCGAATTAGAGAGACCAATGCCGTCCTATCAATTGGTATATTACCGACCATTTATACGGATGGTGCGGGACTAAAAAAGATTTTTCTTACACTGCTGGATAATGCCCTTAAGTTTCATGCTAAAAACTGTGCTCCGCAGATTTCAATCTCGGCGCAAGCGACAGCCGACACGATCGCTTTTGCAATCAAGGATAATGGCATTGGCATTGATCCATGTTACCAAGAGAGAATTTTTAAGATTTTTCAAAAACTTCATCGCGATGAAGATTATCAGGGCGTTGGCATCGGCTTGACACTAGCGGGCAAAATTGCTGAGCGACTAAAGGGTCGACTCTGGATTGAGTCCGAACTTGGCCACGGCTCAACATTCTTTTTATCCTTGCCTAACGGAGATGTGCAATCATGAATACATTTACCAAAACTGCGCTCCGAATTTTATTGATCGAAGACTCTGTAGGCGATGCAATCCTTATCGAACGGGCTATCAAACGCGCTATGCCCCAAGATTACACTTTGCGGACTGAAACAACCCTTGCGGCATCACTTAAATGCTTATCGGAAGAAGATTTTGATATAGCATTGCTCGATCGTTCCTTGCCAGATGCAGAAGGCTATGACGGCTTGCATAGTATTCAGGCGCTCTCACCGCGCATGCCAGTAGTCTTCTTGACGGCCTACCAAGATGAGGAAACAGCCTATCAGGCGATCAGACAAGGCGCGCAAGACTATATATTCAAGGATAGGCTTGATGAAGATGTGATCAGGCGCGCTGTCCGTTATGCCGTCTTAAGGAAAGAATTTGAAGAAACGCTGGTGCGCCGTGCAAACTATGACTTGTTAACGGGCCTCGCCAACAGGTCACTTTTTGAAAGCAGATTGGAACTTGCTCTGGCTCGGCAAAAGCGTATAGGCGGCAACCTGAGCGTTATGTTCATCGATGTGGATCGCTTTAAGCAAGTAAACGATACGCACGGCCACCTTGTGGGCGATAGGCTCCTGAAGGAAATTGCGTCAGGCATGCAGAAGATTTTCCGGCCTTATGACACGCTCGCCCGTTTTGGGGGTGATGAATTTGCGGTTCTTTTGGAAGGCTTACCCAAGATACAAGATACAGAAATTATTGCACAGAAAATCGTAAACTTATTTGAAGACGGCCTTCAAGTAGGAACAATCGAAATCGATTGCGGTATTAGCGTTGGCATTATGACTTGTGATGCTACACAGGATTATAATATCGAGGATATTATGCGGCTGGCGGATAAAGCCATGTATGCTGCTAAATCACAGCGTGGTAATAGCCATTGCACCTACAGTATTGCGCTTGAAAATGCGGCTTAGAGTGCCAACAAACAAACTTATGGGAAAGTTAGTCCAGCACTTTCCAATAGAGTAACGTTAAAGCCACACATCAAACGGGCGCAAGTGCGGGCGGATTTGACAAAGCCAAAGAAAAATGGCTTTCATATCAAAGTACTAGGGGAGTGTTTAGGCACGCCCCTCCTCCGCCAGGTATCAACTAACCACCAGAAAACTTATAGTGCCTATCATAGCCTGGCCGCATGCCTTCTGATGCTGAAATTCCCGTCGTAGATACAATTGAACCGCGTGCCGTGGCTGCCAGCGGTGGCTTGCGGTATGTAACGGATACCAAACCTGGCATTACGCGGAAGCGGCGCGGCAAAACTTTTGCCTATTACGATGCAAAGGGTAACACCATCAAAGATGCAGATCAGCTGGCGCGGATTAAAGGTCTGGGCGTGCCGCCGGCCTATGAAAATGTTTGGATCTGCCCCTATGCTAACGGCCATATCCAGGCAACTGGCCTTGATGCCCGCGGCCGCAAGCAATATCGCTATCACGCGAAATGGCGAGAGGTGCGCGACCGCTCTAAATTTGAGCATGTGCTGGCTTTCGGCGCCGCATTGCCGAAAATTCGTGCCCAAGTCGAAAGCCATCTGCGTCAACGCAGCCTGTCGCGCGAGCGTGTGCTCGCGACTGTGGTCAGTCTGCTTGAGAAAACCCTGATCCGCGTCGGCAATGCCGAATACGCGAAAAGCAACGAGTCGTTCGGGCTGACTACGCTGCAAAATCAGCATGTTGACGTGAAGGGCAGCAAAATCAGCTTTCGGTTTACGGGAAAGTCTGGAAAAAGCTGGAACCTATCGATCAATGACCGCCGTATCGCCAGCGTGGTGAAAAGCTGCGCCGAAATCGACGGGCACGAACTATTCAAATATGTCGATGATGACGGTACACCCCGCGACGTCGGCTCGACACATGTGAACGACTATCTGCGCGAGATCACAGGCCAAGACTTTACAGCCAAAGACTTTCGCACCTGGGCCGGAACTGTGCTGGCGGCAGAAGTTTTATGCCTGGAAACCTGTGCCAAAACCAAAGCCAATAAAATAATTGTGGCCGCGATTGACAAAGTGGCCAGCAAACTTGGCAATACCCGCGCGATTTGCCGTAAGTGCTATATTCATCCTGCCATTTTCGAAAGTTTCATGGATGGCTCATTGGTTGGTTTAGCTAAGTTAAAACCAGCCGCTAAAGAAAAGGCGGCGCTGGCAGCATTGACCGAGGCTGAACGCAACACACTGCTACATTTACGTAAATATCTTGAAAAACCCGTTAAGGCCCGTCATTAATAAGACTTATTGCATTGCAAAAAGAATAACATGGCACGCTGGACTCTCGACGATATTGACTGGACGAAATTTGATGCAAGCAAGGTCGAGCCCGGCCTGCTGGCGATCGCAAAGGCTGCCTGCATGGTCGAGCATAACGGCCGCGAGTATGCGCGCTATCTAAGCGAGGTCTTCCATGACATGCCAGAATATAAACAGATTGCGAGCGATTGGGCGGAAGAAGAAGTGCAGCATGGCCGCGCTTTGCGCCGCTGGGCCGAACTGGCCGATCCGACTTTCGATTTCGATAAAAGCTTTACGACCTTTACCACCGGCTATCAGCTACCGCAAAATGTCATAACGTCTGTACGCGGTAGTCAGGCTGGCGAGATGGTGGCGCGTTGCATCGTGGAAATTGGCACGAGCGCCTATTATACTGCCATCCGGGATTATACGTTGGAGCCTGTGCACCGGCAGATCTGCGGCTTAATCGCGCGCGACGAGCATGCCCATTACCGCATGTTCCTAACCCATGGCCAAAAGCTGCTGAAACGCGATGGGCTGGGCTTGATAAAACGCTTGCAGATCGCGCTGGGACGTATTGCCGAGAGTGAGGATGACGAACTAGCCTATGCATTTTATGCGGCTAACCTTAGTACCGATCCTGGTGCTTATGAACACAAGCGCCATATGCGGCACTATCTAAACACAGTCTATCCGCTGTATCAGCGTCAGCATGTGGCAACCATGGTATCAATGCTGGGCACGGTTGTCGGCATTAGCCGCGGCGGCTGGCTAAACCGCTTGTTTGATGCAATCGCCTGGCGCGTCATTGAATATCGGGTCAGCAAGATTCCGGCAGAGCAGACGGTAGCTCGCGAAGCGGCCCGTGCGGCGGCCATCAACAGCATGCAAACCGATAGCGTTGAGATTCGTCAGGCCGCGTGACGACGTAGCCAATGCACAGCATAGGAACAGACGGGCATTAATTCCAATTGCTCTAATTTGGCCCAATTGACGATAGCCTGCATCAATTGCCCGGCGGCTCCGCTTCCACGCAACGCAAACGGCGCCTCAACATGCGTTAAATGAATAATCTTGCCATCGCGACGATAGTTGCAGAACACCACCTGCCCTGCGACCTCAAGTTCGAGCCGCTGTTGAGCTGTATTGTCTTTCAAGTCCATGGTTCCTCCTGTTATTTGCCTTCACAACGAAGCTTAATATCTTTAAAACTGCGATATAGATTTAGGATTGCCTTGATGCCCTTGCTCCGTTCCAAATTTAACAGCTTGACCTTTGCCTGTTTGGCGCTCGCAGGTTCGGTCATTTTATCAGTCGGCATATATGTAGGCGCACTGCATGCCTCCGGTAATTTTCACGAGGTCATGCCTGGCGAATTATACCGGTCTGGACAATTAACGCCAGAAAAGTTGTCGCAAAAGATTGCAGAGCATCAAATTCGCACAGTGTTGAACCTGCGCGGCAAAAATCCGGGTGAGGCCTGGTACGATGCGGAAGTTGCAGCAACCGAACAGGCTGGTGCCAAGCATTTAGACTTTCGCATGAAAGCTTCAAAATATAGTGACGATGCGCAGCTAATCGCGCTCATCGGTATTATGAAAAACGCACAAAAACCATTGTTGATTCACTGCCAGGGTGGTTCCGACCGCACTGGTTTGGCAGCTGCGCTTTACCTGGCAGCGATCTCCAAAAAAAGTGAGTTTTATTCAGAATTGCAACTATCGCTACTCTATGGGCATCTGCCGCTCTACTTTAATTCGGCTTATGCCATGAACGATAGCTTTGAGGATTTCGAGCCAGTGCTGGGCTACGAAGGCTCATAAGAACTGGCGCACTCATTGAAGAATGCGCCAGTTTCATGAATGCTATATTAGACGATGACCTTGCCAGCCTTGATTTGAGTATGACGCTCGGTCACCTTTGACCAATCGAGCACCTTCCACCAGTTCTGCAGATATTCGCCACGCCGGTTACGGTAGCTAAGATAATAGGCATGCTCCCATACATCATTGCCGAACAGCACGGGCTTGCTTTGCATTAGCGGCGTATCTTGGTTTGGTTGCGCGACTATATTCAGCTTGTCGCCATCGACCGTGACAAAGACCCAACCGCTGCCAAATTGTTTTTCGCCAGCTTCATTGAATTTTTTCTTGAAGTCTTCAAACGAGCCAAAACTACTGTCGATCAGTCCAGCGAGCTCGCCAATGGGGGCTGCAGCTTCATTCGACGCCCCCATAATTGTCCAGAACATGCTGTGATTGGCATGCCCACCGCCTTGATTGCGTACAGCGGCGCGAATGCTTTCCGGCACTTCACTCGCCTTCGCTAACAACTCGGTCAGCGATAGTTTTTGTAATTCGCCATGATCTTTCAACGCAGCGTTCAGTTTATCGACATAAGCTTGATGATGCTTGCTGTGATGCAACGTCATAGTTTCGGCATCAATCACGGGGGCCATAGTTTCAACGGCATAAGGCAATGGCGGCAAGCTGAAAGGATATATCATTTTCGTCTCCAAAATTTTGAGAGGTTCAATCGCAGCAATCGTAAAAGCCGATGGGATTGCCGACAAGGCAATCCCATAGCCGACGCTCGCACTAATACTAGTTAGCACATGGCGGCGCGTCACCAACATTGGCAAAATGCTTACTGAGGCGAAAAGCGAATTGTATAAGCTCTCTGGCCCTTACTAGCCGTAACCTTCTGCGTACGCGTTTCAGCGCCTGCGACGGCCGTTAGGCTATAAGTGCCTGCTGGCAAAGCAATAAACACGTAGGGGCCATCAGCCTTGAAGTTTGAAATTTCTTCGCCCTTTGCCGTCTTTATCGTCACCATGACATCGCCTAGATATTCGCCATTGGTAGCCGCAAAAACAAGCTTTACTGACTTACCGCGCTGTGAAGCATCAAGTTCAGCGCGCTCTTCGCCCGTAACGCCGCCACTAACGGTTTCGTATTTTTGCGACGCTTGCATAGGGGCTGCAGCATCTTGGGTATGCATCGCGCCCATTGGAGCAGTCATCGTCGTATGTGGCTGCATAGTCTGATCAAGTGAATTATCTACGACAGCACCTTGCGGCACTTGTAGATACTGGGCATGCGCCGGGATGGCCAATGCGGTAGTAAGAGCAATGCCGAGCAGAGAAATTTTGATACGCATTTTCTTATCCTTCATTAGTTGCGGTAAGGCATCTTGCACCGCTCAGCATCAAAAAGCAGCGGTATAATATAGATTAAGATTTATACTCTCTTTATGGATCCTTTATCTAGGTAACAAAAGCAGCGCATATCCCCTTAATCTAATATGAACCACTTTCAGTGGCACCACCCAACACCCATAACAAAAAGAAACAGAGGAGTTAATCATGAAAAGTGTCCTTATGTGGCTTATCGGCATTCCGATTCCCATCATTATCCTCTACAACATCTTCACCTAGTTCGATATGTTTCGGTCTGGCCAATAACAAGAAGAAGAAAATATGCACCAGAAGAAGAACACCATCCTTGTGGTGGATGACGAACCGCAAATTCGAAAGATGCTCAACATCTTTCTGGATGCCACGGATTTTAAGGTTGAAGAGTCAAGTTCCGGCAAAGAAGCAATTCGCCTAAGCGCATCGCTTAAGCCGGACTTGATTTTACTTGATCTTGGTTTGCCAGACATTGATGGCAAAGAAGTCATTACCGCTGTGCGGCAATGGTCACAAACTCCGATCATTGTTCTTTCAGTACGTGCTGGTGATGATGAAGTCGTCGCAGCGCTCGGTATGGGTGCGGACGATTACATCACGAAACCGTTCAATCCAGAAATTCTGCACGCACGTATTCAAGCCAATCTTCGTAAATCAGTCGTACGGGAAGCTGGCGAGCCTGAGTTGATCAACGGCCCCATCCGCATGGATCTTGTACGGCACGAGGTTTTCCTGCGTGATCAGCGTATCAACTTAACGCCGAAGGAATATGAACTTCTGCGTTATTTCATGATCAATCGGGGCCGGATGCTGACGCATAAGCAAGTGCTGAAAGAAGTTTGGGGGCCTGCTCATGCCGAAGACACGCAATATCTGCGCGTTTACATCGGCCAAGTGCGTGAGAAGATCGAGGATAACGCTTCGAAGCCCCAAATGATCATTACCGAGCCTGGCGTGGGTTATCGTATGGAAATGCTGACCAACGCTTCAACCCAGCATTAGCAGTAATTAGCGGAAACGTAACGAAACCAAAATTGCAAAGTTGGAAAACTTATACAGGGAGTGATGGGCAACCATCGCTCCCTGATTTTTTGGGCTGTACTCTAAATCTGTTGATCGAGCCGCAGACAGGAGGATGCCATGAAGAAATTTAAGAAATATATCGCCATTCGCCTGATTGCGCTGATGCTCTTCCCATATAGTGCTAGCGCCGCAGCTGCTTGCCACACGCAATTGGATTATAGTGCGGGTAATACGCCTGACTTGGCTTACGAGGCTGCAGCTTATAAGATCGATCCGCCTATTACCAATTCCGCTTGTAGTGAAACTTTAGGCACATTATCGGAAGCTCAGATAAACAACGCAGATCTACTAAATAGCAATATCTCGAGCCGAAATTCCATATAGGTTTTTAGCATCCCGTTTAGGATAGTGTCTTGTCTCAACGACAGTAAAAATAACAACAAAGGAGTCTCGCCATGAAAAAAATCATCTTTCCTCTTCTTGCTGTATTAACCCTTTCGGCATGCGGCAACACGCCAACTGACCGTGCCTTATCCGGTGGTGCATTAGGTGCTGCAGGTGGCGCTGCTGTTGGTGGCCTTGCTGGTGGCAGTGGTGTCACAGGTGCTCTGATCGGCGGCGCAGCAGGTGCTGCTGCTGGTGGTTTAACCAACAGCAACGATATCAACCTTGGTAAGCCTGTCTGGCGCTAAATCGCAAAGGTCAACCCTGACAATAACAATAATTAGGAGTGTCTTATGATCCGCTGGGTAATCGTTTTCTTCCTTCTAGCCGTCTTGGCTGCCATCTTTGGTTTTGGTGGCCTGGCTGGTGACTTTGCTTCAATTGCAAAATTCCTGGCCATTATCTTTGTGGTCTTGTTTGTGGCAGGTTTGCTTTACAGCCTTATCACTGGCAAATCACCACCAACACCATCTCTTTGAAAATTGTATTCTTAATGAAAACGGAGCGCCTAGGCGCTCCGTTTTTTTGGAAGACGCTAATTAGATAGCGCTCGTCAGCATAAAGTGTGCACCGACTTCGCCTGCTAATGGCGGCACGATTGTTACATCACCGCCTAACCGCTGGGCAATGATGCGGGCAATACTAAGACCTAAACCGGTACCTGCCGTTTGCATGTCGCCCCGTTGCAGACGTGTATACTTGCTGAAAATTTCTTCGTATTTATCACGCGGCACGCCAGGCCCATCATCAGTTACAGAAACACTTATCTGTGCTGCTGTAGGCTGTGCACAGGTGATCGTGACATGCGGCGCACTGCCCCCGTGCTTTATTGCATTTTCAACCAGCAAATGCACGGCACGGGCCAATAATGTACCATCAATATTCGCATTTATGTCAGCAGGACCATTAATTGTAACCTCTGCATCGCCTCGCCTGGTACCGAGCGTCGATACCATATTATCCATAAGTTGCCGAATATTTACAGACTCGCGCCGGATCGGTACCAAGTTATTCTCTAGTTTTGCTAAATCAAGAATGTTGGTCAGAAAACTATCTAATCGGTAAGCCTCAACGAGAGCTGTATGCAGCAGCGTATCCCGTTTTTGTTCAGATAGTTGCGGCGCCATGCGTCGATAGATTTCGATCGATCCAATAATCGATGCCAAAGGTGTTTTTAAATCATGAGATACTGCTGATAGCATTTGCCGATGCAACATTTCACGCTCTTGCGTAAATGTATCTAATACTGGCGGCGTATTTTCGGACTTAATACTCATTATAAATAACTACGACAAATGACCTAATCTTTCGATATCTAAAATCGCTTATTGTGATCAAAGAAAAGGCCCCGCTCCTTAGCGAGGCCCTAAACCATGTGGCAATTATTTACTATCTTCTAGCTTATCGCCGATTTTCTCAGCTGGCGTTTGATCACCTAACCGGCTCGAGGCTTCACCAACGCCGTGGGGTAATCCATCAATTGCATCCCCTATACGCTCGCCCGTCGACCGACGGTCTGGCATGCCCGACAACATATAGACAGCAAGTGCAGCAACGATCACAATGCCAAGTATCAAGATTAGTCGTGTGGTTCCTGTAGCGGCTGCGCCGATCTTTGAGGTATTCATTTGAAATCCTTTCTTATTTTTGTTGTGTGATGATGACCTAAGATTTACGTCAGCTAAATCCTGCGGGTTGAAAGCATATAGGCGTGATTACCGCCTTGTGTCCAACCAGTATTTGCCTGAGGCATCGCCATCCAATTCCATTCAGCAAGAGTGACGCTTTTCTTTGAATCGACTAAGAGCGCAGGATACCGACTCATGCCCGATGTGGATTCTTCATCATCAAGGCGGTACTCTTCTGCATCCCACTCGTGATTAAGATGATCGGCCGAGCGTATAGCTGGAAACAAATTGATAAGCTTGATTAAAGACTTTTTCATTGGAACTCCCTGCAGGCTGAATGCCGACTGATAGCACTCTATAAAAAGTTGCAGAAAAAATCCCAATGCCCCATGCCCCGCTTTTATAAAGGCAGGATAAGGCCTGGTTTAGTGTGTTATCGATGCCTCAGTTCAAATCGGGAACCAAAAATGTTTACAATCAATCGGTTCCTAATTTTAGGTGCAACAATTCGGGATTAATCGGCTTACTCATGTAATCATCCATCCCGGAGTCGATACATTTCTCACGATCGCCTGCAAGCGCATGTGCTGTCACACCAATAATGCGTTGATGCCAGCCCCGCGCGCTTTCCAACACGCGCAAACGCCGCGTGGTTTCATAGCCATCGATATCTGGCATCTGCACATCCATCAGGATGGTTTTATAGGGCGACTTACGCTGAGCTACGCGATCCAGCGCCGCTAAGCCGGAGGTGGCGCTATCCACTTCAAAGCCCATGGCTTCCAATAGCAGGGTCGCAACCATAATATTGGCCGGATAATCTTCGACTAACAGGATTCGGTTTTCAGAATCTGTTTCTGGATGATCGTCTGCAGCAGATACCGACACAGCAATCGGCAACGATACTGAGGGCGGGATCAAAGCTGGTGCGGGCACTATAGGATCTAAAGTCACAATAACTTCTGGTTCCGCTGAATCTTCCAGCTGCAGTGGCAAACGCACTGTAAAAGTAGATCCCTGCTCCGGTAAGCTTTCAACGCCGATCGTGCCGCCCATAGCTTCGATTAAGGCCCTTGAGATCGAAAGGCCTAAGCCCGACCCGCCAAAACGCCGTGTAATCGTTTGGTCAGCCTGTACAAACTTATCAAACACGCTATTCAACTTGTCAGGCGCGATGCCGATCCCGCTATCGGTAACAGCAATGGTGACCGATTCGCGATTACGGCTTAATGGCTGTGCTTCAATTGCTAGGGCAATACTGCCTCGCTCTGTAAATTTTAAAGCATTGCTGACCAAGTTGACCAGCACCTGCTGTAATCGGTGCTTATCGCCTAGATACGTTTGCGCGCCAATCTTGCTATTATAATTAAGCTGCAGCCCCTTGCGAGTCGCTTCCGCTGCAAACATGCCCAATATATCATTACCGAGTTCATCGAAACTGAATGGCAATAACTCAAGCTCGACTTGTCCCGATTCAATGCGGCCAAGATTAAGCAAATCATTGATCAGCGTCAGCAGCAGGCGTGCGCTTGATTGCAGGGTTTTAATCATTTCCTGCTGTTTGGCGTCAAGGTTTGTACGGCTTAACAGGTCCGAAAGGCCGATCACGACATTCATCGGCGTGCGAATTTCATGGCTCATCATCGCCAAGAAATCGGTTTTGGCTTGACTGGCGGATTCAGCGCGATCACGGGCGTCAATCAAATCTTGTCGCTGCTGCTCGTTCTCCCGCTGCAAACGCGACTTAGTATAAGCAGCCTGCATAATCGCCGGCAATAGATCGATATAGCTTAAGTTGACGTCTTTAATGGCATAATCCGCGGCACCATTTTGTAATGCGCTAATGGCTAGCCGTTCGTCACCGCTTGCGGTCAACAAGATCATCGGTGGCACATCAGGAAGCTTGCTAATTTCTGCCAGTACGTCGAGGCCGCTCATTCCTGGCAAATGGTAGTCGACTAGCACCATATCGTATTGTTGCCGGCGCAATAGCATTAAGCCTTCTTCACCGGAGGGGCTGACGGCAACTTCGAACCCATGCCGCTCCATCCGTCGCGCCAGCAGGCGGGCGAGATTATCGTCGTCTTCGATGTAAAGAATGGATTTCAAAGAATTATGACTTTCCGATTATGCGGCCAAGGTCGGTGGCAGTTTTACTATCGCTAGCATCAAGCCTAGCTTACGGATCGCATCGGCAAAACTATCATAATCGACGGGCTTAGTGATATAGACATTACATCCAAGTTCATAGCATCGCTCAATTTCCTTAGGATTATCAGTAGTGGTCAAAATGATCACAGGGATCATTTGCGTTGCCTCATTACTCTTCAGTTGGCGCAGCACTTCATATCCATCAATCTCTGGCAGGTTAAGATCGAGTAAGATTAACGCGGTTTCCTCGTCCTCCAACCGGCAACCGCCATCTTCATTGTGAAAGCAATCAAGCGCCTCCCGGCCATTCGTAAAATGGCGAATTTGATTGCTGACGCCGGCGCGGCGTAAGTTTTTCTGGATAAGCGCGGCATGGCCTTCGTCATCCTCGATCATGTAAATAATCAATTTCCCCTCCATTTCACTCAACTATTTCAGGTGGCAGTTTCGCTGCGGCTATGCTGTACGTAATCATGCGGTAACGTGAAATGGAACGTGGTGCCTTCACCTAACACAGAGTCAAACCAAACCCGGCCACCAAGCTTCCGTAATGTTGTTTTGACATAGGCCATGCCCATGCCGATTCCGCGCGTATCGCGGGCATTGGCACCGCGCCGAAAAATATCGAATACTTTTTTCTTATCAAGCTCACCAATCCCTGTGCCGTTATCGGCAACGGTGAATTCATAATCGGATGGCGTCATTTCTGCTTTTACAATAATACGGCCAGGACGCGAGGTATCCATATATTTGACGGCATTGTCTAGTAGATTGCCGAACACCTGTTCCAATGCGACTTCATCGGCTCGGACGCGCGGCAAATTATGACATTCGACCGTGATATTCTTTTGCGTGATCTCATACGCTAGTGATTTAACGCAGGTTTGCACGACCAGCGCGGTATCAATCTCCTCGTTTTTGTAAATACGCCGACCGATGCGCGAAAGATCGAGGATCGCGGTTGTTAGCTTATCCATTTTATCAACAGCCGCTCTGATAAACCCTAAGGCCTCCGGAATGTCGAGCGCCAAGGCTTGGACAAATTCCTTTTGCTCAGCCCCTGTCAGCGTCGCGGCATGACGATCAAGCTGCGGCTGGATCTGCCGCAATGTATAATCAACCTCACCTGCAAAGCCTTTGATATTGATCAAAGGGCCACGCAGATCATGAGAGGCAATATAGGTGAAGCTCTCTAATTCGCTATTCAACTGCTGCAGTTCAGATTCGCGCTGCTTTTGCGAAGTGATATCGGTGTGAATGCCCACTAGACGACGAATTTCACCATTTTCATCCCACACTCCGACGCCGCGTGACAAAATCCAGCGCCAATCGCCGTTTTTATGTAGCAATCTGAAGGTGACGGAAAAATTCGGTATTTCACGGCGCATGTAACGGTTCGCCATTTCCCAGGCAGCGGCATAATCATCGGGATGCAGCAGATTATTGATCGTCTCTATTCGGTTAGGCAATTCATCAGGGCCATAGCCAAGCAAACGCTCATGGCTAGATGAGAGATACATATAACCTGTGGCTGGCTGGTAATCGTAAGTGCCGTCATTCATGCCAGCCAGTAGCAAGCGATAGCCTTCTTCAAGATGCTTCAGTTGTTCTTCTGTCTGCTGTGCGCGTTCACCTGCGCGCATCATAATGTAGTTACTACCCGTCAGCGCAGCGAGCATGGCGAGCGCGCCCGCAAACAAGAACCAAGTATAATCACGTTGGCGATCATGCCAGGCAGCAATACTCGTATTGAGTTGCATGTTCTGGTCGCGCAAATAACTGGTCAGCAGATCACGGATTTTATCCATAACCTCTTTTCCAGCCCACATATCATTTAAAGTCAGAGGATATTGCGTAGCCCGTGAGCGACTGAATTTTTTTAACTGCTCGGCAAGTAAGGCTTTGTCTTGCTCGATGAGCGTTCCGACTTGATTGATGGTATCAGTCGACTCTGCATCCGTATCTTGAGTTAGAGCCTTTAATTTTATGTAGGCATCGTCAACACGCTCAAGCCCTAGCTCATAAGGTTCAAGGAAATCTTTATTGCCGGATAATAGATATCCGCGCTGCCCTGTTTCCATATTAACCAGGTTGATCAATACACGGCGGCCCTGGCTGATCACCTCGTACAGATTGATGACGCTACGATCTTGTGCCTGACTCTTTGCATATTGATCATGCAGAACATACGTAAATGTTAACAGCAGCAGAGTAAAAAGCGCGACCGAGACAAGTAAGTTGCGATAGCGAGGAAAATTAATCATGCCAGCCCAACTTACAAAATATTGGCCGGCTTTTCCAGCATCTAGCGCTAATCAGTTTAAAATCGTGGCGTCGAACGGCCAGTTAAACCATCAATGAAAGCTTCAACAACGCCAGCCACGCGAGTACCAAGCGGTTGCTGATACTCCTGCACCGGCATAACCTTTGGCAATTCAAACAAATGCTTGGACTGCTGCACAGCGGCAAAAACAACGATGCCGGTGATTATAAAGCCAATAGCAAATGTTACGCCCATTGCTTCCAATGAAGTAAGGGCCACGTAAGTAACAAGCAAATTGTAAATGATAAGATGTGTGCCAACCAAAAGTGCACCGGCCATTAGGCCCGCCGTCAGCGCAAGCGCCAGCACGATTACAAGTCCGCTTAAAAAGTTATGGATGGCAATTTTGCTTTCGGCTGCCGTTTGACCCAATGCAGCCATTCCGATTAATTTTGCGATTAAAGACATGAGACCTCGTTGTTATTTATTATTGGGCGAGATGCCACGCGTAACAGATAAAGAAAAGCCCCGGCAAATTGCCGGGGCTAATCCTTTTAGCGGCGAATCAACATGCCAACCAGCAAACCTACAAGGCTGCCGGCACCGAGTGCGACGAGCGTGGATTGAACCGGATTTTCACGGATAGTCGTTGTCGCGATATCCGAGTAGTTCGATAGTTCATCGCTCATATTCGATGCATAATCCCGAACCCGGCGACCAGCCTTCTCAGCCCGATCACGAAAGTTTTCGATCGTATCGTTAGCTTCGTTACGAAGTTCGCTTTTGGCCGTGTTAAACGTGTCCTTGGCGTCATTCGCGGTTCTGTTGGCTTGGCTTTGGGTTTGGTTTAAAGACATGCTGTTCTCCTCTAGAGTTGGTGATAATTACTTGACCATTTCAGGCTTGTAGTCGATTTCGACTTCGACTCGACGATCTTTTTGCAAGCAAGCGATCTTATCGGCGCGCGACAGATTTTCTGCACACTTGGTGATCGGTGCGCTTTCGCCCAACCAACGCGTTTCAGTGACGCGGTTGTTGATCACACCCTTAGCCGTTAGATAGTCAGACACAGCCTTGGAGCGACGTTGCGACAGGCGGTCGTTGTAGCTGGTCGAACCGATACGGTCAGCATAACCTGCAATACGCGCTTCCTTAACATCGGAGTCATCTCTGATTTTCGATGCGAGTGAGTCAAGGCGGATTTTCGACTCGGTCGTCAAGGTTGCCTTGTCAAAATCGAAATACACGGTGCGCTCGTCTTGCGCGATCACGGCGCGTTCGCGCTTGACCATGGCAACTGCACCAGGAGCGCATTCGTCTGCACCGCCAACCCACTTGGTACGAACGCAATTGCCGTTAGTAATGACAACGACATTGCCGCGTTGATCATGGACAACATCGCGCAAATCCGTATCCGCTTGGGCAACAGGCATAAATGCTAGCGCACCAAACAGGGCTAGCGTGGAAACTTTCAGAATTTTGTTGGTGTTGGCAGGCATCGCAGCTCTCCTATTGTTATCGTTGTTGTTAGCTACCATTGGTGAGGCAGGCATCCAAAATCCTTGGAGGCCTGTCTGCGCTGGCAGTCACTATGCGTGATGGACGTATAAATAAACCATGGGCGGATAAAATTTTAGCCTAAAAAGGGCATTAGGGATTATGCCAGTGACGGGCGTTGCTTAATTAGCGCTATTTTGACCAAAATCAGGCTATTGCCCGGTTTTAGGCTGTTTCTTGCCGGCACTCTTACCGTAAGTCTCTGCTGCCTGAGCCTTTTGGTCATTTAGATCGCGTATTTGCTCTAAGCGCTCTAGATCGCCTGTAACGGCAGTTTTGTCCTGTTTACTTGTCGTTGCGGGTTGCGGTTGCATAGGATTGGGGTTTGGCATGAGGCGTCTCCTTTGGCTCAATCTGTATATACCGACCTAAAAAGGCGATTTGGATTATCGAATAAGGCTCATAGCGTCCGCTTTTTAAAGTCTATATGGATAAGTGTATGCGCGCTTTCCTGACTAACTTAACTGCCCACTGGCTGGCCTTGGCACCTACGCGCGCTGGGATAGCCCTTTGTTTTGCAGCGGGGGCCATAGCGGCGCTAGCGCTACCCCCACTTGGACTGTTTCCCCTGCTTTTCTTAACGCTGCCACTGCTCTTTCTCGCATTGGAAGATCAACCACCTCGTGCTGCCGCTTTTCGCTGCTTCGCTTATATATGGGGCACGCTGATCTTCAGCCTGTATTGGATTGCGGATTCAATGCTGGTTGATCTGGCGCACTTTTGGTGGGCCATTCCGGTCTCGATCCTTGGCTTGCCGTTTTATCTAGCGCTTTATGCCGGGCTTGCAGGGGCGGCCTATAGCTGGCTACGCCGCCGCTTTGCGATTGGCCGCGCAGCTGCAGTGCCGCTTCTAGCCGTACTTTTAACCCTAAGCGACATTGCACGCGGCATGCTGTTAACAGGCTTTCCTTGGAGTGTGCCCAGTAGCGCCTGGCTATGGCTGCCAGAGTTGCGTCAGTCGCTAAGCCTAATCGGCAGCTATGGCTTGACGTTGCTGACTTACCTACTGGCGTTAACACCTGTTTTGTTTGCGATACCGGCGCGTGCGGCTCGCCGCCTTGGCTTTGGGATAGTCATTATCGCGTTAGGACTGACCGCATGGGGCACAATGCGCCTAATGGCTCCAGAAAGTCCCTCGGTCGATGGCATTCGCCTACGGTTGGTGCAGCCAAACATTTCACAAGATCTGAAATGGGATCCTGCCGCGCGGGAAGCTAATTTTGAACACACATTGAGTTTAAGTGCCTTGCCAACGCCAGTACGCAGCTTGGCACCGACGCATATTATCTGGCCAGAATCCGCAGCCCCGTTCTTGCTGGAGAATGACGAAGACGCCCGGTTGGCGATTTCCGCCCGCACGCCTGCCAATGGCTTGACGCTACTGGGTGCACCATGGCGCAGCTTTACCGAAACGGGCGAGAAGCAATATGCCAATAGTTTGATTGCTGTGACCGATAATGGCGCCATTCGCCAGCGCTATGCCAAAGCGCATCTGGTTCCATTCGGCGAATATTTCCCAGGCCGTAACTTTCTCAAGCATGTGTTCGGCATTGATGTCAGCGCCATTGCCGCCGGCAGCAATGATTTCACCGCCGGCCCCGGCCCACAGACTATGCGTTTTGGCATCCTGCCTCCTGTTAGCCCGCTGATTTGCTATGAAGTTATCTTCTCGCATGCTGTTGCGGATCAAAACGATCGACCAGGTTGGCTGTTGAATATCACCAACGATGGTTGGTTCGGGCAAACCGCCGGGCCGCACCAGCATTTTGAACTGGCCCGTGACCGCGCGATCGAAGAAGGCTTGCCATTAGTACGCGTCGCCAATACTGGCATTTCTGGCGTGATCGACGGTTATGGCCGCGTGCTGACGGCTACCACCATCGGTATCGCCACGGTGGTCGACACTACTTTGCCGATTCCTTTACCCGCGACAGTCTTTGCTCGGTACGGGCATATGTTCCTATTATTCGAGATTTTAAGCTGCTGCATGGTAGCCTGGTTCATGAGAAAGCTCTAAAAAGAAATTATCGGTTAGCTAATTTACTGTGTAGTGCTTGCATAAGCATCATTAACGACCTACTTTTGTATTCAATTGAAATTCAAATTCATCTGGACGCTCTTGGCAAAAATCAACCAATCATCCGTACCTACCTTGCCAGAAAGCGCAGGCATTATCGATGCTCATGCAGGGTCACAACTGCGCGCCGCACGACAGGCGCTCGGCTGGAGCCAAAGTAAGCTTGGCGAGACGGTCGGCGTCTCGTTCCAACAGGTTCAAAAATACGAAAAAGCCATTAATCGGATCGCTTTCTCGACTTTGCAGAAATTCGCTGCCGCTTTGAATTTGCCCATCGAGCATTTTTTGCACGATGCCCCAAATAACAGTAGTTCGCTTGCCGCGCCGCCACGGGCCGATTATGTTGCATCAAAGGAACCAGATGCCGTTGAATTGATGCGCCTTTATGACAGCCTGAAAGATGATGAAGCGCGCAATAAGCTGTTAGCGCTTGCGCGCAGCCTGAGTGACAACCCAAAGAAACCAAAAAAAGCTTAAGTCGCTTTACATCAATCAGGCTGTTTGCTACCCGGTTTTATGGCCAATTTCTTCTTTACCAGCGAGTCTGTCGCTGCCGGGCATCCTGACAAGGTTTGTGACCGGATTTCTGACTCCATCCTCGACCTTTACCTGGCACGCGACCCCGATGCGCGCGTTGCGATTGAGACGCTGGCGACGACCGATTACGTATGTCTGGCTGGGGAAACGCGCACCATTGCACCCGTCACTGCAGATGAAATGATCGCCACAGCCCGCGATGCCATTCAAGACCTTGGCTACAATCAAGCGGGTTTTTCTTGGAAAACTGCGCAAATCGATTGCCGTGTGCATGCGCAATCAGCCGATATCGCACAAGGCGTAGATAATGCGCAGGATGGCGACGAAGAAGGTGCCGGCGACCAGGGCATCATGTTCGGCTATGCCTGCCGCGAGACGGATATGCTGATGCCAGCACCGCTGCATTATTCGCACCGCATTTTAGAAGCCCTCGATGCTGCCCGCCGTGGTGACGCAATGCTTGGCCTTGGCCCCGATGCCAAAGCGCAGGTAACGGTCGAATATGACGGTAGCGGCAACGTGAACGCGGGTCGCCCCGTGCGCGCCGCCACCATCGTTTGCTCGACCCAGCATGACGAGCGGCTATCGATAGATGCCGTAAAAGAAATCGTCATTCCAAAGATTTTCGGCGCTTTGCCGGACGGATGGGTTGATCGCAACACGCAGATTTATATCAACCCGACCGGGCGTTTCGTGATTGGCGGGCCGGATGGCGATACGGGCCTGACCGGGCGCAAGATTATCGTCGATAGCTACGGCGGTGCAGCCCCACATGGTGGCGGCGCATTCTCCGGGAAAGACCCGACCAAGGTCGACCGCTCGGCTGCTTACGCCGCCCGCTGGCTAGCCAAGAACATCGTGGCCGCGGGGATAGCCGAGCGTTGCACGCTGCAACTGGCCTATGCGATTGGTGTGGCCCGCCCGTTGGCGCTCTATATCAACCTGCACGGCACGGGGCAGGTCGATGAGATCAGGCTGGCCGATATCATTCTCGATATAGCACCCCTCACACCGCGCTGGATTAATCGTCGTCTTAGCCTCGGCAAACCAATCTATGCGCCAACTAGCAGCTACGGCCACTTCGGGCGATTACCGTCCGAGGCCGGCCATTTCAGCTGGGAACGGCTGGATCTAGTGGACGAACTGAAGGCGGCGCTTAACGCATAACTATTTTAATTCAGATATTTATAGGCTAATCTTAAAGCATGGAACAAACTGCAGCTGTATCGGAACCTTCTTCCGAGGAACCCCCGAGTAGTCACAATCGTTTCTTTGGGCGGCGCAAAGGTCGCCCGCTCAACACCGTCCGCGCCGATGCGCTGGAAACGCTATTGCCGCAACTGCGGATTACATTGCCGACAGATAACACGCCGCTTGACCCTGCCATCCTTATTCCTGGCAAAACGGCATACCGACTTGAGATCGGGCCTGGCACGGGCGAGCATCTGCTGGCCGAGGCACGAGCCCACCCCGCGATTGGCTTCCTTACTGCAGAACCGTTCCTAAACGGTAGCGCTGCGTTGCTGGCGGGCATTGCTCGCGAAAATCTCAACAATATCCGTATCTTGCCGGACGATGTTCGCCCATTACTGCAAGCCTTACGTGCATACTCGATGGAGACGATCTATCTCATGTTCTCCGATCCATGGCCGAAGGCGCGGCATGCCAAGCGGCGGGTATTGCAAACTGAGACGCTGAATGAATTTGCCCGCATCCTGCAGCCTGGTGGCACCCTGCGGATTGCAACTGACGACCCAACCTTACAAGCTTGGACGGAAGACTTGATGGATCAACGGACAGGCTTTAAACCCGCACCCGGTTTGCATAGTGAAAAGCCTAATTGGCCACAAACGCGTTATGAAGGAAAAGCCTTGCTTGCCGGCCGCACGCCACGCTATTACGAGTACATTACAATATAAAGAGATACACTATGTTAAAGACGGATTCTAAAAAGCTTGAGCAAAATTCTATAGACGAATTACGCACCCAACTAATGACGGCAACAGGCTTGGGCATTCCATTAGGAGCTGCGTCCATAGCTTTGATGATAGTCCTACCGCATGCAACAACTCCTGTATTTGGTATCTGTGTGACATTGGCAGGATTTGCCAAAGCGGCTGATTGCGGCATTACCTATTTTCGACCTATGACGGCAGCGAAAGCCGCCAAAACTAATTTTATAAGAATAATCACTCATGGCTTTATTCCGGGGGCGCAAGTTGCAGCACGAACGGCAGACTTCATTCGCGGCACTGAACATTATCAGTCCAAGTCCAAGCTTCTAACTCCGCTTTAAATCTTATTGATGACTCCGCCCCCCTCCCTATTTTGGGTCACATGGTCGTCGCTAAACGGTGCAGAGACTTCGACCTTACATCCGGTCTCTGTCGGTTTGCAAACAGCTCCGGTTGATCTGCTGAAAATTGGCGTGCGGGAAAAGCTAAAGGAGCAAACTCGCGCAGGTCGTGCAGCTCTACCGGTCGGCGTGCAGGTTAAAGATGTTGATTCAGCAATAGTCATTGCCTTTCAACGCAACATGTTGTTACCGCAGTATGAATATAACGATAGGTTTGCGCGTGACGCGCAAGGCAAGGCTACAGATCGCCTACTGGCCTACTCGATTAACTTAACGGCGAACCCGCAGACAGCGGCGGCGCAGGCTTACAACGAGCTGATCGAACGCGTTCTAGACACCAACAAAAAGTTTGAAGAGTCAGCAGCAGAAGCCAAAAAGGCGCGCATTCGTGATGCCGTGCGACCGGAACGACTGACACCCGCCTATCGCTACGATACTACACCTCAAGAACATGAGCTTTTAAAAGCACAAAATGTGCATCGCCAGCCGGAACACCGCATTTTTCTAACATCCCGCGGCGTCGATATCATGCGGGCAGTGCGGCATCTATTTCCAACACCGCGGGTTGGCGGGTAACCTAAAGCTTGACTTTGGCTAAGCCGATTGGTAAATTCCCATTAACAATTTAGCTACGTCTATGACGGGCTCCCGGTTTCCGGGGGCCTTTTTTGTTGCTCGAACAGGAACTTATGCTCGCAAGAGACACCGCCCTAAAAGTTCAGCCTCTTATCGAACCTACGGTCACGCACCTTGGGTACGAGCTGGTGCGCGTGGCCATGACTGGTACTGCTCGCTATGCAACGCTGCAAATCATGGCGGAGCCGCTGCCCACGGAAGACGGCACCCGCCGGCAAATGACAGTCGACGATTGCGAGACGATCAGCCGCAGCCTTTCGGCTGTGCTAGACGTCGCCGATCCAATCACGATGAAATATAGTCTTGAGGTCTCTTCTCCGGGGATCGATCGGCCGCTAACCAAGCCAGACCATTTCACGCGCTTTGCCGGGCATCTCGCAATTATTGATTTGGTCATGCCGACCGAGGCAGGTCGGAAGCGCTTTACCGGCACTATTAAAAGCGCGACCGAAGACACGGTTACGCTAATCGTCGACGAACAACCCATCGAATTCGCCTTTACCAATATCGCCAAGGCCAAGCTGGTTTTGACGGATGAACTCATCAAAGCTGGCATTAGCAACTAGAGGAACAAACCTATGCTTACCGAAGTCCTGCAAGTCGCCGAGATCGTGGCGCGCGAAAAGAATATCGAGAAGGAAGAAGTCATCGAGGCAATCGAGATGGCGATCCAAAAGGCTGGCAAAGCCAAGTACGGACAGGAGCACGATATCCGCGCTGTGATCGATCGCAAGACGGGCGCGGTCGAGCTGACCCGCCACCTGGTCGTCGCCAACGATATCGAGAACGAATATACGCAGATCGACCTGAAGAATGCGCAGCGCAAGAAGAAAGACGCTAAGCTCGGCGACGAGCTGATTGACCAATTGCCGCCGATCGACTTTGGCCGCATCGCCGCGCAAACCGCAAAGCAAGTTATTACCCAGCGCGTACGCGAAGCCGTGCGTCGTCATGAATTCGATGAGTTCCGCGACCGCGAAGGCGAAATTATCAACGGCATCGTCAAGCGTGTCGAATACGGCAATATCACGGTCGATATGAATGGTCGCGCCGAAGCCATGCTACGCCGGGACGAGACGATCCCGCGCGAGCATCTAAAGATGGGCGACCGCGTGCGCGCCTATATCTATGCCGTACGCGAAGAAGTGCGCGGGCCGCAAATTTTCCTCTCCCGCACCCATCCAATGTTTATGGCCAAACTGTTCGCGCAGGAAGTGCCGGAAATTTACGATGGCATTATCGAGATCAAGGCTGTGGCCCGTGACCCCGGCAGTCGCGCCAAAATCGCCGTCATCTCGAAAGATAGCTCGATCGATCCGGTCGGCGCTTGCGTTGGTATGCGCGGCTCACGCGTGCAGGCCGTGGTCGGCGAGCTTGGCGGCGAGAAGATCGATATCATCCCTTGGTCGGAAGAACCGGCGACTTTCGTTGTTAATGCGCTGGCGCCCGCCGAAGTCGCCAAGGTCGTGCTGGACGACGATAATCATCGTATGGATGTTGTGGTGCCGGACGAGCAATTGTCACTCGCCATCGGCCGCCGCGGGCAGAACGTACGTCTTGCCTCGATGCTAACGGGCTGGGACATCGATATTTTGACAGAAGCTGAGGAAGCCGAACGTCGCCAAAGCGAGTTCAAACAGCGCAGCAGTCTATTTATCGAATCGCTGGATGTTGATGAAATGCTGGCGCAATTGCTGGTCGCTGAAGGTTTCCGCACGGTCGAGATGGTCGCACAAACCCCGGTCGAGGAAATGGGCGAAATCCAAGGCTTCGATGCCGATATCGCGGGTGAGCTGATTACCCGCGCGCAGACCTGGCTTGCTAATAAGGCAGAGGCTGCGGCCAAGCAACTCAGCGAGCTTGGTGTGGCCGACGACCTGCGCGACTTTGATCGCGTAACGCCGGAGCAGCTGGTCAAGCTAGGTGAAGCCGGGATCAAGACGCTCGACGATTTGGCCGATCTGGCAGGCGACGAGCTGGTCGAGATTTTGGGCCGCGAGTCGATGCGCGAGAAAGACGCTAACGAAGTGATCATGGCCGCACGCGCGCATTGGTTTGCCGACGATGAGTCCAACGGCGAAGGAGCAGACGCGTCTGCTCCGGAAGCATGAGGATGCTCGCATGGGCAAAGGACCAGCCGAAGCGGCTGGCCTCCCAACTGAAGTCCTTGATCAACTGACGCTGCGGCTGGATAAGCCGCAGAAGAAGACGCCTGAACGCCGCTGCATTGTCACGGGCGAAAGCCTGGCGCGCGATCCCTTGCTGCGGTTTGTCGCAGCGCCAGACGATACTCTGGTGTTTGACGCTGCAGAAAAGCTACCGGGCCGCGGCTGCTATGTCTCAGCTGATCCCGTATTGCTGCAGCATGCGATTGATAAGAAGCTGTTTGCGCGCGCGCTGAAAAGCAAAGTCACGGTACCAGGCAATCTTGCCGAAATGGTCATCACCCAGATCACTGCCCGCATGCTTGCCGCACTCGGCCTAGCAAAAAAGAGCGGCGCTTTGGCACTCGGCGAAGAGGCCGTCGAGCAATCCATGCTGCATGGCACAGCCCTGTTAGCCTGTGCCGCCAGCGATGCCAGCCCGCGCACCGCCGCCGATCTGGCCACCAAAGCCGCCCGGCATGAGCTTGGATTTATCGCTTTACCTATGGATGCGGCGACCCTTGGCCCCGCGCTGGGCCGCGATAATACGGTGTATTTGACCCTTCTCGACCTTAAAGGCAGTGCCACCGTGGCTGCCGCCTTAACACGGGATTGCGCACGCCTTGCGCCATTTGTTACAAGAATACCCAAGAAAGCAGGAATTTAATGGCCGATACTCCGGAAACTGAAAAAAAGACCCTCACCATTGGTGCCAAAACGGGAGGTACGCTCTCCGCTGGCAAGCTTACGCTTGGCGCTAGTACAGGCGCAAAGCCAGGCGGACGCGCGCCTGCGCAGACCGTCAGCCAGAGCTTCTCGCATGGCCGCTCCAAGACAGTCGTTGTCGAAGCTAAGCGTCAGCGCGGTGCCACGCCCGCCGAAGCCTCTGCCCCCTCGCCGCGCAACAATGCGCCTGTGGCTCCCGCTACGCCAGCGCGCGCACCTGCCGGCGCAACATCCGGCCGCAGCGGCGCTTTGCGCACGCTGACCGCGGAAGAAAAAGAAGCACGCCTTGCCGCGCTGAAAGGCGCAGGCGATCGCCCGGCTTCCAGCGCATCCGCACACAAGCCGATTATGCCGACCGTGGTCGACTACACGCCACCCACACCAAAGGCTGCTGCACCCGCTGCACCTGCCGCCCGCGAAAGCCGCGACGATGCCCGCAACCGCGAGCTAGAAGAGTTGCGCAAAATCCAAGGCATTGAGAAGCAACAAGCCGGCGAGGCGGAAAAGCAACGCCAGGAAAATGTCGCTGCGCAACGCGCGCGTGATGCACTGCGCGAGCCAACCCGTTCGGGCGCCATGCGCTCGATGACAGGGGGCTTCAGCGGACGCGATGGCAACACCGGCCGCGGTCCCGCCAGCCAAAGTACGGACGATCAGGCCCGCGCCGATATGGCGCGCCGCGCTGGCGATGCCGCCGCTGCAAAGCTGCCTGCCAGCGATACCGACAGCCGCTTCGGCCCTCGCCGTCCATTGAATGACGCCCGTCCCGCTAACACACGTCGTCCCGGCGGTGCTGAGAATCAGGCCTGGCGTCCAGGCCGCATGAATATGGATCAGGCGATCCAACAAGGCGAAGGCGCGAACCGCAACCGCTCGCTGGCCGCCTTCAAACGCCGCAACGATAAATTCAACCGCCGCAACGCCGGCCCTGCTGCTGAAAAGGTCACGCGTGATGTCGTGATCCCGGAAACCATCACGGTTGCGGATCTCGCTAACCGGATGACGGAACGCGCGACCGACGTCATCAAAGCGCTCATGAAAATGGGCGTGATGGCCACCACCAGCCAACCGATTGATGCAGATACGGCAGAGCTGATCGTCACGGAATTCGGCCACCGCTTCAAGCGCGTGACGGAAGGCGATGTCGAGCTTGGCCTCGGCGGTGAAGCCGATGCGCCGGAACTGCTGCAAACCCGCGCACCGATCGTCACCATCATGGGCCATGTCGATCACGGCAAAACGTCGCTACTCGATGCGCTGCGCAAAACCAATGTTGTTGCCAAGGAAGCCGGCGGCATTACGCAGCATATTGGCGCTTATCAGGTCACGCAAAGCTCCGGCCCGCACAAAGGCCAGAAGGTTACCTTCATCGATACGCCGGGCCACGCCGCCTTTACCGAAATGCGCGCGCGCGGCGCGAATGTGACGGATATCGTCATCTTGGTTGTGGCCGCGAACGATGGCGTCATGCCGCAAACGATCGAAGCGATCAAACATGCGCGTGCAGCTGAAGTGCCGATGATCATCGCGATCAACAAGATCGACCTGCCGGGTGCCGATGCCAGCCGTGTTAAAACGGAACTGCTGCAATACGACATTCAGGTGGAAGATATGGGCGGCGATACGCTGGCCGTTGAAGTTTCCGCCAAAACGGGTGCCGGTCTCGACAAGCTGTTGGAGACAATCCTGCTGCAGGCCGAAGTGATGGAGCTGAAGGCCAATCCGGATCGTACCGGCGAAGGCCGCATCATCGAAGCTAAGCTCGACCGTGGTCGTGGCCCGGTCGCAACCGTGCTCGTGCAGCGCGGCACGCTGAAGATCGGCGATATCTTTGTGGCTGGGGCTGAATGGGGCCGCATCCGTGCGCTTGTCAACGATCTTGGTCAGAACGTTAAAGAAGCGCCGCCGGCCATGCCCGTGGAAGTCTTGGGCGCCTCTGCGGTGCCGGGTTCAGGCGATGATTTCGTCGTCGTCGAGAGCGAAGCCAAGGCGCGCGAGATTACCGACTTCCGCCTCCGCTCGCGGAAGGACAAGGAAGCCGCTGCCAATCTGCAGGCGCGTGGCAGCCTTGCCGATATGATGACCGCCGCCGCGGTTTCAACCAAGCAACTGTCGCTCATCATCAAGGGCGACGTGCATGGCTCGATCGAGGCGATCAAGGCGACGCTGCAGAAATTGACTGAGGATAATACCGAAGTGAAAGTGCGCGTGCTGGATGCATCGGTCGGCGCGATCAGCGAAAGCGATATTAACCTCGCCAAAGCTTCAAAAGGCATCGTGATCGGCTTCAACGTGCGCGCTGGCACACAGGCCCGCGAAATGGCGCGCCGGGATGGGGTCGAGATCCGCTACTACTCAGTGATCTACAATATCATTGACGATATGCGCGATATCTTGTCGGGCATGCTCTCGCCGACAGTGAAGGAGAACTTCATCGGTTATGCCGAAGTGCTGCAAGTCTTCAACATTACCAAGGTTGGCAATGTGGCCGGTTGCCGCGTGACCGAGGGCGTTGTGCGAAGAGGCGCAGGCGTGCGCCTGCTGCGCGACGATGTCGTGATCCACGAAGGCACGCTGAAGACGCTGAAGCGCGTAAAGGATGAAGTGAAGGAAGTCGGCAATGGTCTTGAATGCGGGATGGCTTTCCAGAACTACGAGAATATCCAGGTTGGCGACAAAATCGAATGCTTTGAGCTGACCGAAGAAGCTCGGACGCTGGACGCATAGACAATGACAGCGCCCAAGCATCATAAAACTAGCCGTGGCGATACCGCGGCTGGCCCTTCGCAACGGCAGCTGCGCGTGGGCGAGGAGTTGCGGCACACGCTTTCGGCGATCCTGAATGCGGGCGGTTGCCACGAATCGGAATTGTATGAGGCGAATATTACCGTGACGGAAGTGCGCTGCTCGCCCGACCTCAAATATGCGACTGTTTTCGTGCTACCGCTCACCGGCACGAAAGCTGAAGGTCAGCTTAATAAAACATTGGCCGCTCTGAAACGCGCCAAGCCCTATTATCGGCATGAAGTCGCCAAGGCGATGCGTAATATGCGCTATGTGCCGGATTTAAAGTTCATGGTCGATGAAAGTTTTGACCAAGCCGATAAAATTGAGTTATTATTAAAAGATGTTTGATACAAACTTAGTATCTTAATCTTGGATTTTTATTATGGAATATTACGCTCTTTCTAACATTGCTGAAAAAATTGACGAGCGTCAGGAAGAACTCGCCAGGCTTGCACAAAAACGTTATGCACGTCGGGGCTTTGAACGCTGCAATGCCTTGCTTTATGCCAGCGAATTGCTAGGCCAATGGTTTGACAGCACGACAACCCAAAGAAAAGCGCTCGAAGCAGACCTTCAATCAACCATCGAAACGCAAGCCTTGATGGGCAGCCATCGGTTAGCACTTCGCTTCAAGCTCGCCCGGCGGGAAATAAATCGCTTCAGCACCCTCATGCAGAAAGAATTAGGCTTTAGCGATTTAGTTCGTCGTTGCAAGCGGGAAGAGTATTGCGCCGCGCGGCCGGAAATATTGAAGCTGTAATTAGCCCGTTATTAGCGGATCCTATATGTAGCTGCTGCTAATGGTCTGTTAGATATTGGCAACGTGGGGGCTGGGCTAGTGCTGCGCTGCTGATACCAACGCTTATGCTTGCGCCGATGCGTTTCGACCGCCGCATTAGCCGCTGCGATCAGTGAGGGGCGCTTTCTTACTGTTGTAAGATCTTCCATTTCTTTCCGAGTACCTACAGCAAACCAAATGAGTCGCGGCTTGCCGCTGTTATCTTCGAATTTCGTGGCAATCCCGCGATGCTTATTGTCGATCTTGCAGATGTAAAGATCGCCCGCCCCTGATAAACTTAACAATTGAATGCGTTTAGCAAATGCTTCGAACTGCTCTTGCAACTGCTGCGACTTCAACGTGGATCTTACGCTGGTCATCGTTAAGTGCTGCCATTCGCGCCAATTAGCTGCTGCCGCCATACGCGTTTCGGCAGGTAAGGTTGTAAGCTTGGCGAGAAAATCTTTGGATGTTCCTGAAAACAACATAATGTCACCTCTGAAAATGGAGGGTCGATATCGCATCGATTTGACAACAAATCAAGGACTTTATGCATCTCTCCGGCTACCTGATCCTCGACAAGCCGCTGGGCCTCAGCTCGGCGCAGGCGGTTGGCAAGGTGAAATACCTGATGCGGCAGCTAGGCGTGCCAAAAACAACCAAGATCGGCCATGGCGGCACGCTCGATCCGCTGGCGTCCGGCGTGTTGCCGCTGGCGCTGGGCGAAGCGACCAAAACCATCGGCTATGTGCTGCATGGAGACAAGGCCTACGACTTTACGATCTGCTGGGGCATCGAGACTGCAACGCTAGATGCCGAGGGCGAAGTGACCGCCACCAACCCTATCCGCCCGACCGAAGCCGATATTCGCGCCGCCCTGCCCGGTTTTATCGGCACGATCAGCCAGATGCCGCCCGCCTATTCCGCCCTCAAGGTAGATGGGCAGCGCGCTTATGCCCTAGCTAGAGCCGGAGAAACGGTCGAATTGGTCCCCAGACAGGTTGAAATCAAGGATTTAACGCTGCTGGACTGCCCGGATGTTGACTACGCCGGCTTCCGCGTATCCTGCGGCAAAGGCACCTATATCCGCGCGCTGGCCCGCGATCTGGCCACAAAACTGGGTACAGTCGGCCACTTAACGGCCCTGCGCCGAACGGCAGCCGGCCCTTTCACCCTCGATTATGCGATTTCACTGGAAAAACTGGGTGAAATCACGCATATAGCAGGTCTGCAGACGGCGCTTGTGCCGCTGGCAACCGTGCTGGACGACATCCCGGCACTGGCTGTTACGGCAAGCGATGCAGCCAAGCTCAGACATGGGCAACCGCTGCACTATCCCCAAAGCTTCGACCTTGCACCTGGCACTACGGTTCTCGTCACCCATGACGGCACCCCAATTGCTTTGTGCGAGATGACAGCAACGGGTTCGCTGAGCGTCTTGCGGGGCTTCAATCTTTAGATTGCAGCTTTCCTTCAACTCTCAATAAAGGAGACCACGATGTCGATTGAAGCCGAGCGCAAAACAGCGCTGATTAAAGAACACGCCCAAACCGCGAACGATACGGGTTCTGCCGATGTGCAGATCGCGATCCTGTCGGAGCGCATCACCAACCTGACCGAGCATATGAAGCTGCACCCGAAAGACGTGCACTCGCGCCGTGGTTTGCTCGCCATGGTCGGCCTGCGCCGTCGCCTGCTGGATTACCTGAAGCGCAAGGATCAGCCTCGTTACGAAGGCCTGATCGCCAAGCTCGGCATCCGCAAGTAAGCCAATTGAAACGGCGCGAATGGTTCGCGCCGTTTCTTAACTGCCTGATGCTTTCGTCATTCCGACACAAGCCGAATTTTATTCATTCGGTTTTTGCCGGTATGACGCCTGAAATGAAAAACAGGCCGCATCAGGTTTTCCCAAAGGAACACTATGTTTAACATTACCAAAAAAGAAATGATGTGGGCGGGCCGCAAGCTCACGCTCGAAACCGGCAAGATCGCCCGCCAGGCCGATGGTGCCGTGCTTGTCACCTATGGCGACACCATCATCCTCGTGGCCGTCACCATCGCGAAGAAGCCGAAGCCAGGCATCGATTTCTTCCCGCTGACCGTCAACTACCAGGAAAAGACGTTCGCTGCCGGCAAGATTCCTGGTGGCTTCTTCAAGCGTGAAGGCCGCCCATCAGAATACGAAACGCTGACCAGCCGCTTGATCGACCGCCCGATCCGCCCGCTATTCACCGATGGTTTCCGCAACGAAGTGCAGGTCGTCTGCACCACCCTTGCCCACGATCTAGAAAACGATCCAGCCGTGCCAGCCATGATCGGCGTCTCGGCTGCGCTTGCTATTTCCGGTGCGCCGTTTGCAGGCCCGATGGGCGCCGCACGCATCGGCTATCGGAACGGTGAATATCTGATCAACCCGACTATGGCTGATCTAGAAACATCCGATCTTGATCTGATGGTCGCCGGCACGGCCGAAGGCATTTTGATGGTTGAATCGGAAGCCAAGGAACTGTCTGACGAAATCATGGAAGAAGCCGTTTGGCGCGGCCATGCCGAATTCCAACCGGTGATTGCAATGATCGCCGAGATGGCAAAGGAATGCGCCAAGCCAGCGATCGAAGTTCCAGCCCTGCCATACGACAAGAAAGCGATGCTAGCCAATCTCGACAGCCTGGTCGGTGCCGACATTCGCGCGGCTTACAAGGAAACCGCCAAGCACGAGCGTTATGCAAAGAAGACCGACGCGTTTGAAAAGGCGATGACGACGATTTCTGCCGAGGAATGCGCGCCGGAAAACCTGCGCCATCTGTTGCATGATCTGGAAGCCGATCTCGTGCGTGGCCAAATCCTCGACACCGGCAACCGCATCGATGGCCGCGATACGAAAACGATCCGCCCGATCGTCTCGGAAGTCGGCGTGCTGCCACGCGCGCACGGCTCGGCGCTCTTCACCCGCGGTGAAACGCAGGCGCTGGTCGTGGCTACGCTCGGCACCGGCGATGACGAGCAGATGATCGACTCGCTGCCCGGCACCTATCGCGAGCGCTTCATGCTCCACTACAACATGCCTCCCTATTCGGTTGGCGAAACGGGCCGCATGGGCTCGCCCGGTCGTCGTGAAATCGGCCATGGCAAGCTGGCCTGGCGCGCAATCCACCCGCTATTGCCGGCGAAGGATAAGTTCCCCTACACCATTCGCGTTGTCTCGGAAATCACCGAGTCAAACGGTTCCTCCTCGATGGCATCCGTCTGCGGCGCTTCGCTCTCGATGATGGATGCGGGCGTGCCGTTGCTGCGCCCTGTCGCTGGTATCGCGATGGGCCTGATCAAGGAAGGCGAAAAGTTCGCCGTGCTGTCCGATATTCTTGGCGATGAAGATCACCTGGGGGATATGGACTTCAAGGTTGCCGGCACCTCGGAAGGCGTCACCGCGCTGCAGATGGATCTCAAGATCGCGTCGATCAACCGCGCGATCATGTCGCAAGCGATCAAACAAGCCAAAGACGGCCGGATGCATATCCTGGGCGAAATGGCGAAGTCGATGACGGGCGCCCGCGGTGAAGTGTCGGGCAATGCGCCGCGCATCACCACGATCAACGTGCCAAAGGATAAGATCCGCGAAATCATCGGCACCGGCGGCAAGGTCATTCGCGAGATCACCGCGACAACCGGTTGCAAGATCGACATTGAAGATGACGGCACAATCAAGGTTGCCTCGACCGATCCGGAAAGCGCGCAAAAAGCGATCGACTGGATCCGCGGCATCGCCTGCGATCCGGAAGTCGGCGTCGTGTACGATGGCAAGGTTGTGAAGATTATGGAGTTCGGTGCCTTCGTGAACTTTATGGGCAGCCGCGATGGTCTCGTCCACATCTCCGAACTTGCCGCACAACGCGTGGCAAAAACGGGCGATGTGGTTTTTGAAGGCCAGGCCGTCAAGGTGCTCTGCATGGGCATGGACGATCGCGGCAAGGTGAAGCTCTCGATGAAGCGCGTGGATCAAACCACGGGCGAGCTGATCGACGGCAAGCCACAACAGGAACAGCAAGCGGGCTAAACACCAGCAGCGGCATCGGGGGTCAGTGAAGCGGCGCAGCCGCGGAGCCAGTTACCCGATGCAAATGATAAAGGCGGCGCCTTCGGGCGTCGCCTTTTTTATATAAGGCAGTGATCCTGCCTCGCTGCCCGCCTTTAAAAGGAAGATCGGCCTTGCCCTGCGTAGGATTATTATGGCCTATAAGCAACAAATCCGCCTCAAACGCACGAATTTCGCCAATTTATGATTAAAATCGTATGAAAGTAATTAATTGTTTGCGTCAACGTAATAATTTTCATAAGGTAATTTCATAGAGGATTTAGGCGAACTGCCTGCACCACCAACCCGGCACCCGCCGCAACCGATTTTAGGAGATGAATTATGGCTAGCTTAAAACAACAACTCGCAATGTTTGCCAGTGCAACCGCAATGATGACGGCTACACCTGCGCTTGCTCAGCAATCACAAGCGCAATCGGCAAACCCAGTTTCAAATTCGCAGGCTCAATCTGCTGCTGCCGCTAACGCCTCCCCAGTAACGACAGTAAACAACACAGACACAAACCAACTTTCAGCTGCTCAAAGTACTGTGGTAACCGGCAACAATAATGGCGGTCAAGCTGCTTCCGCTGCCTCAGTAAGTACACGAACTCCAGGTGTAGTTCTTGGTGTGGGCGTTGATGCAGCTTCATTGGCAAGGTTTGTATTTAACGGCGAGCAATTGGGTCAAGTCTGCCGTGTAAATGGTGACGTGGCCGCCGGCAAGGATCCAATGCTTAGCGGTCCTAAAGCAGTTACCCTTCGAGTTCAAGGTGGCGAACGAGGGGAAATGGCGACGACTTTCGTATGCCAACAAACTGCCCTCTTAGCCTTTGCGCGTGACGAAATGCGCGCTGGTCGTCTACATGGCGACGATGCGGTTAAATTGATTGCAGCCATTACCGGTGGCACCGTTGTTGTTAATAACAACACGCAGGGGGTTGCGGCACAGCCGGCCGTCCCTTTTATGGGTCAACCAGCACCACAGGAGCGGGTCGTGCCATTAGATTTGTCGACGCCGCAAGCCAAAGTCCGGACGCGGGCAACGGTGCACGCTCCAATGCCACGTCACCCCGCTCCAACGCCGCGACGAGTCACACGCAGGGCCAAGAAGCCGTGCTCAGGAACTCCGGTGTTGGGTTCATAAGCCAACCGCTTACGAATGCTGAGCTTGGGACGATTCGGGCTGCTACGGTTACCACTGCAGCTTCTGACTTAGCCGCGCTTGTTGCAGCCGGAGCTGATACAGTGGCTGCAGTTGCAAGCCCGGCTGATCAGTTCAACCAGGGTACCAACTTGGTTGACGGCAAAGGCGCCGTTGTTGGCTATGAACAGTTTCCATTTACGCTTAGCGATGATGGTCGACGCCTGCTGTGCGTTGATGATCAGGGCCGTCTGGTGCGCGACGATCAACGTTGCACGGGCCGCCAGCGGATCATCGCAGATCACGGCAGAGCTCATTACAACAGCATCCGCAAGCAGGTTATGAAAATCCTGCTGGAAGAACGCTTGCGCGGGAACGCTCTAATTGCGACTGGTGTTACAACTGCGCCTGCTGAAGCCTCGCCTCGCCTCACCGATGGTTATGCAAAACTAGCGGCCGCCGTAGTTATACCTGCATCATTGCCGCGCCACACGCTGACAGCACCGGTTCTGCATGCTCGCCATGCTACCGGCACCGTTACCACACGCCGTGCGCATGCTGCCGCTGCAGCACCTGTTATCGCCCGTGGCACTGCCGCTGATCTTGCCGCCACGCCGAAAATACAGCTCGGTAGCGCGCAATTAGCAGCCGACCTCAACAATACGATCGTTACAAACTCACAAGCTGAAGCTACCGCTCAAGCACCAACACGTCGTCCTCAACGCGCACTTTCTAGCAAAAAGCGCACCGCTCCTACACCATCAGTAAATGGTCAAGCCAAGGCTATATTCGAATATGGTACCGGCGCGCTCCTAGTTGTTGTTGGTGCACTTGCCCTGCTTGCCGCATTTAGCAAGCGCCGCAAGGCTAAGCAACTGGCAAGAGAAATCGAAGCGCAGAACAAGCGGGATGGCATCGGCACCGAGGTTAAAATCACACAACGGGTGCAACAAGGGCCTAACCACCTTAAAGATATCGAACAGGACGGCACCTATAAAATCGTTGAAGCCTATCGTGATGATGTTAGCGGCAAAATAACTGGTTATGGCCTTGTAGACGAAGCAGGTAAAACCTTCGATATGCCCTGGCACCAGGTGATTTTCCCAACAGAAGCGGAAGCTGCAGAAACGGTGCCTGCTGCATCGGTACAGCCAACGCAGGAAGAGCCGCTAGAACTCTCGAATGTCTTAAAGGCAGACGATCTTCCTGTCTCCGCACCTAAAAAGCCAGGTTTTTTTGCCCGTTTTTATGGACGTAGGACACAAGATCTCTATCCTCATAAAGGTGAAGAAGCCTCACCTGAAAAAATCGCTGATGTGCATGCGGTCAGTGACATAGTTCGTGGATTGAATGCCAAGGCTGCCGCTGAATCGGCAACGGTTCAAACCGCGGCCCCGCTGGATCAAGCCGAAGTTGAACCTGCACCAGCAGAAGCTGAATGGGCTATGACGACACCTGCAGCAGAATTAGTCGCAGCGGAAGTCGCGCCGGTTATAGTTGCGGTGGCACCACCGCCGCTGGATCTTTCGACGCAGCTTACATCAGGCGCGGCACCTGTTCTGCCATTTGAGTCTGAACCAGTGTTTCGCCCTGTAGTGGCTAGCGAACGGAAGCCTACCATGCCGCCCGCTTTCGTTCAGCCTGAACCAAAAGCTGTTGCGCTTTCGCGGCTCGTTGATGAGCAACCAGAAGTGTCTGGGCTTGATACGCCTGTAAATGGAACGGCAAAACGTGTGCCGACACCAGTCGTGGCAGGCGCGGTTATCGCCGTGGGCGTCGCTGGCGGGCTGATGGCCTGGCTTTTGACGCCAAAGCCGCCGGTGGCGCCTGGGCCTGCGCCCATATCGCCGGCACGCGCGCCACGACGCAGAACTAGCGCGCTGGCACCCCGGTAGGTCACGATGTCAGACGAAACTGTGCTAATTGCGCCGCCTGTTCTTGGCAAAACAAATTGGCTGGGCCGTATCGATTGGGAACGGCACAATCGAGCAAAACGTGCAGCCCTCGGGCCTTTACCAATATCTGTTGATGGCGAGATCTTTGGAGCGCGCGATCAAGACCGCACTGATATCGACACCGCTCGGCGCGCGAAGGATTTGGGCATTGAAAGCGCCGACCCAGCTACGCAAAGCGCGATGATCCATGCGGCAGCAACGGTAAAAGAAGCCCCATCATCACCTGCGATAAATTCTGAAACTACACCATCGGACAGCACAGACGATCAGGCAAAACCTGTATCTGAAATTCAACCGCTCGCGCCGCCCATTATTATCCAGCAGCCAGAATCAACGCCTGTAACGGCAAGCGTCGACGCTAAGCATTTGTTAGCAATCCCGGCAGCCTCAGCTGTGCCTGCACATGCGGCAGCGATAGCACCGTCATCAAGCGGCGTTAAACCCGCTACGGCCATTGGCTTTGCCATCGCCGCAGGCTTGGCCGGCGTGTTGTTGGGCAAGCTGGCCGCGGCTAAACCGGTTGCCAACCCAGAACCGATCCGCAAATCGCCCCCTGCACGCCGCAAAGCCGTTACGCCTGCGCAGAAGTAGCTGGCGCATTTACAGCGGTACGCAGCGATCCAGCTCTATTATGCTTTTAAATAGTGCTTTTTAAGGCACACGGCCCCGTCTATAGTCTGCTCAATCATCGATTTAGAGGTATTGCGTGGAACTGTTTCCGGGGCTGAAGCCCATTGTTATTGGCGGCCAAGAAGTCTTGCCCATCATCGAAGGCGGCAAGGGCATTGCTGTATCGAATGGCGAAAGCGCGGGGGCTTGGGCGGCCGCTGGTGGCATCGGCACATTCTCTGGCGTGAACGCCGATTTCAAGGATGCAAACGGCAATACGGTCGATCAGATCTACTACACCAAAAGCCGCCTCGAACGGCATGAAGAGCTGATCAACTATGCGATCCAAGGCGGAATTTATCAGGCGCAGGTCGCGCACGAAATGCGCGCGGGCAATGGCCGCCTGCATATGAACGTGCTGTGGGAAATGGGCGGGGCTGAACGCATTCTGCACGGCATTCTGGAGAAAACCCAAGGCATGGTGCAAGGCATCACCTGTGGTGCGGGCATGCCCTATAAGCTGGCCGAAATTTGCGCCAAGTTTAATGTGCACTATTTGCCGATCGTCTCCTCCGCCCGCGCCTTCCGCGCGCTGTGGCTGCGCAGCTATCATAAATTCAAAGATTTGCTGGGCGCCGTTGTCTATGAAGACCCTTGGCTAGCGGGCGGGCACAATGGCTTGTCGAACAGCGAAGATCCACGCGTGGCGGAAGATCCGTACCCACGCGTCGTCGCCTTGCGCGAGATGATGAATAGTGTGGGTCTGCACGATACGCCAATCGTCATGGCAGGGGGCGTCTGGCATATCGCCGATTGGAAAGAGTGGTTGGATAACAAGCTGATTGGCCCGATTGCCTTCCAGTTCGGCACGCGACCTTTGCTAACCAAAGAAAGCCCGATTTCTACTGCCTGGAAACAAATGCTGCTGAAGCTGCAACCCGGCGATGTTTTCCTCAATAAATTTTCGCCTACCGGTTTTTATTCGTCTGCCGTCAATAATCCGTTCTTGCAAAACTTGCGTGATCGCTCGGCCCGGCAGATTGCCTATGCTACCGAAGCCGTGGGCGAGTTGGTTGACGAATTGCTGATCGGCGTGCGCGGCCGCAAAGTCTACGTGGCGCATGGCGATCGTGAGCATGCGCAAGGCTGGATGCAGGAAGGCTTTACCGAAGCCCTGCGCACGCCCGATAATACCTTTGTGTTTGAAACGCCCGAAGGCGCGCGCGACGTGCGTGCCGACCAGGCTGCCTGCATGGGCTGCCTATCGGCCTGCGCGTTTTCGAACTGGTCGCAGCATGCTGACCATAATTATACGACCGGGCGCGCGCCTGACCCCCGCTCCTTCTGCATCCAGAAGACGCTGCAAAAGATCAGCCACAGCGAGGAAGTGGATAACCAGCTGATGTTCAGCGGCCATAATGCCTATCGCTTCGGCACAGACCCATTCTATGCCAACGGCAATATCCCGACTGTAGGGCAATTAGTGGAACGGATTGCCAGCGGGTATTAACCATTTTGGTTTAGATGAAAGTAATGCGGTCTGCTAAAAAGATCGCATGATCACAATCGACCTCGTCCGCCACGGCAATACTTTCGACAAAACCCATCCTGATGCCGCGCAACGCGATCCTGTCTGGTGCGGCTCTAAAACCGACCTGCCGCTGGTGCCATCAGGCATCTTGCAAGCGGTCGAGCTTGGCCAGGCGTTAAAAGCAGCGGGCGTTACCTATGACAGTATCTACGCTGGGCCGTTGCAGCGCACGCAGCAAGCGGCGCAGATTATCGCGCATCTTGTTGGCTATCCGCTTGATCAAATTATCACGACCGACAATTTGCTGGAAATGGATTACGGCACGTGGGAAGGCGTGAACGACAAGCAGACCAAAGCCGATTTTCCCGATGACTATGCCAACTGGAACGAGAACCGCATCGCGCCCGTCGACGCTGGATTTACCCCACGTGAGGTTTTGGCTAGGCGTGTGCAGCAGGCGTATGACATGGCTGTAAAGTCAGACGCCAAGCGCGTGCTCTGTGTGACCTCGAACGGGTTGATGTCGTATTTTGCTGCCATCGTTAGTGAAGCGACCTATGAATCTATGCGCCAGTCAAAAGAACTGAAGGTTGGCACAGGGTGCCTTTGCCAGCTGCAAGTCAGCGATAGCAATAGTGCCACGATCACGCTCTGGAACAAAAAACCATCTGAGATTACATCAATCGATTTACAAAAGGCTGCCTGATATGAAAACTTGCATCTTCATTCCTGCCCGTTATGGTTCCACCCGCCTGCCCGGCAAGCCGCTGGCGATGATCGCCGGGCGCACCATGCTGCAACGCATGGTCGAAATCGCGGAATCTGTCTGTGCGCAGGACCCGCAAAATATCGACTATTATGTCGCCACCGACGATGATCGTATTACAAAGCATTGCGACGAGCTTGGCGCTAAATGGCTGATGACGCCGGTCGAATGCCCGACCGGCACCGACCGCGCACAAGCTGCCGTAACACAGCTCGGTTACACGCCAGATTTCGTCATCAACCTGCAGGGCGATGCGCCGCTGACCCCGCCGGATTTCATCACTGCAATGATCGCTTGGCAGAAAAAAAACCCAGCCGATATGGTCACGCCGGTGACGCAGATGACCTGGGCGCAGCTCGACAAATTGCGCGACAGCAAGAAGACGACGCCTTTCAGCGGCACGACTGCATGTTTCGACGAAAAAACCGGCCGCGCATTCTGGTTCTCGAAAAATATCATCCCGGCCATGCGCAAGGAAGACAAGCTGCGCGAGCAAGGCGACCTAACCCCGATTTTCCGCCATATCGGTGTTTACGGCTATACGCCGAAGATGCTGGCCGATTACGCCAAGCTGCCGGAAGGCAAATTCGAAGCGCTCGAAGGCCTAGAACAGCTGCGCGTGCTAGAAAACGGCTACAGCATTTCCTGCGTACCGGTCGATTACGCAGGCCGCGCCAGCATGTCTGGCGTCGATAGCCCGGAAGACATCACCCGCGCCGAAGCGCTGATCGAAAAGCATGGTGAACTGCTGCCTGCGCGCACGATCAGCAAGGCTGCTTAAGCCGCCAACGCCAGCGTTGGCGCGCTTACCGTTGCAGGCGCTGGCCGCTGCGGTTGCTTAAACAAGCTATCTCGCACGGCGGCCTCCGCTTCACGCTGTCCGGCTTCATACCGCCGTTTCACGTCGTCGCTGCGGGGGAATAATATTTGCGAACGATCCGGTTCATGCAGGCTTAAGAATTCATGCGTGGGTCTGTCAGTCGGCAGTGGCTCGCTGATACAGTCGAAAGCTTCCTGCGCGCGCAGGCTCAAGAACTTATGCCGCTGATACCGTTGCCTAAAATCCGGCTTGCCCAGCGCAACCCGAATGAGCGGCGTATCACTATTTTCCGGCACGGCGCCCCGGATCGGCCCGTTCCGCGCAAAGGCACCGTCAACATGACCATTAATAGCGGGACATAGCGGCGGCACGATGCCTGACGCGACATGCATCAGGAACGTGCCATTTTGCGGGGAGCCGTCGAGATCACGGGTGCGAGTCAGAACCTCAATACCGTCCGAAACATGCACGCTGTTCGTCGTTAGTGCCGCTGTGCGCGAGTCATCAAGGTAGCGCTCGATCCCAGGCAAGCTGACGCTAAATAGATTGGCCAAGGGGTGCATAATATGGACTGAACAATCGCTGGCAAAAGACGATGTATGCCACGCTGAAAGCTGGCTATCCTCCATTGGCTGCGTCATCCAGACCGGCGTCAGCATTGTCGTTAGATTATCTACAGCGCGCGCGTAAAAAGCCGCCTCGCATGCGTTTCTCCAAAATGCTCTGGTGCCGACTTTAAAATGTTCTGCTACGAGCGCGCGATTATGCGGGCCTTCAAGCGACCCAGTCGCATCCAACGTTCGGCCTTGTGCCCAAATTATGCAAAGGCCCGTCTTCGCGCCGATGCTGGTGCCGATTACATACTCGATATCGAACGCAGGCAATAATCTGGAAATGATCCCATCGGTTCGCGCACCCAGCACACCCCCGCCTTCTAGCACCACACCAAGCTTCATTCGACACTCCCTGTTAGGAACGATTTAGCAAGCGTAGGATTAGAATCGGGCCCCCGTCAAAAGCCTGTCATGCGGTGCGGTAGAACTTAACGGGTCGTTAACTATGATTTGAGTCGCTAAACTCTAATTCCCTCGTGTAACACGCAGATACCGCCGGTTAGCGCGGTATGGCGCACAGCAGTAAAGCCAGCCGCTTCCAGCCGCCCAGCCAGCGCATCCGGGCTCGGCATTTGCCGGATGCTTTCCGCCAAATACTGATAGCTCGCGCGATCATTCGCGATCCGCTCTCCTAGCCAAGGCAGCACGGTAAATGAATAAAGGTCGTAAAGTTCTTTTAGGCCTTTGGCTTCGACCGGCGCGAATTCCAGGCAGAAAAACCGCCCCCCCGGCTTTAGCACGCGTGCAGCCTCGCGCAAGGCATCGTCGATCCGCGTGACATTGCGGAGGCCGAAGGCAATTGTATAGGCATCGAAGCGGCTGTCTTCGAACGGCAGTTCGGCAGCATCGCCCTGTACCCACTCCACTGCGTTGCGCCAGCCAGCATCGATGGCGCGGGCGCGCCCCACCTCCAGCATCGCCGGGGTCAGGTCGCAGACAGTTATTTGAGCTTGGCCATTCGTGCGTTTGACCAGTCCTAGCGCAATATCGCCGGTGCCGCCTGCAACATCCAGGATCGCCTCACCCGGTTTCGCGTTCACGGCACGGAACAGCGCCCGCTTCCACAAGCGGTGGATGCCAAGGCTCATCAGATCGTTCATCAGATCGTATTTGCTAGCGACGCTGCCGAACACGCCTGCGACTTTGGCTGTCTTCGCCTCCGGCGCTACCGCCTTATAGCCAAACCATTGAGATTCAGGATTTGTGGCATTATTTTTTACGGCTTTTCTCATAGCCTCACCCTACCCATGCTCTCTATAGTCATGCAATGCCTGAGCTTCCAGAAGTCGAAACCACCGTACGCGGGTTGCGCCCCCTGTTGGTTGGCCAAACCATAAAACGTGCCGATCTGCATAAGCCGCTGCGCTTCCCCTTTCCGCCAGGCCTGGCTAAAAAGCTGGCTGGCCGAAAAGTTCTGGCGATCGAGCGGCGCGCGAAATATATCCTCGTCAATCTTGACGATGGCGCAACCTTATTGCTGCATCTCGGCATGTCTGGTCGGCTATCACAGCCCGTTAAGAATATGGCTCCCGAAAAGCATGATCATATCGTCCTGCAATTGGAAAACGATCGCGCAATCCATTTCCGCGATCCCCGCCGCTTCGGCATTGTCGATTATATAGCGGCAGGTAAAGAACAGACCAGCAACCGCTTTTTGAAAGCCATGGGGCCGGAACCGCTTGATGCCAAAGCTTTTACGCCCGCCGTCCTCGGTGCCGCTTTGAAAGGCAAGACGGCCAGCATCAAGGCGCTGTTGCTCGACCAGAGCATCGTTGCTGGCCTCGGCAATATTTACGTCTGTGAAGCGCTTTATTATACTGGCATTCGCCCAACCCGTGCTGCAGGCAAGGTCACCAAGCCTGAACTTACCAAATTGCTGCCAGCCATCCGCAAAGTCCTGAATGAGTCGATTAAGGTTGGCGGCAGCAGCCTCCGCGATTACGCAGACACAGGCGGCGATCTGGGCCATTTCCAAAAGCAGTTCGCCGTTTACGGCAATGAGGGCGAAAGTTGCCCTGCCTGCCCACAAGATGCAGCTAAGGGTTGTGCGGGCAATAAAATCAAGCGAATTACCCAAGGGGGCCGTTCTAGCTGGTTTTGCCCTGTAAAACAAAAGTAAAACAGAAATAACCCTTATTTTAAGGGCCGGAATTGCTTGACCTTGACTAGCGCGCGCCTGTAGGTTCGGCGCTTCGAAATACCAAAGACAACCACCATAGAGAGACCAGAGACACCCATGGCCAACCATAAATCGTCGAAAAAGCGCATCCGCCAGACTGAAGTCCGCACGGAGATCAATCGTGCCCGCAAGTCGAAGATCAAGACGCTAACCAAAAAGGTTACAACTGCGATCGATAGTGGCGATGCAGCAGCTGTGAAGACCTCTCTGAACACCGTTACGCGCGCACTGCAACGTGTGGGCAGCAACGGCACGCTGCATAAGAATACCGTTGCCCGTCGCATTTCCCGCCTGGCAAAAGCTGCGAACAAAACCACCGCAGCAAAGTAAGAAACGTACGAAAATAATTTTTCGACTTTCGCGTCAAGATCGCTTGACAGTGAAATAATTTTAAAGCCGCAGTAGGGACTATGTTCCAACTGCGGCTTTTTACTTAGGGGTCAAGCGCAAATTGCCGCCACCTAAATTTTCGCAAATAATTTTCGTTTATCAAGTCAAGTGATTCTTCGTGCTTGCATCGGGCTGCACACGCTGCCTACAACTATGTGCATGACGACGCATTCCGAAATCGCGAACGCACTGCAGCTTGTTGGGGCAACAAGCAACGCTACAGCCGCCGCCGCAATTTTGATGACGAATGCGCCGCCTATCCGTACGAATTCCTCACCGACGATATTTTAAATACAACTGATGGCGCGGCCGGGAAGCCAGCGCCGTCAGCACGTATGTTCGTGAGGGTTTTGTGCATAGATATTGCGGGCAACCTGTCTGGCACATATGCATAAGCATATTCGTGCCGCAGGAACACTTGCACCACTGTAGGGGGAACAGCGGTTTGACACAGATGTTACAGAATACGCGCGCAGTGCGTGCCGCTAACGCAACGGCCAGCATGACCGCTACGGTTACTGACCCCGCCGCCCCTAGCTGGGCTCCGATTTGGCAACGCGTGCAGACCCGCCTGCAGGATTTTGTCTCCGCCACCAATTACAGCCGCTGGCTGGCCCCCATGACCGTCAAGGAGTGCGACTGCAGCAGCGTCACTTTCGTACTGCCGTCAAAATTCCTGCGCGATTGGGTCGAAACCCATTATCGCGATCGCCTGTTCGACCTCTGGCGGCAGGAGTCGGGCCGCGGCTGCATGCTGACCTTTATTGTCGAGAATGTACTGACGCGGCCAAAGGCAATGGAAGCCGCGCCTGTTATTGAACTACAGCCACAACAACAGCAGCCGCAGCCGCAGCAACAAGCTCCCGCCGGGTTCGTGCCGGACGCCAGCCTTTCGACTCCGCTTGACCCGCGCTTCACATTCGAGAGCTTCGTCGTCGGCAAGCCGAACGAGCTCGCCTTTGCGGCCGCGCAACGTATCGCGAGCGCCCCCACGCCGAACCTCAACCCGCTGTTCCTTTATGGCGGCGTCGGCCTTGGCAAGACGCACCTAATGCATGCGATTGCAGCGCAGGTGAAAAAGACGGGCGACAATACCGGCCAGCCGCGGCGCGTCATCTATATGTCCGCCGAAAAATTCATGTCGCAATTCATCAATTCGATGCGGCAGAAAAATTTTTCGAACATCGCCTTTAAGGAACAGTTCCGCAATGTCGACATGCTGATGATCGATGATGTGCAGTTCCTGATCGGCAAGGAAAACACGCAGGAAGAATTCTTTCATACCTTCAACGCGCTGATTGACCAGAACAAGCAGATCGTGCTCTCTGCCGATAAATCCCCGACTGACCTCGAAGGCTTGCAGGACCGCCTGCGCTCCCGCCTCGGCTGGGGGCTCTGCGCCGATATCCACCCAACAACTTATGAGCTGCGCCTCGGCATCCTGCAGGCCAAGCTGGAGCAGATGGGCAGTGCCGTCATCGTGCCGCCGGCGGTGCTGGAATTCCTGGCCCATAAGATCGCCAGCAACGTGCGCGAGCTTGAAGGCGCGCTAACGCGAGTTGTCGCACATGCCGAGTTGGTGGGCCGCCCTGTTACGCTGGAGTCCGCGCAGGATCAGTTGAGCGACCTCCTTCGTGCCTATGATCGCCGCGTCACCATCGACGATATCCAGAAGCGCGTGGCCGAGCATTTCAACATTAAGCTGGGGGATATGACCTCCCCCCGCCGCCAGCGCGTCATCGCCCGCCCCCGGCAGGTCGCCATGTATTTGGCCAAGACGCTGACTGTCCGCTCCCTACCGGAGATCGGGCGCAAGTTCGGTGGGCGTGATCATACGACCGTGCTGCACGCCGTGCGCACGATCGATAAGCTGATGGCCTCTGACCAGGTGCTAGCCGAGGACGTGCAATTGTTGGAGCGATTGTTGAAGAACTAAGGCGCTGCGCTTATATTCTGGCCGTGAATATTTTATTTATTTAGGGAGATAGACTATGGCTCGCTCGAGACCTATTCCAAACGCTGATATCATTTGCCTGACGACAACCGTCTTCGGCATTCCTGAAGAAGCGCTGCGCGTAAAGACAAAAGACCGCGATGTCATCCGCTGCCGCCAGGTGGCGATGTTCCTCTGCAATATCTATGGCGTTGAACGTCGCACCAAACAGGTCGGCTCTCTGTTTGGGCAAACCGTAAGCACGGCCCATGCCGCCTTCCAAGCCTTGCCTATGCATATGGACAAAGACGAGCATCTCGCCAACCGCGTAGCCTGCTTGCGTAGCTTGCTTTCCGAAGGGCCCGAAGCCATAGCCGCGCGCCTTGCCCCTTATCGCAGTAAGCCGGCCTTAAATTTTAGCAAAGCTGCTGACCAAAGTTCCAACTTGAGGCTCTAGGTAAATAGACATCATAAACGCTAATAAAAAAGCCGGGCTATCCCTAGCCCGGCTAAATTATTGTGCGACAATCTAACCGTTACTGCATGATCACCGGCTGCATTGGTTGCATAGTCGAAGGCTGCATTGCTGGCTGTTGCACCATTGGCATCGCCTGCATGTGCGCGGCGATCTGGCCGATCATATCGCGGTGCATCTTGACATGTGGGATCACGGCCTTCGCGTTCTTCACCAGGATGTCGTTATTGCTATCCTTGGCAAAGCTTTCGTGCAGCGCCAATGCCTCGTCATGCGCCATGATCTGCGCATTCACATAATCGCGATCGAACATGGTCGAGGTCTGCAAACGGACCAGCGCATCGCGCTGTTCCGGCAGCATCAAACCCGGTGCCGGAATGGCGACCGTCTGATCGGTCTTTCCGGACAAGCTCGCCATCAGCATCTGGCTCGTCTGCGTGTGCTCGGCAATCATGGTCTGTGCAAAAGCGATAATCTCCGGATTTTGCGAGCGTTGAAGGGCCAACTGACCCGACATCACTTCAAACGTATCGCTGCTAGCGGCGCGGTTGATATAGTGCTGCGGCGTCAGATCATCGTACTTACCAGGGGTCGCGCAAGCAGCCAGAGCGACAGTTGCAAGCGCAAGCATCAGATATTTTCTTATTTGCATGGGAACCTCGGGTTTGGGTGGGTGTCGTTAACTGCGCATTATCTAGGCCTCGCCGTATCAAAAAGCTATGCCATGAAGGCCCGGAACCCGCTGATACCCCCTAGCCGCCGCGCTTTGGCTTTGTTACATAAGATGAATCGTATTATTCGAAGGATTCAGTAGATGAAGCTATCGGTCGAGCGCGCGGCGCTCCTCAAAATCCTCAGCCATGTCCAGGGCGTCGTCGAGCGGCGGAACACTATCCCTATCCTCGCCAATATACTGCTGCGCGCGAAGGACGGCACGCTGGCTTTGACCGCAACCGATATGGATCTCGAAGTATCGGAACAGGTTGCAGCGAACATTACCAAGCCGGGCGAGCTGACGGTATCTGCGCATATGCTGTACGATATCGTACGCAAGCTGCCCGATGGTTCGACGATCGATCTCGACCGTGCCGATAATTCGGCCCAGGTCACACTGAAAGCTGGCCGCTCGCAATTTAAGCTGGGCACCCTGCCGGTCGAAGATTTCCCGCAGATGCGGGAGGATAATTTGGGCAGCAGATTTTCGCTGCCGCCCGCCACCTTGCGCGGCATGATCGACCGCACGAAATTCGCGATTTCGACCGAGGAAACCCGCTATTACCTAAACGGCATCTATCTGCATGCGACCAAAAGCCAGGGTGCGGATGTGCTGCGCGCTGTTGCAACCGACGGCCACCGCCTCGCCCGTGTAGAAGTGCCAGCCCCCGCTGGCACGGCGGATCTGCCCGGCGTCATCATCCCGCGGAAGGCCGTGAACGAGCTGCGCAAGCTGCTGGATGAAACCGGCAGCGACGTGACGGTTGAGCTTTCGCCAACCAAGCTGCGCGTGACGCTAAAGGCCGAAAGCGGCGATATCACATTGACGTCGAAGCTCATCGACGGCACCTATCCCGATTACGAGCGCGTGATTCCATCGGGCAACGACAAGGTGATGACGGTCGCCACTAAAACGCTGGCGCAAGCTGTTGACCGCGTCGCCACCGTTTCGACCGAGAAGAGCCGTGCGATCAAGCTTGGTTTCTCGAAAGGCCTGCTCTCGATCACCGCGCAATCGGCTGAAGCCGGCAGCGCGAACGAGGAGCTGGAAGTCGATTATACCGACAGCAAGCTCGATATCGGCTTCAACGCCCGTTACTTGCTGGATATCGCGCAGCAGATCGGCGGCGAGACGACGCGGATGGTGCTGGCCGATGCCGGCGCCCCGGCGCTGGTGGAAGATACTGCGGATGCGAGCGCGCTATTCGTGCTGATGCCGATGCGGGTTTAAGCTTCGCTTAAAGAGCAGGTAAAGAAAGCCCGGCATCACTGCCGGGCTTTTTATTATCGAAGACCGACTGCGCGGTCTGTAGCGAAATCCTGTAACATGCGGATGAAATGCGGGCGCTCGGCCTCAGGCGTTGCTTTCTGAACATTACCATTCAAACTTTCCAAAGTGACTAACAGAGATGCTTTTTCCTTCAAAGCTTTTATTTCTTTTGCAGTAATCTTCAGTGAAGTCTCCACGCCCGGTTTTTGGGACGTCAGAGTTAGATAACTAAAATTCAGCGCCTGCGCCGAGATTTCCCCTGCAAGACCTACGGCTGCGGCATGGATAGCTGCCGCTATACCAACTTCGCTTGTCGTCGTAACCCAAAGCCTGTCAGAAAACCAAGCGCTGCTTTTACTGCCGCTAACTTCCTGATTGAAACCAGCTTTAATGTAGGGCGCGTTTGCTTCCATTTCTTCGCAAATTTTTTTGAGTTTAGGGTCACGAATGCGCCTCACTTGCCCAAACCTACCTTCATCAAGCATGACTAATCTTTCAAAATTGGTGTAATAAGAGGGCTAACTTAGCAAAGCCATTACGTGATCGCAACCTACCTCACCCGCCTCGCTTTAACTGAATTCCGCAGCTACCGTTGGCTGGAGCTCGCGCCCGGCCCCAGCTCCGTCCTGCTGCTGGGCCCCAATGGTGCCGGGAAAACCAATATCTTAGAGGCGATCTCGCTGCTAGGACCAGGCCGCGGTTTGCGTCGGGCCGAACTGGGCGAATTACGGCAAATGGATGCACAGGAAGGGAGATGGGGCGTCAATGCCATAATCCAGCATGGCTCCTCCCAGCACCAGCTCTCAACCGGGCGCGATGCCGCTGCCGAAGCTGAAAAGCGTATCGCCCAAGTCGATGGCGCAACCGCGCCCGTCGGCAGCCTGGCTGACTTCCTGCCGCTTTCCTGGCTGACGCCAGAAATGGATCGGCTGCTGGGCGGCGATAAGGCCGAGCGTCGCCGCTTCTACGACCGACTTGTCACCTCGTTCGACCCCGCGCACAGCGCCCGGCTTTCTCGCTATGATAAGCAAGCACGGGAGCGGCTGACCCTGCTGATCAAAGGCGGTGACGATGTCTGGATCGCCACATTGGAAACCGAAATGGCGCAAAGCGCCGTCGCCATTGCTGCCGCACGCTTGGCACTGGCCGAGGCGATCAACACCCGCGCGCCTGAAATTGCAGGTCAATTCCCTGTACTGCGGCTGAGCTTCGCCAGCGGCCCTGAAGCCTGGCTGCAAACAGACGATGCGACCACCGTCGAGGACAGACTGCGTTCCGCCTATCACGCCAGCCGTGCCCGTGATCGCCGCGCCGAAACTACGGGCGATGGACCGTCACGCAGCGACCTTGTCGCGACCTATGTCGCCCGGCGCATGCCCGCCGATTTGTGTTCAACTGGAGAGCAGAAAGCGCTGCTCATCACCTTGCTGATGACGCATGCGGCATTGGTCGCGCAAAGCCGTCATCAAACCCCGATCTTACTGCTGGATGAGGTCGCCAGCCACCTCGATCCGCAGCGGCGGCAGGCGCTGTTTACAACCCTGCATTCCCTTGGCTGCCAGCTCTGGATGACGGGCACTGAACAGGCTCTGTTTTCTGGCTTTCCGGGCGTCCTTTCGACCTATGAAATCGCGCGTGGCACAGCCAAAAAAGTGCTGTCATAACAAAGCGAAAACAGGTAGATTTTGGGGATGATTTTCACCCCTTTTTCAGGCGTGATTCTGAACAACTTTTTAGGCCGCTTTACTTTTTTAAAGCGCGATAATTGAAATGGCTGAACCCGCTTTGCAAGATACAAATGAACCTACAGAAATGCGCGAATATGGTGCAGACGATATTAAGGTGCTGCGCGGCCTCGACGCCGTTCGTAAGCGGCCTGGCATGTATATCGGCGATACGGACGATGGCTCCGGCCTGCATCATATGGTCTATGAAGTCGTCGATAATTCGGTGGACGAAGCCCTCGCTGGTCATGCCTCCAACGTTTATGTAAAGCTCAACGCCGATGGAAGCGTCACGGTTGGCGACGATGGCCGCGGCATCCCAGTCGATATCCATACCGAGGAAGGCATTTCCGCCGCCGAGGTCGTGATGACGCAGCTGCATGCCGGCGGCAAGTTCAACCAGAATTCTTATAAGGTTTCGGGTGGCCTGCATGGCGTTGGCGTTTCTGTCGTTAATGCGCTGTCGGAAATCCTTGATCTGCGCGTCTGGCGACAAGGCAGCGAATATAGCATGCGCTTCCGCCATGGGAATAGCGAAGCGCCACTAAAAATCGTTGGCCCTTCGAACGGCAAGACCGGTACCGAAGTCACCTTCCTGCCCTCGAAGGAAACTTTCACCAATGTCGACTTCAGCTATGAAACGCTGGAGCATCGCTTGCGCGAACTCGCCTTCCTGAATTCAGGCGTCGAACTGATCCTGACGGATAACCGCGCGGTCGAGCCGCGCCAGACTGTCTTCAAATACGATGGCGGCGTGAAAGAATTTGTCACCTGGTTGGATCGTGCCAAAAACCCGCTGACCAGCGAGGCGCTGTATCACGTGAAGCCGCAGTCTGATGAGAACGGCGGCATTGGCGTTGAAATCTCGCTGCAGTGGAACGATAGCTATCACGAGACAATGCTTTGCTTTACTAATAACATCCCGCAAAAAGATGGCGGCACGCATTTGGCAGGTTTCCGCGGCGCGCTGACCCGCACCATCAATAAGTATGCTGAAACCTCCGGGCTTCTCAAAAAAGAAAAGGTCGCGCTGACCGGCGACGATGCCCGCGAAGGCATGACCTGCGTTTTATCCTGCAAAGTGCCCGACCCCAAATTCAGCAGCCAGACCAAAGATAAGCTCGTCTCCTCGGAAGTGCGGCCAGTCGTTGAACAGCTGGTTGGTGACTACCTAAACCAATGGTTTGAGGAACATCCTGCCGAGGCCAAGCGCATCATCGGCAAGGCAATCGAAGCCGCCGCTGCTCGCGATGCCGCGCGGAGAGCACGCGAGCTGACTCGCCGCAAAGGCGCGCTCGATATGGCCTCTCTGCCCGGCAAGCTAGCCGATTGCCAGGAACGTGATCCGGCGAAATCCGAACTGTTCATCGTCGAGGGTGACAGCGCCGGCGGCTCCGCCAAGCAGGGCCGTAGCCGCCAGAACCAGGCGATCCTGCCGCTGAAAGGGAAAATCTTGAATGTCGAGCGCGCGCGGTTCGATAAGATGCTGGCATCCGCTGAAATCGGCACGCTGATCTCTGCGCTCGGCACTGGCATCGGGCGGGAAGAGTTCAACCCCGATAAAGCCCGTTATCACAAGATCATCATCATGACCGATGCTGACGTCGACGGCAGCCACATCCGCACGCTGCTCCTCACCTTCTTCTTCCGGCAAATGCCGGAACTGCTGGAGCGCGGTTATCTCTACATCGCGCAGCCGCCGTTGTTCTCGGTCCAGAAAGGCCGCGGGAAAGAGAAATATTTGAAGGATCAGCTCGCGCTCGATACCTGGCTGCTTGAAAACAGCGTCGAAGATTGCTCGCTGGTGCTTGCTAGCGGTAAAATTCTCGCCGGGCGCGATCTGCTGCCGCTCTTGGAAGAAGCGCGGCAAATGCAAGGGCCACTCGAAATGTTGACCCGTTATACGGGCAACAAGCTGGTGGTCGAACAAGCTGCGGTGCTCGGCTTTGCTGATAGCACCGCATTGGCGCAACGCCTGTGCGATCTCACCGCCCCTGGCCAGTGGATTGCAACCGAGGAGAAAAGCGGCCTCGCCGTCGTGCAGAAACGCTATGGCCTCACCGAAACCTTCACGCTATCGCCAGAGCAATTGCAAAGCACAGATGCCCGCCGTCTACTGGAGTTTCATGCCAGCATGGTTGCGCATTTCGCTACCCCCGCCCGCCTCACGACGGGCAAAGGCGAGCAGATTGTTGCGGGGCCACTGACACTGCTGAATGCGGTACTGGAACGCGGCAGGCATGGCGTCGAAGTGAAGCGTTACAAGGGTCTCGGTGAAATGAACCCGGAGCAATTATGGTCGACCACGCTCGATCCGCAGAACCGCTCGCTGCTGCAGGTCAAGCTCTCGCATGTCGATGAGGCAGAGACAATCTTCTCGACCCTGATGGGTGATGTGGTCGAGCCGCGGCGCGAATTCATTCAGACCAATGCGCTTTCGGTCACCAATATCGATACCTAGGCGATGACTTTAGCGCTATTGGATCAGGCAATCGCTGCGCAACGCGCTGGTGACAATGCTATGGCTGTCGCGCTTTATGAACGCGTGCTGCAGCAGCAGCCAAATCAGATTGACGCGCTGACGTTGTTGGGACCGCTGCGGCATGCGTCAGGCGATGTGCCAAGCGCTATCGCGCTGCTCACCCGCGCCACGCAGCTCGACCCAAACCATGCCCTCGCCTGGTATAATCTTGGCCTCGTGCTCGGCACGCAGCCGGATCGCAGTAAGGATGCCGAAGCTGCCCTGCTGCAAGCTGTTAAAATCGCGCAGCATCAGCAGCCATTCTGGGTGGCACTGGCGCAGCAGCTGCTGAAGAACGGCAATGCTAAGGCGGCGCAGGCAATCTTCACTGACCTCAATAAGCAGCAACCGAATGTAGAATACCTGGTGCTACAGGCTGAAGCCGCTGCGAGCCAGAAAGAGTTCATTGCGGCGAAAGCGGCAGCCACCGCCGCGGTCGAACTTGCGCACACGCTGCAAGATAACCATGGCCGCCGGCAGGCCATGGTCGACCTCAACCGTTACGACCATATGTTAAAGGATCCGAAAGGCCAGCTGACCGGCGCTTATTTGCACCTCTCGCTGGCAAACGCAGACGATGCCCTGCCCTATGTGCAGCTGGCACGCATCTATCTGGCGCATTCGCAGTATCTGTTGGCGCTCGCCATGCTGGATAAAGCGGTCGCGATCGATCCGCGCTCCCTAGAAATCCGCTGGCTTTCGACCTTTGCGCATGCCTTGCCGATTTACAGTTCACAAACCCAAATTACGGAAATGCTGACGGCATATGAAGCCAAACTGCATATCCTCTCCGCACATATCGATAGCCTGAGTGATGCAGAATTAATCGGCACGGAATATCTGCCGGAACTGCTACAGCCGTTGTTCCTCGCTTATAATGGCGAAGACATCCGCCATGTCCAATCATTGACAGGCGATATTCTGCATAAGCTTTTAACCCGCCGTTATGGCGAGACGCCGCTGCTTCCACGCGCTGTGCACGCTGGCGATAAAACGGATGGACGCATTCGCCTCGCGATTGTATCCGAGACCTTCTACTACCATTCGAACATGAAGCTGCGGCGCAGTTGGCTGCGGCGGATCGACCGCACGAAATTCCGACTTTGTCTCTATCACCTCGGCCGTGAGACCGACCTTTACACAACAGAGATCGCCGCCATGGCGGATGAATTCTATCATATCCCGCATGATTTCGACGCGACCCTGGCCAAGCTGCGCGCTGATGCGCCGGATATTATTCAATATACCAACATCGGCCTTAATACGCTGACGATCAAGCTGGCCGCGCTGCGCTTGGCCCCTGTGCAGGCGACAACCTGGGGCCATCCGATCACCAGCGGCATGCCCACGATCGACTATTTCCTCTCCAGCGAACTCATGGAAACGCCGGACGCGCAGGCTTATTATCGGGAAAAGCTCGTCAATCTACCAGGCCTCTCCGTCGTGCCGGAACCGATCTTTAATGAACGGCATTTCGCCGATCTGCAGTCGCGCACGCGGGCCGACTACGGCATCGGCGAGAATGATGTTTTTTATCTCTGCCTGCAGTCGGTCAATAAATATCTGCCGCGGCACGATGCGCTTTATGCCGAGATTGCGCTCAAAGTGCCAAACGCCAAGTTTGTCTTTATCGAACATGCCGCAAACCCGGCGATCAGCGAGCTGTTCAAGCTGCGTATGCGCGGGCCATTCCGCGCGCGCGGTCTTGATCCTACAGCGCACCTAGCGTTCTTGCCGTTCCAAAATCAGGGCGGTTACAGCAATCTGCATCGTTTAGCCGATATCACGCTCGATAGCCTTGAATGGTCGGGCGCCAATACGACTTTTGAAGCGTTGGAACTGGGTGGTTTATTATTAACTTGCCCTGGCCGCTTTATGCGCGGGCGGCATACATCTGCCATTCTAAACTACATCGGTATGCCGGAATTGATCGCGACTGATGAAACCGTCTATTTGGAAAAAGCGATTGCCTGGGGGCTTGACCCCGCGTTGCGCACGCGCCTGCGCGCTGACACGGCTACGGCCTTACCAAATCTTTACCGCGACCCCGGCCTTGGCAATGCGCTCAATAAGTTTTATTTAGACGCTCACGAAAAAGCGCAAAGGAAATAATCTAGCCCGCGATATTGAGGCTGCCACCGGCTGGCGGCGTCATCACCTGCTGTGCTGGCACAGCTTGCGCTGGGCTTTCCCCTTCCGCACGCTGCATCAACCCCGCCGCGATCTGCTTATTGATATCGATTAATACTTTCAACAGGGCCTTATCAAATTCACCGATGCAACGCAGCGACCGCCGATCGATATAAATGCTGAGGCCCTTCAGCGTATCGATCAGGCCAGCCGGCAGTTTGCAGTCTGCATCCATCAAGGATGCCTGGAATACCGTCCACAACTTCTGGTTCTGACGCACGGCAAAGCAATAGTCGAAATAACCGACCTCTTCGCGCTGCGCTTCTTCAAGTCTTAAAGCGCATCGCAGTAAGGCCTGCGCTTCAGTTTCGCGCAAGGTTTCAACGTTGGATTGCGCTTGAAAATATGTGGAATAGCCGTTGGCCATGGGCGGACTCCTACGATGCGGCAAGTGCGGTTGTTACGACGGGTATTGGTGCCGGCTTCGCTTGTTCAGCTTCCAGCACGGCATGGCCGATCTTTAAAGCTTTGAAAGATTCGCCCGCTTCAAGATGCGCGATCATCTGACTGACTTCGGTTTCAAGATGCGGATAAAGCTTAGCAAAATTCTTCAGCGTATCGATCACCAATGTATCAATTGGCTGGCCCTTGCCTTTGAACAGGTATGTTAGCTGCAAGGGGAAATAGACGGCTGCCGCATCGCTGTCGTTCATGCGATCTGGATTCATCATGAAATTCTCGCGGAGCACTGGGCCATCAGACAGGATCAATAGATCTGCAGGGCGGGTTCCGACATTTTTAAGGATGGCGCCGCCGGCAAAGATCTTGGCTTCGGGCTTGACGCGGATTTTTAATGGCATGTCTCGACTCCTTCGAAGCAGTAACCGAACCGTTCGATCACTGGCCGCCTGTTGCGGGCTTAACTAGCTTTTACTGATAAGTTTGGGGATGGCTTGCGCCACCCCCGCCCTCATTATTTATTAGAACAACTTCAGGATTGCTTGGCTTTGTTGGCCAGAAATCCCAAGGCTGGTGACACCAAGTTGGAGACGGGACTGCAGAGCTTGCAGGTTTGCGCCTTCTTCGTTGGTATCGGCCAACACGAGGTTGTCCGAAGCGACTTGCAGCGTATCAATCAGCGTCGACGTGAAGTCTTGGCGTGTTTGAATGATCGTTGCATTGGTACCGAACGTCGATGCCGTTGTGCGCAAGTTTGTCAGAGCACGCGTTAACTGCGTACCAGCAGCACTGATCTGCGTGGCACCGGCAAAGTTGCTGGTTGCAAGCGCAACGTTCAGACCAGCCGAAGCCGAAGCATCAAGGCTCTTGCCCGAAACAGTCAATTCAGCAGCAGCGCTTTCATTGAAGTTTACAGCAAGGTTGTTGCTAGTCTTCAGGAGGTTGGTACCGTTAAAGTTAGCATCGTCAACCAGGCCATTGATCTGCGCGAGCAAACCGTTGAACTGAGTCGCAAGACCCTTGCGGATCGAAGTATCGGTGTTTTGCAGAGCCGAAGTGATAAGACCCTGTGCCTGTTGTACAACCTTAGTGATACCATCGATGGCATTTGAAGCAGCTTTGATGGTTTGCAAAGCTGTCGACAGGCCGTCTTTGATACTAGCGAAATCGTTAGCACGGTTCACGAAACCTTGGCTGGCGAAGAATGCGTTGGCATTATCCGTCGAACCGTTGACCTTCTTGCCAGTGGCAAGACGGAGCTGGGTTTGTTCCAGCAGCTTCGAGGTTTGTTGCAGCGACAGCAGGTTCGAACGAGCTGACGAGGTAAGAGCAATATTTGACATTTGGAAATCCTTTTCCTTTGAGGCGGCCTCCTGCCACCAGTTTGATTACGAGCCAATCCCGTAACCGGTTTCAGACATCCGCAGATGATCCGAATTGCATGTCAGTTTGCTAGGAATGTGCCAAAGAATTCGTTAACATCGAAAAATAAACAGGTGAGCTTGTATGCAACCTTATGTGGTTAACAAAATCTAACCTTTAAGACTTGCGCAGAATCTTCGGCAAAATCTGCCGGGTATTTCTTGCCGCAGTCGGCAAGTTTTGCCGATCAATTAGCGGTATAAAGGAAAACGCCGGGCTTTCACCCGGCGTTTCTGATTCATTATCTGTCAATTTAGAACAGCTTCAAGATTGCCTGGGCTTGCTGGCCGGAAATACCAAGGCTGGTGACACCCAACTGTAGTCTAGCTTGTAGTGCCTGCAGGTTGGCGCCTTCCTCGTTGGTGTCGGCCAAGATCAAATTATCCGAAGCGGTGCTCAACACATTAATTAGTTCGTCTGTAAAGCTTTGACGGGTCTGAATGATGGTGGAATTTGTTCCAAAGTTCGCAGCATTGGTTCGCAGCGAACTTAGCGCACGGGTGAGCTGGCTTGCGGCAGCATTGATCTGCGTGGCGCCTACCCAACTGGAAGTGGCCACTGGAATATTGAGGCCAGTGCTGGCCGCACTAAGGTCGACCCCAGCGATGGTCAATTCAGCCCCAGCGGTTTCGTTGAAGTTCACAGCCAACGAGCTTGTCGATTTCAAAAGATTGGTGCCGTTGAAGGTCGCATCATTCACAAGGCCGTTGATTTGAACCAATAGCGAGTTGAATTGCGCGGCCAAGCCGGCCCGTTGCGTCGAGTCATTCGATTGTTGGGCAGCGATCGTGAGACCCTGCGCCTGTTGCACCACCTTAGTGATGGCGTCGATCGCATTCGAGGCAGCTTTGACTGTCTGAAGAGCCGTCGAAAGGCCGTCTTTGATATTGCTAAGATCGTTAGCGCGGTTGAGGAAAGCTTGGCTGCTGAAATAAGACGGCGCATTATCTACCGCGGAATTGACCTTTTTCCCGCTCGAGAGGCGTTGTTGCGTGCGGTCTAGCAGTTGGGTTGTTGATTGCAGCGAGAGCAGGTTTGATCTGGCTGAGGCTGAGAGGGAAATATCACTCATAATGGCATACTCCTTAGGTGCGGCGACATCCTTCGCTGCGGGTCGCCGCCACAGAATTGTGGTTCGGCATTCCCAACACTCATTTCCAGCAATGTGCCAACAGTAATACCTTTCTATTTCAACAACTTAGTATTATGGCCCTACTCATTAGCGGCAATTAAGGGTCGGCAATATCTGCCAAACGCCTGTGGATCGGCAATAAACGCCTAGCTTTTTTTGAATTATTACGAATACAATACGATAATAACTACAATGGCTTAGGTTTTTAACCCTACCAAATCGCATTCAAAGGCAAGATGTAGGAACAATCTAAAGAGTTTGTTTACTAGTTTCAGGTAGGCTGACGTTGGGATAAAAGTATTTCGGGATAAGTCTGGGGAGACGAATCATGAGCATTGAAGCTGTAAATAGCGCAAAAGCCGTTGGGAGTGATGCCGTAGCGCAGCGCACTGCGGCTGCTGTTGCTAAAGCGGATGAGACAGCGGACGCTGCTGCTGCCGTAAGCAAAGAAGCGGCACAAGCGCCGATTTCGCCGCGTCTGCGTCCTGACTTTCTGTCAGGCGCCATCGTCACGGAATTCGTTGGCAATAATGGCGATGTCACTTTGCAGACGCCAACGGTCGCTGCTCTCGCCTATCTGCGCGCCGGCCTTGATGCAACGGGCCAGCATAAGGTCGATCCAAACGCAGGCGGCGCCCCGGCCGAAGCACCAGCGCCGGCTGAACTCATCGCTTAATAGACAACCGCACTTATTCTAATAAAGGCCGGTTTCCCCCGGCCTTTTTTACGCCTGTAAAGAACGCCACTAGCGGTCTGTATAGGGCGTCGCTGTCGCGGCTTTGAAGGTCTCAGCACCGCCTGTATCTTGTAATGCAGCCTTGAAAGCCTCCAGCATGGCCACAGTTTCGCGCGCATGGTCGGAAACCAAACTATCATCTTTAACAGTAGGCTGGGCCGCCGCAGTTTCGGGAACACTGTCATCCCGCGCCATAAGACGCGGGGCCAGTCGCGACCCGGTCAGACTGATGTCTGCACCATCACCCCAATGCGACTTCGGCGATGATTTAATATCCTGATCGGCAACCAATATTAGGGGAAGCATCGGTGGCTGCAGACGGGCGCGCAATTCAGCTTGGCGTTCCGCACGTTTTTCCGCCTGGTTGCGATCATCCGCAGTAGCGGCCGTCGTGGCCACTTCCTGTTGTTTCATAAAGTTATCGACGCTGTGCCAATCCTTGCCTAATGGCAGTGCCTCTGAAGCAGCAGCTGTAGCAATTGGTTCTGGGCCTGCATGATTATGCAAGCCATACCAGCCGCCGCTAGCTACAGCCAACGCGCCAATCCCAATCGCACAGATGATCGAACGCTTCATGAAAAAGACCCCACAGATCAGTCTACTGCGGGGTCTTTAAGAAACGATTAGCAAGCCTGATAAGCGTCAGTTTAGTTGTTGCCGCTCATGCGGGCTGTCGAGCGAGAAGGCCGGCACCGCAGCCTCAAACCGGTCACCGCTATTCTTGCCACCAATTGCGATCATGCCATAGCTGCCTTGCATGATACCGGATGGCGTCTGCAGCGGCGTACCGCTGACATATTCGAAAACTTCGCCTGGAGCCAATACTGGCTCTTCGCCCACAACACCCTCCCCATGCACTTCATGCATATGGCCATGCGCGTCAATAATGCGCCAAGTGCGGGTTTTAAGCTGCACAGTTTGCACACTTCGGTTCTCGATCTTGACCTGATAGGCCCAAATATATTCGTTATCCAAAGGCGAGGATTGTGATTCAAGGAAGGTCGGCTCGACCGAGATCGTGATGTCGTTGGTAGTCTGCGTATACATAATTAGAGATGTAGGAGTACTCGCATAAATTTCAACTACTTATGGCAGGTTAAGTTTGTACCGTTCGCGAATCGTGATAGCGATAACGCTCATTACCACAGCGTTGTTGCCCTAGTAACAGCCGCACACGGTCATGAGGGGAGACAGTTCCGATGCAATTCGATACGCCATCTCAGGATGGAACTCAAAAATCGGTCGCCAGCCAAAAGAGCAGCGCGATTATTCGGCTAACGCCAAATGCCAATGCACCCTGCAACACCTCCTACAGTAATATTCGCCGCGAAAGCGCCGACGATCAAACCGGGATCGCGGCGCTTTATCGTAAGAGCTTCGGCAGCATGCAGTCGGATGGCATGCCCGCCGGACCTGTCGCTTACTTGCGCGCGCCCGATGCAATGGAAGATGGCCTTTGCCTCGTCGCCGAAGACAAAGGCGAGATCGTCGGCACGCTGCGTTTTTGGCCGGTCGTCATCGGCCCCGTCAATTCAGCGCTTCTACTCGGCCCTGTAGCCGTCGCCCCGGGCTGGCACACTCGCGGCCTTGGCGCGCAACTCATCAACCTCGGCCTTGGCCGCGCCCGCGAAGCCGGCCACAAACTAGTGCTACTTGTCGGGGATGCGCCCTACTACGGCCGCTTCGGTTTTGCCCGTACGGTAACGCAAGGCCTTAGCCTTGCGACCATGATCGAGCCAGAAAAATTCTTAGGGATTGAATTGGTGCCTGGCGCTATGCATGGCGTCTCCGGTGAAGTCCGCCCGGTTTATGGGTTTGAGCCTGCCGTAATGGAAGCCACGCGCCAGCCCTTACATCACACAGCAAGGCGCCGCGCCTAATAGCGTCTGTCTTCACAAATTAAGGGAGCCGGTTGGCTCCCTTTTTTGTTTCAGAGGTTAACCGCGGGTTTGAACAAGTGTGCATAAGGCCGAACAGCCTCCCGGCAATTTATTAATTCAACTGGAAACGCGTAAATCCTCCCTACCCAAACAGATGCTGTTGTGAACTAGCTTGAGCAACGAATCGACCGAATCTAGGATTGCAGTCATTATGCTATAGTGTATACAAAGCCCTGCTGTAAAACCTAACAGTAAGTTAAGATTATAAACCCTTATATACCATATCTTGTGCCAAGATTGAGGCCGCACCCAATATCTAGCGTCACCACTACGCAAGATTATTGCGCGGAGACCTAATCGAAAAAGTGGCGAAAACACGGCAATGTTTCTTTTTGGGGTTAAATCTTTCCTGTGTAAAAGCCTCTTTTGCCCCTGAATTGTCCGATGACAGGGCGCTATTGCGTGATAAGCTAATTCTTACGTCGAAAACAAGATTTAGGGGTTCGAACGCGCGCCGCCCACCAGATATGGTGGCGCCGATCGTTTAACCCTGTCAAAATCAAGGGCTTGGCGATTTACCTTCTTTTGCGGAGTCACCATATATGCTCGATGTCGTCCAGGTTGCCCATGGCCCGAAAATCACGTTGGACCGCGCCCGTAACGCCAAACTGACCCGCTTTGGCCTCGATACCCTGGCTGACCGCTATCAACTGCCCGGTGAAGACCCGCAGGATATGTTTGCCCGTGTCGCCATGGCCTATGCCGACGATACGGCGCATGCGCAGCGTCTGTATGATTACATCAGCAACCTCTGGTTCATGCCGTCCACCCCTGTGCTCTCGAATGGCGGCACCGACCGTGGCTTGCCGATCAGCTGCTTCCTCAACGAAGTGCGCGACTCGATGGGTGGCATCGTCGATGTCTGGAATGAAAACGTCTGGCTCGCTTCCAAGGGCGGCGGCATCGGCACCTATTGGGGCAATGTCCGCTCGATCGGCGAAAGTGTCGGCGGCGTCGGCAAGACCAGCGGCATTATCCCGTTCATCAAGGTAATGGACAGCCAGACGCTGGCAATTTCCCAAGGCTCGCTGCGCCGTGGCTCGGCCGCCGTCTATATCCCGATCTCGCATCCGGAAATTGAAGAGTTTATCGATCTACGCCGCCCGACCGGTGGTGACCCGAACCGTCGCTCGCTCAACCTGCATCACGGCATCGTCATTCCTGACGCGTTCATGCGCGCGGTCGAGCGCGACGAGGATTGGGCGCTGACGTCACCCGCCAGTGGTGCCATCGTCCGCAAGACCTCGGCCCGCAATCTATGGATCAAGCTGCTGACGACCCGCATTGAAACGGGCGAGCCCTACCTGCTCTTCATCGATCATATCAACCGCGCGATCCCAGAGCATCACAAGCTGGCCGGCCTCACCGTCAAGACCTCGAACCTCTGCAGCGAAATCACGCTGCCGACTGGTAAGGACCGTTTTGGCAAGGATCGCACGGCCGTCTGCTGCCTATCGTCGCTCAATCTCGAAACCTATCTGGAGTGGCAGGATCACCCGACCTTCGTCGAAGACGTTATGCGCTTCCTTGATAATGTGTTGCAGCAATTCATCGAAGCCGCAGGCGAATCCAGCAAGGGCGGGCACGACAAAGCGATCTATGGCGCGATGCGCGAACGGTCGGTCGGCCTCGGCGTCATGGGCTTCCACGGCTTCCTGATGGGCCAAGGCGTGCCGATCGAAAGCGTAATGTCGAAAGTTTGGAACACCAAAATGTTCAGCCAGATCAAGCGCCAGGCGGATGCCGCTTCGGCCAAGCTGGCGGAAGAGCGCGGTGCCTGCCCGGATGCCGCTGATTACGGCATTAAAGAACGTTTCTCGAACAAGATTTCGGTCGCGCCAACCGCATCGATCTCGATCATCTGTGGCGGCGCTACGCCGTCGATCGAGCCGCTGAATGCGAATTCCTATACGCATAAGACGCTGTCGGGCAGCTTCCCGGTTCGCAACCGCTATCTTGAAAAGTGCCTGGAGACCTACGGCAAAAACGACGAGGAAACCTGGCGCCAAATCACGCTTTCAGAAGGCAGCGTGCAAGCGCTCGACTTCATGAGCGCAGATGACAAGCTGATCTTCAAGACTGCATTCGAACTTGACCAGCGTTGGCTCGTCGAACTCGCAGCTGATCGCACGCCATACATTTGCCAGGCGCAGTCGTTTAACGTCTTCCTGCCCGCTACCGTCAATAAAAAGGATCTGCACGAGATTCACTTCATGGCCTGGAAACGCGGTATCAAGTCGATGTACTACTGCCGCTCGCGCTCGGTCGCACGGGCCGAGTCGGGCTTTACCAACGATATCGTCAAGGGCGCGGGCGAACGCGCGATTGCCGCCGCCGCCAGCGAGCCTTACCTGCCAATGGATACGTTGGGCGGGGCTGAGGAAAAAGACTACGACGAGTGCCTGTCGTGCCAATAGCGCTGCCAGTAATTACGCGCAGTACTAAATATTAATCTTGTATCTGGGTTGCCGTTTAGCGGATGTTAGCGGCAACCATTCTCCGCCACTTTGATTTCTAAAATCTGAAAAGGCCCAACCATGTCTAACGTTACGAGTCTTGCCGCCGTGGAACCAAAAACAAACCATCTCTGCCAATTGATGACACCGAACCCGGTCTATAAGCCGTTCCGCTATCCATGGGCTTATGAAGCCTGGCTGAAGCAGCAGCAGGTGCATTGGCTGCCGGAAGAAGTGCCACTGGCCGATGACGTCAAGCAATGGCAGACCACCCTTTCGACGGCGGAGCGCAACCTGCTCAGCCAGATCTTCCGCTTTTTCACGCAGGCGGATATCGAGGTCAACAACTGCTATCACCGGCATTACCTGAACGTGTTCCAGCCGACTGAAGTCGTGATGATGCTGACCAGCTTCGCGAATATGGAGACGATCCATATCGCCGCCTATTCGCATCTGCTCGACACGATCGGCATGCCTGAATCCGAATATTCAGCCTTCCTGAAGTACAAGCAGATGAAGGATAAGTTCGATTACATGCAGACCTTCTCGGTCGATAATCCGTATGAAATCGCGAAGACGCTGGCCGCCTTCAGCGCTTTTACCGAAGGGCTGCAGCTGTTCGCCTCGTTCGCGATCCTCATGAACTTCCCGCGCTTCGGTAAGATGAAGGGCATGGGCCAGATCGTCAGCTGGAGCGTGCGTGACGAAACCCTTCATTGCCAGTCGGTAATCAAGCTGTTCCACACCTTCATTCAGGAAAATCCAAGCTTGTGGACGCCGCAGCTGCAGGCCGACCTGCAAGGCATCTGCGAAACCATCGTCGAGCATGAGGATGCCTTCATCGACCTAGCCTTCGAGCTGGGCGGAATCGAAGGCCTCACTGGCGAGGAAGTGAAGCTTTACATCCGCTATATCGCCGACCGTCGCATGGAACAGCTGAAGCTGCCGTCGCTCTATGGCACGAAGGAAAACCCCTTGCCTTGGATGGACGAAATGATGAATGGCGTCGAGCATGCCAACTTCTTTGAAGCGCGCGCGACGGAATATTCCAAGGCTGCCACTGAAGGCAGCTGGGGCGACGTGTTCTAGTCATACATATTTCTATGTGAAAAGCCCCGGCAGCGATGCCGGGGCTTTCATTTGATAGACACCCAAGTCTACTAAGGTTTGATATAATATTGGTATCCTACGATTGAGCTGCCGCTGTCGAATACGGTACGGGCCCATCCATAGCATCCATTGGTGCCACCTGCGCCAATTCCAGTTACACCTGCCCGGAAAGTAGCTTCATCAAATTCAGGGGCTGAGTCAGGGATCTGGACTGAGCCGTATTCTTGCGTGTAGCCAAGGTTAATGCAACCATTGGTGTTATTCGTCGGCGTATCCACGCCTCCATAATAATATTTGAAGATTGCTTGCCCGGGGCTGCTTGGACCTGGGTCTATATAATTTGGCCCATCATGGAAACCGCCTTCCCAACTAGAGCCGCCGCCAATGACAATGTAAGTGAGTGAGTAGAATCCGACAGGTGGCGTAGCTGCTACCGGCATGCAAGCTGACGTGTCATAATCTACCCAAGCACTGTTGCTGCCACAGATATTGCCCTGGTCGGCTGTGCGACGTTGTACTTTATTGCCGGTGTAGCCACTGCCGCACGATACAGTTTGGTCTTCGGTATGCGCTGAGCAGCCAGCCACACAAGCCGAGCGGTCATAGGCTGACCATGCGCCGTATGCGCCGCAGACATTGCCTGTATCTACAGTCCGAGTACGTGTCTGATTACCTGTAAAGCCGCTACCGCATGATTGCGTATCTGTTTCCGTGCTTTGCGTGCAGGTTGCATTACCACAGGTGCGTCCATGAACGTCACAGCCATTGCCGGACGTAACGCGCGTCCAGCATTCTGTGACACTGCCCCTGGTTGAGGCGGCATGACCACCTTGGCCGCCATCTACGCTATCGCATTGACCAGCCACATTCATGTCAGCCGTGCACCCTGCCATTCGGTCTTCGGAATAGATGATCCGCTCTGCACCCCAGCCTGCAGCACAGGTTAATGCTGGCGCATCACAGCCATTGACCGTGAAGCCACCGACATTGAAGCTTTGATTGTTGGGCTGGCCGGCTTTGCAGCAGCCTGGCAGACCCGTCAGGGTTTGGGTGCCGCTGCAGGTCGACCCAGAGCTGTTGAACTTATCGCAGCTGTAAGAGGCAGGCGAGCCGCTGAGACTGCTATCAGCCGTGCTGCAGGCCAAGTTATAATTCATATGCTGATTGGCGCTGCCAACGGCATCCGTGCCGGGGCCAGCGGTTGAGCCCTTGCAAGTCCAGCTCCAGCCGGTTGCGGTCGTCGTGAAAGCGTCAACCGTGCCGCGCGCGCAGAGATTGGTATCACCGGTGCCTGTGGAAACAAGGCTATCGACGCTGGTGCCATTGGCTGGGCCAACTTGGCCGTTGACGATCAGCGTGCAAATTTCAGGTGTGGTGACGCCGTTCACTTCGCGGGTAGCGCCATTTGGGTAATCGGTACCGTCAAAACACCAGCGTTCTTCTTCAACATCAAAAACATAACGGCCTGGCGCGGTGCGAACCGTGCCGCCTGGGCATGTGTCAGGCAACATCCGCACGTTACCGGTCGAATATGCACTCCAGCGCTTAGTGTTATGTGCATTTGGCGCACAAGCGCGCAGAACAGGGGCTTGCACAGTTGGCGGGCAAGTGTTGGATGGCACGGGACGACCATCACTAGCAACGCCATTTGGCCCTGTGCAAGCCGTACGCGTCAGAGTTGTGCCCCAATTTTCACTGTTAGCAACGATCGGCATAGCTTTAGCTGCGTTTTCAGCTTGTGGGCGGTTCATCCCAATGTTGTCCAAGGAAGTCGACGTGATCGTCTCTACCCAGCTCCAGGTATAACTAGGATTCCGAGTGCTGCCGTCGGGATAGGCGATGCCCGCACTTGAGCAGGGCATCACCAGACAGTCTTTGCGGCTCATGTTAAAGCTTTGCGACCGCGTCTCGGTCAGCGATTGCACGAAGGTCGGATCATCAGAGCGCGTTTCAACGCGCTTTTGGACGAAAGGATATACCCATGAGATTTGTTGCGCGGCCGGCGCAAGACTAGCCGGATCTGAAATACCACCCGGCTGTGTGTAATCCACTGTCATATTGACAGGTAGCCGGCAAAAATCGAGCCTGACAAAATTATTGCGTCGGCTGCTAGTGGCTATGAAGCCATTCATAGAACCACCAGAGTTGCTGCCCATCCATTCGCTAGCCGTTTTGAATGGGATAAGAAGGCCTTGGCCACCAGGTACGATGTCAACATCAATGTAACGACAAATGCCATGCGCCGTCACCGAAAAGTCATGCGTGTTGTTCAGTGCCTTCATGCCAGTTGTGCAGCCAGTGCCGTAGGCTCTGTTACTTACTGCATCAGTCACTGTAGATCTATCACAGCTGGTGACAACTGCATGAGCAGGAGACGCCGCAAAAAATGACATCGCCAGCAATATGAATAGCAAGTTACAGCAGCGCGATAAGCCGCCTGACATGCTGCGATAGATTGCTGTCTCTTTTGTCATGCAATACTCCCCAAGCCCTAAAAGAGCTCTTCACCGTCAACAATATAAAACATCGGCTAATATCTCGTTAATTACCCGGAATTATATTTAAAGGAAGTTTAAGATCGTCGTTTCTAGAGCGTAACGTGCGGCGGTGTATAAGGTTGCACTAACATTTTTTAGGGCGATGGTTATTATATTTGCAGTGCGACACATAAAGGCCCCGGCATTGCTGCCGAGGCCTTTTAACGATGCAAACTGCTTGGCCTAGTTGACCTTGATGTAGGAAATAGAGCCTACATCCATATCGAAGTCGCCACTACGGTCCCAAGACGTGCTTGCAGGCGTCGGTGTTGAACCAGTAAAGCAACCCCTGTAATCTTCTTCACCTTGATATCCTGATCTCAGATCGTTTGCTGTGCTGGCTGAGTTTTGTTGAACACAAGTTGCCCCAGCTTGGTTTCTGCACCATGCCGTAAATGTGCCTGGATTCTGAGCAACGGTTCTTGGTACTGAAGCCGAATAAGCATATCCCGTTCCAGTTGAAGTGCCATGAACACCATACCTTTGGGCACTATTGTCTGTGCCATTGTTATGTTCAATCCAGCCGATTTCTGTGCCGCCGACACAATAGCCTTCGCCAACTGAAGGTACTGTCTGACAAGAAGCACTATTGCCTCCACCGGAACCATTGCAGGTCCAATTCCATGGATCGTTGCCAGTGACAGTACTAGCTGTACCGCTACTGCATAGATTTGTCGGTGTACTGGTTCGTATGGCTCCATCATCACTGCCGCAAACACCATCCACCCTCACTACAATTGGTGCGCAGGTGTTGTTGACCGTCGCCCAATTACCATAGGCACCACAGACACCGCCGGTATGTTTCGTGCGCTGTTCGGTAATGGTGCCGGCCTGGCCTGACGGGCAAGCTGTGGACGTGCGCTGCTCGGTGATCTGCAAGCAAACAGGCGTTCCGGCGATTGCCAGGAAGTGATTACTGCCAGCGCTGATGCTAGAGAACGATTGGCCGCCTGGTAGTGCTTGCGGATTGCGGACATCAGTGAAGCAGTAGCCTGTACCATCGTCCTTCAAGGCACAGCCCCCTGTCGCATTCGTTGCAGCTGCCACAAAGTTACCTGTAGCAACCTGCAAGTTAGTAACTTGGCTGGTGCGACCGCCCGTAACCGGTGCGCTGCCGATGGTGATAGAGAATAGCTCGTTCGCGCCGCGAATCCCGACCATTTCTCCACCGCTTCCAATGGAAGCAATCGTATAGTCACGGCCTGGCATTTGCGTCAGGCGTGCGTCATCGCTTGCTACCCACATCATGCCATCGACCTTGATCGCAGCCAAAGCGCCAGGCCCAATATCGATTCGCAGCCAATCGCCGCCCGGTACTTCGACAAAGTTACCAGCTCCGTTATTTGCCGCGTTCCAGCACCAAGCCGTGTTGTCACTTCTGATGCCGCAGGTATTGACGACGACCGCCGCCGGCTGTGGGGTAACATTGGCTATATCGAGCGTAGGCACCAGGTTCACGCCGCCACTCGTACCCGTAATCATTTTCCAATCACCGGTAACAGCCGTCTGTTGGGCGTTACCGCAATAAACTTTATTATCTGTGCGCAGCACACATAGGTTATTTCCTGCACCGACTACAGTTGCAATTGCAGCACCTGTAGTTTGTACTGGTAGCTTGTCGCCATTGCCCCAATTCCATAGCGTACCATCCATTTTAACAGCTATGGACATTCCACCAGTAGCGTTGATAGATTTGTAGGTATTTCCACCTAACACATTGACTGGTACAAAATTGCTCAGGTTGGTGCCGGAAGCGGTTGTTGTACCATTGCCAAGCTGGCCCCCTGCGTTATTGCCCCACGCCCAGACATTGGTTGGTGCAGGTGTATTGCAGCCGTTGACGGTAAAGCCACTCACGCTGAACGAAGACGTATTCGGCTGACCGGTTTTGCAGCAGCCTGGCAGGCCAGTTAAGGTCTGTGTGCCATCACAGGTTGATCCACTAGCGTTGAACTTATCGCAGCTGTAAGTCGCAGGTGAACCGCCAAGGCTGTTATCAGCCGTGCTGCAGGCCAGGTTATAATTCACATGTTTGTTAGCTGTGCCGTTGGCATCGTTACCGGTATTGGCGCCCTTGCAAGTCCAGCTCCAACCAGTAGCAGTTGTTGTAAAGCTATCAACCGTGCCGCGCGTGCAAAGATTGGGGTCGTTCGGGCCGGCCGAAACCAGACTATCAACGCTTGTACCATTGGCTGGGCCAACTTGGCCGTTGACGATCAGTGCACAGGTTTCAGGTGTGGTGACGCCATTCACTTCACGCGTATTACCGGTCGGATAGTCTGTACCGTCGAAGCACCAATATTCGGCTTCCGTATCATACGTATAGCGTCCTTGCGCGGTGCGAACCGTGCCGCCCGGGCAGGTGTTCGATAGCATGCGCACGTTACCGGTCGAATACGTAGACCACTGCCTTGTATTGTGCGCATTTGGCGCACAGGCGCGCAATGTTGGCGCGATAACGGCAGGCGGACAGGTGTTGGACGGCACCGCATGACCATTATTGGCGACGCCACTCGGCCCTATGCAGGCTGTGCGCGCAAGCGCTGTGCCCCAATTATCGCTATTAGCGACGACTGGCATAGCTTTAGCTGCAGCTTCAGCTTGTGAGCGGTTCATCCCAATATTGTCCAGGGAAGTCGACGTGATCGTCTCGACCCAGCTCCAGGTAAAGCAGGGATTACGGACGCTGCCATCAGGATAAGTTATATTGCCGAGGCAATCTTTGCGACTCAAGTTAAAGCTTTGCGAGCGTGTCTCGGTCAGCGATTGCACGAAGGTCGGATCATCAGAGCGCGTTTCAACACGTTTTTGGACGAAAGGATACACCCAGGAAACCTGTTGCGTGGCAGGCGCTAGACTAGAGGGGTCGGAAATACCGCCCGGCTGCGTATAATCGACCGTCATATTTTTAATTGGCCGGCAAAAATCGAGCCTGACAAAATTATTGCGTCGGCCGCTGGTGGCTATGAAACCTTTCATAGCTTCCCCAGTGCTGGTACCGATCCATTCATTAGGTGATTCAAATGGAATGAGAATGCCGCCATTTGGTGCCGTAGCGACATCTATGTAGCGACAGACACCATGCGCATCGACTGAAAAATCGTGCGTATTGCTCCCTGCTTGGAGACCGCCTGTCCTTTGCGAGACGCCGTTTTGCACAACACCGTCAACAACCACATTAACGGTGCGACTTGTATTATCGTAGGCACTGTTGTTTTGCGCACTCTCAATAACAGTGCGCTGAGCTTGCGCCCGCGCTCCTAATGCATGTGCATTCATCACAGGCATAAAGCTGCCGCACAGCAAAATTGCATAACAGATGCGAGCAATGGTTTTCATTGTGGCGTCGCCTTTAGAAATTTCATCATCAACACTATGAAATTCGAACTAATATCTCGTTAATTACCCGGAATTATAATTAAAGGAAGGTTAATATTTCTGTACGGTATTGTAACGTACCATTTTAATGCTATTGTCTAACACGCTCGCATTGATCTGGATTTATTTATGATAATACTTGGCGCGGTCTCAGAATCGTTAAACGCTATACTTAATGTATCGGATTCCAGCCGACAGCACTCTGTCTCGAAGTCCAGCTCGGGCTTTGTCTCACGCGCAACGTGCCCGTGCATTCCGCCGCACACCAAGTTTGGCCGCTCGCTATCCCGGTCGTTTAACAACCTTACAACTTCGTCAGCTAACCGGCCTTATCCGGCCGACTACATCTAGCGTTAATTTGCGCAGTCGCTGCACCGGCCCACAACGCCCTAATCCACCCCCCAATCAGCGAGGATAATTCATGGCCAAACGCGCAGTCCGCAACCAGTCAGACGCTCTGCACGAATTGACCCATGATCGACCCGCCCGAAAAACCTATGCCACCAAAACTGCAAATAAGCCGATCTGGGATCCGCTGCATGGGTTGACTACGTCACCGGCTGGCGGAACCGGCATTCGCTACACCAAAAATATTCAGCCGAAAAGCGCGGGGCAGGCTTTGCTTTGGCAAGCAATGCACGCGCATCATCTGACGCTGGCAATGGGGCCAGCCGGTAGCGGCAAGACTTATCTGGCAATTAGCGCGGCTGTCGAAGCACTAGAGGCTGGACGGGTTGAGCGTGTGATCCTTTGCCGCCCCGCAATTGAAGCCGGCGAAAATCTCGGTTTCCTGCCCGGCGATATCACGGAAAAAATGGCGCCGTTTTTACGGCCGCTAACGGATGCGTTGGTCGACCGCATTGGCGGCAAGCGGCTTAAGCAATATATGCTGGATGGCACAATCGAGATTGCGCCCATTGCTTACATGCGTGGGCGGACTTTGAATAATGCCTTTATCGTCATCGATGAGGCGCAAAATTGCACCTATGCACAATTGAAGATGGTGCTCACCCGGCTTGGCTTCGGTGCCACCATGGTAATTACCGGGGATCCCGCGCAAAGCGACCTTCTTCCTGGCATCTCAGGCCTTTCACAAATTGCTTACAAACTGGACCCCGTGCCTGGTATTGGCGTCGTAAATCTGAACGAGCTAGATATCGTGCGGCATCCATTGGTTGCGGCGATGTTAGGCGTATTATAAAAGCTATCGGGAACGCCGTAATTAATGGCTTATAAGACTCTCTTGAATTATCATGCCTCATGATTTGTCGTTTATCGATTTTCCTTTTACTGAGCTTTGTTCTTACGATTACAGCTCACGCTCAAACGATTAGCGATCCGATTACGCTTCCCGTAACACTAAAACCTACAACAACAGTAACGCCCGAAAAAGCCGCACCGGTTTACAGCAAACCCCAGGATTCTGGCGTCGAACAAAACGTCCAGGCGCTGCGCGACCTGTCAAAACCTACTAATGAAATCACCTCTCCCACTTTAAGTCCGGAAGCACTTGCAGCGCTTAAAAAGCCGGCAGCGGTTCCGCCGATCGGTGGCGCGTTTGATCTGATCAACCAAAACGGCAATCGCGTGACGGATGCGAACTTCCGTAACAGCTACATACTCGTTATGTTTGGCTATACGTATTGCCGTGACGACTGCCCACCCATAATGGCCAATGCTATACAAGCGATCAATAGCCTGCCGCAGGCCCAAGCCAATCGCATTCTACCCGTTTTTGTAACGCTCGATCCGGCTCGGGATAGTCCGGCCGCCCTCAGTGCTTATTTAGGCGGTTACGGCAAGCGCGTGGTTGGCTTGACCGGCAGCCAAGATGAAATCAACCGCATGGCCAAAAATTTTGGCGTTAATTATCGAATTGTAGAAAACCCAGAAGCGGCGATCGAGCGGTCGTTGTCGCCACAAGATTTGGCTACGCTCCGTCGTGATCCTGATTACAGACCGCAAAGCGGCGAGCCCTATACGATCGATTACAACCCATTCATCTATTTGATTGGACCGGACGGCAAATTGCTGACGCTTTTTAACGGCGGCCTGCCACCTGAAAATATCGCCAATAGCTTGGCCAGCGCCCTTAAATAACCACTCTAAACCCCGCCTTTCCTTGACAGGCGCTAGCCTGGCCGCTAATTTCTGGCCAGAAAAATATAGGTTAATCTAGGCTTCCGTGACTGACGACACCGATCTATCGGCCCGGCTGAAAGCGCTGGATGCTAGCCTTGCGGCCAACACCCCGCAAAAGCCCGTCGACGCGCTGGCAGGAGCCGTTGATCCGGCAGCCCTGAAAGCCAGCCGAATGGGCTTGGAATTGGCGGTCGCCATTCTTGGGGGTGTGGGTTTGGGATATCTGGGAGATAAAGCTCTTGGCACACTGCCGTTGCTTATGATCCTTGGTAGTCTGCTTGGTTTTGGCGCCGGGGTTCTTAATGCCTGGCGGGCCTTGAATGGAAAATTTAGCCGCGTCGGTTTTGACGCAGACAAAAAGTAGGACGTTACACAATGGCGATGCATTCACCGCTGGAACAGTTTCAAGTCAACACACTGGCACCCTTTTCGGTGGCTGGTCACACTTTGCCATTTACCAATGCGTCGCTTTTCATGCTGCTGGCACTGGTTGCATCCACCATGCTGCTGCTGGGCGGCATGCGCGGCGCACGCATAGTCCCCACCCGTTTGCAGATGCTAAGTGAAACGATTTATGGCACGATTTCGAATATGGTGGATAGCGTGGCCGGCCCCCGTGCGCGTCCCTTCTTCCCGCTGATTTTCTGTTTCTTCATTTTTATCTTGTTCGGTAATGTGTTAGGGTTATTCCCCGGTGCCTTCACTTTCACCAGCCATCTGGTTGTCACCTTTGCGCTGGCGGCGCTTGTTTTCTTGGTCGTGACGATTACAGGGTTTGTGAAGCACGGCGTTCACTTCCTGCATTTGTTCGTGCCGACCGGTACGCCCATCGCGCTGATGCCAGTTATGTTCGTAATCGAGCTATTTTCCTTCTGTATTCGACCATTCAGCCTCGCCATTCGTCTTTTCGCTAACATGTTGGCTGGGCACATCTTGCTGAAGGTATTTGCGGGCTTGGCGATTATGCTGGTGGCAGCGTTGGGTACTCTTGGTTATGCCGTGGCGATCCTGCCGGTTATGATGAATATCTTCGTTGTCGGCTTCGAATTCTTCGTGGCTGGCCTGCAGGCCTATATTTTTGCGATTTTAGCCTCCGTCTACTTGCGCGATGCGCTTGAGATGCACTAAACAGTCGACAACAGTAAAAACAACCAACAACTTGGAGTATAAGTCATGGATCCAGTAGCAGCTAAACTTCTCGGCGCCGGCATCGCGATGATCGGCACCCTTGGCGCCGGTATCGGCCTTGGCCTCCTATTCAGTGCCTGGTTGACCGGCATTTCGCGCAACCCTGCCGCAACCGAGCGCATGAATGGTATCGGCTTCATCGGGTTTGCCGCAACTGAACTTGTGTTGCTGCTCGCCTTCGTCGTCGCGATGTTGCTAATCTTCGCCGTTTAATCTGCATGTCTTTGTTCCTGCGCGTTTTGCCGATCACAATTGTCAGCAGTTTGCTGACAGGTGTTGCTTGTGCGCAGAATGAGCTAGCAAAAGTACAAGCGGGTGACGATCTGCATGAGCCAATGGCACCCATTGGAACCCACAGCGCCTCGTCACCCGTGCCGCAATTCGATCCATCCAGCTTTCCGGGCCAATTGTTCTGGCTCGCGATTGTGTTTGCGCTGCTCTATCTAGTAATGAGCCGGCTCGTGCTACCCAAAATCGGTAATGTTATCGATAATCGTGCCGCACAAATTGCGCGCGATTTGAATCAAGCACAGGAAGACCGCACGCTAGCAGGTGCTCTCTTAGATGTGCATGAATCCCGTCTCGCCGAAACACGGCTGACTGCACAAGCCGCATCAGATCTTGCATTGGCAGAATCGTCTAAAACGCAAGCCGCCGAATTAGCAACGCAGGGCAACCGCCTTGCGGGTCAACTGCAAACTGCCGAGGCGCGGATCAACGCAAGCCGGACTGCGGCTCTAGCTGAATTGGCCCCCGCGGCGGCTAGCGCCACTCAAGCCGTGATCGCTAAGCTGACGGGGCGCACCACAGATGCTGCACGCGCGCTAACTGAAGTCGCTAAAGCGTTGCAGGCAAGGAATGTCGCGTAATGGCTATTGAACCGACCGGCATGCTTGAATCCACTACTTTCTGGGTTGCTGTCTCCTTCGTCATCTTCTGGGCGTTAGCTTTGAAGCCCACGATCAAGGCGATGAATGGCTGGCTCGATGGCAAAATTGGCAAAATCGAGCGTGACCTAGCAGCCGCCACCGCCCTCCGCAGCGAAGCCGAAGCTTTATTGCTGGAAGCGCGCTCGCGCCACGATGCTGCGGCCAGCGAAGTGAACGATATCATGGCCCGCGCCCAAGCCGAGGCCACGGCTTTGACTGTGCGCGCTGCTGCAGACCTTCAGACATCGCTGGAACGCCGCGAGAAAGCTGCGCATGAACGGATTGCCCAGCTGGAAGCGCAGGCTGCCGCTGACCTGCAACAACTGACCGCTAGCGTTGCGATTGATGCTGCCCGCGCGCTTCTCACCGCTGATTTGAATGATGCTGATCGCGCTAAATTGGCCGATAGCGCCATTGCCGATCTTAGTAAGGCCGCTTGATTTCAGCTTCAAGGGCTGACGGCGACATAAATTCCATTATAATGCTGCTATGTCAGTTACTGAAACCAGCCAATCCCCACATCGCGATACCCCCGCACGTCTGAGCGATTGCGGGACGTCTTACGCTTGCTGGACACTAACACCGAAGCAACGATCAGCGATCTGCGGCTCGTATTAGGCCGCCATTCGCTGCTGCTGCCGTTATTTGTACTAGCTCTTCTTTCTCTGCCCTTAACGATCATTCCTTTCACCTCGGCTATTCTTGGAATTCCTATGACGGTGCTGGCCGTGCAATTGGCGATGGGCCGTAATACGATTTGGTTGCCACAAGCCTGGTTGCAGATAACGCCGCCCACTAAATACTTGCACTATATCTACCCAAAATTAATTTGGCTTTTTGAACGGCTCGAAAGCATGACACGCGCCCGTTATCACCAATTTAGCGAAGCGCCTTTGCATCACCTTTCTGGTTTTCTATTTGTTGCGCTATCGCTGGCAATTGCCTTGCCGATTCCTTTTGGCAATGTTGCGCCGGCAATCGCGGTTTTATGTCTTGCACTCGGCCATATGGAACAGGACGGCGGCGTAATTGCCATTGGCCAATGTATTGGCCTTCTCACACTCGGCGCCTTGCTGGTGATCGTGACGCTCGTTATCGGTGCTTTTGGCGCCGTGAACCTATTAACCGGCAGCTAGTTAACCGCGACGCCTCGATCTTTACCTGGTTGCAAAATAAGACGATCGTCGCATTGTCGGTTTCTGCATTGTTCTGCAAATGCGGATGCCTCAGTTTGATCGTTTAAAAACTGTTCAAACTCTTTGGCTGATAGACAATAATATTCTTCATAATCAAGCTTTTGGTTTGTAACAGGAATTGCCAAGTAATGCCCGCCCGTCTCACTGTCTATACCAAGCGACAGTCGCAAGTCTTTCCAAAATATCTGGTCGATGAAACGCATATAGCTGCTCTATAACTTGATCTTTTTTAGCTTATAGAGATAGCTGATGATCTCTGAGACCGCCTTATAGTGCTCAACCGGGATTGGCTCGTCGATATCGCAAGTGGCATATAGAGCGCGTGCCAGCGGCGGGTTTTCCATCACTGCGACCTCGTTCGCCAGCGCAATTTCCTTGATCTTCAGCGCAATCGTATCCTGCCCTTTTGCAACCACCACCGGGGCGGCCATTTTGTCCCGGTCATATTTTAGAGCGACGGCAAAGTGCGTAGGATTGGTGATGACAACTGATGCATCCGGCACGGTCGACATCATGCGCCGCTTAGCCTTTTCCATCCGCAGTCGTGCGATGCGCATCCGAATGATAGGATCGCCTTGGGTTTCTTTATTTTCTTCCTTCACCTCTTGTTTTGTCATCCGCATTCGTTTGTAAAAACTGAAGCGTTGATACAGGAGATCGGCCGCCACGATCACAGTGAAAACGGCGATAACCGTCACCATGATTTTGACCGTATAATCATACATGATCTTAACTTGCAGCGAAGGCTCTAACCCGTTCAGCAGCTCGACCCCGCGGAACAGCGGCTTGACGATTAGGTACACAACGATGCCGACCATCGTAATTTTTAAGGCGCCTTTGGCGAATTCCGTTAGCGCTTGCATCGAGAACAGCTTCTTCCAGCCTGCCATCGGATTAATGCGATCCCACTTCAAGGCTAGCAGCGCGGTTGAGGCGAACGGCCCGGTCTGCAGCATGGTGCCGGCAATGCTGGCGCCTACAAAAATCATAATGATAAGCGCCAAAATCGGCCCCATCTGCCCCATTGTATCGAGTAGCGCACGCTTGGCACTGCCATCCATCGCGCTTAATTGATCCGCACCTGATAGATAAACAACCAAGCTGTCGCGCATCTTCGCACCCAGATAAGGTGCCGCCATCATGACGACGACAAGCCCCGCTGTTAGGATAAACCAGGTGCGTACTTCCTGGCTGAGGGGCAATTGCCCCTCTTCCCGCGCTTTTTCAAGTCGCCGCTCGGAAGCGGTTTCGGTTTTCTGATCCTGATCCTGCTCTTCGGCCATTAATTACTCCCAAGCAGGCCGAGTCGACCGAATGCATCCGCGGCGTGCGTCAGCCAGATCGACATGATCGCCCCGCACATGGTCGCGAATACAGCAAGGCCAAAATAAATCTGTAATGGCAGACCAACAAAGAAAATCTGCAGTGCAGGCTGCAGCCGGTTCAGCAGCGCTAACCCCACGTTGAATACCATGCCAAGGATCACGAAGGGCGAAGCCATCATGATCGAAACTTTGAAACTTTCGCTAACGGTGGAAACAAAAGCCTGCCCCAGCGCGCCCATATTCACATTTTCAAGACCTGCGGGCATGACGTTGTAGCTGGCTGCAATGCCCTCAATAAATAGATGATGCAACCCGGTCGCGAAGACCAATAATAGCGCCAACAAACCTAGCAAAGCGCCGGGCAGCGTACCCTGTGTTGCCAACGCGGGGTTGAAAGCGATGGCGCTAGAAATTCCCAGCTGCAAGGCTATGAGCTGCCCTGCAAAATCGATGGCTGAGAGCATCAGCCGGATGATAAGGCCGAGAAAGACGCCTAAGGTCGCTTCTACGGCCAATAGGGCTACTAGTGCTGCGACTTGTTCCGGCTGTTTCGGCAGATGAGGGCCAATCACGGGGGTAAGCAGCAGCGCGATCGACAACGCCAGTATCAATCGGGCACGCGGCGTCACATAAGTCTCGCCGATGCCAGGTAAAAACATAAAGGCTGCGCCAAAACGCGTGAAGACCAGCAAAAAGGCAAATACCTGACCGCCGACCAGCGCTGCAAGATTATAGGTATGGATCATTCTTCGTTACTGACAAAAACCTCACTGCAGATCTCAACTAGAAACCCGTTTAGGTCACGCACATAAGAAACGATTTGGCCCCAGGGTTTGGCAAATGGCTTAGCCTCCGGCTTAGCGCCTGCGGCAACTGCCTTGGCATAGCTCTTGTGCACATTGGCGGCAACAAAACCAATCTCTACCCCTGGCGGCGGTGAGGTTGGCCTGATTGGCGTGAAATTGTGGTAAGTGTTTTGAACGAACTCCTCGTTCGCAAAAGCGAGGGCCGTGGTGCCGGTATCTAGCTCGCCATATAAGCCAGTGTCATGCAAGAAACGGCGCTTCATATCGAAAGCTTTCTCATAGAAAGCTAGCGTCGCCGGCACGTCGGGTACATAAATGATCGTATAGCCGAATTTCATGAAAGTTTCCTTTCTTGCCTATGGCGCAGTCGCGGTCGAGTCGGTTCGGCCAACATCAACGATGCGCTGCGCGATCTGCTCCGTGAAGCCGCCCAACGTTTGCAGCATGAACGGCATGAGGAGTAGCAACGCCCCACCGATCAGCACAATCTTGGGCACAAAGGTCAGCGTCATTTCTTGGATCTGCGTCAGCGCTTGCAAAAGCGAGATGGCAACGCCAACGACTAGTGACAGCACCAGTAGCGGCCCGGCTAGCTTCAGCATCACCCATAGCGCCTCGCGCGTCAGCGCAATGATCTCGACTTCGTTCATAGCCGATCACCCTTCAGCAACCTCAAAGCCGATTGCAATGTATCAGTCAAGGTATGCCTTACTGGCGCGCCCGCTTTATCGGCACTATACTGAAGATATCCCATTTTGCGCGTTCCCTTTGGGTACCCCAATACGAATGACTTGCCTGTCAATTCCGCATCGCGGCTAATGCGTCCAAATTCAATATTAGTCGTAAACCCCGGCATGGTTTGCAGCAACTCATCCCTGCATAGCCAAAAAACGACAACATTGGCTGCATCAAGTGCAGCTTGTTCCCATTTTATCTGCTCGATTTCATCAAAATTCTTTCGCAACTTCCAACCACGATCTTCCGGCACATAGACGGTGCCGCTAAAGTTTGCTTGCTCTAACAAGGCTAGTGCTTCGGCCCGCCAATGCGGCAAGCGATCGTCGCGCGGGGTTGGCCCGGCTAGAAACAGGCTTGGCATTGGTTCCAAGGGATCAAGCGAATAGGCGACATGCATAGACTAAGTCTGCCCCAAATTATCGGTTCAGACTATTAGCTTTATCGTTAAATCGGCATCCGCAAGATGTCCTGATAAGCGCTGACGACCTTGTCGCGCACAGCCGTTACGGTTTCCAGCGTTCGCATGGCGTTCTGTACGGCGCCGACAACATCCGTCAGATCGGCCTGGCCCTTAGCAGCGCTGATCGATGCGGCCTCGCCCTTTTTCAGCGTGCCGATCGATTCATCCATGAATCCGGAAAGCATGTCGCTGAAGCTGCCATTGGCGCTATCACCGATGCTGCCCACGCCGCCGCTTTTGCCGCTGCCGGCTAAAGCCTGCGCGTTTTTGTAGGCGCTAAGCCCGCTGGAAATGATGCTATCGACCATGGCGTTATCCTATCCCGATTTCCTTAACGAAAAATACCAAGAAAATAATATTTTAAGCGCGCAGCAGGTCCGCTGTTTGCTTCAGCAGATTGCGCGTTGACTCGATCACGGAAAGATTGGCCTCATAGCTACGCTGCGCTTCTTTAAGGTCAACCGTCTCCATTATTGGCTTGACGTTCGGCAGCTTGTAATAGCCTTCGGCATTGGCCGCCGGATGCGACGGGTCAAACTTGGTGATGAAATCGCTCATGTCTTTAATCGGTGTCTGCGCTTTGACGACCCGCACACCAAGATTGCGATCCAACACATCCTTGAAAACTGCGATCTGGCGGCGGTAAGGGTCGGCATCGGGCGTTGTACCAGTCGTGCCGGCATTGGCGATATTCTCGGCGATGATGCGCATCCGCGTCGTCTGCGCTTTCAAAGCGGCAGCGGACATTTCCATCATCGAGCTCATATCAACTTGCATGATTTAATCTCCTCTAGATTCCAGCCGGTTTGCCGAGCGCCATTTTCATCATCCCAGCCGCATTGCGGTACAGGTTGGTGACCAGCGCATAATCGTTGCCGACCTCAGAAATTTTCATCATCTGCTCTTCCAGCACGACGCTATTGCCGCTCGGCAGGGTCTCGTAGGTTTCGGCCGGCTTGTTCGAGCCGAAATTAGTGCCGGTCGGATTGCCATTACCATTGATATGGCTGGCATTCGTTGTGATCAGCGACACTGGCATGACATGCGTGCCTTTAACGCCATGGGTATTGCTATTGCCGCCCTTAGCGTCGAGGGCGCTGGCGAACGACACCAGGTCTTTGGCTTTATATTGGGGCAGATCGGCACTCGCCACATTCTTGGCGATTACGGCTTGACGCTGCTTCAGATAATCCATCCGCATGCCAAGCAGGCCAAACAGGTTGCTATCAGTAGGGCTGGCAGTAGGGGCAATCGCACTCATGCCGGTATAAAAGCAAGCGCCGTGCCAGGCTAGTAGGAAGCGTGACGACCTGTTTTGTCGCTAGACATATAAGCCAAGTTATTGAAACATAATGATAATGGAAAAGAGAACGCCAATTGCCGTTGCCTTGGGCGCCCCCGCGCCGACCGATGGCACCCAGCTGCCGACCCTGCTGGCCAGCGGTAGGGGCGCTCTTGCCGAGCAGATTTTGACCATCGCCTTTGCTGCCGGAATTAAGGTGCGGCAGGATGCCGACCTGGCTGAGCTGCTCTCCAGCCTCGATCTCGATACGCCTATCCCGCCCGAAGCCGTGGTGGCGGTCGCCGAAATCCTCGAAAAAGTCTTCGAGGCAAACGGTAAGCTTGCTAAAGGTTAAGCATGAACCCGACCCTGACCAATACGGCAAATGAAACAATAGCCAGTAGCCCAGCGCTTGGGCCTTCCCTCTTGCAAGCTGTCGCGGCGTTGTTGATCGTTATTGGCCTGATCTTCATGACGGCTTGGCTATTGCGTCGTTTCGCCTTTGGCGGGCAGTTAGGGCGCGGACTGCGGCAGCCGAAGCCGGGCCGCAATCTTGCTATCACCGAAACGCTGTGGGTTGACGCGCGGCATCGTGTTGTGACAATCACCGATACGACCAATACCACGCGCAGCTATACAGTGTTGATTGGCCCGCAGCAGGCTTTACAGCTCGCCGAAAACCCGCCAGCTTCAATGAATGTCTTGCCGCATGCCATCAGCCCCCCGACCAATAAATAGCTCGAAGCTTAGGAAACATCTGCGCACCTTCGCGCTTAGCGCCATTGCGCTGGGCCTTGGTATTGCCGCGCTGCATGCCGCCCCAGCCTTCGCGCAAAGCCTGACGCTCGACATGGGTGATGGCAGCGGCCCGAATGGCGGCGCTGACGGGGGCGGTTTCACCAGCCGCATCGTCCAACTCGTCCTGTTGATCACCACCCTCTCGCTGGCCCCGTCGCTGCTGATGATGGTGACGAGTTTTACGCGCATCATCGTCGTGCTGTCGCTATTGCGCAGCGCAATCGGCACGCAGCAATCGCCGCCGAATATGGTGATGGTCAGCCTCGCGCTGTTCCTCACCTTTTTTGTCATGGCGCCCGTATTTCAAACCGCCTGGAACAATGGCGTGCAGCCGCTGATGAATAACGAGATCGACGAGATGCAGGCGTTCGAACGCACCGTCGCCCCTTTCCGCACCTTTATGCTGGCACATACGCGCGAGGGCGATTTGCGCCTCTTCTATGATTTGTCGCGCGGCGTTACCGATGCCAAACCGACGGCTGCAGATGCAACAGCCACGTCGGCTGTACCACCCACCCCTGGCGCGCCTGCCGCTACGCCCAACCCAACCAATCTCGATGCCGCCAGCGTGCCGCTGACGGTGCTGATTCCCTCCTTCATGATTTCCGAGCTGCACCGTGCGTTCGAGATCGGCTTCCTGCTATTTCTGCCATTCCTGATCATCGATATGGTGATCGCCTCGATCCTAATGTCGATGGGGATGATGATGCTGCCCCCAACCGTGATCTCGTTACCATTCAAAATTATCTTTTTCGTTTTGGTTGACGGCTGGTACTTGGTGGCTGGGAGCCTCGTGCGCAGTTACACGACTGGCTAGTAGTGGCGTTTTACAAGACCCCAATACTTGAGACAGAGCGGCTGATTTTGCGGCCAGCAAAGCTGACTGATGCCCCAGACGTTCAACATTTATTTGGCCAATTTGAGATCATTCGTTACATCGGGCCCGTGCCATGGCCTTATCCAAAAGATGGCGCCCATCAATTTTACTCAACCAATCTGCTGCCGAAAATGGAACGCGGCGAAATGCTAGGGTGGGTCATTACGCGCAAATCCAATAGTGATTTGTTAGGCGCGATAGATTTACGGCCAGAAAGCGAAGTTAGCCAACAAGGATTCTGGCTCGGCCTACCTTTTCATCGTCAGGGCATAATGAGCGAGACTTTGGTCGCAATGATCGATTACGCTTTTAATGTTCTTGGCATGCCGTCGATCCACACCAAAAATGCGCAAAAGAATACTGCCTCTAGCCGCACGCAGGCAAAAACCGGTGCAGAATTGGTCGGCATCAACCAAAGCAAATACCTGGGCGTTCTGAAGCCGCAGGAGCAATGGCTATTGATACCCGAACGCTGGCGCGACTCACCGATGAAGCGTGCAGCGGCGAGTCCGAGTTATAAGCTGATCGGCTGATTACTTTCGGTAATTTTCAAGGAAGTCCTTGAACAGATCAACGTCCTTCATCTCGCTCGGTAGCGCGGCCAACGCTTTGATCGCGCCTTCTGGAGCTGTCAGTAGTGCAAAGCTGGCGGCAGACGGCGTGGCTTTAATCGCCGCCCCGTAGTCGTTGTTAAGTTGCATCAGGCCGGTCGTATCCCCGGCTAGCGTTAGCGCAACAGCGCGCCGCACTATAAACTGTGCTTGGTCTGACGTTAGCTTATCGCCACCCCTTAAGCTATCGGCTGCAGGAATGAGCCCAACTAGCGAAGCCGCAGCCGCTGGCCAATCTTTGGCACGCCAAGTGATGGTCGCGGTGAGTCGCTTCGCATCGTCGCTACCATCGCCGCTCAATAAATCCAGCGCTAGCTTCACCTGTCCACTGTCCGCCAGAGCACGTGCACGCAGTAGGCGACGCTCTTCCACCAGATCCAATGGAAAATCTTTAGCATCCGTCGCATCGAGCGTTTTGATGGCAACTACCGGCTCAAGATTGAGAATACGAATGCCTGCGATCCGCGCACCCAACTTGCCTTTAGCCGCAGCGTCAGTTGTCGCAGGCACTTGCTGATCCAGCAGATCCGCCGCCTGCCCTAACAAATCGATCTTCAACATCTTATCGACAAGGCGGTTGTTGACGGCCAGCGCCTTCTCGCTATCCAAGGGGGCGAACTGCTTGTAACGGTTATAGGTTGCCAGCGTTTTCAGCGGCGGATAATCGTCAATCGCCTTGCTCATAAACAGGTCAGCGAAAATCTGCCGCTCTTGCGTTTCGATCAGATCGGTGTTGGTCTTGCTGGGCGCGATGCGCTTAGCTTTTTCGAGCGAACCCAAAGCTTCATCAAGCTGCCCAGCCGATGCATAAGCACTGGCGAGCCGCTGCAGCAGATCAAGCTCTAGACTATCGCCACGCCAGCCAAATCGCAGCCGCTCAAGCTGCTTAGCGGCATCCATCGGCGCAATGGTTTTTGCAGCGACGCCAAGATCGACAAGCGCCATTTGCGCGCGCGTACGCGTTAGCATGTCTTGCGTGTCGGCAACTTGTTCCCATAATTTCTTTGCTGTTTCCAAGCTTCCTACGCGGCTTTCAATAACGCCTTGCATGTAAATGATCGCCGGTCGCTTTAATGCAGCTTCGCCGCCCAGCTCTTTCAAGATTGAAATGATGCGTTTGGCGTTATCGTTATCGTTCGTCGCAAGGAAGCTTTCACCTGCCAGTTGCGTGAAATGGCTGAAGAAAGGTTCCGGATAATGCGCCAATAGCTCCAATATGTTCGCGAATATAGGCGAGGCTTTGGTAAAATTACGCGCTTTTGCCAAGGCAATGCCACGCCATATGGCAAGATCAGGATAATCGGCAAGCTCCGGCAGGTTAAAGTCTTCTAACGCGCCGTCGCTATCCTCAGTAAGCGTGCGTGCCATACCGCGCAAACCGCGGAATTCTGGTTTCGTTGTCAAATCGGGCGTATCTGCAGCAATGTCTTTCAATAAACCATCTGCCTCCTGCCCGTAGGCGTTGGCAAGATAGAAGCGGGCAAGATTCATGCGGGCAATCGCTCGCATGGCAGGATCGTCACTGCCGACAGCAGCCACGGCAGTTTGCAGACGCTGCCGCGCCACAGTGAAAGTCTCACCGTTTTTCGCTTGTGAAGCTATTACATCGAAGAATGGTTCATGTGCAGCGGGCGCTTGCGCAGCTTCAGCGGCAACAGAATTCTCAGTTGTCGTACTCTTATCTTCGACTGTTGGTGCTTCAATAACGGTGGCTTCTGCTTCAGCAGGTTGTGCTGAGGGATTACTTGTTGCAGTTGGGGGGCTAAGTTTTAAACCGCCAGGCATCGATAGCTCTAGACCATCCGGCGTTAGCTTAAGTGTTAACTTGTCATCTAAGGGACGCACCACCACGCCTTGCCGCGTTGGTAGCAATTCAAAAGCTGTATAATGCCGGGCCACGTTGATGAACTGACCCGGCGGTGTCGTAATAGCATAGAGGGTATCGCCGATTACAGGATCGATGAATGACATGATGCTGCCCGCATTTTGCACGTTCACCAAAACCCGCCCACCCGCGGCATAATCAGCCTGGGCAGTAATGGCTAATGGCTTGGCATCAGGAATTTGTGTTGCAGGCCTAGCGACGATTTTGGGTTGAGTCCCATTTAACAGGCCGACCATTAATACAGCATCATCTTGAGTTGGCCGCTGCCAACCCGCTACACCTTCCAATGCGGCAATATCGGTATCGGCTGCAAGCTTGCCGCGTTTATCCAATAGTGCATAACTGCGCGCTGCGCGTTCATACAATACTGCAGGGAGGCTGGCTGGAGCTGCAACTGCTAGCATAGGCGCGGGGGTAGGTAATGGCGCGTCTTGCGGCTGCGGCTCGCTTTTAGTCTCAGACACAGCGGTGCTTAAGATTTTGGCTGGTACCCCTGACCCTGTTACGTCGATAACAACGGCACTGCCCGATAAAAAATCTTTTACCATCGCTTGGGATGCGACGCGGAATTGCACCAGTGTGCCATCGGCTTGTGGAGTTACGGAAAAATCAACGATACGCGATAGTCGCTGTGCCGAGGGCGTCAGCGCAAAGCTTGTTGCCGCCCCTTTAAATATTAGCTTGACTAGGCCGTCATCGCTACGCGCGATAGAGTACTTCGGCGCTTGCGGCCAATCGAAAACAAGGCGATTGAAGTTATCATGCACACCGCCGCGTACGGTGATATCGAGCGCAAAAACCGGCTGCGCCCAACATTGTAAAATGCCAAACAGCGCGACATAGCCGAGGCTTCGGGAAACCCGACCAGCGATTTTTAAAAGACGGTTATTTGGGCGGCGCATCGAAAGACGAGAGTAACGCATCAATCTCATCCTGCGAAGTGGCATTGCCAGGTAATTGCGGTCCATTCATAAGGTCGCGATCCGTTCCGGTTTTGGCGGAATCCGCCACAGGTTTGGTTTCGCCTAATGTTCCTAAAAGTTTGCCTAAATGATCATCGATAACCTTAAGCGCCCGCACAACTTTAATGATCCGCTGCCCAGTAATATCCTGGAAACTACAAGCTTCAAAAAGGCGTACCGATATATCGTCAAGCTTAGCGGCCTGCTCTCCGCCAATTTCAGCAGCAATACCGCTGATTTCCTCAGCGCAGGTCATGATTTTATTGGTGGCATCTTCGGTTGCGCTGATAACAGCATCTAACTCGTCTGTTGCATTCGGCAGATGCGCAGCCCCGGCAGAGCCGGTCTCGCGCATCAGAGTCAACTCTTCCCGGGTTTGGCGGATCAGCTCGACCAGGCCTTCGATTTCATGCCCGATCACATCACTAGACAGTGCACCACCTGCACTTTTCAAAGCTTCAGCAAAAATCATGGCGACCTCTGCTTCAGGCAGGTTTGGGTCGCGCATCTTGTCGCGAATATCACGCATTAAATCAGACGAAATTGGCATCGCTTATTCCTTTTTCTTATTTTAGAACTCGCCGAGCACGGCAGCGATCTTGCCTTTCAGCGTTTCCGCATTGAATGGCTTGACGATATAATTATTAACGCCCGCCTGCTTTGCTGCGATCACATTTTCCGTTTTACTTTCAGCGGTAATGAGAATGAATGGTGTTGCTTTCAGCTTTTCGTCGGCACGGACATTTTTCAAAAGCTCGTAGCCTGACATCGGTTCCATGTTCCAGTCAGAAATAATGAGGCCAAACTTCTTGTTTGATTCGCGCAGCACTTTTAGCGCTGATTCACCATCGGCAGCTTGTTCCATCGAAGTAAAGCCAATCTGCTTCAGCAAGTTCTCGATAATGCGTCGCATTGTCGGGAAATCGTCGACAACAAGAACATTCATATGTTTATCAACTGCCATGGCAATTCCTTAGGACTAAAGATGTATTTCCGTTTTACCCGATAGAGCCTTAATGGAAAGTTGCTAAGATGATAAATTAGCTTTTAGAAGGCGCTGCTGGTGTCGTTACGGGGGCAGTATCTAGCTTCGGCAGGTCTTTTTTCTTCATAAGCTCGGTCGTCACGGCTTTTGCCTTGGCTGGATCCATCGCTGCCAGCACCAGCGATGATTTGGCTTCTTTCATTTTAGCCAGCACCTGCAGTAAGACCGGCATATCAAGTTGCTGGAAAATCGCCGCAGCTTGCGCTGGCTTCATAGTTTCATAAATCTTCACCAGGCTGGCAATCTGCGCCTGCTGTTGCTCATCTACTTGCCCAGTCAGTGCTTGCAACTGCGTACGCGTGGTTTGCAATTGCGCCATCTTATCATCGAGGCGCTTTTCGGTGGCCTGTAATAAAGCCTCGCGCTGATCAAGTTGTTCGCTGCGTTGATCAAGCGCGGCGCGGCGCGTTTTTAGTTGCTGTAAAATCGTTACATCTTCGCTCGTTAGCGTATCGACAGCGTCTGCATTACCCGCATCTGCCGTAGGCTCGGAGGGTTTAGCGGACTCAGCAGATGGCTCAACCGGCTTTTCAGGTGCTTTTTCTGGCGATTTATCAGTCGCCTTTGCATCTGCAGATACAGGCGGGGCTGCGGCCCCTGCTGGCTGCGCTGTTGCAGTTGCCGGCGCGAACATGGCCGATACCTCGCCTTTTTCGACCGCTTTTAACACCACATTTGTACGCGTATACATGGTTAGAATCGCAACCAGCACCAACGATGGCACAAACGTAATCTGCAAGAGACGATTGAGAGTTGGACTTTTCATGACTACCTCAATTTCTCGATCGCGCGCAGCAGGTCGGCTTCTGCCGTGCGGCGCTGCTCGTCAGCAGGGGTGTCGTTAGTATTATTCGCCAGCGACTGGGGCGGCATAGCACGCAAGGTAGGCGCCGCCATCGATGCAGGTTTGGCTGGTTCGGTGCGCGAAGCGGTTAATTCTGAACGGCCAGAATTGGATGCTTCGCCTTTGGCAGCGCTGATTTGCGCTAACAGCTTATCAGCGGCCGCATCAGCGGAGCCAAGCAGAAATTCCAATTCTTCCCGTGCGGCGCGTGCACCAGCTACCTGCTTCTGCAGACTAGGGGCAAGCTCTTCCGCGGCGGATTGTAGATCGCGCAGATTACGTTCGGCAGTTGATGTATTGGTTACCAGATCGCGCAGCAGTACTTCCAAATCTTGTTTCCCGGTACGCAAGACTTCCAAACGCTTGTGCAAACGCACGGCAAAAAAGATCATCGTGCCAAGGAGGCCGATCAATAACAGATCGAGAATTAGGCCAAGTATTGTCATCACTAATCTAGCCCTTCTGGCATATTCATATTGGTGCGCAGGGTTTCTTCTTCGACCCGCACAGCCATAGCGCCATCTTTGCGGCCCATGCGGCCGCGGAACAGCGGAATTTCACCACTGCGAATTTCAACCTGTCCGTCAGGCTTGGCCTTTAATTCAAGCTGCGAGCCTGGTTTCCAGTTCAGAACTTCATTTAAGTCGACTGGCACTTCGTCCAGCACGGCGTGCAGCTCCATATCGGTTTCCAGCATTTCATGCGCCAAGTGCGTTTCCCAGATCGAGTCGCGGCCCAGCTTTTCGCCCATAAATTGTTGCAGCAGCAGCTCGCGCACCGGCTCCAGCGTCGCATAAGGAATAACGATCTCTACGCGGCCGCCGCGATCTTCCATATCGATCCGCAACTTGACCAGCAGCGCCGCATTCTGTGGGCGCGCAATGGTGGCGAAGCGCGGATTGGTCTCCAACCGGTCGTAGCGGAAGGTCACGGCTGACAGCGGATCGAATGCCGCATTCATGTCGGTTAGGATGACATGCACGAGCCGCTCGATCAGGCTGCGCTCGATTGTCGTATAAGGCCGACCTTCAATGCGCATGGCCGCCGTACCGCGGCGACCGCCCAGCAGTACATCGACGATCGAATAGATCATCGAGCTATCGACGGTCATCAAACCATAGTTATCCCATTCCTCGGCTTTGAAGATCGCCATTAAGGCGGGCAGTGGAATTGAGTCAATATAATCGCCAAACCGGACTGCCGTCATTTGATCGAGACTGACTTCGACGTTATCAGACGTGAAGTTACGCAGAGAAGTCGAGAGAATACGCACGAGACTGTCGAACACCAGCTCCAGCATCGGCAGACGCTCGTAATTAACAAGTGCACTATTGACGATCGCCATGATACCGGAATTTTTGCCCGGCCCCGTATCTTCGCCAAAGCCGAGCAGACTATCGATTTCATCCTGGTTCAGCACGCGCGCCGCGGCTTCGGCATTCATATCACCGTCGCCAGTCGCACCATCACCGCCTTCGGCAGCGGCGGCCCATTCAGCTGCCATCCGCTCGTCGTCGGTCATGTCATCTGTCGGGGTTGGTTCATCAGCCATAGTTTATTGTACCAGCATTTCTTTAAACAGCACGTCACGAACGACAACTGGCGCCACGGCTTGATTGACCCGCGTTAATAGCTCTTCCCGCAGACGATATAAGCCAGCTGAACCACGCAGATCATCGGGGCGCAATTCTCGCAGATAGATCTGGAAATTATCAACAACGCGCGGCAAAACTTTCTCAATCGCTGGCTGATCCTTGGTATTCGCGAGTTCAAGATTGATCGTCAGCTTCAGAAACGTCGAACGGCTGCGCTCAGCCTGCAGATTGACGATGATCTCCGGCAACGCAAAATAGACCGCTTCTGCGGCTTCTTTCTCGGCTTCTTTTGCGGCATGTTCTTCACTCGCAGCCGCATCGTCTTTTTTGTGGCCGATCAGCCCGCCGAAATACGCACCCGCCACACCACCACCGATTAGGATCAGCGGCACCACAATCATCAGGATCAGCTTCAGCTTCGACTTTTTCTTCGGCGCGACTGCTTCCGCATTTTCGTCGGCGGTCTCTTCAGTTGCTTCTATTGGGGCATCGGCCACGGGTGCTAATCCTCATCCTGTTAAAAACCTGCTGCTAAATGATAGGCAAGTTCTGGGCCACCATAATGATCGCTCTCTTAACCATAGTTAGCTGGCGGTTAACAAATTTCTAAGCATAAAATCACTGGTTGCCATCATTCCCGGCAAGAACTGCCTGACCTGCCCTTTTGACAGCAATTGAACCGTAACGATCAATACTCATAAGACTGGTTTATTAAGTATTTCAATAAGTTATACATCATTACGACTTGGCATGACGGCTGCAAAAGGACTGCTAGCGAGCAATCCCGCCCGCAAAAGTTTTTGGAAATTGATCAGGCTATGGAATCCCCCCTGCTGATTGCCCTGTCAAAAGCCGATGTGCTTGGCCGCCAGATGGAGTTGGTAGCGAACAATATCGCTAACAGTACCACAACCGGGTTTAAGCAGCAGCATATGCTGTTCGAAACTCAACAGGTGAAGCCGGAGCGGAACGAAACGCTAAATTTCGTCATCGACCGCGCGACCTATCGCGATCTATCAGCTGGGCCGACGGTAACAACCGGCAACCCGTTCGACGTGGCACTCAACGGCCCTGGCTTCCTGGCTGTGAAAGATTCTGCCGGGCAAACAGTCTATACCCGTGCTGGCACTCTGAAGCTTTCGACCGAAGGCAATATCGTCGATACGCTTGGCAACAGCATTCTAAGCGATGGTGGTGACGTCATCAACATCCCCGATACTGTTTCTAACGTTTCCATCGGTTCGGATGGCACGGTCAGTGGCGATCAGGGCACGCTCGGCAAACTGCAGGTTTCGGAATTTTCGGCTCCGCAAATGCTGACGCCAATCGCTAATGGCTATTACAAGGCCGAAGGCACCACGGCAACGCCAGCTACAGAAACAACCGTCGTTCAGGGCGCGCTTGAAAATTCGAACGTGCAGCCCGTCGTCGAGATGACGCAGATGATGGATATCACGCGTCAGTATCAGATCGTTCAGAACATCATAAGCGGTGAGCACGAGCGCATCCGCAACGCCATTCGCACCCTAGGTAAAGTTGCCTAGTTAGAGTTACAGAGAGGAACGCATTACTATGAGATCAATGGCTATCGCCGCTTCGGGCATGCTTGCACAGCAGATCAATGTCGATGTTATATCTAACAACATCGCCAACTTGTCCACGACCGGCTTCAAGCGCCAGCGGGCCGAGTTTCAAGATTTGCTATATCAGAACATTCGCCGCCCCGGCTCGACCTCGAACGAGACCGGCACAATTGTGCCAACTGGCATCCAGATTGGCGGTGGCGTCAAGACCGGCGCGATCTACCGGATGAATGGCCAGGGTGATATCAAGCAGACAGATAACCCGCTCGATATTGCCATTACCGGCCGCGGCTTCCTGCAAGTGCAAATGCCAGACGGCACGACTGCCTATACGCGCGCGGGCTCGCTACAGCTGAGCGCTGAAGGCTCGCTCGTCACGCCCGATGGTTATCCAGTATTACCGCAGATCACGGTACCGACCGATACGGTCGACCTTACAATCAATGCCAGCGGTCAGGTCTTGGCCAAGCTCGACGGCCAGGTTGCGCCATCGAACGTCGGCCAGTTGCAGCTCGCGAATTTCGTCAATCCAGCCGGCATGGAAGCTTTGGGCGACAACCTCTTGCGCGAAACGCCAGCGTCGGGCGCACCCGTTACCGGCAACCCGAATTCGAACGGGTTCGGCAAGATCACGCAAAACGCGCTTGAAGGCTCGAACGTCAATATCGTCTCGGAAGTTACGAACCTAATCACGGCGCAGCGTGCTTACGAGATGAATAGCCGCACGATTAAGGCCAGCGACGAAATGATGTCGACGCTTGCACAACGGTAATAGGAGCTAGTTAGTCATGCGTTTCGCGTTTATCACTCCAGCGCTCTTCACCGCTGCCTTGCTGACGCTGGCGCCACTCTCGGCGCTGGCTGCCATCACAGTGCACGAGCAAGGCACGATTGACCGCGAGCAGGTGCTGGTCGGTGATTTGTTCGACGGTGCCGGCGATGCAGCGATGCAGCCGGTTGGCACCGCGCCAGCCGCAGGGCAGCGCAATACTTATGATATCAGCGCCTTGATGCGGGTGGCCAAAGCCTATGACCTCGACTGGAAGCCGCAACGCCTCGATATCAAGAGTGTGATCAATCGCGCCTCGACCAAAGTGACGACAGCGCAAATCCAGCAAGCCGTAACTGACGTCGTGCTGGCGCAATTGCCGGGCGACGCCGCGAAAGGCAAGGTCGACGTGCAACTTGATCGGCGCGCGCTCGATATCGACCTGCCTGCTGATACTGCTGTGACAGCAATCAAACTTGTGGATAGTACATACGATCCGAAAAGCTACCGCTTTACCGGCACACTTGCCGTTGAACAAAGCGGTGGCCGCGATCCTTACCTGACGCCACTGACCGGTCGCGCCGTGCCACAACTCGATGTTCCTGTCATTGCCAAGCGCATCGAGAGCGGTGCCGTGATCGGCGATAGCGATCTTGATATCGTGCAGATGGCAGCCGACCGCATTGGCCCTGATATGGTGCGCGATCGTACCGCCCTGATCGGCAAAGAAACCCGCCGCGCCTTGACGCCTGGCAGCACCGTTGCCGAGCGTGATCTACGCGCAGCCCAACTAGTGAAGCGCGGCACGACCGTCACCATGATCGTCGAGCGCGGGGCGCTGCGTATTACCGCCCGTGGCCGCGCCTTGGCGGATGCCGCTGTGGGTGAGCAAGTACGCGTGCAAAACCTACAAAGTAATAAAACCGTCGAAGGGCTGGTACAGCCCGGCGGCGATGTCCTCGTTATTTCGAACAGCTAAGAGGCTTTCATGCATATCCCCATCCTCCCCTTGCCGCTTCGCATAGCGCTTGTTAGCGCCACCATTTTGTCGCTGACAGCTTGTGCTGATACGGCAGAGCGGCTGGCCCGTATTGGCAGCGGCCCGCAACTGACGACGATTGAGAACCCGACCGAAGAACATGGCTATCAACCAGTGCGGATGCCGATGCCCCAACCGGAGCGGCTTGACACGCAGGCAGGCTCGCTGTGGCAATCGGGCGCACGCGCTTTCTTCAAAGATCAACGTGCCGCCCGCGTTGGCGATATTCTGACTGTTAATGTTGTCGTGCAGGATAAAGCCAAGCTGGAAAATTCGACGACACGCACACGCACGGCCACCGAAGGCGCCGGGATCAATAACCTGCTGGGTCTCGAAAACACTATCAATCGTCTAGGGCCGGATGGAATTGACGCCAAGAAGCTTTTAGGCGCGACCAGCAATAGCAGCTCGACCGGCGACGGGCAGATCGACCGTAAGGAAGAAATCAACATGCGGGTTGCCGCCGTCGTCACGCAAGTATTGCCAAACGGCAACCTGGCGGTGAAAGGCCAGCAGGAAATCTTGATTAATAAGGAAAAGCGCGAGCTCTATGTGGCCGGCGTCGTACGCCCTGAGGATATCAGCAGCGCCAATGATATTCGCTATGACCAGATCGCAGAAGCTCGTATCCGCTATGGTGGCGCTGGTACGCTCTCTGATGTGCAGAACCCGCGCTATGGGCAAGAGCTGGCCGATATTATCCTGCCGTTCTAATCTAACTTAGTTGCAGACGCAAAAAGCCCGGCGGTCGCGAGACAGCCGGGCTTAATTTAATTAGCTAAAGCAGCTTAACCCCGGCGCGCATTCACCGTCCGCGCTTCGCCTGGATTAGCGCGTTGCTTGTGTGGCGACCATTTCTGCGGGGCTTTCTTATCGCCATCGCGCGCAGGCCCACCTTTCTTCCAGCTTGGCTTGCCGTTGCGGTTGGCAGGCTTGCCATTACTGCGACGTGCTTCAGCTTCGAACGGAGCTTTCTCGCCCGGATTCATCAAGCGATGGATCGCGCGCCACTTGGCGCCATCGGCTGGGGTCACGAGATTGATCGCCAAACCTTCGGCGCCCGCACGGGCCGTACGGCCAACGCGGTGGATGTAATCTTCCGGTGCCTGCGGCAGATCGTAATTGATGACCTGTTCGATATGCGAGATATCGAGGCCGCGGGCCGCGACATCGGTCGCAACCAGAATGCGGAAGCGCTTATCGCGGAAGGCTTGCACGACGCTGTCGCGCTTCGACTGGCGCAGATCGCCATGCAAGGCATCGACACGGAAATTGAGGCTGGAGAGCCGCTTGGCCATTTTTTCCGTGCCATATTTCGTCTTGATGAAGACGATGGTCGGCATTTCGTTGGAGCCGAGAATTTCCAGCAGCTTCGGATGCTTTTCAGTCTCCGAAACTTGGATCATTTCCTGACGCACCTTCGGTGTGGCTTGGTTAGACGAACCGACTGAAATCCGTGCGGCATCCTTGGTGTACTTAGCTGCAATCTTAACAATGGCTGGCGGCATGGTGGCGGAAAACAGCAATGTCTGCCGTACGCTTGGCATATGCTTCACGATATTGTCGATCTGCACGCCAAAGCCCATGTCAAGCATGCGATCCATTTCGTCGAGCACTAGGAAGCCACAGTTATTCAGCTTCAGCGTGCCGCGGGCAAGGTGATCATTGATGCGGCCCGGCGTGCCGACGATCAAACGCGGGCGTGCTTGCAGCTGGCGGAACTGGCGCGGCATAGCTTCGCCGCCGATCAATAGCGCGGTGCGAATATCCGGCGTCGGGATCATTTGTTGTAGCGCGGCCAGTACCTGCCCTGCGAGTTCGCGGGTCGGCGTCATGACGATAGCGGCAGCCGTTGGGCTGGCCATCAGCCGGGCGATCAGCGGAATGCCAAAGGCAGCGGTCTTGCCGGTGCCGGTTTGGGCGGAACCAAGCACGTCGCGTCCAGCGAGGCCAAGCGGAATAGCCTGCTCTTGAATCGGTGTTGGTGTAGTGAAGTTCATGCGAGCGAGTGCCTGCAAAAGTTTCGGCGGCAGGTTCAGCGAATTGAAATCGAGAGACATAGAATAAGTTTCCTTGTTGCATAGTGAGCAAGGCCGCAGATTGCAGCCAAACGGTCGAGCATAGGGTTGCAGCCACCCACTCCTTTCCCTTGATCCAGGATTGGAAGCGTGGCAGTCAAACTCTTCGACGAACGCGGGAAAGACTCTGAAGTCTATTCTCAAGGGAAGCTTACTGAGGCAAGCAACCTAGCCGACCAGCCTTTATGGGAAAGACGGCAGGCTCTGCACAAGGCGAGAGTTTTATTTCTAAACTCGACGCATCTTATATCCTGCACATTACCGTGAAAGCAATAAAATTCGGCCCAAACACTGATAAGCTGCGTTTAAGCCAGCAAACTGGCCCCGATATTGACCGTCAAAGCCAGTACTGTGGTATTAAAGAAGAAGGCCACCACGCAATGCAAAGTGGCCACGCGCCGGATGATATAGGACGTGATATCGATATCTGCCGTTTGCGAGGCAACGCCGATTACATAGGAAAAGTGGATGAAATCCCAGTAATCCGGCTGATGGCTTTTTTTGTCTTTGTCGTTTGCAGGAAAATGCAGCCCGCCCTCAGTCTCGTCCTTACCCTCGCTGTAATACTCATGCGCATAATGCATGCCGAACATGGTGTGCACGAACAGCCAGGATAGCATGACGGTAACAACCGCTAGCCCCACATGCCACCCCTGCTCCCGCCCGACCAACTCCGAGGCGGCATTCAATTCTAAGACGATCGCGATCAGGCTGCCGATCGCGGTGAGCACTGAGAGCAGGAGCACAGCAATACGCCCGCTCTCCTGCGCGGCGGCATGAACCCGCATATCGCTGGTTTTCGATTTTGCCATCAGGCTGAAAGCCAAAATTAAATAAAGCAGCAAACCTGTATCAAGCGCGAAGAGAATACGCGTTGAGATATCCCATTCAGCAGGCAGAAAGAAGCCGCAGACTATTCCAAGCAAAGCCCCAATGGTCAACCGTGGGCGCGCAGCTGCATGACTAATAACTGGGATTTTTGATACCAGTTTAGATTTCTGCTTCATAGCGTTTGTCCTTACTCATCACAACAATCTATCGGTGGCTGCTGGCTTTTCTTTCGACAATTTATCAGCCAGCCGCGTCGGGTCCGGCAGACGATAGCGGGTCAAGCAGCGTTCGACCAGTAGCACGGTTGTTTCCTGACTGACGCGATGACCCGGCGAAAGATACAGCGGATTACAGCCATCTTTGCTGCGGTAAACCGTGCCGATCTGCTCGCCGCGGTCAAGCAGCGACACCTGCGCGCCTTTGGTATCTGCCAATGCAGAATGCCGCCCGACTAGCCGTGACTTGGCAACGCCGATTGCGGGCAACCCAGTCAGCACACCCAGATGCGCGGCGATGCCAAAGCGGCGCGGATGTGCGATCCCTTGCCCATCGACCATTAGCAGATCAGGGGCTTCATCTAGCTTGCCAAGCGCCTGCAAAATCGCCGGCACCTCCCGAAAGGATAGGAAGCCGGGAATATAGGGAAACACTGTTGGCGCTTCAAACGTGACGGACTTTAGCGGTTTCAGATCTTTCAGCGTCATCAACACGATAAATGCCCGCGTCAGGTTGCTGGCGATATCGTAACTAACATCAACGCCCGCGACGGTTTCCAGCCTATCGAACCGATCAGCGATCACGACCTTGGCGCGCAGCTCATTTTGCAGCTTGGTTGCGGATTCAACATCGGTTGGCCAAGTGGCAAGCGGGCTTAGGTCGATCTGCATTGCTAGCGTCGTTTGAACAGCAGACAGTGCGTGTAAGGATAATCTTTGGGCGCTTTGTCGTAAGCAACAATCACTTCACCTGTCAGCACCAAGCTTTTAGCGATAGCGCGGCTTAAGTCGCGCACCAAAGGCGTAAAGACTTTGTCCGGCAGATTATCGACCTGCACGACAAGCGTCGCGCTACGCTTCATCAGCGGCGCGAGCTTAACAAAGATTTGTGTCATGCGGCGTAGATAAGCTGGGTAACCAGCTTTCGACGGATCGCCCATATGAAGCGGATTCCACTTGTCACTTACGCGCATGAAGGGTGGCGAGGTCATGCAGAAATCAAATTGCGGAAAGCCGACCTTATCCATCTGGCCTGCATCGCCTTGTCGCAGATTAAGCCAATTCTGCAACTGCCCGGCCACCCACTCATGCCGCCGCGCATCCACCTCCATGCCGAATGGCACCCGGCCTAGCTCCTCGGCTACGAACAGCGTTGTGCCGAGCCCGGCAAAGGGATCGAACACCTTGGCTCCACGCTTTGTATAAAGCTGCATGAAATGCCGCACGAGGGCTTCCGGATATTTGATGGCGTTCGTCTCGAACTTTGGCGCGGTGCATTCAAGCTTATAAGGCAAGCGGATGAATTGTGCTTCGTTCATGATCTTTTGCATGGCTTATCATGGCATAGTCCTAACTGGTTTGGTATAACGGGATCATGAGTAAAGCCTTCACCAAAGAAACCGACAGTGATGACGACGAGCTTGAAGAGCTAGAGCCGCTACCGGAGGGTATCAAAAACTATATGACGCCTGCGAGCTACGCCGCCCTGCAGCAGGAGTTAGTGCAGCTGCAGGATGTCGAGCGGCCCGAAGTCGTAAAACTCGTCACCTGGGCGGCCAGCAATGGCGACCGCTCGGAAAATGCGGATTATCAGTATGGTAAAAAACGCCTGCGCGAGATCGACCGCCGTTGCCGTTATCTGATCAAATCGATCGGCAGCGCCGAGGTGGTCGACCCGGCCACGCAGAAAAACCATGCGCAGGTATTTTTTGGCGCAACTGTCATTTACGCCAAAGCCGACGATAGCGAGCAAACTGTGCGGCTTGTCGGCGTCGATGAAGCAGACGTCGCTACTGGCACCATCAGCTGGATCTCGCCCGTCGCGCGTGCGCTGCTGAAAGCCCGCGTTGGCGACACGGTCGAACTACGCGCCCCCAGCGGCGTTGAACCGCTGGAGATTATCGCGATCAGCTACTGAGCGTTGCCTAAGAAATCGGCTTTTCCAAGCTCAACGCCATTATGCCGCAGAATGGCGTATGTCATCGACATATGGAAATACAGATTTGGCAGCACAAAATCGAGCAGATAGCTTTGCCCGTCAAAATTAAATTCTTTCGGCCCGAACTTCATGGTGATCTCGCGGGTCTCGCTGCTATCTAACTGGATTTCAGTAACCGTCTTCAAAAAAGTAATGGTCTTGTCGATGCGGGCTTGCAACTCGGCAAGCGTGGATTCCGTATCTTCAAAAACTGGCGCTTCAATATTGGCCAGGCGCTTCGCTCCACCTTTGACGATATCAGTTGCGATCATGACTTGAGCCTTTAGCGGCAGCATATCGGGCGCCAGACGCGCATTAGCGAAAATCACTGGATCAATTTTTTTCGCCGCCGCATGCGCTTCGGCCTTGGCAATAATATTCTTCAGGATGCCGAGTTGCCGAATAAATACTGGTAGCGACGCTTGATACATGGAGAGCATGGTAAATCCTTTAGTTATGATGACCGATCTGGCTTAAGTAAGGTTGGAAATCAGAGAATCAATATCGATCCAGCAGAAAGCCACCGCGCTATCAGCGATCCCATAGGGGACGAACAATTGCCGCCCTAGCGCGATCGCCCCGCAGGTATAAACAACATTCGGCACATAACCTTCGCGTTCCTCATGCTGTGGGGTTAAGATCGGTGTGGCGGTACGGCCTAACACACGACGCGGATCGTTCTTATCAAGCAGCACCGCGCCGATGCAATACTTCCGCATTGGCCCCACGCCATGGGTCAGCAGCAGCCAGCCTTCTTCAATTTCGATCGGCGAGCCACAGTTACCGATCTGCACCAGCTCCCACGGGAACTTTGGTGTCAGCAGCAATTCATGCTGCTCCCAATGCAGCAGATCGTCCGAGCGCAGATAAAATAGGTTCTCACCATCCTGCCGGCTGATCAGCGCGTAACTACCATCGATTTTGCGTGGGAAGATCGCCATGCCCTTGTTGCGCGAGGCCACGCCAGACATCGGGCAGAGCTTGAAGTGATTGAAATCGTCGGTGATCAACAGTTCTGAAGCGATATCTGAGCCGTTATAAGCCGTATAGGTGCCGAAGTAGCGAATCTCATCGCCATCTTCGAATTTTACAAGCCGCAGATCCTCCAGCCCGCCGCGCTGCTGCGCCGTGATCGGAAAGATGACCGTGCCAGAGAGTGATGTTTCGGCATGTCGCTCGGCCAGCGTTGACATGTTATTGCTGGCGCGTGGCAGTTCGGTTGGCAGCAATGTAATCGAAAATGGCGGCTGTGGATCGAGCTTGAAACCGCCAGCTGTATCAACAATACCCTCGCGGAAAACGATCGAAGAAATATGCCCTTCGCCCACCGCGCGCAGCGACATGACAAAGCGCAGCTGCCCATCCTTCAATCCAGACTGATCAGGATGCGGCACGATGGATGGATTCATCAGCGCCGCGCTTGCATAGGAATATTCGTGGCAGAAATAGGCGCCAATTAGTTCCTGTCGGGCCATACTCAGATCATCCGGCAAGCCCAACTGTTCCTTGATCTGCACAAAACGATCGAGATAAATCTGCCGCGTCTGCCAATGGCGGTCGGTAAAATCCTTATCAACAATTTCAAGCTCGGCCTCGCAAGCCATCTCGCTCAAGTCCAACACGGCATTGACGATGCGGCGGCGGCGCGAGGCTTCGGCTTCCTGCGGCGAGGTCGGATCTGGCCCTATTTGGAATGGGCGAAGAACGATACGGTCTGGCTCGGCATAAAGCCGATCTGGCAGGGTGGTAATTTTGAACATTGCAACACTCTGCCGTAAAAGTTTTGCACTGCCCATAAAAATACAGGGCGAATTTACAGTGCCAATGCCATACTTCCTACATGACTATCATCGAACGCCCGTGGGGCAGCTACGAAAGCCTCACGGCTACCACTACCCATCAGGTGAAGCGCATTACTGTCTCGCCAGGCGGTCGCCTGTCGCTGCAGAAACATGCGCGGCGCGCCGAACATTGGGTCGTGGCCGAAGGCGTGGCAACCGTGACCGTGCAGGAAAGCGTGCTCACGCTTACCAAAAACCAGCACGTATTCATCCCGCTTGGCGCGATCCATCGTTTGGAAAATCCAGGCGAAACCGATTTAGTACTGATTGAAGTGCAATTAGGCGATTATTTTGGCGAAGACGACATCGTTCGGCTCGATGATATTTATGGCCGGGTCTGATTGCAGACCTTAGTGGCTGTCTACAAAGCTGCTAATATCCTGCAGTAATGTTGTCTTGCTGCGGAAACCGCGTGCGGTTGAAAGGATAATGCCAATATGGCCAGTGCCTTCATAATAGTGCGTCGTTACGTCTGTTCCCAATTCACGCTGCCGCGCCGCCATTAGGGTTGTATGTTCAGGATCTACTAGATCATCATCAGTACCTGTTGCAAGCAGCATGGGGCTGGTTCGATGATCAGCAAAAGTGTAAGCCTCGGTTTCTGGCCGTTCGGCACCCCCAAACAGCGCGGCTAAGTTATCATCCTGCAGCGGCAGGAATTTATAAGGCCCGGAAATACCGATGGTGCCATGAATCATATCCATCGTACCGCCCGCTTTTTTTACATAATTGTCATTCAGCGTTAGCATCATTGCGTTATATGCGCCTGCCGAATGCCCAGCTATGAACAGCCGAGCCGGATTGCCGCCATAATTGGCAATATGCTGATGCGTCCACACTAGCGCAGCGGCTGAATCATCTAAAAAGGCGGGGAAGTGCACCTCTGGCGCCAGCCGATAGTTGGCGACAACTACTGTATAGCCACGCTCCGTTAACGCTTGAGCAAAGAAAAGGTATTGGTCTTTGCTGCCAAACTGCCAACTGCCGCCATAGAAGAATAGTACAACAGAATGTCCCGCATCGGGCTTAGTTGGCACGTATATATCCAACATCTGCCGCGGATTATTTTCACCAACAGTGACATAAGGAATATCGCGCTGCACGGTGTAACCATCGCTTGATGCGAGCGCATTTAGCAACACTGTACCGCTGCAAGCCGTCAGAATGGTTAGCAGACCGCCACAGATTGCGGACAATCGCAAAAAGTTTTTCATCATATTATGCGGCCATCATTCAGATTAATTCGGTAACTTGTTAAACGTAATGTTTAACTCGCCTACCGGAATACCGAATTTGTACATTCTGATCCGGTTCAGCAAGACTGTATCGCTTAAGCGATACATCCAATCATTCATCGTAAGGTCAATTGTGCCGCCATTGTCGCGCTTTGCACGCAAGCTGTAGTGCATATTCAGGGCATTACCGCCTTGCGAACCGTGTGCTTCGCCTAACACATCGCCTGCGGTGCCTGTAATCTGATTATCGTCTGTTACATGGATTTTCCAGGTACGATAATCTTTAGTGCCATCGTTGTATGTAAAATCTTCTTCCAGCGTGCCTTCATTCCCATTCCAGGTTCCGACCATGGCGATATAGAAAGATTTATCAGCTTTACCCATGTAATCAATCAAGACGCCCCGCGCTTCGAGCTTGCCGTTGAGATATTCGCGGATATCGAGCTTTGGCTCTTGCCGGCCCGCATAATCGGCGGGAGTGACGCTACTGCAACCGGTCAAGCAAAACAGCATGCCGGCAAGAAAATTTTTCAGCTTATTCATGGCAATCAACCTCTTTTATTGTTTTTAATCGCGCAGCCGTGGCCACTGATCAGTTGGATACGCAAGGCCGGATCAGTCGTTGCTGGCGAGAGCCATATACCGCCAAATAATTGCATAAATTCTCGCCCCTGAATCATAGCGGTTTGCTCGCCATTATAAAAAAGGTTGTGGTTTCAGGCGGCGTGAATAATGCGGTAATGCGGTCACCACGCTGCACGTCGTGTAAAGCTGTGATCAGCGCAGGCTGATACTTTTCGCTAAGCTCGGCTTCACTGCCGGGCGCAAGTTTGCCCATCAACTCTAGCGACTTTTCAGCAATCTGGCGTGCGTCTAAACTGCGATTATAGGTGATCGACAGCGCATAGGGTTCTGCCATATCGAACGGCTGCGCCGTCGACCAAAGCTTGATGCGGTAGATCTCTTCTAGCATCCATTTGAAGGTGCCGCAGCCGATCGGCTGATCAGCCGCGATCTTGTCTGCCAGTTCAGGCAAAGCTGCCCGCGCGGGCGATGCCACCAGCAGACTTGCCAGCAAGATGAGCTTAAGCCGCATGCGCAAGTTCGAATTGCACTACGTTCGTGCGCTCGACCGAAAATGCAGCGGCGCACATGGCCAAATAGAAGCGCCAGCTACGCTGGAAGGCTTCGTCATGACCCATCTTGCGGATTTCCGGCAAGGCGGCTTCAAACCGTCCCAGCCATTCGCGCAGCGTACGGGCGTAATCTTTGCCGAACGAAAACGGCTCACTACAGGCAAGGCCGGCTTTTTTGGCTTCATCCATGAACCGGCTTACCGCCGGCAGCATGCCGCCGGGGAAAATATAATGGCGGATAAAATCGCTGCGCTTCTTGTAATCTTCGAAGATGCGATCGTCGATCGTGATCGTCTGGATGATCGCCTTGCCACCTTCGGCCAAGCGATCTTTGATAGTCTTGAAATAATCGGGCCAATAACGCTCACCCACCGCCTCGAACATTTCAATCGAGACGATGCCACCGAACTTGCCCTTGATGTCGCGATAATCCTGTAGCTTCACCACCGCCTTATCAAGCCGCTTGTCGCGCAAGCGCTGTGTAGCGAATTCGTATTGTGCTGGCGATACAGTAACACCGGTGACACTATTGCCTTCGCTGGCGGCAGCTTCAGCGAACCCGCCCCAGCCGCAACCAATCTCTAGAATCTCCTGATGATTGGCTTCTAGCCGATTCAGAATACGCTTATATTTGGCGTGCTGGGCATCTTCCAATTTAGTGTCAGCATCCGCATAGAGCGCGCTGGAATAGGTCATGGATTTATCGAGCCAGAGTTTATAAAATTCATTTCCAACGTCATAATGCGATTGAATATTGCTCTTGCTGCCGCTGCGGCTATTGCGTCGCACAATATTGTTGAGAATGTAAAAGCCAATTCGCTGTAGAACACCACCATGTGAATAGCGATCGAACTGCGCCGAATTGTCGAGGAAAAAAGCGATCAGATCTTCCAGGCTGTCTGTATCCCATTGGCCATCTATATAGGTTTCAGCAAAGCCGATATCACCCTTGGTCGCGAGCGGCAGCAGCATCATCCAGTCATGGACGCGGATATTCGCCGCACGGCCCGTACCCGACTTACCGAAAAGCAGCCGTTCGCCGGCTGGCGTGGTGACGCCAAGCGTGCCAATCTCTGCTTGTTCTAGCACAGCGAAAACGCTACGACGAATTTTTGCACTAATGGCTTGTTTAATGGCTTTTATCATTTGCTGACCATCCTTTTGGGTGGTTGTGGTTTAACATTATAATGAATGCCTTTTAGCAAAAGTCGAATGGCATGCCAATGAATCATCCCTACTACCTTCAAGGTCAGCATAGGGTAGCGCAGAAACGCTATAACTAACTTTCTTGCATTAAGCGCTTCTCTGGATCCTGATACATAGGTGCTGAGCATGCGCTGCAAGCCGCCATTTAGCTCTGTATTGTAGTTAATCCAGACCCCAACCTCAGTATCCGTGAATTTAAAGCGAAAGTCGTAGCTGCCCGCCACTTGCATAAAGGGCGAGACATGGAAGACTTTATCGCGCGATAGCCAGTCGGTCGGCAGGATCGTGCGGCCATCCTCATGGCGGCAGAGATAACAATGCCGCTCCCCGAAAGTATTGTTTACCTCTGCCAGTACAGCGCGGAGCGCGCCTGCTTTATCAGCCATAAACCAGAAGCTGACCGGGTTGAAGCCATGCCCGAGCATCCGCGGCATGGTCACTAGCGTCACCTCGCCATCGCATTCGTTTAGCCCGTAGTCGCGTTTGATCGAACCGATCCACTGATCAAGCGTTTGGCTACGGTCGATCCCATAATCGGCGTCATAAAGCCCGAATAGATTGAAGCGGTTGCGCGACAGCCATTTTAGTTTACCCAATGTTGGCAATTGCGACAGCTTAATGCAAAGATACCAGACTCTGTAATGCAGCGCATGTGCCTTCGGCCAATGACGGGTATGGCCAACCTGCGCGTTCAAAAAACCGCCGGTTATTGCCATGGAATAGCGATCCCCATGGCCTCGGCAACTTTAACGGCGCTCAAAATACCGTCCTCGTGGAAGCCATAGCGCTGCCAAGCGCCGCAAAAACAAGCGCGGTTTTTGCCCTGGATATCTGGAATGCGCGCCTGCGCGGCAATCGCCGCTTGATCGAATATTGGATGGTCAAAGGTTTTGACATCAAACGTCAAATCAGGTGGGATCGGCGTTAGTGGATTGAGCGTGACGAACAATGGCCTGCTAGCGTCAATGCCCTGCAAGCGGTTCATCCAGTAAGTGACAGCCAAATCAGGCTCTGCTGCATTGCCATTCGATAGATAAACCCAGCTGCTCCAGCACCGACGGCGCTTCGGCATCTGCCGGGCATCGCGGTGCAGATAGGCAGTATTCGGCTGCGTGCGGAAAGCACCGAGGATTTCCCGCTCAGCCGCGTCGGCATCTGCCAGTAGTGGCAAGATTTCATCGCCATGGCAGGCGAAGATGATTTCGTCATAATGATCACTGATGCCACGCACATCGGTTACCGTCACGCAATCGGCGTGCCGTACGACCTTGGCAACGCCACGGTTTAGATGAATGCGGTCAGCAAATGACGCGGTTAGCTTTTGCACATAGGCCTGCGAACCGCCTACAACCGTATACCATTGCGGCTGGTCGGTGATCGTCAACAACCCATGGTTCTGGAAAAAGCGCACGAAGGTCTGCGCCGGGAATTGCAGCATGGTCTCTAGTGGGCAGCTCCAAATCGCGCCGCCCATCGGTAGTAGGAATTGGGTGCGGAACGCCTCGCCCAATTGCAGCCGATCAAGATAGGACCCAAGCGTAATATCCTCGTCGCTCTCTAGTACCTCTGGCGCGCGCTTGAAGAATTTCCTGATATCCCACAGCATTTTGTAAAATCGCGGCGAAAACAGATTCTGCCACTGCCCGAACAATGCACCGAGGCTGCCCGCACCCCATTCGATACGGCCGTTCGCAATCGATACGCCAAACGACATATCGCTTTTATGAACTTCGACGCCCAGCAATTTGAATAGCGCCGTCAGATGCGGATAATTGCGCTCGTTAAAGACGATGAAGCCAGTATCAACCGCGATTAGCGTGTCGTCATAATTCACCATCCGCGTGCGCGTATGCCCGCCGATGTAATCGTTTTTCTCGTAGATTGTTAGATCCGCACCGCTGCGATGCAAAAGGAATGCCGCTGCCATTCCGGAGATGCCAGTGCCAATGATGGCAATCTTTTTTTGCATAACGGAAAATTATCCTGAAAGCTGTGACATGACTATGGCACTAAAAAGCCCGATGCGTTTCCACACCGGGCTTCATAACTTGCAAAACCGGTTTTACGCGGCCTTGAGGTTCACAGCAGCATTCTTGCCGCGCTCCATGCTGATATCGAACGAGACCTTTTGGCCTTCGTTCAAACCGTTCATGCCGGCATCAGCAACAGCGCTACGGTGAACGAAGACATCTTCGCCCCCCGTATCTTGTTGAATGAAGCCAAAGCCCTTTTCAGGGTTATACCACTTAACTGTACCTGTCGTCATGTTGTCGTCTCTTCCTTGTTAGAACATCTTAACGCGCAGATGTTCTGCATAACCATTATGCAGGATAGATCCGAAGTCGTGATGTCTTGAGGCAGGACTTTAAAGCAAACCCGCGCCAGATAACATAGCTAAATGCACAAGGCTCTAAGCGGATAAAGCGGCCAATTGACTGGCAAAAAAGGCATCTGGGCTCTCGACTTCGACTAGTTCACGCCGGTTCTTGACCTGCTTGATCTGCAAAAACCGGGTGGCGGCGCTGCGGGTGAAATAGCGATCGTGGGAGACGAAAATGCAGCTGACATCGGCGTTGGTCAGTTGTTCCTCTAGATCCTCCTGCCCTTCGATATCGATATGGTTGGTCGGCTCGTCCAGCAGGTAAAAATTTGGCTGCATCAACTTCATACGCAAAAACAGCAGCCGCGACCGCTCCCCATAACTTAAATGCGCGATGCGGCTTTGCGCACGTTCGAAATTAAAGCCAATCTTTGTGAGCAGTACCGTATTGCGGTTGCGTTGGCTAACATCGCCATCCTCGATATAATCCAGCAAGGTCGATTGTAAGGGCAACGCCTGCATGCGCTGGTCGAAATAAACGAGATTGCACGCAGGGCTATAACGGATCGGCCCGCTGGCATCGTAATGCTTTTGGTTTGGTTCATAAGCTTTGGCCAATGCCTGCAGCAACATCGACTTGCCGGTGCCGTTGGTGCCGAGGATGGCGATGCGATCGCCAGGTCGAACCAACAAATTTTTGATATGGTATAGCTCGCGACTGACGCCTTGTTCATTTGGCGGCGTTGTAACGTCTAAATCCTCGATCCGCAGCGCGATTTTGGCGTCCAGCGCGCCATCATGGAAGGCCAATTCGCGGTTTTTCTTCACATAGCTTTGGGAACGATCATCCTGGATTTTATCGATGCGCTTTTCGGTCGCCTTCTGCTTCTTATGGAAGTCAGAATTTAGCACACCCCACGCCTTATAGCGGTTAGCGACCTTCTTCAGCCGGTCGATCTCTTTATCCTCCAGCGCACGTTGCTTGGCGCTTGCCATATCGCGCTGCAACAGCTCTTCTCGCGCTTGCATGAACGGCACTTTAAATATATGCACGCCATCCGATCGCAGAAAGACAGTGCGCGTCGTCACCTTTTCCAGGAACTCGCGGTCATGACTGACGATCAACATCGGTACGCTGGTATGGTTCAGCAACCAGTCTTCCAGCTTGCCGATATTGATGAGGTCGAGGTGGTTGGTCGGCTCATCAAGGATCAGCAGATCGGGTTCTTCGATGCTAGTCGTGGCCGCGATTAGGATCAGCCGCTGCCAACCGCCGCTGAAGCTGCCGAACGGCAGCTCTGCCCGCTCGGGCTCGATTTCAAGCTCGGCCAGCAACACGTCGATTTTCCAGTCGTCCATACTGTGGATGCGCTCGAGCATCTGCTCCAGCACCTGCCGTAGCGTCAGTTTCAGCAATGCCTCCGGCACATCCTGCGCCAGATAGCCGCAGCGAAACCCGCGGGAGCGGAGCAGTTGCCCCTCGTTCAATTGCAACTCGCCTGTTAGGCATTTGAGCAGGGTTGACTTGCCGGCGCCGTTTTCCCCGACCAGCGCTGTGCGGGCATCGTCCAACGCGAAGGAAACGTTGGAAAATACCGCTTTGTCGCTATAGGAAAAACCGCCCCGGTCGATGCCGAGGACTGAATTACGTGCCGCCATGCCCGTTCCCTTACAATTTATGGTGGCGACTGTCCAGTTTTGCGAACCATGATATTGTGCGCGTGGAGGAACTAATGCCTGACACGCAAACTGTAATCACGCCCGCACCTGCGCCACGCCTGCCAATGCTGGATATCGCGCGCGGGATCGGCATCCTGCTCGTCATTTACGGGCACTTCCTGCAATCCTTCTTTCAAGAGTCGGCGCCGCTGATCTTCCAGCAGTATCAGTTCATCTACAGCTTCCATATGCCACTGTTCTTCATTCTGTCCGGTGTGACGGGGCAATTTGGCACGCCTACATTCCGTAAAAACCTGCGCGGCGGGCTAGAGCTGATCGCCCTTGTCCTCATCATGCATTTCATCGGCACCGGGCTTGATCTGCTCATGCGCGATCAGACACTAGCGTGGAGCACGCCTGAGATCTTCCGCGTGGGCCTGACCGGTGGCAATGCCAGCATTGGCGTCATGTGGTTTCTGCTCTGCCTTGGCATCGTGCGGCTGACGCTTGGCAGTGCGTTGCTGATCAAACAACTACCACTGCGCATAGCCGCCGTCACAGCCGTGCTTGCGCTCTTCGCCTGGCATTACAGCCAGCGCGGGCAGTGGCCGAACTGGCAGGATACAACGCTATTCTTCGGCGCGCTGTTCTTCCTCATCGGGCGCATCACGCCGCTACGCTGGCTGACGCGACTGGCAACACCTGTTGGTTTGGTTCTAACCATCCCGGCAACGCTGGCACTGGCATTCTATAACCAAGGTTGCGGCTTCGTGTTTGCCGATAGCCATGGGCTAGACGCTTTGCCTAGTTGTGGCGGCGCGGTGTTCAACGGCGCGCATCCTATTATCATGATGATGGGCGAATATAATAATTATCTGCTGTTCGTCTTGGGCGCGATCAGCGGCACGCTTATGTGCCTAGCGATCGCCAATTTATTCGCCCGCACGCAAGCACCTGCTGCAACGCTGACCAGTATCGGCCAGCAAACGCTAGGGCTGCTGTTAATCAACGCGCTCTATTGCGCCTTCCTGCTGCCGCTGATCCAGCTGCCTGCCGGCACAGGCGATAGCGTCACGCTGACAGCCGCCGCCCTCGGCCTCACCCTCCTGCAAGTGCTGTGCTATCAAGTTTTAAAACCCGCAACGGACGGCGTAATCGCACTCTCAAACTGGATTGGGCGCAGTATCGCTCGCGCTTAGGCTTTGCGGCGCAGCAGGCCCGCTGCTCGGCCATAAGCGGTGAAATCGATTTGATGCACGGCTTGCGTACCGCAGAGTAGCAGTTGCGCGGCTGCGTCATGCAGCGGCTGAAATGGCGGCGTCAGCACGTCCATTCCGCCGGCGTAAGCGCCGAAGGCGGGCAAGATCAGCAGCTGCGGTGAAACGTAGAAACAGCACATGCGGTGTCGTCCCGCCGCCGTTTGCAGAGTTGCGCAGGGATGCAAATGCCCGGCCATGGTGGGCAGATCGTACAGCGCCGGCTCGTGCGTAAAGAGCATGCCCTCTTCAATCAAAGTCGCCTGCGCCGTGCCCAGCGGCGGGATTTGCAGGCGATCATGATTGCCATAAAGAAACAGCAGGTCCACATCGTCCACCAGCGCGGAGAGTTGCGCATAGGTCTGATTATCCAGCCGCTCCCAGCCGCCAAGATCATGGATATTATCGCCCAGGGTCAAAACCCGCGCTGCGCCATATTGCGCGACTAGCCTGCGCAGTTTCGCCACGGTTTCGGCGCTATCATAAGGCGGCAAAAACTGGCCGCGCGTGCCAAAGGCGCTGCCTTTCTCTAAATGCAAATCGGCGACGATCAGCGTCTGCCGTGCAGGCCAGAACAGCACGCCTGCCGGATCGGCGATAAATTCCTGATTGGCGAAACTAAAATTCATGCCTCGTCATCGTCCCAATCGCTGCAAGCGTCAATCCCCGCCTCTCGGCACAGATCAGCGGTGGCTTGTGCCAATGCCGCTTCCTGACCTTCACCCGCAACTTTTTCCCGGCCAATATCAAGCAGTACGGGTACTGCCATCGGCGAGACAGTTTTGAGCTGCCGGTGCGTGATATGCCCGCTGACCATCTTCAGCAAATCCGCCACACGGTCGATATCGACGAGCCCACGGGAGGCATCTTCATAGGTCGCGCGCAGCAGCACATGGTCGGGCTCGAACTTGCGCAAGACGTCGTAGATCAGGTCTGAATTAAATGTCACCTGCCGCCCGGTCTTCTCCTGCCCTGGTTGCCGCCGCTCGATCAGCCCGGCGATCACCGCGACATTGCGGAAACTGCGTTTCAGCATCGCGCTATCCTGCAGCCATTCCTCCAGATCGTCGCCCAACAGATCCTCGCTGAACAATTCGTCGATGCGGCTCGCAGGCTTCAGGCTCCAGATACCGATCACATAATCGCTAGCGACAAAACCCAGCGGCTGCATGCCCATCCGCTCCATCCGCTTCGTGACCAGCATGCCGAGCGTCTGGTGCGCGTTCCGCCCGGCAAAGGGGTAGGCCACCAGGAACTGCCGCCGCCCGCGGGGGAAGGTCTCGACCAGCATCCCGTTCGCCGGTGGCAGGATCGACTTCTTTTTTTGCAGGTCAAGCCAGAAGGTGACGTCTTCCGGCAGGTCATGGCTTTTATCGGGATTATGCAGAATGCCGCGCACGCGGGCTGCAAGGTGCGTCGAAAGCGGCAACCGCCCGCCCTCGTAAGTCGGCACGCGCGGCTCCTTCCCGGCCCCGCCCTTGGCGACCATAATCGTATGCTCGCGAATGCCGAGGAACTTCCAGACCTGCCCCGCGAACATGAAAGTATCGTTGGGGTTCAGCTGCAGCGCGAAATATTCCTCGACCTCGCCCAGATATTTGCGGCCCGCCTTGATCTTCAGATGCGCCGCTTCGACGATGGTGCCGATGTTCATGCGTGCGCGCCGGGTATGCTGCGGGCTGGCAATCTCGTAGCGGTGATCATCGCGTAGCCGCAAGCGGTGGAAATGCTCGTAGGTCTTGAGCGCATAACCGCCGTCGATCACGAAGCCCAGCGTGCGGCTAAACGCTTCCTGTGATAAATTCTTATAGGGCGCGGCGCGGATAATCTCCTGATAAAGCTCTTCCGATAAGAACGGCGCGCTGCAAGCCATAAGCGCGATATGCTGCGCCAGCACGTCAAGCCCACCCTCCTTCGGAATATCGCCATCAAGTTCATGCGCATGGATCGCTTCGATTGCGGCTTCGCATTCTAACAGCTCAAACCGATTGGCAGGTGCCAGCAGCGCGCGGCTCGGCACATCGAACCTGTGGCCCGAACGGCCAATACGCTGCAGCAAGCGCGAGACGCCCTTCGGCGCGCCGACCTGGATCACCAGGTCGACATTGCCCCAGTCAAGACCCAGGTCGAGCGAAGCCGTGGCCACCACCGCCCGCAATGTGCCGGCGGCCATTGCCGCCTCGGTTTTCTTGCGCACGTTCATATCGAGGCTACCGTGATGGAGGCCGATCGGCAGTTCCGCCTCGTTCAGCTTCCACAATTCCTGAAACATCAGTTCGGCCTGCGCGCGGGTATTGACGAAGATAATCGTCAACTGCGCTGTCTGCAACGCTTCGTAGATATCGCCCGCCGCATGCAAAGCCATATGGCTGCCCCATGGCAGGCGCTTTGTGCTGGCCAGCACTTTTACGTCCGGCTGTGTCGTGCGCGGGGCGTGGATCGTCACTACCGCCTTGTCGTCGGCTCGCGCCTGCGGCGACAGATATTCACGCAAGGCATCCTCGTGCGGGGCAGTTGCCGTCAGCCCCATGCGACGGGCGTTTGGGGCCAGTTGCGATAGTCGTGCCAAACACAGCGCTAGTTGCTCACCGCGCTTGGTGTGGATCAGCGCGTGCAGCTCGTCGATCACAACGGTTTTCAGATTGCCGAAAATATCGCCGGCCTCTTTGTATGAGAGCAATAGCGCCAGGCTTTCGGGCGTGGTCAGCAAAATCTGCGGCGGCTTGCTTTTCTGCCGCGCCCGCGCCGCGGCCTTGGTATCGCCTGTGCGGGTCTCGATCTTTAGCTTCAGCCCCAGTTCTTCGACCGGGGTCAATAGGTTGCGCGCCACATCTGCCGTCAGCGCCTTCAGGGGCGAAATATAAAGTGTGTGCAAGCCCTGGTATTTCGGGTCGGCAGCCAGCTCGATCAGGCTGGGCAAAAACCCGGCTAAGGTTTTCCCTGCGCCGGTAGGGGCCAAGAGCAGCGTATTCTTCCCCGCTTCTGCCGCTTCTAGCATCTGCAGCTGATGCGGGAACACGCGCCAGCCGCGGCTGGCAAACCAGTCGACAAATTTTTTAGGAAGAACTACCAATTTACTCACTAGCCAAGGCTAGTGAGTTGATAGAGTTTAATCCATTGTGAATTTTAAAAATGGGTTCTTTAAAAGTGGATTGTATTTCTAACGGGCTCTTGAATAACACCTGCTTTAATTGCCCATGTAACGCAACGTTTAACCTCATCCATTGCAAATTTTCGAGTCGATCGATAATCAGACATAGGCTTTACCCCTTTAAATGCTTCAAATTTGGCATCCCTTAGCGCTACAAAAGCAGTCTTTATATAGCTCCCACATACCCATGCCTGTTGAGCCATAGGCCTCCGACCCTTTTCAGCCAAATATTGTTTTACATAAGGCGGGTAATCTTCATATCGCATATGTTTGTACAACCCGAGGCCATGCTCAAAGGCTGCGCGATTTAAATTTTGCTCAATATCAATGATCATAATCTGTTTCTAATCCACGCTGCCGCTTTACATCAAATATTTTAATACTTTCATTAAAGACTAATAAGAAAATGCTCGGTTAACCATGCCTGAACCAACACCCCACCCCTGGCTTAACGCCGTGCCCTATGCCGAAGGCGGCGGGATTTACTGCGCGCCAGGCGGTTTCTTCATTGATCCGGCCCGCGGGGTCGATCGCGCCTTGGTCACACACGGGCATGCCGACCATGCACGTTCTGGCCATACGCATGTGCTAGCCACGCATGAAACGCTGGAGATCATGAAGGCGCGGTATGGGCAGGACTGCTTCGCACAGGGACAGATCGCGGAATATGGCAAGACGCTCGATATCAATGGCGTCAAAGTTAGCTTTCACCCAGCCGGGCATGTTTTGGGCAGCGCGCAGATCAGCCTTACCTATCAAGGGGAGTGCATCGTCATCAGTGGCGACTACAAACGCCAGCCGGATCCGACCTGCCTACCGTTCGAGCCGATCCATTGCGATACCTTCATCACCGAGGCGACCTTTGCGCTCCCAGTCTTTTATCATCCGCCCATCGCTGACGAATTGCGGAAGCTGGTTGCGGCGCAGGCCGCAAATCCGGATCGTGCGATCCTCGTTGGCAGCTATGCGCTCGGCAAGGCGCAGCGCATCATTATGGAAACGCGCAAGCTCGGCTATGATGCGCCGATCTATCTGCATGGCGCGATGGTGCGGCTCTGCAACCTGTACGAGACGCTCGGTTGTAAACTGGGTGATCTGCGCCCCGCCAGTTCGCTGCCGAAGAAGGAGTTGAAAGGCCAGATCGTGCTGGCGCCGCCCTCTGCGCTTAGCGACCGCTGGGCCAATAGCATGCCTGACCCGATCATCGCCTATGCCTCCGGCTGGATGCGGGTGCGGCAGCGCGCCAAGCAGAAAGGCGTGGAATTGCCGCTGATCGTTTCCGACCATATCGATTGGCCCGATCTGCTGATGACGATCGAGCAGGTCGATCCGCGCGAGGTATGGATCACGCATGGGCGCGAAGATGCGCTGCTCCGCCAGCTCGATCTGATGGGCCGCAAAGGCCGCGCGCTCGACCTTGGCTATGGCGATGACGATGAAGATAACATTGATCTTCGACCAGAGGGCGAAATCAATGGTACCGAAGACAATCGCAACGCGATTGGCGAAGGAACGGTCTTGTGAAAGACTTCGCCGCGCTTCTCGAAACGCTCGTACTTTCGCCTGGCCGCTTGCTCAAGCAGCAAGCGATTGCCGATTATATGGCCACCACGCCCGATCCTGAACGCGGCTGGGCCTTGGCAGCGCTGACGGGGCAGCTCAGCTTTTCCATTGTCAAAAGTGCGGCGCTGCGGCAATTGGCGGCAACCCGCATTGATCCGGAGCTTTTTCATCTCTCCTACGATTTCGTCGGCGATCTTGCAGAAACGCTGGCACTGGCCTGGCCGGTGCAGCATGGCACCAACGCGCCGCCACCGCAGCTGACAGAGGTTGTCGATAGCTTGCGCGCTATCAAGAAAACGGAATTGATGGAGCAGCTCGCGGGCTGGATGGACGCCTGCGACTCCAGCGAGCGGATTGCCTTGTTGAAACTCGTCACCGGTAATCTGCGCATCGGCGTCGGTGCGCGTTTGGTCAAGCTGGCACTGGCCGAGCAATTCAAAGTCGACGTGATTGAGCTTGAGGAAATCTGGTCGACGCTGGAGCCGCCGTTCGCCGATCTATTCGATTGGCTGGAAGGCCGCGCCCCCCGCCCTGCGCTTGGCCTCGCGCTCGGCTTCCGCCCGATCATGCTTTCGCATCCACTGGAAGATAAAGACCGCGCTGCCATCGATGCGGCGGGCAGCCTCGGTAACTTCGCGGCGGAATGGAAATGGGATGGCATTCGCGTGCAGTGGGTGTTGGCCAACCACGATCACCGCATCTATTCCCGCGGCGGGGAGGAGATCAGCGGCGCCTTTCCTGAGTTTAACCCTCCGCCAGATGGCTACGGCACGTACGCCGTATTAGATGGTGAGCTGTTGATCAAGCGTGACGAAGAAGTGGATATCGCCAGCTTTAACGATCTACAGCAGCGGCTGAACCGCAAAAAAATAACACCGCAATTGCTGAAGGAGTTTCCGGCACATATCCGCCTCTACGATATTTTGCAATGGGAAGAGGAAGACCTGCGGCAGCTGCCTTATACCGAGCGGCGGGCGAAGCTTGACCAGTTTTTAGAAACCGTGAATTTGCCGAAAGTCGATTTATCACCGCAGTTGGCGTTCAAAACCTGGGACGACTTGGCGGGGCTGCGGGCCGAGCCGCCGCACCCGGCGATCGAAGGCTTGATGTTGAAGCGCCGCGAAAGCGCCTATCTGCAAGGGCGGCTGGCGGGCAATTGGTACAAATGGAAACGCAACCCGCTCACCTTCGACTGTGTGGTGATGTATGCGCAACGCGGGCATGGCAAACGTTCCTCGCTCTATTCCGATTTCACTTATGGCGCTTGGGCAACAACGCCCGCAGGTGAACGCGTCCTACTACCGGTGGGCAAGGCCTATGGCGGCTATACCGACAAGGAATTGAATGAGCTGCAGAAGTTCATAAATAAAAACACCACCAACCGCTTTGGCCCGGTACGGGAGCTGGCGCACAAGCTGGTGATCGAAATCGCCTGCGATGCCGTGCAATCTTCAAACCGGCATAAATCGGGCGTAGCCTTGCGCTTCCCCCGCTTCCACCGCATCCGCTGGGACAAACCGCCCGAAGAAGCGGACGAAGTCGCTACCATTGCCGCCAGTATCGGTTAGGCTGATACGGTCATTTGCTCCAACGTGAATAAAGATAAAGCTGCTGGCTTCGATGCGGGCAGAGCCTCGAAATTTGAAACCGCCACACCGACCAGCCGGATACCTTTCCTGAGCGGAAACACAGTGCGCACCAGCGCTAGGCTGGCTATTTGTAAATCGTTGGTGTTATCGATCAGCGCGGGGAAGCTACGACTGCGGGTGATTTGCTGAAAGTCCTGATATTTCACCTTTACAGTCACGGTTCGCCCGAAGGTCTGCATTTTCTCGCACCATCGCCACACCTCATCGGCCATCTGCAGCACGCCGGCTTCAATCTCATTTAGGTCAGTTAAATCACGGTTGAATGTGGTTTCTGAGCCAGACGATTTGCGAATGCGGTCTGGGTCGACCGGGCGCGTATCCTGCCCGCGGGCAATGGCATAATACCATTCGGCACTACTGCCGAAATGCGATTCCAGGAAATCAAGCGACTTGGCCCGCAGATCAGCGCCGGTTTGAATGCCAAGACTATGCATCTTCTTTGCCGTTACTGGGCCCACACCATGAAACCGCGCGACCGGCAAGCTTTGCACCCAATCCGCGCCCATCTCTGGCGTAACGGCAAATTGCCCGTTCGGCTTGCGATGATCGGACGCTAGTTTTGCCAAAAACTTGTTGTAGGAAATACCAGCGGAAGCCGTCAGACCGGTCACTTCAAAAATGCGCTGGCGAATTTCCTTGGCTGTGGCCCAAGCGGTTCGCAAGCCGCGCAGCCGTTCTTCGACACAGGCTGTCACGTCCAGGTAAGCCTCATCCAGAGACAACGGCTGGATTAATGACGTGTAATCGGCAAAGATTGCATGGATCTGTTTTGAGACAGCTTTGTAAACCTCGAACCGCGGTTTTACAAAGATCAGCTGCGGGCAATTTCGTAAGGCCGTGACCGATGGCAGCGCCGATCGCACGCCGAATTGTCTGGCTTCGTAACTAGCGGCCGCCACCACGCCCCGCGCCGCCGCGCCCCCTACCGCAACCGGCTTGCCACGCAAATCTGGATTATCGCGCTGCTCAACGGAGGCGTAGAACGCATCCATATCGACGTGAATGATTTTGCGGATTGGCGCGGCAAGCATAAACGCATAATACCCGAAATGAACAAACTAGGAACGATTATTTGAGGAAAACCGTTAATTATGCGGAACAAAGCATGAATAATTGAGCGGTTATGCTATGGCATCCAGCATGCCTGCGCTAGACCTGCCGCTATTTTATTATCACGACCATTTTATGGAGATGCTGGATTTCGTCTATGCTGTCTGCGCCGATTGCCTGACCGACGAAGCGCGGCATTTTACAATCCAGCTGCGGGCACTGCCGCATGCTCAACGTTGCCTCTATATTCGCATGGCTAACCGCAAAGGTCAGATCTTCCACCGCCGGCAATTGATTTATGCGGAGCTTGGCGATTGCGAAAGCCTTTGCCTGCAATTGATCGAGGCGGGCTTAGCTCGACGCCTCGAACCTGCAGACCATCATACGCTGCTGCAGCTGCTGACCAAAAGCGAGCTGATCGAGCTGAGCCTCAATGCCGAGCTTGAGACGATCCGTGCCTCCTGGTCGAAACCGAAATTGCTGGAGCAGATTACCCGACACCTAAATCATGCTGATCTGGGTGACGTTTGGCCGCTAGAACATTACATCGTTCAGGCTGAAACAGCCGCGCTTGATTACCTGCTCTTCCTTTATTTTGGCCGTGGCGCGGAGAGCCTGAAAGCCTTTGCCCTGCGTGATTTAGGGATTGTGCAAGCCAATAACCGGCATAGCTTCCAATCGCGGTTCGACGATTTAGTGGAGGCGCAATTCTGCTTTGCCTGCTTACGCATTCGCGTGACGCTGGACGCAGGGCAAACTGCTGACGCCGCGCAGATGCTTGAGGCGCTTACAGCAGCGCCAACAGTTTATGCAGCAGCCCAACAGCATCGGGTTAGCTATAAGGTTGGCCAAGCTTTGGAGCGTGAGGGCGATATTACCCGCGCGCTGGATATTTATCGCTTGTCGTCGGGACCGGACTGCCGCGAGCGACTGGTGCGATTGTTATGGGGCGCTGGCGCGCATGATGAAGCCAAGGCACTGCTTGAATGCATGATCGACGATCCAGGCAGTGACGGCGAATTTGCTTTTGCAAATGATTTTTACCGCCGCAAATTCAAAGGCGATCGCATCAGCGCCATGACGAGCCTGTTGCGGCAGGGCGCAGTCGCTGTAATCGACGATATCCATCGCGGCGCGCCAGAATTCGGCATGATCGCTACATATAAGCGCGACGGTTGGTGGGCTTATTTCACCGAGAATCATTTCTGGCATCAACTGTTTGGCCTAGTCTTTTGGGACGAGTTGTTCGGCGGTGGCGCCACTTCCAGCAATGAGTTTGAGCTGCTGCCCCGTGCACTCATCAAGAAAACTTTCTGGACGCAATCGCGGCACACAATCGAAGCCAAGCTCATTAAAATCAAAGCCGGCCAGGCGCTCCTTATCGTGCTGAAAACCATCAGCGCCGCGCTCGGCCAAGCAAATGGCTTATTCAATTGGGACTATTTAGATATCGAGGCGATCCGAGACTTCTTGCAATTTGCGCCTGCTACGGCACAGGCGCAGCTTCTACGTGCCATGGCTATGGATTTCACAGCCCATCGAGACGGTTTTCCTGACCTGATGCTCGTCAAGGATGGCATGCTGAAATTCGCAGAAGTGAAGGCAGAGGGCGACAGCATCCGCCGTAATCAAATGACACGCCTGCAGCAGCTGAAAGCAGCGGGCTTGTCTGCCGAGATTCTGCAGGTGCACTATCGCTACGATCCACAGCAGACATATGTGGTTGTGGATATCGAGACTACAGGCAGCCGCGCGCAAGCTGGCGGCATCACCGAAATTGGCGCCATTAAAATTAGGGACAACAAGGTGATCGATGAATGGCATTCACTGATCAGGCCACGCATGCGCATTCCCGCTTTTATCACTAGCCTGACCGGCATCTCTGATGCCATGGTCAAGGATGCGCCGCGCTTTGCGGAGATCGCTGACGATCTTTCCGCATTTTTAGACGATGCCATCTTCGTTGCCCATAATGTCAACTTTGACTATGGCTTCATCTGTGCCGAATTTTCGGCGTTGGGCACGGCCTATCGCGCGCCGAAATTCTGTACGGTTACCGGCATGAGGCGATATTATCCCGGCCATAAGTCATATGGTCTTGGGAATATCTGCGCGCTTGTCGGCATTGATCTCGAAAATCACCACCGCGCTTTGGATGATGCGCGTGCCGCCAGTGAGCTTCTGATGATGATTAACAGCCAGCGCATGCGGCTCGATGCAAGCACACCGATGCCTGCGATCGCTGTGCAAGCATCGTCTTAGCCCCTATGGCGCTACATCATATGTTCAGCATGATTGACCATAGGCGCAGTAACGGGGATCGGCATCAATCTTGGATTTGCCGGGCCAGATGGATAGAATTTACCACGCGTCATGATTTGTCCGTCACCCAGGTCACCGTCCGAACAGTTTAGCAGATGGTCAATACACCCAGCATGCCAGCGTGCTCGGATGCTTTCCTCCCATCCTTCAAAATAGTCGGAATGGAAGGTCTCGCCAGGAAGCGCGCCAGGCTTCATGTGATCGCTGGAAAGCGTCCATTTAGTTGGGTCGTCCTCAGCACCAATTGTCCATTGCACGCCCATCGTGAATTGCGGCAGCAGCTTTGGATGGGTGGCAGGGCATTGAGACTGCCAATTTGTCGTTCCGTCGCGGATCATATCAACGACATGACTGCGGTGATCCGGGCTGTCAAGATTATGGCCATCCCAGCATACCGGCGTTTGAATCACGCCGACCAATTGTTGCCCCACTTTGCAATCTTTTAGCGGTTCAACCATATTAGCGAAAGCCGCTGTGGTTGGATGGAAATTAGCAACGCATTTAAAGTTGAAATGCGACACGTTCTCTGGCTGTGGTACAGTTGGTTGCGTTTGATCCCACCCGAAGATCAGGCGTAGCCCACGGGGAATATCGACGCAGCCGTCCGCAGCTGTTGTGCAGAATGGATCTGATTTGGGGCGGCGTTTATAGTAGACCGATACGTTATCAGGCCGCACGACATTGCCCCTACCATCCAGCATCGCTGGCATCCAGTATGCCGAGCGATTGAGCTCGTTCATGCAGGTGCTATCACCACTAGCACGAAGGCTTTCGTATGTAGAATTAGCATTGGCGCCTAGATTGCCGAAGAATTGATGCAAATGCGCTCTGCCAGGTTGGCCTGGATAAACAATCGGATCGTCAGGCAACACTTGACCTGGCCCGCACAAGAACCGGAAAGCGCCCACCACATCAGGCACATTCGAAGGGGGGATGCTCATCGGCCCTAATAGACTTGCAATATCAATACCCGCAGCAACTTTGGCCTTGCACGCTGTATCAGCCCCCCCGTTCTGGCCTAAACAGGTCCAGGTCGCGATATCTGTTCCCACTTTAAGGTTAGCGATTTGGCCGGATAAGCAAGTGTAGGGGCTGCTAGATGGCGTGCCAATGGTGTCAGAAACAGTATTGCTAGGCCCGCATTGACCGTCGATCGGGGTTGCGCAAGCGCGCGTGTCTTCGGCAATCGGCCGTTCACCGCCGCACTTGCTGTCAGCAGCCACCTTTTGATCAGATCCCATGCATTGTACGCTACGTGTACGGGCCTGTTTGCCACCGCTACAACTACTATATTCACCATAGGCTCCAACTGCCCACCCATAGGTCACGGGCGGCTGTATCGCAGCCGCACAGTCATGATCCGTACCGCCGTTCAGCCCAAAGCAAGACCAGTGAAAATTACCTCCAGCATCAAGTGTTAGAGGCGAGGTGTTACCAACGGCGCAAAGCTCATTATCGCTTGGTCTTGTCGTACGTAATGTGCCATTCGCGGCGCCGCAAACACTATCAACCGGTACTAACTTGCTGGCTTTGCAATTGACAGAAAGGCCGATTGCATTTGTACAAGACCATATGAAATCAGCACCCTGCAAGCTAACGCCGCTGGCTTGACCTGCAGCACACAGATCAGTTGCAGGCGCGGCGACAAAAGAGCCATTGTGACTTTTGCCACAAGCAGATTCAACAATGCGCGAAACCCGAAACGCGTTTTGTTTAAGTTTCCAGAAGCTAAAATTACTGCCCGCACTACTAACCCTGATTGCATAGCTGCCGTCAGGATAGTCTTTACCGATAACCATCTGCTGCGTAGCCGTGAACGGCTTACCGGCCTCGAGCTTACTAAAAGCCACTAAAGCTTGATTAACCACACGATCTTTTTCATTCATGATTAGAAATGCGATGATGCCAGGGCGTGTAGTCTGGTCAGACGTAAGGGTAAGGCTCAAGGTCAGCTTATCACCCGGCGCGACGCTATCGTCGCTTACAACAATCTCGCTAATAGTCACAATCGGCGTGCGCGCCAGCTTGCCAGTACCAATCAGGTTTGAGGCAAAGGCTGGTGCACAGCAGACAAAATAGGCAGCAACTATAAGGCGCGCAAAAAAAGTCATCTAAATCCCAAAGGTTAGCTGTTCCAAGCCAACGATAGGGTATTATCGTTACGTTACCGTGAATAATATGATATGTTTTATTGAATAATACACTAGGCACAAAAAAGCCCGCTAAAAAGCGGGCTAACTGGTTGCGGGGGCAGGATTTGAACCTGCGGCCTTCAGGTTATGAGCTAGGTCTAGTGGAACCCTCAACAGCAATACACGACCCCATTCTCTTTTATATTTCAATAGTTTAGTTGACTTCACTGCACCGTGAAGCAATCGTCTAATTAGCCTGTTTTGCCACTGGTTTGCTTCCTCGTGCGTCCAGTATGCGTCCGTAAACAGGAATTGGAAGGAAGCAGTGCCTAAACTTACAAAACGAACGGTTGAAGCTTTACAGCCCAAAGAGAAAGAGTACCAGATTGTGGATTCAGAGATCCCTGGCTTTGGGGTTAGAGTGTTTCCCACGGGTCGTAAAATCTATTTCATTCAATATCGGCACGGAGCCAAAACCCGCCGATATACGATTGGCCACTACACCCATTTTACAGCGGAAGATGCACGGCTCAAGGCTGCCACATTGTTAGCTGCCGCTCGCAATGGTGAAGACCCTGCAGGTGACAAACTAGCCCACCGAGCCGCCCCGACTGTAAAGGAGCTTAGTGACCGATACTTGGATGAACATTGTGCCCATCATGTAAAACCTAAGACGATGGTTAATTATAAGCGCATCTTAAATGCGTTTATTCTGCCCGCCATGAGTCATTTGAAAGTGGCGGAGGTCACGAAAAGCGATATAGCCAACATTCAGCAGGCTAACTCTGCCCGCAAAATCAATGCGAACAGAATTATTGAGGTATGCTCGAAAATGTTCAATCTGGCTGAACTCTGGGGCTGGCGACCCGATGGCACAAATCCATGTAGGCATCTCAAAAAATTTAAAGAAAACAAGCGTGAGCGGTACCTTACCCCGGACGAGCTACGCCGTTTAGGCGAGGCTTTAAATAATGCAGAAGACAAGCAGCTTCTCTCAATCTATGCAATCGCTTGCATACGGCTTCTGGTATTAACCGGCGCACGTTTAGGGGAAATCCAATACTGCAAATGGGAATGGGTTGAACTTGATAAGGCTCTTATACGTCTGCCTGACTCTAAAACAGGCGCTAAAGTCATCCCTCTCGGTAGAACAGCTGTTTCAATATTGCAGGATCTACCCCGCACTGAAGGCAACCCACATGTAATATGTTCAAACCTCACGATTGGATCGGCCTACGTCAACATGCAGAAAGCGTGGCGTCATGTTCGTAGTTGGGCAAAATTAAATGATGTTCGTTTGCATGACCTTAGACACACCTTTGCATCTAGCGCAGTAAATATGGGGCTGAGCCTACCTATTATTGGTAAAATCCTAGGCCATTCGCAAACCCAGACCACGGCCCGATATGCTCACCTTGCAATTCACCCTGCAGTCGAAGCTGCTACCAAAGTGAATGACGAGATGGGGCAATTTCTTCAAATCGCGAGCAACAGTGACAAAACCGAATACGTCGAAATAATCTCCGAGCTTACAGATCAGAACAATACTCGCCTCTTTCATGTTACGCCAGAACAGGCAGCTAAACATCTAGGGGTTACTCGACGACTGCTGGATAATTGGCGCTGGAGAGGTGTTGGGCCTACCTATACAAAAGTTGGAAGCAGAATCAGATATGCAAAAGCTGCTTTAGAGGATTTTGTAAATTCACCGCTTCAACGTTTGAGCGTTAACGATTGTCATTAAAGTTCCAAATGATGGCCTACCAGCTGCAATCAATTGTGAGTCGACTTCAGCCGGAGTAACAATCTCAGCAATATTTTGCATAGCCTGTACATTACCAACCCAAAGACCGGGCCTAAACAAATCTGGAAGCATTTTAAGTCGCTTCAAAGCAAAAAGAGCGCCTTGAGATTGCTCATGTCCTTCCAGAAGCTTCTCTATTGGTAATGTAGCCACGGCCTCGGCAGCCTTTATTAAGGTATCTGACAGCGCTGCCGTGGTATCTGCATTTGAATGCTTCTTCGCAGCCCCAAGAGGCGTTAATGAGTCATGAGTAGCATGGAGCGAATCCAAATAAGCTACCGGATCATTGGCATGCTTCTCCTTAAGGGCACGTACAATAGAGCTAACGGCGGCAGGGCGGTTGTGTCTCGCGGCTTGCCAAAGCGCAGTAAGCGTCCCCTTACCAGCACATGTAAGATCAGGATCAGCACCATTACTATAGCATAGATCTAAGACTTCAGCATGGCCCGCTGTAGCAGCAGCAATAGGTGCAGGCTGCGTTTCTCGATCAGTTATGGCTCCAAAATCAACAATTTTTGCTTCGATTAAATTACTAACAGCTCCAGTGTTGCCTAGACGACAGTAATTTATAAAGGCCGTATCTATTTCTTTTAGAACATGCCCCATTCCGGCCTGCGCGATGCTGCCTCTAGTCAAAGGCCTGTCGTGCTCACGTAGATACTTTTGAACTACAGGCAAGGCGCCTGCTGCATAAGCCAATTCTATATAACTAGCCCGAACTCTGCCCCGGCGAACCATATGGTCATGGGTTATGATTGGGCTTTCCACAATTACAGGTGCATCGTCGATTACGTCCTGAAGATTTCGCCAAACACGAATATCATCAGCTGGAATTGCACCTTCATTATTCGGCACGAAGAGTCCTGAAGGTGATACATTTACTTTCTGTTGGCCAGACTTATCTCCCAACCCTTCGGCTTCTGCAACATGCCGAAAAAAGTCTTTAACTTGCTGCTGCCCGCGTTCTGGTATTTGATTCCAGAGTAAATTCATCTGATCAGTACGTCCGGCCCAGAACTGTGGTTGAAATATTTTAGCCAGCACCTTACGTTTCGTCGCCCACTCCATCAAGGAATACTCAGAATTTCTGGTGCTCACCCAATCGTGAAAAGATGGCAGTTCGTCTATTTCCGCAAGCTCAGTAAGGATCTGATCGATGATATCGATAGCAGAATCCTGCTTTTGACCACGCTTAAACATCAGCTGGCCTAAAGGGCCATTTGCTGTTGCAAAATCACCTAGTGAAAGAGGCTGGCCAATACCATTCAGCTGAGCCGTAATACCTCTCAAGGGCTTTTTGCGCTTCGCACAAGTAATGATGGCATCCATTTGCCCATTAGCGTTTATGTTCAAAATGCTTTTTTTGGCTGGACTCAAAGACATTTATTGCTCCACGTAAATAATTGCGTCACTTTGAACGCGATCCATAATTCTTCGAATAGCCGTTATTCCGAAAGCACGGACAGGCACAAATATTTCTTTAGCGCCCTCTTCTAAGGCTTGCTCAAACCCTCCGAGTGTTGTCGCAACCTGGCATTTACTCCGTAACAATGCGGCTCGCCATCCAGCCACAAATCTTACGCGCCCATCTGAACCTTCTAAAGCATCGGCGCTTTGATTTATGGCCAAATCAAGTAAGGATGAGATTACATCTTGCATATCAACCTCTACTCATTGCTGCTAATGCCCGGTTGGCATTCTGGTGAATTACCACTACGGGGCGGATAGGCACGGATTTTTCATTAAAAACAAGTTCAGGAAGGGGTAAAGCAAGCAGCGCCTCTTCGTCACCGGCATTGCCGTTACGCAAGATGAAAGCACGCTTCAATAGAGCATCGGTTTCCGCACGGCTTGAAAGAACGTCCTGTTGTTTGAAGGCTCCCTCAGCCCAACCATCAATAACTCTCTCGGCATTGGCGCTCCCACGCTCAGCATAAGTAACGCGGCAAGCTCTTAGCAAATTAGCGGTCATTTCATTAATCTGGCCACCAACGACTAACAGCGCTCCATCTTTCGCAGAAAATAGATGAAGCGTTTCTTCAGTATCCCCGTTCAGAACTTTGCAGCTGGTTAGACCGAAACCAGTATCCGACTGTTTAGCACTAACTTGGATTGCAGGATCTGACTGCGCTAGGTCTGCACGGCTCACGAGTGTTTTGCTAAATAAAGCTGCTACAGACTGATCTCGCAGTTTAGGGTGAGCCAGGCCGATTAATAAAGCATCCTTATCTATCGGCGTATCAGTCATACCTGCGCCAGCTTGCGCTGTATCGTTGACAATACATGCGCTAAAGGGCGAAGCCATAAAGTCGTCGGGATTAAAGTTTGGAAGTACGATGGACGAAGGCTGGTTTGCCCGTGAAATATTCTCCAAACGGGCAACATGGTCTAATGCCTGCTCTAGCTCCAAAGTAGAGAGTATTTTCTCGTTATCTTCCGGCAAATTGGGAAGCTGGTCATTCGCCTCCTGCAATTCGGCGTACTGTTCACGCACCTTGCCAACGACGATGTCTCTAACAACAAGCAGTGTTCCCATCGGTCCCGCGTAAGGGTTGAAATCGTAAAGATCGCAAATTCTTTTTACATCGCCTTTGTCGGCTTCACGTAGCTCTGGATCACCAATGCCGCAGTTGGCTGCCGCTTTTAAGGCAATATCTAGAAGCTTCTTGCACTCGTCTTTATTGATGCCACGCAAATCAGCATCCGCTGGTACAAATACACGCTCAAGCCATCCAACAATATAATTTTCAAGTCTTAAGCCGCGATTTGGTGCTGGCTCTGCCTTAGCAGACTTACCGGAATCAATGCCGAACTGAAAAGCCGAAGAAAAATTCGCTTTGGCTGGACTTGAAGGTATTGGTGCATCAGTTAGCGCTTTTTCTAATAACTTTGTAACGAGCCGCAAATCAATCTCGACGCTGCTAAGATAATCTTCGTAAGCGTGACTTACCGATGTCCCCTGCTGCTGATGAAATGTGGAATTTGGATTGAACATGGGTTTTAGGTCGGCAAAGAAGCGGCCCAGCTGTTCACTAAGCTCAATGACAGACTCGATATTTTCAATATTGGTAAGATCTTCATTGGAAATGCGGCTGATTGCAGCGTCTGTTTTTCCAGCTCGCAAATAATTTGTAGCTAACTGACGCAAGCTGCTGGGATGGGCATCAAAAAACTCCTTCCCTGCATAATAAACTTGTAACGCACCGAAGCCAGTTAGGAATTGGGCGATACGATCTGCATAATCTGGCAAGCCAGGATCTGGCACAATCCTGTCATCAAGTTCAAATCCCAAGCGCGATTTAAGTGGCTTGCTCATGCTTGCACTGCCCATACCGCGCACATTAGGATTATCCGTAATGTTGACACGGTAGGTCGCTGGTAGATCACGGCGATAAAGACGCACATGCCGGTTCTTACCGGCTATCACTTCAACATAGTCCACTAGTGGATCTGACAGCATGGCAACCCACTCAAATAGCTTCTGGTCAGTGCCATGCTTGCACCGCATTAACTCGTCTAAAAGAATTGGCCTGCAATAGTCTGCTGAAGTCGGATCAGCTGCACGAACAGCCATGCCGTCCCGTGTCGTAATGCCGATTTGGCTCAAACCTGAGTTTGTTCGAATGCCTTCTAACTCGCAAACCTGTTTGATAGCCTCACGCACAACCTGCTCTTGATAGGCTTGCTCTTCAATACTATTGCCTTTGACCTGAATTCCGTTCCAGTCAATCGAGGTCAACACCGAGTCGCCTAGCTCGTCTTCAATATATGCAGAGCCCAAAATCTGTTTGAGTAGGATACGACTTTCAGGCTTTAGGCCACCTTCACTGCCAGCATTACCTTGCAATACGCGGGCATCAATAGCTGCTTTCTCTGTATTGGCTGCGCTTGTGTCGAACACAGTTTCACAGAAAAGAACGCCCATATCGACGTCTTTACAATTTAGATACAAAACACCCTTAGGGTGAGTTAGCTTGCCGAGGGCTTTGATAAGAAAACTTTTACCAATGGAAGGCGGCCCTTCGTATCGGCAGACCATGCTTCTTTTATTCCAATCTGTACGAGTCGGATCGCGCTCAGTCAGTTCATGGATAAGGTGCGGCAGCATTTGCCGGGAAGGCAAATTGCGAATGAGATCGGCATACAGCGCTTCATTAGCCGTAATACGGTCATCATCGCCTTGGATTTGCATAGAGCCGCTGCGACTAATATCGTCTCGAAAAGTGACAAAATTGATCTCACTTCTATAGCTACATAGAGCGCCAACATGACCTGTCTTAGGATCATAAGTAGGAATTGGCGTTGCAGGGCCGCCGAACTTAATGGTCTTATTTATCATCAAAAACTCCAATTCATTCTACTATGAGCTCTCATAAACTGACTGCGTTTGAGGGAGTAAGGCTGCGCTTCACTTTCCCCACTAGCTTTCAAGCGACTATCGAGAAGCTTTACTAATGCTCCTGGTATGTCTGATAGTTTTTTTGCAGTCACATACCCAATTTTCGTTTTACTTGGCGACCTGTTTAAAGCGTGAATATGCTTAATCACACCAGTAGGCTCGTAGTTTTTTACGATAAAAATGAAATCCAAACTAAAGCCAGGGCATAATTTTGCAATTTCTGTCATGGATTGCAAGGCACGCTGGCCATCACTAAATCCACCATCACTTATACAAAACAGACTTGTTTTGCCTTGCAATTCATTCGTTATGCGGCGCTGGTTAATCGTAAATTCGAGCGCCAACTTAACCACTGGCGATAAAAAGTCACGCGAACCGCCGTCGCCCTTTTTAAGGGCTTCGATGCGTCGCGCAATTTCGCTAGGTGAGTCACCTGGCTTAGCAACTTCCAAAGGTTTTGGCTCACCCATCATAATAAGATTTACACGGCGATCACGCATCTGTGCTCCGGCGTGAACTATACATCCGGCTGACATAGCAGTTTCAACCGGCTCCCCGCGCATGCTGCCTGAACCGTCGACCGCTATGACAATATCAGATGGAGGACAAGCCGGGCTCACGGGAAGATCAATCTTAAAATGAGAAATCGTATTTTCATCTATAGGTTGGCCTGTCTGGAGTTTGATCATTCGATTATAGATCGTACCTGTATCGATGCGGCTAGGATTGCCGTCTTCCGGATAGAGGCTATAGCGATCAACCTCATCATCTTGAAGAATGATTACTCGCTCTTCGATAGCTCGTAGCATACGTGCAACCTCAGTAGCCGCCCCGCTATACTTCGCCACAACGGCATTGTACCAAGAACCATCACCTGTTGATTCACGCAGTTTTGGCGTTGCATCAGAGTAACCGCCACCTGGCCCTCGGCCACCGCCACCAAAGCTCGGCTTATCTTCTTTCCAGATTTCAGGATCAATATTTGACTCTGCTTTGCCATCATACCCCTCGCCCTCGCATTCTTCGCCCATACCATCACTAGGTACACGAAGATCTTCAGGCTTTTCAGGAGGGAGATCACATACAGAGATGCGCCCAAGTCCAGGAATAAAAATAGACGGCTGGGTTTCTGCGATGTTTATGCCTTCGGCTGCAGCCCGCTCGAGCAATTCTTTTGCTTCATTCTCAGCATCACGATCAAGTTCAGAAAGAATATGACTTAGATGACGGTCAAATAATTCATCAATAATAATGTTTCTTGCCTCAGAGCATTCATCTGCCCGTTGCTGCATAGCTTCAGGGCTGAGGAAAAGTCTCTCGCGTTGTTGAGGCTGCGTCTTTTCTAATTCGTGACAGGTGTGAAGTACGTTCTCTAGAATAGCTTCACCACTACCAAAAACTTCAGTCTTCTCTGAACGACCGGAATACAGGAAATCGATATCGACGTTGACAGATTTCCAACCGACTTCCGTATCTTCGATTAGACCGTTATTCTTAAAGAAGTTGTAGCGGATGACGCGCTTAATATTGCGAAGGTACTTAGCATATTCCGGAGGAACTTCTGCTTTAACTTCTTCCTTAGGTTTGTCAGCTTCATCAATTTCGTAAACTGGTGGTGGCTCATGCTCCGAGCTTACAAGCAACGACTCGATGTAATTTAAAGCTGTTGAATAGTTTGTAGCCATCATGCTTGTGCGATTTGCCGCAAAGCGATTTGCATAATTATTTTCAGCTTCGTCAAATATCAAAAACCGGACGTACCACTCAGCATTGACTCGGGTAAATGCAATATAATCGTCTTCACCCCAATCCTTACGTGGTTTTTTCTGCATCACTTCAAGCTGATCATGCAGCTTTTGCAACTTAGGTGTGAATGACCTTGTGCCAATGCCATGGGCAATTTCGTGAGCAACAGCGCCAATAGCGTTTTCACTACCTATGATTAAGTGCCAGACAGGGTCGAGATGAATACGGTCTAGATGAGAATTGTAAGCGTAGGCAAGTCCTGGATAACCTTCATGAGGTATGGCCCAGTTAATCTGAACTCTAGCTTTGATGAGACTAGCCGCTTCAAGCTGCGCAATACCCAGCTCACGTGAATATAGATCTGTACCTAACAACTGACTACCAATTGGCAGCAATCTAAACGGTTGGTTTTTTGCTTCTTCAGGCCAGACAGCAGAAATTTTTTCATCGGTAAATGCAGCAGCCAGACTAATCCCCCATAGCAGTTCATGTTCTGGGGTGCTTAAATCAATTCGCTGGTTTGCAGATCCTTTCTCCATAAATGAAAGAACCAGCAAAACTTGGTCTTCAAAATTTTCTAACTCGCTTGGTTTTTCTGCAGCTACTAAGGATCTAAGAAGATCAATTTGTTCAATCGCTTGATCGAAATTTAGATTGCTATTGAGAAATAGCTCCGCAATCGCCTTTCGGCGTTGTTGAAATGGAAGTTCTAATATTGATGGCAGGTCACAAGGCCGCATAATAATCCGTTTCGATATAATATCGTTTACGGTTATGGGCAGCTTGTTGCAACAATAAAATTTGCTTTTCTAGTTAATATTCAGACAAAAAAGCATTATTTATCAACAATATGTATATTAAGCGAATTAACCAGTTAATGCCGCTCCAAAAAGCTATTTAGATCGCAGCTAAATTATAGTGAGAGTTTATAGACAAAGTGGAATTAGAGCCTGATTGCTCTGGTCTCATATTTTTGCATTTGCTGATAGCTAGCGTTAAGGCGCTGTTATTGTATCCCAATTATCTACTGTGAATTGAGCCAGCCTCAATAATTGGGTAAGAGCAGAAAACGCTTCAATCTCATTAATCGTGCTGGCCTGCCCGTGACCAGCTTCATCGCGCCAGTAACTTAGCAAATTCAATCCTGCTTTAAGTGGATCGGCGATACCTTTCGGCGCAGCACCTATCAACATATTTGTTACGCGGGTACGACCCGATGCGCCCCGATATTCGCTTAGAACTTTCGATTCATCATTGGTCTTGGTGATAGCCGCTGCAAGTAGGATTGATTCAGCTGCAGCACCGGCCATTACACAGCAGGCCAGATAATTAGTCGTCGTGTGACAATGTGCGGCTTCTGCCGCCCGTTGCTTGAATGCCTGTCCCAACTTGTTTTCAAAACCAGATAAGAGGGCCATGTAACGGCTGGGATCAGTTGGAGGTGGTAGATTATCTTTGGCTGCCTTCACCCATGTCTTGCCAAACTCGGTTAGCGAATAACCGTCACCATGAAAACCGCTGCCCATGCCCATACCCAACGCAGCGACACTCGCGGGACGAAGGACACCTATGCGAGATAGTTCCCATGCCGCATCATAGAATGGTATATATCTTTCCTCTTCCCAGTTATCCAAGATACGCATTTGTTGCGTCATCTGATAATAGTCAGCCACGACATTTGGAATCCAGATATCGCAACCATGCGTTCTTACCTGATTGTTATTATGATAATTCCCTCGCGCTGCAGGTAAATTGGCGAGGTGCTGTATGAGATAATCTCTTGCCTGGTCAACATGCGGTATCATTCAATAGCCTCCGAGTTTCCATCAAAAATTAGCACAAGCAGAAGGCATATCAAATCACTTACAAGCCCATATCTGCTCTCGTAAGCCAGCATAATCCTGTACAGCTATCGGATAAGCCGCATCGACCGGCGCGGCCTCGATCTCATCAGCCAGCTGGTTCAGGAAAGCCTGGTCATAATCTCGCAAAGGCGGACAGTCCGACCCCGCGCTAGAACTTACCGTCCTGCAGCCGCTTAACAAGCTCAGCGCGAGTACGAGGCGCATTGGCCGCAGCCCGAAGTTGCTCATGTTTCACCTCCAATGTGTTTTTAAGGATATCCAGCCGGACGGCGTTTTTGCCCGACTGACGAATGCCGACGATCACGGCGGTGACCGAAGCGGCTGCCAGGGCATAACCCAGCAGCCGCACGGCATTCCCCATGATCCAGCTTTTGATCACGGCCAGCATCAGCGCAGGCCTTTGCGGCGGTCGTCGATCCGCGCCCAGACCATGATACCGATGCCGATCAGAGTCAGCGCCAGCAGCACCCATTTAACGCTCGCGACGTAAGGCGCAATGGCCACCAGCGCCTCCCTGGCAGGGTCGAGCGACTGCTGGACGATCTCGATAGCCCCGACACCCACCGTAGCGACCACAGCAGCCTTGCCGCCCTTTACTGTGCGGGTCTGCTTCAGGTCAGGCTCCAGCGGCTCCACGCCCGCCAGCACCAGCGCCTTGGTCAGTTGCGCCTTGCTGTATGGCTGCTGGCCATTCTCATGCCGGATGATGGCTTCGACCAGCGGCAGTAGATTGGCCTCGGTATGCAGATCCAGCTGGGTGTTGGCCGCAAAGCCGGTGCGCTGGCAGACGGCATTGATATAGTCGCCCGTCTGGTTTTCAGAGGGTGGTGCCCAGCGGCTGATGATCTGCGTAACCGAGCGCAGGCCGTGCTTATCCTGATAGTTGATCAGCACCCGCGCCAAAGCCCGGATGCCGTAGATGGCATTGTCGAACTGGAAAAAGGCGGCGTCGTTCTGATGCTGGCTCAACCCCTGCCATGGGTCGTTCGTCTTCCGCAGGTTGCCGGGATTGTTGTTACGGATGCCGCGTGGCGTTGAGGTGGTGATAGATACGGTCATTGAACTTCCTTTCAGGCACAAAAAAACCGGCGCGAGGCCGGTGATGGGGTTTGAGGGTTGATTTGGGTTACTTGTTAGCGAAGAGCGCGATGACCTTATCGATCATGAAGCCGACCGCTGCGCTGGCGATTAGCAGCGCCGCCATGCCGCCTTTCCAGCGGTCGAGCACGGTCAGCTTCTCTTCGACGGTCTCCAGCTTGGTTTTGAGTTCGACGATCACGGCGGCTAAGTTTTCGACCTGCGCCTCCAGCCGCCAGACGCTTCGTTCAAGATCGGGCATGATCCCTCCTTTCATGTGGCAATGACAAGCATGGCCACTTTCTTGGTTGTTATTACCGGTGCAACACCGTTCTTTCTGACGACTTCGATGACCATTTGGCTGATACGGGCTGGCGGTGCCGCAGGCCGCCGTACGACTTCCAGCGCCAGCTGCGATAGCCTTGCCGCAGTATTCGTCGGTCGCCGGACGACTTCTGTGACAAGCTGGGTGACGCGGACGACCTGATTTTCTGCAAGCGTGAAATTGTCCGAGAAGTCGATATAGCCGACCCCACTGGACGGCGCACCGCCAGCGACAAGATCAGCGCCGCCGCCGCTATAATAGATGTAACCGAACTGCTGCGAGCTGAACCCGTTCTTGGCGCGGAAACCCAGCTCGACGACAATCCGGTCGCCCGCCAGAGCCGCGACAGCTGTCAGTGCCTGCGCCGTCTGCAGAGGCCGCGCCGCCGCTGTGGTCGTCCAGTCGTTGGTGGAACTGTCGAAGTAATTAGCCAGCAGCGTGCCGCGCACGACATCGCTGGCCCCGACCGTCACATAGGCGTGAAGATAGTAGGAATTAGACGAGTTAGAGAATGACTGCTGCACAGCCATCATGAGGTTAAGGGTGCCGCCGAAGGTATAATCGGCTGCCAACGGTGCCGTCACGCCCTTGATCACCATCACATCGAAGGCGGTGAGCGTCGTGACTTCGTAGTTCGAGGCCGCAATAGATTCGCCCTGGCTGGCTTCGTCCGGCTTGGTTTGCAGCGCACGGGTGAGGGTGCTGGTACCTTCCCAAGCACCGCGTATGGTCGGCGGCGTGTAGGTCGGGCCGTTCCTTGAGAGGTAAAGCCTTGTCATCAGCTGTGAACCTTGTAGCCGAACTCAGCCGCGTTGATCTCGGTCTCGGTATAGGCCACGCCAGTTGCCGGACTGACATCGTAGATTTGCCGCTGCACGACATATGACATGCCAAGACCAATCGGCGCGCTTTCATAATCCGTGCCGCCGATGCGCTGCACCGCTTTCAAGACCCTGCCGCCTGCCTCGTCCTTACGCGCGATGAGGTTGGCCTGCAGGCCTTTGATCGAACCGGTCAGTGCCACGAGGTTGGCACAGTCGAAGGTATCCTTGCTGCCGACCGTGCTGCTGTAATTGTAGGTTGCGTCGCCATCGGGGGTGACGTCATCGACATTATCCCAATTCGCGCTGCCCGTTGAGCGGCTGAAGTCCGCATAGAAACCGGCCCCGACCGGCTTCAGGGCATCGACCCTGACGTCACCCAGATAGTTGTTGTTCGTGCTGCCCGTGCCGTCGCAGATATAAAGATCGTCTAAGGCCAGATCGCTGCTGCGACCCATGAACTGAATGCGGCTGGCAGTGTTTAGGGTCGAGGATTGTTTGGTGTCACCCGTGTAGGTGACATAGACCGTTTCATTGATCCGTACTTCGAACAGCCCGCCGCTATCGGCAATCGTGCATTTGATCTCGATGTAATTCCAGGCCGTGATGCCCATCGATAAAGTCGAGGCCGCCAGCATGGTGCTGAAGTTGCCGCGCCAGAGCTGGATGATCCCCTGATTGGTGATCTGGATCAGCAGCTGCATATTGCCGTCCGCGTCGATAAAGCGGATCAGTTCGTTGGTCTCCGTGCCGTAGAGATAAATGGCGAAGCCGACGATCCAGGTCGACTGGCTGTCGAGCGTGATCCCGACAAAGTCGCCTGAGGCGCGGATCGCCAAGGCGTTCGAACCTGACCGCCGCCCTGCATAGCTGGCAAGGCCGTTCGATTCCGTCGTGTCGTAATAAGAACTCCACTTGGCCGGAATTCCGGCCGGAACTGCGTAATGATCGAAACCGTCTACAAACCGTAATGCCATGGGTTTCTCCTAAAGTCGTAAGGCTGCGAATGAAAAGGCCAGATCCGCCTGCGTGCTGTCCGGCGTTGCGGGCGCGGTCAGCGTCAGTACGTCGCCTGCGGCTAAGTCCGTATCTGTAGCTGCCGTAAATGTGGCGGTCGTGGCACTGGCCGCGAACTGCATAGTCGCGAACTGGACGCCGTTCTTTTTGAGGCTATAGGTCACGGCTGCCGTCGGGGCCGTACCGCACAGCCCCTGGCTCGACGGCAACCCGGCTGAAAACCTGACGGCGCGTGGCAGGGGATAGCGGAGGATCGTCTGTGAAGCTGTCGGCAGACCGCCCAAAGCGCCGCCGATATCATAAGGCGCGGTGCTGCCACCCGCCGTGATCCCCATGACATCGACCGCGTTGTTATAGAGAAACCGGCGCTCCCCCATTGGCAACGCGACGGTCGCTCCCGCGCCAGACTTCACCGTGACCGCAAATGCTCCGGTGGTCGCATTCTCGATGACGAACAGCTTCTTGCGGGCAGGCAGCGTCAGGGTGCGGCCTACCGTGAGCGCCCCTGTGAGCTTGATATAGATCGCGTTATTGGCCTCAGCATCTGTCAGGGTCTGATTAGCATCCGCCATCGCCTTGGACAGCACCTCGCAGAGCGAGCGATCCAGCGTGTCGAAGGCAGTATTGCAGGTCACTTCCTTTTGCGCCTGGCTAGCGGCTATATGCTCGATCTGCAGGTTTGGACTCGTCGTCATGTTACACCGTCGCTGTTGCTGGGTTGCCGCGACCGATCACGGCGTTCATCTGATAGATTTTGACGCTTACGCTGGATTGCGCCGTCCCGAAGTCGGTCACTTGGTCGGCGGCTGCATAAACGGCGCTGGGGCTGGTGACGGACAGCGTCCGCACAACGGTTGCCCCGTTCAGAATATCGACCTGATAGGCCTCGCTGGCCTCGAACAGCGGCACATCGATGCCGTCGAGCCAATCCCCATACCAGCGCGTCCGCCGTATCCAAGAGATCGTGAGATTTCCCGCGCTGCGGCTGCCTGTTACATGCACAGGCGACAGGCACTTGAGGCTCTGCGCTTTGAAGGTGAAATGCTGTACCGGCGCATCGTCCCAGTCAGCGCCCGACATCACGCCTTTGTAGGCATAGTCCTTGGCGACATCCGAAAGCGGCAGGCTCAGCCGCTGCACCGTGCCCGCTTCCAGCAGGATAAAGCGGTCGCCGTTGCTGTGGCTGCCACAAGCCCATTCAGTTCCCCGTCGTCCCCGCAGCAGGCCGGTCAGCCTGTACACACCGCCAGAGAGCATGGTAGCAGTGCGGAACTGGATGATCTCGTCGCCCAGCAAGGCCGCATTGGCTCCGTTCAGCACATCGAGCATAGGGGCGCTGGCCAACTCTCCCTCGCGCATGCTGACTGTGACGTTGGATGTCTCATCCCACGACCAGGGCGAAAGCGGCACTGGCAACACGGTCGTCGCCGCGCCGAAATGCGGCAGCTCCTCACCGGTGCCGAGCAGATCCCAGGATACCTCATCGGGCGCTCGGTACAGCGAAGCCGTACCGTCCTTCATGCCGAAGCCGTACATCAGGCCGGGGCTGTCGTCTTCCAGCCGCAGCATCGGCAGATCCATCAGCGCCAGCACCAGCGGGCCGACCAGCAGGATCTCCTGCACGTCGATCACAGCCGAGGTGCCCGAAGCCGGAAAGCTATAAGCCACTTCATCCGCCGCCATGCCCTGACAGGCAATCGCATTGTTGCCGCCGAGATCGGCCTGCTGCAGGCGTACTTTGAAGGTCGTCGTACCCAGCGTGACAGTCACCACGTCCGCCGGATCGATCCGCATAAATTTGGGCGGCAGGGTAAAGGCATAGGCCGTGCGCCCGATCCAGGCCTCATGCAGCATGCGCTCGGCGATCAGCTTGGCCTCGTCGGCGCTCAAGACCTGCGCCAGCTGCACCGTGCGTTTTTCAGCCGTGCCCAGCGCGGCGATACGAGTCGCATGCTGGGTATTGGTCTGGTAGTCGCGCGACGGATCGAGATAGACGACATCGATCCGCTGCGGCAGTTCCACATTCTGGGTGCGGGTCTCAGTAATGCGGAGTACATCCTTGCCACTATCATCCGCGCCCAGATCGTCTTCCGCCACCGCCAAGGCTGAAGCGGTCTGACGCTGGATAAAGCGCAGCACCCCGTCGCTCTCGACCGCATCGACAAACATCGCCCCCAGCAGCGGCTCAAGCGCATCACGCGCCGCCATCCGGTTGCCGACCGTGAAGCCGCGCACCGACTGCGTCAGCGTGGCCGTATCGATGTCAGCAGGTACGAGGCCAGCCTTCTTCGTCAGATCGCCGATGATCCCCGACAGCGGCACGCCTTCACCGGTGTAGCGGTCGAGCGGGTACTTGGCCTGCCCGGCATCGGTCATGATCACCATCGAATGCGTGAATTTTTCATAGCATCCTGCGAAGCGCGTGGCGGTCGTTACGGGTGACAGCGCGATATTGAGCGTGCGTTCGATATGCATCGACACCAAATCGACCAGCGCCACGTTGAAACTGTCGCCCGCCCAGAGCCAGCCTTTGATCGGCAGGTTGGCGTCACCCTGCAAGCCGTAGCCGGACGGCACCGGCATGCCGTCGAGCGAAGCGACGAACCCGTCCTCCGGATGCCATTTGACGAGTCGCCCGCCGCTCAGCGTAAAAAAGATGTGGCCGGTCGTGTCGTCATAGAACATCGTGCGCGGCACCTGGCCCGCCGTCCAGGCCGTGACACTGGCGGTAGTCAGAAGACCGGCCACGCTATCGTCGGTGGCGAAGCCGGACACTTTCAGCTTGCGGATATTATTGGCGCTGACCTGCCAGTAATTGCCGTCGCCGTCCTGGCACATGGGAACGCTGCTGGACGGGAACACGCCCGACAGGTCGGCGATCAGCTCCAGATCGGTATTATAGACCCGGCGGGTCGTCCAGGCGTAAATCTTATCGTCCCTGACTTCACCCGAAATACTATAGGGCTGGTTGCGGGCGGTCTGTTGCACTACCGCCAGCGTATCTGGGTGGCGCTTGACGAGCCGCACGTTGGTATAGCTCTCGTCGGCCATATGATAGAAATAGCCGTTGCTGTCGATCCCACCGAGCGGCCCGTAACGGCTCTCGACCACCGCTTCGTTTAGCAGCCGGTTATTGATCAGGTCGTATTTGTGAATCTTGCCGTTGCCCATGCCGACCAGCGTGCCCCGCGCCTGATCGATATAGCCGCCGTCGCGGCTCATGCTGGTCGCGACGGGCAGCAGCACGCCGCTGATCGTCGGATCGCCGGAGCCAACCACCTCGACGCTGATGTTGGGAATCCGATTGGCGAAGTCGGCCAGCGGCAAATCGCTAAAGACCAGATAGGCCAGACCGCGATAGGCAGGCACATTGCCCGCGCCGAGCGCCATTTCGATGGTGCTGTCCGGCAGCTGGCTTTCGGTACCTGTATGGATACGGATCACGCTGGGATATTTTGAGACGGCCTTATCGTTGGCGGCGGTCGCATCATAGACCAGCTTGGTATCCGCCCAGATCCGCAGCACGGTTTCGATTGGCCCCGCGCAAAGCCCCACCGCGAAGGAAGCGGAATAGCTGTAGCTGACCTGCGTCGGCCCTCCGCCGCCTTTGCCACCCGCCTTCTTTTTCTTGCGCTTCTCTTTGATCGGGTTGGCCCAAATGATGTTTCCGGCAATCCGCATCGAGCCATAGACCAGCGGAATCGGCGAGCCGTAAGCCGAGCTTTGCACCGAGAGATCGTCGAGCCGCGGCCCTTCGATGGTCTGGCCTTTGCCGCCGAGAAGCATATTGCCAGCCATGACGGCACCCATCCAGCCAAGGCTCGCGCCGATGCCGATCGCGGAGCCTAACCCCGCGCCAGCCAGCCCGATTGCCAGAATTGCCATGCTTACTCCGTGAAATATTGGTAGCGATACGCGCCGACGATCCGGCGCTGCCAGCGGTCATCGAGGCTGTGCTCTACAACCTTGCGCGGCCCGCCCTCGTAACCATGGATGATGCCTCGGTCGGTCAGCAGCGCGACATGCTGCGGCTCACGCACCCAGGCCATGTAATAGAAATCGCCTGGCAGCGCCTCGGTCACCGCGATGGGTGTGAAGAAGGTCGCAAGCGCCTTCCGCATCATCTTAGAATCTGGCAGGCGGCTATAGGCTAGGTATGGCTGCGCTTCCGGCGAGGTTGGGTCGTAATCGAGAACACCCAGCACCAACCCCACACCCTTGATCAGGCCGATGCAGTCGCAGGCAACGCCTTTGAGGCAGCCCTGATGCTGGAAAGGCGTATCGAGCCAACTGCGGGCCTCGGCTACCACATCGGCGCGGGTGATCTTATTTGGCATCGGGATAACTCAACACTTGATCGGAGCCGGGCACATGCGGCTCACCCCGAAAGTTGACGACGTTGCTGTAACGCGCCTTGCAAGTAGCCAGGCTCTTATCGCAGCCGGGTCGCAGGCTATAGGTATCGCCGACCGCAATGGCATTTGGCATCGGCAGGAACAGGCCGACCGCACCGACGCTAAAGGTTTTGACTTCCATCGAGCGGCTGGCATTCGCACCCGTCAGCCAAGTGACCAACCCGCCCACCCAAAAGTCTGCCGCCTCCAGCCTAGTGCTGTCGGTAAAGCCGTAGCGCCCCGCGCTGACCGTTACCGCGCCTGTAACCGTCAGCGCGGCTAGATTGACCCCGCAACGGCTGTCACCAAGCTCGGCGCGGCAGTCCGGCGTATAGAGTTCTACGATCTGCTGGCTCAAGGCCTGTGACAGCCCGCGCAACTCGGCACGGAACAGCGGGCTTTTAAGTTCGACCTCACCGATGCGCCCACGTTTCAGCATGATCCGGCCTTGTGTGAGATCAGCCCAATTAACAAGGAAGATCTGGATCTCCGCCCCGTCCCAAACGCCCGCCCGCAGATCGGCGGCGGTCAGCATCTCGCTATCGAGCGCGCTCTCGATGTCGAGGTTATCGACCGCAAGATTGGCTATCGCGTGAATGGCCGAGCGCGTATAGCCGGTCGCCGCTACATAGGTCACGCCGCTGACGATAAGATCGGTATCGTGATCGGTGAAGCCATACACGGCTGCGTCCGAGCGGATCACCTTCCAGCAGGTCGCAAGCGTGGTGACCTCGCCCGCGATATGCGTGGCAAGTCCGGCAGAGGCTGTTTTCATGCTTAAATCCTGATCTCGACAATCGGGATGCCCGACCATTGATTGATATTGTATTGCTCGATGGTGGCATCGAGCTTGTCGGTATCGAAACGCACGGGCACATCGAATTCAAAGTCGGCGGTGACAAGCACACTATTCCCCGGTGCGACGCCGAAGGTAACGAGGCCAGTCGTGGTATTGACCGTCCAGCCTGCGCCCTGCAGCACCCCGTTCAGATAGAGTTTGACCGTGCCTGCGACGGGCTTGGTGATGATCCGCTTTTCGTCATAACCGCCAGAGCTATAGGTTTTGGTCAGTTGAAAAAGCTTGAGGCTGCCGTTGCCGACACCCAGCGGCTGTGCTGTCGCCTTGAAATCCGTCCAGTCCTTGAACCGGAACCCATAGGCGCGGCCTTTACGTGCGCGAAAGAAGGCGATCAGCGCGTCAAGCTGCGTCTGGTTCTTGAGACCGGATGCCGCATCCCATTTACCTCGCGCCGCCGACCAGTTGATATTGCGCGTCTCATAGCCAGACGCTGTCACAACAATGGTCGTGGCATACTCCGGTCCGCCGCTCACCCCATAGGCAATATTCTCCGGAAATCGGACTTCGTGAAATGCTGGCATGCGTAAAGACTCCGCAACCTCAGAAAGCTGAAGGCAGTTCAAATCGAAATAATGTGTGCGAGGCTACCAGGTAGCTGCGCGACATCTCTTGTTAGGAGGAAGCTATTCGAGCGTTCACGCAGAGATATGTTTCATTCAGCCTAGTTTTTTAAACAGGTCTTTTAGTTCAGCAAGTTTTTGCGCCCTGTCTTCCTTACTGCCCGAACTAAATGTTTCAGTGACGCAGGAGCCAAGGTAGGTTTCGAGTATATTTGCTTCTACCGCTTTAATGGCGGCTCTAGCCCCGCGCAATACGGCGATAATCTCCGGGCAGTATCTGCGCTCGTCAATCATCTTCTTGGAGCCTTCCAACTGGCCGATGGCACGGTTTAAGCGCCCCACTTGGCTTTCGTGCGAAGGATAGACAGGACAGCAATCTTTAGATTTCTCCTTGGTCATTACATCCTCATAAGGTTGGCAGCGACAAAGGCAAAAAAGAAGCCAACGATGAAAAGCGTTACCGAGAAGAAGAAGATTGAAACGCTGATCTTACGCAACCTTAGGCAAGCCCGCGCTGCTTCCGGGTCAATCGGGCAAGCTGCATAGCGATTGCGCCATTGCATTATGCCCGAAGTCGTAAGCATCACCGCTGCAAAGGCGAATAGCCCAATCTTATGTTCAGACAGCCACACAAGCTGCGGGATAGCCGTTGTCAGCCCTATTAAGGCTGCCCCAGCCCCAAGCGATACAAACAAGGCAGGCAAGGCACAGCAGATAAGCGTGCTGGCCGAGCCGAACAGGGTTAGGGTGTGAAGGGTGGCAGCTTTAACGCTCACGAGGCTTCCCGCGAGATATTGGTGACCTTATAGCCAGCGTCCGTAATAGTCTTGGTTACCGAGGCATCTGACAGGTCATTATGGCCTTCTGTGGTGATTGTAACCAGCTTCTGGTCAAGATCGACCTTGATGTTGCTGACATCGGGATTAGCTTGGAAGCTCTTTTCGATACCTGTTGCACAGAATGAGCAGACAAGGCCATCAACCGATGCCCGGATGGTATCGGCCTGAGCCGTTGAAGCCGCGAGAATGAACAGGCTGGTAGCTAAGATTGTTTTACGCATAAATACTCCTTGGTTAGAACTGTAAGACCCAATTAAACATGAGGTGATCGTTGCTGCTGTACCCAGCCTCGACCAGTGTGGTGTGATAAAAGAAACGCACCAGCGGCGTGACGACCCAAGTGTCATTTTTGGCCGGATGGTCGTCCACTTGCAGCATCAGCCACGTATGTAGCCCATCATAATTCGTAATGTACGGCGCGACACCAATGCGGGCTTTCTGCCAGAAGTAGTTCTCGACATTATCGACATGCATGACTCGCGCTTCATACGAAGTGAAGATACGGCGGGTCTCGTAATCCCCCAAAAAGCCTGTCCAAGCCGTGAACTCATTATCCCCTTGATAGCGGGAAGCGCCAAGGCCACTGGAATTAAAAATGTTGCCTTGAGCGCCCGGTAGGTTCCAGCGCTTGATGAGGGAATTTAACTGCGGGCCAACAGTTGTATATTCCTTGCCTTCAATTTCATGCTTGGCATAGAGGCCAGCAGAAAAGTGCGGGTCAAAGGTATAGTCGAGATTTAGCGTCTGCCCCGTCTCGTCGTTCTCCTGCATGACCATAGTACCACCTACATAGGAAACCGGCTTGGCTACGGCGGCTATTGGCATCAGGGCAATCAGTGCAGCAAGGGCAATTTTCACGAACGCAATCTTAAACATAGCCGAGTTAATATACCCCTAAGGGGTATACGACAAGCAAAGAAAAGCCCCGCATTGATGCGAGGCCTCTCCTCTAATTTACTTCGGCTGCGAAAAATCATGCATCCGGAGCCATTCCCTCATATAGGCGATCTCACTTTTTTGAGCCGTGATAATCGTATCGGCCAGCGCCCTTAGCTGCGGGTTTTGCGCCTTTTGTAGAGCAGTGTTTGACATATCAACTGCTGCCTGATGGTGGACAATCATACCGCGCATGTAATCGGCATCAGCATCGCCAACCGCCTCCGGCATGTTGGCCATCATCTTATCCATCGCCGAAGCATAGATATCTTTTTTGGCGCTCATCTGATGTTGCATTTGGTGATCGCTACCATGCCCCATGTCATGGCTCGAATGTTCCATCATGTGATCAGCAGGCTGGTCACCGTCTGGCATAGGGCACATGGCAAAGGCCGGAGCGGATACGATTAGTGATAACGCGAGCATTGCCGCGAGATAAGACTTATTGGTCATTGGTGCCTCTTAAAGGTAAGTTGAATTTTCAGGTATGAAAATCAACCAGCCTTCGGCGGCTTATCCAGACGCTCATAATTACCAACCATTTGTGGTGGCTTAGCGTCTATTGCGTAACTATAAACATAGGCATAAGGCGAATGTTTAGGTGATGCCATCGGTATGACTTTGGCGATACAGCAATCATACTTACAGCATTGGGTCTTTGTATTCTTTTCCTGCTGACCAGCAGAATGATCGTGGCATTTTTCTAAATGCTGTCCGGATGCGTTAGAGATCGTGTGAACCGTTTGTGCAACAGAGATGCCCGCCCAACACAGGGCAAAAACCGCTAACACAGCTATACAGGCTTTCACAACCGACATACCTCGATGATAAGCACGTAATGATACCATAGCAACCTTAAGCTTGCTGACATTTAAGGAATACTAGAGGTTCCGTCTCGCGCGATCCAGAGCCTTGGCCGCTTCTGCCGTGACCTGTGCCTTGCTTGACCGGAAGCTGTTGGCATCGGGCGTGGTGATATTCATCGTGACATTGACGGACGACCCCATCCTGCCGCCGCCTTTGCGACCATTCGGGATGATCCGCTCGCCGCGCTCAAGAATGGCAGGCACTTCATTTGGTTTGAGGCCAGCGATCCCGCCGCTATGGTAGCGCGGTGCTCCGGCAAACACGGCTGGATGCACTATGCGGCTCGGCGCAGCCCCGCCTGCGATCCCGCCTTCGTGGAAGATGCTGCCCAAGATGCCTTCAAGCGCACCGCCTTCGCCCATGCTGCCGCTGATAGCATTAAAGAGCGGGCCGGTGATCGACTTCTGCACCAGCATGCGGGTGATGTCGGCCACAATCGAATTTGCCAGATCGCCGAGGCTGCTCAGGCTGGCACCGCCCGAAGTAACGGCATCGGTAATGGCATCCTCGGTCGCCTTCATACCTTTTGTGAAAGCGGCCTCGACGGCGCTGGCGCTGTCCTGCGCCTGCTCCTGATAGGCGGCGAAGGCCCGCTGTGCGCCTGCCTCGGCATCCTTGCGGCCTTTCAGCTGCTCCTTGCCCGCATTGGCCATGGCGAGATTGTAAGTGTCCTGCGAGATGGCACCCGCGTCGAGCAGTTCCTTGAGCCGCTTGACCTCCGCGGCATAGGTAGCCGTCGCATCGCGCGTCGACTCGGTGACCTTCTGTCCGTCTTCCTTCAGCTTCTTGAGTTTTTCCTCGGCTATCCCCTGGTCGTAGAGCGCACCCGCCAGATCTTCTACCCGCTTACGGATCTCTGGAGAGGCGCTGGTCGATACGCGATCGAGCGTATCCTTAATGAACGTGGTGCGCTTGTCGGTGACGCCTTTGAGCTTATCCTGCAGGTCGTCGATGACCTTCTCGGCTTCCTGATAGGCCTGCTGGTCGAACAACTGCCCGGCCAGCCGCTTGGCATCGGCCTTATCGCTGCTGCTGGCATCTTTATTGAGACGGCTTACGGCCTGCTCGATAAAGGCCTGGCGCTTGTCGGCAATGCCTGTGATCCCCCGCGTGAGATCGTCGATGACTTTCCTGTTTGAAGCCGCCGCAGTTGCCGCCGCCTCGTTGATCGGCTTTTGAACGGCGTCGATCTGGCTCCTTGCAAGCTTCTCGGCATCGGCTATCGCGGCATCGACCTTGCCATCCGTCTTGCCGTCTTTTTCACGCAGGGTGTTGAGGCGAAGCTTAGTGCCGTCCAGTTCCTGATTAATCTTGGCGATCTTCGTGGCGGGATCGCTAACCAGCTTATCGAGCGCGTCATTGATCTGCTTTTTCTGCTCGGTCAGCTTATCGAGGCGACCCTGCGCGGCGGCCTCATCCTGACCCTTTCGCGCCTCGGCTTCGGCTTTGGCGGTCGCATCGAACTCTTGCTGGCCATCACTGATGACTTTATTGAGCCTTGTCTGGAGTTCGGCGACGCGCTTTTCCTGCAGATCAATCAGCGGCTTATTGGAAAATACCGTGCCGCCCGCATCGGGCGCTTTAAGCTTCTCGACTGCCGCCTGCGCGGCCTGCAGCTGCTTGGTGACATCCTCGACCTGTGCGCCAATCGACGGCTGCGCCGACTCGCGGATATAATCGAAGATGTTAGTCAGGCCTTTGAAGAAGATCGTGACCGGCCCAGCCACGTCTTCAGTCCGGCCCAGGTCTTTCAGCATATTGTCCCAGGCATCGCCAAGATCGTTCGCAGCGCCGACCAGCCCTTTTTTTTCACCTGCCGCCGCGCCGCCGATCTTGGCCTGCAGCGCATCGAGGATCACGTTCTGCGCGGCCACCGTCTGCCCGGTATCGGATAGCGATTTGATCAGGTCTTTCTGGCTGTCAGTGAAGACGACACCAACGCGTCGCAACGCCGATAGGCCTTCACTCGGCTCTTCCAGCGCCTTGCCCAGCTGCTTACTGGCGCTGGTAAGGTCGGTGCCGAATACGACCGACAAATCTTCCGCGAGGCCCAGCGCCCGCTTGAACGTATCGCCGGAGACAGACCGGAAGGTGGTCAGCACACTGGCGGCATCCAGCACCTGCTCGGATGTGGCCAGCGTCGCCCGTTCGATGCCCTCGGCGAATTCCTCCAGGCCCTTGGCAGTCAGGCCGGAGGCGCTGCCGGTCGCCTTCAGCACGGCGGAGATACGGTTGAAGGCGCGTTCGGCCTCGCCCCCGGCGCTGATGCTTTCTTTCAGCACATAAGTCAGTCCTGCCACAACCGTTGCCGCCGCGATCCCGGCTGGCCCTAACGCCACTAGCCCCGCGCCTACCGGCCCCAGCTGCGTGGCCATGCCGACAGCGGCTCCGCGCACATCGTTCGCCGCCGCGCTGACAGCTTTGAGACCGAGCGATGCCGGATTGCCCGCAAGCTCGATCCGCTTGAGTGATTTTTCACCGGTCTCGCCGACCTCGCGCAGCTCCGCCTTCACCTTGCCGCCGTCCAGCACGGTCAGACGAATGGCAAGATTGCGTTCGGTCATTCTAGTCTTTCAGTTTTTCATGCAGGGCGGCGATCACGCCCGTCTCGCAGGCGGGCAGCAGTTCGGCGGCGGCGCAATTGTCGTAACCGATGGCGGTAGCGAGGTTGAACAGCGCCGTCAGATCGAAACCGGTCGGCACCGTATGGCAGAAGCGGATCTGGCCGCTGCCTTTCAGCACCAGATCCCAGGCCTCCCAGCCTTCCATCGTTTCTGGCTGGTGCATTATGTAAGGGCAAAGCTCGCCTGCTGCGGTCTGGCCACCGTCAGCGCAGGGCAAGCCTGCCTCGCCGCATCCGGCGCAATAATCCGACCCGCCGCTAAAATGCCAGCGGCAGCGGGCCGTCAGTCGTTTTTTTCCGTCTCCAGTAGCATGGCGGGCAGCAGGTAGAGCCGCTCGAAGGCCTCGGCGACCGGATAGAGTTCCAGTAGGGCTTCTACCCGTTCAGGGGTTGGCTCAGCTTTGTCGCCCGCCTCGTTACCAACACCCTCCCAATCGAGGATGGCGGCCACGGCCAGTCGCTTCAGCAGTTCCGCCCCGCGCTCCGGCCCGCTGACCAGCAGCGCCGAGATCCGCGCCGCCATGATGAGAGCGGAGGAGGCAGGCTTCACAAAGAGCCGCACGCCATCGACCAGATCCAACCAGTAAGGCTCACGTTTCAGGTTCAGGGTGATCATGCGTAAGCCTCCACATCGTTCTTGAGGATGACCGTCAGCATGCGGCTTGGGAAATCAGTCGCCTTCGCCGCCTGCCAGTTGAAACTCGCCTGGATGCCGCCCGGCCCGCTGACGGGCAGTTTCGGCTTCGGCAGATAGACCTCGTGCGCGGTGAAGAGCAGTGACTTCGCATCGTCGATCACATAGCCGAACTCAAGCGTGATCGGCGTGTTATTGGTTGCGGCATCGATCAACGATGTGTCCGCAAAGCGCACATCGATGGTGCCCTGCAAGGTCGCGCCCGCCGGATCGGCACCCTCCAGCTTGCCGTCCGCACGGATCGTCTCGATCTTTTCCATATTATTGCTGTAGGTCAGCTGCGCCCCGGTGACATTGCCGAGCGCCTCGCCGTCTTTTTTGATCGAGCCCTGAAACTGGTTGAAACGGGTGACGACCATCGCGGTCGGCGTGCCGCCCGCACTCTCCGTATCCGTCTCCTGACCCTGCGCGATGCAGCTGATGGTGGCATTGGCCGCGCCTGAGCGGGCAAAGGTCAGCTGCAGCGAATTGGCTCTCACGCCCAAGTTCATCGCGTAATGCGGCACCTCTGGCTTGCCGACTTCGACAGATAGGCTCGGCAGTTCGACCGCGCCTGAGCCGAAGGTATGGACGTAATTCCCCGCGCCGCCCGTGGTCGGATCGCCTAATAGCGCCCGCAGCCAATGCCCGATATTCCGCAGGTCGACCGGCACCACGATATTGCCTTCGACATTGATCACGTCGCGGATCGGCTGTGACGGGTCGCGGCCCTGACCCAGCAGATCGGAAGCGATCAGCCCCTGCTCGGAGTCAAGTTCGGAACTGACGAACGGCAGCTGCAGGAAGTCACCCGCTGGCGGCATGCCATAGATAGTTTCGAACGATCCCAATAGCTGCGCGTTCGCGCCATAGGCACGTGCCATGAATAACTCCTTTGTTAGTGGGTTTGTTTAGTTCTCAGCCCAGCGCATCGGCGCTGGTGTAGATCAGATCGATGGGAACGATTGCGCCGCGGAACGGCTGCATGCCGTCGCCTGTGACTTCACTGGTCTGCGGCGCAAAGGCCGCTGCGTAATCGCAGCTGCCGCCTAGCGTGCGGTCGACGGCTAGCGCAGCGCCGATGGACGTAATAAGATCGTCTAGCAGCTGGTCGCGCGTGGTGGCAGCGGCAGCGGTAACGATCACCTCGACCTCAGCCCTGCGCTCCCAATAGTAGGACAGCGGCGACAGCATAACTTCCGGCTCGCCCGCATCGCCGTCGCGGAGGATCAGCAACCCTCCCGGCGGTACCGTCTCCGGCAGGCTTTCGTTCCGCAGCACCTTTGGGCCGCTAATTGTCTGCAGTGTTGCAAACAACGCCAGCATGATCGCTTCGCGTTGGCTCATGAATCCGCCTTGTCAGGTGTTTTACGCGTTTGTCTTTTGGGGCCAGCTGGCGTTGACCAGTTCCGGCAGTCGCCCGATCCATTTGTTCGATGCGGTGTCGATATCGAGGCGCTTCTTCAGCGACACCTGCGGCACCAGAATGAACATGATGACGGTGGCGACCTTGCCTTTGCTGATGGCGCGGTCGGACGCGCCCCGCGCCCGGCCTTTCGATGTCAGCCGCTGGTTTTCCAGCACCAGCAGCGCGACCTTGCGACGACCGTGTGGCGGCACGAACACCAGCTTCTGATTGCCGCTGGCAAAATCGGCAGGCGAGATCGGCTTACCCTTGCGGCGCGGCACATGCTTGGTCGGAATCGCCAGGTAGCGTCCGCTCTTGCCGCGGATCGTCGCGCCGAAAGCAAAGGCGCTGATGATCTGCGGCGCTTTGGTATAGACGAAGCCCGCCGCATTGATGCTCTGGCCGTTGCGCGGGTAAACCTCGCCGCGCCAGCTTTTGGCCAGCTTGTCGCCGAGACCTGCCTTGGTGACCTGGCCGCGCAATTCGTCCTTCAACCCGTCCGTCGCGCCTTTGACCCCGCCCGCGACCGCCTGTTCCGCCGCTTTGAGTTCCGCCGCCATATAGGCCTTTAGGCTGCCTGTGAGCGCCGCCTTAAGTCGCATAGGCTGCCGCATAAGCAGAAAGCCGCCAGACCAGCCGCTCACGGTCGGCGCGAGGCTCCCCCTGTACGCTATAGCTGACAGAACCGATGGTCAGGCTGTCGCCTGCCTGCGGAGAGGCCACTTCGCTGACCCGCACATCGATCAGCGTCGAGACGCCCTGCAACTGGCCCGCGCCGAACCCGACGATCTCGTCCGGCTGGTTGAGGGTCACGCGCACAGGGAAGCCGACGCTCGTGTCTTTGAGCGTATAGACGGCATCTTTGCCGATCACGGGATCGGCAAAGAGCTGGTCGATCATAAAGCTGATGGACATGATCAGGTACGCTTGCCCTTGATCAGCGTGCGCGGCTTGATGCAGACCGGCAGCGGGTTCGACTGCGTGTGCAATCTCACCCAGCGCCCGAAGTCGGTATCGACGGCTTGCTTGGCATAGCGCGGCAGGCCGATGGTATTGACCGTTTCGACGAAGTCGGCGGGCGCGTTGTACTGCCGGAACAGGCCCGGCACGCCGACCGGAAAAAAGTGCGCCTTGTTGGCCGCGATAAAGTCGACGCTGCCGACCTTGCCGCGATATTCCTCGAAGACGATATCGGCATAGACAAAGGACTTCCGCGCAAACCCCGCCCGCAGGAACGAGCCTTCCTGAAAGCGGTTATAGGCTTCGGTCACTTCGGGATGCGAGACCAGATCGTCGAAGAATTCCGGCGAGCAGAAGCAGTGGATGTGATCGTAAGGCGCCACGCCCAGCTCGTCCTCGACCTTGCGGACGACATCGTGACATTTCTTACGCACCGCGCCTGGCGTCGGCGCATTATTGTCGAGATCGAAATCGACCTCGGCCTGCTGGCTGACCCCGAACTCGTCGAACAGGTCGTAGAGGATGGTGGTGCCATCAGCATCGAGGATCTGGCCTTTGATGGCACCGATCCGCAAATGCTCCAGGGTCGCGTCGTGCTTCATGGCCATGGTCGCCAGCCGGTCGTTGACCACCGACTGGACACCTTCGAGCGTGTCTTCGCTCCCAAAGGCGCGGACGTTCTGCACCTCGTCGGCCAGGATCGTATCCTCCTCGGCGATATGCGGGATCACTAGGGAGCGTGCACGGCGCTTATTGTTGATGTTCTGCTTGGCGGGCGCACCTCGCAGCGTCGATTCGATCAGCGACAGCACGCCGTCCTTTTCTTCGATCATGACGCTGGTTGTCGGCACCCCGCGCTCGATAAACAGACCGAGCTGGCCGACCCGGCCTGGCACGAAGGGCATATTGTTAATGCTGTCCGTCAGGGTGACGAGCGAGAAGGCATCGTTGTTAAAGATATCCAAAGCTGGCATGAGCGTTTCTCCAATAAAAAAGGCGGCCAAAAGCCGCCGTCATGTGATTGTGATGGTCGTTTAGCGGGCGAGAATGCCTTGCCGTCTTAGCTGGCGCAGACCTGCCGCTTTCTGCAGATCGGTGGCACCGGCAAACCAGATGATCTCCCCGGCATTGATCTCGGCATCCCGCAGCAGAGCCACGCCATCCGTATCGCCGCCGCTGGCATCGACCGCCGCATACAGCACGCCGTAAGCCGTCTGCGAGCCGTCCGAATTGGCCGGGTTGTACGCCTTGTATTTATCGAGCGTGGTCGTGACCGTGATGGCGAAGCGGTCGCCCGCGATAAAGTCGGCGCTGCCATCGGTGATCGTGAAGCCGATCTCGGTATTGAACGGCGTGCCGACCGTGGCGAACCCGACCACGATCCCGTCCGGCCCTTCGACCTCAAAGATGCCGCCGTTCGACCCTGGCTCGACGCAGACTGCAAGATAAATGCCGTCTTTGACCGCGCCGCCCGCCGTGACGGCGGAAATAGCGCCGTTCCCGGTATTGCCGGACGCCGCCGCGCCTAATGCCGTTGCGACCTTGGTGCGGCCCAGCACATGGCCTGGCTTCAAGACTTCGCCTGAAGCGATGGTCACCGTATCGCGCGATTGCGTGCCGTTCGCTTCACTGACGATAAATTCGCCCGTATGCTGGCCTTCATAGACAGTCGTCATTAGTTGCTCTCCTTCTTGTTATGGCCTGCGAAGGCGTTGCGTTTGGCATAGATGGCGGAGGTATCGATCCGCGCTTTACCTCGTTCAGGCTTCGCCTGCGGGATCTGCCCTGCAATCGCGGTCGCCTCTGACGTAATGGCCCTGGCTTCGAGCAGAGCCTTCCGCGCTTCCGCGACCGGAACACCCCGCGCAATCATGTCGGTCGCCTTGTCCGGCAAGCCAGCCAGAATGCAAAGTTCGGTAATCTCGGACACGTAGCCCATCGCTTCCCGCGTGGCCTGCGCCCTCAACGCGGAATAGGACGCTGTAACGAGGGGCGGCATTTCGTCTTCCTCGATATCCGCAGGATCGATCAAAGCATCGTCGCCGAGAAGGTCTTTCGGCTCGGTTTCCGGATTTAAGGGCTGGTCTGGCTTAGTCATGCGTTTGGCTCTCTTTCGTGTGGTTGACGTGATACGGAATTGGGTCGGTGGCGTGAGCAGGCTTCCCCGCAGGGCCGCCAGCGCATCGTCGAAGGTGCCGAGCCGGTCGGCCAAGCCGATCTCGATGGCATTCCCGCTCATGAAGACATCGGCCTCGGTGCCCTTGACGGCTTCGACCGACAGCGACCGCATCTTCGCTACCGTTCCTGCAAATAGTTCATAGATGCGGTCGACCTCCGCCTGCAGCGAGACGCGGGCGGGATCGGCCAGTGGCTCGTGCGGCGAGAGATCGTTCTTGCGGTCGCCTGCGAAAATCGCTGTATAGACCAGGCCCGCATCCGCCTCGGCCTGGCTCTGGTCGAGATGCACGGCGATGACGCCAATCGAGCCGACCCCTGCCGTGCGCGACAGGTAGATGCACTCCGCCGCCGCTGCAATGGCGTAAGCCGCCGAGAAGGCCTCCTCGTTAGCGACCGCCCAGATCAGCTTGATGCTACGCGCCGCGTAAATCTCGTCGGCCAGATCGAACACACCGCCTGCTTCGCCGCCTGGACTGTCGATATCCAGCAGGATGGCCTTCACGCCATTGTCGTTTAAAGCGTCCTGTAGCTGGGCGCTGATGGTGGCGTAGCTCGTCAGCCCGCTGAAGGCATCAAGCCCGCCCGTCCGGCGCACAAGGGTGCCCAGGATCGGCAGGATGGCGATGCCGTCCGTGGTCACATCGAAACTGCGCCGCTCCGGCTTATCCGAATACGGCACAGGCTCCCCGCTTAGACGGGGTTTTAAGACCGTCAGCAGGGTATCGAGCTTGGCGCGGGCGATCAGCAGAGGCGTGTTGAACAGTCGCCCTGCGATATGGGGTAGCATCATGCGGCCTCCTGTTCTGCCGGTACGGTTTCTTCAGCATTCGGCTCAGGCATTTGAGGTGATGCAGCTGCTGCAGGCTCGACCTTGCTGGGATCGCCCAGTTTGATGCCAAGGTCGCGGGCGCGTTGCTGGTCTGAGGCAATCCGGTTGAATGTCTCGTCCACGTCATAGCCTTCAGCCTCGATAATATCGGACGGCGCTTTCCAGCCGCATTCCTGTGCAATCTTTTCGGCCTGCCGGTCTTTCAGAGGATCGACCCATTCCCATTTCGGCGTGATCCATTTGACCGCCTGGAAATCGCGGCGCTGGTTCCGATAGTCAGGCAGCGCAACCGAGCCATCCAGCACGACCGTGTCCAGCCAGCGCTGCCACACGGGGCGGCAGAACTGGAAGATCAGGGTCGTGTGCTGGAACTGGTCAAGGCGGCGGCGGAATTCCACCGTCCCCGACCGGATGCTGGAATAGTTGGCGGCTTTAAGATCGCCGGAAACATTCATGTACGGCATGCCGAGCGCCGCGGCGACCGCAAGATGCATGCGGTACTGGAACAGCTCGTATGAGCCGCCAACATCCGCTGGCTCGGCGAACTTTACATCTTCGCCCGGCAGCAGCACCTGCATCATGCCTGGCGACAGACCGGCCACTGATGCGCCCAGTGGGTCAGGTATGCCTTCGCCTAAAAGATTATCCTCCGGCGAGGTCTTGGTAATAAAGCCGGCGAAGAGCGCCGCGACCTTCTTGCGGTCAAGTTCCGCATCGTCGTACTGGTCGAGCAGGTAGAGCTTCACCAATGCGGGCGAGATCCACGGCACACCCCGGATCTGGCCAGGCCGATCCGGACGGTAGAGATGCAGCACCTCGCTTGCAGGCACCCGGACGATCTCCCCGCGCGTTTTCTGCACAGTGCCGTCGCCTGGATGGGTGCGGTAAAAGTGATAGGCCACACGGCGACCAATGGCGTCGAACTCGATCCCCGCGCGGATCTGGTTGCCACCGGACGCTATTTCATTCTTGCCGAACGGCAGATGCTCGGATTCAAGCAGCTGTACCTGTAGCGGCACGGACAGACCGTCCTGCGGCAATCGCGGCCGGAACCGCACAAAACATTCTCCCGCCTCGAACATGGCTCGCGCAGCTAATGCCTGCAGACCGTAGAAGTCGGTCAACCCATCGGCATCCGCTTCGTCCGTCCACTGCAGCCAGAGCCGCTGGATCTGGTCTTTAAGGTCGGTATCGGGGATCAAGCTGGATGGCTTGATCCCCGCCCCAACGGCGTTGGCAACAAAGCTGCCCGCCGCATTCGATGCAAAAGGATTAGAGCGCACAGTCTGCCGCGCCCGCGCCCGCAGAGTATCGCCGTCCGCAACTAGCAGGCTATTGATATTCTCTTCGGTCGCCCGCCAGGCAGCCAGGCGGCGGTTCCGCATGGCTCCCTCAAACCCGCTGCCGAATGCCGATGCCGACAAACGTCCGGACATGGCGAAGCGCGCCGCGTGACCGAGGCGTGAAAATACGTTCATGGGGAGTCCAGTTTTAGAGGTCTTTGTTGGCGACGATCAGGATGCGGCGGGTCTGGGCTTTACCATTGTCACGCGATAGCCCTGCCTCGACCTCGTTCAGCGCGGTCTTTAGTTCTGCCATGCTCCGGTATTCGATGCTCTTGCCGTCATACGACAGGCGCAGCACACCACTGGCGATAGCTTGGCGCAGGGCGTCGCGTTGGGAGATCGTGTAAGTCATCTTGGGCCTTTATTGCTAAGTAGTCTGTGCATATGGTATATTTCACCATCACTGCCGTTGGCTGAGGCCAAGGGCTTTTTCTTCTTTTTGGTTTAACGTAAATGTCAGCTGATTTTGGTGATTACTTAGTATTTGTAGATGAAAGCGGCGATCATGGTCTTTCCTCAATCGACCCTGATTTTCCAGTCTTTGCGCTGAGCTTTATCCTGATTAAGAAATCTGACTATGTGAACAATATCGTTCCCGCAGTCCAAGCCTTGAAAATCAAATATTGGGGGCACGATCAAGTTGTTCTGCATGAGCATGAGATCCGCAAAGAAAAAGGTGCCTTTGGCTTACTGCGCCGCAGCCCGACTCTGCGAAGTTCATTTATAGATGACTTAACAGCTGTTATGACATCAGCCGATTTTAGGCATGTCACTTCTGTAATTGACAAGAATAAGCTGAAAGAGCGTTACGCTAACCCATTCAGCCCTTATGAGATTGGGATGCGGTTTTGCATGGAGAAGACGCTAGACTTTCTAAAGCGCGAAGGCCAAGCGGGTAAAACCACTCATATCATCATTGAAGGCCGTGGCCTTAAAGAAGATAGAGAGTTAGAGCTGGAATTCCGTAGAATTTGCGACAATCAGAATCGCTGGGGCTATAGAGCACCCGATTTCACGGAAATCCCTTTTGAACTGATCTGCGCCGACAAAAAGAGTAATTCAGTTGGTTTACAGTTGGCAGATCTAATTGTACGTCCAATAGCTCTAAAATATTTGAGGCCACAACAAGATAATAGAGCTTTTGACATCATCCGAACGAAACCGTCGGATCGCAAATATTTTCCAGAAAACTAAAGGGCTCCAGACAAAGTCTAAAGCCCTTTCGTCGACCGGGATAAGCCCAATCCTTAACAGTTATATTAGAGCTAACCTCCTTAATTTCAAGTTAATCTTTCTTGCAAGTTTAACCCTCTGTATTAGTTAAATATAGCTGCTGCCAATTGTCCGCCGCTGCAACACTTTACTGCTTGCCACCTGCTGTTGCGGCTCTTCAACAGGCAACTTGCCTAAAGCCACTTCAAGTTTTAGCCACACGGACTCGTTAAACCGATCAATCCCAACAGCTGAGGCTGCAGCGCGGGCATAAACCCGGCAGTCCAATGCTTCGTTACGTTCGCGCAGCTTCCGCCACTCACGATGCGGAAAGCCGCGCCGGTCTTTGACCGTCACTAGCCGCTCGGCGGTCAGCTGCTTAAAGTATTCTTCGCCATGTTTAGGGAAGTGGCAGTACCCGGCTGGATAGCTTTTCCCCGCTTCCGTTTCATCATCCGTGGGTTTGTCTTTCCGCAGGCAGCCATATAGCTCGGATTTGCTGAACGACGATCCGACCGGCCAGACCAGCAAACCCCGGCGCTTACGTTTCCCTTTGCTGGTCACATCCATATGGCTGGGTGAGCCGATGGCCGCACTCAGGCGCTCAACGCCTTTGACCGCCAGTACGCGGTCTGACTGCTGTTTTCGCACCCAATCATAAACCTCCTGCGTCGAATAGCCGGTGTCGATGGCCAGCTTCATAATCGGCAGACTGTTGCCGTTAGCGTGAGTGAACGTCTCGCCCAACAAACTGTCCATCGCTGCCCAGACCTCCGCCTTGGCCGGATCGCCAGGCAATACCCGGAAGTCTATCGACCAGCTTTCACGATCACGGCCCCATGCCACGATCTCAAGCTCAAGGCGATCTTTCTGCACGTCGACGCCTGCCGTCAGGAAGAGACCGCCCGCAGGTACTTCACCAATCCTATAATCCTCGCGCCGATCATATAGCCGCTGCCACTCGGGTGCTTCACCTGACTCAGTCCAGGTGCGGGCCTCTATGGTATTGACGTAAACCTTCATGGCCGCATCGTCTTTAGCGGCAACCTTGCGTTCCGCGATCTGCGCCCATGACAGCCACGGGCTGTTCAGGCCTGACAAATGAAAGCCAGCTGCTAAACCCAAACCCGATGCTTCGGCCCGCCATTCGCCCCGCGCATTCATCCACTGCTTACGATGGCTTGGAATGGCCGAACCGCAATGAATGCAGAAATAGAGCGCCTTTTCCGGCTCGCCCGATGGCCAGCGCAACTGTTTCTCGTCCAGCACCTGATACTCGTCGCATTCAGGGCATGGCACGAACCAGCGCCGCCGATCCGACTGCTCGTACTCAAGCTCGATCCGGCTGAAGCCCTGGATCGTTGGTGTCGAGACCAGGAAGATCTTGCGATTGGCAAATGTGATCGTCCGCTGACTGGCAAGACCAACCGGATCGCCTTCACCGTCGACATCAAACTCATAAGCATCAACTTCGTCTAAGAACAGGAAGCGCACGGGCATCGAGCGCAGACCGGTCGCGCTATTGGCACCCGTCATTACCAAGATGCCGCCTGGAAACTCCTTGCTCTGAATTGTATTGCCGCTATCCCGCGACCGCGCTTCCTTCACGCGGTCACGCAGAGCCGGTGTTGTCTCGATCAGGCTGGACACACGCTGCTTCGACCAGCGCTTCGCCATATCGACGGTCGGCTGCACGGCCAGCATCGGCCCCGGCGCATGGTGAATGACATAGCCGATCCAGTTATTGCCTGCTTCGGTACCGCCGATCTGGGCACCCTTCATAAACACGACCTTTTCGACAGGGCTGCTCGGTGACAGGCAGTCCATGATCTCGCGTAAATACGGCGTCCGCTCCGTTCGCCACGGCCCCGGTTCACCCGAAGCCGTCTGCGAAAGGAACCTGTTTGCGTCCGCCCAGCCAGATACCGACAACAGGCGGTCGGGACGCAGCGCGAGGGCAGCATGCGTCAGGCATTCTTGTAAAGCTTGCAAGGTCAGTTCGTGTTTATGGTTAGGGTTGCATCAGCGGCATCGTCGAGGATCTGTCGCAGCTCGGCCTCAAGCAGATCCCGCACGATCTTCTGGTCGGTTTCGGATGCTAGTACCGGCCCAAGCCGGTCTGGCAGGTTCATCACCCGGTCCCGCAGCACCCGCAGAATGCTAAACCAGGCGACCTTGACCGTATCGATCCGCACCATTGCCTTGGTGCGTTCTTCGTAATCGAGCTTTGCCAGCCGGGCATTGTAGGCCTCCCGCACGGCGCGGCTCTGGGCATAACTCGGCCCGCCCGCGACCGGCTGCGGCACTGCTGCTTCTACCTGCGGCTCGATCTCGGCTTCAGGTTTGCGCTGCTGCGCCATATTGGTGTTGTTGCGCCATGCAGCGTCTGCTTTGGCGACATCGATTGTGCCGTCTGCATCACGGACGATCCTGCCGGTTTTGATCGCCTTGAGGACTGCCACATGGCTGACCCCGCGATGCCGTGCATAGGCGCTGACTGATAATACGCTCATTTGACCTAATCATCTCGCGACCTGCGCATGGTTCTGAAAGCCATTTAATTGCTCACAATTGAGTGGATTGTCGCCCGGCATGTACGCGTTCATGCCATCCGAAAGGAGGACAATCATGTCCAGCAAACCGAAAGCACCCAAGAAGATCACCATTAAAAAGAAAGCCGCCAAACCTGCGGCTGCGAAAGTCAAAGCACCTAAACCAAAGCCGGAAAAGGCAAATGGCGAAGTCGGCGGCAAGCTCGGTATCCTGCTCGAAATGGTCAAGCGTCCGAAAGGCGCAACCATCGAAGACATGATGGCGGCAACAGAATGGAAGAGCCACTCAGTTCGTGCCGCGATAACCGACGCGCTCCGTAAGAAGCGTGGTTATCAAATCGTGTCCGAGCGCATCAAAGGTGAAGCAACTGTGTACAAGATTGACGGTACCAAGCAATGAAATGGCGAAGCTGAATTTGATTGTCATTTAATGACAGTTCGTCAAAGTCATTCGCAATCATTCAAAGCGTATATGAGTTGATTGTCTCGCCAAGAAGAGCGTTCATGGTTGTCACAACAAGGAGGCAACCATGAAAACAGTAACTGAAACCGCCATCGAAGCCACGCTGGCAGCGCTTGCAGAAAGCCTGCAAAAGGCCGCTACCCAAGCAGCAGAAGCCGCAGAAGCCATGCGTGGCGGCAAGCAAAACCTAGCCATCGGCACCGCCCTCGATCTTGAAAAACTACTGCCAGAAGCGAACGCGCTCTACACCGCAGCAGTTACGATGCACCGCAATAGCCCAAGGGATTAATGTATTAGGATGTTAGCTTTGATGGAGCCACGCCAGCTGCTCTCGGCCTTGCTGGCCCATTATCGAAGAGTTTAGGGCACAAGCGTTTTGCTTCTTCAACCATTTCAATCGCGGCAGCTTCATTCTTTTCGTAACCACCAATGCCAAGCATCTGAAAGCTCGCTAATTTCAACGTAGCCTCGGCAGGGGTTCCATCGACCATGCTGTCGGGCATAGCCGAAGCCTGCTTAAAGTAACCAGCCGCTTTAACAAATCCCTCGTTCGCTGCTGTTAATTGCTGTTCCTGCGTCAGATCAGGCGCATTTAAAGAGCGCTTTGCCAGTTCTTCTGCAATCATGCCCAGGCTAAAGGAGGCCTTAGGCAAATCGAATTCTGGCCCGGCAATCGGCTTGAAGGCGCTGACAGCAGAAGCTAGATAAGCTGTCTGACGATCAGGGTCTGCTGTTGCAAAGGCAAGTTTGCTGTAAAGCAGGCCAATATTGTAGAAACCATCAACGCTGCCACGCTTGGCTGCAGCCTGCCAATGGCTGACTGCCTGTCCAAAGTTTCCATCCGCTTGTGCTGCTAGGCCTAAATCCAGCAATTCTTTTGTTGAGACATTTTCCATTCAGTGGAATTTACCATAAAATCGTGAAAGTAATTCGTGTTTTCATGCATTTCTTCTAAAGATCAGTTATCAGTTACCAGCTCGGCTTTGTTGCCTGTAAAATCCTCCCACCGCTTGACGATGACATCGCAATATTTTGGATCTAGTTCAATCAACCGCGCCTGCCGACCCAGCTTCTCGCAGGCGATTAGCGTCGAGCCGGAACCGCCAAATACATCCAGAACAATGTCACGGCTCTTGCTGCTGTTCCGAACCGCTCGCTCACACAATTCAACCGGTTTCATCGTTGGATGCAAATCGTTCTTCATCGGCTTTTTGATATGCCAGACGTCGCCTTGGTCGCGGGCACCGCACCAGTAATGATCCGCACCTTGTTTCCAGCCGTATAGGATCGGCTCGTATTGCCGCTGGTAATCGGCGCGACCCATCGTGAACATATGTTTGGCCCAGATGATGAAGGTTGACCATTTGCCGCCAGCGTCGGTAAAGGCTTTCTGCAGCGTGTGCAGTTCCGATGAGGACATGCACATGTAAAGCGCACCCTTGCAAACGGTCAGTAGATTGACGCTAACGTCGTAAAGAAACTTCTCAAACTCGCTGCCGAGATTGTCATTCAGGATGCGGCGATCCTTGCCGCGCATCTTGTCTTTAGCCGAATTGCCATAGTCGACGTTATAGGGCGGATCGGTAAAGACCATGTCGGCCAGCGCTCCTTCGAGCACCCGTTCGACGTCCGTCAGCACCGTGCTATCGCCGCAGAGCAGGTTATGGTTGCCTAAGCGCCAAAGATCCCCACGCTTGGTGGTAGGTTCAATAGGCGCCTCAGGCACTGCATCGTCGTCCGTCTCGCCATTTTCTTTTTCCGGCTCAGCAAGAATGTCCGCAAGTTCATCATCGCTAAATCCCATGAGCGGCAGGTCGAAGTTTTCCTCCGACAAGGCCATGATTTCGGCGCGGAGCAGTTCTTCATCCCAGCCTGCGTTGAGCGCGAGCTTGTTATCCGCAATGACGTAGGCGCGTTTCTGAGCTTCGGTCAAATGGTCTAGCACGACCACGGGCACGTCTGTCAGGCCAATCCTTTTTGCCGCCTGCAGCCGCCCGTGACCGGCTATGATGCCAGCCGATGTGTCGACAAGTATTGGGTTCAGGAACCCAAACTCGCTGATGCTGGCAGCAATCTGTTCGAGTTGTTCTTCGGAATGGGTGCGCGGGTTTTTGTCGTAGGGCACAAGTCTGTCGACCGGCCACAGCTCGATGCGCTGCGCCATTGCAGTTTGGAATTTCGTCATGTGTTCTCGCTGGTGTGTAACCGCGACTTTGGCTGGGCTGTAACCCTGTAACCGGGCCTGTAACCCGTTTAAAAACCTGTCGCTATTTCGATTTCGCGCCTTGCCCGCCCGCTTAGGTTTTTGGCCAGGGAGGACCCAAAGAATTCAAAGGCTTACCTTAGTTTTTGCCCCGCTAAGGGCGGGCCGTTCGGCAGCATGTAACTGCGTTGTAACTAGCCCGCCCTGCAATCAAATCTTGCGTGAGCATACCTCAGAAGATCGTTTAAAACGCCCGATTTGTCACTTTGAAAGACTTGCCATCGCTTGCCAAAGTGGATGCATTGAGACGCTTTGCTAGCAAAACCATGGCTGCAAGCCACTCCCGCTGCGCGGTCGTATGCGAGTAGCCGATCTTAGATCCGATTACCCGCCAAGGCATATTAGCCGCCCGCATCCATACCAATTTGCGAACATCGACCGACAACCACGAAACCCACGTAAACACTTCTTCGAGCCGATCAATCGATGCCGCTGATGGTGGGCCAAGACGCATCGGCAGCTTTGCTTGCTGCATGATCTCTGCCTCCGTGTAAACCACGGATGGCCACACAGTCTGATAACCCTGCATGCGAACCGGTGGTAGCCGCCGCATGGTGTAGATCGCTTCTTCGAAGCGGTCAGCCACCTCTCTGCCTGTCCATGTTCTTGATATCATCATTCACTCCTCTGTTGGCCTGGTTGTTAGAAAGTTCGTGCAGGGCCTCCCTAAGGGAGGAGGATGTCGGCCAGCGTGATGGGCGCGCCGCCACCTCCCCCTTAGGGGAGGCCACACCCACCACACGGCCACATCGGCAGATTCACTTGGGTAGATTCCAGTGTGGCGGCATCTTGTTCGGCCACTCGCCACATGCGCGGTTTGTCTTATGTGGCCAGGCCTCACCACACGCGCCACCCCCGGATGCCTATTCACTCTCCGCATCACAATCCTCTCCGGGTAAGGCTTCGGATGGTTGCACCGTCTGCACCCGCTGTAGGCGCATCGGCTTAGATCCCTCAACCACGACAAAGGTGCGGACGCAGCCTTCGGTTTCGACGCTGATGCCTGCGCGGCAAGTGTCGGTAATGGCTTCGCGGAATATCCGTCTGGCTCGCTTGTTGTTGCGGCTATCCGTCTCGCGGTATTTGTAGAACTGCGGGTCGTCGCTCCAAGCCAACTGCTTGGCGGCAGCGTTCACGCTGATGCGATCTTCCCTAATGCGCTCGACCAGCGCGTCCATGATGGCCCGGTACAGCAGCGTGATCTCGGTGTCATCTGGCGATGGCTTCCGAAGATTGACCGGCTGCAAGATGCCGACCTCATCGCCGTTGCCGATGGTAATGCCTACACGCTTGAACCAGAGGGCATGACTGGTGACGAGCGACAGATTGGCCTTGGCATCGTCCAGGCGCACGTAGAGGTGCTTCTCGGTCTCTGGGACACCCAACTGCGCGGCGTCCTTGCTACTCATGGAAAAGATGGTCTGCACGACCCTAGCAACACCAGCGAGGGTGCTGGCCCCACGTGCGCTGTGCATATTGCCCGCATGGCCTTCGCTGCTGCCTTGCGGCGGCTTAGCCGTATGGTGGACGAGCAGCACAGCGCAATCCCCGCGCCAGGCGATATCGCGATAGAACTGCGCGACCTGCTTGATCTGCTCGTTACTGTTTTCCTGTACCTCGTGGGTTTCGGTAAACGGGTCGACGATCAAGGCAATGATATTCTGCCGTTTGATTAGCTCAATGCAGGCATCTACATCAGGCAGGCGCAGCACACCCCCGCGCTTGTCGCTCCGCGCTACCAGCAAGGCCCGTTCAGAACCGCTGGAAAGCGCCAGCCGCCCGGCAATGTCATCTGGCGACAATTCATGGAACTGCAGCAGGGCAGCCACCCGGCGCTCAAGCTCGTCGCGGCCATCCTCATTGTTGTAGATCCAGACATTGCCTTGCTCGACAACTTCCTGGCCGGTGAGCCGGTTGCCTGTGCAGATGGCGATGGCCTGCGCGATACCAAGCGTAGACTTGCCAATGCCGGGTGGCGCGATCAGCAGGCTGACCTGCTGGCGGATCAACGACCAACCAAGGATACGGCGGCGCTTGGGTATGGTTTCGGCCTCCAGCGCCTCTACAAAGGGCGCTGTGAGCGGTGGCAGCGGTGCTGACATGGTAGTGCCCCTCTGACTACCGTGGTTGGCGCTGTGGGCCGCTCTGGCAGATTTCGGAGGCATTGGTGCCTTCGCGGATATTGTCGGCCTCGTAGGCCTCGATATCGCTAAGCCGATAAACGACCCTTGCGCCAATCTTCAGGAACTTCGGGCCACGGCGCAGGAAGCGCCAGCGCTCAAGAGTGCTCTGCGATACGTTCCAGCGCTTGGAAAGCTGATACTGATTTAGGTGTTGTGATGGGGCTTCTGGAGCCGGGATTTTGTTTTCAATGTTTGTCATGGTTACCTCGTGTTGTGACGAGGCATTTATCGGTTGTACCGATGCACCGGAAATAGATGCCGGAAAATACCGGAAAGCATTTAATTTCCGGTGAGACGTTTAATGGATTTTGGTGGCTAAAGGCAAAACAAAGACTTTCGATTGCCGCGTTTGTTTAAAAAACAAGCTTAGAAATAGATACCGGAAATCACCGGAAACAATTTAATTCTCGGTGACTAAATGTGGCTAGCTTCCCGCTGAGCGGACAGTTCACGGTAAACCCCGCGCTGGCCTTCAATAATGGTTTTGACCGTAGGGATCTGCACATCGGTGATGCTGGACTTAGCCCATTCATAAAGCACCCGTGCCTCATCGTTCAGGGTAGGCCGCAGTTCACCTCGTGCAAATCGCTCACGCATGTGGGCACTTATGCGATGCATTGTACTTGGTCGACCGCTAAATGATTTGGCACCGGGTGTATCCGTGACATAGGGGACGACGCTGTATTCTAACTCGAAGCGATCACGCTCTAATCGTGTAACGCGCAACGCTTCAGGCAGTATGGGGCAGCGGGCAACTCCGTCTTCGCCATTGTTGAATATTTGCTTCACTTCGTCAGGATCAACTGCGACATAACCTCGGAAACTTTTGGCACCTATGACCATTCTTTCCTTTGTATCCGGCGTGTGCTGCCGCGAATAGAAATGGTAGATGCGTTCATTAAGCCAGACTTGGACTTCCAATAAGCCATGCTCCGCGTAGTAGCGTATATCATTAGCCGTCGCACCCCATCGGATTGCGATCTCGCTTAAGCTATAAAAGTCTTTCTCTGGTAATGCCAAGTCTGCCCCACAGCTATGATAAAGCCTGATTTAATTGTTCTTGCTTTGTTCTTTTGATTAGTGTTACACAAATCAAACTTGTTTCGTCAATTGCTAATCGAGGTTGTGATGAAAAGAACGTTGGAAAATTCAGTTGTGCGTGGAGGCAATCGTCCTGGCGCGGGTCGCAAGCGTGGTACAGGTCGCTTTGGTGAACGCACAAGCCCGATGCGTGTGCCTAATAGTATGCACTCAAAAGTTAGTGAATTTATTTCGTCGCGTGGCTATAGCATCCCACTGTATGCAGCAAAAGTTCCGGCAGGTACGCCGATACATTCCGAGTCATACATTGAAGAGATGGTTGATCTGCCAGCTTGGCTTGTTAAAAGCCCGCAGGAAACATTTCTAATTCCAGTAAAGGGCGACTCAATGATCGGTGCGCGTATTCAGGATGGCGACACATTAGTTGTTGATCGCACTCTTGAAGTTCGGAGCGGTAAGATCGTGGTAGCCTCTGTTAATGGCGAAACCACCGTCAAGCGACTTAAAAGACACAAGGGTAAAACCTACCTAATGCCGGAAAATGCTAAGTATAAGCCGATTGAGATCAAGGCAAACGATGAGTTCGAGATCTTGGGTGTGGTTACCAATAGCGTCACCAGGCTGATTTAAACTACCAATTTGATAGCTTGAAGTAGCGTAGATTGGATAGCCGTAAAGTCAGCCGCATTGGTTAGTCGTGCTGAATTAATCTCGATGCCTATAGCATCTAATTTAAACAACTTTTTGTTTTGCAAGATGCTACCCGTTTGCATAACACTGAGATCGTAAGGATAATTTTCTTTAATAGCGTAGTTGCCTGGTTTGATGGTCGCCCGAAAATCTCTAACTAGCTGAGACTCTTCATCGTACAGAATCGCTATGTCTACTGGCTCACGCTGGAGATCAGGAAAAGTTGCAAAGGCTACATCGGCGTTAAACGAATGAATGCTGATTAGCTTGGTAGACACACCTGCCTCTTGGCGTTTTGCTAGATCAGATCGAAGCGCCGTATGGAATGGCTTATAATACTTTTCCAATCGAGTCCGGCGCTCGCTATCTGACAAGTTCTGATTACCTGGAATGTCTCGGCCATGAAACTTGGCTTTAATTAAATCTGTGTGGTCGTCCTCGCGATTGAGATCAACAACTAGGCGGGATAGTTGGCCAAAATAGATCGACAGGCCAAGCGCCTGACCGATCCGCATAGCCATATCACGCGATCCTGGGTCGTAAAACATCTGCGGATCTTCATTGAATTGGCCAGCAGGTAAGCCGAGGTTATCCAGCTCAGCCGGAATTGTCGCCCCCGCATGCTCAACTAGCAAAACAACAGATGCTTTAGACTCAGGATTTATGACTTCATACATTTGCAGGGCTTCCACACTTAAGCGACGTCAGCCGCTTAATCATGTGCACGCCTGCAACACGGCCTTCAGTCGAATTGAATTCATCTTCGAGCCTACCGTAAACCTCAAACCCGTGTCGCTGGTAAAATCTATAAGCGGCAGCGTTAGTTTCAGCGACTGATAGCTTGCAGCCATCCATCCAATGCGTTCTGGCTTCGCTGTAAAAGCGCTCCATAAGAGCGTTCGATACACCCTGGCCACGGAAATCAGGATGCACATAGAGGCGCGTCAGTTCACACATATGCTTAAGACGACCTGGTAAGGTACAGAGCGACACAATGCCGATCAGCGGTTCGCTGGCAAAGCCTTTGTATTTAGCACCGAGCACTACAGCGCTGTCGATATAGCGGCCATGATCTTCTGCAGTCATATGCGCCTCATCTACTGCTAAATAAGCAAAGGAGTTGGGTGACTCCTCCAGTGACATTTTCCGGATCTCACCATAGGCAGCTCCGTCACTCGGCCAGAGCCGCATAACCTGTATGTTGGCTTTGAACTTTTCCTGAATATCTTTGCTCATAATGTCTCCTTAGGGGATATATCCCTTTGTCTAGGCGTGTTTAATGGCTGGCCGGATTAACTCGACCAGTTCTAGTTACTGTTCGCTTTGTTTATCCCAGGCCGACTGCAGCTTTGACCTGCTGCATTTTAGGCCGTGCAATGCTTCTCGCTCGTTCAGCCCCGCGCTGCAGGATCGCCTCCAGTTCATCCGGCTGTTGCTGTAACTCGGCAAAGCGGGATTGGATTGGCTCCAGTCTTTCGACAGTGGCATCGGTTGCCGCTTTCTTCAGCGATCCGTAACCTTTCCCGACCAGGTCAGCAACTATGGTTTCCCCAGCACTACCTGCCATCACCTTGATGATGCTGACGAGGTTAGCAACACCCGGTGCCATATCTTCAGGATCGAAGGCTGACTTGCTATCAGTAACCGCCCGCGCATACTTGCCTTTGATAACATCCGGCGTATCCAGCAGCTTGATGGCGTGATTCGGATTGGTATCGCTCTTGCTCATCTTCTGCGTTGGATCGTTTAGCCCCATTATGCGGGCACCCTCTGCGCGGATAAAAGGTTGCGGCACCTTTAGCACTTCAACACCATAGAGGTTATTGAACCGCTGGGCGATATCGCGCGTTAGCTCGATATGCTGCTTTTGGTCATCCCCAACTGGTACCACATCCGTATCATAGAGCAAGATATCCGCTGCCATAAGCACTGGATAATCAAACAGACCCATCCCGACGCTATTGGCCTTTTCGGATTTTGACTTGAACTGCGTCATGCGTTCCAGCCAGCCGACCGGGGTAGTGCAATTCAGCACCCAAGCTAACTCAGCATGTTCCTGCACATGCGACTGGATAAAGATGGTTGCCTTATCGGGATCGATGCCGCAGGCAATATAGAGCGCCGCCACATCCCGCATTTTGCTTTTTAGCTCCTGCGGTTTGATGCTTTCCGGTATAGTGATCGCATGCAGGTCGACCACGCAGAATAGGCTATCGAACTGCTCCTGCATTTCAGTCCAAACCGACAAGGCACCAATGTAATTACCGATATGTAGGTCGCCGGTCGGCTGTACGCCCGATAATATGCGTTGTTTCATATCTATCTCCGTCTGGTATGGGGCGGCAAGTCCTGCCGCCCGCACCGCCAGTCTATCAAGCTGCGGCTTTAATGTCATCGCAGCACCATTGAATAGCTTTAATGTCATCATCACAGCACCACTGCGTGGCCTGGATATCGTTGCAGCACCACTGCGTCGGTTCGGCTTTTCCGCCTTGGATAATCTTCCATTGCGTTGGGTGTGAACCTGCAGGCATTTCAGCAATCTTGACCGGCTTCGTGATCAGGATACGGCTGATCGGATCGTTGGTCTCATGCATAATCTCGTCGTTAGCCACGCCAAAATGCTCATGCACCAGGCACATGCCAAATTCACGAGTTTGATCTTGGTATTTCGACATGACAGCCGCGACTTCGCGGAACATGTCTTTCTCTATTTGGCTTAAGTGTTCCATTAAATCCTCCTGTGATGGTTTCTTGCCGGTTTTCCCAATCATGCAGGCCCGGCAATAGACCTGCATAAAAGCTAAATCTCTGATGGCTCGTCCTCGTCCCATCCCTTAATGCGGTAGGTGTGATGTGTTCCGGTTTCATTGACTAAAGTGTGGACTTCGCCACCATCAACGAGACCGGCTAACGTCGCCAAGGTCGAACTAACAATCTCAACCGGCCAGCCAGTGATCTCGATGACATCGGCAACGGTTGCACCTTTTTCCCCGCGCATGAGGTCAACAATGATCTCCAGCTTGTCGCGACCATCGCCGCTATGCTGCTGGTAGAACCTCACTCCCTTGAGTGCCAGACCAAGCCGTTCTGAAACGCGGTCATTGGCAGGCTGCAGGCTGAATGGTGGCTCTTCCGTATTATCCTGATCGTTTGTCACAGTCGTTTCTCGGTTCGTTAATTGTTTGCACATGGTTATTACGCTATGGTTATAACAGGGGATAAAACCAAATGCAAGGGATATATCCCCCGTGCATGGCAAATAAAAAAACTGCAGGATGCATAATTATGGATGTTTTGAGTCATAGTCTTACGAAGCTCATGAAAGAGCGCAATCTGACCATGAGGGAGTTGTCCCTTAAGGCTGGTAAGGGTGAAACCTTTGTCCGTGACATTATTAACGGCAAAAGCAGCTCCCCCACAGTTGCCAGCCTCAGCCTCCTGGCTAAGGCGCTCGGCGTACCAGTTGGCCGTCTGCTCGGAGATAGCTCGACTCCTACACCAAATCTTGAGGTCATGGGCGCCTGCATGCTTTGGGTGATGCAGAATACAGATGCTTTGGCTTTCCTTAGTCACGAACAGATCGTCGAGCAGCTGATGCGCCAATACAGCCGGATGCTGAGTGACCGCATCAACGACAAGACCGAAGCCGTTCGCATTACGCGTTATCTGTTCGAAAGTATCCAAGATCAGAATCTCTCTTCGAAGTCAGCAAAGACCGGCGCTAAAGCTTCCCCTCGGCGTAGTGCCAAGAAAAATTAAGAGCTTCCCAGAAGTCGCGGATTTTTAATTCTTGCGCGTCCATAAGCATGTACCGCACACAGATTTCATCGAGTATCTCTTCATGCTCAATGCCTGATTTGGCAGCTTGGACAGCGGTAAATTCCAAAAGCAACCTGTGTTGCAGCGGTGTAATCATGTTCTGCATATAACGGCTACTGGCATGCATCATTTTAAGTAGCTGGTCACGGTGCTGGTCTATGTCCGAGAACTTGCTCATCAATTCTGAAACTGGCGGCAAGGCATGCGGGCATTCACCCATGACTTCGTCTGCTGCCGCTCTAATATCGCTTTCGTATGATCTGGCCTGTGGCATAATTTATATTCCTTCTAGTATGTGGGATTACATGGCGTATTCGGTTTTCCAGGTCAGGACGCAATCTAGGGCTTCTTGAAACTGTTCATCACGCAGATCCGAGAGTTTGGTCACATCGAAGCGGTTGGCCAGCAGCATGGCCATAACCGTGACATCGATCTTTTTCTTGTTAGCCATGAAGCCCATAATGTCGGCGAGCTGTTCCAGCAGATGGCGGCTGATTTTTGCGCCGTTGTCATTGGCAGCCAGCTTCTTAAGCTCTTCAATCCGGCTGTAAACGCTCTGGCGGGCCATCATGTAGTTTACGGCCTTCTGGGCCATAGCTGGGCTGAAAGCCCCACCAAGCTTATTAGCGATCTTCAGGATATGGCTTTGAGTATCGTTTTTCATGTCTATCTCCAAAATCTAAGTTTCTCAACGTTTTGGCTGGTTTGTGCCCTGCCTTGAGAACAGTTATGCCTTAAATAAGTTAAATAATAGTTACTTACCGCATCCTATTTACCTTGTCACGGTACATAGAATACGCTATAAGAGATTAAGAACACATCGAACGATACGAAATATATCGTGCAACGATTGTTTTTGTATCGAATGAGGCCGCATGATTATTTTTGATCGCAAGCAAATAAAAGCAGCTATCGCCCTCACTGGGCTGATGGATACGGAGTTTGCTGACGCATCTGATATGCGAAGAGCGACGCTAAGTGGCATCCTGACTGGCAAGTCCCATCCCAGCGACGAGACCCTGCGCCGCATCACAGACAAACTAGCCGCGCTGGGGGTTGAATTGCTGCCAGGCGGTGGAGTGCGACCGCGCCAGCCCTTCATGGCTTATTATGATGGCGTCGAAGGCTGGAAGCAATTTAGCGACGACCGCTATGCGGTAGCCTTAAACGACACTCGCGAATTTCTCTCTTGCGGCGGAGTGCGGGACGGCTTCATCACTGCTCAAGGCGCAGACCATTTCAAAATGCATACTGACCGTATGGCCGCACTGCCGAGCTTCAAAATGAGAGCGTTGCGTCCACTGTCCCATGTCAGTTCGCTTGTTGCCCCATACACTAAGTATAGAGGCATTCCTGATGAACAATTCCCTGCCAGCACATTCTATGTCTACGGCAATAAGCTTGCCCACATTGTTCACAGGCCTGACGTCCATATTTATGTAATCGAAGATGCCGAGGTTGCAAATTCTTACCGACGGCAGTTCGACGTTCTATGGCAAAACGCAAGGCCGTTGCGCGAGGAGGGGAATAATGAATAAAGAAGTCCGCGTTCTCCGTGCAACTGACAAAGCCGCACTCGAAACCTTGGTGAGTGCCGTGGCTACCGACTTGCAGGCAAGCAGCACACAGGAATTCCTCTACATACAGGCGCAAAGTGACCGCGCAACTGCCTTGGCTGAAGGCCGTGTGGTTGGCTATTTCGCTGATAATGCGCTGCTGGGGGCTGTAACGTTTCAAGAAGGGGATGTTACCAACATTCTGCGTTGCCGCTTCCCTGATGTAACCGATTTACCAGTAGATCTAGGTGAAGGCGTTTACACTAGCCAAGGCATGGTGCTGCCTAATGCGCGAGGCAATGGTGCTATGGGGGATATGCTGCTGCACGTTGCATCTTTGCACCCCGAACAGCCTGTCATTGGCACAATCCATCATATGAATGTGAAACAGATAAAAGTGCGTCATCGGATAGATTCATTTCCGGTCGCAACATTGCATTCGCCGCAACGCCCACCCATGGTTGTTTACATGCGTCAAGCTGATGCAGCTGATGTCGCCGCTGTTGCCTAATAGAAGCATTTGGCAAGCTGGAGCGAAATGGCTTGCATTAAGAGATGGTTTTTGGTTTCTTGTTAGTTCGATTGTTGACGCGGGGTGGAGCAGCCCGGTAGCTCGTTAGGCTCATAACCTAAAGGTCACAGGTTCAAATCCTGTTCCCGCAACCAATTATATTCACTACCTAAACCGAAGGCTTTGGACTTCGGTTTTTCTTTTTTCGCTTCCCTATAGGTTTTGCCGGATGAAGCTTAAAAGTGTCCATCATATACAGCAGTGATAAGCCGTCCTGATTTTGCGGCGAAGGCGGAGCAGATACACCGTTAAGCTCAAGGGGACGCAAGGCATTTAAGGATGGCAAATCAGCCGCATGCGCCCCGCACAAATCAACTTGAAGCGTAGGGTTAGATGCATAGGCTTGCTCAATTGTTTCTACGAGCTTGGCGACGACATCCGCATGCATCGTAATAAATGGATCTGCGCCCTTGCCACTCTCAACAGTCAGCTTACGGCGGCGCGCCCAGTCATCCCGACCACAGTTGAGGATTTCCGAAGTCAGATCATTCGAGCCAATGCTGATGAAATCGCAAAGCGGCGCTATGGCAGCTATGTTATCGCAGGCATCGATTGTTTCGAGCATAGAGCCAAATCTATAATCATCTCTGGTCAGGCCATGGTCAGCCGCCATTACTTCTGCCCGCGCCTTCACAAACATCAGCTCATCTACGGTACGTACAGTTGGCACCATGATTTCAACTGGTGACTTAGGAGCCTCGTAGAAATCACTATCCTGACCTTTGTCTTTAAGTTCCTTATAGCTGCTAAAAATAGCTCTTAACTGAGCATCGTAAAGTTCGGGAGCTTTGACGGCCAATTGCACGCCACGAATAGAGCGATCACCGTATCTTGTCTCTATATCGCTTAACCCTTGCTCGTCAAAGAATTCGCTGGGCGGCGCATCGATGAGCCGGATACGAAGCGGGTAGTCGTCAGCACGGCAAATAACGTCCATCAGGTTGATGAAATCATTTTGCTGCCTGCTCTCAAAATCTTCCAGGGCTCTCTCATCCCCGCGCAATACAAAATCGCGGAATGCCTGAAGCGTCCGGCCGGATGAAATAACCAAATGCTCGGTTCGCACGAGGCCGATCCCGTCGTTACTATTACCCGAATATAATTGGCCCATATCATCAATGTTTTGTTTGAATTTTAGGCGCACAAAATTGTTATCTTCATGCCAGTCGCAGACTAGCGTCCTTGCTTCGGGCAGCCAGGAATTAGAGCGATTTTCACGCTCATTAATAGGCAAATAGACGGCATATAAAGTATAGGGCGGATCGATTGTGATTTGATCACCGGCACGGATAGTCATTTTAATTCGGTGCGTTACCCGCTCATTACCATAGCCGTCTTCATCTTTTGGTGTTGCCTGCTTATGTGGCGCGATTAATTTAATTTCCTCAACGCCGCGTCTGATAAGAGTATCAGCCTTCACAGTGCCATTCAGAAGATTGACTGAAGTCTGCAACGTCAAGTAAGGCGCAGCGCTGGATGCATGCAGTTTTACGCGTGGTTTGCCCGCATCCCGATGAATATTGGTTCTGCCAAGCAAGGCTGGAATACGATGTGCCTGTGCCAGCATTTCCACATGCCCGCTGGCTTTTTGAGATAAAACTACCAGACCGGCGATGCTACCAAAAAGCTGTATAATTTCTGGGGTTACATCTTCAGTAATCAAGATCGGCTTACTGCCTTTACCCGCCAATGCCACAATATCAGCATGGCTAAAGGCCGCAGGCCCAGTGACCGGCTGTTCTGTACCGCGCTGAAAATGGAGCGACATCGCTCTATTGGTATCGTAATCCTCGCCATAAGCTTCAACTTGCGAGCTGTATTCGTAAACGATTTGAGATTCTAATTTGGGTGCAATCTTACTAAGCGCATCATCGCGAGACATCTTACCTTTTTCGACCAAACGTAGAATAGCCTGGGGATCTGTTGAGCCTTTAGATAAAGCCAGTTCGTCTATATCCTCTTGTGTAGTTGGCAGATTGTAATCGTAACGGCTGTTAAGAAATTCTCGCAGCTTGGTAAAGTTACGCCCTATGCGAGTGATGTGTGTGCCACCCTCTTCAAAACCTACAATATCCTGAATTACCTGCAGTTCGCTCTTTTCAGTATCGATGACATCAAATGTAATCTCTATATTTTCACCATAAAGCTGACGCTTTAAGAGGCTTTTTGATTTGGCCGATAATTCTTCGTCATTTGACTGAAAGACAATGTGAGGCAAAGGCTGTTCAGGTGCGTTGACTTTGAGCCAGTCGAGAATGCTGTAAGCATTGTCAGCACCCCATTCGGGATGCCAGCCATGCTCTGTCGCATCTAGGAAGAGCAAGTCTGGACGGCTACCGCTTGCCATAGCTTCAATGGCTTCCTCAACGTCTCTGAAAGCTAAAATCGGCGATTGCGGAAAGATGTTCTTCAGAACGCTGCCGTACATCGAAGCGGATTCATCATCTACAACAAAAATACTCTCAGGTGCCGTTGGCATCAAAACACTCCAAGACAAATATGAATTTAGAATACAACCTAATGTGAGTTCACAAATACATGTAGAGAATTGTTCGGCGAAAAGCCACTAACAGTTTGCCATAACAAACTGCGGTTTTCTCCCTCGTGCGTCCAGTATGCGTCCGTAAAAAGAAAAAGCCACTAAAAGCATCCCAATAGGGCGATTAGCTGCTTTTTAAATGTTTGATATATTTGACAAATTTGGTTGCGGGAGTAGGATTTGAACCTACGGCCTTCAGGTTATGAGCCTGACGAGCTACCGGGCTGCTCCACCCCGCGATAAACCAAGTGGCAGCAGCAATGAATGCCCTACCAGAAAAACAAAACCGGCCTGACCTGTAACAGGCGGCCGGTAATCTGTGCCAGCGTTAAAAATGTGAATGTGCTAAGTGCGATGATCGATAGACCTGGCAATGACCTACTCTCCCATGACTTAAGTCATAGTACCATTGGCGCTGGGGGCTTTCACGGCCGAGTTCGGGATGGGATCGGGTGCAGATCCCCCGCTAAAATCACCAGGTCGATCGATAATCGCAAATATACAACGAATAGTCAGCAGCAATAGCAAACCAAAGATGGGCTTGTTACTGCGCGTAAACACCTGATCATAAAATCAAGCCAAACGCACTATTAGTACTGGTTAGCTTCGGACATTACTGTCATTCCACATCCAGCCTATCAACGTGGTGGTCTTCCACGGTGCTTCAGGGAATCCTTGTTTTGAGGTAAGTTTCACGCTTAGATGCGTTCAGCGTTTATCTTTTCCGCACTTAGCTACCCAGCTATGCCATTGGCATGACAACTGGTACACCAGAGGTGCGTCCATCCCGGTCCTCTCGTACTAGGGACAGATCCTCTCAAGATTCCAACACCCACGGCAGATAGGGACCAAACTGTCTCACGACGTTCTGAACCCAGCTCACGTACCACTTTAATTGGCGAACAGCCAAACCCTTGGGACCTACTACAGCCCCAGGATGTGATGAGCCGACATCGAGGTGCCAAACGACCCCGTCGCTATGGACGCTTGGGGGTCATCAGCCTGTTATCCCTAGAGTACCTTTTATCCGTTGAGCGATGGCCCGTCCACGTGGTGCCACCGGATCACTATGACCGAGTTTCCTCTCTGCTTGACTTGTAAGTCTCGCAGTCAGGCGGGCTTATGCCATTGCACTCGACAGCCGATTTCCGACCGGCCTGAGCCCACCATCGCGCGCCTCCGTTACTATTTGGGAGGCGACCGCCCCAGTCAAACTACCCACCATGCAGGGTCCCTGCCCCTGATAGAAGGGGCGAGGTTAGATATCAAAGAGGACAAGGGTGGTATTTCAAGGATGCCTCCACCCGAGCTAGCGCCCGAGCTTCAAAGGCTCCCACCTATCCTACACATGTCATCTCTAATACCACTGCAAAGCTGTAGTAAAGGTTCATAGGGTCTTTCCGTCTAACCGCGGGAACCCCGCATCTTCACGGGGAATTCAATTTCACTGAGTCTATGCTGGAGACAGTGGGGAAGTCGTTACGCCATTCGTGCAGGTCGGAACTTACCCGACAAGGAATTTCGCTACCTTAGGACCGTTATAGTTACGGCCGCCGTTTACTGGGGCTTCAGTTCAAAGCTTTCACCTCTCCCCTTAACCTTCCAGCACCGGGCAGGCGTCAGAGCGTATACGTCGTCATGGAAGACTTCGCACACTCCTGTGTTTTTGATAAACAGTCGCTACCCCCAATTCTGTGCCCCCGACCCGTGGTTGCCCACAAGCCGGGCCCTCTTCTCCCGAAGTTACGAGGGTAATTTGCCGAGTTCCTTCAACATAGTTCTCTCAAGCGCCTTAGAATACTCATCTCATCCACCTGTGTCGGTTTGGGGTACGATCTATACAGTAGAGCTATTTCCTGGACGCAGCATCGGAGCTATCGGAATCCAATAACTTCAAACTCCCTTGCCACGCCGTCACTTCTACTAGGTCACGGAATATTAACCGTGTTGCCATCGACTACGCCTTTCGGCCTCGCCTTAGGGATCGACTAACCCTGCGTGGATTAACCTTGCGCAGGAACCCTTGGATTTTCGGCGTGAGTGTTTCTCACACTCATTATCGTTACTCATGTCAGCATTCTTGCTTCTGATATCTCCAGCTGCCCTCACGGGTCAGCCTTCACAGACTTACAGAACACTCCGCTACCACTCTTTCGAGTTCGCATCTTCGGTACATAGTTTGAGCCCCGTTACATTTTCGGCGCAGGCTAGCTAAAATAGACCAGTGAGCTATTACGCTTTCTTTAAAGGATGGCTGCTTCTAAGCCAACCTCCTGGTTGTCTTGGCCTTCCCACATCCTTCACCACTTAACTATGATTTGGGGACCTTAGATGGCGATCTGGGTTGTTTCCCTCTTGACGACGGACGTTAGCACCCGCCGTCTGACTCCCAGCTATTACGCCACGGTATTCGGAGTTTGATAGGGTTTGGTAAGGCTCGCGCCCCCCTAGCCCTTTCAGTGCTCTACCCCCGTGGGTATTCGGCTGAGGCTATACCTAAATATATTTCGCGGAGAACCAGCTATTTCCTGATTTGATTGGCCTTTCACCCCTAACCACAGCTCATCCGAGGACTTTGCAACGTACACCGGTTCGGGCCTCCAGTAAGTGTTACCTTACCTTCACCCTGGCCATGGCTAGATCATCAGGTTTCGGGTCTAATCCGTTTAACTCGAGGCGCCCTATTCAGACTCGCTTTCGCTTCGCCTTCGCCTATCGGCTTAAGCTGGCTAAACAGATTAACTCGCTGACCCATTATACAAAAGGTACGCCGTCACCCTTTCGGGCTTCGACTGTTTGTAAGCATTCGGTTTCAGGTCTCTTTCACTCCCCTTGTCGGGGTGCTTTTCACCTTTCCCTCACGGTACTGGTTCACTATCGGTCACTAAGGAGTACTTAGGCTTGGAGGGTGGTCCCCCCATGTTCAGACAGGATTTCTCGTGTCCCGCCCTACTCGAGGACCTGAAGTTTAATCTACACATACGGGGCTATCACCCACTATGGCCAACCTTTCCAGATTGTTCTGTTCTTAAACTCCAGGCCACTGGCCTGATCCGCGTTCGCTCGCCACTACTAACGGAGTCTCGTTTGATGTCCTTTCCTCCGGGTACTTAGATGTTTCAGTTCCCCGGGTTTGCTTCCTCACACCTATGTATTCAGTGTGGGATACCGATAAAATCGGTGGGTTTCCCCATTCGGAAATCCCTGGATCAAAGCTTACTCGTAGCTCCCCAGGGCTTATCGCAACGTGTTACGTCCTTCATCGCCTCTTAGTGCCAAGGCATCCACCAAATGCTCTTTTGCGCTTGATTCTAATTCTCAGTGTTACCGGCCGAAGCCGGAAACTTTTTGCGTCTACGCGCAGAAACAAAACCACCCTCTCCAACCCTATTTCCCGGGCTGAATGACAGAAAGACCTCTATGAGGCGGTTTGCTCTTGTCCCTCGGCAAAGGGACGCGCGCGTGACTATTGTGTTGTATATTCACATTCACATTTTTAACGATGACAAAGACGACGAGCGCGCATTACTGCAGCGCTGCATTCGATCCATGACAGTGGACGAAACAGAAATCCTGTTGTTTGAATTTGAAGAACTGGTGGAGCTAGACGGATTCGAACCGACGACATCCTGCTTGCAAAGCAGGCGCTCTACCAGCTGAGCTATAGCCCCAGTTAAAGTGGTGGGCCTGGCAAGATTTGAACTTGCGACCTCACGCTTATCAAGCGCGCGCTCTAACCAGCTGAGCTACAAGCCCGATCATGCCACGCGCATTACTGCGCACGCAGATTTCAAACAACGAAGGGATACAAAGACGGCGACATAATGCAGTTCGAAAACTGCAAGAACCGTTACAGGCTTTCCTTAGAAAGGAGGTGATCCAGCCGCACCTTCCGATACGGCTACCTTGTTACGACTTAGCACCAGTTACAGACCTTACCGTGGTCGGCTACTTCCTTACGGTTAGCGCACCGACTTCGGGTAAAACCTACTCCCATTGCTTGACGGGCGGTGTGTACAAGGCCCGGGAACGTATTCACCGTGGCATGCTGATCCACGATTACTAGCGATTCCACCTTCATGCACTCGAGTTGCAGAGTGCAATCTGAACTGAGATGGCTTTTGGGGATTGGCTCCGTCTCGCGACATTGCGACCCACTGTCACCACCATTGTAGTACGTGTGTAGCCCAAGGCGTAAGGGCCATGAGGACTTGACGTCATCCCCGCCTTCCTCCGGCTTGTCACCGGCAGTTTCCTTAGAGTGCCCAGCCGAACTAATGGCAACTAAGAATAGGGGTTGCGCTCGTTGCGGGACTTAACCCAACATCTCACGACACGAGCTGACGACAGCCATGCAGCACCTGTGTTCTATCCAGCCGAACTGAAAAATCCCGTTTCTGGGACTCGCGATAGACATACAAGCCTTGGTAAGGTTCTGCGCGTTGCGTCGAATTAAACCACATACTCCACCGCTTGTGCGGGCCCCCGTCAATTCCTTTGAGTTTTAATCTTGCGACCGTACTCCCCAGGCGGTGTGCTTAATGCGTTAGCGGCGACACCGAGTCGTGAAACGACCCGACGTCTAGCACACATCGTTTACGGCGTGGACTACCAGGGTATCTAATCCTGTTTGCTCCCCACGCTTTCGTGCCTCAGCGTCAGTAATTGTCCAGTAAGCTGCCTTCGCCATTGATGTTCTTCCCAATATCTACGAATTTCACCTCTACACTGGGAATTCCACTTACCTCTCCAATACTCTAGTCTGCCAGTTTCAAATGCAGTTCCAGGGTTGAGCCCTGGGCTTTCACATCTGACTTGGCAAACCGCCTACGCACCCTTTACGCCCAGTAATTCCGAACAACGCTTGCCCCCTTCGTATTACCGCGGCTGCTGGCACGAAGTTAGCCGGGGCTTATTCTGATGGTACCGTCATTATCTTCCCATCTAAAAGAGCTTTACAACCCGAAGGCCTTCATCACTCACGCGGCATGGCTGGATCAGGCTTTCGCCCATTGTCCAATATTCCCCACTGCTGCCTCCCGTAGGAGTCTGGACCGTGTCTCAGTTCCAGTGTGGCTGATCGTCCTCTCAGACCAGCTAAAGATCGTCGCCTTGGTAGGCCTTTACCCCACCAACTAGCTAATCTTACGCGGGTTCATCCTTTAGCGATAAATCTTTCCTCTTCAATCGACCAAGATCAAAGAGCGTATCCGGTATTAGCGCCAGTTTCCCGACGTTATTCCGAACTAAAGGGCAGATCCCCACGTGTTCCTCACCCGTGCGCCACTCCCCTTGCGGAGCGTTCGACTTGCATGTGTTAAGCCTGCCGCCAGCGTTCGTTCTGAGCCAGGATCAAACTCTCAAGTTGAATTGCCATGTTCTAGACATGGCCCGGGTCATTTTTAGTCTTACGTGAAATAAGACAATGACCTCTAAACGGAGTTTTCCTTTACTCATCGACCACAGGCGAACCTATGACCGAATGTTGTAACGAATTTTTGGCTTAGAGATACATATTCAAGCGACCCTACTGTTTTGTTTGACCATCCATTGCTGGACAGTCGATAGCGCCAATAACGATGCGCATGTCTTCTTGCGAAGACACGGGCCGCCGCCTGTGTATCCCTTCTGTTTCATCACCACGATGTCAAAGATCACGCCAGCACAAACTGCCTGTTAGGGCGCAAAAAACCCACCTTCCAGAAGCAGCGTTAACCGTTCCGGCGATGTGTTTTTCTTGTTTGCCTGATTGCCCCCAACCCGATGCCTAGTGGCTCGAATCAGCGACGAAGTGGAAGATAGTCGAAAGTAAGAAATCTGTAAAGAACTATTTTACACTTTCTTCACTTTTTTCTTAACTTTTTTCTAGCCCCACATCCGCTCCGAAACCAAAGCTTTTAAGCCCTGACCCTCGGTGCGGAGGCAGTGTTTAGACAACCGCACAGAGGCTGTCAACAAACAATCTGTGGCAGCCGTCGCTTTACCCACAATCTATCGCCACGGCCCAACATATCTACCTGCACAACCGCGCACAATCGTCCACAACAAATGCAATTCCATTGCAAGATTTATCTTCATAATTTTTGCAACGCACGTAATGATACGCGCATGCATAAATTTTCCTTGCCGCTTTCGGCGCTGCTCTTCGCTCTCACTATTACTATGGCGCAGGCCCAGCCCAATACGCTGACTTATTCGCAGCTTTACGCACAAACCAATCCGCAGCCGAAAAGCGATATTATGCCGGCTCCATCACGCGCGCCGCGTACGTCAGTTGATCGCGAGAAGGTCGGTGTCTCCAACGAAGCGCCCGCCACCATGATGGGCACCGCGCAGGCGATTGATGGCGCGACCATCCGTATTCATGACAGCGCACGCGATGTTACCGCCCGCTTGATCGGTGTCGTTGCCCCACCCCTCACAACGCCGGAAGGCGCCAGCGCCCGTGTTGCGCTCGACACCATTCTTCGCAATCAAACGCTCGACTGCGCGCGTAAAGACCGCGACCGCGACGGTAGTTTAGTCATGAGCTGCAGCTTCGGCGGCGGCCGCGATCTGTCGGAAGCTATGCTGTTCACCGGCACCGCGCTCTTCAGCCGCAATGGCACGATTGATAACGATTTGGCGGTACGCTATCGCGCCGCCGAGGAAACCGCGCAAATGCGCCGTAATGGACTATGGGCACAGGTGCCGGCGACGACAGCTGGCGCTGCACCCGTCGCTGCAACCGCACCTTTAAAAGCTGCAACGCCAGCCTCTACGGCCACACCCGTATCTGCTACTGCTCCGACGCCCGTGATTAGTCTTACGGGAGGCCCAGCATCGTCGCAGGACATTAGTCCTAGCAACAAATCTACCGACAACGGCAATTTTGCTTTTACGGCCTGGCTCGAAGCCTTGGGCCTCCTGGGCCTCTTGTTCGGCATGCTGATGTTGCTCGACCACCGCCACACGCGGCGCGCGCGCCTGACGCATGAGCTCGACATCCACAGCGATCGCCAAATCCTTGCCGCGGCATTAACGGGTGAACTGGCCGCTGCTCGCGATATTTGCGAGGCACGCGCCGCGCTCATCACCAACGGCGGCACGCCGACCTGGCCACGCCTTCGCACTTATATCTATCAAGCTCATGCTGAACAGATTGGTTTGTTGGGCGCCGTATTGGCCCGCCAAGTCGCCTCGATCTATGGGCAAATGGCCGACTATGGCGCCACCAATCGCGGCGTATCCTATGGCGCGGAAATCGATCTCACGACGCCCGCCTCTGTCTCGCGCGCGCTGGTGCGGCTCTGCGGCTATATCGAGATCACGCTGGAAGGTCTGGCTGAGGTCGAGCATACGGGCGAGCCTTATTACCCGACCGAAGATGCGGCCGAGCAGAGGCATGCCAGCCAGATCGCCCAAAGATCAGAACGGCGGTCATCGCCATTACCCCAGCATGCTTTGTCTCAGGCACCGGCATCCGTTTCATCAGCAACCAAGATCGCTTTAAAGCGCATCGGTCGCTTTGAAATCAGTGAAGCGGACGCTGATAACGGCGACGACGATGGCCAGCCCATGGCCATGCCGAAAGCTTCCACTCCGCCTGAGACGCCGGCCGCGCATGTTGAAACAGAAGTGGCACCTGCGACCGCGCCTGCCCAACCCCGCAAAAGCAAAAATGCGTCAGCCGCGTCCGTTGACCTATCGGGTGAACTGCCCGCCGAACCTACTGCGGTAACACCCGCCGTAAAGCAAACAGTGGCGCAAAGCCCAGGCGCTGCCTCACGCGCTACGCGCCGCGCCGCGCTTCAGCAAAAAGCCCGCGCCGGCAGCTTGTTTAAAGCCGAACAGGCATTGGCGGAAACGAATGCCGCGCTCGGAGTGGATGATGATGAAACGGCTGAAAGCAAAACTGCTTAATGGTTAAAGAAAGGGCTGCAAATGCAGCCCTTTCTTACCCTATCGTTGCAAACCTTTGGACTTTTTTAGAGCAGCCAATTTTTCCAGCGCCTGACGAGCTAAAATTTTATCGTCTTCAGTTAATCTTTCAAGCAAATTTAAATTTATGCCGTTGTAACGTTCCGTGTGTCTAAACCCTTCATACGCAGCACCAATAGCATCGGCATTATCAATTAGCTTTTTGGCTTTCTTTTCTGATAATTTGACATCAGGCCAAGCCATTGTATCAATGCCTTCACCTGCTTGTCCGAAAACCACAATCCGTGTCCCAATTAGGGATCGGCGTATCCCCTTGTAGATAGGAACCCTGCCTCTTTTCACAGCAGCATGTTGCGTTTGATAATCTTGATTTTTATCTAGCCAAATATTGAACATGAAAAACACCTCAAATCAATTTCAATTTATAATATAGTGAAAAGCCCTAATCATTCATTTCTTTTGCGCCAAGTGAAAAGCCCTAATCATTCATTTCTTTTGCGCCAGTCGATTAAATTAATTTTTCTTAACCTAATTCAGTATTAATTCATATGCTGACCGCCGTTGATCGACAGGCATGAGCCAGTGATATATCCCGCATCCTCGCCCGCCAGAAACACGACGGCGCGGGCGATTTCCTCGGCCCGGCCCAGGCGGCCCATCGGAATCTTAGAGATAATTCTTTCCATCACGTCGGGTGATAATCCTGCCAGCAGATCCGTATCCACATAACCGGGCGCGATAGTGTTAACGGTGATGCCCTTAATTGCGCCTTCACGGGCCAGCGCCATGGTGAAGCCATGGATGCCCGCTTTTGCCGCCGAATAATTAGTGAGCGCGAATTCCCCTGACTCCCCGTTGATCGAGCCGATATTGATGATCCGCCCGAAGCCCCGCGCGCGCATGCCGTCGATCACCGCCCGCGCCAGATTAAAGCAGGACGTCAGATCGGTTCTGATTACACTGTCCCATTGCTCGTAGGTCATTTTGTGCAGCGGCGCATCGCGGCTGATGCCAGCATTATTGACGAGAATATCGATATGCCCGTGCGCATCCACAATGCGTTTGACGCCTTCCTGCACGGCAGCGAAATCAGCGACGTCGAACTGCACGGCAGGAATTTGATGCTCGGCACTAAACGCTTCGGCCCGCTCGATATTGCCGATGAAATTTACGACAACCTTGTGGCCCGCTGCTTTCAGCGCAATTGCCGTGGCCGCGCCAATGCCGCGCGTGCCGCCTGTAACAAGGGCTAGCTTGCTCATACGATTATACTCCTGCTGAATCCGTGCGAGCGGCCTTGATAGCAGAGCTAAGCTTTATGGTTAAGGGGGTGACTGTGCGGTGCAACGTCAATATGATGCGGCCATGAAATCCAAATCCGGCTTCAACTTAATCGAGATCGCCATTGTATTGGCTGTAATCGGACTCGTCATCGGCGGGATTTATATTGCAGCTAGTGCTGTGAATGAGAATTTTAAACAGGAGAAATTACAGAAGCAGGTTCTTACGATCGTTAACAATGTACGCACGATTTACAGCGATAACCGCGCCTCTGCGATAACCACGCCTAGTTATGCGCAGTTGCAAATCCTACAGATTTTTCCATCGGACATGCCAGGGGATGGCGTTGGCTTTACAAATATCTATGGCGGCCGGACAACCCTGAACTTTTTAGGTGGGGTTAATTTTTATGTGGTGCTGGGCACTATCCCGGCACAAGCGTGTATCCGCCTGCTCGTCAGCATGTATGGCAATAGCGTAGCCACAAACTCTCTGTGGCAATCAAATGCCGCCTATACCGGCACAGGCTATCTTCCGCTTGTCTCAACGATTACTCCGGCACAAGCAGCAACTATCTGCACGACCACGGCCAATGACCTGACCATGTCATTCAGATTTTAATGCTCGCTCCACACACATCGCAACGCCCATCCCACCGCCGATACAAAGGGCGGCCAATCCCTTCTGTACATCCCGCTTCTGCATCGCGTAAAGCAACGTCGTCAGCACGCGTGCGCCACTAGCACCGATCGGGTGGCCAAGCGCGATCGCTCCGCCATTGACGTTCAGCTTGGACTGGTCAATCGCAAGCTCTTTCCCTACGGCCAGTACCTGCGCGGCAAAGGCCTCGTTCGCCTCGATCAGATCGACCTCGCCCAATTCCCAGCCCGCCTTGGCCAGCGCAGCCTTTGCGGCCGGTACAGGGCCTAGCCCCATGACCGATGGCTCGACACCTACGGTCGCAAAGCTGACGATCCGCGCCAAAGGCGTGATGCCGCGGCGCGCCGCTTCCTTGCCCGTCATCAGCACCAGCGCCGCCGCCCCATCGTTGAGCCCGCTGGCATTCCCGGCCGTCACCGTACCGCTGGGATTGAAGGCTGGCTTCAGTTTAGACAACGTTTCCGCGGTCGTGCCCGCGCGGGGGAATTCGTCGGTATCGAAGATTGTATCGCCCTTGCGGCTTTTGATCGTCACCGGTGCGATCTCATCCTTGAAGGCGCCGCTTTCGATCGCCGCCACCGCCCGCTGCTGCGATTGCGCGGCATAAGCATCCTGCGCCTCCCGCGTTACGCCGCATTGCGTGGCAACGTTTTCGGCGGTGATACCCATATGGTAATCGTTGAAGGCATCCCACAACCCGTCCTTGATCATGCTGTCGGTCAATTTGGCATCGCCGAACTTTACGCCTGCGCGCAAATTGGCTACGTGGGGCGCATTCGTCATGCTTTCCTGCCCACCTGCCACGATGATCGCAGCATCGCCTCCACGAATGGCTTGTGCGCCCAAGGCCACAGCCCGCAGGCCCGACCCGCAGACCTGATTAATCGTGATCGCCGTGCGTTCGGCGGGAATGCCGGCGGCAATCGCCGTCTGCCGGGCGGGATTCTGCCCCGCGCCCGCTGTCAGCACTTGTCCCAGAATGACTTCCGATACATCGGCGGCCGGCACATTTGCCCGCACCAGCGCCGCTTGCACCGCAACCGTGCCAAGCTCGACGGCACTTAGGCTGGCAAGGCCGCCGCTCAGGTTGCCGATTGCCGTGCGGGCCGCGCTGGCAATGACGATATCTGTATCTGCGTAAGTCATTTGGAACTCCTTCAACCTTAAGTTAAGCGCCGCGCCCGGTTTGTTCAATCCACCTGTCGAGCTCGCGCCACACCAGCATTTCCGCCTGCCGTCCGACGACCATGCCGATATGGCCCAGCGGCGGTGACAGCAGCTTTGCGTTTGGCAGAGCCTCCGCCAGCATCGCCGCACTCTGATACGGAACCAGCTGATCAGTCTGCGGCGCGATTACCAGAGTCGGTGTTGGTACTTTTGCGGGATCAATGGTTTTACCCTCGACCTGCCAACCACCATTCACAGTCGCATTCGAGCTGTAAAAATCGCCAAGGCATTGTTTGGCTGTGGGCGCGGTCAAAGGAATGCCATCGTTTAGCCAATCCTCGATGGCGATAAACAGATCGTCACACTGTGACTCACCTGCGCCAAGCTTCCGAAACTTCTCGTATGTCGCCAAAGGCTGCAGCGCGTTGAATAGCATCTGCAGAATATCTGGCGGCAAGGCCAACTCAGCCGCAAGCCATGGTGTCAGCGCCGCCTGCCATTGCGCCAGCCCTGCGCGGGCTTGCACGCTATAAGCAGTAAAATCCCACGGCGTTGCCATCAGCAACAAGCCATCAAGTGGCTGCTCCGCTAATTGAGCACATGCCAATGCCAATAGCCCGCCTAGACAGTAGCCCAGCAGATAGACTGGCCGTCCTGTCGCCTGTGCGGCTGCAATCGCGGGCAGCAACCGTTCGGTTACATAAGCGCCCAGATCAAATTTTGCCTCGTCTTCACCGGGCGCGTCCCAATCGAGCAGCCAGACGCGATTCTGCCGCGCCAGATGCCGCAACAAGCTGCGCCCCGGCAGCAAATCCAACACGTTTCCTCGATTGACGAGCGACGGCACGGCCAGAATCAGCGGCGCACGCGCTTGCACGGATTCATAAAATAGCGGCCCGCCGTAATCGCGCAAAACGGTTGTGCCGTTTTGCCAGATGACTTTGGCTGCCACCGGCTTGGCCGGGCGCAAGGCTTGGCCATAAAGCGATAGTCCGCGCTGCCAGTCGGCAAAATCCTTGCCGCCACGCTTCAGGCAAGCCGCCAGCAGCGTAAGCGGATCTAAATTTTTAAACGTCTTATTTGCGGTTGAGAAGCTGTTGTTCCAACTGCCAGACCCGTTGGGAAAGCAGGTCAAGGCGGCGGGCCAGCTCTGCGCATAAAGCCACGCTTGCCATAGATGCAGCGGGAGTGGTGTCGGAAAGGCTGGACGTGCTGCCTGCTGCGCCTGCAGCCCCTTGAGGCCCAACAGACCCGGCAGCGGCAGTTGCGGCATGACTGTTATGAAGGGGGGCGTCAGCATCCGGCGCAGTATACGCAGTCTTCGTTGAAGATGCACCCTCCTGCGCCTCGCCTTCCGGTTTTGGCTGCAGCCAGCTTTGCCACAGCACCTGCCCCATCTCCAGCATGTTTTGCGCGACCACGCCGCTCTTACTCAAAGTTTCGGCCACATCAGGGTTGGCGAGTGGCTGCAGAAATTGTTGCTGCCATTGCTGCATCATCTCGGCGGCGATGCGCTCGTAGTTAGGCTCACTGGTCGGCTCATCCGCCTTATCATCTGCTGTCGTCATGGACAAAGCATACAAAAAGACCGATAATAAGAACAGTGCTGGCGATAGAGATTTATGGAGCCGTTAATGACTGACCAAAAACCGGAACAGAAGCAACCTGGTAACGCTCGCACCCGTGATCAGGGGCCGGTGATTATTAAAAAATATGCGAACCGCCGGCTCTATAATACCGACTCCTCGACTTATGTGACGCTGGAAACACTGGCTGAGATGGTGCGTGACCAGATCGAATTTCTAGTCGTTGATGCCAAAAATGGCGAAGATTTAACACGCCCGACCCTGACGCAGATCATCGTCGAACAAGAGACGAAAGGCGCGATTGGCGGCATGAACCTGCTGCCAGTACCGTTCCTGCGGCAGCTGATCGGCATGTATGGCGACAGCATGCAGCACCTGGTGCCGAACTATCTTGAACAGATGATGCAGCATTTCACGGCCAGCCAGCAGCAATGGCAGGAACTAGTGGCGAAGAATGCCAGTCAGATGCAGACCTTCCTGCCAAAGCCTGTCGCTGATCAAATTCAGGCGCCGATACAAGCCTTCCAACAAGCGGGCCAGCAAGCCGCGCAGCAAATGCAGCAACAAGCTCAGCAGATGCAACAAGCGATGCTGAAGTTTTTCATGCCATTTGCTAGCGCACCCAATGCTTCTGCCAGCGACAAAACCGATACGCTTAATGCGATGAAACAAAAAGTCGCGAGCCTGGAGAACGAGCTGAACGGGATGAATAGAGATTAAGCACTGCTTGGAATAGCAGAAGCTTAGATACTTAGCGTCAGCATCCCACTGTTTTGTAGAAACTCTCTGCCTGTATCTTCCAACAATTGGCTTTGATCGGTAGGGATTTCCACCTCGGCCTTGCCGAAATACCAACCTTGCAGGAAATCGGCGCCATGCCGCTGCAACCAAGCAGCTTCCGCTGCCGTTTCGACGAATTCCGCGACCGTCTGCACGCCCATATGCTGCGCCATCGAGAGGATCGCCTTCACCATCACCTGATGCTGCGCATTATTGGTGATATCGCGGATCAACCCGCCATCAATCTTGATAAAATCGACTGCCAATTGCCGCAGATGCTGCAGCGCCGTGAAGCCTTCGCCGAAATCGTCAAGCGCTACGCGACCACCCAAGGCATGCACGAGGCTGACAAAGCGCTCCGTCTCTTTCAAGTCTTTGATCGCAGCGGTTTCAGTAATTTCCAAGATCAGTCGCGTTGCCAAGTGCGGGCGGTGGCCCAACTGCTGCTGCAAGAACTTCTGGAACGCAGCATCGGAAGCCGTGGCGCCCGAAACATTGACGGACAGCACAAGCTTTTCATGCTGTGCCAAAGTATGCAGCGCCAGACCCAGCACATGCCGGTCAATATCCTGCGCAAGGCCATGTAGTTCAAGCGCTTGGATGAACGAGAAGACGGTCGAGATGCTGCCATCTGGTTGGCGCAAGCGCAGTAGCGACTCATAGAACGCAACCGGCCCGTCATTGCTGTTCAACGCGCTGTTGGCCCCGACAATCGGCTGATAAGCCAATACGAAAGTGTCAGTCGCGATCGCTTTTTGTACGCGCTCCAAATCGCCTAAGCTGGTCAGGTGCGCAGCCCGGCGGTCTTCCGAATTCACGTAAGCGCGATAAGCGCTGCGGCCGATCTGGCGGCCCGTTTTCAAGGCCTGTTCAGCCCGCGTGAGCGCCTCGATGCCCGTTGCGGCATGTTCAGGCAGGCTTACCGTTCCGACCGAAACCGAAATATGCAGCGCGTTATCGGGCGTTGCGAAATGCTGTTCGCGGAAACTTTGCAGAATATTATTCGCTAGCTCGTCAAGCCCTGCGCCCACTAAATTTGGCAACCAAATGCCAAAGCTGTCACCGCCTGTGCGCGCGATCAGGGGGCAGAGTATTTCGCTAGCATCGCTGCAGCCATCGACTTTCGGCAGTAATCGTTCTAGCCGCTGCGTTGCTGCCAGCAGCAGTCCGTCGGCAGCGGTGGCGCCGATCGCCTCGTTTAGCCACGTCATATTATCGACTGAGACGATCATGACTGTGCCATGTAGCTTTTGCTCAATGGCTATATTCAATTCACGTTCGAACTGCTGGCGATTGGGTCGGCCAGTCAGCGCATCATGCGTGCCGGAAAATTCCGCAGCCTCGGCACGCGTCACATAAGGCTCAAGATGGGTAATGACGCCGCGGCTCTTCAGCGGCAAGCCGGAAGTCGCATACTCGATGCGACCGGCATCCTGCACCCAAGCATATGTCTCGTGCCCAATCGCCAACCGATAATCCAAGCGATAGGTACCGTCATGGTTTAGCGCATGGGTAAGCGCCGCGGTCAACCGCTCACGGTCATCTTCATGCACAAGCGAAAGTAGGCTTTGCTGTGCAAGCGGAAGCGGCCCACCGGCAAAATTCTGTGTATTCGTCAACCAAATTAGGAACTGCTGCGCTAGCGGATCGCGCTCATAAGCCGCCAGCCCCGCCTGCTCCAGCAGCGCGAGTGACAAGTCCGTCGCCTGTATATTAGTTGGGCGCAAAGTAGTGGAATCCCCCGAAATCACGTAATAATCATGCCTGACAAAGCTTAATAGGGGCTAAATTGTGGCATACATTCTTGTGAATATAGTTAGTCCACATCCATCCTTTACGTCGTCCGTACAGCCTGCGCGAACTTGGCCGATTGCCGATCGATGAAGGTATTGATCATGCCAATCCGATTTTCACGGATTAGCGAGCGGATCGCGTCGCCATTGTTGTTTTCCTCGGTCAAGGCATACCGCAGGAACGGGCCAGATGGATTGAGTTGTTGATGCAGACATGCCGTCAAGCCCGCTGCCAAAATATGTCGTGCCCCGCTATCGCCCATGGTTTGCTCGGCCAGATGCAGAATACCGTACAAGCTTTCTTCAACTGAGCCCGCATGTACGGAGGTCATGACGCAATGGCCGGTGGTCGCTGCGCGCAAAGCCTGTTCGGCTGCGCGGGGCGTGCGGATTTCACCGACAATGATATAACGCGGCGTCCAGCGCAGGCTGTCTTTGATGAACCGAGCCCAATCGTCATCGTCATTGACCTGGATCTGGTAGCAATAACCCTTCTCGCCGATTGGCCCTTCCATCGTATATTCGACAGGATCTTCGATGGTGATGGCTGTGCCACCTTGCGTTTCTAAGAATTCGCGCATCATGCCGTACATGGTTGTCGTCTTGCCGGCACCAGTCGCGCCTGATACCAGGATCAGTCCATTCCGGGTCGACAGTTTGCGCAGATGCGCAATCATCGGTGGCATAAAGCGCAATTCAGCAAGGCTGCGGACATAGGGCGAGATGCGCCGCAATGCAGCCCAAGTCTCGCCATTGGCTTGTTTGGCAACCGCAGCACGGAAACGCAGATCGTTAAAAATGAAAATGCCTTCGTGGCTGCCCACGAAATCGCGGCGGAAATCATCGGTTAGCATCTGAATCTGCGACACATATTGCGACGGTACCGCCAAATTGATTGGCCCCAGCGCCCGATCGGCGGGTTTATAACGCGCCTGCGTAGCAGGCGTCGCACCGATCTTATCCTCCTCATCGAGGCGAATATAAAGATCCATAAAGTCGAGATCGTTCAGGCGCACGGGTGTTTTCTCCAAATTCGCTTAAAGCCTATGGTGAGGAGGCTTAAAAAAAGCTAAAAGTGGATGATTAGATTCGCGTAATTCCTTGTTTTTGTTGAGACCCATGGCCCCTAAAACCCCTTCCCGGCCCACTTTTGTGACCCCGCGCACCCCGCCCGGGGTCATGGAACTGCTGCCGCGCCAGCAATTGGCTTTCCAGCGGATGCTGCACACGATCGAGGAAACCTATGCCAGCTATGGCTTTTTGCCGATCGAAACCCCGGTTTTCGAGCGCACAGAGGTGCTGCTGGGTAAAAACGGCGGCGAAACTGAAAAACAGGTCTTTTTTGTCGAGAAGACGGGAACTGTTGAAAAGCGACTTTCTGATCCCGACTCTGGCACCCGCCCTGATGAAGCCTTGCGCTTCGACCTGACGGTGCCGCTGGCCCGTTATGTTGCCGAGCATGAGCACGAACTGGTCTTCCCGTTCCGCCGCTATCAGAGCCAGCGGGTTTATCGCGGCGAGCGCCCGCAGCGCGGCCGGCTCAATGAATTCTACCAATGCGATATCGACGTGATTGGCAAAGATGTCTTAGCGCCGCATTTCGATGCGGAACTACCCGCCATCATCTGCGACGTTTTCGATAAGCTCGCATTCGGCGATTACACGATCAACTTTTCGAATCGGAAAATTCTGACGGGGCTGTTGCAGCATCATGCGGTTGATAGCGAAGCCGCCGGTGCTGCCCTGCGCGAGCTCGATAAGTTGGATAAGATCGGTACCGATAAAGTGAGCGCCAATCTGACCGGCGAAGGCATTGGAATTAATACCGCTGTGGCCAATCAAATGCTGGAACTCGCCGGGCTGCGCGGCACGAACGATGAAATTCTTTCTGCGGTTGCCAAGCTGCCGCAAACGGAAACGCTCGCGCAGGGCTACCGCGAATTGCATATCGTCTGCGAGGGCTTGGCCGCGCAAGGCGTTGAGCACCAGGCCAAACTGAACCTCGGCATCATCCGCGGCCTCGATTACTATACTGGCACAGTTTATGAGACGACTATTGATGCGCATCCCGAATTCGGCAGCATCTGCAGCGGCGGGCGTTATGAAAACCTGGCCGGGCATTACACGAAATCGAAGCTGCCTGGCGTTGGCCTTTCCATAGGCGCGTCGCGTCTGTTCGACCAGTTGCGCGCAACCGATTGGGCCGGAGCCCTCAGAGGCAGTTCTACCGAAATTCTAGTGTTGATGCTCGACGAAAATCTGTTCCCTACCTACTTACGCCTCGCGACCGAATTGCGCCAGCAGGGCCTGCGCGCAGAAGTCATGCTGGCGGGCGGCAAACTTGATAAACAAATGAAGTATGCCGATCGTAGCGGCATTCGTTATGCCCTGCTGCTGGGCAGCGCCGAACAGGAGCGCGGCATCGTCACGCTAAAAGATCTGGCGGATGGCAGCCAGCGTGAGTTGCCGTTGGAAAGCTTTGCCACGGCTATAAAAGGCATCGTCAAATAGATGAGCCGCATAAAATGACATTGTGGAACCGTCTCTCCGGCTTGTTCGTCCTGATGATCTGGGGCGTGATCCTGTTTGGGATTGGCTGGGCGCTCCATCATGAGGCCAAGACCAGCCGCATCCAGGCCGAGCTCTTTTCAAAATATGCACTGAACCTGCACTATACAGTCGAGCCGGGCCGTAATCGCGATCTGCTCTATCCCGCTGACGGCCCATACGATCTGCGCTTCGGCTACAGCCGCCTGCCGCAGTTCCTCGATAACTTGGAAGGCACCGGCTTTGAAGTCGAAAGCCAACCGCGTCTTTCGCAATCGCTGACGGAATTCATCCAACTCGGCGGCTTCGCGATTTACAACGAGAAGACCAGCGCAGGCCTGCAACTTTACGACCGCGCTGGCGGCGCCATGTATGCCGTTAAATACCCGACTCGCATTTTCGAAAGCTACGACGATGTGCCGCCGCTGATTGCGCAAACGCTGCTGTTTATCGAAGACCGCAATCTGCTGACGGAGCGCGCGCCCTACCGCAACCCAGCGGTTGAATGGAACCGCTTTCTATTGGCGGCATTCGGCCAGCTGGCCAAAAAGATCAACCCAGGCATCAATATGGGCGGCGGCTCGACCCTGGCAACGCAGATCGAAAAGTTCCGTCATTCGCCTGAAGGCCGCACGGGCGCGGCGCGTGACAAGCTGCGGCAGATGCTGACCGCCTCCGTCCGTGCCTATCGCCAAGGGCCGGAAACGCTACCAGAGCGTAAGCGCATTATCCTCGATTACCTAAATTCAACGCCGCTTACGGCGCGCAGCGGTATTGGCGAGGTCAATGGCGTTGGCGACGGCCTGTATGCCTGGTTCGGCAGCGAGTTGGCGGATGTGAAAACAGCGCTCTCCCATCCCGCCACCGATGCCGCCAGCTATCGCCGCATGGCAGAGCTGTATAAACAGACGCTCTCCCTCATGTTGGCTGAGCGTCGACCGTCCTATTATCTTATTACCAATCGTGCGGCGCTGAACGATCTGGCCAATCACTATCTCGACCTATTGGCCGCCAATGGCACGATCAACCCAGCGCTGGCCGATCTCGCGAAGATGATCCCGCTAACCTTTGCGCCGAACGACCCAACCGCGATTGCCCCTAACTGGCTGACGCTCAAGGCTGCCAACGCCGTGCGCCTGAACCTGATGAAGCTATTGGGATTGAACAGCCTTTATGAACTCGACCGACTGGATGTCACCGCCCGCTCGACCCTTGATACCGCCGCGCAAAACGCGACGATCAAGCTATTGCAGGATATCGGCACGCCGGAAGGGGCGACAGCGGCAGGCCTCGTTGGCTTCCGCCTCTTCAAGCCGACCGACGATTTCACCAAGGTCATCTATTCCGCCGTGCTCTATGAAAAAACGCCTTACGGCAACGCTGTGCGCGTACAGGCGGATAATCTCGATAAGCCGCTCGATCTGAACGAGGGCGCGAAGCTTGATCTTGGTTCAACTGCTAAACTGCGCACGCTAGCTAGCTATCTCACCTTTATAGGCGATCTCTATGATAAATATCGCGGGTCGGACGCAACCGCGCTAAACGCCGTCATCGCCAACGCCAGCGATAATCTCACCCGCTTTGTTGCGGGCGCGCTGAAAACCAATCCGCAGGTGACGATGGATCAATTGCTCGATCTCGCGATGGCGCGGAATTATTCTGCAAATCCGGGTGAAGTGTTCTTTACCGGCGGCGGGATCCATACTTTCGTCAATTTCGAGCATTGGGAAGATAGCGGTAGCCCCAGTGTCACCGACGCTTTGGCCAATTCCGTCAACCTCTCGTTCGTCCGTATTATGCGCGATGTCGTCGATTACCTGATCGCCCAAGGCCCCATCACGCGAAAGCAGATCTTCAGCGATCCCGACCATCCAGCGCGCCAAGCCTATCTCGCCCGCTTTGCTGACCGCGAGGGCCGCGTCTTCCTTTCCCGCTATTACGACGATTATCACAAGCTCGATGCCGAAGCCGCGCTGCAGAAACTGCTGAACCGCTCGAAGAAAAATCTGTCTGCGCAAGCGACGATCTACCGCAGCGTGCGCCCATCCGATGCGCTCGATAAATTCACCATTTTCATTCTGGCGCGACAAAAGGCGGGCATTCAGGCTGGGCGCAAGCTTGACACCAAAGATATCGCCACGCTTTACGGCAACTACGGAATTGATAAATACAGCTTGACCGACCGCGGCTATATCGCCGGCGTCAATCCGCTCGAACTCTGGCTCGTCGATTATCTGGCCAAGAAGCCCAAGGCGACGCGCGAACAGGTGCTGCAAGCGTCGGTTGACGAGCGGCAGCAGACCTATAGCTGGCTGTTCCAGACCCGCTTCCGCGGCGCGCAAGATACCCGCATCCGAATCTTAATCGAACAGGATGCCTTCGCCCGCCTGCACGAGCATTGGGCGCGGCTTGGCTATCCATTCGAGCGGCTGGTGCCTTCGCTCGCCACCGCCATCGGCTCGTCAGCTGACCGGCCGGGGGCACTCGCCGATCTCATGGGCATTATCGTCAATAAGGGCGTGAAGCTGCCGACGGTGCGGATCGAGGATATGCTGTTCGCCAAAGGCACGCCGTACGAAACCCCGGTGAAATTGAAAACGGATAGCGACAGCAAGGTGATCGGCCAACTAGTGATGCGACCCGAAGTCGCGGCGCATCTGCGGGCCGCGCTGCTGGGCGTGGTCGAAAACGGCACGGCCAAGCGCGTCGCGGGCGTCTATAAGGACGAGAACGGCTTGCCGCTGCCCGTCGGCGGCAAGACCGGTACCGGCGATCATCGCTTTAAAGTCTTCTCGCGCGGCGGCGGGCTCACCTCCTCACGCGCCGTCGCGCGCACGGCAACCTTCGTCTTTTACATCGGCGATCGTTTTTATGGCACTATCACCAGCCATGTCGAAGGCGAGATCGCCGATAATTACAAATTCACCAGCGCGCTTTCAGCGCAGCTCTTGAAGACGCTTGCGCCCGCCATTCAGCAGCTTGTCGCACAGCAGCCTGGCGACCCCACCCTGCCACGGAAGCCTAAATCCAATGTTGAACCGGCTGGCGAAGCCGCAATCGAGGAAACAGTCACGACGCCTGCCGCCAAAGAGGCAAAGCCGACCACAAATGATAATAACGATCTTCCCGCCGCCACTGATCTGCCCGCCGATATCGACAATGACACGCCGGAAGCTGCACCCGCACCCTTACCTGCCCCAGTCGCTGCACCGAACACCGTGGCGCAATGACCTTGAAATTATTTAATGGTGATAGAATTTAGGCTATTTCTGCTAAAATTAGATATGCACATACAACGTGATCTCAAACCACTCCGCCAAAATAGTGAAACGCGGGCACGCCACAACCGCTACCTAAATTCCGGCTTAGGTATATTGCGCCGCGTAAGCCAGATGATGGCTGGCGCTCCTTTGACCGATGCTGACAAAGGATTTTCGCAAGAGGATCTCAATAAACGGGCACAGGATTCCTGCCGGCTACTAAACGCTGCCCTGCAAGGTAAGCTCCTGCGCGAGCCAGCGCTTTGGCTGCGACGCGCCAGCTTGATGCAATTGGATTCAACTCTGCCAGAGCACGCAAAGCTACATGCAGCCGAGCGCGCCGTACGGATGCTGGAACTTGGAGTGGAGTCAGCAAAGCCACCTGCCATAGATTTTCATCATCCGATCCATATCAACGCGATGGTTGGCCTTGCCATCCGCTGCGAGAGTCAAGATCGGCGGGATCTAACCATTCGTTTTCTAGACATTGTCGATCTACTCGACCCTGATAACGAGCAATACGCCGATAGCCGCCTTGATATGCGTGACCGCTGCCAACCGGTCTCTATCCGACCTTACATTGCACCGGCCCGGCCAGACGCTATCAGCCCTTCAGCGCTACCGCCCGCGATCGGTGTCGAGCTACGTTAGTGTTGCGCCGTCTTTAGCTGCTTTAGCCGCGCCGCCAACGCTGCGTTATCCGCGCGCAACTGCTGCAATTCGCTTTGTAGCTGCGCTAGTGCTGTATCTGTCTTGCCGCGCCATTGCACCAACTCATCAATACGATCCGCCAGCGCCTTCACCGCCTCGATCAAGGGTGCGACCAAATTTGCATACATCACCGCCTTGATGCCATCGGCACCGGTCTGCACCAGTTCCGGGAACACCTGTTCCACTTCTTGCGCGATGACGCCGACCGATGGCATGCCATCACGCTTCCAGGTAAAGCGCACGCCGCGCAGCTTGCGCACCTGCATCAGCGGGTCGGCAATGGGCTTAATATGTTCCTTCAAGCGCCGGTCGGATAGGTTAAGGATCACCAGCGCCTGCAAGCCGCCGTTCACATCCAGCTTGCTGTTCGGGGTTGTCGTGCCGATGCCGACATTACCGCTGCCGTCGACGACCATGCGGTCGTTATTATTCGTGCGGAAGATCACGCTGCCCGTGCCCTGGCTCGTCAGGCGGATCGGCATGGCGCCGCTGGCACTGTAAGCCGCCAGTTCCGGCTGGCTGGCCGTGCCGCTGCCCAACACTTTTACGGCCGCGCCCGTACCCGCCGCGTTGTAAGCATAAAGCGCATCATTAATGACGACATTGCCGCCATTGGCCGCGCCGCTGTTGGTGATCGCCCCGGCAATATCCAGCTTGCCGCCCACGCTCTGATCGCCGGTATTGGCAACACCGGAAGCATTGACCATCGCCGCATTGACATAAGTCGTCGCAAGATTGCCGCCGAACTTGCCGTTGCCGCCCACGTTCAGCTGCTGGCTCGCATCCGTATCCTGCGCGGTCGACACGCCGACGACGACCCGCCCCGCCGTGCTGCTAGTGGCATCGACGCCGAAGCGGTAGGTGTTATCCGGCTGCGCCTGCCAGCTGCGCGCCCGCGCCATGGCGCTCGCGACCGTCAGATATTGTATGCGGTCGTCGCTACCCGTCGCGGGCGCAGTGTTAAGGCAGGTCGTCTCCAGCTTGCCATCCGACCCGGCAGACAGCAGCGCGAACGACGCCGCCGTGCCTGGATTCTGCAGCCCGTTCCATTGGCAATAAAGCACCAGCCGCCCCCACGGGTCGATCCGCTTTGCGCCCAGGTTGGTCGGCACCAGCCCGGCGCTATTCGCCGCGCCACCGCCCGCCGGGTTCAAGCTGGCGGCACTCAGCACCACGCCCGCCGCGGTTTTCGGCAGGCGCTTGTAGCCGGCGTCGGTGGCAATCGGAAAGCTGGCGGCGGCTGGCGTCTCCAGCGTTGGTTGCGCGCCATCCTGCGGCGTGGCACGGGCGGCGATTACTTCCGCGGCGAGCTGCAATTCATTGCGCACGGCATTGGCGGCGGTGACTTCGGCGTATGAGCGCACGGTTTGCATATAGCCGATGAAGGCTACCCCGCCCAACACGCCAATCATCGCGATCACATAAAGCACTGGTGCCAGTACAAAGCCGGGCTGCGCGTATACGCTGCCCATAGTCACCGTCTGATAATTGCTGGCTTGTCCGCCCATATTGCCCATCGCAAGTGAATACCTGACGATGCAACCTTACTTATGACGTCTTTACAGGGTCTAGCTTTGCTGAATACAGGCGAGCGCAAAGCCGGTTTATGGCGGGTCTACTCCAGTGTAACAACCTGTCGCAAAGGTTATTGGCGTACCATTCGAACAAAAGTAATACCCACCGCTGTAATAAATAGAGTTGGCAGGAGAGGCGGGAGACGTACAGGCCGTTGTTCCATTCGTGATCGTGCCAGTTGTCACCGACAGCCAACTGCCACTGAGTCTCACGCAAAGGTCGGAGCTTATCGCTTGGATTGTGCCATCAGTCGCTGCTCCCAAAGCAGAACAAGCACTCGTTGTACGGGTGGCCGATGTGCCTAAGGTAGAACCATTACAGGAAATCAGCTGGTTATTGTAAACTATAAGCCGTCCCGACTTGCTGCATACTGTCGGATTGCAGCCACCTGCCTACGCCTTATTGCCTGCACATATCAGGCAACTCACGAGCAACAGTAAGCTAATGCGCGCGCGCATGCCCGGTCGCTTGCAGCTTCGCGTTTTCGGCTTTCAGATTGCCGTTTTCAGTTTCAAGCTTATTCAAGCGCTGCTCCAACTGCTGCAGCCGCGCGTCGGTCTTGCTTTGCCAGTCGAGCAGGCTGGCAACCTTCGCCTCCAGCGCATCGAACTTATCGGCCAATTCCTTCACCGCCTCGATCAGCGGCGCGACAAGGTTAGCATACATGACGGCTTTGATGCCCTTAGTATCTTCGCGCACGAGTTCGGGCAATATGGGCTCGATCTCCTGCGCGATCAGGCCGATTGCCGGCTTGCCATCTTCGTTCCAGGTGAAGCGCACGCCGCGCAGCTTGCGGATTGTCGCAAGGCCGCCATCGAAAGTTTTGATATCATGCTTCAAGCGCGCGTCAGAGGTGCTGATGAAGGCCGCCCCACGCACATTGCCGGTGCCAACGTCGACCAATTCCGCTGGCGCTGTCACGCTGCCAAATCCAGTTTTACCCTTTAAATAATTAGGTGAAGTGCCAGATGAATAAACGCCCCAACCGCCCGTACTGTTATTGATAACCTGTACGCCATAACCCGTATTGCTGGCTCCCGTAATACTCGCGTAAGCGCCTGATGCAGCACCCGTCGAATTTGTGGTGAAATAACCCCCATAGTTGATGCCGCTTGCAGAATTATTCCGCCCGTAAACCCCGGTACCAGTTGTGCTGGCATTGGTGCCATATACACCCCAATTATTACCTGTAGAGGCAGAGGCGGCACCATATACACCCGTACCTCCCGTACTTCGGGATTCTGCATAAAGTCCGTAAGTTGGGAACGATCCGGTATAGCTTGCATAGCCATATAAGGCTCTGCCACTTAAGTTGCTGTTCGTACTGTAAACGCCGAAGGTGCCACCCGAATTTACATAAAGTCCGTAACTACCATTTGCGGTTGAGCTGTTATTAAAATAGCCTGCGTAGCCAGTATTTGCGATATTACTTAAATTGCTGTAAACGCCATAGCCTGTACCGCTTGTTGCGTTTGCGAATGCACCAGCATAGCTTGTGCCAGATGAACCAGAAGATACTCCCCCGTAAACGGCCGTACCGTCTGGACTACTGTTAGCAAAATACCCAGTATATGTTGTGCCGCTGCTGGCGCCGGAAATACCATAGATGGCGCGCCCGGATGAACTATCGTTTTGAGCAGTTATAGTATTTGTAGACCCAGTCGTGCTGCTAGCATGCGCCAGAATACCCGTTCCGCTGTCGCTAGCGTTACTGGCATAAATACCAAAGCTATTGCCAGTAGTATTATTTGCAACAGCGCCGATAGCATAGCCTTGATCGGCATTAGTTGAACCATAAATACCATAAGGTTGCCCAGTTGAAGACGTGGATTCCCCAAAGACTCCTATTCCATAAGTAGCTGATACAATACCATGAATTGCATTTGCAGAGCCGGCAGAGGATGTAGCTCGAATGGCATCATTATAGCCTGTATATGTAGCAATTATATTGCCGTTGATGGCTTCGCCAGTGCTACTCCATTCGACGACATTAGCACCGCTGACCGTTACATCGACCTTGCCTGCGCCGGCGGTATAGAGACCGGTCGTTGCATCGCCGCTGATCGAAGGCGCTGCCGCGCTAGCGCTAATGCCGAGTGAGCTTGATCCGCCACCGCCGCCGCCAAGCGAGCTCCACGCTGTGCCGTTGCAGCCCTCGAACGTGCCTGCGTTGTAGCGGATCGAACCCGCGCCTACCGTCGCGCAGTTACTCGTCGTATCACTGCGCGTGCGAATCGGGCCTGCGACGTCGAGTGTCGTCGTCGGCGTGGTCGTGCCGCTGCCGATGCCGAGCTTGCCTTGCATGTAGTTGGGCGCAGCGCCGGTGACATAGATCCCATAGCCGCTGCTGCTGCCGTTGCTGAAGAAACCTGCATAGCCGGTATTACTCAAATTCGTCATGTATCCCGCGACGCCGCTGCTGGAGCCAGACGATGCATTCGTGAAGTAGCCCCCGTAGCTCACGCCACTTGTCGCAGTGCTTCTTCCGTAAACGCCGTAGCCAAAAATGCTCGCGTTAGTGAAATAGCCGGCATAGGTCGCGCCGCTCGCTGCTGTCATATTGCCGCGGATGGCAATCGCGCCAGCCGTGGTGCTTGACGACATACCTAATATAGCCGTCGCTGCCCCATTGTTGCTTTCACCCCGGATCGCAACCCCTGCAAGTCCCCCGTTTTCGGCAAGAACCGCGTAACCATTCGTTCCAGTGGAATATGCATTGAGGCCAACAGCGCTATCCCCTAACGACTGGGCGGTAACACCAACGCCGCTGTCTTCCGCTAAAGCATCTACGGCAGTAAAACCTCCAGTCGTATATGACATTATTGCATTGCCATATGTGTTGCGCACGGTAAGGGCTGGCACCTCGTTACCATCAACATTCGTGTTCTCGACATGGAGCGCCGGATTGCCATCCGATCCTGCTGTAACAGCCGTTATCATTCCCTGACTGCCGTTAAGGGATAGGGTGGGGCCGACTTTTAAATTGCCAGCAAGATAGTTCGGTGACGTGCCAGCCGAATAGACGCCGTAACCGCTCGCGCTATTATTCAGGAAATAACCGGCATAGCCCGTGTTGCTCGCCCCCGTCTCAGCACCATACACGCCAACCGCAGCACCTGTGCTGGCAGTCGTGAAATAGCCGCCATATGTGGCGCCGGTGGTGCCAGTTGCCGTGCCGTTTACGGCATAAGCGCCACCAGTTGTACTGGGCTGCGATGTGTAAAGGGAGCCGTTTACTGTACCCCCGACGCTGGACCAACCAGCAATCTTGTTCCCGCCAATAACAACATTGACAGAACTAGCACCGTAGGTCGTCAATCCAAAAAGGCCACTGGTGGCATCGCCGCTGACAGAAGGAGATGGCGTGGCTAACGTTCCTAACACCGCACTACCCCCTCCGCCAAGCGCGGCCCAGGCTGTGCCGTTGCAGCCTTCAAACGTGCCGGCGTTATAGCGGATCGAACCCGCGCCGACCGTGGCGCAGCTGCTCGTCGTATCGCTGCGCGTGCGGATCGGCCCGGCGACGTCGAGCGCTGTTGTTGGGCTGGTGATCGCATTGCCAATGCCGACCTTGTAACCTGCCATATCGCCGTAGATCAGCCCACCGATATACATCTGATTGCTAGCCGTCGCCGAAGGCGCGTTGAGGCTAGAGCCGATGATCAGGTTGGTGGCGCCGGTGGTGATGTTGGCGCCGGCGTTATAACCTATCGTAATATTACTGCCGCCGCTCGTCACACGATAGCCAGAGCCAGAACCTATGAAGGTGTTAGAGGTGCCGGTCTCTATTTTCTCACCGGCGCTGGTGCCGATGCCGACGTTATCTGAAGTGCTCGTCGTATATTGAACACCTCTACCGGCAGACGTGCCGACCCAGGTGTTGCTGCTCCCGCTAAGACTATTATACATCCCCGCACTGCTACCGATAGAGGTGGTCAGGTAGCCATAGTTGTCGCCCACCCCTGCATAGGAACCAACGTAAGTGGAATAGGCTCCGGCTGTCATACCCGCATTGAAACCAATGGCCGTTGTGCTGAACGCGCCCGTATTGTTCATGGCACCCACGCCGATCGCGACATTCCCGCTGCCGGTATTGGTGGCGGCTGCCTGATAGCCGATCGCGACGTTATTGCCGCTGGTCGTCGCCGCACCTAACGCCTGATAACCCATTGCAACATTGGAACTACCGCTCGTCAGGGCTGCGCCTGCACTTGATCCAACCACAACTGTATTAGTACTGGTCGCGCTGCCAGCGGCAAATGCGGTGTTGCCCACAGCTAGGTTATTGGTGCCAAAGATGGCAACCGCATTGTTGCCGCCGATCTTATAGCTGCCACTGACATTGACGAGGCCTGTCACGCTTTCTCCGGCGCTGCTCCACTCCACACGCTTGGTGCCACTGATTGTGACATCCACGAGGCCCGCGCCTGCTGTGTAGAAACCAGTCGTCGCGTCGCCGCTGATTTGCGGGCTGGCTGCAGATACGCTCGTGCCAAGATTGACCGTACCGCCACCAGCAAGCGTGCTCCAGGCCGTGCCATCACAACCTTGGAAGGCTGTGCCGTTCCAGCGCAGCGCGCCTGCGCCCACTGTCGCGCACACGCTACTACTATCCGTTTCGGTTCGGATTGGACCCGCCACATCAAGCTTGGTCGTAGGCGCTGTAGCGCCAATACCAACGTTGCCGCCGACCGCAATCGATAAACGTGCATTGTAAGCCGTGTAAAGATCAAGCCCATAACGACGGCTACTGCCCGCAGCTGCAGCTGAGCCAATACCCTGGCCACTACCGCTGCCAAAGCTGATATCAAGAACATTATCGCCATTGGCGCTATTTTGGTCGACAACCACATTACTGGCGACGCTTAAAGATTGTTGCGGCGTTGTCGTACCGATACCGACGCTCCCTGCAAAGTAATTCGGCGATGTACCAGAAGAATAAACGCCCCAGCCGCTTGTACTATTGTTCGTAAAGTAGCCGGCGTAACCAGTGTTACTCGCGCCGCTAATGGTGGCATAAACACCGTACCCGGCGCCTGTACTGGAGTTCGTGAAATAACCGCCATAGGTCGCACCACTTGTGCCATTTGCTCGTCCGACCACGCCTGAAGCATAGGTTGAGGTTCCGTTCGTGATCCCTTCAACCCCTAGCGCTAAACCACCTTGGCCTTCACCTTTGACCCCGACTCCGCCAGCGTTATTAAAGCCATATGCCCCCCAACCGCTGGCGCTGGCATTGGTGAAGTAACCGCCGTAAGTCGCACCGCTTGTGCCCGTTGCCCGCCCGACAACGCCGGTTGCATAGGCCGAAGTGCCGTTGGTCGTGCCCTCGACACCCTGGCTTGCGCCAGTTTGGCCCTCGCCCTTGATCGCAACACCGCCTGCGGCATTCAAGCCATAAACCGCCCAGCCGCTGGCGCTGGCATTCGTCGCATAAAGGCCATAAGTACCGCCGCTGGTGCCACTCGCAATGCCGCGCAGGCCTGATGCATAGGTCGAGGTACTGCTTGTTTGCCCAATCACGCCAATGCCAATGCCCGTATTAGCCGTGCCCGTGATTGCCGTGCCGCCGCTTGTCGCATTTGTAACACTCAAGCTTCCAGCAACCGTCTCACCCGTGCTACTCCATTCCACAATTTTCGTGCCAGTGATCGTGACATCGACGAGGCCCGCGCCTGCCGTGTAGAAACCACTCGTCGCATCGCCGCTGATTTGCGGGCTGGCGGCTGTGACGCTAGTGCCGAGATTGCTCGACCCGCCACCGCCAAGCGTGCTCCAGGCGGTGCCGTTGCAGCCCTCAAAGGTGCCAGCGTTATAGCGGATCGAGCCCGCACCAACGGTCGCGCAACTGCTCGTCGTATCGCTGCGCGTGCGGATTGGGCCGGCAACGTCGAGTAAAGTTGTTGGCGCGATTGGAGCACCGCCAAGATTGCCGATAGAGACTTTGCTTAAAAATGTATTCGGCGATGCACCGGCTGAATAAACGCCCCAGCCATTTGCGCTGTTATTCAGGAAATAGCCGCCATAGCCAGTGTTGCTAGCGCCAGTGATCGAGCCATAGACACCAAAGCCAGCGACAGTTGTGTTGGTGGTAAAGTAACCGCCATAGGTGATGCCTGCCCCGCCATTCGCGACACCGCTCACACCCATTGCGTTATCCAGCGAAGCATTTGCTATACCAGAAACCCCAGGATTGGCGCCATTTGTTACCTGACCCAAGACGCCGATGCCGCCGTTGGTATTGCGACCATAGATCGCGGCGTAACCGCCGGTGCTGTTCGCATCAGCAAAGATACCTGTCTGCCCAGCCGCGTAAATACCATAGCCCGCATTACTAGAACTAAGAAAATAGCCAGCGTAATTGGCGCCAGTCGTACTCGTGTTCGCGAAGTAGCCGGCATAGCCAGTATTACCAGCGCCTGTAATGCTGCTGTAGGAACCATATCCCGCACCGGTGGACGCAGTCGTGAAATAACCGCCATAGGTTGTGCCGGTCGTCGCAGCCGCTGCGCCACGTACGCCTACGGTGCCCGTCGTCGAACTCGAGGCCGTGAAGTTACCGCCAAAGTTTTGGCCTGAGGTACCGAAAGCCAAGCCGGTAACTGCGGTTGAAGTGCCAATTGTTCCCGATGTTGACGCTGAAATACCTGGGCCTGCGGAAGCCACTTTAAGACCTGTGCCGTAGGTGGCAGTATTAATAAAGGAATTACCATCGCCGACAGTGTTCGACGATGAATAGATGCCCGTGCCGCCGCTGCCAGACGCCACTGCATAGATGGCGTAGCCGGCAGTACTGGCATTACTGAAATAGCCCCCGTAATTTACGCCGCTTGTGCTGGTATTAGCGAAATAGCCACCATAACCAGTGTTGCCAGTGCCGGTTTCAGAGCCGTAAACGCCAACTGCGGCGCCCGTGCTGGCATTCGTGAAATAGCCCCCATAGGTCGCGCCAGTCGCGCCAGTCGCAGTGCCGTTTACGGCATAGGCGCCGCCAGTCGTGCTGCTGTTCGTCGCCAGTATAGCGCCTATTACGCTTTCGCCCGCGCTGCTCCACTCCACGCGCTTGGTGCCACTGATCGTGACATCGACAAGGCCCGCGCCTGCGGTATAGAAACCGGTCGTCGCATCGCCGCTAACCTGCGGGCTTGCAGCAGTAACCGATGTTCCGAGATTAACGGTACCGCCGCTGCCGAGCGCGGCCCAGCTTGTGCCATCGCACCCTTGGAAGGCCGTACCGTTCCAGCGCAATGCACCCGCACCCACTGTCGCGCAAGAACCAGCTTCATTGCCGATCTTCAGGCCACCGGCAACATCCAGGTTGGTCGCAGGAGCGCTATAGCTTGTCGCCAGTTTAATCTTACCGCTCGAAAGATCGCCCCAAATGATTCCGCCGATTGCAAGCTGATTGCTGCCCGTGGCCGATGGCGCAGACAAATTATAGCCAAGGATTAAATTGGTGCTGCCGGTCGTCACATTTCCCCCAGCGCTTAAGCCTAGGAAGACGTTGTTGCCACCGGTTGTTATACCAGTACCCGCCCCATACCCAACGCCGGTATTGTTAGAGTTGGCGTTTGGATAAGAGCCTACGCCTGCGTCGGCACCAACCCAGGTGTTTGCAGCACCGCCGTAATTATACCGGCCAGCACTAACCCCAACGTCCGTGTTTAAATAACCGTAAGTATCGTTATTACCGGCAGCATAACCAACGAAAACGCCCGCACCTGCGGTTACAGACGTGCCGGCTCCCGCACCGATCGCAACGCCGTTTTGTGCCGCGGTGCCAGCAGTGTATGCGCCGTAACCCATTACCACATTCCCGCTACCAGTCGTCAGGTTAGTGCCCGCCTGATAGCCTAATAGTACGTTATTACTAGCCGATGTGATTGCAGCCGCTGCGCTTTGCCCAATCGCAACATTGCTAGAACCTGATGCCGTTCCCGCCGCAAAAGCAGTATTGCCCAAAGCTAAATTGTCTGTGCCAAATAAGGCAACCGCGTTGTTGCCACCGATCTTGTAGCTGCCGCTAACATTGATGAGACCAGTGACTGTCTGACCGGTGCTGCTCCATTCAGCGCGTTTCACGCCGCTGATCGTCACATCAACAAGGCCTGCGCCAGCAGTGTAGAAACCGGTTGTTAGATCACCCGAGATCGCCGGGTTCGCAGTCGTCACGCTCGTGCCGAGATATGGGCTGCCGCCACCACTAAGCGATGCCAGCCCGGCCCAAGCCGTGCCGTTGCAGCCTTCAAATGTGCCGGCGTTATAACGTAGCGTGCCCGCGCCCACCGTCGCGCAGCTGCTGGTCGTATCGCTGCGCGTGCGGATCGGCCCTGCTACGTCGAGTGCGGTGGTTGGCGCCGTGGTGCCACTGCCGATACCGGTTTTGGCAGCTAGATAATTCGGGGAATTGCCATTCGCATATAAATTCCAACCGGCAGTACTGTTATTATACGCGTAAACTCCATAACCAGTATTGCCAGCAGCACTGAGAAGGAAATAGCCACCAGTTCCTGATGCACCCGTTGAATAGCCGGTAACCCCAGTTCCGCCGGACTCTGCATAAACAGCCGCACCGCTAGACGCCAATGCAGAAATAGCTTTGCCACCGCTACCGGTTGCGGTGGCAGATATAGTGCTTACAGACGTGCCAGCAGATGTCGCTGATAAAGCCGTATCCGTTGTCTCATTAATTGTAATTGTTTGCGGCGTCGTGAAACCGGTAGCGGTCCACTCGCCAAGATTGGCACCACTAACCGCAACATCAACCTTCGCTGCGCCAGCGGTATAGAAACCTGTCGTCAGATCGCCTGAGATCGCAGGGTTGGCCGTCGTCACGCTCGCGCCCAAATATGGACTACCGCCACCGCTAAGTGATGCCAACCCGGCCCAAGCTGTGCCGTTGCAACCTTCGAAAGTGCCCGCATTATAGCGCAGCGTTCCTGCGCCCACGGTCGCGCAGCTGCTGGTCGTATCACTGCGCGTGCGGATCGGCCCTGCGACGTCGAGTGATGTGGTAGGCGATGCTGTTCCAACACCAACGTTTAGATTGGAGAAATAACTAGCTGTGCTGGTCAGGCGCAGATTTTCGCCAGCCGTATCATAGCCACCACCACGCAGCGAGATATATCCCGAGCCACCGCTTGAAACAGCAGAATTACCGAAGATGACGATTCCCGCTGTGCTATCAGCGCCAAAGCTGGCTGTATCAGCCAAAGAAGCTACAGAAAAGGCCGAGCCATAAGCGCGGAAAAATCCGCCGTGGCCTGCATCATTATAGGCGCCAAAGGCAGAAGAACCAGTTGTGCTGGCATTGGTGATTTTACCAAAAATGTTGCTGGCGCTAGACGCGCTGATATCAAGTAACGACCCTGGCGCAGCCGTGCCGATGCCAACCTTACCCGCAAAATAATTCGGCGATGTACCGCCTGAATAAACGCCCCAGCCGCTCGTGCTGTTGTTCAGGAAATAGCCCGCGTAACCAGTATTACTTGCACCCGTGATGCTGCCGTAAACACCGACTGCTGCGCCCGTGCTGGCATTCGTGAAATAGCCGCCATAAGTCGCGCCAGTCGTGCCTGTTGCTGTACCGTTAACCGCTATGGCAGCCGCGGTCGTGCTGCTGGTCCGGCCTAAAATGCCGATACCTGCGCCTGAATTCGCTGTACCGCGAATCCCTGTGCCGCCGCTATAGCTACTTGAAGCATCAATGCCAAAACCTCCCGATGAATTGGCATAAAGGCCGGTTGCACTAGCGCTTGTACCGGCGCTTGTGAAGTAACCACCATAGGAAGGACCGGTAGCGGACGAATTACTGCCTGCTACGGCTGCGTTGTTGACGCTGCTAATAGAAAATGAGCTGCCGTTATTGGCAATAATACTGCCCGTCACAGTTTCGCCTGTACTACTCCATTCCACAATTTTAGTGCCAGTGATCGTGACATCGACGAGGCCTGCACCGGCCGTGTAGAAACCGGTTGTCGCGTCGCCATTGATGCTGAGGTTAGCGGCAGTAACAGACGTGCCGAGATAGGGGCTGGCCCCACCGCCCAAGCTTGCAAGTCCGGCCCAGCTTGTACCATTACAACCCTGGAATGTGCCGGCGTTATAACGCAGCGTGCCTGCACCTACAGTTGCGCAGTTGCTGGTCGTGTCTGAACGCGTGCGGATTGGACCGGCAACATCGAGCGATGTGGTAGGCGTGCTTGTGCCAATCCCGGCATTTCCATTTGTATCAAGCACCATCGAAGTAGCAGTGCCAGCGCGATCAAAACTATATGCGCCGTTGCCGCTGTTGAAGACCATGGTGCTGGCTTTAACGCCAATCCCATAGGAGATGGGGGCTGTACTGCCATCGTACATTAATAATTGGTATTCATTGTAATTATCAAGAAAGCCAGTGGCTATATTGTTGCTAAGCGTGAGCTTTGCGGCTGCCGCTGATGTACCAATTCCTACATTACCGTTCGTAGAATTCACACTGAAGACGGCAGTTCCCAGTGAACCATCGGCGGTCGCGCTTCGAACACCAAACGATGAATTAGAGGCCGTATTGTCACCTTGAAACCAAATCCCGGTATTAACAATAAGCCCAAATGCAGTGCCAATAGTTGACCCTGACATCCACCGCAAACCGCTGGCATTGTTAGCCAGCGTGCTGCCCGCATAAGCTAAATCGAGGCCACCACTCACATCCAGCTTTGAACGGGGCGCTGTTGCGCCGATACCGACGCTGCCTGCAAAATAGTTAGGCGATGTACCGCCTGAGTAAACGCCCCAGCCAGTCGTGCTGCTATTACTGAAGTAGCCGCCGTAGCCCGTATTGCTGGCGCCGGTGATACGGGCGTAAACACCCGCACCGCCACCCGTGCTGGCGCTGGAGAAATATCCGCCGTAAGTTGCGGCGGCATTGGTTGCCAGGCCGAGCACGGCAGCATCGCCAGGAGTACTGCTGGCGTTGATAACCGTGACCGCGCCGGTTACGCTTTCACCGGCAGAATTCCATTCCACCATCTTCACGCCGCTGATCGCGACATCGACCTTGCCTGCGCCCGCAGTATAGAAACCAGTGGTCAAATCGCCAGAAATTGCAGGGTTGGCCGCAGTGGCGCTTGCGCCAAGATTGCTTGCGCCGCCGCTGCCGCCATAAGTGCTAATGCCAGCCCAGGTCGTACCATCGCAGCCCTGAAACTGCGTGCCATTCCAACGTAAGGCGCCTGCACCGACCGTGGCGCAGGCCGTTGCCTCGTTAGCGATCTTCAAACCACCAGATACGTCAAGCTTGGTTGCGGGGGCGGCAGTGCCGATGCCAACGCTGCCACTGCCAAGAATCGTCATTCGTACAGCTGGTGAATTAGTACCCGTACCTGTCGCCCCAGCTGCCGCCGTCTTAAATTGAATTACCGATGAACCGGTTCCGGTTGCAGCACCGCCGGAAAGAATAAGACCGCCACCGCTTCTGTCAGCTGTCGAATCGGAATCCCCAGCTTTAACGGTTAGCGGTAAACCAGTATGGAAAAGGCCGGCAGGATTAATGCCAATTGTTTTCCCGCCCGCATAATCAGCCGCGAATGAAAAATCGTAAGAAAGACTTGTGCTGAAACTACCAAGCCCAAGCATAGCCAATCCGTTAGCGCCAGAGCGTTGCAGGACCATGCCAGTAGTAGCAGCAACATTACTGCCACTATCATCATAAGCCACGGCAAAGTTGATTTTAGTATCGGCGCCGTTGCCAGCACTTAAATTCAAATCTCCACCTGTCGTAGAGCCTGTGCCAAATGGCCCTCCTGTACCGCCAGCGTTACCCGCTTTGACGGTAAGGCTTTGCCCTGCCGTGGTGCCGACCGTATCAACACCGATCGTCCGCGCGGCAGTACCGCTGAAACTCAGATCATAACTTGGGGTTGAGCTACCCAACCCTACCTTGCCGTTACTGGCGATCGTCAGCCGGTCGCTACCCGCGGTTGCTAAAGCGATTGATTGGATGACACCTGTGCTAGCCGTTGCATTCACGCGCCAGGCTTGCCGCTGCGCGGCGGTACCGCTGCCCGCCATGCCAATCGCGAAATTGTTGCTTCCATCGGGCGTGAAATACAATGGGTTCGTCAGCATATCCCCGGTGATGCTACCGGACGCAGGCGTCGTATTGATTGTCGCAGGGGCATAAGCAGTGCCATTGTAGACTAATGTCTGTCCTGTCGTCGGCGTAGTTGCCGTAACGCCAACACCGCGGATTGCGGTGACGCTAGTTGGGATTGTAATATCGGCGCTGCCATCAAACGCAGTCGCCGTTGCCGTTACGTCGCCACTGGTGCCGATCAGCCGCGGCGTTGCCAGCTTCGTCGCGTTCGCAGCTAGCGTTGCCGTATCGGCATTGCCAAACAAAGTTCCAGTAATATTAAGCGGCGCAGGCGTTGTGCCATCACTACTGTTATATGCGCCTAAAGTGGCAGGCGTGCCAGACTTACCGCCAGTTAGTTTGATCGTTGTAGTCGCGGCAGCAACGCCTGTGATCCGCACTTGCTCTGTGCCATCAACCTTAAAGATGATCATTCCCGTGCCGGTATCAATCGCGTAGCCGCCTGTATCGCCTTCTTCAAAGTGACCCCCGGTTAGGGTCGCGACATTCGCCCAAGCGCCCGCGCCGGTTAGCACATAACTGTCCTGCCCAGTGGTAGGCGCAGGTACGCCGCCATAAGTACCGATACCGGTGAAAGGCGGCACTTCGTTTTGTTGAATTGGCCCGATTGAAACTGTGCCCGCACCCGAACGGCGGATGAAGCCGGTCGAGGTCGCGCTGGCTAGCGCGTCCAGGTCAGCATCCCAAGCTTCAACATTAACGCCAATCACCAGGCCAAGGTTCGTGCGCGCGCCGGCGGCAGTGGTTGCACCGGTGCCGCCGTTGGCAACCGCGACCACGCCCGTAACATTACCGGACGTGCCGGAAACATTGCCCGTAACATCGCCATTGAATGAGGTAGCCGTCACCGCGCCATTCACGGTCAGATTATCGTTCACGTAAACCGCGCCGCCATTTGCAGCCCCAGTATTGACGATCGCGCCCATCGCATTCAGCGTGCCGCTGAACGTGCCGCTGGTCGTGCTAAGACCTGCATTGGCTGTCACCAGGCCGCTGAAAGTTCCTGTAGTGGCGCCAAGGCTAGCGAGCGTTGTTGCGCCCGTGACGCCTAACGTGCCGCCTATCGTCGTGTTACCGCTGAAGGCGCCGGTTGTTGCGGTCAGCCCAGCTAAGGTTGTGGCGCCCGTGACGCCCAGCGTGCCACCAAGTGTTGCATTGCCGGTTGCCGCAAGCGTGCTGACCGTTGTTGCACCAAGTGTCACCGCACCCGTGACGCCGAACGTACCGCCGATAGATCCATTGCCGCTGATCGCAAGGCTACTCCCCGTGATCGCGCCACCATTGATATTTCCGGTCGTCGACACGCCATTGACGGCCAAATTGCCGCCGACCGATAGATCGCCGCCAAAATGCCCGGCGCCACCGATATTCAGCTGCTTGGTCAGATCGTCGCTGCTGCTATCAACCCCAACCACAACGCGGCCCGCAGCAGGATCGCCCGTCACGCCAAAGCGGTAAGTATTGTCGCCCTGCGCCTGCCAGGTCGCAGCGCGCGAGAGTACGGCTGCCACCGGGAAATATTCCATACGGTCGTCGCTACCGACCACTGGCTGCGTATCGGCGCAGGTTGTTTGCAGCTTACCGTCAGCACCTGCCGAGATGATCGAGAGAGCATTGCCCGTGCCTGGGCTTTGCGGCGACTCCCAGCGGCAATAGATGTAATATTTGCCCCACGGGTCAAAGGCGCGCACACCGCCCACCGTCGGCAAGCCGCCCGCATCATGCGCGCTGCCTTGCACGGCCGACGTGGTAACAGGATTGCCGCTGCCATCTTTTGGCAGCCGCTTGTAATCGACGCTGCTGGTATCTGTTGGCAGCGCAGTAACCGCTGGCGGCAATAGGTTTGCCGGGCTGCCATTTAGCAACGAGCGTGATGCCAGTACTTCAGACGCCATGCGAATTTGGTTGCGCGCGGCGTTATCGGCTGTGATCTCAACATTCGATCGTAGGATCTGCGTGTAGCCTGTGAACAGCACCGCGCCCGCAATCCCAGCAAGCGCAATCAAATAGAGAATAGGAGCCAAAGCAAAACCACGTTTTGCTAGAAAGATCGACGCCAACCCGCGCTTGCCAGCACCGCAATGGGTGTGCAAATCAATGGCGGAATTGGCGCGTAGGCGAGACGACAAAATCGGCAGCAATCCCAAAGACTATAACGATGGCGATCGCCCCCATGACGACCCACCTCTGGATGTGTTCGATCATAGCTGCCGAGTGGTTAATGAAACCTTGTGCTACAGGGGTAAATCTGCTCATTGCCACGCCATTTTAAGCTCAAATTAACTATATTGCCTGAATGCCAGGTTGACGCGCTGTATGCCATCCGCTTTAGTGCGGCCTCCCTTTACAGGGCGTATAGCTCAGTTGGTTAGAGCGCTACCTTGACATGGTAGAGGTCACAGGTTCGAGTCCTGTTACGCCCACCAAATCTCTTCGTGTAAGCGCCAAAGATTTGGTGCCGAGCCAAGCAAATGCAACGCATTTGCAGCGAGGAGTACATAGTGGGCACGAAACAAATGGTACCGCAGTAAATCGTGCAACGATTTACAAGGGCTGGCCCTATTTAGCCAGCGCCACTTCGATATCTTTCCGCAAAGCCTCACTATCCGGCTTGGTCAGCGGTGTGTAGCTGCCAATCAGCTTGCCATTACGATCAATCAAATATTTATGAAAATTCCAGCGCGGCACCTGCGTCAAGATTGTGCCAAGACCTTGCTGTTTGGCCTGCGCCTTTGCCCATTCGTAAAACGGATGCGCCAGCATGCCTTTGACAGACGCCTTTTGCATCAAAGGAAATTCGGCTTGATAGCCATCAATGGCAAAAGCTTTGATCTCTTTTGGTGAACTTGGTTCCTGCCCGAAATCATCACAGGGTACGGCCAAAATCTCCAAGCCTTGATCCCGGTAACGATTATAAAGCGTGGTTAGCCCTGCATATTGTCCACGAAAACCACACTGCGAGGCCACATTAACGATCAAAACGACCTGGCCCAGATAGGTGCTTAGCGGCTGATAATTGCCATCGATTGATATGAAAGAAAAACCAGCGATATCCGGCGCGATGGAAACATTGCTATCGGAATCATTTAAAGTCAGTTGTTTTATCGCTCGCATCTTATCGCCTTTAGCCTGGTCTAATCACGATTAAACCTACGGCCAAATGATAATCACTAAATACCCAACATACACATGCAATCAAAGACGCAGGATTAGGCGCCCAGCGCCGCTTCGATATCTTTCCGCAAAGCCTCGCTATCAGGCTTGGTCAGCGGTGTGTAGCTGCCAATCAGCTTGCCATTACGATCAATCAAATATTTATGAAAATTCCAGCGCGGCGTGCTGCCCAGAACGCCACCCACGCCTTGTACTGCCGCCCATTGATAAAATGGATGCGCCGCCGCGCCGCTTACCGTCTGTTTTTGCGTTAGAGGAAATTGCGCTTGATAAGTATCGGTTGCAAACTGCTTGATCTCAGCATCCGTACCAGGTTCTTGCGCACCAAAATCGTTCGATGGCACGCCGATAATCACCAACCCGCGATCCTTATAATTTTCATAAAGTTGTTCGAGTCCACGGTATTGCTCGGTAAACCCACAGCGTGAGGCAACATTGACGACGAGCAAGACTTTACCGCGATAAGATTCCAGCGACAACGGCGTGCCATCAATCGCGGTGAACGAATAGGCATAGGCGCTATCCTCAACAGGTAACGACATTTCGGCAGATTTAGCGCGAATGCCACCAATCCAATATGCTGATAGCACGAGCGCAAGGGCCGCAAAAAAACGCATCAATCTCATTCCTTATAAAGCGATGCAAACTGGGACTTCAGAGCCGCCACCTTTGGCGCATCGTTAATAACGATATAAGGATTCAGCGGATGCTGGCGCAGGTAATCCTGATGATAGGCTTCGGCTGGATAAAATTTATCGAGCATGCCAACAGTCGTGACGATCGGCGCATCGAAGCTATGCGCGGCGTCAAGCTGTGAGATATAAGCCGTCGCCACCTGTTGCTGATCTGGCGTGGTTACAAAAACAGCCGAGCGGTATTGCGTGCCATGATCTGGGCCTTGTCGGTTCAATTCGGTTGGATTATGCGCAACGCTGAAGTAAATTTTCAACAACTGCCCAAGCGATACCTGCGCCGGGTCGTATGTCACTTCGACGGATTCAGCATGACCTGTCGTGCCGGTTGAGACCTGTTCGTAGGTGGCGGTATCGGCCCGCCCGCCCGCATAGCCAGAGACGGCCTTCGTGACGCCGCGCACATGCTCGAAAACGCCCTCGATACCCCAAAAGCAGCCACCTGCCAAAACGACGGTCTCGTTGGCAGAACCAGCCACTTTCGCCTCGTCTTTAACAGCATCTGGCAAGGCAGCCGGTGCTGGCCCGCAAGCAGCGATTAATAAAAGACCCGTCGTCAACAGAATGTCAGAAATGCGCATGATTATTATGTAGCACGAAATTTCAGCAATTCATCCCCTGCCTTCTAAAAATATGCTTTAAAAGTAAGTATGCGTCTGAACGTATTTCTTCAAAAAGCCGGGGTTGGTAGCCGCCGGGAGGCTGAGCGGCTGGTTGAGGATGGCCGCGTTACAGTCAACGGTAAAATCGCCGCCGCTACCGATCCGGTGACTGAGACTGATCACGTCACGGTAGATGGGCAGCCGGTCGCGCCCGACCGTGCGCCGTTGCCGCGCCTGTTCATGCTGCACAAGCCATTGCACCATTTAGTGACCACTTACGATCCGCAAGGTCGCCGCACGATCTACGATTTGCCATCGCTCAATCCCCCGCAATGGGATGCCTCGCGTCCGCGTATCATGAATGTCGGTCGGCTCGATGTGAATAGCGAAGGGTTGCTGCTACTCTCCAGCGATGGGCCGCTGGCGCAGGCGATGATGAGTCCGGATATGGCTCTGAAACGCGTTTATCGCGTGCGCGTGCATGGCCGGCTTACAGCCGCGCAGATCGAGCGGCTTAGCCATGGCGTGGTTGCCAATGGCGTGCGCTATCGCGGCGCGCAGGTTACGGAAGAGAAGGCACCCACGGGCGCCAACACCTGGTATGAGATCGTGCTGACCGAAGGCAAGAACCGCGAAATTCGCAAGCTGATGGAGCACTTCGGCTGCGTGGTGAACCGGCTGATCCGCACCAGCTATGGCCCGTTCCAGCTTGGCAAGCTGCCATCGGGTGCGGTGCAGGAAATACCGCCTGCACATGTCGAGCGCTTGCTTGATCTTTTGCGTGGCAGAGGCGCCAAAGTTTAATGCATAATAAAAGGGCGGCCGATAAGGCCGCCCTTCATTAATGATCCTACAAGCTTACTGGGCTGCGGGAGCCGCAGGAGCAGAGGGCGCTGCTGGCATATTAATCGAGATGTTTGGTTTGTCAGACGTGTCGCGCAATCCGACCTTATCGCCTAGGAAGAAATACACTGCACCCAAGGCGACAAGAATACCGATAATGACAAGTAGCCCGCCCGACAAAGCAGAGTTGGTTTCATCAGCCATATTATTCTCCTTATTCAGCTGTTACTAAAATATCATGCAAGGCCGTTCATAAGAGGGCTATGAGAATTGCCGCCAAAACCTTTGCTACTATAAATTCTAGTCGCATACCTAATTCAGCGATATTACTTACAAAATTGCGAGCGATGCAGCCCTGATAAGTCCTTACAAAACACCAGAAACGCTGACAAATAATCACTGCAATGTCATCGAAATTTAGGGCAAATGCTTGGCATTATTTGCAATAACGAAACAATTAAATGGCTGAATAGAGGGACAACGGAAAGGTTGTCTCATGTTCGGTCTACGCACCACTGCCGCGCTTCTACTCTGCCTCCTGGCGTCAGCTCCAGCTTACGCTAATAACGGCGAGATTCTGAATCTTTCGATCCCGGCGCCCGATCAGCTTGGCATGGGCACGGCGTTGAACAGCGGCAACGGAATTATCTGGAACGGCCCGCGCGTTGAAGCGGCTAATATGACGCCAGCCGCCCCTGTGCAATTAACGCAGCCGCAGCTTGCCCTGAATGCTGCCATGACCTTGGCGCCGCGCGACCTGCCTGCGCACGACAATTCTCTCTTTGGCCATCAGGGTGTGGTTAGCGGCGACACCACCGCATTTACGAAATGGAACGATGTGATTGCGCGCGAACATCAGGAACTTGCTGGCGCGCACAGTCCTGCTACGACCACATGGCTCAGCTTCCTGGAAACCCTGCGCGGCCTATCGCGTGCCGAGCAGCTGGCAGCCGTCAATAGTTACGCCAATCGTATCGCTTATATCAGTGACGCAGACAATTATGGGCAGACTGATCATTGGGCGACGACTGCCGAATTTTTAAGCCGCGGCGGCGATTGCGAAGATTATGCGATTGCTAAGTATATGTCGCTACAGCTGCTGGGCTTCCCTACCGATCAGATGCGCGTCGTCATTCTATTCGACCAGCAAAAGCAGGAGCGCCACGCTGTGCTGGCCGTGGATGACGGCAATAGCGTCAAAATCCTCGATAACCAGAACCGCAACGTCGTAGCCGCAATCGATATCGATCATTACCAGCCGATTTATGCGATTTCGCAAACCAATTGGTGGCGTTACGTCTAGCGCGCGCTAACAACCGAGCAAGAAAAAGGCCCCTGTCGTTTCCGGCGGGGGCCTTAAGCTTTTCTCAGCGTGCGGTTAGATGCCGCTCGCTTCCGCGGCGCACCGCGTTTGCGCGTTGAACAGCGACTGCGGTGCCGTATCGAGGCTGAAGGTCACAGCCGTATTGGCGCTCTGGCCAAAGTGCGAATAGACATCCCCCCAGCAGCTGGCGCTATCGCCGCCTGCTGCGGAGTCGAGATCGTTCAGCTGTGTTGCCGAAAGGCCGACACCGCTACCGCTACCGCCCGCGCCATCACCGCCCGCCGCGGAGTCAAGGTTAGCCAGAACCGATGCAGGGATCGCACCCGGTGCAAACGGCAGGCCCGTGATCGTCACCGAGCCGGCGCGGTTAAGCGATGATCGCGCGATCGCCTGATCAGGCAAGATCGTCGTTGGATCGACCGCGAGCGCCGCTAGTGGCGTGCCAGGGCCGGCTGGCGGAATGACCGGTGGCACAACAGGTGGAATGACAGGCGGCTCAACCGGTGGCTCTACCGGCGGCTGCACTGCCGCTGTTGCAAAGATCTGGCCAAGCGTATTGGCGTCGTCATAGTCGAATAGGCGGCTTTCGATGGCAGCAGAGTCAGCCGTTGATAGCGTATTCGTGCCATAAACCGTCCCGTTGAAATTCACTTGCGAGGCGTTATAGACGATTGGCGACCCTGGCAAGCCTGGGCCAAACAACGCGCCATTGGCTAGGCGGATGTAATAGCCGGCTTGATCCGTTAGCACGGTCGTGCCGAAGGTATTGCCTGCTACAGCCAAAGTACCGACGCCTTCGTTGCCATTGAGGAGTGGATCGAAGACTAGGCCGTCGTTTTGGCTGCTAAAGCTATTGGTGGCAGCAAAGTTTATGAGGCCAGACGCAAAATGCGCGCCGTCATTTAAGCTGACAATCGTATTGCCCAATAGCGTGATCGTGCCGTTTTCAGCCCCGCCGGTGTAAATCCCGGCCTTGGTCGTGCCGGAAATTTTATTGTTGCTAACAGTGGCGTTGCTATCGATGACGCTGATGCCATAAGCAGCTGCCGTCACCGTGTTATTATCGAGTGTAACCCCTGTCATGCCAGTGGAGGTAATCGCATCACCGCCCACGTCGACCGTATTGGTACTGACCGTCGTGCTATCGGCATTACTGACAACGATCCCAGCGCCCGTGCTCTCGCTAATAATGTTGCCGGTAATGCTAGCGCCCGTGCTGCTGTCAACGCTGATTGCCGTACCGCTGATTTGCGTCAGCGTATTGGTGCTGACCTTCACGGCACCGCTGTTGCTAACATCAATCCCGATCGGCATGTTGGTTGCCGTATTGCCATCCAGCAGCGACAGCCCGGCATCGATCAAGATGCCCGTATCAAGTAAGTTGCGAACTGTGTTGTTAATGATCGTCGCATTTGTGGTGGTGCTATCAGCAAAGATGCCGATTGCGCCTGCAGCCTCCTCATCGGATTGGCCATCAACGGTGTTGCTCTCAAGGATGGCTCCGCCCGTATTGTTGGTTAGTGCAATCCCCGTCTCCGAGCCGTTGACTTCATTGAGCAGCAGATAGGCATCCTGGCTATTATCCAGCAGGATGCCGTTGTTACCCGCTCTATTCACTGTATTCATAAACAGCAGAGCATCGTCACTGCCATTCACCGAAATGCCCGTATCGGCCGGGTCATCGACCGTATTGAGCGAGATCAGCACCACATCACTATTGAACACTTGGATGCCGTCTTGGGTGTTAGTGACTGTATTGCCGCTGACGGTGACAGCGCCCTTGGCCGCATAGATCCCCGTACTTGTTACGTTAGAAACCGTATTGTTGGTAACTGAAACATTGGTCGAGGTCGCATCACTGGAAATGCCTGTGGTGCCAAGTGTCTGTCCATCAACCGTATTCGTATCGATCTGGGCATTGGTCGAGGCGCCCGTCAGCAGAATGCCCGTATCGGCACCGTTGACCGTATTATATTGGATCAGTGCATTCTTGCTGTCTTCGAGCGCAATGCCGGCGGTCGTCGTGCTGCCGCTTAGAACGAGACTGCTTCTGCCAAGCTCGCCGCCCCCAATCACCACTTCGCTGCCGGCATCAAGCAGGTTGTTCGAAACAACTGACCCTTCGCTGCGCAGCAGATAGACGCCATAGGTGCGATCGGCAAAGCTGAAAGCCGGAGCCGCCACGGCCAGGCCATCAATTGTGACATGATCCGTATCAACGGCCGAAATCACTGCCTCCGTCGAAACCCCGCCTTCGGTAATAGTATCGCCGTCAAACGGTGCATTGATGAAGGTGGTGTAAGTGCCATCTGGCAAGCGGTCATCGCCCTGCAGGCGGAAGTTCGCCTGCGTCAGATTGACCTGCTGGTTATAGACGCCGGCTTTGGCGTTGAGCTGGTTAAGGCCCGTGCCCGTATTTGCGAACGCATCGACTGCATTCTGCAGCGAACCCGTGTCATATTGGTTAGCCGTGATCTTACCAATGCCCGTCGTGCGCAGCGTATCCGCATCCGCGCTGTAAAAACGGTCTGCATTAGTAATTATAATATCGCCGCCTTCCGCGTCGATCAGCCCCGGCGTCGCGCTCGGAATGATAATGGGGTCAAAAGCCAATACATAAGGGACAAACGGCCCGCTCGGCAGCGTGAAGTCGTCCCCGATCAAGACTTGATTGCCCGCAACAGTCGCGTTGCTTCCGCCCGTGCGGATTGTGCCATTAACATGCACGTCGCCGCCTGCCGTCAGACCGACCGTACCCTGCACAAGCATATCCCGATTGATATATATATCGTTGCCTGCGATGAAGGCGAGGTTCAAACCAGCGGTTGAACTGATACCAGTCTTATTTTGGGTGCCGAAAAAGATGCTGCCGGCTGCATTCAGGTTCAGGCTGGCTTCGTTGCCACCCGTAACATTCAAATTAGCGTTGATGGTGATATCGCCATTTTGGAAGAACGGAAAGCCCGGGAATGGGAAGCCTGGGAATGGGAAACCGGGAACTTCTAGCGCGTCTAAAATGATCGGGCCTGGCGTGCCGACCGTGGTGATGTAGAGCGCCGTGTTCTTGTCTAGCGCGTTGCGGACGGTCGTGGCATCAAGATAAGAAGGGCCGAACAGGAAATTCAGGAAGCCATTGTCTTCAGACGCATAAGGCGTCTCGCTGCTTCCATCCCCGTTAACATCGTAGGTCTCATTTTCCTGGATAATCAGGTCACGCGGATCGGTCGCCCAAGTGCCAGACTTGCCATTCGTGGCGCCAGCATCGATTGTACCCGTGATGTCAACGCGCTCATGGCCAGAGGTATCGATCGTGCCGCCATCGCCCTGAATGCTACCGCCGCGCGCTTTGACCGTGCCGGTGATCTTCGCCGTTTTATCGGCAATGATATCAACCGTGCCGCCATGGCCGACCGTGCCGGCACTGGCATCAAGTTTGGCTTGCTTTGAAACCCAAATGCTCTTGTTGCTCTTCACTTTGATCGTGCCACCATCGGCCTTGCCTGCGCCTTTGGCGCTGATCTGGCCGGTCGCAGCGACATTGACGTTGTTGCCGGTCAGCACGATGCGACCGCCGCGTGTGTCAACGCTATTAGCCTGAATGATGCCCCCGGCGTTGACGATATTGTTGACAACACCCTCCACTGCCGCAGCGGTCATGGCGACCATGCCGCCGTCGGCTTGCAGCGTGCCGGCGTTGGTCGCGATTGCTTTGGTCGATGTCTCGTCTAGTGCAAGTTCAACCAGCTTGTCGCCATAAAGATCAACCGTGGCGCGCTCGCCACCGGCTGCCAATTCGATGCGGCCGAGCTTTGCTGTGATAACGCCGTTATTGACGACTTCTGGCGCCACGAACGCAGCCAGGCCGCGGTCAGCGACCGTGATCGTGCCATCGTTTTGAATCTTGCCGCCGGTTTGCAGGTTGGATAATTCGACCGCGCCGGTTTGGTTGAATTTAGCTTCGTTCAGCGTGCCGGTCGAGGCGACCAAGCCCCCAACATCGACGGTCGCGTTCTGGCCGAACATGACGCCGTTTTGGTTCAGCACCACGACATTACCGTTGGCCTTCAGGCTGCCGAGGATTTGCGAGGGCGAGCCGTCATGAACGCGGTTGACGGCAATCGCGTTAGCATCGGGCTGATGAAATTCAGTCGTTGCGTGTTCGCCGATATTAAAGCTGTTCCAATCAATCACCGCGCCGTGGCTGGCTTGGTTGATATCGAGCTTCGGCGTGTTTGAATTATATGTGATGGTGGCGCTACCGTTGGCAATAGTACCGCCTTGTGGCAAGGCTGCCTGATCAAGCGCGGACGCTGGCAGGCCGTACAGCACGCCCACGAGCGTAAGCAGGGAAACAGACGTACGACGCAGGTGCGAAGAATTATTCGTAGTATTGGTCATGGTGTTTCCCCTCGTGAGCGTCGTTTAAATCGGTTTTGCGGGCCAGACTAATTCGTTTAGCTTTTGCAACGATTGCTGTTTATACGCCGTGATAGCCAGAAACTAAAAGCTAAATTTTACCATTTGTTAACTTTTTGAACCCAGCCGTCGCAAGGACATCACATTCTTGTGAAATCCCTGCTTTGACTCAGTTTTAGAAGCTTTTTGTGAGCGAGCCTTGCAGGCGCAAATCATGATCGTCGCTAGCCCCGCGGCTTACAACAGGCTGGGTTAGAGGCTTCGCGACATAAAGCTCGCCCCGCACGCTTTCCGGCAGATCGATGCGTGAGCCGAGCCCAACGGAAGCTAAGCTATCGCGGCTATCCTGGCCTGCGCCAGGCGCCCGGCGCCAGACTTCGCCGATGTCATAGAAGGTATAGAGTTGATAGCCTCGCACGAACTTATAGGCATCGCCGTTATAGGCCAACTCGACCTTGCCAGCCACGCCATGATCGCCCGTGATTTGCGAGAAGTCATAGCCGCGGCCATAATCCGTGCCGCCTAGTGCAAATTCTTCCGAGCTTAGCAGCGGATCGAACGAATATTGCCCCGTCACGCCGACCAGAGCCGTGAACGGCCCGAACAGGCGTTGCAAGCGCGTGGCTTCCGCCGTCAATTTGGTAAAGTCAGGATCGCCGCTCGCGCGGCTCTTGCGCAGATCGTTCTGCTCGGTTGCCCCCAGAATAGAGAAGCCATGGCTGCCTTGCAGCGACAGCGTATTATAGCCGCCGATCGTATCGAGCAGACTGCCGGTCGCGCCAACGCGGGCCACGCGCAACCGGTCTTCCGTTTCCAGCGCATTGAAGGCGGGCGCGAACATCGTGCGGTCACGCGTCGCCTCAATCGAGGCGGTACCGGTCAGGTTTGTGCTGCGTTCGCGAATGAACGGATGCTCGACCACCGCGCGCGCCAGATAAGCATCGCCCTTGGTGTTGAGCGCGTCGAGCGGGTTTGGCAGCGATGGATTGGTATGCGTGAAGCTAAGGTCGCCGCCGACCTTGGTGCCTTCAGCGCCGACAATCTGGCGGTATGAGCCCGACACGAACCCAAGTTCCCGCGCTTCCGGTGCGGCCAGCGCGGTTACGCTGGCATAATTAGGTATATTGAACAGATTGTTATATTGCGCCGTACCCGAAAGGCGCATCGGCCCCAGGTAGCTGCTACCATAATTATCGATGCTGACCACGCCTTGCACGGCTTGACGCGTTGGCACCAGGGTCAGGTCGGCGCCACCTGGTGTCGATACCGATGGCGACAGGACCGCCCGCACAGATTGCCCGGGAATATCATTCATCAGCAGCAGATAATGCTCAAGCGTGCTGGACTTTAGCGTGCCGGCAGCAACGATTTGCTTGGCATAGGCTTCGATTTGCTCGCGCGCGGCGATATCCTTGCCGCCTTGCACCGTATAGCCGCTGACGAAACCTTCGAGCAGATTGATTTCAACCGTGCCGTCCTTAACCTCTTGTTCAGGCACCAGCGCGCGTGACAATAAATATCCGCGCTCGCGATACATGCGGGTGATGCCATTGGCGATGCCATAGATATCCGCCAGGCTGATTTTCTGGCCCAGCTTGCCCTGCCAGAGCGGCATAAGGTCGGAGGTCGGCACGCGCTTATTGCCGGTGACGCGCAGATCGTTAAGGATGAACGTTACTTTGTCAGCACCTGCCGGCGCAACGGCATCAGGCGAGGTATTCAACTCGACGGGCGGCGCGGATTTCACGATCGGGGTTTGTTGCTGCAGATCAGGCAATACGCGGCCCGGCTCGACTGTCGTAGGCAGTGTCGTTTGGGCGAAGGCAATGGCTGGCACCAAGCAGCTAAGTGCTAACGCTAGGCCGATATGTTTAATTGTATTGCGCATTTATTCCCCCACCCGGACGTAACTGTCCTTAAAGGCGGAATATGCGGCAAAGCGACAAGCTTGACAATCCAGCCAACAACGAGCGAACAGAATAGACCCAGAAAGCAGAAAGTTTTTGCAAAAAAGCCACGCTTGCCTTACATAACGGCATCCCGCAGGCAGTCATTTTGGCCGGTGGGGATCAGGTCGCCGCTTTAGCTCAGTTGGTAGAGCATCTCATTCGTAATGAGAGGGTCAGGTGTTCGAGTCACCTAAGCGGCACCACCAGGTTTATATTAATTATATATTCGAGGTGACCGCATGAGCAGCCCAGCGCGCACAAAACAGAAATCTTTGGAAGACTTTGTTCACTCGCTTATGAATGCCAAAGACCTGACATACGGCAAAAAAGTGAGCCAGCTCTTCGCAAAACTCGATGGCATCGATTTATATGCGGAAACTTCAGATTCTTGCCGTGCCGTTGGACAAATGCTGGTGCGGTTGGGCGCTGAGCCGGAAGCCGCTTTTGCACTATATGGCGTTCCGGTTGATACCACTAAGTTATGGCTTAGTGGGCATGACCAAACTCTCTACACCCAACAATCGATCATTATGGGGCTAAGCGGCGGTCTTGCTACGCGCCTTAGTCGTGCTGCACCAACCTTCAAAAATGTTACGCCAACGATAAGCCGCCCAGCTGACCAAAATGATCCGGTATTTATTTTAAAACGGGCGCCCCGCTAATCAAATAGCGACTGTATTTCCGCTGCTAACTTTTTGCCAAGCTGCAGATCCATTGCCTCTGTATAATGCCCATAATCGATCAGGTTTGCGGCATACCCGCCTTCGGATGTCAGTGGCGTTGGATCGAAAAAGGCCGCCTTTTGTCCTTCTAAGGTCGGCACTAAGCGGGCCAACGTATCGCGGATCAATGCCCGTTGCGGCAGCACGTCGCCATTGGGCAAATGAACAAAGTGAGAGACATATAAAACCGGCTTGCCCAGCTGTGTATGGAGGCGGCGCAGGTCGGCTTCCAAATCTGTGGCGTTCTGAATGCTGAACTCTGCGGTTTCCAAAATATCCTGTGCCAGCCACTGCTGATCGGTATCGACAACCGGTAATTTGATAGTTCGCGCCAGGCTCGGCTCTTCATAAAGATGATTCAGCTTTGCTTCATCCAACTCGGCCATTTGATTTAAGAAGTCGCGCAGATGCACTAACTGCAGCTGATGCTGACGATACAAACACAACTTGATCGAGGAAATCTCAACGACATAAACATCGGCTTCGCGAAAATATTGAAAATCTTCAGCTCGCTTTTCGAAGAGCGCCAACGGATGCTTAGCAGCCAGCAGTACGGAGAGCGCAAACAACAGATCTTGTTGGCCGGCTAAAAAACTCGCCATCTGCCTGATCTCGGCGGTATTGTGATAAAATTCTATCGCCGTATTGCGACGATAGCGAAGCCCCTGATGCTGTGCAGCGCGCCGCAGCGGCGTATGAATGCGGCAACTGCCAAGGCCGTATACTTTAGGCGACACCATAAGCGATCATCAGTAAGACTTCCCGATCAGTACGAACGCGCCGTTATCTGCAAATGGAATACAGCGTGGCGTCAGCGAAAATTCTTTGCGCACTGCCATTGCATCATCGTTTAGCATCGCGATTGGCATCCGTGCCCAGCCAGCATGACCCTTCGCGAATAGTGCGCGAAGCGCGGCAGCATCAGCCACATCAATAATGCGGGCATCGCGTGTCTCAGTAGCACGCTGCAGCAACGCTGCTTGTATAGTTTTCAACAATTGCGCGGCGGTTGTTGCTAGTTGATCAAGCGGCAGCGTCACGGCGCTTGGCTTGCCAAGATCGCGGCGCACGACAGTCGCCTCGCCTGCTTTCGCCTCGCGCGCGCCAATCTCGATCCGTAGTGGAATGCCTTGCTTGACTGATGCCCAGATTTTATCGGCGGAGCGTTCTTCGCGCTTGTCGACGGCAGCGCGCAACCCGGCCGCTTTCAAAATTGCACAAACCTTATCGCAAGCCTCCATGATCGCCGGCAGATCAGCTTCGTCTTTCAAGAACGGAATAATCGCGATCTGCTGCGGCGCGATCTTCGGCGGCAGAATGATGCCGTCATCATCGCCATGAGTCATGATCAGCCCGCCAATGGTGCGGGTGGATAGGCCCCAGCTCGTCGTCCAGGCATGTTGCTGCACGCCATCGCGCCCTTGATACTGGATGTTCGCCGATTTCGAAAAAGTCTGGCCAAGGTCGTGGGAGGTGCACGTTTGTAAAGCCTTACCGTCCTGCATCATCGCTTCAAATGTATAGGTCGCAACCGCACCCGGGAAACGCTCGTCCGCCGTCTTCTCGCCTTTGATGCCGGGCAGCGCCATGTAATTTTCGAGAAAGTCGGCGTAGACGTCGAGCATCTTTAGCGCATCCGCGCGCGCCTGCTCCGCCGTCTCGAAAACATTATGCCCTTCCTGCCACAGGAATTCCGACGTGCGCAAAAAGATACGCGGCCGCATTTCCCAGCGCATCACGTTGCACCATTGGTTCAACTTATACGGCAGATCGCGGTACGAATTGATCCAGCCTGCCAATGCTTCGCCGATGATCGTCTCTGATGTTGGGCGGATCACCAACGGCTCCGTCAGCTTGGCATCCGGCGATGGCACCAATTTACCGTCCGCATCTTTGACGAGACGATGGTGGGTGACGACCGCGGTCTCGGTCGCAAAGCCGTCCACATGCTCGGCTTCTTTCGACAAGTACGACAGCGGGATTAACAGCGGGAAATAGGCATTGCGCACGCCTTCCGCTTTAATCATGCCGCCAAGAATGTCCTGCACCATTTCCCAGATCGCATAGCCGTTCGGCTTGATGATCATGCAGCCGCGCACGGGTGCGTTCTCAGCCAAATCGGCCTGCTTCACGACCTCTTGATACCAGAGCGGGAAATCCTCGTCCCGCGTTGGCGAGATGGCGTTTTTCTGTTTTTTCTGCTCTGTTTTTTGTTCGGGCGCGGCCATAAAAAAATCCTGTTAGCGTTCATAGAGACGCTAACAGGCGCTTTGTACTTCGCGCAAGGGTTAGCGGCGCAGTGCTGGCTTTGCGCAAGGCTTAGTGACACAAACAGCGTTTATATGCGTTGGCGCAGGCTGCGTCGCAACAACAGAGGTTGCCCATGGCGGCGTCGCGTTGGTTCTAGGATCGCCGAAATACATGACTTTTACAGCGCCTACCAAACCCACACAGGCTGCCGCACCAAGAATATACGAACCTACAATCGTTTTACTCATAACTATTCTTACCTATTCAGTTCGGTGTGTAAGCATAACTTGGAAATTCAGCTGTGATCGTCGGTGGCGTGCGCTCAGGGCGGTTCGGCTCGGCGATCACATAGACGGGGCTGGTGCGGTTGCCGTCTTGCACGGCTAGAGTCAGAATGGCGTACTTGCGCCCGCAATAGGCGCCATCAATCGACAAACCGTCATCGCTGTAATCGGCAGCGTCGGGCCGTGCATTCTCGCAGATGCTTTGATAGCTGTTCAACGCATAAGACGAAGTTTTTACGCGCGCTTCCGCGGCAGTTGCAGCTTTTATACTCCGGTTATGGTCGTAAAGTCCGCCTATTAAAGCTAAGCCCGCTATCGCAGTGCATGCCGCAGTAATTTTTGTATTCTTATCCATATTACCTCCGATGAAATCGGAAGCAGATAAGCACGATCTTATATCGAAATGAAATAGAAAAAGGCGTTAATCCTTCTTAACTTCATTCTCGCTCAGGAACTTCTCCAGCCAATGGATATCGTACTTTCCAGCTTTAAAGTCAGGTTGCTGGATGATGCGTTGGTGCAGCGGCAGCGTCGTTTTAATGCCGCCGATCACGAATTCCTCTAGGCTGCGGTTGACCCGCAGCAAGCATTCGTCGCGCGTGCGGCCATGCACGATCAGTTTGGCGATCATACTGTCGTAATGCGGCGGCACCTTATAGCCATCGTAGACCGCGCTATCAACGCGCACACCCAACCCGCCGGGTGCATGGAACTCGGTGATCGTGCCGGGTGATGGCATGAAGGTTTCTGGGTCTTCTGCATTGACGCGGCATTCAATCGCATGGCCGGTAATCTCGATATCCGCCTGCGTATAACCCAGCGGCTCGCCGGCGGCGACGCGGATCTGCTCCCGCACCAGATCAATACCGGTGACCATTTCCGAAATCGTATGCTCAATCTGCAGACGCGTGTTCATCTCGATGAAATAGAATTCGCCGTCTTCATATAGAAACTCGACCGTGCCGACGCTACGATAGCCGAGCTTCTCCGCGCATTGCCGCGCCAACTCGCCCACGCGGTTGCGTTCTTCCGGCGTCAGCGCGGGGCTTGGCGCTTCTTCCACAACCTTCTGGTGGCGGCGCTGCAGCGAGCAATCGCGCTCGCCAAAATGCACCACATTGCCGAACGCATCGCCCAGCAGCTGCACTTCGATATGGCGCGGGTGCGTCAGATATTTCTCCATGTAAACTTCGTCATTGCCGAACGCCGCCTGCGCTTCGCCGCGCGCAAGATTGTAAGATTCCGGCAGTTCCTCGGCGCTGCGGGCGACCTTCATGCCCTTGCCGCCGCCGCCAGCTGCCGCTTTGATCAGCACCGGATATTTGATTGATGCCGCGATCGCAAACGCATCTTCCACCGTTTCAACCGGCCCTGGCGAACCCGGCACGACTGGCATACCGAGCGCGGTCACGGTCGTTTTCGCCGTCACCTTGTCGCCCATCACGCGGATATGTTCGGGCGCTGGCCCGATCCAGGCGAAGCCATGCTCTTCCACCATGCCAGCGAAGGCCTCGTTCTCGCTCATGAAGCCGATGCCAGGGTGGATCGCATCCGCGCCCGTCATCGAAGCTGCGGTCAAGATCGCGGGGATGTTCAGATAGCTCTGGCGCGAGCTGGCCGGCCCGATGCAGATCGCCTCGTCCGCCAGTCGCACATGCATCGCATCAGCGTCTGCGGTCGAGAAGACGGCGACGGTGCGGATGCCCATCTCGCGACAAGCGCGATGAATGCGCAACGCGATTTCGCCACGGTTGGCGATCAGAACTTTTTTGAACATAGAGGCTACCTTAACCGATCACGAAGAGCGGTTGGCCGAATTCCAACGGCTCGGCATCAGTTACCAGAATCTGGCTCAGCGTGCCGCTACGGTCGGCCTTGATCGGGTTCATGACCTTCATCGCCTCGATAATCATCATAGTCTGGCCTTCCTTGATCGCATCGCCGACGCGCACGAACGGCGGATCACCGGGCTTGGCGGAAAGGTAAGCAGTGCCGACCATCGGCGAGGTCATGGCGTTAACGGTCGCAGCAGGAGCGGCGGCGGCAGGCGCAGCGCTGGCAGCCGTAGCGGGTGCCGCCATTTGCGGGGCGGCCATATAGGTTGCAGCTGGAGCATGCGTGATTTCGCGCTTCACCTTGACGCGCTTCTCGCCTTCCGCGATTTCAATCTCGGTCAGGTCGGTCTCGCCTAGGATCGTCGCGAGTTCGCGGATTAGGGCAATATCGTCGGCATTCTTGTCGGTCATGAAGGATCAAATCCAAACTGTTTATGAAGCGCTTACGGTTAGCATAGAGATGCGGCTGGGCAAAGGTTATTATAGCGATTGGTTAACGATTTAGGCGCCTTAATGGTTGCTGGATAATCGCAATCCCCACTTCGATATTTTATTTTGCCTGCGGCACCCTCTCCTCACTTTACCAAGGAGAGTATGATGACCAACAATAATCACACCGAGCAAGAGGCCCGCGAAAAAGTCTGGGAGATGATCAAGGATATTCGTGTCGCAACGTTAGTGACGCAAACGAGTAACCTGCCTGGTCGCGACTCCGGTAATCTCTTGCGCGCCCGCCCGATGGTCGCAGTCGAGCGCAAGGAAGGCGCGAACGAGCTTTGGTTCTTCACGCCCGCTGCGTCTGGCAAGGTGCAGGAGATTCAAGCGCACAGCCAAGTCTGCCTGTCGTATTCGGAGCCATCCGATCAGAATTATGTCTCGATTAGCGGTGCCGCCGATATCTCGCACGATCGCGCGCTCATCAAAAAATTCTGGAGCGAGCCGATGCGCACTTGGTTCCCGAAAGGTGAAGACGATCCAAACCTGGCGCTGATCCGCGTTATTCCGGAAGCCGCCGAATATTGGGATAGCCCCAGCAGCACGCTGGTCTATGCCTATGGGTATCTGAAAGCTCGCCTGACGGGCGAGTCGCCGAACCCAGGTGACCACGCCAAGGTCGCGCTGTAATCAACCAATAGAAGGAAATGAACAATGAATATTTTTAATTTTGTCAAAGATGCCGGCGAAAAACTGCTCGGGTTTGATCATTCGAAAAATACAGCCGATAACGCGGTCGAATTAGCCAAAAAGCTCCAAGAAAAAATCGAGTCGCTGAATCTTGGCATCGATAAGCCGGAGATCAAAGTCGACGGCGACAAGGTCACGCTGAACGGCTACGCGACCAACCAAGAAGCATTAGAGAAAGCCATTCTCACGGTTGGGAATACGCCCGGCATCGCCTCGGTCGAGTCGCAATTGCAGACGACCAAGGCGACAGGCGAGCCTGCCAGCGGCTCGACCACCGCCGGGACGAGCCATGATGGCACAACACAAATTGATCCTGCATTTTACACTGTTAAAAGTGGCGATAATCTCTCGAAAATCGCCAAGCAGTTTTATGGTGACGCGAATGCCTATCAACAGATTTTCGAAGCGAACAAGCCCATGCTGACTTCGCCCGATAAAATCTATCCAGGGCAGGCATTGCGGATTCCCCACCCAACGGATAAGGCCAGCAAAGCCGCTTAAACTCCTTAATGTTTTTTTCAGCCGCGCCATCTGTTTGGCGCGGCTTTTTGTTGTTTGGCATTTCATTCCGCATCGATTCTTGACAGCCCTCGGCGCTTTTTGAGTCAACTGCACAGAGCGGGCGTTTTAACAAACCCGAATCCCGTAAGAGGGCCTGATGCAAGGGAGTATGATCATGACCAATGAAACACACGCACATTATTCTTATCCGCTGGTTGCCTGGGGCTCGACGCTCATGGGCGCTGCTGTTGCCATCGTCATTGCTGTCATGCTGAACATGCTGGGCGCTGCCCTAGGCTTTGCTACGGCTGCGATCGGCAAAACCGCTGAAGCTTCGGCCGCTGCCGGCATCATGGGCCTAGTTTGGATGGTTGCCTCAAACTTCACGGCGCTTGGCTATGGCGCGTGGCTTGCAGCCCGTTCTGCCCATAATGCCGATCACCATTCCGGTACATTGCAAGGCATCGGCGTTTGGGCTGTCACCTCGCTCGTTGTCTTGTTCCTGGCAGGTTCGGCCATTTCTGGTGCCGCTAGCACAGCGATGGTGTCTGCAGGTGCAGCGTCCAGCCAAACGGTTGCCGATCACGCTGACAATCGCACGGCCGCCGATGTTGCCCAGCAAGCGGCTAACGATGCCCAAGCTAAGATTGATCAAAACCAGCAGCAGATCAAAGATGCCGCCGTTAAAACAGCTGGCGTCACGTCGGCTGCCGCCTTCGGTACATTCCTGGCGATGGCGCTGGGCCTGCTGGCAGCGATCCTCGGTGCCCGTGAAGGCGCCAAGCATCCACAATGGGAAAATCGCCCACGCGTGACCTACGGTCGCAACGATCAAGTCACTCGTTAATCACCACCTTCAAATAGGAGATACTTATGCCAGAAGATCAAATTAAGGGCGCAATCAAGCAAGGCTTCGGCCATCTGCAAGACGCAGCCGGTGGTCTTACCGGCGATATGGATACGCAAGCCCGCGGCAAGCTTAACCAGGCTGCCGGCGTCGCGCAGCGCAGTTTCGGTGAAGCTGTGGATACGGCTCAAGAAAAGTATGGCGAGCTGGAAAGCTTCCTACGCAACCAGCCTGTCGCCGCCATCGGTATTGGCTTCGTTTTGGGCTATATCGTCAACAATGTGATCAGCTTCCGCCGTTAAACGCGAAGGCTAACTGCAATCAGCCGCGCTGCCTTATTGGCGGCGCGGCTTTTTTCATGTCATGATTACGAATGCTTCTATCCTCACCTGATCGCCGTAGCCTTTTCGCCAATATTGCTGCTGCTGTGCTTGCAACGCTACTCATTAACGGCCTGATCTTCGGCACCGGCCTCGCCACTAACAACCCTGCCAGCGATAGCGTTAGCTTCGCGCCACCTGGGTGGGTGATCGGCTGCATTTGGGTTGGCTTATTCGCGTTGTTTGGCGCGGCGCGTTGGCGGCTCGTTACGTGCCAGGCCCATAATGAAGCCGCTTGGCTGACCGCACTCATGGCTTGGTGTCTTGCCTATCCCTTTACGTCTGCGGGGTTTGACCCCGCCTATGGGCAACTGGCCAACTGTGTCTCGCTCTTATTTGCCGCTTTTGTAGCGCATCGTGCCTGGCGGGCCGATCAACGGGCAGGGTTACTATTGCTGCCATCGTTGCTTTGGATGAGCTTTGCCGTGGTTTTAGGCATCGCCATTCTTCATGCCGCTTAAATCTTGTGTCGGCCAGGATTTTTGATTAAAGAAGATGCGTTAGAAAAACTAGGGCCGGTTTAGCTCATCTGGTAGAGCACTTGATTTGTAATCATGGGGTGGCGGGTTCAAGTCCTGCAACCGGCACCATTTTTATATTTATTTTAAAAGGTATTTGCACATGGGTGCCACGCCAAAAACCACCATTCGTTTCGAGCCGCTGATGCCAGTCCGCCCCGATGTGATCGGCGAACGGATCTTCATGCGGGAATGGCACTATCTGGTTGGCGGGAAACGCGCCACCATTATGCATAGTGACGGCACACCACATCCTGAAAATTTTGAAACTTTAGGCGTCTATCACGATCAGCCTTGGCCTGATGTCTCTTTCTACCGCAGCATGGCACGCGCTGGCCCCCTTCCAACCGACGCATCAATCGCCGAGGCCTGGCAACGCCGCGCCTCTGTTGCGACTAGCTTTATTAAATGGCTCGGCACGAGTTTCGGCCTTCATTATCTCGACGATGCCGATAAGCTTTATAATACTTTACAAAAGGCACCGATCTTCCCGAATTATCGCGCAAATGCTTACGTCATGACCTGGGCGCAGCGTAATAGTGCTGGGGACGGCCAGCCGCGCCGCACGATCGTTGCAGAAAGTTACACAGCAGGAATGTATGGCTTTGCCGTCATTGATGCATTCAAATGCAGCTACGACGATATCCGCGTGATCGAGGAAATGGCCGCCTGGCTCGGCACAGATATCGGCCAGCGCTTTGTGAAAACCTGCCGCAAGAAAATCGACCGTATCGTAAAGCAGGAACGCACGCAGCGCTATGCTGCCATTAATGCCGAGATGATTAGCCAAGGCGAACAGCCGCTTCTTCCAGCTGTTCCATCCAAAATCAAAAGCCGTTTGTCAGCACCAATAACCTAGAAAAAGGAATTAAATCTTTATTTGATAGGTTTATAATCAAGTTGTTCAAAGGAGGTGCATGATGACCGATGTCGAACAACCAATTGAAACATGGGACGATAACGTTAAGAAAATGACCGTCGTCTATAAGGGCGAAACTGAAATCATCGAAGCCGCTGATCTAAACGAGGCGCAAAACAAGGCCAACGATTGGCTGCGCGGTAAAGGCGCGGACGTTCACGGCTAAATCTTCAGCCACCGAAACGTCAGATTGATCCGCGGGCCGACCGGCTTTGCTGTCTTGGGGATGGCATGCTCCCAATATTGTTGCATGCCTTCACCCATGACCAACAACGAGCCCGACGTTAGCGTCACGCCTAATGACGGCACCTTTCGCGCTTTATGCCGCATGCGGAAATTACGGGCCGCGCCTAAACTGACGCTAGCGATTACCTCTCCCATATTGCGCTCGTCGTCGGCATGCCAGCCGACGCTGTCGCGACCGTCGCGGTACAAATTCGCCAATACCGAATTGAACTTTGCGCCGCTGGCGATTTCTGCACGCTGTTTTAAATCTAATAATTCTGGCAGCCATGGCACAGGGTTATGCCGCGTGCCGCTATAGCTATAAGCATGATCGCCAAACCAGCACACCAGCCGCGGCGATAAATGTGTCTTGCCGTAAATTGTCAGTGTTTCTTCACGCCACGGTATGGTGCTCTGTAGATACTGTAATAGTTGCTCAGCTTCAGATCGCGCGATAAAATCTGGCATGAAGAGCGCCGCGCCGTCGCAAGGCAAAACATTGAGCTGCATATTAAGCTTGCGTCACCGCGTAAAGCGCCACCGCCGCCGCATTCGAAACGTTCAACGTCGTGAAACTGTCATTCCCTTGGCCCGCGGTCGGCAAACTCACCAGCAGGTCGCAATGCTCTTTTGTGAGACGCCGCAGGCCTGGCCCTTCGGCCCCCATCACCAGCGCTACTTTCTCACCTTTAAAGCTGCGCAATCTTTCACCGCCCTCGGCCAAACCCAGCCGCCAGTAGCCAGCCTTTTTGATTGCCTCCAGCGCGCGCGATAGATTGACGACGCGCACCAGTGGCACCCGTTCCAGCGCGCCGGACGCGGCTTTAGCCAGCGTTCCACTCTCGTTTGGCGCATGCCGGTCAGTTGTAATCAGCGCCGCGGCGCCAAACACGGCTGCAGACCGCAAGATCGCGCCGATATTGTGCGGGTCTGTCACGTGGTCAAGCAGCACCAACGGCCCGGCCTCATTCTCTAAAATATCTTCAAGGCTAAGCTCGCGCAGCGGCTCGCAAGCCAGCGCTACACCCTGATGCACGGCCTCTGTAATGCCACGCGACGCCAACAATCGATCGAGATCTGGCCGCGTGCCAACCGCGACCGGCAGGCTTTTTAGGATTTTTGGCGCGATTGCCAGCTCGCCCACCATAGCCTCGCTGGTTACATACAGCTTTTGCAACACGCGCTCTGAATTGGCGAGGGCCGCTGCCACGGCATGCCGCCCGAATAATAGCTCGGTATTGCTGACGGCTTTTACAGGCTTTTTGGAAACAGAACGGTGGCTAGGCATGCTGCGGTTTACCATATTCAAACCAGAAACGCAGTTGTTTTCGCTATCATTCTCTACAGAATGCTGTCTTACCTTGCCTAGCGATTGCGGGAATGCTATTCACCCTTTCGCGCAAGTTTATGCGGGCGTGGGAGAGTGGCCGAGCGGTCAATGGCAACAGACTGTAAATCTGTCCTCTTACGAGTTCGAAGGTTCAAATCCTTCCTCTCCCACCATTTTAAACCTACCTTAAAACCATCGTTTTCTGATGCTGCCAAAGCGACCGAGCACCGCTGAACCCAGCCCGATTAGACCCATAGTCAACACGACTGCCGGGCCAGCTGGCAGTTCTGCGTAGTAAGACAGCAGCAGCCCCGCGTAAGACGCGACCATGGCTAATCCAATGCAGAGCGGCAGGATCGTATCGAGATTGCGTGACCAGAAGCGCGCGCTGATCGCCGGCAAAATGATCAACCCCAATGCCATGAGCGTGCCTAATGCTTGAAACGCTGCGACCAGATTAATGACCAACAGCAGGAAGAATACTGCGCCCACTAGCCCCGCGCGTTTCGACAAAGCCCGCAGATATTCAGGATCCAGGCAATCGATCACAAGGCCGCGGAAGATAACGGCCAGAGAAATAATTGTGACAATTGCCGTGCCTGCGATCAGCAGCAGCGCGTTATTATCAACGCCTAGAATATTGCCAAACAAGATATGCAGTACGTCGACGCTGGTGCCGCGGAGCGAGATCAGGATGATGCCGGTCGCCAGCGACAACAGATAAACCAGCGTGAAGCTCGCGTCCTCCTTCAGCTGCGTATAACGGGAAAGCCCGACCGCCGAAAGCGCGATGAGCACGCCCGTCGCTAAGCCACCGAGTGTCAGCGCCCAAATATTGAGACCCGCAAACAAGAATGCCAGCGCTACGCCCGGCAGAATGGCATGCGAGACGGCATCGCCCACCAGTGTCATCCGCCGCAGTCCCATAAAGACGCCCAAGGGCGTGCCGCTGATCGAGAGGATCAGGCAAGCCGCCAGTGCCCGCCGCATAAAGGCGTAGTCTAGAAACGGATCGGTGAGCCAGTGCCAGATCGTCATCCTGCGACCTGCCGCGGCAAAGCTGCCAAAACTTGTGTGGTTGGCCCGTGCGTAATCAAACCATTCTTCATATAAATCGTGTCGGGAAAATGTCGCGACACTAGGTCGAAATCATGCAGCACGCACAGCACGGTTTTTCCGTCCTGATGCCAGGCGCGGATTAGCCCCAACAGGGTTTGCACCGTCATGCGATCGACCGCAGCAAACGGCTCGTCCAGCAGCACGACCGGCGCATCCTGAATGATCAGCCGCGCGAACATCAGCCGCTGAAATTGCCCGCCAGACAGCTCCGATATCTGCCGCGTCTCGCAGCCCTGCAATCCAACCTCGTGCAAGGCAGCACGCGCGCGGCCCTGCATGTCTTTTGTGATTGTGCCGCCCAAGCCCACCACTGGCCAAAACCCGGTGCAGGCCGTCTGCAGCACGGTCATTGGCATTTCGTGCTGAATGGTCGCTAGTTGTGAAAGATAAGCGAGCGGTTTATCAATCGCCAGGCTGCCGCTCGTTAGCGGATGAATGCCAGCGATCGCTTTCAGCAGCGTGCTCTTCCCGGCGCCATTGGCGCCAACCAGTGCCGTGAGCGAGCCGGCCGGCAAGCTTACCGTTAGACTGTCGAACACGCGCTGTGTGCCATAGCTTGCAGTGGCTGCTTGCAGAGCAATAGCACTCATGCGCTGAGCGCCCAGGCGGCGATCAGCGTGATACACACCGAGAGCGCTAGCGCGATCAGCAGCCGCTGAGGAAGGCCAAGATAAAACATCAGAGCGCTGCCTGGTCGCAGCTACGGCAAATACCGGAAAGCTCGATCACTTTTTTATCGACCCGCGCCAGGAAATTGTTTTCCGCTTGCTTGACGATCGAAGCCAGCGGCTTGCCGGCGAGTTCCTGTACGTCTCCGCACGCGGTGCAAATCGCAAATTGCGAGCCATGCCGCTCATGGCTATGCCCGTGATGGTCGCAGGCAACATAAGCGTTCAGGCTTTCCAGCCGATGGATCAGGCCCAGTTGCTGCAGTTTTTCCAGCGCACGATAAACGGTCGGCGGCGATTTGATATCGGTCGCCTTCGCCAAAATGTCGTAGGCAGACTGCGGTTTAGCCGCGCGCGCAATCACGCTCAAAACCTTGGCTTGCTGGGCCGATAAATCTGGCGCTTTCTGCATTATGTTATATAGTAACATATCAGATATGTAATCAAGGATAAAGTCATGCAAAAACTATGCGGCACTATGGCTGTCTGCTTCCTGCTTGTCTCATTCCCTGCTGCCGCTACCCCGCTGCCGGTTGTCGCCAGCTTCAGCATTTTGGGCGATATCGCCAAAACCATCGGCGGCGATGCTGTGACGGTCACGACGCTCGTTGGCCCTGATGGCGATGCGCATAGCTACCAGCCAACGCCGGCCGATGTAAAAACCATCACCCCCGCCAAGCTGCTGATCGTCAACGGGCTTGGCTTTGAAGGCTGGATGGATCGTTTAGTGCAAGCCGCCGGTTATAAAGGCCGGATCGTCATCGCCTCGGCAGGCCTGGCACCGCGCACCGCGCTGCAGGATCACGAGATCGTCACCGACCCACACGCCTGGCAGGATCTCGGCAATGGCCGCCGCTATGCGAAAACCATCGCCACCGCGTTAAAAGAGGCGCTACCCGATCAGGCTGCAGCGATCGACACGCGTGCTGCGGCCTATGATGCGCAACTCGCCGCCGTCGATGCCGATATCCGCAAGCAAATCGCCGCTGTGCCGGAAGCCAAGCGCAAGATTGTCACCAGTCACGATGCCTTCGGGTATTTCACCGCTGCCTATGGCGTTACCTTCCTAGCGCCAGAAGGCTTTAATACCGAAGCCGAACCGTCTGCCAAGGCTATCGCCGCGCTGCACGAACAAATCAAAAACGAAGGCATCCACACGGTGTTTCTTGAAAATATGAGTAATGCCCGGCTCCTGCGCCAAATCGCGCAGGATAGCGGTGTTGCAATTGGCGGCACACTTTACGCCGATGCGCTGTCAGGCCCGCAAGGCGCGGCGCCCACCTATCTCGGTATGTTTCAAAACAACGTGCCGCAATTGGTGGCAGCCATGCAGGCCAACGGTCAGCCTTGAAGGCAGGTGCATTCCTTATTCAAAAACTATAGCGCCCACGCCAGGCTGGCCTGACACACAGCTAAAAAGGAGACTTAAAATTATGCTGCTACCTCAAAATACAACGGTCGTTGTTACCGATGGCACCAAGCTCACGCTCTTTAAGAATACCGGCACTGCGGACGCGATTAGCTTGCAAGCATTGCCATCCGATGTCTCCGCGTTTGAATCTGCTGGCTCGGGCGGTCGCCATCACAATAGCGCTGCCAATCCATCGGATAGCCAACTGGCCGAAGACGATTTCGCAGCGGGCGTTGCCTTGCTGATCAATAGCCAGGTTGAAAGCGGCGATATCAAGAAGCTGGTGTTGATTGCCGCGCCGCGCTCGCTTGGTGAAATCCGCAAGCACTATTCGAAGCAGACGAGCGATGCGATCGTCAGCGAAATTTCAAAAGATTTGACTGGCCATACGACCAGTCAGATCGAACAGGCACTGCAAAACGCAGCTTAAATTACGGAACCAGCTTTCCGGACTGCTGCAGGCTCTGCAGCATCCGGATCGCTTTTGCCTCATGCTTGTAGGCGAAGCTTTCCATCGGTAATTTTGCCGCTTCTGCCAAACGCATCACGCGCACCCGGCTCGTCTCGTTGCCTGTGCATTTAGCGCAAGCCGCGCGATAGGCATCATCGTTCATACCTGCGGCATGGGTCTTGGCCGCCGCAGCCTGGGCATCATTCAAAACAGTGTAAAACATACTGTAAGCAGTGGGGAAACCGCCCTTAGCCATGGCACTATCGTCGATACCTTCGTCGCTTTCAATCATTCGCAGATCTTTTGGGTCGAGCAAGGAGATCGGTTTATTCTCTGGCGTGCGGTTTTCTTCAGTGAATTCGCGCACCGCTGTTTCGCGTGGCTGTTCGCAAGGCTGGTCGGTGTGAATGCCGATCTCTGCCAACTTGGCGCGCGCCTTATTATCCAACTTCAAATTGGCAAAGCCGCCACCTGAACCATTATACAGAAACTGTCCCGGATTTTTGGGATCAGGCCGCTCGCCAACCAAAATCCACGCCTCCTGCGCTGGCCCGTCCAGATACACGCACATTACGCACGCGCCGATATTCGCGGGCATAGTATCGACCAACCGGCGCTCCATATTCGACCAGGGTGCTTTCGGCCCAAAAGCATAATCAGCCAGCGGGCCAGTGATGATTTTCTGCAGAGCATATTTAGGGGCGGCACGGCGCAAATCTTTGAAAACACGCTCTAAATCTTTTGCTGCTTTCTCAATTGCTTGTTGCTGGATTTGCTCCGCCGTAAGTTTTGCGCACAAGCGATCTAAATCCACTTCAACTTTCTTTATCTTGGAGGGCGTCAGTTTGAAGCCGTCAGCAATAGCAGTTCTAATACTTCCAGATAATTGTCTCAGTAACTGTTCAAACAATTCCGGCGTTTTAAATCCGGCCTTGACGTAATTAACGCTTTTGGCAATGTGGGTATTGGTGCTTAGCTCACGCTGGCCATCTACAGTTTGTGCGCGATAAGACGCTAAAGCGACAAACTCTTTTCCTTTCGCCAGGCTAAGATTGATGTCGCCCCATTCTTCATAATAAGATGTGCCCCAATTCGTTCCGTCCGAATATTTCTTCGGTTCTTTTTTGTCGAGACTGGCCTCAACCATCAATCCTGCATCTTTTAGGCTAGGAATATCGTTGAACCTGGCAATCACTGCCTGCATGGCGGCAAAGTATTCGGCTTCAAATGCAGGCCGCTTGGTTCGGCCAGATTTGGTTTTAGTTTTATCTTTGGTTTGGATCGTTACTCCGGCCATTCTTGCCCCCATCTAATAAAATATCAGCCACATTACGAAGCCGATAAGACATTGTCCAGCTTTCACCTTGTTAGCTCAAATAGCCGCGTGCTGTGCGGCTGCGGCTTTCCCGGCGTCACGGCCAACGAATTCAGGCAGTCAAGAATATCGGCGCTTTGCGCAACATATAGCCGCCCTGCGAAATCCGGATTGGCTGCCAGTCGCGCTGCTACTACATCCCGCATTGCGCCCGTTGCCGGTACGGGCGAGCCTAGCCCGCCAATACCCGCCACCAGATCCTCTGCCACCACAACCGTAGCACCCCGTTGCAGATAACCCGCGATCGCCTGATCGTCGCAAAAGTCCGACGCAACCCCGCAGAGCACGACTGCTGTGCCAGTCATATCACTGCAGAAGAAACGATCGCGCGGCATGCCATCCGTGGCAGTCGCGATCTTTGTTGCGGGACATTCGCCTGCTTGCAGCCTAATCAGCTTGAACAGGTTGCTGTAAGCATGCTCCTCGCGATCACTGGCAAAACTGATATCATGGTGCGCCACGCCTGTTGGATTACTGCCCCACATATCGAACACATTCTTCGCCATAATATAGGTCGGGAATTCCCAGGTTAGCGGCGCGATCGTGACGGCCAAGCTCCACCCGGGCGTGCCGAATTCACAGTGTATCTCCGGGAACAAATCACGCTCCGGGCTTTTTGCATATTCACCCGTGAAATGCGTATCGAATTTGACGATCACCGCGTCCACCGCATTTTTAGAGAGGTCAGCGAAGAACCGGTTCATCGGCATGATCACGGCACTGGCATCCTCGCAGCTACCGTTGTCGGGGTGAATGCCAAGGGCGCCGCGCTTCCACATGAAGTCGCCTTGCGCATCGACAACATCTAATAAACGGTTCTTCGCGCTGCCCAACAAACGGGTAAGTGTATTTTTGTCAGCGTTGAAATCACTCATGATCAGTCCTCCTTAGGCGGCAAGTCGTGCGGCTTGCTTATGCTGGCGTTGCAAAGTGTTGCGGTTAAGTTGCCCTGTGAAATTATCGCAGAGCGCTTGCTCCAGCCCGGCGACATAACGCTGCGGGTTCAGTAGCTGTTTATGATCTGGGTCGAGCCGCGCGAGATTGGCCTGTCCCCGCGCCTGCCCCACGCGCACATCCATATGGTCAAGCTGCACCTGGCCCCCAAAATCGTTAGGTCGCCAGAATGGTCGAACCGGGCGGTGGATTATGCTGCCTTTTTTGAATGTCCTGCGTTTCAGATCATCAAGGGGATCAACAGAAACCAATTCATGGCTCGTCCTGTTAATGCCCATGCCATGACCAAGCGGCACAATGATATCGCCAGCCCAATTGCCATTCGGCTGTTCCATCCGCAACACATCCAGCACGCCGGGCAGCGTCGCCTTCGCGCGCTCTTCTGAGAACTTCATGACGTCGCGCGGCACGCCTTCCTCATTCCAGGCACGGGCTAGTTTGTAGACGCCGCCGAGGGCCGGGTTGGCCTGTGCCGCCGCCAGCCAGGTGCCACAGGCGAAAAAATCAATCGGTGCGCCGTTCCTGGTTAGCTTGTCGATCTTGGCAGGATCAAGATCGTTGGAAGCAAAAATTTTCGCCTCGTCAAAGCCCGCGGCATCCAGCAGCGCTCGCGCCTCTTTCGACAGCGCGCCTAAATCGCCGCTGTCGAGTCTAATGCCGTTCAGCTGCACGCCGTATTTCCGGCAGGTCTTAATTGCATTCTGCACACCTTCCAGCGTGTCGTAGGTATCGACGAGGAAGACCGCCACATCCGGCGCACCCTGCACCCAGGTGCCGAACGCCTCCAGCTCGTCATCCGCCAGCATTACCAGCGCATGCGCCATGGTGCCGGAGGCCGGAATGCCGAACTGCTTCCGCGCCAGATAGTTAGAGGTTCCCGCCACCCCGCCGATAAAAGCGCCATAGCTTGGCCCCAGCCCGCCGATATCCTGTGCGCGCCGCAGGCCATATTCGTAAACCGGGCGGCCTTGCGCGGCGGCCGTCACCTGCGTGGCCAGCGTTGCGAAGTTGCTGCAGGAATTATAAATGCCGAGGATCATCGCTTCGACCATCAGGCACTGATAAGCAGGGCCGCTGACGCGCAGCAGCGGTTCGCGCTCGAATGCTAGTTCGCCATCCGGCATTGCGTCGATCGAGAGCTGCAATTTATCGCGCCCCAGCAATTGCAGGAATTCGTCGCTATACAAACGATTGCCCAGCGGCGTTACTTCTTCCGCCAGCACGGCCAAATCTTTACGACTGAAGTGCCAGCCAGAAAGCCATTCGGCCAGCGGCAGCCCGCCCGCCACCATCAGATAGCTGCTGCGGCTGGCGCTGCCATCATCATTCGTCATGCCAGTCTTGGGCAGTTGCCGCACAAAGGCTTGAAATGTGGCCTCGCCCGCGAACAGGCCGTGCGAAACGCCTTTGCGCTCCGCCTCGAATAGCGCTGAACTCATGGTGTAGGCGTATTTATCGGCGGCCAGCGGGCCGAGGTAACGGAAGTACGGCACATCGCTCGGGTCAAAAGCCGGATCGAATTTAGTCAGTAGATTTTGGGTATGGGTCGTCATCGCGTGCTCCCGTGTTTGACGGTTACGTAGAAAATTCAGGCGTAAGGGAGAGCGTGCGTTATGAGCGCGTGCCGCTGTGCTGGCGTGCCAGAATATAATCAGCGATATGCACAGCGCGGATTGAGGGGCGAGGAATGGTGAATGCAGTTGCGTTCATTTGTGGCTCCTGTCTTATCCGCTTTTGCAGATAGATCCTGGGTTCTGGTTCGCCCTGTAATCCGATCAAAAACCGAATTCAGTGCTTACTTTTGACTATATACCTAACTGTGTTTTTGGCAAGACTAATTCCGGCTTCCGGCCTTCTTTTGCCTTTCCTTCTTTCGTCAATGCCCGCCATTTCAGATCGTCGTGCAGCATATAGAGCGTGCCGTCCTGATTGAAGCGCGTGCCCAGCGGCACGTCTTCAACCGGCGGCAATACCGGCCCCTGCATGGCCACGCGCAATTCCGGCGGATAGTTCCTTTCGATGAAGTCGATAATACGCTCCGGCACATAGCGATACCATTCGGTATCGCGCCGCTCGATCAGGCTGCGCAGCTCTTCCGCGGGCGGCAGGGTCGAAAGCGCGCGGTCGATAATATGTAGTCGTTTGCCGGTGACATCCGAATGATAACTGCGCGTCATCGCCATCTCGTCCATCGGGTCTTCCAGTTGCGCGAAGCGGTTCACATACCACTTTGCATCCTGCGGGCTGCCCGTATAAAAATCGGTCGGCTCCGGCAGGTTCAGCTTCCGCACTTTATCGAGCACATAGTCGCACCAATCGTCGGTCGAATATTGGCTGTCGATATCCACTAGCGGCAGCGGCTTAAAGCCATCGCCGAACACGGCCCGCACCATCTCCACTCGCTGCTCGAAAGTGAACGGATGCCGCACCACGCGGCTAAGCTGGGTCGATCCGAACGCAATGATCACCGTGTCGCAATCCTGCTTCATGCGGCTGATCAGGTTCATATGCCCGCGATGCGGCACCTGCATGCGCATTACCGCAAGGCCAATGCGGCCACTGCCGATCATGCTGTCTTCGTTCGCGTCTTTGCGTTTGCTCATGCTGGCCTCATTTCGCGGAACTGGTTGGTGATCGGATACCGCCGCGCCAGCCCAAAGCTATTAGGCCTGATCTGCGGGCCGATGCAAGCCTGCCTGCGCTTGAATTCCGCCGCATAGACCATATCGCTCACCCGGTAGGAATAGTCTGGGTCAATCGGAATGCCGCCTTCGCGCTCAACCTTGCGGCGGGTTGCCATGGCATCCAACTGCAGCTCGACCATGCCTTTCAAGTGCGGGTCAAGATGCGTTTCATAGCTACCTAGGGTCGCTTCATCTGTTTGTCCTTCGGAAAGCTCCGCCGTCGGCGCGCGTGTGACGATGCCCAGCGGCACCGGGTTAGCAATCGGGTTGCGGTTATCAGCGGGAATATGCTCATTGCGCCATTCAATCGCGCGCCGCACGTCGGTCTGGAACAAATCCTTGATCGGGTTGTACTGCCCTGCCATATCGCCATAGATCGTGGTATAGCCGACGCTCGATTCCGACTTGTTGCTGGTGCCAAGCAGCATCCCGCCGATCGCATTATTGGCATACATCAACATCACCATCCGCAGCCGCGCCTGCAAGTTCTCGCGTGATAAGTTAGCCGCTGCATCATTGCGCGGCGTCAGCTGCGCGGTGGCCCGCAACACCTCTTCGACCGCGCCACCGATCTGCACCGTCTGCAGCTTGCAGCCCAACCGCGCCATCAGCTCCTCGGCCAGATCCATGCTTTCTTCGCCCGTAATGGCCGACGGCAGACGATAACCCAGTACGCGCTCAGCGCCGATCGCATCGGCCGCCATGGTGGCGACCGCGGCGCTGTCGCGCCCACCAGAGATGCCCAGATGCACAAACGGGATTTTGTTTTTCTCGACATAATCTCGCAGGCCCAACACGCCGGCGCGATACATAAGTTCGGTATCGCATGGGGTTGGAATCCGGAGTGGAAATGCATGCGGGCGTTCCAGCTGCACATGCCCGCGCTCGTCCGGCGTTACGGTCAGGGTCGCGCTGTCTTCTGCCATGAACGCAAGCTGCGTCAGAATCTCGCCATTGGCGTTCAGCGCGAAGCTGCTGCCATCAAACACCAATTCGTCCTGCCCGCCGACTTGGTTCACATACACCACTGGCAGCTTCGTTTCCTCAGCCCGGCGGCGCATCTGCAAGAGCCGCTGCTGCTGCTTGCCGAGCCGCACTGGCGAGCCGTTGATCGAGATCAACAGGTTTGCGCCCTCTCCTTCAAGCTCGCTCGCCACCTTCTTGTGCCAGCCATCCTCGCAAATCATAACACCGAGGCTCCACTGCTCGTTAAGGCGCAGTGGCTGCGCCTTGCCCGTGCCTTGCGCGAAATTCCGCATCTCGTCGAATACGTCGTTATTGGGCAGCTCCTGCTTATGCGTCATGGCCAGCGTGCCATCGGCGCGGATCAGAATCGCGGAGTTATAAGGCTTGTCTGCGCCAGGCGTCGGCGCGCCGAATAGCACAGCCGGGCCAGGTTCATTACGAACAGCTAGCTGCAGTTCGTTCACGGCCCGCGCCACAGCACCGATAAAATGCGGCAGGCTAACGAGATCTTGCAAAGGATAGCCGGTCAAAAAGCATTCGGAGAGCACGATCAGATCGGCATCCGCATGTACGCGGCGATGCTCCAGAATAGCCTCAAGATTTTGCTGGATTGCACCAACGGTCGGGTTGGCTTGGATCATGACCAGCTGCAGCGGCGGCGCTTTTGGCACGGCAACAGATTCAGTAATAGCGGGGATTATAGGCTTGTTCATCGTTGGCTCCTGTCTTATTCGCGCCCATTTGGACATGGCGAATAGATGTTGCGGTTCGCCGACGTAATCCCGCGTGAGCAGAATTCATCGACAAACCAAGCTTAGCATAATTATCCTATTTTACAACATTGATTGTCTGCGACGTAGCAAAGATAGGTCGAAACAATCAATGCTGCAGCAAATGCGCAGCATTTGTAAGGAACGATATAATTAATTTCGAAAGCCTAAGACAGCCTAGGGCGTATATTGGCAGCTCTGACCTCGCCAAACTGTGTTCACATTACCAAGCCAACCACCTAGCACTCCTGCATCACGATTGCCGACAACGACTTGCTGGCACCGCAATTTTTTATGCTCGGCAATAATGCCTTGTTGAAAGCTGTTCGTTCTTTCTAAATTCAACTGTGCCTTGAACTGCGCTTGCTGGCTCTTCAATGCTGCCGCAACGGCTTGTTGCGTCGTCTGCACACTGGTATTTGCAGCAATCGTCTGCATTGCCGACGATTGCGCAGCGAACTGCAGATCTTTAGCTCTGCCCACGGCCATACCACTGATAAGCGCAACGGCTAAGCCTGCCGCAATCAACTGTGTTTTTTTAGATTTCTCCGGCGATTGCGGTATCACCATTAGTGATTTCGAACCTGAACGCGGCCCTTCATTGGCCAAACCAATATTAAAAGGCTTTCCATTAGCACGCGACATATCTAGCGTAACGTCGCCCCGGCGTGAAAAACTCCACATCATTTCCCCCCAATCGAATTTTTGTAATCGACAGAAGATATGCGAAGATGGTCCGTTAAAAAATAACGCGAATTACTTTCATGGCTATCGTGCTGATTCAACTGATGAAATCAGGTATGCGTGGCACCGCCGCCATTGGCGCTATAGACGGCCCCGGTTGCATAACTGGCATCCGCCGCCGCCAATTGCACATAGATCGAGGCCAGCTCTGCCGGTTGTCCGGCCCGGCCCAGCGCGGTATCGCCACCAAAGGTCTTCTGCTTTTTCGCAGTCGCCCCGCCAGCCACCTGCAACGGCGTCCACACTGGTCCTGGCGCCACGGCATTAACGCGAATGCCTTTTTCACCCAGCTGCTTAGCCATCGATTTTACGAAGCTGACGTTGCAGGCCTTCGTCATCGCGTAATCCACCAGATCCTGCGATGGATTTTCCGCCTGCTCGGACGCGGTCACGATAATGCTGGCACCCGTTGGCAGATGGGGCACCACCGCCTTTGTCAGCCAGAACATCGCATAAACATTCGTCTTGAACGTCCAGTCGAATTGTTCGGTGGTAATATCGGCGATCGTCGGCTGCGTGGCTTGCTTGCCGGCATTGCTTACGAAGATATCAAGGCCGCCCAATTGTTCGACAGCTTGTTTTATAAGCTGTCCGCAAAACGCCTCGTCGCGCAGATCGCCCGGCAGCGCGATGCCTTTCCGGCCTTCGGCGCGAATCAGCGCAATCACTTCCTGCGCGTCGCTCTCCTCGGTCGGGAAATAGTTGATCGCCACATCCGCGCCCTCGCGCGCATAGGCGACGGCCGCGGCCCGGCCCATCCCGCTATCGCCGCCGGTGATCAATGCCTTGCGCCCAGTCAAGCGACCTGAGCCTTTATAACTCGTCTCGCCATGATCCGGCTTGGGATCCATCTTCGAAGCCAGCCCCGGCCATTCCTGCTCCTGCGGCTTGAACGGCGGTTTCGGATATTGCTTGTAGTGATCAAGCGGCAATGCAGTATTGGCCATGGTGGCTCCTGTCTTGGTGTTAGCTGTTAGTGCAGATGCGGGCGAAACGCTGGCTAACATTCCAGTTGCCAGCCCACCTGTCGCTAATCCGGCAGCACCCAGCGCAACCCCGCCCACTACCTGCCGGCGGGAATAGGCTTTATCGTTATCACTCGTCATAGAAGCTCCTGCTTAAGATTCCAGCAGCCTGGAGACATCGTTATAAAAGGAAAATACGCCGTTTTCGATTGCACCACCGCCTATCTTCATGGCACCAAACCATATGAGCCGCACCGCCGCCAACACATCGATCGCTGAACCAACAACGACGCCTATGATGGCGCAGTATTTAGGCCTCAAGACTGCGCATCAGGATTGCCTGCTGTTCTACCGCATGGGCGATTTTTATGAGCTCTTCTTTGACGATGCCGTGGCCGCCGCCCGCATCCTTGATATCGCGCTCACAAAACGCGGCCAGCATTTGGGCGAAGACATTCCGATGTGCGGCATCCCCGCCGTCAGCTATGAAACCTATCTCGCCCGGCTGATCCGCGCCGGGCAGCGCATCGCGATTGCCGAGCAGGTCGAAGACCCGGCGGAGGCGAAAAAGCGCGGCGCAAAATCAGTTGTCGCGCGCGCCGTTGTCCGCATCGTCACGCCCGGCACGATCCTAGAAGATAACCTACTCGAACCGCGCACCGCCAACCATATCGTCGCGCTGTGTCAATCGGGCGATAGCGGTTTCGCGCTCGCCTGGCTCGACCTGATGGCCGCGCGCCCGATGACGGCGCTCGTTAGCGCGCATGATCTCGCGGCCGAACTGGCCCGGTTGGAGCCGCGTGAGTTGCTGATCCCGGAAGCGCTCACTGCGCTACCGCTCCTGCAACCTAATGCATCCGTTATCCGCCCGCAGCCGACCATTCGCTTTAATGCCGATGCCCGCCAACTCTGCACCCGCTGGGGTGTGCAGAGCCTCGCATCTTTCGGTGAATTTTCCGCCCGCGAGCAGGCCGCGCTTAGCTGCCTCATCAGCTATGTCGAGCTGACGCAACCCGGTCATGCGATCACGCTGGAGCCGCCACGCCGCGATGCGCAGCAAAGCTGCCTGGTGATCGACGCCGCCTCCCGCCGCAATCTGGAACTGACCCGCACGCTTGCGGGCGAGCGCCCAGGGGGACGAGAGGGCAGTCTCCTCGCCACCATCGACCGCACGAAAACGGCGGCGGGCGCGCGGCTATTGGCATCCGACCTTGGCGCGCCGCTCTGCAATCTTGCGAAGATCCAGAAGCGCCTGGCCATCGTCGTGGGTTTTGTCGCCGCAACGCCGCTGCGCGAAAAATTGCAGGCGCAGCTTGCCGCCGCGCCTGATCTCGAACGCGCCCTTGGCCGCCTATCGCTGAACCGCGGTGGCCCGCGCGACCTAATGGCGATCTGCACCGCCATTCGCGCCAGCCTCGCGATCCGGCATGCACTGGCTGCCGAAACGCATAGCCTCCCTGCGCCCACGGTCGAACTCGCGCAAGCCTTGCCCGCGTTAACCGCACTTGAATCTGAACTCGCCCGTGCTCTCAAGGACGAGTTGCCGCTCATGGCGCGCGACGGCAATTTCGTGCGCGGCAATTACGATCACGCGCTCGACCAACTGCTGAGCCTACGCGACGACAGCCGCCGCTTGATCGCCGCGCTGCAGGATCAATATGTCACTGTCAGCGGCGTACCAACGCTCAAGATCCGCCACAACGGCATCTTCGGCTATTACATCGAAGTCTCGCCAACCAACGCCGATAAGCTGCAGAGCAACACGCAATTTATCCACCGCCAGACCTTGGCCAGCGCCGTGCGCTTTACCACGCCCGAACTGGCTGATCTCGACCGGCAGGTGGGCGAGGCCGCGGGCAAGGCGCTGGCTCAGGAACAAACGATCTTTGAAAAACTGTGCCAGCGCGTGCTGAGCGAGACGACCGAACTGCGGCTGCTGGCCAGGCTGCTCGCGCGGCTCGATGTATCACTCTCACACGCACAGCTGGCATCAGAGGAAAACTACTGCGCACCCATCCTCACTGATGGCGACGACTTCACAATCACCGCTGGGCGCCATCCGGTCGTCGAAGCTGCCTTGCGCAGCAATCGCGGCCCGGCGTTCGTCGCCAACGATTCCAATCTCGAAGACGCACAACGCCTCTGGCTCGTCACCGGCCCGAACATGGCCGGCAAGTCGACCTTCCTTCGGCAGAATGCGGTGATTGCTATCCTGGCGCAGATGGGCAGCTTCGTGCCCGCATCCAGCTGCACACTCGGCATTATCGACCGCGTCTTCAGCCGCGTCGGCGCAGCGGACGATCTGGCCCGAGGGCAATCGACCTTCATGGTCGAGATGGTTGAGACCGCGACGATCCTCAACCAAGCGAGCGCAAGGTCGCTCGTCATCCTTGACGAAATCGGCCGCGGCACCGCCACCCACGATGGTCTCGCCATTGCCTGGGCTTGCCTTGAGCATCTCTCGCGCAACACGCAATGCCGTGGGCTGTTCGCCACGCACTATCACGAGCTGACGGCGCTTTGCGCCGCGCTCGACAACCTCGCTCCTTACACCCTGGGTGCGCGCGAATGGACGAATGAAAAAGGAAACACCGAGCTCGTCTTCCTGCATGACGTGCAACCGGGCGTGGCTGACCGATCTTACGGATTGCATGTAGCGAAACTCGCTGGGCTGCCGCAGGGCGTGCTGAACCGCGCGCAGCAAATTCTGGCGGCGCTGGAGTCTTCACCCACTGCGACAAAAGAAAAACTTTCGTCGCTGCCGCTGTTCGATGCCATTCCTGCAGCACCCATTGCTGCGCCCTCGTCGACTTTGGCAAAACTAAAGGCCGCCGATCTCGACAGCCTCTCACCCCGCGCCGCGTTGGATTTTCTGTATGAATTGGCCAACGCTGCTAAACAGGAAGACTAGCGCCCCGCCCCTGAATCAGGGCTAATTCCACCTATGCGCCAGTTCCACCATCACCCGCTCGAAACCCGCTCCCGCTATGTGCGGCTGGTGCTGGCTGAAAAGCAGTTGCCATTCGAAGCGAAGGAGGAGCCGTTTTGGCTGCGCCGCCCGGAATTCCTGGCGCTCTCCCCTGCAGGCGATCTGCCGGTGCTGGTCGAGGATGCGGAGGATATGTTCGCGAGCCAACCCGTGCTGACCGACGCTGCCGCCCTTGGCGAATATCTGGAGGAGACGAATGGCGCGCCGGCGCTGCTTGGCACCGCGCCGAAAACCCGCGCTGAAGTCCGCCGCCTCGTCAATTGGTTCCTGCTGCGCTTTCATGCCGAAGTTGCAGGCCCGCTTTTGACCGAGCGTCTGTGGAAGCGTCTCGCCGCTACGGGCGAGCCCGATACCAACATCCTTCGTGCTGCCGCTGCAAACTTACGGCACCACCTAAACTATATCCAATATCTGGTCGAGCGTCGCGCCTGGCTTGCGGGCGAACAGCTCTCCCTGGCCGATCTCGCCGCCGCCGCCGCGCTTTCCTCCCTTGATTATCTGGGCGCCGTCCCGTGGGAGACCGCGCCCGAAGCTAAGGAATGGTATGCAAAGCTGAAAAGCCGCCCCGCTTTCCGCGCGTTGCTGAGCGACCATCTGCCCGGCCTGCCGCCCGTTCCGCATTACACCAACCTCGACTTTTAAGGAGCTTCCCCATGCGCCGTCTCATTCTCGCTATGCTACTCGCCATGATGCCATTCGCCTTCGCGCCCTCTTTTGCTATGGCAGACGATAATTACGCGCCGGACGATCTCGTTTATCTCGATCTGGCGACCGACGGTTTCGTCACCACGCAAACCGCCAAGGTGATGATGACGGTTGACGCCGCCGCGACGGATGCACAAAGCGGCGATCTGCGCGAAACCATGCAAAAAGCTGTGGCCGGCCTCGTCAAGGGCGACTGGAAGCTGACTTCGATCAACCGCACGTCAGATGAAGCCGGCCTCACCCGTTGGCAGGCGAATTACGAGGCACGCCTCTCTGAAAGCGCGCTTTCGGGCCTGTCTGAAAAAGCGCAGAAGGCCTCCAAGCCTGGGATGCAATTGCGCGTGACCAATATCGATTTCACGCCGACCCTGGCCGAGACCGAAGCCCGCCGCGCCGAGCTGCGCGCCGAACTCTACAAGCGCGCGAACGAGGAATTGGCGCGGCTGAATGCCAGTTTGCCGGGGCGCAGCTACCGCATTGCCGGCATCAGCTTTGGCGGCGCTAGCGGCGGCATGCCGCAACCTATGCCGCAGATGATGATGGCAAAATCTGCCCGTGCGCCGATGCTGGCTGAAGCCTCGATGTCCGCCGAAAGTGGCGCTGGCACGGTTGCCGCCCATATCGACCTGACCGCCCGCGTCAGCTTCGCTGCCCGTCCGGCTGCGGTGGCAATCACACCCACCAAATAGGGTTAATAAGGCGCTAAGCCTGACCTTTTAGGTGGCCAAAACCCGTCGTTGGCAACAAATTGCCGCAATAAGTGCTTATGAATGGCACTGTTTTTTGGTATAGAGTTGTGTCTTCACCATCCTTTAACCATGGATGCTGCCACAGGAGACGATAACGAGATGAGCGCGGCGCTTAGCCAATTCAAGGAACTCGATACTTCGATGAGCGAAGTAGTCGATACTGCGTCCGAAACGAACTCGGAGACGACAGAAACCCTGCGCCCGCTTGATGCCGAGTCGATGGAGCTGCTGGAGCTTTTCACCTATACTCAGCAGAAGATCAACGATCATTTGGAAAAAGTCTTCGCGGTCGATAATCTGTCGCTGGCGCATTATCGGGCGCTGTTTTTCGTGCTGCGGTACGACGGCATTTCCGTCTCCGGGCTGATCGATAAGCTCGACATTACTAAGCAAAGCCTGGCCCGCGTTTTAGCCGATTTGATCCGCGGCCGTGGCCCGCTCGCTGGCGAAGCCGCCGCAGAAATCGATGACGATAATTCCGAATTGATCAGCGACGAAGGCTATCTCTATTCGGAGGTCGACCCTGCCGATCGCCGCGCCCGCCGCCTGCATCTAACGCCGCGTGGTTTCGATCTGATGCATGATGCGCTGGAGCCGGTCACGGAAGCATTAAAGAACGCGTTTGGTGATGGCCATAAGCCTGACACAATAAATTTACAGAATTAAATCGGGAGAGAATAAATGGCAAACTTAGGCATTCAAGGTTTTGAAATAGCATTGGATAACTCGCTGCGCACCAACAGCGTTGTTGCTGGCCGGAAAGCTAAGCTTGCCGCCCGTCACGCCAAACGCCCTGCAGCCCGCACCCATAAGCCATCGGGGCCAAAGGCCAAGCGCTAAGCTAGGCATTCATGCTCGCCGCGCAGCCGCATGTGCTGGTCGTCGATGACGACGAACGCCTGCGCGCGCTGCTCTCACGCTATCTGACCGAGCAACAATTCGTCGCCATCACTGCTGCCTCCGCCGCCGAAGCTACGCAGCTTCTTGAAACCCTCGCCTTTGATCTGTTGATCGTCGATGTGATGATGCCCGGCAAAGATGGCCGCGGCCAAAGCGGGATCGAATTTACTGCAGCCCTTCGTCGTCACAGCCATGTTCCCGTCCTTCTCCTCACGGCTCGCGGTGGCCCTGATGATCGCATCGAAGGGTTGGAAGCAGGCGCCGACGATTACCTCGCCAAACCATTCGAGCCGCGGGAGCTGGTGCTCCGCGCGCAGGCCATTTTGCGCCGAGCACCTAAGACCGAGGCCGGGCACAATCGCCGCCTCAATCTTGGCGCGGTCTACTACGATGTCGCGAAAAATAGTCTCCTGAAAGCGGATGACGATACGCCCGTGCATCTCACTGAAACCGAAAGCGCATTGCTCGGCATGCTTGCAAGCCAAGTCGGCCAAACAGTCGCGCGCGAAAGCTTGGTTACAGCAGGCCTCGTCGATGGGTCGGAACGCGCCGTCGATGTCATTATCACCCGCCTTCGCCGCAAGCTTGGCGACGATCCCCGCGCCCCGCGCCACCTGCAAACCGTCCGTGGTACCGGCTATCGCCTGATTGCTGAGGATTAACGGTTATAAACCTGCTTTTACCGGAATTAATGCCGCTGCGGGGGTGGCGAATATTTGAAATGGTTGCGAGCAGCGTTGCGAAGCGTACATTGAGTACGTGAGCAATGTCGCGCAGCAGACAGGTGAATAGGCGCCCGCTGCAGTTGGCATTAAAACGGTAAAATGAAACTTGGCCCTAACCTCAAGCACATCCTCCCTCGCCGCCTGTTCGCGCGGACGATCCTGATTATTTTGCTACCGTTGCTGCTGGCGCAAGCCGTCGCTGCTTGGGTGTTTTACGATCGCCACTATACCGCGCTCTCGATGCGTCTCGCGCAAACCACTGCTGCCGATATCGATCTGCTGGCCGAGCAAGCCCTTGAAACACCAGCTGCCAGCCGCCCCGCCTTTTTCAAGCGGTGGGAAGATGCGACGGGCCTCTCGGCTCGCTTTACGGCTAACGGCGCTTCCAGCGTGGCTGCTGACGATTATTTGCGTCGCACGCTAGGCGCGGCTCTGGCCGGCCAGGGCATTACGGATTATCGCTTCGGCGCGGTCGATGAAAATAATGTCGTGCTCTATCTGCCCGTCACCAGCGCGAGTACAAAAACCGAGCTCGCCGTCCGCATTCCAATGCGTCGGCTCTACACCTCGACCACCGTTATTTTCGTGCTGTGGATGGTGGGGGCCGCGGCGCTTCTCGTCCTCGTCTCGCTTGTTTTCATGCGTAACCAGATCCGCCCGATCCGAAGGCTCGCCGAAGCCGCAGAACAGTTCGGGCGCAGCCTCGATGAGCCGTCAGATACCGATAAAGGTGGACGGCCCTTCAAGCCCGAAGGCGCGCGCGAAGTGCGGCAGGCCGCAGCCGCCTTCCTCGTCATGCGCAACCGCTTGCGCCGCATGATCGAGCAGCGCACGGCGATGCTGGCCACCATCTCGCACGATCTGCGCACGCCCCTTACCCGCATGCGGCTGCAGCTTGCCCTTACTCCGCAAACGGCGGACACCGACGCCATGGCTGGCGATATCGCCGAGATGGAACGGATGATCGAAGCCTATCTCGCCTTCGCACGCGGGCAAGATAGCGAGCCCGCCGTCGAGGTCGATCTGGCGCAATTGGTGGCAACGCTGGCGCAACAGGCAACCCGCCTCGGCAAGCCGGTCTGGTGGCAAGCGCCGGCAAAATCTTATCGCGCGACAGTACGCCCCGCCGCGATCACCCGCGCCCTCAACAACCTCATCACCAACGCGCTGAAGTTCGGCGATGCGGTTTGGATCGCCATTCTCGAAGGCGACTATACGGTTGAGATCATCGTTGAAGATAACGGCCCTGGCATTCCTACAGGCGCGCGCGAAACCGTCTTCAAGCCATTCTTTCAGTTGCAAGACGAGCAATCGGGCAGCGCGACGCCCGCTTCAAATCAGGGATACGGAATGGGCCTCACCATCGCCCGCGATATCGCTCGCGCCCACGGCGGCGAGGTGACGCTAGACCAAAGCCCGCATGGTGGCCTTAGAGCCGCATTGCGGCTGCCTGTGTAGCGAGCGTAAACGGTATTCCCTCTCCCAAAGGGAGAGGGAGCTGACCCTGCTATATTATGACCAACGATCCCTACAACCTTACCCGCTTCGTTGAAGCGCAAGCCCGCGATTACGCCATTGCGCTCGCTGAAATCCATGCGGGGCAAAAGCGCAGCCATTGGATCTGGTATATCTTTCCGCAGCTGGCGGGCCTCGGCCGCAGCGAGACGGCGCGCTTTTACGGCATAGCATCGCTCGACGAAGCAAAAGCCTATCTGGCACACCCAGTACTCGGCCCGCGCCTAATCGAATGCGTGGAAGCACTTGCGCCGCTCACCGCCACCACGATCGAGCCTCCGTTTGGCCAGATCGACACGCTGAAACTGCGCTCCTGCCTGACGCTATTCATCGAAGCGGGTGGCGGCGACTTATTCAGCGAAACACTGCAGCGGCTGTTCGACGGCCAAAAAGATGAATCGACATTGAATCTTTTACGTTAGGCCAGAAGATCTGTAATCTTAACCGGCTGCGGCACCACCGCGCGCAGGCTTACAATGGGCTTGCCCGCCATGGCAGTATCGGGATCTGTGATTTCGATCCCTTTTGCCGTAAATTCGCGGCCCTGATGGCGCTTTAGTGCAGCCACTGTTTTCCGGGCAGCGTCTTTTAGATCGGCAGTGTCTGCCACATCAATATTTTTCGCCGCATCTTTGGCCATGCGAGCACGCGCATCTGCGGACAGGCTAATACTGTCGGGCCTGGTTGCAAACGGCGCACTGTCAACAGTTGCCTTCACTTTTGTTGGAACAGGCGCGGCCGGTTGGTAAAGTGTTGCCTGCTGATAGGGGATAACGGTTGTGATCATAGGCAACCATTCTGCAAACCCCGCGCCACATGCCAGCCCTGACATAAATAAAAAGCCGCCGGATCGCATGATCCAACGGCCTGAATTAAGAAGTTTTTAAGAAGACTTTACTACTGCCCCACGTCTCCTATTGCAGCATCTTTAGCAGCCCTAAAGGTATCGCTGGCGGCATTTGTGAAACTGTTTGCCGCTTGCGTGGCTTGCGCCGTCACATCGGCGGCGGCTCTGGTCATTGGGTTCTTCTGGGCGGCCGCCTTGATCTCATCCAGGCTTTCTTGCACGCGCGCGCCTACAACGCGCATGGCTTCCTGGTTACCTTCAGTCACCAGCTTGGCTAGCTCTTCGATATTCTTGCCTGCGGTCTCGAACGCTTGTTTGGCTAAATCCGCCTGCCGCGCCAACTTATCTTCCGGCGCGCCGGTCGCCATCAGCTCGTGCATGGCGTTGGCCGCGGTTTGCATAGTGTCGTGGAAAATCTCTGCTTGGCGCTTCATCACCTGCTGCCAACCACTGACGGTCGCGCTATGCGCCTGGCTCAGCACGTCCATATTCTTTTGCTGGGCCTTGATCAGCGCCGAGAGATCGACGCTGCCTAGCGCGCTGGAAACAGCGCCTGTTGGTTGGCTGCCCTGCTGCGCTACCTGGCTCACGGCGCCTTGCATCGCTTGCATGGTTTGTTGTGCCTGGCTTGCAAGCTGTTGGCCCATCTCCTGCATTTGTTGGAGCGGGTTGCTGCTGCCACCGGTCGTAGCTGGTGCAAATGCGCTCCAGGCTTGCGTCAGTTCTTTCGGGAACATGTTTTTCACGGCGTTCATATCGAACATTTTTTGCGGGTTGAAGAAGCTCTGCATCTGGCTTTGCCAATCCTGCATCCCGGCTTCAATCTTTTCCTTGGCCGCGCCAAAAGCGGGGCCAAATGGGCCGCTCGTCATGCCAGCGTTCATTCCTGGTGAAGTCGTGCCGGCATTATCCGCAGTCTTCGCGGCATCGCTTGCCGCTTGGCCGAATGATTGAAACGCATTGAACGGGTTGAACATCAGAACTCTCCTTCAGGGTCGGCCCTATATAACAGCATCTGCATAAGCATGCCATCACACAAAGCCCAGCCAGGCCGCAAATGTGGCGCCGCGCCGCAGGTTGCTATCGCAAGCCCGCAGGGTTGCGGATAAATCCGCGCTCGTATCGGTCTGCCAAGCACGCAATGTGGCAAACATGGCTACCAGCACGCCGGCAACCTGCGCATGCCGGCGGCGATCGTCAGCCAGCAGGCCCGTATCATGCAAGAGCGTTGTCGCGCTCGTCCCTGCCGCGCGCAATATTAGCGGCCAAAACTGCGGGTGGCGTTGCAACCGCATCATTACGCTTAAATAAGCTTCACGCTGCGCCTGCAGTAAATCGACCCGTGCCATAATAGCGTTAAACAATCTATCGTGCATCGACTCGCGCGGATCGACCGTCACTTTGGTCTGTGTGTCGATATAAGCAAACAGACTTTGCACAGCATCGACCGTCAGCACCGTCTGCGGATCCCGCAGTAGGAGCGGTATCGCGGCCTCTTTACGGGCGTCTTTGCGGGCGCTGCCTTTTGGCACTAGCGCTTCTTTGTTGGTTTTTTAGCTGCAACTGTCTTTGGCGCAGCTTTTTTTGCGACGGGCTTTTTTGCTGGCGTTGTCTGCTTAGCCTTGCCATTCAACTGCGCCTCTAGCCGTTCAGCTTGCATGCGGGCAGCAATCGCAATGGCGCGCACGGCTTCAAATTCGCGGCGGGTGACGAGATCCAGCTTCGCTGCCAGTTTTTCCAGCTCGCCCTGCATCCGGTCCGTTGCCTGGCCGCGCAGATCGCCCGCGAACGACAGCAGATCTTCCAACGCCTGGCCAAATCCGCCTGGCCCAAATCCAGACCCAAAGCCTTGGCCGAACCCGCCGCTCGGTTTTTTGCCGCGGGCGTTCGCGGCGCCGCTTGCCGCCTTGCTGGCAGCCTTGTTAACAGTGTCTTTAATGCGATCGCGAATGGCCATGCGTAATCTCCTAGCTTTTGTCTTCGGACATTGTACGAAACAAAAGATACCGAAGCAAATACATCGTGTTTGCAGAGGCTGCCTTTACTTGTAAGGTTGCATTATGTCCTCGCCCCTACTGTTTCCCGATTTTAATCCCGTCGCTTTCGCCGTCGGCCCGCTGGTTGTGCGCTGGTATGCGCTGGCCTATCTCGCAGGGTTCCTGTTGGGCCTTGTGCTCGCGGGTCGGCTCGCGCCCAGCGCGCCCGTGCGCTACGGTCGTCGCCTGACGTTTGATGATATGGCTGACTTCCTCACCTGGGGCGTCCTCGGCGTCGTCCTCGGCGGGCGCATGGGCTATGTGCTGTTCTATAACTTTGCGCATTATCTGGCCGAGCCTGCTGATATCCTGAAGCTTTGGCATGGCGGCATGTCATTCCATGGCGGGCTGCTCGGCATGGTCGTGGCAGCAATCGCTTTTTCGAAATGGAAAAAAATCGATACGCTGGCCTTCGGCGATATCTTGGCCGTCTGTGCACCGATTGGGTTAGGTCTTGGCCGCATCGCCAATTTCATCAATGGCGAATTGGTGGGCCGCCCAGTCGAATCCGACGTGCCATGGGCGATGATCTTCCCCCGCATCGATCTCCTGCCGCGCCATCCCAGCCAGCTCTACGAAGCGTTGCTGGAAGGTGGGCTGCTGTTCCTGATCCTGGCTGCCCTCACGCAGATTACAGCCGTGCGCCACCGGCCCGGCTTGCGGCTCGGCCTGTTCGCCTGCCTCTATGCAATCTTCCGCGCGACAGCCGAGCTATTCCGCACGCCGGATGCGCAGCTAGGGTTCATTTATGAAGGCCGTGGGATTGATCTGACGATGGGGCAACTGCTCTGCATCCCGATGTTTGCGATTGGCTTTGTCCTGTGCCTTTACGCGCTGTTACGCCGCCGCGCGCCTGTTCCACCGCCCACGCCCTACAAGCCGGATGCACCTGTTGAGCTTGCCTGAAGACATTCACGCGGCGCTCAAGAGCGGCCCGCTACCGCTCGACCGTTATATGGCGCTCTGCAACGCGCATTATTACGCGACGCGTGACCCGTTAGGAACTGATGGCGACTTCACGACCGCGCCTGAAATCTCGCAACTGTTCGGCGAACTGCTAGGGCTTTGGGCCGTGGCGGAATGGGAGCGATTGGGCAAGCCGAAGCCTTTCATGCTAGTCGAGCCTGGGCCTGGCCGTGGCACGCTATTGGCAGACGCGTTGCGCGCCGCGCGTGTCCGCCCGGCCTTTCTACAGGCCGTGCAGCTGCATCTTGTTGAGACGTCGCCCGCTCTGCGCCGCGTGCAGTCCGATAAGCTCGGGGAATTCGGCCCCGCCTGGCATAGCGATCTTTCAACGCTACGGGCCATGCCAGCAATCGTCATCGCAAATGAGTTTTTCGACGCGCTGCCGGTTGCGCAACTGACCCGCACCAAAGCCGGCTGGCTGCAAAAAGCCGTCATGCTTAATGGTAAAATATTGGTTTGGGGCGAAATCCCGATTGCCCCTGCCACGATCCCTGCCGATCTACACACAGCGCCGCTTGATGCGCCAATCGAATGTTCGGCAGCCGCTCGTACGCTTATGCAGCAGCTTTGCACTCACCTAGGCACTCACGGCGGCAGCGCTGCGCTCATCGACTATGGCGATAAGGTTTCACCGGCCAGTTTGGCAAATGGCGATACCCTGCAGGCTGTGCACAAGCACAGGCATGCCGATCCTTTGCAAAATCCTGGCGAACACGATCTCACCTGCCATGTCGATTTTGCGCCGCTGTTGGCACTTGCTCATGCCGCCAATCTAGACTGCACCTTCGGCACGCAAGCCGACTTCTTAGCGATGCTCGGCATCGGCCCCCGCGTGGCTCAGCTCTCTATTGCGCATCCAGAGCAGGAGGCACCGCTGAATATCGCCCGCGCCCGCCTGACAGACGCCGACCAGATGGGCACGCTGTTTAAGGTGCTCACTGTTAGCTCACGATGAGCGTAACGCCTTTTTACCTATCCGTTGAAAGTTTAAAGGATACGCAGATCGCGCACGGCTTCTTCGGGCGGCAAGGCGGTGTCAGCACGGGTCTGCTTGTATCACTTAACACCGGTTACGGCACAGAAGATAGTCGCGACAATATCGACGAGAACCGCCGCCGCATTGCCATCGCACTCGGTGCTACACGTATCGCCTCTGTCTATCAGGTGCATGGTGCAAGCGTCGTTACCATCGGTGCCGATCACGATTTCAACAGCCGCCCCGAAGCCGACGCTATGGTTACGAATTTGCCCGGTATCGCGCTTGGCATCCTTACCGCTGACTGCGTACCGATCTTGTTTGCCGATCCAACGGCAGGCGTCATTGGCGCGGCACATGCGGGTTGGAAGGGCGCATTAGCAGGCGTTATTCAAAATACGCTCGACGCTATGACCGCGCTTGGCGCAGACATCACCAATATCCACGCCGCGATTGGCCCTGCCATCCAGCAACGCAGCTATGAAGTCAGCGACGATTTGCGCCAGCGCTTCCTGGCGCAATACTCAACGAACGAGCGCTTCTTTACGGCGAACGCCAACGACAAGTTCCAGTTCGATCTGCCGGGCTATGTCGCAGCACAGTTGAAATCAGCGGGCCTCCGCCCTATCGAAAACTTGGGCGTCGATACTTACAGCGATCCTGAATGCTGGTTTAGCTATCGCCGCGCTACCCACAACACTGAAACCGACTATGGCCGCCAACTTTCGGCTATCTGCCTTAAAGCTTAGGCTGGTTCAGCCCGCACCATCCATGGCGCAGGCTGAAACGTGGGCCGTACCGGGCTATTAGGAACCGCTTCTGCCAGCATGCTCAGCGTTGATTGATCGATATCAAGCATAACCCCTTCGCGGCTGGTAAAAATCAACCGCTCCAATCGCGTTGGTACGCCGCGCAAATTTAGCAGAGGATTGCTCGTGCAATTAAAGGCATCGACCACCATTAACGGCGCACCAACCAAATCAATCAGATAATTATTTGAACAATCTACGCTGCTACCCACGAAAGCAGGCGATCCCTGCAGCGATTCAAGCCGGGATTGGCTGCAGTCGAAGTTACTAGGTGTGCAGAGCCGCGTCAGATCCGGCAATGCGCGCATGCTATCGTGCCGCGTAGAAATCGAATGCTCGACAATTACAAAGCCGCCATGCTCGATAAACGGCCGGCCTTTTTGCTGGCACCAGATTTTTCCGGCTTCCAGTGACCGTTGTTTCTGGTCATCGCTGCGTTGGTCGAGCGCTTCCAGCTCTGGCAAGCAGGTGATTATATCGGCGGCTATCTCTTTAAATGATCTCATAATGTCATCTCACTAAGTTTGTTTTGATTTAGCAAATACATAGCCCTAGTTCCATTATTTATTTACTTTCGCGGCCATTTTCCTTGCTTTCCTGTCCCCCATCGCCTAGAACCACCCGGCTGGCACCCCTGGAGGCCAGCCTGGCCAAAAGCCAGTCACCATCACCTAACGGAGAGCAATCATGGCTGAAGCCACCAAACTCAACGCGGTGCTGCGTGCGACCGAAAGCAATGGCAAATCGGGCGGCGGTAAGGGGAACGCCCGGGCCACGCGTCGTGCAGGCAACGTACCCGCCGTCATCTACGGCAATAACGAGGCACCAATTCTCATCTCGCTTGATATCAACAAGCTGACGCCTATCGTCATGCGCGGCGGCTTCTTGACCCATACGCTTGAACTCGAACTCGACGGCAAATCGCACCACGTACTGCCGCGCGATGTGCAGTTCGATCCCGTCAAGGATTTCCCCCTGCATGTCGATTTTCTGCGCGTCACCGATCGCACGGAAATCCGCTTGCAGATCCCAGTCACATTCACCAATACGGCTGCGGCCATCGGCCTCAAGAAAGGCGGCGTCATGAACGTCGTCGCGCACGAGATCGGCTTTTTCGCCAAGGCTGGCGCAATTCCTGAATCGATCGAAGTCGATGTCGGCGGCCTGGATATCGGCGACTCGCTGCACTTGTCGCAAGTCACGCTGCCAAAAGGTCTGCGCCTCATCAATCCATCGGAAGCTTCGATGACGGTCGTCACGATCGGCGCGCCAACGGCTGAGGCTGAAATCGCCCCGACTGCTGAAGCGGCACCTGCCGCAGCGCCAGCCAAGGGCAAGGGCGGCAAGGCGGCGCCAGCCGCTGCGGCTGCAGCTCCCGCCGCTGCTGCTGCCAAGCCGGCTGCGAAGAAAAAGTAAGCCTTCAGCTTACTTAAAGAATGGAAAAGCCGCGCTTCACTGCGCGGCTTTTTTGTGGTCTTTAAACCTATGGCAGACGTCCAACCATTCCTCATCGTCGGGCTCGGCAACCCGGGGCGTGAGTACGCGCAGCACCGCCACAACATCGGTTTCATGGCGGTCGACGAGATCGCGCGTGCGCATAATTTCACCGGCCCCACTGCCAAGTTCCACGGCCAGCTTTATACCGGCCAATATAACGGCCGCAAAATCCTGCTGCTGAAACCCGAAACTTACATGAACGATAGCGGCCGTTCGGTGCAGGCTGCCGCCGCCTTTTATAAAATCGGCACGGGCGATATCGCCGTCATCCATGACGAGCTTGATATCGCGCCCGGCACCGTGCGCTGGAAGCGCGGCGGCGGCGCGGCAGGGCATAACGGCCTCCGCTCGATCGATGCGGCACTTGGCAAAGACTACGCCCGCATTCGCCTCGGTATCGGCCACCCCGGAGACAAGGATTTAGTGACGCCCTATGTCCTCGGCAACTTCAGCAGCACCGAACGCCCGATGATCGACGATCTGCTGAGCCGCCTGGCGGGCGCCCTCCCCGCGATCATTAGCGGCGATGCCAAAATGTTGCAGGAACTCAGTCACAAAGTGTAATAGTAATTTATTGCATTTACTTTCTCTATAAGATATAAATGACGGATGACTAATCCTTCCGACCCGCACGATCTCGCCTCCTCTACTTTAATAAAGAACGGCAATATCATTCCAGTTTCGGAATATACGAAATCGGATGATAAGCCTTTGTTTTTGCAAAGCGATTCGGAAACCACCCCCCTCCCTCAATCAGCGTTTGAAACCGATGACCCGCTTGCGGAAATCATGATCGAACTGCTCCGTAAACACGGCTCCTACAGGCTCGGCACTGCCCTTGCGCAAATCGACGCGGAATTATCGGGCACCGCTGTTCGCCAGACGCGCAAGGTCGGCGCGCTGACGACCCGCGCCCTGGTGCGGAAGGAATTGGGCATATTGTACCGGGAGGCGCATGCGGCGCTGCCGGTCGCGGGCGAAACGGTCGATCCGCGCAATTACACGCGCCTGGCTTATATGCTCGATTGCCTGGCACGGCTTACAACTGATACGCCAAACGCCGAAAACACTGGCCAGGGTGATACTGAATGAGCTACGAAAAACGCTTCACATCTCACAGTAAGAGCTTGCGAATGACGCCGCTAATATTCGATGGCGGGCGAGCACCGGAACGTAAGCGTACAACAAGTACGTGCGTACCGGAGCACAGTCCGACGCGAAGAGGAGCAAGTCAGGCGCGAGCGTTAGGATAAAGCACAATGGGATTTTCTTGTGGGATTGTTGGATTGCCGAATGTCGGCAAATCAACGCTCTTCAACGCGCTCACCGCCACCCAGGCCGCGCAGGCTGCGAACTTCCCGTTCTGCACGATCGAGCCGAACGTCGGCCGCGTCGGCGTGCCCGACCCGCGCCTCGATAAATTGGCCGAGCTCGCCAAGTCGCAGAAGATCATCCCGACGCAGCTAGAGTTCGTCGATATCGCGGGGCTCGTCCGCGGGGCATCGAAGGGCGAAGGCCTCGGCAACCAGTTCTTGGCTAATATTCGCGAGACGGATTGCATCATCCATGTCCTCCGCTGTTTCGAGGGCGAGGTCACGCATGTCGAAGGCAATGTCGACCCCCTGCGTGATGCCGACACGGTCGAGACCGAGCTGATGCTGGCCGACCTCGATAGTTTGGAAAAACGCCGCAACGCAATCGAGAAAAAAGCGCGACTTGGCGATGCGGAATCGAAAACACTGCTCTCACTCCTCGACAAGCTGGTCAAGCATTTGGGCGACGGTAAGCCTGCGCGCACCTGCCCGATCGATAAAGACGAAGCGCCGCTTTTGCGCGGCATGCAGCTGATCACGGTCAAGCCTGTGCTCTATATCGCCAACGTCAGCGAGGACGATGCCGCCACCGGCAATGCGCTCTCGCAGAAAGTCGCCGATAAGGCGAAGGCTGAAGGCACAGAAGCGATCGTGATCGCCGCCGCGATCGAAAGCGAAGTCGCCGGGCTGCCGCCCGCAGATCAGATGGAGTTCCTCGAAGGCTTAGGGCTTACCGAACCCGGCCTCAACCGCATCATCCGTGCCGGGTACAAGCGCCTCGGCCTCCTTACTTTCTTCACGGTGGGGCCAAAAGAAGCCCGCGCCTGGACGGTGCTGCAGGGTGCAAAAGCGCCGAATGCCGCGGGCGCGATCCATACCGATTTCGAGCGCGGCTTTATTCGCGCCGAGACCATCGCCTATGACGATTTCGCGAGCCTCGGCGGCGAGTCACAGGCCCGCGATGCTGGCAAGCTGCGCAGCGAAGGCAAAGAATATCTCGTCGCCGACGGGGATATTTTTAATTTCCGATTCAACGTGTGATGAAAGTAAAAAACATGAAAATTAAACAGCAATTTTTTGATATACTCGCCGCATAACTTTTAGGAGATAGTCATGGCTAGATTACGTACCCACAATAACCGCGCCAAGCGCGCTTTGCGCCGTCAGCTTAGTGCCATGGAAAGACAGCATTCAGCTGTTGCTGAAGCTGCTGCAGCTGATAGTGAAGTCAAAGTATTAGCCTTAGCGACAGCCGAACTGCCGCCGCTTCTTTCTATTAGTCCACAAGGACGACAACAGGAACTCGCACGCATAAGACGTGAACTTTTTCCGCTAAAGCAACTTCATGCAACGAACACTGGTGAGCAGTCACGTATCCATGAACCATATAATTTGTTTAATTCAAAGCCCGACTGCAAAACATCGTTAATGACAGAAATTAAAGAGCAGAACATTAAACCGCCTGCACGCGAGTTCATTAGCTCTTTTCTACCAGAGAATAAGATCTACAAATCTTACCAGCGCTGATCTTGCGTTTGGGCCATGCAGAGCCGCAGTACGGCTCGCTAGCTGCTAGTCCAAATGGCGAGAGAGTTAGTGGATTCTACTCCAAACCCGCTTCTTCGCCGCATACATGATGAGTGATAGCGTGATCAGGAAGAACATGACTTCCGCGCCGATCTTGTGGCGCTCTTCCAGATGCGGCTCCGACGCCCAGGTCAGGAAGGTCGCAACATCATGCGCCATTTGGTCAACGGTCGCCTTCGTGCCATCGGCATAAGTCACCTGGCCTTCGGTATTGAGCGGTTGCGGCATCGCGATCCAGCGGCCCTCGAAGTAAGGATTGTAATACAAGCCCTCCTTCTTCGGCACGCCCGCGGGCACGGCCTCGTAACCCGTCAACAGCGAATAGACATAACGCTCGCCGCCATGCCGCGCTTTGACGATCAGCGAGAGATCCTTCGGCAGCGCGCCATTGTTGGCCGCGCGCGCGGCATTCTCGTTCGCGAAAGGATTATTGAAATGATCGGACGGCAGGCGCGGACGCTCTGCCATGTCGCCATTATCGTTCGGCCCGTCCATGATCGTATATTGCGCGGCGATCGCCTTGACCTCGGCCTCGCTAAAGCCAAGCTGTGTGAGGTTGCGATACGAAAGCAGATCCATTCCGTGGCAGGCGGAGCAGACTTCCTTATAGACCTGGAAGCCGCGTTGTAGCGCCGCATGGTCGAACGTGCCGAAGACGCCGTCATGCGCGAAGGCGACTTCTTTCGGGTGATGCGCGCTGGTTGTGTCGGCTGCTTCCTCAGCTTGCGCACCGCCTGCGAACAGGACGAGCGCCAGCAGCGTTGTCACCGCCCCGCGCTTCAATACAGCCTCACTAATCGACGTTGGCAGTTGCATAGGCTTCTCCCAACCACCGATGCTGAACGAGCGCCCGGCGAGCTTGATGGTAAAGCGGCGGCCCAGCAGCGGCACGATCACGAGGAAGAAGCCGAAGTAATAGAGCGCGCCCAATTGCGAGATCAGCGGCCAGATGCCCTCTGGCGGCTTTGAGCCTGCATAGCCAAGCGTGATCGAGACCGCAACCAGCACCCAGAACCCCTTGCGATACAGCGGGCGGAAGCGCGCACTGCGAACGGGCGAGGTATCGAGCCATGGCAAGAAGAACAGCACGACGATCGCGCCGAACATGGTCAGCACGCCGCCGAGCTTGCTGGAGAGTAACACGATCTTAGTGAAGGGAATGGTGATATCGAAGGTGAAGGCCCGCAGCATCGCGTAGAACGGCAGGAAGTACCATTCCGGCACGATATGCGCCGGCGTTACCAGCGGGTTTGCCATCGTATAGTTATCTGGATGGCCCATATAATTCGGCGCATAGAAGACCATCGCGGCGAAGATCGTCAGGAACACAGAAAGCCCGAACATGTCTTTCGTCGTATAGTACGGGTGGAATGGCAGTGTGTCGCCCGGCCCCTTCGGCTCGATCCCCAGCGGGTTGTTGGAGCCCACCACATGCAGCGCCGCGATATGCAGTGCCACGACCGCGACGATCACAAACGGCAGCAGGTAATGCAACGCGAAGAAGCGCGTCAGCGTTGGATTGTCGACGGAGAAGCCGCCCCACAGCCAGGTCACGACCTGATCGCCGATTAGCGGGAAAGCCGAGAAGAGATTGGTGATAACGGTTGCACCCCAGAAGCTCATCTGGCCCCATGGCAATACATAGCCCATAAACGCGGTCGCCATCATAAGGAGGAAGATCACAACACCGAAGATCCACAGCAGCTCACGCGGCTGCTTGTAAGAGCCATAGTAAAGCCCACGAAACATATGGATATAAACGGCGATAAAGAACATCGAAGCGCCATTCATGTGAATGTAACGGATAAGCCAGCCATAGTTGACGTCACGCATGATGCGCTCGACCGACTGGAAGGAGAGATGCACGTCGGCGGTGTAGTGCGTGGCTAGCGTGATGCCGGTCACGATCATGATCATCAGCATGACCATGGCGATCGCGCCGAAGTTCCACAGGTAATTGAAGTTCTTCGGCGTCGGGAAGACGCCATATTCCTTTGCCAGCATCGTGAAGACCGGCAAGCGTTGGTCGACCCAATCGACGACCTTATTGTCGAATGGCACGCGGTCGTGCGTAGCGCCATGGCCGAATTGGTGCGTGCCGGGAAGGTCTGTCGGTGGATTGAGCGGGGGAATGCCAGCCATGATAAGTCTCTCTTACGTTCTGCGGCCTTAGCCGACCTTGATCTTAGTGTCTGTCAGGAATGTGTAATTCGGCACGACGAGGTTCTTCGGTGCAGGGCCTTTGCGGATGCGGCCGGACGTATCGTAGTTCGAGCCGTGGCACGGGCAGAACCAGCCGCCAAATTCACCTTTAACGTCAGTTTCCTTTTGGCCTAGCGGCACGCAGCCCAAATGCGTGCAGACACCGACCATTACCAGCCATTCGGGCTTCTTGACACGGTCGGCGTCGGCCTGCGGATCACGGAAAGACGCCAGTTCGGCTGCCGGCACATCACGCGCAGCAGCAATCTCGGCTGCTGTGCGATGACGAATAAAGACCGGCTTGCCACGCCATTTGACAGTAATCGCCTGCCCTTCCTTGACTGGCGCAAGGTCGATCTCGATTGTTGAAAGCGCTAGCGTATCGGCAGCAGGTGAGAGACTGTCGATCACCGGCCAGACGAAGGAAGCACCCGCTGCAAGGCCCAATGCCCCGGCTGCCAAATATAAGAAGTCGCGGCGGGGAACGGCAGCGCCGTGCGGATCATCAAGTGCGGAGGCTAGCGGATCGCTGCCAGCAACGTCTGGATTGGACATAAAACCTCGATACAGCGGTTATTTTTCTAATCCGCTGATATACAAGGCTTTGGAAAGCTGGGCAAGCATGGCTAGGTATAGAAAGCGGTCAATAAGGCGCTTTAATGCTTATTGACCGCCATGGTTACCTGATTACGACAGTCAGGTTATCAACTCTCCAGTTTTTGGCCTTGGACTCTTGCAGCCTTCAGGCGCTGGGCTTGACGCTGACGCTTCTTGGCATCGGCACGCTGCCTTTCTTCCTCCAGCTGATTGGCAGCCTGAATTTTTCGGATAGGCTTTAATTGACGACGCCGATTACGGGCTGTTTGTTCAGCCGCTAATTTTTCAGCATGAACCAGTTTGTCGGGGCGTTCCAAGAGTTCCAAATCGCTCATTAATGACTCCTTCAAGTGAATATTCAGTCTATCGAACGTTTCTAAACCGATTATGAATCTTATATGGATTTATTGACACTTGCCTTGTATCAGCCCGATATCGCCCAAAATACCGGTACGCTGATCCGCACGGCAGCTTGTTTGGGGCTTAAACTAGCCGTGATCGAGCCCTGCGGGTTCGTGTTCAGCGACAGGTTCATGCAACGTGCGGCGATGGATTATGCGGAGATCGCGGCTGTCGTGCGACACGATAGCTGGGATAAGTTTCTCGAAACAATTGGCCAGCGCCGCCTGATCAATATCGAGACGGATGGCACGACTGCTTACACCGATTTCGCGTTCCAGCCCGGCGATATCCTACTACTAGGAAGCGAAGCGCATGGCACGCCGGATTTCGTAAAAACCGCTTGCACCGCCAGTGTTGTGATCCCGATGCAGCCCGGCGTGCGCTCACTAAACGTTGCCATTGCCGGGGCGCTTGTCGCGGGCGAAGCCTTACGGCAGATTGCATTGCATGAGTAAGCATTTAACAGAAACTGATCATTATCGCCGCGCGCAAACATGGTTCGCACAACTGCAGGGCGAGATCATTGCCGCGTTCGAGAGCATCGAAGACGATTATACATCGGGTCAACATAGCGAGTTGCCTGCTGGGCGGTTCGAGCGCACGTCATGGCCGCGGGTAAACGAGGACGGCTCGGACGGCGGCGGCGGCACCATGGCGCTGCTGCGCAGTGGCCGCGTGTTCGAGAAAGTCGGCGTCAATATTTCGACCGTTTACGGGCAGTTTAGCGAGGCGTTTCGCGCACAAATTCCCGGCGCGGCGGAAAACGGCGGGGCGTTTGCCGCAACAGGCGTCAGCTTGGTGGCACACATGCGCTCTCCCCGCGTGCCGGCGGCGCATATGAACACGCGCCATATCGTCACCACCAAAAGCTGGTTTGGCGGTGGCGGCGATTTGAACCCGACCACGCCAGGCCCCCAGGAGGATATTGACGATTTTCATGCGGCATTCAAAACTGCTTGCGATGCGTATCGCGAGGGTGCCTACACTGAATATAAAGAGTGGGCCGACCGCTATTTCTTTATCCCGCATCGCGGTCATGCGCGTGGCGCCGGTGGCATCTTCTATGATTATCTTGAGAGCGATTGGGAACAAGATTTTACCTTCACGCAAAGCGTAGGCCGCGCCTTCCGCGATATCTACCCTGCCCTGATCCGCCGCCGCATGCATGAACCCTGGACAGCAGCGGAGCGCGAAACCCAGCTGATCAGCCGTGGCCGCTATGCCGAATTTAACTTGGTATATGACCGCGGCACAACTTTTGGCCTGAAGACGGGCGGCAATGTGGAGGCCATCCTGATGTCGCTTCCGCCAGAAGCCAAATGGCCCTAGCGGCTGCTTTGGTCTAGCAGGCGCTTCTGCGCGCCGGGCTGCGCGCCCTCACATCGCGTATATTGAATACGCTCAGTTCGGGTGCTCGCCCGCCATCGCACAATCGCCTAGCCATCCCTAAGCAAGTGAGAGTTCCAAAGGTCAATTTTCAAGCACTTAAAACAGGGAGGGGTGGGGTCGCAATATCGACTAACAGAAACAATGACTTAGGTCTATTCAAGGGGTCCGTAGCGCGCCTTTAGAGGCCGTTTCCGACCATTTAACAGCCTTGTTTAACGCGTTGCAAATGCCAGTTGCCAGATCTGGTCTCTCGCACTTGCCTAGCGATCCGGGGCAGCTAACAGGGAGATGCCTGACAGCCACTGATGTGAACAAGATATATCTTATTAAGAAATAAAAGTCAATTAAATAATGCTATTTCAACAGCGCCTTCGCCCGCGCCAAACATGCAGTATGGTCAGGCTGGAACGTCTCGTCGACCCACCAGGCTTCAATGGCATCCAAAATTTCGCCCATACGCGGGCCGGATTCAACGCCAAGCATAATGAGATCTTGGCCTGCGAGGGGCAACACCGGCGCCTCCCACCCGGCAGCAAAGCTAATCATCGCGTCGAGATCGGCGTCCGCATGTACGACCTTGTAAAGAAATACGAGGCTGATCAGCCAGTCATGCGTAAATTTGATGGCGTCCTGCTGCCAGTACCAAACCTGTGCTAGCAATTGCGGCGTTGGTGCTGCCAATGTTTCACCAATCACTTCCAGCCAGGCTGTCTCCTTACGGCTGAGCTTCAGACTCGCAGCAAGCCGTTCATTTTGATTGGCATCTTCAGCGGGGAACAGCGCCGCCAATCGAATGAGAGGCACGGCGTGAAAATCATGATGTGACTCGGCTTTGACAAAAGCTTCCATACGATCGAGATCAGGTTCGCCGCAGCAATCCTTGAACAGTATGTCAAGGATGCCGCATTGATCCATCGGCACGATCCCGCGCTGCGGCTGCGGCAAGATCAAAAGCTTGCCGAACTCTTGCCAGATGCGTTCTGCCGACAGATCGGCAACGCCATTTTTCAAGGCCACGATCGCCCCTAGCGCTTCGGCGTCCGCCTCGCCTTGCGCAAAGCGGGCATGAAAGCGAAAGAAGCGCAGGATGCGCAAGTAATCTTCGCGGATGCGCGCAACTGGATCACCGATAAATCGCACCAGGCCTGCGGCAAGATCGGCGCAGCCATCGGTATAATCAAATAAAGTACCGTCGGGATGAATAGAGAGCGCATTGATCGTGAAGTCGCGGCGTTGCGCGTCTTCTTGCCAATCCGTGCCAAATTCGACCGTAGCATGCCGGCCATCACTTTCGAGATCGCGGCGCAGGGTCGTGATTTCCAGTTTATCGCTACTGCCGTCCACCACTGTCACTGTGCCATAGGCAATGCCGGTCGGTTTTACCGTTAAGCCTGCAGCTTCTAATAATTTTGTGACGACATCAGGCGTAGCTGGCGTCGCCAGATCAAGATCGCTGCGCTGCGTATACACGCCGAGCAGGCAATCGCGCACGCAGCCGCCGATGAAGCGGATTTCGATGTTTGCTTCTGTAAAAACGGTGACAACACGCTGCGCTAGGGGCCGCGATAAAAACGGTAGCGACTGCGGAAGATCTAACAAAGGACGGACGACATTCATCGGTTAGCAGTCTCTCCGCTTCTTGATAAAAGGCCCAGCGGCTTTGCGATCAATTGCCTTTATCGGCGCGAAATTCTAATAGGCCGGTATCGGCATTGCCACTGCAACGGTAGGTGTAGCGCTGGCCATCAATGATGGCCTCGCCCTCTTCGCCATCACTATAGGTCTCGATCGCCACATTACCGTAACGGCGGCGTGCCGTTTTAGCGGCCTTGCCCGCGCAATTATTTTTGTCCTCTTCCCATTTACCGGCAGGCGATGGAATGGCGCTTTCATTATCTGTGGGCGCGGCTGGGCGATAAGCATCATTCTTTTTGGCGGGTTTCTTCGAAACCGGCTTTTTCACAGTCTTTTTTTGAAGTGCGGGCTTATTTGCACTGTCAGCAGGTGCAACGGGGCTATGCAGCGAGGTTCTGCCATTGCCGCCACTGGAAACGCGCGGATCATCATTATCCGCATATTCATAATACTTCATTGTATCGCGATAAGGCTTCACACCAAAGTGACCATCGTCTTTTGCGATAGCGCCTGATGCTAACAAACATAGCAAGGCGATCATGGCCGCACTTGGCCCAGGCTTAGGCGCGCTTTTCGCAACGGGGGCTACGGCGCGGCGTTCAGGCTGTTTTTGCATCGATATCGGCTCCGGCTTCTTTTTTGGCTGTGGTTTTACTGACATTGGATTAGGTGCGGCCACCAAATCATCCAAGCTTTTTTGTAGATCGGCGCGCGCCGCGGGATTCATAGCACTCGTCAGGCCGTCGCTTTTCAGCGCAGTCTGCAAGCCTGCCAAAGTTTCGCCCAAGCGCGTTTCACTATCGGCTTTCGGATCAATTTGTGGCAGCGGCCCTGCCCGCATTCCGGCACGGGGGCGTAGGCTATCGTAAAGTTCATTCGTAGGATCGTCGCGTTTGATGCTGCGGCGGCGCAACCGGCTCTCACGCTCAATCAACTGTACGGCAAGGCGGCTCGACAGGTCGCGCACTTTAGAGAGCGCTTCAACCACAGCTTCCAGTTCAGCTTCGCCCCCGCCAAAGGTTGCTGCCAGCAGTTGATTGATCTGCAGCGCAAGCCGCTGATTCCAACGTTTCAGCGAGGCAAGCCGGTCTTCATCGGCATCAAGCTCGATTTCGCCGCCATCGGCATCGACCATGATGGGCGTAGCCGGGCCGATTGCCACCAGCAAGCGGTGCGGATGATTGAGCAAATCCATATCGGTGTAAGCGTCGGTCAGATCGCCGAACAACCCAACCTGCGCAAAATTGGTATCGAACGCATAGGTCGCGAACATGACAGGGGCTGAGCCGTTCGCCCGCCACCAGCCAGGCAGTTCTGGCTTGCCACGGCGCGCTTCCAGAACAACATGCAACCGCTCTTGCCCAGTTTCGATCGCGTAAAGGCGAACAAGGCCGTTCAGCGTATCGGCCAGCTTCAACATATCGGTTTCATAGAGCGAATGGGTAAAGTCATGGCCGAGTGGCCAGCGCGAAGTTAGCGCGAAGACGAAATCCTGATCGTTGCAGTCAAAAGCGATAGCCAGCGAGCCAGCGCCGACGATATTGCCGAGCTTATTGTGAATATCGCCGAGCGGCTGTTGCCATTGCCGACGAACAGCCTCAACCGCCGGGGCGACAGCAATCTCAAGAGATGAAGGCAAGTCGGGCATGATCGGCCCAATCTAGCGCTAGGCCATGGAACCAGCAAGTAAGATATAGATTATTTTTATACCGGAATAACGGTAAAACCCGCTTATTACCCGCTTTATTAACCGACAAGTCGGCTGCTGTGGGGGATAGGCGCCATGGTGGCAGCGGGACTGGTGATAGCAATTACATCTGGCAGATCAAGCTCCTCCAACCGCTCCACCAGCTCCGGCGAGCAGGTCAGCATGATGCGACCGAGCACGGTAACCTTGAGGGCAGAAACCTCATCTGCCAGCAACTGATCGTCAAGCCAGCCTTGTAGCGTTTTAACGAAATCGCGCGCCCGTGCATGCCGCACGGCAGCGGCAGCCCCGCTAGATAGAGCCGGGCTTAGATCGTGGAACAGCTCGATGAAGTAGTGGTTATGGTTGTACAACATGACCTGCGCAGTATCCGAAGCGATTCGTTAACAAGAGGTTGCCGTTCCAAAGACAAGAGATAAATGCCACATGTGAAAAGCGTGGCGTGCTTGGCAAGCTGCGCGGCTCATGATAGCTGTTTAAGGCATGACTCGCTTTCCCGTTCCGCCCGCATTTTTGCCTGGTTTACTGTTATCGCTATGGCTAAGCGTTTGCGCTGTTCCGTCTTACGCGCAGGCAACTGCAGAGGCGGAGCCCACATCACTGGCACCTGTAGCTAACCCCACCGTCAGCTCGCCTGTCACAGGCATTACCTTTGCTGATGCGCCGCGCATGCTGCCGGTCGATACGCGCTTTAGTCAGGCGATTCAAACCGTCGGGTTTGATGTCGGCCTGACTTGCCAACAGATCGAAGCTTACGGCTGGAAAATCGGCGCGAACGAACAGACTCGCGTCAATAATATCTTCGGCGATACGGCGGAACAGCTGGCCAACCTCGGCTATTCCGTGCTGCCGCAAAACCCTGGCAGCGCAGCCGCCGATATCACCGTCTATACGGCCAGCAAGCCAGGCCAGGATGTGCTGTTTACCTGGTCGGCAGGCAAGGCCGGGCTGCTGTTGTTGTTGTGCGATGCGCGCGGCGCCGGTGATAAGAAAGGCTTTGGCCCGGCACCTGGCACCGTGAATTACAACAATCGTGCCGACGCTGGCGAGACGCTGGCCGCAACGGGAAATCCGAACGACATCATCGGCGAATGGCCCGGCACTTACAGCTGCCTTGGCCAAGGGCCTGCCGGCGGTACGCTGACGATTAGCCGCGTGAAGGCTGACAAGTCTGGCTATGCCGTCAGCGGCATGTTCAGCTTCTATCCGCTGTCAGATAAGAACCCCAACATGGTGCGCGGTAGTTATCGCCTCGCAGGGCGTTATGACGTGCGGACGCACCGGGCGCTTCTAGAGCCAGGTCTTTGGATTCAAAGACCCAATGGCTTTAGCAATGCGCCGCTGATTGCCGAGTTCGATACCGCGGGCGCAGCGCGCGTCTCTGCGCTCTTCCAAGGCACGACCGGCTGCACCAGCTTCGAAGGCAACCTGCGCGCGGACTCTGCCGAACGCGCCGCGAGCAAAGCTTACGACGAAGCGGCGCCCGTTATAGTCGCCACCAAGGCACCTGTGAAAAAGAAAAAGACTGTGAAGAAGGCAGCAATGAAAGTTGCGCCTGCGATGACAGCCCCGGCAACCGATGCGACAGCAGCTACGACGACGACTGTGACAACAACGGTGACGACACCAGCCGTCGCGACAACAGATGTTCCAGGCAGCACGGCGACAACCTCGCCTGCTGCGGCAGCAACGCCAACAACAGCGCCCGTGGTGACAACCGTGACGACGACTTCGGAAGCGCCTGCAGCACCCACCACTCCCGCTGCCGATACTATCTCGCCGCCTAGCATGGCCGCACCAGCTGTAGCGCCTACCGCCCCGGCAGCGTCAGAACCGCCGGTGACGGTTCCTGCCACTCCACCTGCCGCACAGTAAAAGATAATTTGTAAGCTAATAAAAGGCAGCTTACCGCTGCCTTTTTAATTAAGCTCCATACCGCATTAGGCGGTTGCCATTGGCGGCTAGCCATTTCTTGGCGGGTTCCGGGTCATAGCCCAGCAGCACTTCGACCTGGTTCCAGAAATTCTGGCTATGATCCATATGCGCCAAATGCGCGACTTCGTGCGCGACGACATAATCCAAAACATGCAGCGGCATCATCACGAGGCGCCAGCTGAACGAGAGCCGACCGCCAGTCGAGCAACTTCCCCAGCGCGAGGTGGTATCGCGAATAGTGATCGCACTAATCTTCTTATTAAGAAGATTAGCATAGTAAGTCGCACGCATGGTGATTTCGCGCCGGGCACGCGCGATCAGATAATCGCGGACCCGGCGCGGGAGGAAACTTAATTCGCCGCCGATGGTGAGTTTATGGCCTTCGTCGCGCACACCGCCGATATGGCCGGGCGTATGGCGCAGCACGCGGCGCGTACCGAGCAGCGGAATTTCGCCGCCGTCGACAAACGGCATTTCCGGCGCGAGTTGCAACAGGTGCGCTTGCAGCCAATCGCGGTTCCGGCGCACGAAATTCTCGACCTCGGCCTCGGGCGTGTAGTAAGGCGCCGTTACATGCACCATCCCGCTCTTCGGATTGATACGGAGGTTCATATGCTTCTGCCGCCCGCGGGCGAGCGTTAGCGGCGCATCGATACCACGCACTTTCAGTTCCTTTGGCAAGGCTTTCGCCGACGACCGGCCCGATGACGGGTTTTGGCGCGCGCGGGAGAGCAATGCTTTGGCGAAGAATGCCATGAAGTAGGAAGCCTTCAGGTAGGTGGCGTTGAAATGTATGGATGCACCGGGCTGGCGAACCTGCCCGACCCCTTAAGCCTATCGAACACCAGCGTGCAAAAGCAATGGGCGCGAGGCTGTGGATAGAAAATAAATTACTTAATTAAGTCAATGTCTTATGCAGATTTACTAGACTCGTTGCTAAAGCAAATAGGACAACTTACCTATCTTAAGACCTCTTACGAACGCCAGCGCCGATCGGAACAGAATAGGAACAAACGACTTATGGGATCCTTAGCTACCCACAACCTGCAAACGCGAGGGCACGTCTTTAGGCGCAGCCGATTTTACCGCGCCGTCGTGCTGGCGGATGAAATCGCGCACCTGCGGCATGATCTGTTCGCGCCACTTGCGGCCGTTGAAAATACCGTAGTGGCCGACGTTCGGTTGCAGCAGATGCTTCTTCATCGAGAGCGGCAAGCCGCTGCACAGTTTTTGCGCAGCTTCTGTCTGGCCAGTGGCGGAGATATCGTCCAGCTCGCCCTCGACCGTAAAGAGCGCTGTCTCGCGGATTGCAGATGGTTTTACCGTATGCCCGCGCCAGGTGAAGGTACCACGCGGCAGCGCTTTTTCTTGGAACACGCGCTGCACGGTCTGCAGATAGAATTCAGCTGGGATGTCCAACACCGAGAGATACTCATCATAGAATTTGCGATGCGTTGCAACCTCTTCCCCATCCCCGCGCACGAGATGTTGGAACAAGCGCAAATGTTCAGAGACATGCTTTTCCAAATTCATTGACATGAAGCTGGAGAGCTGCACGAAGCCTGGATAAACGCTGCGGTTCGCGCCTGGATACCATACCGGCACCTGGCTCACCACCATGCGCTCGAACCAATCGATCGGATGCTTATCGGCTAATTTTGTGACCGCGGTTTCATTAGCGCCCGCGTCAATCGGACCGCCCATCAGCGTCATCGAGCGCGGCTGGTCGGAATCGTTCGCCTCCGCCATGAGCGAGACGGCGCAAAGCACAGGCACCGCCGGCTGGCAGACGGCAAGCAGATGCACATCAGGCCCCAACAGCTTGATGAAATCGATGCAGTAGGAAATGTAATCTTCAAGGTCGAATTTGCCCTGACGCACCGGCACCTGCCGCGCATCGATCCAGTCGGTGATATAAACGTCATGCTCCGGCAGAAGCGCTGCGACCGTGCCGCGCAACAGGGTTGCATGATGGCCCGACAGCGGCGCCACGATCAGCAGCTTAGGATCAGGCGTGCCAGGATTGCTCGGCTGCGCCTTGGCGAAATGCAAGAGCGTGCAAAATGGCTTATGCGCGACAATGGTTTCTGTCACCGCGATCTGTTGGCCATCAGATACCGTTTGCGTCAAACCAAATACCGGCTTGCCGAAACGGCGCGTGGTGCGCTCGAACAATTCAGCGCCGGCGGCCATAGTGCGGCCCAGCTTGGTATAGGCGAGCGGATTATACGGGTTACGGCAGCTGATCTCGACCGCTTCCGCTAGTAGGCGCAAAGGCAGCAGTGCGGATTGCTGCAGATCATAAAGCGAATAGAAGGGGTTATTCATCAAGGCATCCGCTGGAAAAATCTTATGTGCAGCGCAGTATATAGCGAAAAAGGTTAATGCTACATAGCGGCATAATTGCTAGCGCTGCAGAAAATCAGCGGCTGTGGCCCAATTTTGTTACGCAGGTAAAAGAGTAGATCCAGACTTTAATTACTAAATCAAAATAATACTTTGAAAAACACTCGTTCCGGCTTAGGTTGTTATATTCAGGAGAGTGCCATGCCTAGCCAAATGTCGAACCAAACCGCCCCAACTGCACCAGAACGCTACCCACATTTAGTTGTAACGGTATTAGGTTTAGCCGCAGCGGCATCGGCTTGTTTGGCTTATGCCAATATGCCAACTGCAGAACAGCTTAAGAAAAGCCAAGCGCGGGCTGCACTGCAGATGTGCGTTACAGATGCCATACGCGATACGGGCCGTATGCCAGAGCATGAAGTGCGCGGCACGACCGTCTACTTCTTAGACAGAAAGGGCAAAGAGATCGCACGCTCAGCTATCACTGATTATGAAGTCACTGGAAATGCTATGGCTGATCCAAGCATGAATGAAAACTTGATCCGGGTGAGTGGCACGATTTATCGCCGTTGCAACGGTTTAGCCAAGCTTATGCAACGCTGACAATTTAGCTATAATAGCCTGCATCAGCCCGCAAGCTGGTATTGTCCATATGTTCAGCCTCGATAAATTCGTCCTTTAAAGCGCGCATCTGCTGGCCAGCCAACGAGGCTCGGCGATCGTCCCAGATTATGCGGGTCAATTTGAAAATCTCGTCTGTCTCATCGGCCATCTGCTGCTCAAGCTCTGCCCGTGCCTCATTGAAAAGTCGCATGAAGTTCGGATTTTCTGGATCAAGGCTTAGCGCCTCTTTCAAAAAGCTTTCCGCTATCCCGTAATCATCTTGAATTTGTATCTGGCGCTGCGCAAATCTTTCATCCTGAGCGAGCGGATAATAATAGGCGATTTGCTTGGCCTTAGTATGCACGTGTATGACCTGCGCCAATTCACGGCATAATTCATAGCGCCATTCCGGACTACGCGCCGCGACGATACGATTGATCAGCATGCGCGCCAAATCATGATCGCTCTCAATAACTGTATAAATATCCATGCCCTTGTTATCCGGAGATTCTTATAAAGGGACTATGGAGAGGGATGCTAGCAAGATTAAGAGTTGATAAGGCCAGCTACACTTTACATATGCGCAGATGCAATGCTTGGTTTTAGCGTCTGGCACGCTACAATCACAGCATGAACGATACCGCGTCATCTAAAGTGCTTAGACTACAAACCTTAGCGACTGCCAGCATTGCTATCGGCTTGCTTGTGCTGGCATTAAAATATTTTGCTTACGCTTGCACGGGCAGCGTCGCGCTTTATTCAGATGCGATCGAGAGCATCGTCAATGTTGTCACTGCAATTGCGGCTTTGGTGGCGATCCGCATCAGCGCCAAGCCTGCGGATGCCGACCATCACTATGGTCATTCGAAGATCGAATATTTTTCAGCCGTGCTTGAAGGCGTATTGATCATCGGCGCGTCTTTGGCGATTATCCAACAGGCTTGGCACGGCTATTTTAATCCGAAGCCGCTCGATGCGCCCGCACTAGGCTTAGCCTTAAATGGCTTGGCCACCGCCATCAACGCCGGGTGGAGCTGGATGCTGATTACAAAAGGCAGAGCCTTGCGCTCGCCCGCACTAGTGGCCGACGGCAGGCATTTGCTGACCGATCTTTACACATCGGGCGGCGTGATCGTCGGCGTGCTACTGGTACTGGTGACGGGCTGGCAACCGCTCGATGCATTGATCGCGGGCGCGGTGGCATTGAACGTCCTCTGGGCAGGCTGGGGCGTGATGAAAGAAAGCCTCGCCGGCTTGATGGATGAGTCGCTGCCGAAAGCCGAGCTTGACCGGGTCAAAACAATTATCGCCGAAAAGATGGGCGGCGCGTTGGAAGCGCATGATTTACGGACGCGCCACGCGGGCCGTATCATCTTTATCGATTTTCATTTGGTGGTGGATGGCGCAATGACAGTCGATGCCGCGCATCAAATCTGCGACGATATGGAAGCGGCGCTACGAGTTGAATTTCCTGATGCGGTGATCTCGATCCACACCGAGCCCGCGCATAAATGCAAAGCGGATGGTGGCGTTTATCACCTCGCCGATCCGGATTTAAAGCTAAATCAGCATTAAAACCTTTGGCGATCCCGATGTGATTCGAACACACGACCTAGCGTTTAGGAAACGCTTGCTCTATCCAGCTGAGCTACGGGACCTGCGGGTTCCTTATAGCGCTCTGAAGTTTTGCCAGCAACCTCGCCGCTGTAATCCCCTATGGCCATGCGCCGCTGCCCGTCCGGGCATAAATCTAACAAGACGCAACGCTGGCAAGCCGGTGGGCGATGACCAAAGCAGCAGCGCTGGCCGTGGAACATCAGAATTTCGTGATTGTCATAAACCTGCTGCGCGTCCCACTCAGGCGGCAGCTGCGCTGCCAGCAGATCGTGCGACTTGGCCTCGCTGACTTTTGGACCGATCAATGCCGTACGCATAGCGACGCGATAGTGGTGGCTATCGACCGGCAGCGCGGCGATACGGAGGTTGCTGAATAGCAGCGTGGCGGCGCTGGTCTTGGGGCCGACGCCGGGTAAGCGTTCGAGCCACTCACGGGCCTCGATTGTCGACAAATCTTTCAAGAATTCCAGCGAGAGGCTGCCGCGCTCTGCACTGATGGCGCGCAGGATCTGCTGGATACGCGGCGCTTTTTGTTCCGGCCAGGTCGCGGGGCGGATCAGTATTTGCACCTCTTCGACCGGCGCATCGCGCACTTGCTCCCAGGTCGGCAGGGCAGCGCGCAAAGCTTTAAACGCACGGCCGGAATCATGGTTCTTCGTGCGATGCGAAAGCAAGGACGAGATCAGCTCGCTCAAGGGATCGAGATTGTGGAAATATGGCACCGGGCAGCCGTATTCATCGCAGAGACGGCGATGGATTTCGAGGGCTTTGGCTTTGAGATCGTCTGGCATACGGCTAGTGCGGCAGACAAAGCGTAAAGACGCGAGGCGAATTTTACTACGCGTGGACTTTGTTCAACAAGCGAACCGCATGGCGCGTAATGCGATAGACGTCGTCACGCTGTTCTATCTCATTTATATCGGCCCAAGCATACTCAGCGATCTCAAGGCTTGCTATACCAACCATTGGATCGGTAACTGGACTTTGATAAATCTGCACGGTGTCCGCTTTACCTTGTGCTGCAGTTTTATAGTCTCCCAAATAATGTAAATCCTGTAAATTAATTGCAAGTTCTTCGCGCACTTCACGACACGCAGCATCTACTGCACTTTCTTTTTTGGGGTTATAGCCACCACCTGGTAGATGCCACATATCGCGGTTGCCATAGGTATGCCTGATAAGCAAAGTCCTTTTATCGCTGGCATCAGTAATGATGACACGCGCCCCGAATGTTGTCGGCCTGGCGATGCGCCAATATATTCTGACGATTGGAAATATTAATTGATGAAGCCAGTGCATGTGCTTCTTTCCAGATTTAATGCGCTGCGGCCCAATTATCGGCGATGCCATATTCACATTCCAGCGGCACGGTCAGTTCGGGCGGCGCGGCGGCGCTCATCACGCGCACAGCGATCTGCGCCGCGCGTTCGGCCTCCGCCTCCGGCGCTTCCAGCACCAATTCGTCATGCACCTGCAGCAGCAATTTGGCTGGGCAATTCTCCGCCGCCAGTGCATCCGGCAGCGCGATCATGGCGCGCTTCATGATGTCCGCCGCCGTGCCCTGGATCGGTGCGTTGATCGCTTGCCGTTCGGCCCCTGCGCGGCGGCCCGGGTTGCGGTCGTTGATGCCGGGCGCAAAGCAGCGGCGCCCGAACAGCGTTTCGATATAGCCCTTGTCACGCGCCTCCTGCTTTTTCGCTTCCATGAAGGCGCGGAGTTCAGGAAAACGATCAAGATAATCGCGAATGAAGGCTGCGGCTTCGCTATTGCTAACGCCGATCTGCTTGGCGAGACCGAAGCCGGAAATGCCATAGATGATGCCGAAATTAATCGCCTTAGCGCTGCGGCGCAGGGCGGGCGTAACCTCCGCCAGCGGAATGCCATGTACCTGCGCTGCGGTCAGCGCGTGGATATCCGCGCCAGTGCGGAAGGCCTCGATCATCGCCGGGATCTCCGCCATGGAGGCGATCAGCCGCAGTTCGATCTGCGAATAGTCGACCGCGATCAGCTTGCAACCGGGATCGGCCACGAAAGCGCGGCGGATTTCACGCCCGTCTTCGGTGCGGATCGGAATATTCTGCAGGTTAGGATCTGCCGATGACAACCGCCCAGTGGAGGTCGATGCCATTTGATAGCTGGTATGAACGCGGCCGGACTCTAGGCCGATCTGCTGCAACAGCGCCTCGGTATAAGTCGAGCGGAGTTTCGAGAGGGCCCGCCATTCGAGAATTTTAACGGCAACGTCATGCCCCTGCTCGGCCAGCGGCTCCAGCACTTCGATGCCGGTGCTGTAAGCACCCGTCTTACCGCGCGTACCGCCCGGTAATTTCAATGTATCGAACAGAATCTCGCCCAACTGCTTGGGGCTGCCGATATTGAACGGCTGTCCGGCAACTTTGAAAATCTCTTCCTCCAGACGGAGCAGTGACGTTCCAAATCGAGAGGATAATTCGCGCAGCACGGCAGGGTCGAGCTTGATGCCGGTCGCCTCCATCGTCGCGACGATTGGCACCAAGGGCCGTTCCAGCCGCTCGTAGACGCGTGATAGCCCGGTTTTTGCGACTTCGGGCTTTAGCAGCTTCCAGAGCAGATAGGTGTAATGCGCGTCTTCCGCAGCATAAGCGGTGGCGCAATCGAGCCCGACATAGTCGAAGGTAATCTCTTTCTTGCCGACGCCGCAAAGCTCCTTATACGGCGTCATTTTGTGCTGGAAATATTGCTCGATCAAGGCATCACAGCCGTGATTCTGGATGCCCGCCGCCATCACATAAGAGAGCAGCATTGTATCGTCGAATGCTGCAGCCGTGAGGCCTGCGCGCTGTAGCACCTGCAGATCAAACTTCATGTTATGCGCGATCTTGAGGATGCTTTCGTCTGCCAGCAGCGGCCCCAGGATGCGCTGCACAGCGTCGATTGAGACCTGTTTGATTTGTTCAACCGGCGCGGCGCTAAGATCCAGCTCGCCCGTTGCGCCTGACGCTTTATGGGCAAGCGGTACATAGGCGGCTTCCAAATGGTCGCCCGCCTCAACCGCCAGCGCAAGGCCAACCAGCGTGGCGCGTGATGGCGTGAGGCCGTCCGTCTCGCAATCAAGGGTCATGATGCCTGCAGCCCGGATTTTGTCGGCAAAGGCCGCTAGCGCCGCTTCGTCCTGAATGCAGGAAAAATTATGCGGTGTAGCTGCTAATTTTGTAGCGCGTTCGGTAAGATCGCTGCTAGCAACATCCAGCGGCTTGTCCATCGTTCGCGCCATGGCGCGCGGGTCGATTTTCACGTCGCGAAATTCGCCTTCCGCTCGCGGCGGCATCTCGCCATCCATGCCGAGGCGTTTTGCCAGCGTGCGGAACCGCATCCGCGCCATAAAAGCGGGCAGATCGTGCTTTGCGCCCGCGACCAACTGCTCAAGCGGTAGCGGCAGCGGCGTGTTACAATCGAGCTTCACCAGCAATTTAGAAATGCGCGCAGCTTCCGCATGGTTTTGCAAAGCCTCGCGGCGCTTAGGCTGCTTAATCTCGTCCGTGCGTTCCAACAGCGCTTCGAGGCTACCGTAGGTATTGATCAATTCAGCTGCGGTCTTAATGCCGATACCGGGCACGCCCGGCACATTATCGACGCTATCGCCGGCAAGACTTTGCACGTCAACAACAAGGTCAGGCGTCACGCCAAATTTTTCGAAGACTTCCGGTATATCGATGATCTTGTTCTTGAGCGGGTCGAGCATAGTGGTGCAAGCACCGCTGCCTTTGTTGCATTGCCCCACCAGCTGCATCAAATCTTTGTCGCCAGAAACGATGACGACATCTTGCCCGGCATTGCGCGCGGCGCAGGCATAGCTGGCGATCAGATCGTCGGCCTCGAACCCTTCAAGTTCAATACAGGGCAATCCAAAAGCACGCGTCGCCTCGCGCACCAATGGCACCTGCGGCACCAGATCCTCCGGCATGTCGGGGCGGTGCGCTTTATATTCGGGATAGATCGCATTGCGGAAGGTGGTTTTTCCCGCGTCAAAAATCACGGCAATGTGCGTTGCCTGAATTTCCTGCAACAGCTTTACAAGGATATTGCAGAATAGCATTACCGCTTTAACAGGCGTGCCGTCGACACTGGTCGGCACGAAGGCCTTGCCGTCGTTCCCGAACGCAGGCGCATGATAGGCACGGAACAGGAAGCCTGAGCCATCGATCAGATAAAGCTTGTTGCGCGTCAGTTCGGGCTGCGTGGCAGGGGCGGTTTCAGCCATTCGTATGGATATCCGCAGCGCTGCGGCGCAGGCGAATGCGCGCTGAAATGCCATCAAGTTTTGTCAGCGCTGCATCTATTCTCAAACGAGAGGCTGCTTTCCGGGCCTCCTTCGCTTCTTTCTGTTCTTGCGTTAGTTGCGCTTCGACCTGGGCCAGCCGTGCAGCGGCCCGAGCCGTAGCCGCTTTGAGGCCATCATGCATGGTTAGCAATTGCGCATCATCGAGTTTGGCCAATGTGCGCCGCGTCCGCCGCTTATTAGCCGGTGTTTTTGCAGATGATGCCTGCACCAGATAATCGATCATGACCTCGCGGGCCAATAGGTTAAGTTCGCTCATCAATGATGCCCATGCGGATCGGCGTCCGCCGCCAGCACGAACTTGCGGTCGCAATAACCGCATTCGGCCGTGAAGATTCCAGCCGCATCTGGCGTCAGCGTCAGATAGACAAGCGGATGGCCCAGCGCGCCTTGGCTCATCCCGGCGCCGCCGTCGCAGCCAACACGGGTCGAGGTAGCGACAATTGTTTCAGGTGGAGGGGGGCCATCAGCACGGGCTTGGGCATTGTTATGCAAGGTAGGTGTCTTCATCTGCTATATATAGGAAAATACGGGCACCAAGGCAATCAGCGTGCAATTGCGGCAAGCGGTTGAATATGCTGAATTACAAGTATGATCGATCAATCCAAGCAACGCATCCTTATCACCTCTGCCTTGCCCTATATCAACGGCATCAAGCATCTGGGCAATTTGGCAGGCTCGATGCTGCCAGCCGACGTCCAGGCGCGATTCCGACGCGCAAATGGCCACGAAGTGCTGTTTTTATGCGCAACGGACGAGCATGGCACCCCTGCCGAATTAGGTGCCGCGGCCGAAGGTCAGGATGTGGCCGCCTATTGCGCCGATCAGCACGAAATCCAGAAACGGATCTATCGCGATTTTAACCTCAGCTTCGATCATTTCGGACGCTCCTCCAGCGCCGAAAACCGCAAGTTGACGCAGGACTTTGCCGCAGCACTCGAACAGAACGGCCTGATTGAGGAGCGTGTCAGCCGCCAGGTCTATTCAATCGACGACGGCCGCTTTTTGCCGGATCGCTATGTCGAGGGCACCTGCCCGCATTGCAGTTTTCCCGATGCGCGCGGCGACCAATGCGACAATTGCGGCAAGCAGATCGACCCGACCGAGCTTGGAAATCCGCGCTCGAAAATCTCCGGTTCGCACAATCTTGAACTGCGCGACACCGCGCATCTGTTCCTTAATCTCGATAAAATGCAGGATCGCGTTCGCGCTTGGGTGGACAGCCATACCGACTGGCCAAACTTGACGAAATCGATCGCGCTGAAATGGCTGAACGAAGGGCTGGAAGCGCGCTCGATCACGCGCGATCTTTCCTGGGGCATTCCAGTGGTAGGCTTAGAAGGGCAGCCGCGGAAAGGCTTTGAAAGCAAGGTCTATTACGTTTGGTTCGATGCGCCGATCGAATATATCGCCTGCGGGCAGGAATGGGCTGCGGCCACGGGCAAAGACTGGCAGCGCTGGTGGCGAACTGACAGCGGCGCAAATGATGTGCAGTACATCGAATTCATGGGCAAAGATAACGTTGCCTTTCACACCGTGAATTTCCCTGCGACAATTTTGGGCGCAGCCGCGAATGGCGATGAAAAAAACAGCCAGCCATGGAAACTGGTCGATCAATTGAAGAGCTTCAATTGGGTCACCTGGTATGGCGATAAATTCTCGACCTCGCAAAAGCGCGGCGTGTTTCTCGACCAAGCGCTGGAGTTGTTACCCGCCGATATGTGGCGCTGGTATCTCATGGCGAATGCGCCCGAAAGCGACGATAGCGCGTTTACGTGGGAGCATTTCCAGACGACCTGCAACAGCGACCTCGGCAATGTGTTCGGCAATTTCATCAACCGCATCGTGAAATTCACGGCGGCGAAAATGGATGGGGTGGTGCCTGATTGGGGCGTTCGCACGCCGTTGGAAGATGCACTTGCAGCTGATTTTGATATACGGCTTGAAAAGCTAACGCAACTGCATGAGGCGATGGAATATCGCAAGGCCGCCGCCGAAACCCGCGCGATCTGGGTGCGCGCCAATGAATATCTGACAGACGTCGCCCCCTGGACGCAGATCAAAGAAAGTCGGGAGGCTGCCGCAACCGGCGTGCGCATGGGACTGGAACTATGCGTGCTCTGCGCGCAGATCGCCGCGCCGTTCATGCCGCATACCGCGGATACTGTATTGGCAGCCTTTGGCCTTAAAGCTGAAACCTTGGGCTGGCCGGCTGGCTTAGATCAGGCGCTGCTAAACACGCTGAAACCGGGCCAGATGGTCGCACCCCTGCCCATCCTTTTTGCGCGGATCGAGGATGAGTGGGTTGCTACCCAAAGCGAGCGGTTCGGCGGCGGCAAGCAGGCCTAGCGACTAAGTTTGGGCTGGCATTGCCAACCCAAGAGCGGTATTGAAAGTTTCAGTGTGTTTCCGTAGCTCAGCTGGATAGAGCGCTGCCCTCCGAAGGCAGAGGTCGGAGGTTCGAATCCTCTCGGGAACGCCATACTCATCTAATTATTTCACTGGTTTAGGACCTCAATGCACGATTGCGCATACTTAATCAATCGGCATGATCCATACTGGTTCTGCTGAATTGCACGCTAAATAACCCTTGATTTGTGGCCCTGCCAAGGAAGCATAACCAACGACAACATTATTTGAGTCTACCATTGGCATTATTCGGGAATCTTCAGCATCTGCCCAACGGCTTACTAACCCTGTGACAACACATAAATCCTGACCAATCGGTTCCTTTACTTTACCTTTAACGGCATATCCAACAGACGCCGCACTTAAGCGATCACCCATAGCAGGCATCTGCCACCATATTCCACGGCGATGTTGCTTAAGATATGCGATAGTCTTTGGCAGCTCGTTTTTCCAGTACCAATCCTGATCGGCACCTTGCCATATGAATTGTGTTTCTTTGGCAAAGGGTCCGCTATTAGAAAGAAGGCCAGCACCTGCACTGTTTAGCGCTTGTCCCGTTGAGTAATGTCGCATCGTATAAATCGCTTGCCAAAAAAATCCCCCTAAAATGACAACTATCACCATTACAGAAGCATACTGGGAAATCTTATACCGGGTGTAAATCAAGTGATACGCGCAGGCTATGTAGGCAAGGCTCGCCAGACAAGCGTAGCGCGATGTGTGGATTACCTGCAAATGGGGCTGAATTCCATCGATTATATTTATATCGGATCTGACTAACCAGAAAATAGCCGCCCCTAAGGCAGATAAGAGAACTAGAATTTCAGTTGAGAGAATAAACAGTCGATCGCCATCAAATGATGCGGTTTTTTGCCTACATGTCATATAAACTCGGAAAGTCGAAAGTGCGGCATTGAAGCTTACGAATAAGAATATGATTCCACCTAGGCCTAATAAAAGCCCAACACCTGTTAAAGGTTCCAACACCCTAAACGGGGCTGCAAAGAACGCGCATAGACTTAGGAATAATTCCGGTATTACTTGCGGCCTTAAGATTTTGCCAATCATCCCAAGTTCGCTTTGTCCTGCAGAAAAAACAATTTGTGCAGTTAATGAGCTTAGGAGAGGAAGGGCTGAAAGAACGATCCGTCGCCACGGAAGCCTGGAGAGAACAGCTAAGATTAAAATCGTTAACCCAAACAGATGGCCGCTGCCATGAAAACATGCAGCCCCCATTGATAAAACTATCAACGCATAAAAATACTTCCGTCCTGGTGCAGCGATATAATGTGAATAAGCATAAAGCAAAACGATATAAGCGAATCGCGAACCAGATAAAACAAATTGAAAGGGAAGCAGAAGGGTTTCTTCATCAGCTGGACTTAACAGCAAAGCTGCAGCCATGATGGCTGAAAGCATGGGTAAGACATAACGGTTAGGTGCCGCCAGGTTAGCAAAAAATCTTGTGTAGAAAAGCGCTAGCCCGGCGACCGATATCATCGACAATACAAATTGGAAAGATTGTGCACCGCCAAATATACGATAATCAATTAGCCCTGCTGCATAGATAAGAAAATGTAGGTGCGCCCCATGGGGAGAAAAAAGGTACGACGCCAGTGAAATCCGGCCTTCATTAAATTCCATGATGCGGTGAAGAAGCGGCCAACCGTCGACAAGTGGTACGATGCTGTAGGCTTTGGAACAGAACCAGACACTGGCAATACCTAGTAGCGCGATTATATTATATAGAGCTATAAGGTAAATTTTATGATTAGATAAATTTAGAGGCATCTTGCTCTTTCAAAGTTGCTATGTAGCGGACTGAGTAAACTAAATCCTGCTGACTAATCGGCTTTTTCATTTCAATCGAATGCCATCCCTTATAACTAAGCTTAGTTAGGCTAGATAACCCTCGTGCATGATTAACAACACCATTGCAGATGGGGGCCAATTGGGGTTCGCTTATGTGATAATGAGAGAATTCACCCGCCTTACCTAAAATATCTCCAATATCCCCACCGTTCATATAAATGGCGCCGCTATCGATGTGTAACTGAAAACCCTCGTGATCTGTCGTCTCAACAAGATGCTTTGCTTCAGCTACGTTGGTAATGAAATCGCATTCATATCCTGCCGGGTTTGGCTCTATTGCTAAGGCACAATTCCGTTCGAGGCAAAGCGCGCCGGCCTTGCGGAAAAAATCGGCAGCGATCTCTTCTGCTACACTAGAGGATAATTCTCCGCGTTTCCGGTTTTTAGGAGAGCCGAAAACCATTATCTTAACACCGAGGGCATTAGCCAGCTCGGCCACGAAGCTAATATGCTCTAGAAAAGCCGGATGACAGGCCGGGTTGAACAATTGCAATTCTGCTTTGTTGAACAACAAGGCCTGCATAGCTGGTAATTCAAAACCTTCATTGGCCATTTTTGATCGATACGTGCGTGCGTTTAAACATGTGGCCCCGACCCACTCTGGCCATAATTTTGTAGGAGCAACCTCTATACCCGTTACGCCCTGCTGGCGGAAAAAAGGCAATAGCTGGGCTTCCTCTTCGAGATTCCAGGCAATATTCGAAACAGCAAATTTCATTGCACCGCCTTAGCATCCTTTAGGAAATTGCCAAGCGCTGAAAGGACCTCTTCAGCCGATATCAAATAAGAACCGCTTTGGCCCCAAGTTTTTGCATACCTTGTATAAAGGTTGTAACAGCCAGGAGGATTAGATTGCGCACCCACAATTTTCCCTGGAAAGAATTTCTTGATAATCGTGTTGGTTTCAAGAGGCTCCGTAAAGAAGTTGACCGTATGCAAGTTGTTGCGCAACGCAGTTCCAATATCAGCTTCAAGTCGAGCAAGGTCGTAATACTGGAACAAGCTGTTAGGGTTTATAGCCTCCAAGCAATTGTCGTTCATTAGATCATATATAACGTTTTTTTTAAGGCCCCGCCCAAACAGCGCAGGCAAACGTACAGTTAAACAGTTATCAAATTTCGCTCGGCAAAAATCCTCAAAGGCGAGTCGGTGCGCGCCATAAGGATGATTTGGCAATTGATGACAGTTATAACTTTCATCGGCATCCTTAGTGACCGGGTAAACATCTATTGTGGAGATTAGGATAAACTGGCGCACTTCGACTTGCTCTAAAACGCTTGATAAGGTCTGAATTGCTTCCCTATCCTGCTCTGGTTCTTTATTTGCTAGCCATTTAACCGCACGGACGCCTGCGCAATATACCTTGTCGAACTTTCTGCCCGCCATTTCCTGAAAATTATGGGATCCAAACAGATGATCAAAACTTCTTGCAGCCCTAAGGTTGCTGCCAACAAACCCACTGGCCCCGATTAGTGCGCTACCTTCCATTACTTACCTTCTTTGGATTATAACAGCCAAATACAACAGCAAACAGCTTTTGAATAACCTGCAGGTTGCCTCGAATAGGGCTAATCTTGGTTGGAACCTTCCCGTGCGCGGGATAAACGCGACTAACGGGTACTTCAATGCATTTGTATCCCAATTGGGGTGCGCGCAAAGCAATATAATAATGAAGTTCATATCCAGTGAAAATATCACGGAATATCGATAACTTTTTATCTATCAAAAGCCGAGTACTGTAAGCGCGGAAACCGTTAGTTGTATCAGTATACCTAAAGCCTGAGACCAGCCTCATCAGCGGCGCATGCAGCAATTTAAGTCCTAACAGCCGAGAAAATGGCGTATTTTCTTGATGCCCGCCTGGTATAAATCTTGAACCTTGAATATGATCCCATCCTTGCTGAAGTTTCTCCACGAAAAGCGGCAATGCTTCTATCCCGTCCTTGTTATTGCCGTCGACAACAATAAGGCCTTTGTAACCGCGTTCTAGCGCCCAAGCGAATGCCATACGCATCTGAGTTCCAAGTTTGCCTGATTGCTGTTTTACAAGCAGGCTGTTTATTTTATTAGCCTGCAACAGCTCTAGATCGGTTGAACCGTCGGTACTGCCACCATCAGCAATGACAATATCTACCAGACTAGCGAAATGAGCCATTTTTTTCATCTGAGCGATGAGACGCTCGCCCTCGTTAATGACGAACACACATACGCAATAATCACTGGATTTTCCCGCAAATTCATAATGACATGCCTTAACAACAGCCGATAATGAAGGGATATCTTCGGAATGAATGTTCATTCTAAAACTCACGGTCGATATTTGGAACAGAGGCGCCTTCTACCATTACATTATAACGGTTTTTATCAAGCATAACAGCGCTATGTTTTTCATAAGCAATGGCATAATCCTGTTTCTCGCTTTGCTCATCAAGTATGCGAATAAGGTATTCACCCATGATAGCAAGTATAAGGAACATAATCATATTAAGTATTGACATAAAAAGCACCATGGATGTCCACCCTTCAACGACCCCATTTCGGGCGAACCGGATAACAATACTGTACAAGGCGAATAAGAATGCCAACATGCTGCCACTAAAACCCAGCGCACTAATCCAGCGAAGAGGCCTTGTCGAATTAAAGATCAACAATTGGGTACTTTTGCGGATGGCTTGCCAAATAGTGCGCGGCTTTGCATCTGACTTCAATGTATAAGGCAAAATAACGGCCTTATAACTAAGATTAGATATACGAACATAGAATTGCTGATGAAACCGACCAATCGACGTAACCGCGTTAACGGCGGCACGGCTTAGACAACGAAAGTTCGTTGCATTCTTAGGCAGACGATAATCGATTATTCGTAGCACCCAACCAATAAAAGGACGAGCTAAGCGATAAAGCATTGTTTGTTGGTAAGCGGCGACACCAATCACTACGTCGTTGCCTGCAGCGCAAAGATCAACCGCTGACTTAATAATTTCTATTGGATCGTTTATAGCGTCGAAAATAATTACATAGTCACCTATTGTATTTTCGATGCTAGTGGCCAGAGCCGCATCGGAACTTAAGGTTGACACAAGCCTTAGATACCGGAGCGAAGGCAGATCCTCAAGAAGCGGTTCAAGCGGGAAATCGTGGTTTAAAACAGGAGATATATCGGCTAGAATTATTTCATGGTCGCTATACTGCCTGCTTAGAAACGCGCTCAGCTGGCGAATAATTTTTTGAAGATCAATGTGGCGGGATTCCATTAGCAGAATAGCGGAAATAAATGTTTCTGTTGGCATCGCGATCACCCTAGTAAATTATTGTTTTCGATCGCGTCTACTACATCGTACACGTTATCAATCTTGCCGCCCATAACGCAGTGGAACCCTCTTAATCCATGATTGATACTGAACAAAATTGGCCTTGAGTCATTTATTTCACTCCGTGGCAAAACCGTCTTAACTTCCCACAAAGATTCTTCATATTTGCATTCTTTCAATAATGGTATGTAGCGTTGGGCATCGCGCTGCATGGCTCCCCACGCGGAAATCTTAGTGTTATTTAAGACTACTTCTTTTCTTATCATATTCTCTTGCCAGGAGAAATGGGGGGTATATCGAACGTGACTAAAAGAATGCAAGCCCCTTGCCGGAAATGGCATTGTCGAAAAAAAAGGTCCGCACATAACGGTAATACCAACGTTTTTTAGTGTGTCCGGCATTTGCAACAGGCACATTTCTGCAAGCTCGTGCTTCAGCGGTATTAGGGCTACGCCTGCAGATTCTATCAGCTTGTTAAGCTGCGAATAGGTAGCATTAAAAACATGATCTGCTTCTAATATTTCATTGTCGCTCGAAAAGTTTTCAATATTAATTAATAGCTTGTCGTTATCCGATTGTCTTATGCTACTTACTTCCCAGCCGGTTAGACATCGGACATGAGCTGCCTCTAGTCGACTTTTCATAAGAGATTTCAACTTTGTACTGTCAAAAGCAAATTCTGTTGTCTTAAATACTGCCTCAATCAGATTTGGATTTACTAGCCTAGAAATATTATTGGAAACTAGTTCGTAAGACGCGCCTATACGTTGGCAAAACTTTTCAAACTGGGTGGCGGTTATCTTAGTGAGCAACTTGCCGATCATATAATATTTTTCAAAACTTGAATCGATAGAATCCGAAAACTCATTTGCAAATCTTGGAAAAGATTCACGCGAACGCAGCGCGGTTAGGATGCTTCTTGGGTAATGATAGCCATTGTGAACACGGGCTTGATTAGTATATGAAGCACGCTGCATAAAATCTTTCTCTTTTTCGACAAGCGTCACGTTGCAGCCCTTGAGAGCACAATATTCGGCAATATACATGCCAAAGAAGCCGCCTCCGATTACAACAACATCTTTATTCATTTTACTCTCGATCCCTTTAATTAGAACCGTAGCTTAACGCGGCCTGTATTCGACAATGTGCCACGCCAACTCTTAGACGTATAGCTAAGAGGCATATTGCATTTAAGCTGACTGCCCGATGATAAACTAATATACCCTAGTACCGCATTTATCGAATGCCCCACGCCACTTTTCCTTAACGCCGGTAAATATATAACACGGTTTTGAATGGTGTGCGGATCGTAATGGTTTCAGGCACTATTGTGTTTTTTAGCCAGTCCTCGCCCAATTCGAAATCATTCGAAATGACAAGGCTGCCCGGTGCCAATTCCCGCATAAGTTTATCGCCCGCCGGCACGGTCAGCTTACCCAGAAACAACACAACGGCGCTGGCGTGCGTGCAGTCATAGGCGAAGAAATCCGCGCACTGGAAATTCAAATTAGCCGGGCCAAGCAGCGTTTGCCAAAGCCGTGCACGCCAGTGTGGAACCAACGCTAATTCAACGCCTGTCACCTGCGCCTGCGGCACGGCCTTGGCGATCGCTCGCGCTAGCTCGCCCCGGCCCGAACCAAGATCAACAACGCGGTAAGCGCCGCCCCGAGCGGCACAGTCATTCGCAATCAACTGCGCCACCTGGCGCCGCACAGCAAGCGCACTGGCGATGGTCGGCACACTGCGGCGATTAAGCGTCATCTCGCAAGCGATCCGCAGCGCGGCATAGCCCAACACGCACCCTGTTAATAGGTTGATGAGACCCGCCATCTTCACGAAACAAAATGCGCTGTAGCCGGCCCCAACAACGACCACTGCCGCTATGCCATCTAGCCATAAGGATTTGGTTTTCATGCAAGATCCTAAAACGTGCCGCGCGCTGTAGCAATGCGGCTTGACTGCACACGTTAAACTAAGAAACCTGCTTCAGTTTATGCGCACAAAATATCAGCCCGCAGTTTTAAAGTGATGGGCTGCGTTCTTGATATCCTGGGTAAGCGATTTTGCGCTAATGACGATGCCCGCTTCTGTCACGACAACGACGATATTATCGACCCCAGTAATATAGAGCGGCGTATCCGTATTGTTGCGGATAAGACTGTCGCTCGTGCCGCCGGCTAAAATACATTTCCCGGTAACCGCATTGCCTAGCAAATCTTTTTGGCTGATCTCATACACTGCCGACCAGCAGCCGACATCAGACCAATCAAAGCTGGCACTTAACATGATGCCGATATCGGTTTTTTCCATAATCGCCACGTCAAACGCCACAGCAGGAACACTGCAGAATGCATCTTCGGAAAGGAAAATATTTGAATCTACAATCTTACTGGCAGCAAGGGTTGCCTTGCAGGTCGCTAATAACTCCGGTGCAAGGCGGGCAAACTCCTCTAGCACGCAATCGGCGCGGAACAGGAACATACCGCTATTCCAAGAATAATGGCCGGTATCCACCATGGCTTGCGCCATTAGCAATTCCGGTTTCTCTATGAAACGCTTGATCTGATAAGCTTTGGCTTCTTGTGAGAATAACGCGCCATGTTCGATATACCCATAACCGATATGCGCGCGATCTGGCTTCACGCCGAAAGTAACCAGCTTCTTATTTTGTGCCAAGGCAGCAGCGCGCTGAATATCCGCAATGAATGCATCTTGATTATGGATGGCATGATCTGACGCCAATACCAGCATTATAGCGTCAGCCTGAGTCTCGGCAATTTTCAAGGCAGCGATCGCAATAGCGGCGGCCGTATTGCGGCCAAAAGGCTCGAGAATAAGCGTCTCTGGTGGATGTGCCTTGAGATTTTCGCCAATCAGCGACAAGTGCTGAATACTGCCAACGATCACCGGGTTTTGAAAAAGAGTTTTATCCTGCACACGTTCGGCTGTGGCGCGGATCATGGATTGTAGCGAAAAGATCGGATGAAATTGCTTGGGTCGTTCAATGGTTGATACGGGCCACAAGCGTGTGCCAGAACCACCTGACAGAATAACGGGAACGATGCACGAAGGTTGCGTCTGAGTGTGGTCAAGCATGTGATATCTCTTCAGCTCCGATGATATGCCCATGCTCCATAGTGTAAATCCGGTTGCACCAGCGTTTTAGCAGCTCCAGATTATGCGAAGCAATCACGACAATACCAGCTTTGTGCATCATTTCATGCATGCGCGCTTCGGCTTTATGCACGAACTGTGCATCGGCAACCGATAGCCATTCGTCCATCAGCAGAATATCGGGCCGTTGGATGGTGACGATGCTGAACAACAGCCGCATGATCATGCCGCTGGAGTAGGTGCGGATCGGCAGCAGGCTAAATTCGCCCAACTCGGCAAAGTTTACGATCTCTTCTTCCAGCGCCACAATCTCGCGCTTTGTATAGCCGTCGAGTCGCAGCCGCAGGCGGATCACTTCCCGCCCCGAAAGATCGGGGTACGTGCCGACGCTGATATTCAGGATCGGCAAAGTGCGTCCTGTCACTACAGCTGTACCCGTAGTCGGCGCGACAATGCCTGCCAACAGGCGCAGGAGGCTGGTTTTCCCCGCGCCATTGTGACCGTATAGGCCAACGCGCTCGCCAGCCTTGATGCTCATGCTGATGCCATCGAGCGCGCGCACGGTCGGCACCTTGTTAGTGTCTGATTTCAGCAGCCCGCCGGTTGCCGCCTGCGCCAGCTTGCGCGTCAAACTTTTGCTGGAAAATCCATAGAGCGGATAGTCGAGTACGACATGATCCAGATCAATGCCGGCGGCAGGATTTTGCTGATCGGTCATGTCACAGCCAATAGAATACGCGTTTGACAGCAACGCGGTGGATGAATAGCGCAAACAATGTGCCTGCCACAGCGATGCCGAGATTGGCATAGACGATAAATGCATCTAATGGTTGCCCAAGCAGCGGCCGGCGCAGTGCCTCAATGATGTAATAGAGCGGGTTGAATTCGTAGATCCAGGTATGGGCTTGCAAGGTTGCTACGTTCCACAGAATCGGCGTCACCAAGAACACCATCGACATCACGAGCGGCACCAGCCGCTTGATATCGTGATACCGCATCGAAAGCGCAGCCAGAATGGTCGAGATCCATAGGCAGTGCCAGACGTACAGCAGGAAAGTAAGCACAACGACTGGTAGCGCAGCGACATGGAAGATCGGGAAAATCAACGCCAGCACGATATAAAGCGGGATCATATGCGCAAGGATAATGAGGTTGCGGGTAACCGCGCGGAGGATCCAGAAAAATTTCGGCGCCTGAAAGTTCTGAATATAACCCGCGGCCTCTGCATAAATCTCAGTCGATTCAGTAATCAGCTGCGACAGGCAATTCCAAAGAATATAACCAACCCCAAAATAGGGCATAAAATTCTCGATATCGCTGTTCCAAAGAAAGCCGAAAGTGCTGCCAACGGCGGTCAGGAAAATGCCGGCGGTTAGCGTCAACCAGAACGGGCCAATAACGGAACGGCGATAGCGCGCCGCAATATCGACCCAGGCTAGATACCCCCATTGCCGCCAACGCGTCAGCGAGGCGACAAGATCTGGCCACAAGCTTTGTGAGTTATGGCGAGCGAAAACCTGCATGCTTCCCCTTTACTCGATTTGGTCACGGCTCAATAGGGTTTTTTGCAGAACAGCGCGAAACACGTTCCTGTTAAAGCTTGGCGCTTGGCTACTGCGCGCCTGTTCGCCTAATGTTGCTCGCAACGCTGGATCGGCGCGCAACTGTTGCAGGAAGACTGCAGCAGCGGTGATGTTAGGCTCGGCCCATATCTGTCCTGCGCCCTGCCCTGTACCGCCATAGACTTGATGCGTATCAACGGTTGGCACCAATTCGTATGGCACAAGGCAGCTATCAGTAGCCGTCATGAAATCGATATTGCCCGACCAGCCAGTGGCGATCACAGGCTTTCCGGCCAGCATCGCTTCCGCGCAGATCAGGCCAAAGCCTTCAGCCCGGTGCAGGCTCATATAAACATCGCAGCTGGCGACGAGCGCCTGCATGGCGGTATCGCTTAAGGTTTCGCTTAGCAGGCGGATATTTGGCCAGCCATCCAGCTGCGCCAGGATAGCCGCGATCTCCTGCCTGTAGCTGTCTGCATGGATCACCTTCAGGATCAGCAGCACGCCCGTATCATCGGGCGTAAAAGCCTGCTGGAAGGCAGCGATATTGCCGCACGCGTTCTTGCGGATAGCGCTGGAACGCAAATCGAAGCCTGCGAGCACGGTGAAGCGATCGACTGGAATGGCAAAGGCGGCGCGATCGGGCAGGCCAGGCGTAGCCTCAGACAATGGCAGCGGCACAGCTTTGGCGATAGTCGCAGGCACGCCCCCTGCAATCAGGCTATCGGCCACAAAGCGGCTGATGCCCCAGACCTCATCCAGATAGGGATAGATAAAATGCCAAGCGGCGGGCGCGATCGGCAGTTCCCACGCTAGATAACCGATGCGACAACGCCCTTGCAGGCTTTGCGCACCTAGCGTCAATAACGCTTGCCGAATCTCGTTGGGGTTGAGGGCGAAAATTATGGTGCCGCCGCCCGGGACTTGCGCCAGCGCTTGCTTAGGATCTTCGATGTCACCAGGCAAATCAGCCTTAACGATCGAGCCGCTGAAATTCAGTATATAGACCGGATACCCCAGTGCCGTCAGGCAATCGCGCAGCAACCGTGCCATGGTGCCCAGACCGAGGATGGAATTGAAATAGCCAGCGATGATAACCGGGCCACCAACAGACAATCCTCGTCGTGTCGCTTTTGGGATCAAGAGGCGCAACAACAGCGTCGAGACTGCATTATTGGCAATGCGTAGGCAGCCCCGCAGTGGCGCCGGCATATAACCAAACAGGCTGCGCAGGAGCCTGAACAGCTTATTTACCATAATGTTCGCCGAATTGAGTGCATGCGCTGGTTTAGACCAAAGTTTGCCTAGAAACGAGCGCCTATTTTACTTGCTGGCGGGCCGCAAAATACGTTACAGACTGTTCATTATAGATACCTAAACGATACCGATAAGGACTTCCATGAAAAAAGCTTTAGTGACCGGGATCACCGGCCAGGATGGCGCCTACCTGGCGAATTTGCTGCTCTCGAAGGGCTATAAGGTTTATGGCGCCTACCGCCGTACCAGCACACCGAATTTCTGGCGCCTGCAGGAACTAGATATCCTGGATGAGGTCGAGCTGATCTGCCTTGAGCTCTCCGACCAGTCGAGCCTGCAAACCGCGCTGACAAAAATCCAGCCGGATGAAGTCTATAACCTTGCTGCGCAGAGCTTTGTGCATGCGTCTTATGTGCAGCCTGTTTACACCGGCGATGTCGATGGCTTGTCGGTCACGCGCATGTTGGATGCAATCCGTCATACATCGCCACATTCGCGCTTCTATCAAGCCTCGACCTCCGAAATGTTTGGCAAGGTACAAGCCATGCCGCAATCGGAGATCACGCCTTTTTACCCGCGCAGCCCGTATGGCGTCGCCAAGCTATACGGTCATTGGATCACCGTAAATTATCGTGAATCCTACGATATGTATGCTTGCTCAGGCATTCTGTTCAATCATGAGTCGCCACTGCGTGGCACCGAGTTTGTAACGCGCAAGATCACCTCTGAATTCGCCGCCATGAAGGCGGGTCGCGCGGAACCGGTCGAGCTGGGCAATCTGAACGCCGAGCGCGATTGGGGTTTCGCTGGCGACTATGTCGATGCGATGTGGCGGATGCTGCAGCAGGAAACGCCTGACGATTTCGTGATCGGCACCGGCCTGATGCACACGGTGCGCCACTTCGCCGAATGCAGTGCGCGGGCGCTCGATATGGACTTGGCCTGGGAAGGCGAAGGCGTCAATGAAATTGGAATTGACCAGCGCACAGGCAATACGCTAGTGCGCATCAATCCCGTGCACTACCGCCCCGCAGAGGTTGAGACGCTGCTAGCAAACCCGCTAAAGGCTTACGAAAAGCTGGGCTGGAGAGCCTCAATGCCGTTCGAAACATTGGTGACACAGATGGTGATCGCCGATCTGGACCGCACCGGCTATACGCCGACCCGCCTGCAAGCTGTCAAATAATATGCAGCTTAACGATCGCATTCTCGTTACCGGAGCCTCGGGCCTTGTTGGCAAAAATCTCGTCAGCTATCTGACGGCGCAAGGCTACAAAAATGTCATCAGTGTCACCTCGGCTGACTGCGATCTGACAGACTGGGGCGCAACCAAAGCCTTTTTTGAAAATGCGAAGCCAACGCATGTTTTCCATATGGCCGGGCATGTCTTCGGGCTGATGGGTAATATGCGCGACCAGGGCCGCGCCTTTTTACAGAACCAGCTGATCAATACCAACGTGGTTGAAGCAGGCAAACAGGTGGCAATTAAAAAGATCGTCGCGATGGGAACGGTCGCGATGTACCCCTACCCGATGCCGAGCGATCCGTTGCGCGAGGATACAATCTGGATGGGCGAGCCGCATGGCTCCGAACGCGGGTACGGGCATGCCAAGCGTGGCATGCTGGCGCAGCTTGACCTTTATCATGAAAGCTATGGCCTCGATTATGCAGTCGCGCTATCGACCAATCTTTACGGCCCGCACGACCGCTTCAATATTGAAACTGGGCATGTGATCCCATCGCTCATCCGCAAGTTTTATGAGGCAAAGAACAGTGGTGGTACTGTAACAGTTTGGGGCGATGGCTCGCCGGTGCGCGATTTCATTTATATCGACGATACCGTGCGCGCCTTAGATGCGATCATGCAAAACGGAACCGGCGCGATCAATCTGGCGACCGGCATTACTCATAGCATTCATGAGACAGCCACGATCCTTGCCGATTATACCGGCGTGCCAATCACCTGGGACGCCACCAAGCCGAATGGCCAGGTACATCGCGCCTATGACATTTCAAAAATATCGGCACTTGGCTTTACTGCCAAAACTGACCTAGCCACAGGCCTGCAGCTTACCTATGATTGGTATGCGGCCAATGCCGCGACGGCTCGTAACGCCTGATTCCTGTAATTCCTAGCGAAACCGTTCCAACAATGCCCGATTTTGTAAAACCAGCAAACCTGATCGGCACCTTTGGCGTGGTTAGGCTATGGCCAGGTGTCGAGAACGCCGAAGTCGAGGTCAATGCCCGCCTGAAGCTAGCGGCAAAAAAGCTAGGTCTGAAATGTATTGAAATTACGGCCGATGGCATGTTGGCAGCATCGCCCAAAATTAAAATTACACAGGCCGATGTGGATTTCGTTATCCACCTGCATTATGAAACACCTAAAGCTTACGATTTATTTTCGTTCGCGGCGCTTTGGAATCCACTACAATTCTATTACGATTATATTCCCGGTAATTATCGGCAATGGTCAAACCATGTGCTATCGCACGACGATTTCCTGAGCTGCAGCTCAGTTGCCGCTGACGATCACGTGAAGCGCCTAATCGTCAATCAACCAGAGCGCCTGCCGCCACATTTCACTATGTATCATTCGCTGGCAGAGCCGATTTATGCACCGCGCTTGGGCGGCGATAAGAAAATCTTTTACGCCGGTATTAATCACGAGCGATTAGGCAAAGGAAAATCGCGCCACCAGGAACTCCTTGATATGCTCGATAGCTCAGGCGATTTGCGCATATATGGGCCGCACATTTTCCTTGGCGTCAAGGTTTGGGAAGGTTACAAGAGTTACATTGGCCCGCTACCATTCGACGGCATTTCGGTCGTCAATGAAATCGCTGAAGCCGGCATTGTACTCGCGCTCTCGTCGGATCCCCATAAAGATTCTGAATTGATGTCGAACCGCTTGTTCGAAGGCCTGGCAGGCGGCGCCATTATTATTGCTGATGAAAATCCGTTTGCACGCCGCCATTTTGGGGACACGCTACTCTACATTGATGGCTCATTACCTGCGTGCGAAATTAACAGCCAAGTGCGTCGTCATCTGCGTTGGATTCATGAGAATCCTAAGGCTGCCTATGCGCTCGCCGTTAGCGCGCAAAATATTTTTAAAGAAAAATTCACGCTTGACCGCAGCTTAGCTGCAATTTATCAGGGCTTCGAGGCGCGCAAAACAACTTTGACTGCCAATCGCACATTTACTGAAGGCCCTCCTGTCCACCTGCAATTTCTGATGTCAGAATTTAGTGAAAGCGCACTAGTTACGCACATTCAAAGCCTTGAATGCCAAACTTATCCTGCAATTAAGGCAACGCTGTTAATCGATGAAGCAGAATATAGCGCGCACCAGCGTCGGATTGATAGCCGCATTGGAAAGGCGGATATAAAACTTCTTATCAAGCCAATTCCATTTTACAAAAATTATCATAACCATAAAGGGATTAAGCCTAAACCTCTTGGTTTAGTTATATATGACGCAGTTCATGCCATGCCAGATGACGCATTATTCTGTATCGTCAATGAAGGCCAGACCTTATTCAGTGACCATCTTAGCAACCTTGTTAGTTCACTCGTTAATGGCCAAGCTGATAACGATAAAGTGAACGCTGCTGCCGCAACTCTATTAATTAAAGAAGAAGAGCACAAAGGATCACAGCGACTAAAGCTCAAACAACTACTGTCGCTATTAGAAATTCATGCCGTTGAAGCTAGCGCGCGGTTTTTACTAAAGAAACCAGCAGACTTCGAAAAATACGCTATCGTTTTACCTTATTTGAACCAAAAAGCAGTTCCCTTCTTAGCGTCTGAAGGCAACTGCACATACACAAACAGGGTTTCAGCTAGCATCAAGACTGGCCACGGCGACTGGGACGAAAAAGCTGATTTTGAAAATCAGGTTATCATGGACTATTTGCCAGTCGAGACATTGAATACTAGGTTGAATGGCCAACCGTTATCATTGTCTCATATCGACTTGCGCCCGGCACAATTGTCATTGGAAAATATGTCGATCGCTAACAAGAATGACATCGTCCGGGACTTGTTTTTAAGCCTTCCTGTTTCGCATTGGCTTAAAAGACTTGTATTCAGAGGCTATAAGCGTTTTAAACGCCCGATGTAATCCGTCACATCATTCGAATAGTTAAGCCGCCTGCTTCGCACTGCTCGCGATCGACTTGGCGTCGATGACGAAGCGGTATTTCACATCGCCTTTCACCGTGCGGTCGTAGGCTTCGTTCACATCGGCGATATCGATTAGCTCGATATCGCAGGTGATATTATGCTGGCCGCAGAAATCCAGCATCTCCTGTGTTTCTGGCAAGCCGCCGATCAACGAGCCTGCAACCGTCTTACGGCGGAACACCATCGCGCCCGCGTTGATTTTTGTCAGCGGCTCGACCGCGCCAACGATGACCATCGCCGCATCGCGCTTTAGCAACGCAATGTAAGGGTCGACATCATGGCCAACCGGGATGGTATTGAGGATAAAGTCAAAAGTTTCCGCTTCAGCCTTCATCGCCACAGCGTCTTTCGAAATCAGCACCGCATCCGCACCGAGTTTCTTTGCGTCCTCGCCTTTTTCCGGCGAGGTTGTGATCATGGTGACGCTGGCGCCCATCGCATGCGCGAATTTCACGCCCATATGGCCGAGACCGCCCAGGCCGACGATGCCAACCTTTTGACCTTTGCCAACCTTCCAATGCCGGAGCGGCGAATAGGTCGTGATGCCAGCGCAGAGCAGCGGCGCTGTTGCGGCAAGATCGAGATTTTCCGGCACGCGTAGCACGAACCGCTCTTCAACGACGATCTTATCGCTATAGCCGCCCAGCGTCATTTTATGCGGGGTACCGCCGATCTTATCCTGACCATTGTAGGTACCGGTGAAACCATTGTCGCAATATTGTTCCAGCCCTTCGTTGCAAGCGGCGCAGCTGCGGCAGCTATCGACCAGGCAGCCAACGCCGACCAGATCGCCAACCTTAAATTTTTCTACTTTATCGCCCGTGGCCGCCACCCGCCCGACGATTTCATGCCCCGGCACCATCGGATATTTCGAGCCGCCCCATTCATTCCGCGCCTGGTGAATATCGGAATGGCAGATGCCGCTGTAGAGAATATCAATCTGCACGTCAGTCGGGTTGCAGGCGCGGCGCTCAATTTGCATCGGCGCGAGCTTGTCTTGTGCGTTCTTCACGGCATAGGCAAAAGATGGGATGGTCATGCAAAACTCCTGGGTAGACCGCAATTACTATAGGGTCGACTATAATGTGCAAATCCGCTTCTCATAGTAGGTATGGTGGAGAAACCACCTACTCAAAGCGCTAGAATAAATCCGCATATGTTCCTTTTTTGTTCTTGACGAATAAGAACAAAGCGGGTACATAGGTGCATCGGCAAGGGACACGCGTTTCCGCTCAGGCGGCCGTTTCCATGATCCCAGGGTTGCTTGCCGGCACCGGGCGCTTATGCCAAACCTTATGACTGGAGTTAATAGACCATGGCTTCCCCTTCCCCCCTTCGCGTGGTCGAAAAGGATTCTTCTAGCATGATGGATAAGCAAAAAGCTCTTGATGCCGCCCTGGGCCAAATTGAACGTGCGTTTGGCAAAGGCTCGATTATGAAGCTCGGCGCGCGTGAGCAGACAGCATCTGATGTCGATTCGATCTCGACCGGTTCACTGGGCCTCGATATCGGCCTAGGCATCGGCGGCCTGCCGCGCGGGCGCATCATCGAAATCTTCGGGCCGGAAAGCTCGGGCAAAACTACATTAGCGTTGCATGTTATCGCCAACGCCCAGAAAAGCGGCGGCACCTGTGCCTTCGTTGATGCGGAGCATGCGCTTGACCCCGCCTATGCCAAGAAGCTCGGCATTAATATCGACGAGCTGCTGATCTCGCAGCCGGATGCTGGCGAACAGGCGCTTGAAATCGTTGATACGCTGGTGCGTTCGGGCGCGATCGACGTGCTGGTGGTCGACTCGGTCGCCGCGCTCGTGCCACGGGCCGAACTCGAAGGTGAAATGGGCGACGCGCAGATGGGCCTTCACGCTCGGTTGATGAGCCAGGCCATGCGCAAGCTGACCGGCACGATTTCGAAGTCGCGTTGCACTGTGATTTTCATCAATCAGATCCGCATGAAGATCGGCGTGATGTTCGGCAGCCCCGAAACCACGACTGGTGGTAATGCACTGAAGTTCTATGCATCTGTACGCCTCGATATCCGTCGCATTGGTCAGATCAAGGATAAGGAAACCGTGACCGGTAACCAAACCAAGGTGAAGGTCGTCAAGAACAAGATGGCGGCGCCTTTCCGCGTCGTTGAATTCGACATTATGTATGGTGAAGGCATCTCGAAGATGGGCGAGCTAATCGATCTTGGCGTTGCCGCTAACGTCGTCGAAAAGTCAGGCAGCTGGTTCTCCTATGCCGGTACCCGCATCGGCCAAGGCCGCGAGAATGCTAAGCAGTTTTTGCGAGAAAATGAGGCCATGGCTGCCGAGCTGGAAGCCAAGATTCGGGCCAACGCCGGGCTCTTCACGGGCGCTCTGCTTGATGCCGAAGTAAAGATTGAGGATGGCGAATAACAAATAGGATCAGAGCGGCTTCTCCTTCGTTGCCCAAACAATGCTAAAACAAAAGGGGCCGTGCAATTGCGCGGCCCTTTTTTCATGCTGCTACAATTTATTCAAATAAACAGAGATCGCAGGCAAAGCCATCTGCATGGTGGGCAGCAGTTGAAAGCTATCAAGCTTATCAATAGCAACCCATTCGAATGCCTGCGCTTCCAAACTTTGCGGTTCGCCTTGCCACTGCTGCGTAGCATGGATCAGCACTAAGGCTTGCGATGGCAAGTCAAGATATTCATGCGCAACAAACGTCACGGGTTCCCAATCGGCAGGCCTCACATCAATGCCGAGTTCTTCTTTAATCTCACGAGATAGTGCCGCTGCTGGGAGTTCGCCATGTTCAAGTTTACCACATGGCAATTCCCACCAGCCTGCATAACGCTTACCTTCGGGCCGCTGGGTCAACAACACCTGCTCATCAGCATTGATCAGCAAAGCCGACGCGACATTGATTAGTGGGCGTACGCCTAGAGACTGTTCAAGCATTCCTATTCATACAATCCAATATCGGCATCTGCCAAACGCAAAAGCGGCGCCCGATTTCTCGAAGCGCCGCTCATGTTTCATCACGCGAGTGGGTTTATTTATCGGCTGGCTTGTCGCTCGGTGGGGCCAGCGGCGTTGTGCCATCTGGTTGGAAGCGTTCAACCTTGGCTTTGCCGATTATCTCTTTTACTGTTTTTTGCGCCTGTGCCTGGTCAAGCTTGGCTTCCAACTGTGGCTTCATGGCTTCATAAGGCGCCGGTTGGCTCTGGCGCTTTTCAACCAGCTTGATGACGTGCCAGCCGAATTCGCTCTTCACCGGCTTGGTCGAAACTTCGCCTGGCTTCATCGCAAAAGCGGCATCGGAGAAGGCTTGCACCATATCGGCTTTCTTGAACCAACCGAGATCGCCACCGCGTTTGGCGGCTGCCTTATCATCTGATTTCTCAGCCGCAAGCTTGGCAAAATCAGCACCGCCCTTCAGTTGCTTGATCAGATCGTTGGCTTCGGCTTCTGTCTTTACGAGAATATGGCTGGCACGCGCTTCCGGCTCGGCCTTAAAACCTTTTTTGTAGTCTTCATAAGACTTCTTGATGGCGTCTTCCGATACCGATGCCTTAACTTGGCGGCGCAGATATTCATCGGCCACGATCTTGCCTTCGGCATCTTTCAAACGCGACTTCACAGTTGCATCATCTTGTAGCTTTTGCGCGTAGCCGGCTTGCTTAACGGCGCGCTCGATCACGAGCTGTTCCAGAAGTTGCGGATAGATTGCCTGCATCGGCACTTGCGCCAATTGTGGTGGCAGTTGTTCCATTTCTTTTTTTACGTCGCCAGCGGTGATTGCATCGCCATTAACGCGTGCAACAACCTTGCTATCGTCAGCGCCGGCCGCTGGCGTAGCTGCGTCTTGCGCAAAAGCAGGGGCTGCCAGCAACAGGGCCAGCACAAAAGTGGAAACTGATGAGCGCATGGAAAGTTTCATTGACTCTAACCTCTTAAAAGCAGGAAAATTGGCCTGGCATTGCGGGCCCTACCGCCGCCTAAGCTGCGGCGACTAAATCAGTTTTCCATGGCCGAAGCAAGGCAGGCGCGCCAATCTAATAACCTTGTGTGCCGGGCATTCCGCACTATCTAAGCCATAGATAGTGGTGGCATGCACTGGCAAAATGCCCTAATTTCGCCCCTTCATGCAGTCATAGGCTGTTGCTTTATAGATAATCACGGAGTCGTCATGGTTTTGGCCCTTGCCACGAAGCTGGCAAAGAAAATGTTTGGCAATAACAACGAGCGTTATTTAGCCTCGATCCAGCCGCTTGTTGTTGAAATCAACGCGCTTGAGCCCGCTATGAAAGCGCTGGATGAAGCTGCTCTGAAAGCCCAGACCGTCAAGCTGAAGGCCCGGCTGGCTGCTGGTGAAAGCCTAGACGATATTCTGCCCGAAGCCTTTGCCACAGTGCGCGAAGCCAGCGTGCGCGCGCTCGGCATGCGGCATTTCGACGTGCAGCTGCTGGGCGGGATCGTGCTGCATCAATGCAAGATCGCGGAAATGCGTACCGGCGAAGGGAAAACGCTGGTTGCCACCCTTGCCGTTTACTTGAATGCGCTGGCAGGCAAAGGCGTGCATGTCATTACCGTCAACGATTACCTGGCTCGACGCGACAGCACCTGGATGGGCCAGCTGTATAATTACCTTGGCATGACGACCGGTTGCATCATTCATGACCTGTCAAAGCCAGAACGCCGTGCTGCTTATGCCGCCGATATCACTTACGGCACGAACAACGAGTTCGGGTTCGATTATCTACGCGATAATATGGAGTTCCAGCTGACCGAGCTGGTGCAGCGTCCTTTCTATTTCGCGATCGTCGACGAGGTCGACTCGATCCTGATCGACGAAGCGCGGACGCCGCTCATCATCTCCGGCCCGGCCGAAGACAGCTCGGAAATGTATGTGGCGATCGACAAGCTGATCCCGCTACTACAGGCCGAAGATATCGAGAAGGACGAAAAGCAGAAGTCTGTCGTGCTGACGGAAATCGGTCAGGAAAAAATCGAGGAGTTGCTAGCCGCGCAAGGCTTGCTGCAGCCGGGCGGCTTGTATGCCGCCGTGAACGTTAATATCGTGCACCACGTCAATCAGGCGCTGCGCGCGCACCAGCTTTATCACCGCGACGTCGATTACATTGTCAAGGACGACAAGCTAATCATCATCGACGAATTCACCGGCCGGATGATGGATGGCCGCCGCTTTGGCGACGGGCAGCACCAGGCACTGGAGGCAAAAGAGCGCGTGTCGATCCAGCGCGAAAGCCAGACCTACGCCAGCGTCACTTTCCAAAACTTCTTCCGCATGTATCCGAAGCTGTCGGGCATGACCGGTACCGCGCTGACCGAGGCGCAGGAATTTGCCGAAATCTACCGCCTGGATGTCGTCGACATGCCAACCAACGTTGATGTCGCCCGGAAGGATGCCGACGACGAGATCTACGGCACGATGGACGAAAAGTTCCAGGCTATCATCACGCAGATCGCCGATTGCGCCACGCGGCAGCAGCCGGTGCTGGTCGGCACCGTTTCGATCGAGCGGTCGGAGCAATTGTCGGACGCGCTCAAGAAGAAGAACGTAAAGCATAATGTGCTGAACGCCCGTCATCACGACCGCGAAGCCGAGATCATTGCCCAGGCCGGGCGTTTAGGCGCCGTCACCATCGCCACCAACATGGCCGGGCGCGGTACCGATATTAAGCTGGGCGGCAATGCCGAGTTGCGCATCGCGCATGAGTTGAAAGATTTGCCAGAGGGTGATAGCAGCCGCGGTGCACGTGAAAGCGCCATCAAGGGGGAGGTCGCTGCCGAAGAGGCGCAGGTTAAGGCTGCAGGCGGTCTCTATGTGATTGGCACAGAACGGCATGAAAGCCGCCGGATCGATAACCAGCTGCGCGGCCGTTCGGGCCGGCAGGGCGACCCTGGCGCGTCGAAATTCTTTCTAAGCCTAGAAGACGATCTGCTGCGCATTTTCGGCACCGATCGCATGAAGGGGCTGATGCAGACGCTGGGCCTTCGCAATGGCGAGGTGATCAAGCATCCGCTGATCACGCGCGGGTTGATGCGCGCGCAAGAAAAGGTTGAGGCGCGCAACTTCGATATCCGCAAAAATCTGCTGAAGTTCGATAATATTATGAACGATCAACGCCGCGCGATTTACGAGCAGCGCCGCGAATTAATGCAGACAGCAGATGTCAGCACCATGATCAGCGATATGCGTGAAAGCATCGTCGAGGACTTAGTGTTGGCTGCAATCCCGCAAGGAAGCTATCCCGAACAGTGGGATATCGAGGGTTTACAAGCGGCACTGACCGATACGCTGGGCCTAGATGCACCACTCAAAGACTGGGCTGCTGAAAACAATGTAGGCGCGGACGAGATCATCACCCGCATCGAGGCGCTATGCGCCGATCGCATCGCGCAAAAAGAAGCCACGCTGGGCATTGAAGGCATGCGCTCGGCCGAGCGTGCAATCCTGTTGCAGACGCTCGATCACGCCTGGCAGCAGCATTTATTCGCGCTCGACCATGTACGGCAGGCAATTGGCCTCCGCGCGATGGCGCAGCGCGACCCGCTCAATGAGTATTCACGCGAAGCTTTCATCCTGTTCAATGCAATGATGGAAGACGTGCGCCGGCAGGTTACAATGCTGACGGTCAAAACCGAGCTTGCCTTGCCGACACCGGAGGAGATCGCTTCCCGGGAAGCCGAGCGCAAGCGCCTGGCCGACCAATTGGTGCTGCAGCATGAAGCCGCGCCGACCTCGAACGAGGATCCGCTACCACCCGGCATGCGCGACGACCGCCAGGCTGGCCCGCGTGGCCCGCAGATGGCACGCCGCCCCGCGATGGATGCGAGCGACCCGACCACCTGGCAATATCATGTGCAGCGGAATGCTCCCTGCCCTTGCGGCAGTGGCAAGAAATACAAGCAGTGCCACGGTGCGGTGAGTTAAGGAACAGCCTGGCTGAATAAGCTAGGCATTTATTTAGGCTTGGCTGGTAACGCCGTGACAGCTTGGGTTGACGGCAGCGCAGGCACGAAGCCCAGTTCCTGCAGGAATCTTCCGACCTGATACACTTCGTAGTCGAAACCACCATTACCGCTGCGCCCTGCTGTACCATAATGGCAATAAGCTGTTTTATAACCGAGTTCTTTTGCCTTCCGCAAAACGCTGGCGCTATCGTCAAACATCAGCACCTCTTCTGGCTGCAAGGGTTCGCCGACGATGGCACTAAGCATTTCCAACGCGATCGCAAAGCGGCGCGTGCTGTTACATTTGCGCTCGAATAACCCATCCTGTTCGCGGGTATATAATGGCAAATCTATGCCTATTGATCTCATCCGGCGCGAAGCCCAGTTGTGCTCGCCATCGCTGAAAATAAGCGCGCGACCACGCAAGGCATTTAATGCTTCCGCGCTATCCACATCATGTACAAGCTGGCTTTCATCAATCAGGTCATGATGCCCTTTGAACATACGGTCACGGCAGACACCAAACTGTTCTGCAAATGCAGTAAAGTGGCAAGCGCCAGTATCGTAAAAATGCGAATGGCTTATCTGATACGATTCAAAATCAGGTGCTTGGTCTTGCTGACCTTGTTCTGCCAACAGCATACTTAAAGCCGAATGTGAGCCACGCCGGTAATGTGCAAAATCGCTAACCCGTGTAAGCGTATCGTCAAGATCGAAAAGAAAAGCTTTGATCATTTGAATACTTTAACCTCATCGAACGAAACTAATCATGCAAAATCTTATATAACATGATGCCAGTGGCGACCGAAAGGTTCAGACTTTCGGCACTATCGTCGCCGCTGCCTGCCATCGGCAGTTTCACCAGCTGCACGCAAAGCTTTTGCATGGCAGCGCTCAAGCCAGATTGCTCGGTACCCATTACCAACCCCAGCGGGCCGGTATAGTCGGCCTTGCGATAATCCACCGCGCCAGCGAGTGCCGTGCCTAAAAGCCGAACCTTATTCTGCGGCGCCCACTCGCCCAGCGCCGAGGTGGTGGTTCGCACCAGCTTCACCGCAAAGAGCGAGCCCATGCTCGCGCGTACCGCTTCGATGCTATAAGGATCGCAGGTCTCGCCGACCAGCATTACGCCCGCTGCACCCGCGGCATCAGCCGTGCGAATGATGGTGCCGAGATTGCCGGGGTCGCGCACGCCTTCCAGCACAACCCAGACATCTTGTTTAGCAGGTTTGAGCGTTTCCAGCGGCACCCAGCGCGCTTCATAAACACCAATCGCGGCAGGCGGGTTATCGCGTGCTGAAAGCCGCGCCAAAATCTGCGGCGTCACGAGCAATTGCGCATCGGCAGGTACTGTATCCATCACCGCGCGGCCGATTTTGTGCTTTGTGCCAGCTTCCGAAATCAGCAGTTGCTGCGGCACCCAGCCGCGCGCGGCCGCCATGCCGAGCGCCTGCAGGCCTTCAGTGGTGAACAGCCCCGCGCCCGCGCGTCGTTTCTTAAGGGCCAGCGCTTTGATATCCTTGATGATGGGATTGGCAGCACTGGTTATAATTTTCATATACCTTTACTCCAGCGCGCGAAGAGTGCGAGGCCAAGTTGGCGCTTCGCTGTATCTTCCAGCGTGTAATCGCCATAGTCAATTTGCCCGCCACGATTAGGCAAATGCGAGGCCAGCAATTCAGCCAGCGACCGCGCCGAAAGCCGTGCGCTATAGCCCGTCAGGATGATAAATCCGGCTTCGTCACTCAGTAGCTTCACGCAATCCGCCAGCAAACCGGGCAGATCGCGGAAAAACTCCCAGGTTTCGCCATCTGGCCCACGTCCGAATTTCGGCGGATCAAGAATAATGCCTTCATACTGGCTGCCGCGACGCACTTCGCGCGCGACGAACTTCGCCGCATCATCGACGATCCAGCGGATCGGCGCCTGTTCCATATCCGATAGCGTGGCATTCTCCTTTGCCCAGCCAACAGACTTTTTTGACGCATCGACATGCGTAACGGCAGTGCCCGCTGCGGCTGCCACCAACGACATCACGCCGCTATAGCCGAACAGATTGAGAATGCGCGGCTCAGCTTTTTTCTTAGCTAGCGTTGTGCAAGCTGATGAAAGCCAACGCCATTGCGTCTCCTGCTCTGGGAAAAAGCCGATATGCCGGAAATTCGTACGGCGACCCCAAAATTGAATATTCTGATATTGCATTGGCCATTTGTCCGGCCACTCTTGTTGCAGCGACCATTGTCCGGCAGCTTCTTCATCTTCTTTGCTACTGGCAAATGCGGCCGTAACATCTTTCCATAATTTTGCATTGGCTTGTGGCCAGAGCGCGGAGGGCTCAGGGCGACTGATCAGAAACGGGCCTACTTGCTCCAGCTTGCGACCATCACCTGTATCGACAACCGTGTAATCGTCCCACGGTTGCACGGTCAGCAAAATCGGCGCATCGGCAATACTAGGTTTCGTCACAGTCTAAGCTTACCCGCCCTGCCCGACGCGGTCAGCCGACACGCGTTCAAGCAGACTGCGGCTGGCGCGCCCGTCGGCATTCAGGCCAAGCTGCGCCTGATAGGTGCGGATGGCTTCAACCGTGCGGCGGTTTAGCTTGCCGTCCGCCGTGCCAACATCATAGCCAAGTTCGCGCAGGGATTTTTGCAGTTCCTGCACGCCCGCGATATCGAGCGTGCTGTCTTTCGGCGCTAGGCGGGCAATAGCCGCCAGCGCCGTATCAGAGCCATAGCTAGCGGCACGTTGATACCAGCTGAGCGCCAGCACGCCATCAGGCGCACCATCGAGACCAGATTCATATAAGGCGCCCAATTCAAACGCAGCAGCAGCATGGCCGGTAGCGGCGGCAGCTTCTAACCAACGCGCAGCGGCATGGCGATCGGCATGACTGTCGGCGTTCAGGCGACCAGTCGCGTAAGCACGACCCAATTCATACATTGCGGGCGGGTAGCCGCCAGCCGCGGCATTCTGCAGCAGGTTTTGCGCCAGCGTTAGATCGCGATGCGTGCCCGGCATTGCACCGGCCTCATATATTGATGCCAGTTGCGTCTGCGCTTTGTAATCGCCTGTGCCAGCAATCTTCTGCAGCTTGGTAATGGCTTTATTGTCGCTGGGCGGCAAGGTAATGCCATTCGCGCTAACCACTGTATTGTCAGACAGTTGCGCGCGCACCGATTGTAGTTCGGCGGCAGCACTGGCCTGTGCAGTTGCCAGTTGCGCGCTGCCACTGCGCCAGGCCATGCCATATCCCGTCAGCCAGGCACTGGCTGCCAACACCAATACCAGCACGATACCTCGGCGCAGCCACCGCGCCTGCCGTTCGGCGTGGGCATGCAGTGCGTAAAGCGCCTGCTCAAGCTCTGCCTCTCGCGGGCTGGCAATCGGCATTGGTAATGAATTTTGGGATGTCCGCATCGCGGCCGCAGCTCCTGACCCTCGTTAAGCGCTTTCATGACGCCAGCTTTTTATGACGCTCTGCGCTGACGCTTGCAAGGATTATGCTGAGCTAAATGAAAAAAACCATGTTCTACCGCCGTTGCGACACAGGTTAGCTTTGAGCCGTTGCTATCGCATACAAGGCTAAGCACAGGCTTGATAAGCGCTTGATTCCCGGCTGCATTTTCAGTAGCGTGCGGGCTCTAGCAGCATTGTTGGGGCATAGCCAAGCGGTAAGGCAGTGGTTTTTGGTACCGCCATCCTAGGTTCGAATCCTAGTGCCCCAACCATTTCTCTTCTTGTAAGCAAAAGCCCGCGCCTATAAGACGCGGGCTTGGCAAGGTCGCAGTCTTTAAGCCGCTGTGCGTTGGCTTTGCGATGTGCTGGTTTTCTCCAGAGCGTCCATCACGCCATGCAGATGCCGCGGCAAATCACCTGGATAACGTGCGGTGATGAACTGTCCGTCGATCTGCAACGCTTCATCCGTCCAGCTAGCGCCGGCATCTTCCAACTCTTGCTTCACTTCCGGGAATGCCGAAAGCGTTTTTCCCGTAATAACACCAGCAGCAGCCAGGATTTGCGGGCCGTGGCAGATTGCTGCCACCGGTTTGCCGCTCTTGCAGAATGTGCGCACAAAATTCAGCACGCTTTCATTTTCTTTAAGGCTCATTGGCGTTTTGCCGCCTGGCAAATAGAGCAGCGCGTAATCGCTAGGGTTTGCGCTTTCAATCGCCTTCGAGTCTTTCAAGCCCAACCCATGCTTGCCTTCAAAACTGCCGCCCTCTGCCGTGATAACGTCGACCGTGTAACCGGCTTCGTTAAAGCGGTAATAGGGATAGAAAAATTCTACATCCTCAACCTTATCGCTAGTGATGATTGCAATCTTTTGGGACTTTAATTCACGTGCCGGGGTTGGAGTGGCGGCGTGCATGTCTTTAGTACTGTCTGAGGTGCCGAGCAGGCTCATGATAATCTCCTTGGTTATGGGAACCTGCAGTCAGCTTTAATCTGCATAAAGTCTCGATAGATTTTATGAAATCAATGACTTAGCTACTATCATAAGGCTTTAAATCAAGGGTCTTGCTGGGCTATGGTCGCCCAATGCCCTCCCCCCATGCTTTAAACAGCGGCCTTTCCAATGAAAGCGGCGTTCAAACCGCATTTCTCGACAATGGGTTGAGCGTGCTGACCGAGCGCATGCCAACGGGAAATGCCGCCATCGGGCTTTGGATTCATGTTGGCACTCGCGATGAGCCGGAGGATGCCAGCGGCGTTGCGCATCTGATAGAACATATGCTCTTCAAGGGCACACCGAGCCGCGATGCCTTTCAGCTCGCCAGCGCATTCGAAGATGTCGGTGGGCGCTTGAATGCCCATACTAGCCGCGAGCAAACGGCCTATTACGCGCGCGTGCTGCCGGATGATGCGGGTCTTGCGGTCGAACTCTTCGCCGACATGCTGCAGCACAGTTTATATGACGAAGCAGAACTGGCGCGCGAGCGCGATGTAATCGTGCAAGAGATCGGCCAGACCTACGATCAGCCCGACGAATTACTACAAGATAAATTGCATCAGGCGATCTATCCCGAGCAGATTTTTGGACGTCCATTATTGGGTGATGCAGACAGTATCGCCGCCATGCCGCGCGAAAAACTGATAAATTATGTAAGCAAGCATTACAACGCTGGTAATATCTCGCTGGTTGCAACGGGTGATATCGACCATGCCGAGATCGTACGTCTGGCTGAAAAATTCTGCGCGACGATTCCAGCAGGCCAACGGTCGCCACGACAAGCGCCACGCTATCAGCCGCACACCATGACTATTGAAAAAGAGTTGGAGCAGGTGAACCTTGCGCTCTATTGGCCGGGCACCAGCTATGCTGATCCGCTGACGCCCGCGCTTAACATCATGGCGCAGGCGCTGGGCGACGGTTTTTCCTCCCGGCTATGGCAGGAAGTGCGGGAAAAGCGCGGGCTTGTCTATTCGATCGCCTCCGGCGGCATGCAATGGCTCGACACCGGGCTGTTCGGCATCTACGCCAGCGCCACACCAGAAAATTGTGCCGAAGTTCTGGAGATTACAGCGCGGGAGATGAAAGACTTCGCCACGACTCTGACGACACAAGAAATCGCCCGCGCAAAAACGCAGCTGATCGCCAATCTGACGATGGATCTGGAAGGCACGCTGGAACGGGCAGAGCATCTGGGCCACTACTGGCAAATCTACGGGCGCGTGCCGAGCCGTGCGGAATTGATTACCCAATTCACCGCCGTCAGCGATGATGACGTACGCCGTGCTGCGGCAAGTGTTGCCAAGGGCGCGTTAAGTGATGGCTATATCGGCCCCCTTGAACAAGCCAATTTACCCAACCTGCGCCAGCTGTTGGCTGCATAATTTTTAGGAGAGACCAATGACCTTGCGCGAACGCTTTACTGACGAGATGAAAACCGCGATGCGCGCGAAAGACCAGCCGCGGCTGGATGCGATCCGTCTGATCATGGCCAAGCTAAAGGATTCCGATATCGCCAGCCGCACGGCCGATAATCAAAACGGGATCGAAGACGCGCAAATTCTTTCGATGCTACAGGGTATGGTAAAGTCGCGGCGCGAGTCGATTGAGCTGTTCCAAAAAGGCGGACGCGAGCAATTGGCGGCGCAGGAACAGGGCGAAATCGAGGTCATCCAATCTTTCCTGCCGCAACAATTAGGCGCAGGTGAAACACGCGCGGCCATTACCGCCGCCATTGCCGAGATCGGCGCCACCAGCGTGAAAGATATGGGAAAAGTGATCGGCGTGCTGAAAGGCAAATATGCTGGCCAGATCGATTTCTCCAGCGTCAGCCCGCTTGTGAAAGAATTGCTAGGATAATGCTGCATCAAGATATTATTCGCACCGAAGCCGCAAAGGCTATTGCACATGAGCGCGAACTCGTCGTGCTTGATCCATGGACAACGCGGGGCGTTCCCCATCAATCGAGCCGCGGCACACGCCGCACACGCAAGCAGCCAGATCCGACCCGTCTATTTGCACGCAACATTCGTGACCTCGCTAAACTCGACACTCTTTGGCTAACGAATGGCGAGACGCACTGGCTCGACGGCGACCGCAAGGTTATCGTCGAAATGCCGCAAACGCATTTCTGCAGCCATAATTGCAAATTCAGGAACAAAAAAGTGCCGCAACATGAAGCGGCAGCCCGGCATGAGCCAGAACGACATGGCCGTTTTAATGGCAGCATTACGCTGGTTAAAACGGGTGCGCGAACTATGGTCGCCACGGTGCGTCTAGCAAAAGGCCTGCATAGTGCAGCCACCATTCAGATGCGGACAGACCCAAAGCCTGGCAATAAAACGCTAAGGGCTAAAATCCGCCTGCTGTCTTATCTGGGCGAGCGTGAAGAAATTGCTTTAGGGCTGAGTGCGCTCACCAGCTTCCTCAGCCAGCGCGATTATGTCGAGCAGGCTTTCCGGCAGGCGGCAAAGGGTGAGAAAAACCATCACCCAAGCTATCATCCTATGCTGATGGAAGGGCGTCGTAACAGCACCTTAGACGTTTATAATAAGGCTGGCATGCCTGGTTCGCCCGAACGCAAACTCTGGGCAGATGCTGCAGCAGCCAATGTCCATGGCATTGCTGTCACGCGCAGCTGGGTTCAGCGCGAATTGAAGCCTTACTGATGGTAAATGCCTGATGGCCCTCCCTGCCGGTTTTCTCGACGAACTTAAAACTCGGCTGCCGCTCTCGGCGTTCGTTGGGCGCAGCGTCAAGCTCTCCCGTGCCGGGCGCGAATGGAAGGGCTGCTGCCCGTTTCATAACGAAAAAACCGCCAGCTTTTATGTTAACGATGAAAAAGCTTTCTATCATTGCTTCGGCTGCGGCGTGCATGGCGATGTCATCACCTTCGCCATGCAGACCCAGGGTTGGGAATTTCCCGAAGCGATCGAAACGCTGGCCCGTGAAGCCGGCATGCAGGTGCCGGAGCGCACCTCACGCGAGACACCAGAACAGCAGGATGCACGCACGCGGTTGTATCAATTGTTGGATGCTGCCACCGCTTACTTTGCGGCACAGCTTTATGCGCCAGTGGGCCGCACCGCCCTTGCCTATCTTCAGCAGCGCGGGTTGACCGACGAGACCATCGCTACCTGGCGGCTTGGCTATGCCCCTGCCGATGCACAGGCGCTGCGCGCGCATTTGATCCCGAAAGGTTACACCGAGCAAGAATTGATCGCGGTCGGCCTTTGGCGCACACGTGAAGACAAAAGCGGCGGTTATAGCTTCTTCCGGCATCGGGTGATGTTCCCAGTGACCGATCGCCGTGGCCGACCGGTCGCTTTCAGCGCGCGCCTGCTCGATACAAGCGACAAAGACGCGCCGAAATACATCAACTCGTCCGAAAATATTTTATTTAAAAAGGGCGAGCTTTTATTTGGCGCCGAGCATGCGCGGGTAAGGTCTGACAACAAGGCTAGGCCGCTGTTATTGGTCGAAGGCAATATGGATGTGATCAGCCTTGTGCAGGCAGGCATTCCAGCAGTAGCCCCGCTTGGCACTGCGCTGACCGAACTGCAGCTAGCCGCGCTGTTTCAACTCGCACGGGGCCGCGATCAAGCAACACCCGTATTGTGTTTTGACGGTGATAAAGCGGGGCTACGCGCTGCCGCCCGGGCGCTTGGTTTGGCGTTACCGCAATTGTCGCCAGAAAAGACCTTGAACTTCTGTTTCTTACCACAGGGCGAAGATCCGGACAGCTTGGTCAAAACCCATGGCGCTGATGCGCTTTGGCAGCTGGTCGCCGCCGCCAAGCCACTGGTTGATGTATTGTGGGAGTTGGAAACGGCGGATGGCCTCCATACGACGCCTGAAGCGCGATCGGCATTAGAAAAAAGCCTAGCGGCACGGACGAGCCAGATTGCGGATGCGCCACTGCGCAGCCATTACGAGCGGGATTTTAAAGATCGACTTTGGAAGCTGTTTAACCAGCGCCGTTTCAATGCCTCGGCCGTGACCCCGTTCAAAGCCGGCAATAACCGGAATAATGCCCAATCTGTCGGGGCTTTAGCCCCGCGCACTCCCCTTAGCGGGCAGTCCCAGGCGTTACTACAAGAGAAAATCGCGCTGGCCCTACTGGTCAATTACCCGGCCCTCCATGACGAAGCGGCGGCCTGGCTGCTGGAGCACCAGGCGCTTGACGCAAAATTCGCGCCAGTTTTGGCAGCTTTATCAAGGCTTCCCGAGCATTTTAGCGACCGTGCAAGCCTTGACGCGGCGGGGTGCGCTCGCTACCTAGAGGATGAATGTGGCGGGGCAATACTCTCAGTTTTACAAAGCGAGGCTTTGTACCAGCAATATAGTTACACCCGGCCTGAGGGCGACCTTGCAGATGCGCGACGCGCATGGCGCGAAATGGTCAGCCGGAAGGACGAGCGGCACCTGTTGGATAGCGAGATCAAGGCAGCGCAGGAAGCGTTCAAGGCAGATAGCACAGAGGCGACCCTCGAACGCTTGAACGCCTTGATGGAAGCCCGGGCCGCATTGCATGAACAATTGAACGATGTGCTGAACGAGGCGCATCGGTAGTTATTTAGTAAGATCGGAATAGGCATGGCAAGCAAAACGAACGCAAAAGACATCGGCGATAATACAGAAGAGGCAAACGATGCCCCGCTAGCCGGTGGCGGCAATCTAGCCGATGCCATAAAGAAGCTGCTGAAAAAAGGCAAAGAGCGCGGCCATGTCACGCTCGACGAACTGAACGCGATCTTGCCGCCAGAGCGCATCTCCTCCGAGATGATCGAGGACGTGATGGCGCAGCTGAACGACATGGGCATTAATGTCGTCGAAGGCGAAGAGTCGGAAGACGATCCTGAAAATGCGACCGATAAAGCATCAGAAGCCGAAGACTATGGCCGCACCGACGACCCCGTGCGCCTGTACTTGCGCGAAATGGGCGCAGTCGAGTTGCTGTCGCGCGAAGGCGAAATCGCAATCGCCAAGCGGATCGAAGCTGGGCGCGAGATGATGATCGGCGGCATTTGCGAAAGCCCGCTGACCATTCAGGCCATTCTCGACTGGAACGAGGCACTGAAGGCCGGACGCTTGCTGCTACGCGATATTATCGACCTTGATGCGACGCAAGACAGCCCAGAAACCGCCGCAGAAAGCGCTGTTGGCTCCAGTGGCGTAGCTGCGGCCGATGTATCGACCGGCGATGCCGATACCGATGCCGCCGTCAAATCAGAAGACCGCACTGACGGCGATGGCGAGACCGAAGGCGGCGAAGGATCAGACAGCAGCTTCGAGGATGAAGACAATATTTCCTTGGCTGCCATTGAAGAAAAACTGAAGCCACAAGTTATTGAAACCTTCGATGCGATTGCCGCGACTTATGTGAAGCTGAACAAGCTGCAGCACCAGCGCCTGCAGGCTATCGAAAAGGGCGAGCAGCCGAACAAGGCCAGCGAAGGCAAAATCGGCGGTTATAAGGAGCAATTGGTCGAGTTGGTGCGAACCGTCCGTTTCAATAATGCCCGTCTTGAACAATTGGTGCAGCAGCTTTACACGCTAAACCGCCGGCTCATGGGCCTTGAAGGCCGCTTGCTGCGCCTGGGCCTTGATGTGCAGCTGAGCCGTGACGAATTCCTGGAACGCTATTACGAGCATGAGCTCGATCCCAACTGGTTCGATTATGTGCTGTTGCCACCACCACCCAAGGCAATCGTGAAAGCTGCGCCGAAGCTGGTCGAAAATGCGAGCGCGCGGATGCTGGCGCATGCGCATCGTCAGCGCGAAGCGGCAGCTACGGCGGCCGCCAAGCAGAAGATCATCGACGATAAAGCTGCCGAAAAGCAGCGCATCAGCCAGGCCAAGAAAGACGAAACAGCCCGCGTCCGGGCTGCCGCTGCTGCTGCCAAGCAAGCCGCAAAAGATGCGGTGGCTGCTGAGAAAGCCAAAGAAAAAGAACGTGCCGCCAAAGCCATGGCTGCCGCTAAGGACGCTGCCGCCAAGCTGAAAGCCAAGGATCAAGCCGCCAAGCAAAAAATTGCAGAGGCTGCCGCCAAGCTAAAGGCGCGCGAAGCTGCGGCCAAGCAAAAGGCCAAGGATCAAGCCGCCGCTCAAAAGGCTCGCGAATTGGCAGCAAAGCAAAAGCTGGCCGCCAAGAAAACAACCGCCAAACCCGCGCTTAAGAAAGCGCCGGCCAAAGCGGTGAAAAAGCCTGTCGCCAAAAAGCCAGTGCTAAAAGCGCTGGCGAAGAAGGCAGCCAAGCCTGTGGCGAAGAAAGCGGCCGCCAAAAAGATAACTGTGAAGAAGCCCGCGCCGAAAAAAGCCGCACCTGCGAAGAAGCCCGCTGCGAAAAAAGCTGCGGTGAAGTCATCCAGCAAATCGAGCAAAAAAACCAATCGGAAGCGCTAATCGATGGCTGCCCGAAACATTGAAGCGACACTAGTGAATGAGGCTGATGCCATGACAACCACCGAACTGCCGAAAGCAGCCCTGCCACACAAGACTTTGCCAAAATGGCAGAAGTTCATTGAAAAGCATCGCCCTGATGTCGAGCGACTGCGCCTGGAAATCCAGGCAATCGCTGACGAAGTCGGCATGCCGATCGATGATTTCCGTCGCATCGTCACAACCGTGCAGCGCGGCGAAAAAGACGCCGCCCGCGCCAAAAAGGAAATGGTCGAAGCCAACTTGCGGCTCGTCATCTCGATTGCCAAGAAATACACCAACCGCGGCCTGCAGTTCCTCGATCTCATTCAGGAAGGCAATATCGGCCTTATGAAAGCGGTCGATAAATTCGAATACCGCCGCGGCTATAAATTTTCGACCTATGCGACCTGGTGGATTCGGCAGGCGATCACCCGCTCGATCGCCGATCAAGCCCGCACCATCCGCATTCCCGTGCATATGATCGAAACGATCAATAAGCTGGTACGCACCTCGCGCCAGATGCTGCACGAGATGGGCCGCGAGCCTACGCCGGAAGAGCTAGCTGAAAAGCTGCTGATGCCGCTCGAAAAAGTGCGCAAAGTGCTGAAGATCGCCAAGGAACCGATTAGCCTTGAAACCCCAGTTGGCGATGAGGAAGACAGCCACCTCGGCGACTTCATTGAAGATAAGAACGCTGTCATCCCCTACGACGCCGCCGTGCATGGCAGCTTGCGGGAGACGGTGGGCAAGGTGCTGTCATCCCTCACCCCGCGGGAAGAACGCGTGCTGCGCATGCGCTTCGGGATCGGCATGAATACCGATCACACGCTGGAAGAAGTTGGCCAGCAGTTTAGCGTCACGCGCGAACGGATCCGCCAGATCGAAGCCAAGGCCCTGCGCAAGCTTAAGCACCCAAGCCGTAGCCGCAAGCTGCGCAGCTACCTGGATACATAAGATAAGCATTTGAAATTGAATTGAAACTAAAAGCCGGGAGTGAAAGCGCCCGGCTTTTTTGTTAGGCTGTGCTATGAAATCCGTAGCCAGCATCAAACCCATATCCTCTTTTAAGCAAACAGAAATGCGTGCTGTATTGGGGCAACGGTTCAAGCTTAAAAACAAATTATTCGATGCGATGAGCGTTGATGCCACGCCTATCCAGTGGCTAGGCATGGCGATAGATCCAAATGCTTTTACAGGCTACTGCTTGGATCCTGACGTGATCGATATTTATCGCTCGATCATTTTCAAGCATGTTGCAAAGGCTCTCGTTGCTGATCCATCGCAACCTGGCTTGGGCGCTGCCATGGCTGATGCGATCAAACAGCCAGGCTGTTATGCAGGTCTGGCCTTCGAAAATTTTGCCGGCGTTCTGAATGCATCAAATTTGCTGCCGATTAACGATGACGCTGGCAAGTGTAATGCCATGACATTAGCGACAGCGGTTATGCACTGCATGAAAAATGCTTCGCCCCGCCAGAAAATGCTAGGCCTAACACTGCGAGATAAGCTTGATGCGCAACTTGCGGCTTATGTGGCGCCGCCCCTGCCCCTAATTTTATCGGCATCCAGCGTCACTATGTCTTGTACATCTATGACAAGGCTAAAACGCCGAATTCGTACTCCACGACTTTGACCAACAAAAACCCCGCCGGCTTGCGCCAGGCGGGGTCATGTCTAAAAGACTAATCTCAGCTAAGAGATTAACGCTTCTTAGCGGCCGTCTTCTTAGCAGCTGGCTTGCGCGCAGCTGGCTTCTTAGCGGCAGTCTTCTTGGCAGCTGGCTTCTTAGCCGTTGCTGTCTTCTTTACAGCCGTTGCCTTCTTGGCAACAGTCTTCTTAGCGGCTGGCTTCTTAGCAGCAGTTGCCTTCTTGGCAGCTGGCTTCTTAGCAGCAGTCGTTTTCTTCGCTACAGTTTTCTTCGCAGCCGGTTTCTTGGCAGCGGTCTTTTTTGCAACAGCCATTGGTTTCCTCCGTTAAAGCATATGCTTGTACTTGCGTACGCGACTATGAGGGATGAGATTCGAAAAACTGTCAATGCGTTCTCGTTTTCACTTGACAGAGATTCGGTGCGCCCTGTGGTGAGAATACATCAGCTAGCGGTTCGGACTCTGGGCAAAACCTGTGACAAACGATTGCAACCGAGGAATGCGTTCTTATAATCTATATGCGTTGCATTCAATTTTAAGTTTTTGCTAACTATCAATACATGTGCGCCGCTTGCCTTCACCACGCCACACCGTTACAACCAATAGCAAGTGGGCCTGTAGCTCAGCTGGTTAGAGCGGGCCGCTCATAACGGTCTGGTCGGGGGTTCAAGTCCCTCCGGGCCCACCACTTTTAGTGTTAAGGCGCTATGATCCTGAGACCGCTATGTATCGCCGTTTGTCTGTGCGCATTACTTACAAAGGCAGCCGCCATGAATACTGTTCCCGAACAGCAGCCGATTATCATTACGGTCGATCGGCTCACGCCCGCGCTTACGTTTGCGATCACTACCGAGAATGAACCCTTTCTACGACGCGAAAATGGGAAAAATTCGCAAACGTTGCTTGCGCTGCACTACAATAATGCTCTCAGCCGCGCTATTAGCGGCTGGCGTTGCACGGTTTATGTTGGGGATTATCCGGAATATGACGGCTCCTACGCCTCGACTCAAGGCAAACCGATCCCTAAATTTATCGAGATCAAAGAGATTGATCATGCAATCAACACGCCGGCTGTAGCCCGGCAATTGCTATCTGAACAAAAAGGCTTTAGTGCCGATTTTAATGTTGAGATTTCTACAAACCCGCAGGGTATGCAACTAGCCAGTGGAAATTTCACAGCAGCGGGCAGTAAAAGTTATCACTATATAATCGTGATGGGTGATCGGCCCGTGCTGATCGAGAATGCTGATTGGGTCGATCCAAACTCGATCGCTTTATCCAAATAGCTATGATGCAACTACACCCCTTCCCTGGCACCAATTGCCATGCCATTACCGCTTTCACTGTCGAAGCCGCACGAACTGGATCACAGCAGTTACAATTGACCTATCGGCTGATCGGCGACCTTGCAGCGCTGCTTATTCCCGGCGTTAGTGATAATCCCGCAGCCACAGCTTGCCTTTGGCAGCACACCTGTTTCGAGCTGTTTTTCCGTGTTCCCGACGCCGAAACCTATGAAGAATATAATTTCAGCCCGTCGCTCAACTGGGACCATTATCAGTTCGGGGCTTATCGGCAACCGGCTGACCATACCTTTAAGCGGGCGCCGCAGCTGGCAGTGTTGTCACACGATGCCGGCCAGCTCACCCTGCAGGCGCTCGTGCCGCTTTCAGCTGAGGGCGCACTCGACCTAAGCCTCACGGCTATCATTGAAGATATAAATGGTGATAAAACCTATTGGGCACTCGCGCATCCAGCCGATAAGCCTGATTTTCATGCGCCCGATAGCTTTATCTTGCAGATATAGTTGAATAAGACAGGTCGAATTTCCTATAAAGGGGGCATGTCCCTCCCACCCCTTAATTCGCTCGGCTTTGCCAAAGCCCCAGCTGCCACGCGGGTGGTCGTCGCCATGTCGGGCGGCGTTGACAGCTCTGTCGTAGCTGGACTGCTGAAGCGCGAGGGCTATGATGTGGTTGGCATTACTTTGCAGCTTTACGATCATGGCGCGGCGATCAAAAAGAGCGGCGCCTGCTGTGCTGGGCAAGACATTAAAGACGCGCGTGATGCTGCCGCCAAGCTCGGCATACCGCATTACGTATTGGACTATGAAAGCCGCTTTAAGGAGAGCGTGATTGGCGAGTTCGCGGATAGTTATCTGCGTGGCGAAACGCCGATCCCCTGCGTGCGTTGTAATATGGATGTGAAATTTGCCGATCTCCTTAAGACCGCGCGTGATTTGAATGCCGATTGCCTGGCGACCGGCCATTATGTGAAGCGCGTCGTTAATGCCGCTGGTCAGGCTGAACTGCATCAGCCACATGATCTCTCCCGCGATCAGAGTTATTTTTTATTCGGCACGACGCAAGCACAACTAGACTATCTGCGGTTTCCGTTAGGCGAATTGCCGAAAAGCCGCGTGCGCGAACTTGCGAACGAACTGGGATTGGCAATCGCTACCAAGCCCGACAGTCAGGACATTTGCTTCGTGCCGAACGGCGATTATGCTTCGATCGTCAAGCGCTTGCGGCCCGAGGCTGGCACCCCTGGCGAAATCGTCTCGCCCGACGGCACTGTGTTAGGAAAGCACGATGGCGTCATCAACTACACGGTCGGGCAGCGCCGCGGGCTTGATATCGGCGGTCTAGCCGAGCCGCTCTACGTCGTACGGCTGGAGCCTGTGCTGGGGCGCGTCGTCGTCGGCCCGCGCGCGGCATTGGCCCGCAGCGAGGTGTATTTGAAAGAGGTTAATTGGCTAGGTGCTGATATAGTTAATCCGATTGCTAACGATAATAGCATCGCCCAGCCTGCTGGTGTTTTGGTATCGGTCAAGCTACGTAGCGTGGGCGCACCTGTTGCCGCCACTTACCACGCGCTTGCGCGGGGCCGCGGCGTCGTGCGCTTGAATGCGCCTTATGAGGGCATTGCCCCAGGTCAAGCCTGCGTGATGTACGACGGGGGTCGGGTTTTAGGTGGCGGTTGGATCATGGGGACGGCCTGAAACCAGACGCTCTTGAATATCCCCATCCAATAGTGGGCTTTAACCTTGACAGGCAACCTCCGCATTGGTTAGGAACAGTGCCGCAAGCTCATATATAGAGACTGCAGATGGCACCGTAGCTCAGTGGTAGAGCAGGGGAATCATAATCCCTTGGTCGGGTGTTCAAATCACCCCGGTGCTACCAAACTTTCATCGCTAACTTGAAGCGACATTTCCAGATATCTAAACCAGATACAGTTCTGATTTAATTAACTCCTTGATCTTCTGCGCGGTTCAAGCAATCTGAACATAAGGTGCAGAGATGTGTCCCCTGGTATTATAATCTTATGACGAGCATTATTAAGCGTTGCTTTCAGGCTAGTCGTTCGAGGCAATAAACTTTAACCAATGGAGAGTAAATATGGCTTCCAAAGCAACTGCAAAGAAAACGACAGCGACGAAAGCTACACCGACGCTACGTCCGGTCAAAGAAAAACTAACGAAGTCGGCGCTCCTTAGCCTGATTGCCGAGCGTACCGAATTACAACGCAAGCAAGTTGACGCTGTCTTGAGCGAGTTGGAAACGATCATGCTAGGTTCGATCCATCCGAACGGTATTGGCGAATTTATGTTCCCTGGTTTGTTTAAGATCGCACTGCGAAAGGTTCCAGCACGCAAGGCTGGCACAATGATCCGCAATCCATCTACTGGCGAAATGATGGCTGCTGCTGCCAAGCCAGCTTCGGTCCGCGTTAAGATCCGCCCATTGGCAAAACTGAAGGCCGCTACAGAAAAATAAGCGTTCGTATTAAAGCGAATAAAAGAATGGCCCCGTGAATATCGCAGGGCCATTTTTTGCAGATACCCATGCAGGCTTTTGCCGTATTGCCTGTTAGAAGAACGGCTCGGATTATTTAGCCGATACCTTACGCTTTAGCATCCGCTCAAACGTCTGGGCGTTCTTGACCGCGTTGGCGTCGAAGTCATTATTGAAATAAGCCCAAACTTTTTTGGCGCCGCTAGCCTTGATCCGGCGTGCCCATATCGCTAATTCCGCATCACTATAATCATGCCGGTACCAGCGCTCGATGCCATGGAACCGCAAATAGATATCATCGGCTGTCTTGACCAGCTCTTCCGGCAAGCGCGGCCCGCTGCAGGAGCAGAAGATCGTGCCATGTTCGCGGAACGCCTGATACACCGTTTCATTCCACCAACTTGGATGGCGGAACTCCAATACATTGCGACGGCTATGGTCCAGCTGGCCGATGATGCTGTTCAACCGCGTCTTGCTGTAATGATAGCTGGGCGGCAGCTGAAAGAGAAAGCAGCCCATGTAAGGGCCAAGTAGATCAGCGATATAGCAAAAATCACGCACCAGCGTTTTCGTGCCGACGAACCGCTTGGTGTGGGTAATCAGTTCCGACACTTTGACGGTATAGCAAAGCTTTTTATCTTTCGCCTGCCTGACCCAGGATTGAACGGTGGCGAGCGTTGGCCAAGAGTAAAACGGCGCGTTTAACTCAACCGTTTTGAACGTATCGCTGTAATGATCGAACCAGGTGCTGGTCGGTGCGTCCTGTTCATAAAATGAGCCGCGCCAGTGCCAGTAAAACCAGCCTGAACAGCCGATATAATATGTCTCCTTCGGCGTAATGGTCTTTCGCTCGGCCTTGTCTGCTAAGCGGGCCGCGTGCATCTTCGCGGCCCGCAGTCCGTTGCTTGCCCGCTGTTTTTCCCGCCGTGCCGCGCGTGCGACCGCCCGGTCTGCCTTGGCTTTCGTCAAATCAGTAGCTACTGATTTGACTGCAGACGGGCGGCCCTTTACAGCGGCCATAGCGCGATCAAGCAGCCTTTCTTGACTTGGTTGAAACTGGTTTGCCATACTTCATTTTGGCACCCGATAACGTGCGTGTTTCTGGCGCTGGCAGTCCCGTCTTCTTAAACTCTGATTTTAGCTGTTGCTTGCGGCTGAACATTTCCGCGCCCAAGGCATCCAAATCCAGATCCTTGCGCTTGGCCTGTGCAAACATGCCGGTTAAAAACCGCTCTTCTTCTTTCACGTGGTGCTTGATATCTTCTGACAACACCTGCAACTTCGCATCATAGAACCTGTCGCCGGCTTTTCCGGCTGATAATTCAGCGATTAACAGTTTCGCGCCATCATGCTCGACGTATGATTCATCCATCAGATCGTCCTCAACACCAGCTTTTTGGCAAGCTGGATAAAAGATTTCTTCCTCGATGATTGTATGAACGGTAAGTTCCAGGCAGATATCGCTGGCCAGCCGCTCCTTCTGCTTAGCCGTCTTGGCATCTTTGAATTTGCCGAACAGGTCTTCGACAAGGCGGTGGTCAGCTTTCAGCAATGTGATGGCATCGGGCGCGCCAACGGGCTTTGGCGAAGGCCGCGTCTTTGTTGTCTTAGCTACTGTCTTGGTTGTCGCTTTAGCTTCGCTTCTGCTGGCTATTGGCTTGGTCATTTTAATCTCCTATGAAGTTGTTGTTAGTTTTTTGATGATCGTTTTTGTGAGCGCTTGCTTCGCGCTTGCCATATCGCCCCAAGGATCTTTACGGGCTTTCGTTACTTGCTTACCGATTGTTTGCAGCTTGTAAAAATCCGGTGTCTCCAGTTTTTTCAAATCCTGCCAACTGATCGGGATTGAGAGCGGCGCACCTGCCCGCGCCCGCAGCGTATAAGCGGCAACCGCTGTTGCTGTGTTGTCATTGCGCAAATAATCGAGGTAAATCTTGTTCTTCCGCTTCACCTTCAACGGGTTGCTGGTAAAGGCGTCAGGGTAATCTTCGGCCATCCTCTCGGCAAAGGCGCGGCAGAAGGCTTTGGTCTCGGCCCAGTTGGGTGCATCTTTCAGAGGCACAACAAGATGCAAGCCTTTGCCGCCTGTGGTCTTCAGCCATGATTTAAGCCCTAAATCTTCCAGCCGTTTTCGCACAGTTTGCGCCGCCGCTTTAACCGAAGGCCAATCGACCTTCGGATCAGGATCAAGATCGAAGATCAACCGATCGGGTTTTGCATAGGGCGCACGCTTTGTGTTCCAGGCGTGGAATTCTATCACGTTTAATTGGACGAGTGACATCAAGTCCTTTGGCGTAGAAATCGAAAAATACGGCTCTCCCGATTTGCTGTCGGTGATGCTCAACTGCTTGACACTCGCACCATGCTGGATATGCCGCTGGAAAAAGCAGGCATGGCTGTTATCGGAGCAGCGCATGATGCTGAGCGGTCGTCCGGCGAGATCCGCCAGAATACGCTCCGCCTGGTCGGCATAATACTGCGCAACTTCGCCTTTGGTGATTCCATCTTCTGGGAATACGACGCGTTCGGGATGGCTGATCGTGACGCCATGCAGCACAAGCGCCTCTTTGGACATGACCTTAGTTGATTTCTTAATCGCAGAGCTTGTCGATGTCTTGGCTTTGGCAGGCTTGGCATCTTCGGGTACTTCCAGCGTCACCTGCTTGGCGCCTTTATCTTCGCGCAGGCCTTTGAACGCGCCGTGCCGCACCACGCCTTCACGTGTCAGCTCGGCGAATTCCACTTCGCCCACCAGCTGCGGCTTCAGCCAGGTGACGCCCCGCGTCTCCGGCTTGGCACCTTTCGTAAACGGGCTGATCTTCACGATCAGTTTTTCAGCCTTAGTCATAAGATCATCTGAAACTGCGGCAGTAAAGCCGGTGCCAATCCGCCCGCTATAGACGAACTCCTTTCCGTCGAACACGCCGACAAGTAAGGCACCAACAGCATTCTTATTGTCGCTGCGGCGGGTAAAGCCGCCGATCACAAATTCCTGTCGCTGCCCGGCTTTAATCTTCAGCCAATCGTGATTGCGCGTACCGCTGTATAGGCTGTCAGCACGCTTCGAGATAATCCCTTCGGCTTTCAGCTTTTTAGCTTCCTTGAAAAACTTATCACCCTGCCCAATCACATGGTCGCTAAAGCGGATGATGCCTGCCTTTGCCAGTGGTTTGATCAGTTTTGCCAGTGCCTCTTTGCGCGCCAGCAATGTCTGCTTTTTTAGATCCTTGCCATTCAGCTTCAGCAGATCGAACGCCATGAATGTGAAAAGGCCCGTCGCATCCCCGCCGAGTACCATTTGCAACAGGCCAAAATCAGTGCGGCCTTTTTCATCCATCACAACGATCTCGCCATCCAACGCGGCTTCATCCACCTTCAGCTTCAACAGCGCGGCTTCCAGTTTAGGAAAACGGTGCGTCCAATCCAGCCCATTACGGGTGACGATCTGTGCCTTGCCTTTTTTCAAGTAGAGCAAGGCGCGATAGCCGTCGAACTTTAATTCATGCAGCCAATCATTGCCCTCTGGCACGGTTTCGACGCGCGTTGCCAGTTCCGGCTTATAGTCTATCGTCGCCAGTTTTTTTGGCCCGGCCGCTTGCACTGCCTTAACCCAAGCGAGGCCACCCTTTTTCTTCGGCGCTGCTTCTGCTTTCGCAGATGGGTTCAGCTTTGCCGCCTTGCCATCTTCATTCTCTTTGATCAGCAGCCAGTTTTCACGCTTGCCGCCGGTTTTATCGTTCTTGATCTTTACCAGCGCCCAATCGCCCGCCATGCGTCCGGTTGATAGCGTAAAGCCCAGCTTGCCACGGGCCAGCGCGGCATCCGGGTCTTCATGCGGCGCCCAGGTACCATGATCCCAAATTTCGACATGGCCGCCACCATATTCGCCCTTTGGAATATCGCCTGAGAATTTTGCGTAAGGAATCGGGTGGTCCTCAGTGCGCACGGCAAGCCGCTTAACCTTCGGGTCAGCCACTGGCTCGTTCGTCACGGCCCAGCTTTTTAGAACCCCATTCAGCTCCAGCCGGAAATCCCAATGCAGGCGGGTGGCGGCATGTTTCTGCACCACATAGATCGGCTGCTTGCCTTTTTTAGCGGGCGGCGCACCTTTGGGCTCCTTCGTTTTCTTGAAGTCGCGCATCGCATTGTATTGAGACAGATCGTCTGTCTTTTTGGTGGCCATTACGCAGCCTTCTTTTTCGCGCTTGTTTTCTTAGGAGCTGGCTTCGCTTTAGTCACTGCCTTAGCCGACTTTCTCACCGGCGCTTTTTTCTCCACAGCTTTCGGCTTAGCTGTCTTGCCCTTGCCTTCAACGCTGCGCTTCAGCGCATCCATCAGGCTGATGACATTGCTGCTATCAGTATCTTCATCCTCTTCGGGATCATGCAGCGGCAGGTTTTTCATCTTGCGATCAACGAGTTTCTTTAACGCTGACTCGTAAGAATCTTCGTACTTGCCGATCTCAAGTTTATGGCTCTTCTGTTTGATCAGCGAGGTCATCAGCGCCAATTGTTCAGGCTCCGGCTTAACCGCCTTGATCTCGTCAAAAAATGTGTCGGAGCTTCTGACTTCGGTTTCATAGCGCAGGGTTTCAACCAACAAGCCCTTCCCACATGGGCGGATCGCAACGAGATGCTCTTTCCCAGCCAACACAACCTCACCCAGCGCGGCCTTGCCGGATTTCTTTAAAGCCTCGCGGAAAACCGTGAAAGCCTCCAGCCCGGTATCGCCCTTCTCTGCCTTCGGCACGGCATAATAAGGCGCGTCGTAATACATCGCGTCGATCTCGGCGATATCGACGAACTCGCAAATCGTCACAGCGTCTTTGGTCGGCAGGCGCACTTCCTTCACCTCGTCCGGCGTCAGCGTCACATATTTGTTTTTCTCATACTCATAGCCCTTGACGATATCGGCCTTCTCAACCTTTTTGCCGTTATCCAGTACTGATTGATTGCGCACGCGCTCGCCAGTCGGCTCGTGAATCTGGTGAAAGGGAATGCGCCGTGCCGATACCGAGCCGGCGAACAGCTGGATCGGAAATGATACCAGCGAAATACGGATATGCCCGCTCCATGAAGGTCGTGTGGCCATTGTTAGCTCTCCTTATGGAAAGAATCGTGCGCAGCCGCGCATAAAAATCAAATGAGGTTATGCGCAGCTAAACTATTAGCCCCCGAAATATGTTTCTGGCGACTTACGTGGCGAATTCTTACGAGGCTTGCCGTCTTGTGGCCGCAACCCCAACCAAGCGGAGATTATAATGCGGGCATTATGTTACCACGGCAAAGGCGATATGCGGATCGACACCGTGCCGGATCCCAAAATTGTCGACCCGCGCGATATTATTCTGAAAGTCACGGCCTGCGCCATCTGCGGCTCTGACCTGCATATCTTCGACGGTTATACGCCTACCATGGAAACCGGCGACATTATTGGTCATGAATTCATGGGCGAAGTGGCAGAGGTTGGCCGTGATGTCAAAAATCTAAAAGTTGGCGACCGCGTGGTCGTGCCATTCAATATCTCATGCGGCGATTGTTTTTTCTGCAAAAAAGAGATGTTCTCGCTCTGCGATAACTCCAACCCGAATAAAGAGATCGCAGCCAAGGTTATGGGCCATAGCCCAGCCGGCCTGTTTGGCTATTCCCATATGTTGGGCGCCTTCTCTGGCGGGCAGGCGGAATATGTGCGCGTGCCTTTCGCCGATGTTGGCCCGAAAAAGGTCACGCCCGGCATGACGGACGAGCAAGCGCTCTATCTGGGCGATATCTTCCCGACCGGTTATATGGCCGCTGAAAATGCGCAGATCGAGACGGGCGATACCGTTGCCATCTGGGGCTGCGGACCGGTTGGCCAATTCGCTATCAAGAGCGCTTGGATGTTTAATCCGGGCCGCGTGATCGCAATCGACTGCGTGCCCGAACGCCTGGCGATGGCCAAGGCGGATGGCAAAACTGAAGCGATCGACTTTACAGCGGTCGATGATGTTTATGAAACCCTGCAAGAAATGACGAAAGGTCGCGGGCCTGACCGTTGCATCGATGCGGTTGGGGCAGAAGCGCATGTCGGCCCGACGGCGGATTCTTATATCGACAAAGCTAAGGCTGCGATAGGCTTGGCGACTGATCGCCCGCATGTCGTGCGGGAAGTGATCAAGTCCTGCCGCAAGGGCGGTACGATCTCGACGCCTGGTGTTTATTTCGGCTATCTCGACAAGATCCCGCTTGGCGCTTTCGTCAATAAGGGCCTGACCTGGAAAACCGGGCAGACACATACCCATAAATATATCGAGCCACTGATGAAGAAAATCGAGGCCGGGGAGATCGACCCTAGTTTCGTGATCACGCATCGGGCAACCCTTAACGATGCGCCGGATCTTTATAAAACTTTCCGCGATAAGGAAGATGGCTGCATCAAAACCTTCTTGCGGCCTTAAACGGTAAGCGAAGCCAACGCGCGGCGGGCGAAGATCAGGTCAGTCACCAAGGCCTGAAACATATCCCGCCGTGCCACTTCCTGCGGCGCGCGCAAAATAGCGGCTGGGTGATAAGTGGCACGTACCTTTGCGCCATTCGTCGAAAGCGGCAGATCGACCCAACCATTACCCGTTCGCTGTTCGATGCTTTGGCGTGCTTTCAGCGTAAAGCCAGGCCCTAACAATGATTTACCGGCGCTTGCGCCTAACGCCAGGATAAATTGCGGCTGTACGGCATCAATCTCAGCCTGCAGCCACGGCTTGCAGGCCGCGATATCGCGCACATCGGGATTGCGGTGAAACGCCTTATCCTTCCGTTTCCAATGCTTGAAATGTTTGACGGCATTAGTCAGATAAACTGTATCGCGCGCTAGTCCGGCTTCTTCCATAGCTTGGGCTAAGACTTTGCCCGCCGGGCCAATAAAGGGCCGCCCGGCGCGATCTTCCTCATACCCTGGCTGTTCGCCGACCAGCATTAGCTTGGCCGCAGTCGGCCCCTCGCCGAAGACCGCCTGCGTAGTGCCGCAATGCAAGGGGCAGCCTTGGCAGGTTTTTACCGCAGCGCCAAGTGTAACCAGCGTGCGTTCATGTGCAGGCGGCAGGAAATCGACTGCGCCTGTTGCCAGCCCTTCCTGATGCTGCAGCATTTTCTGCACGCGCACCGGCGCCTCACGCAACATATCGGCGATGATCGCCGTCTCCGGCATGGTCGACCAATAGCGCTTCGGCATCTGCGACAGCATGGCCTTGATCTTGATCCGCGCCGGGTTGAAAGTGGCGCGATAATAGGCCTTCCAGATCGCTTCGACTGCATCGTTATTCGGCATATTGTCGGACGGCAGACCAGGGCCGAACTTCAGGGCTTTGCCATCCCAATGCATCGATTCATACGGCGTGACGATTGTCCACCGCATCACCGAAAAACGCTCCTTGAAAAAGCCCGCAATCAGCCGCAGCACAGGATGATCGGTTTTATGCCAGGCGATATAATGTTCGCCCTCAGCCTCTTCGATCAGCCGGAATCGCACAAACGCCTTAACCTTATAAGCATCGCGGCGTGCGTCTTTCTCCAATGACAGCAGACGGTGCATGATAGGGTCAGTATCAACGCGCAATAGATGCGGCTCGCCATGCGTCAACCGCCACAGCAAGGTGTAAAGTAATTGCCAGCGTTCAGGTGCGCTATTACAGGCAACTGCCTCCGCCAGCGAAAAAAAGCGTGGCGCGACCTTTACATGTGCAGCGTTAGCAACTTCTGGCAGCTCGGGTGTGGCGAACAGCGCGGCTTGCCCGCCTTCGATGGCATCCCACACCACTTGCGGCGGCGCGATATTGGCGGCTAACAAGCGCCGCGCCTGCGTGCGCCAACCCTCTAGATGCTCGACAGCCACACTCAACATTACAGCACTAGCTGCAACTGCTTAGGCTGCTCAACCGGCAAAGCGGCGATCAGCGCCGGGCTATTATCGACCAGGCGTGAAGACGGACGCCAATCGGCAGTGATGACGAATGGCCGCGCGCGGTTCAGCGGAATGCGCAACAGCGCCAAATCGCTAAGTGTTAGGCGATGATAGCGGCGGATCTTCAACATCCGATCGACGCCTCGCACGCCGAAACCCGGCACGCGCAATAATTGCTCGCGGCTGGCGGAATTCACGTCCAGCGGAAAGAACTGTGGATTGCGCATCGCCCAACCAGCCTTGGGATCGAAATCGACGGAAAGTTCGGGCGCGCTCTCCGGCACGATCTCCTGCACCCCAAAGCCGTAAAAACGCATTAGCCAATCGGCCTGATATAGCCGGTGCTCGCGCAATAATGGTGGCGCCACGCCGGGCAATCGCGCGTCGGCATGCGGGATCGGGCTGAAGGCTGAATAATAAACACGCTTCAATTTGAATTCGCTGTAAAGCCCGGTCGAAGTCAACAAAATCTCGCGGTCGTTCGTCGGCGTCGCACCCACAATCATCTGTGTCGTCTGCCCAGCGGGCACGAACAGCGGCGCCTTCATTCCTTTCTTTTTATCGTACTTGATCTCGTCCGACTTGTTCTTCACAGAGAGCATATTGCGCTCCAGCTGCGGGCGGTTTTTCTCTGGCGCTAGCTGTTGCAGATCACCCGCCGTTGGCAGCTCGATATTGACGCTCAGGCGGTCAGCATAAAGCCCAGCCTCAGCCAGCAGCTCGTCACTGGCGCCAGGAATGGTCTTCAAATGGATATAACCTTTGAAGCGATGTTCCAGCCGCAAAGCTTTGGCCACGCCGACAATCTGTTCCATTGTATAATCGCTATCGCGAATAATACCGGAGGACAAAAACAGCCCCTCGATATAATTGCGGCGGTAAAAGTCGAGCGTCAGCTTGACGACTTCGTCGACTGTAAAGCGCGCGCGTTCGACATCGCTTGAAACGCGGTTGATGCAATATTTGCAATCGAAAATGCAATAGTTTGTCAGCAAAATCTTCAGCAGCGAGACGCAGCGGCCATCGGGTGTAAAACTATGGCAAATGCCTTGCCCGTTTAAGCTGCCAAGACCAGGGCCTTCACCGCCCATATCTTTGCGCTTCGCCTTCGAACCGCTGGACGAGCAAGAGGCATCATATTTGGCGGCATCTGCCAAAATGGCCAATTTGGCAATCGTTTCCATAAGAACAAAGTACGAACAAAAGACATAAAAGGCAACAGGAATATTTAAGTTTTGCTTTAACTTTCACCTTTACGTTTATTGATCAATAAGGGATTTAACAATGAAGTTTCAAACACCTGCCACCGATCTTAAGGCAGCCTATCAGGCTATTATGGGGGAAGCGCGTGCTGCGAGCGGCAAAGAAACAGAGGCTCGACTTACTGCTCTCCTTGAAACCGCTCGCGCGCAGAGTGGCGATGAGGCAGCTTACTATTTGGGTCTAACTTATTTTCAGTTGCAAGACTACAAAAACGCCATCAACGTTTTCGAGTCGTTCCCCAATCCCGCTTTTCCGATCCTTGTCTCGCTGCTGGCATCTTATGCCTGCAGCGGTGATACCGAAGCTAGCGAAACCACTTTCGACCGCTGTCTCACTATGCTGCAAAACAATAATCCGTCCGCTGATATCAGCCTTGGCGAGCTATGCAATTACTATAGCCATGCGCTCATGGAAGGGGGTTTATATAGCCTAGCGATGCGGCCACTGGAGCTTTTGAAAGACATCCACAGCAAGCTCGGCATTACTGATAGTCATTTTCTCTTTCAGCGGCAGATACCCTCGTTCGAGCAGTTCATCTCTATGGCTCAGGCTGTATTTGGCCAACTCGGAAAATCTAATCAGGATTTAAACGCCTGGCTGCTCACTATGGCTGTCGATGATGACGGACAACGGATGATCAAGAGTATTGTGTGATGGCAGGTGCGAAACGAGAACCAGCATGAAGGCGGCTAAGGCATGCGCGGCCAGCCACCAACCCTGCCATAAGCCATAAGCGCTAGCGAGCAACATCGCCTGGCTGGCAATGAAGCCCCAGCAGTAAGGCTGGAAAGTCTTTGGTAGCTTGCATAATTCTGCCCAAGCAACTGCTCCTAATAGGCTTGCCAGCAAGGTGCCGATCAAGCCGCCTTCTAAAAAGATTTGGAGATAAATATTATGAGGATGAGTCTGAATTTGCGGCCCAAAAGCGCGGCTGCCATCAAGGCCGATTCCAAATGGCCATACCGCAGCACCGGTCTGAATGGTATATTGCCAAATGTTTAGTCGCTCCTGCCCTGATAATGGCAGATGGGAAAGTAAATAGCCATGAATGACGGATAACAGCGCGATCGCTAACAGCGCGCTTAAAATGCCGAGCGGCAGCAGCAGCAGCCCGATAGTACGCCCCCAGCGCGGCTGCCATTTCGCTAAACCTCCGATCAACAATCCCACAGCTGCGCCCACCAAGGCCGTCCGGCTGAACAGCAAGGGCAATGTCAGCGCCATCTCAGCAAGCAATAAAATCGATAGCCACAAACGGTGTCGCGCCGACGTGAGATAAGCTGCAATCGGCCAGGCAAAAAGCAGCAAGGCCGCGCCCATACGCTTTGGCACGTTAGACAGCTGCATGACATAATCCGGCCCTAGATGATCGACCCAACGGTTGATTGGAAAATCGAAGATGCCTTGCAAAAGCAGATACGCAAGACTAATGCCGAAGCTAATTGCAAAGGCGCGCGCTACCCGCTCGACAAGCAGCGCGGGCCAAGCATTCAGCGAGGCGAATAAAATCGTGCTCGACGTCATAACGATGAGTGCATCGCGCCCCATCTCAAGCGCCCGTGGCGATGGACTCCAGGCGACCGACAACAGAAAATAGCCAAAGCAGATCAGGAAAACCTGCAGCAGGCGCGGCAGCGCGAACGCCCTCAACTTGCCTGCTATGGCGAAGCTAAATAGCGTTAGCAGCGCAAAGATCGCCAGCATGGCGGAAGTGCCGCGCGGCGCGGCCAAACTACCGAACAGACACAATGCGCCTAATGGCGGCAGCAAACACTCCGGTGCAAGCCAGCTGCGAATTTTTTCTTGAATCGAACTCATTCTGGAACGTCTAGCACATCCCGGTATAAAGCCGCATAGCGGCTTGCCATGCTAGCCGCAGTAAATTCTTGTAAATAACGCGCCCGTGCTGCCACGCCACAGCGCGCTGCCAAAGCCTCATCTGTCCACAGCTGCTGCAAGCCATCGCGCAGGGCAGCGGCATCGTTCGGTGGCACGACCAGCCCCGTCTCGCCATGCCGGCTAATAAAACTGGTGCCTGTGCCAAGCGCGGTCGAGAGCATGGGTTTGCCAACCATCGCCGCTTCCAACAGAGAAACGCCGAACGCCTCTGACCGTGCGCAGGAGGGAAACACAAAGGCATGGCACAGCTGCAGCAAGGCCATTTTATCGGCATCGCCAACCCGGCCCAAAAATACCGTGTTCTTCAAACCTAATTGTTGCGCCTGCTGCCGCAACGCCGCAGCTTCGGTCCCGTCACCGGCGATGACTAGCGGCAGGTCGAACCCGCGCTGGGCCTCTAGCAACACATGTAATCCTTTATAGTAACGCAACGCGCCAACGAATAGCAGGAACTTAGGGCCGACTTTCTGCCGCCAGCTATTAAGCAGCGCCGCATCCGGTACCGGATAACTTTGCTCCTCCACACCAATCGGAATCACACTGACCTTGCCACTGAAACTTCGCAGCACATGGCTCGTTGCCGCATAATCGGGCGAGGTGGCGACGATGCGATCAACGCTCTTTAGAAATGCATTCTGTAACGGGCGATACAGCCGCAGCAAACCCTGCTGCCGCACGATATCCGAATGATACGTGACGACCGATGGCTTGCGCACGCCTGCCAAGCGGCTCACGTAGTGCATGGCATCCATCGTCGGCCATGGGAAATGGTAGTGAACCAAGTCGGCACTACGCGTCAGCGCGATGAATTTAGCAAACACCCCAAGCGCCATATCGTTCGATGCGATGGTGAGCTGTCGTGGCAGGCTATGCACTGCGTAGGGCAGCGCATTATCACTTGTAGGCACCGCCCCTGGCGCATGCAGGCTCAACACGCTGGGCGTGATCCCTTGCGCGATACTACCCAACGCAAGCTGATGAATAACCTGTTCGATCCCGCCATAGGTATAAGGATGCGCGGTTTTATAGACATGCAGAACATTCATGCTTCGCCCACAATCCCACGCATTTTTTCGATAAAGACTGTTTCTGAAAATTCCGCCGCGCGCGCCTCGCAAGCTGCACGCATAGCTGCGGCGCATGTTGCCGTTACGTTTTCGACGGCTGCCGTAATTTCAGCGATCGTCGGATCGGGCGATAGCAGCCAACCCGTCTGCTCGATGATCGTTTCGCGCAAGCCGCCAGCACAAACGCCAATGACCGGCTTGCCTGCTGCCATCGCCTCGACCGGTGACATGCCGAAATCTTCATCTGCCGCCAGATAGAGCGCCGCGCGTGCCCGGCCAATAATCCGGGCGATCTTTTTATTGGTCTGCCAGCCGGTGAAACTGATGTTGTCGCAGCCTGCTGCTTGCTGTTTCAAAATTTCCAACTGGCTGCCACCCGATAGCACAACTAGTTTGTGCTGTGGCATCCACCGAAACGCTTCGATGATCCGGTTGACACGCTTGCGCGGCTCCAGCCGCGCTGACGATATAAAATAACCCTCATCGCCCTGCCAGCCGAACTTTTCTGTAGCAATTGGCGGATGGATGACGATCGAATTCAGCCCCAGATGTTCTAGCAGCCGCTGCCGCACAGTTTCAGAATTGCTGATGATGACATCCATCTTCTGCAAGGCGCGCTTATATAGCCAGCGATAGACCACTACACAAATATTAAGCAAAGGCCGCAGCCAGAGCGGACAGCGCTGGGCATATGCAGCGCGCAAATCAAAGGCATAGCGCGGCGGCGTATGGCAGTAATAGATTTTTTTGCCGCGCCGCTGCCGCCAGACGGCCAGGGGCGCGTAAAAGCCGCTGTAAATCACGCAATCTGCATCGCACAAAAAGCCGCTCCGAAACAGAAAACAGGCGATTGCTTCTGGCACCCTACCGAGATTTTGGGTTAGCCAACTGCCGAGCGTTCTGATGTCTGCCGCGCTGTCATTGGTAAGGTAATCAGCCGCCGCGTAGCGCCGCGCAACAACGAGCCGGGCCGGCAGGCCGCGACTAAGCGTCAGCGCCAAACGCTCCGCTCCGCCGGCAACTTGCAGGTAATCGTATAGATGATAGATACGTGCTGGATTTTTCATATGCCGCAGTTTGCCGCCGCTACCCTTTTTTACCAAGACCTGTTATCGCTTTTGACATGAGACATATACAAAAACGCCCCTTTTATTTCCTACGGCACGGACAGACGGATTGGAACGTCGAAGGTCGCCTGCAAGGCCAAACTGATATTCATCTGAACGAGACTGGCCATGCGCAGGCGCGCGCTGCCGCCACAGTCTTCCGAAACGAGCCTATTACGAAAATCATCTCCAGCGATCTGCAGCGCGCCCTCGTTACCGCTACTTATATTGCCGAGCATTTACCCGCGCCGCTGGAGACTGACCAGCGCCTGCGCGAGCGTTGCTATGGCCCGATCGAAGGGCTAACCCGGGCTGAAATTGCGCTACACCCGCCAGAGACATTCTATGATCTATCACAGCCGCTTGATTGGGGCGGCTATCAGCCGCTACTGCCTAGCAACAACCATGAAACCATGGATATGATCGCCGACCGCGCCTATGCCGCCACGCTTGATTTACTGCAGACGCATCAAAACGAGACGCTGTTGCTTGTTTCACATGGCACTTGGTTCCGTGGCCTTGTTTATCGGCTAACAGGGCAGGATATGCGCACCGATAATGCCACGCCTTACAAGCTGTCACCCATGGGTAACAGCTGGATCGTCGAGCGGTTGGGGTGAAGCGGCTATTTTTATTCTGCCTGCTGCTTGCGAGCGCAACGGCACAGGCTGAGGATGAAGGCGCTTCGACAACCATGCAGAACGCCTTTTCGCCCAAGCGTGGCGCGACGGAACTGGTCGTCAAAACGGTCGAAGCCGCCACGCAATCGGTCTGCGTTGCCGCTTATTCATTTACGTCCGAACCAATCGCGAATGCATTATTGGCCGCAAAGGCGCGTGGCGTTGCCGTTAAGGTAACTCTCGATAAAAGCCAGGCGCGCGGCAAAAGCAGTATTCTGCCGCAGCTGCAGCAAAGCGGGCTTCCCGTGCGCATCAACAAGCATTACGCCATCATGCACGATAAGTTTATGGTGATCGACGAGAAGGTGCTGCAGCTAGGCAGCTTCAATTACACGAAATCCGCCGAAACTAAGAACGCTGAAAATGTGCTCGTGATCCGCAAATATAAAAAGGTGATCGCCGCTTATGCCACGGAGTGCGACCGCTTATGGGACGAAGCCATCAGCCCGGAGCAATTCGAAGCCGAGGCGCAAACAAGACTACAGGCAAAAGCGCAGAAGAAATCCAATCCAAAGCCGACCGCGCCATCCGTTAGCCCGCGCGTACCGCCAAAACCCACTGAAGATATAGCCACACCGCCAGTCGTTATTTTCCCTTAGTTACGCCACAGCCTGTGCCGCGTACCCGTCGATCATCTTTTTCAATTCATCCGGGTTGAACGGTTTAGAGGCATAATTATCCATGCCTGCATTGAGGCAACGCTCGCGATCACCCGTTAGCGCTAGGGCGGTGACGCCGATGATCGGCAAGCGGCGCTTGCCGGTCTGCGCTTCATGATCACGGATTTGCTGCGTGGCAGATAGACCATCAAGGCCAGCCATCTGCACATCCATCATCACAGCGGCGTAATCACCCGCCTTGCATTTTTCGACTGCCTCGAAGCCGTTTTCAGCAACGTCCCAATCATAGCCGAATAGTTCCAGATAGGTCGTGGCAACCATTACATTCGGCGCGTAATCTTCAACCAATAATACCGTTGGTTTAGAGGCCGTCGTAGCTGCATGTTCCATATTCAGTTATCCTTTGATGTCGTGGCTATAAGAAGTTTAGTTAAGAAAGGTTCCAATCTGGTAACCCTTGCGATAAAGAAGCCGTATGGAATTAAATCATAAAAGCCAATTGCCGCCCATTATGGCGCGCACCATTAGCCTGCAAAATCCACCTGCAGGCTGGGTTATTTTGCGCAATCAAAGCGATCTTCAGCGCCTGTGCGATCCGGCCGTTCAAGCAGCGACTTTATTGCCGCGCGATCCTGTTGCCGCGCTTTTTATGTGCGAGCAGCTTGAACACATGACATTACCCACAACTTGGCAAAACGATGAACGCAGAGTCACCGAAACCACCTCGTACTATCGTGAACAAGGTGAAATTATTCCTGTCCCGCGAGCTATCACGGCGTCTCTTTTCGCGCATGACCCGCGCCTGCAAGCAGCCTTTATGGAGTCGCTCGCGATCGGCACGGCGCTAGCACATGCCTTCATGCAAGCAGACGGCCATTACGTGAACGGCCAAATTTCTGCGTGGCATGGGTTTGCCGTAACGGGCCAGCTGCATCGCGATGCGCATACGCGCGCGCCCATAGCCTTGACCCATAATATTTGCTTGCGCCCTACGATTATCGCTATCGATGGCGGCTATTGGCAAGGGCCGCCCGCCACACACAATTTCTTCAAAGCCTGCGGGGTATGGCATTGCGCCGATCGTACGCAGCCGCAGCGCCCGCATGTACAACTTGGCCATGATGTCGTACGAGTGATAGAGAACACGCTTGATTAAAGCTGCTTGCTAATCCGTCAGCTTCAGCGTCAGGCAGCGGCTAGCCCCGCCTGCTAGAATAAAGGCGTCTAGCTCCAACTGCTGCGTTATGAAGCCAAGCTCATGCAGTGTGGCTGTCAAGGCTGGCCCCACACGGGGCATGATGATATCGCGCCCATGTACCACGGCGTTACAGGCGAAATGCTGGGCATCCTCCTCGTCCACCGCGATCAGCCCACTCCCATAAGTGTCTTTTAGAATCCGCGTGCCGGCATCGCCAAAGGCAGAGGGCACATAAAGCGCGCGGCCTTCGCCAAGTGGGCAGAAACAAGTATCGAGATGATAGAAATACGGATTGATCATCGGCAGCTGCACAACTTTACGTTGATAGATCGCCGCCACTCCTCCACGATCGCAGCTGACGTGCGGAACGGCAGCGCATCCACCTCGCCGCCGCCGGTGAAGATCGTATCGCACCAGCGGTCATAAAGGGCATCGCCGCCACCCTCGTAATGCGTTGTCGTCTGGCGTGTATCGAAGTCGCGGCGACGGAACCAGTCAGCACAGAGCGGCTCTTCTGGAGCGCGTTCAGGCGTCGCGAAATGCGAGATGAAAGCGATTTTATTCAGCACGAACGCATGGTTGGCCGCGAATACCATATCCGGCAGGCCGGGCGCGCCCTCGATCTCAACTACGCCCCAGCCGACCTGCCGCATCGTCGTGATCAGCTGCTGCCACTGCGCTTCGGCCTTGGCGATCCAGGTTGTGCGGTGCGCCGCCCATTCTTCGGGCCGCATCCACGGATTGATGACGTAAGACACTTCATAGTGCGTTGGCGGGCAAACCAGGTAAGTCGGACTTTTAAGGTCAGTCATGATGTTCCGTTTTTAACGCAGCTTTGCCGTTTTTGCCAGTTTGGTCGCAACCGGCTCGATCGCGCTTTGTAGCTGTTCCAATAACTCTTTAGGCGCAAGCCCGGGTTGGATGGCGGGCAGAATCTCAACCGTGATTATGCCCCCACGCTGTTTAAACGGTGCTTTGGGCCAGAAGCAGCCGGCATTGTGCGCGACCGGAATCACTGGCACTTGCAACGCCTCGTACAATGCCGCCACACCGTATTTATAAGGCCGCGTTACGCCAGGCGCCATGCGCGTGCCTTCAGGGAAAATTGTGATGGGCCGGCCCAGCCGCTTGGCATCAAGCCCGCCTTCAACCAGCGACTTCATTGCCGCCGCGCGCCCGCCGCGATCAACGCCGATCACGCGGTTCTTGCGGGCACTCCACCCCCAAAGCGGAAGATCCAGCAGTTCTTTCTTCATAATAATTGCAGGATCGCCCAGCCAGTTATGCAGCTTGTAAGTCTCCCAGATCGACTGATGCTTGGAGGCGAAAATATAGCAACCATCTTTGGGCAGATTCTCGCGGCCGATCATCTCGTACCGCAAACCCAAAATATGCCGTTCCAGCAATTCAAACCAACTCATCGAGAGATGGAGGAAATGCAGATATTGTTTGCGCGGCACCGGCAGGAATATGAGCAGCCCGATCAAGACTGGAATATGGCTAAGATAGAACGCGATATTAAAGGCGATCATTCGCGCTGCTTCAACAATTACCTGCATTAGTTGCTCCGCACCAGATCGTAGGAGGCACGCGTCAGTGCCGCCGTATATTTCGCATATTCGATGAACAGCAACCGCGCGCTGCTACCCGATTGCCACCAGGAATTGACAGCGACGTTTTGACGCGGCAGCGGGTATGGCACGAGTTCGGCCTTTGGCAGGGCGCGATGAAATTCTAGCAATGCGCGTGGCAAATGATAATTGGCCGTCACCACGATCAGTGAAGGGATATGTTCTTTCGCTGCCCAATCGCCTGCCTCGCTGGCATTGCCTTCGGTGCTGTCTGCGGCATAGCCAAGGACAATGCAGCAATCAACTAGCTTTTTATCGATGGGGATGCCACTACTTTCCAATAATTCATCGCGGTCAACGTCTGGATGCACGCCGGAGATCAGCAGCTTTTTGGCATTCCCGGCAGCCAGCAGTTTCAGCCCTTCTTCAACGCGGCCACCGCCGCCGGTCAGCACGACGATGGCGGCACCTTGCGGGTTTTCGGGCGGCTGAAGCCCTGCGACCTCGCCGGTGAACCACAAAAATCCTGCCAGCCAGGAGGCTAACACGAAGGCGCCGAACAGATAAATGGTGCGGGCGAAGGTCATCCAAAAATCCTAAGTGCACAGATCATGGAAGCTTATGTACCCACCACATGGCCGCCACTCGCGCGACGACCGTTGCCAGACCCGTCGTGATGCCGGGCAGTAGGATGATGACGAGGAAGAACCACCAGCCAAGGCCCGCTTCGGGCAGCAGCGGCGTCGAAAGCGCAGTGGCGAAAGCCTTGGCGATCAGCACTGTTAGCAGCGCCAGCAATGCGCCTGCCCCGCTGCCGACCGCGGCAATGCGCGCAATGAAGGTTTGGAACTGCCAGGCGATATGCCGGTCGGTCGCGCCGACCACATGCAAAATCTCAACTACGTCGCGATGCGCGAGCAAACTGATCCGCGTCACGAGGATCACAGTCAGCGAAGCCGCCCCTGCCAAGAGCGCGATCACTGCCCAGGCGACAATCGCCAGCATCGAGACGAAATGCCGCAGCTCCGCCAACCAAGCGCCATGGTCATCAACGCGCAAACCGGGGATTGCCCGCGGCATCTTATCGGCTAGACTTTCAACAGTGCCCGCGGGCGCATCCGCCGCCAGCTGCACCGTGATTAGTACCGGCAGCGGCAGTTCTTGAAAATTAATATCCGGCCCCAGCCAAGGCGTCAGCAGCGTGCGCATCTCCGTTTCGCCCATCGGCGTGGCACGCGCGATCCCCGGTGTCATGCGCAAGGTTTGCAGTGCCGCACCCACCCGTGCAGACATGCTGGGCATGCCTTGTGCTGCGGCGGCATTACCGCCTGCTTGCGTTGTCGGCAAACCCATCGGTCGGATTTCAACCGTAAATTCGCCGCGACGGCCGCTCTCCCACGCGCTTGCGAACTGGCCGAGGATAAAACTAGCTGCTAGCCCCAGTGCTGCCAGATAGACCATCACGCCCAACAAGGCGGCGAGCGCGATTGCGATCCCGTCCGCCTGTAATGGCAGTTCGCGCCCGCGCCCAAATAATTTGTCGTATAGCCATTGCGACAGCGTGCGCGCTTGTTTGCCGGCGGTACGGCTCGCCGTCATTGCCCTACGCCCGCTTTCCAGCACCGTCTTTTGCATCAGGTCGGCCATCAATCGGCCCCATTGGAAACACGCGAGAGTTTGCCGTCCTCAAGCCGCAGCACGGATTTGCCGATGCGTTCGATCAGGCCTTGGTTGTGGGTGGCGATCACGACCGTCGTGCCAAGCCGGTTCAGCTCGACGAATAAATGCATCAGCCGCAAGCCGATCTCGTCATCGACGTTCCCGGTCGGCTCATCTGCCAGCAGCAGCGCCGGGCGGTTGATGACGGCACGGGCAATGGCCACCCGCTGCTGCTGCCCACCGGATAGCGTCAGCGGCGTTGCACCCAAATGATCGCCAAGGCCGACCCAGCGCAGCAACTCCGGCACGTGGCTCGCGATCTGGCTTTGGCTTGCGCCGGCAAGGCGCAGCGGCAGCGCCACGTTCTCGACGATATCCAGATGCGGCAAGAGCCGGAAATCCTGGAACACCACGCCGATGCGGCGGCGCAGGCGCGCCAGTTGCACGCGTGGCAAACTCAACGCATCGCGTCCGAACAGCTCCACCCGCCCGCGGGTTGGCTCGAGCCCCAAATACATGAGCTTCAGCAATGTCGATTTGCCAGCGCCCGATGGCCCGGTCAAAAAGTTGAAGGAGCCGGGCGCCAGATCCAGCTCGATATTATTCAAAATGACATGGCTGCGATCGTCCGCCGCCGCCCCGGGCGCGGCATAGCCATGCGTCAACCCGCGCAGCGCCAACACGGGCGCGATTGGTTTTTCAGCGGCCGGCTGTTGCGGTTTGGATGAAGATATAGGGCGAGCCACAGCGCCACCTTATTAAGATTAACGGCCAAGCTCAATAGAAGGCTCAAACCCAAGCCGCGAACTTGCTTCGCGGGTATAATCCCTTATAGTCTGCGCATGATTTTGACCTGCCCGGCCTGTTCGACGCGCTTTCTGGTGCCAGACGCCGCTTTTGCGGGTCGCGCCACCGCCGAAGGCGGTATGATAAAAAGGTCGCGGCGCGTTCGTTGTGGCAAGTGCAAGCACGAGTGGCAGGCGGAAGCACCGGCCACCGCCCAAACGCCCGACTTCGCCAGCATGATTAGCGATGCCGTGCCGGATCTTTCCGCCGCTACGGTGCCAACGCAGCCAATCCCTGCCGGCTCCAACCTGCCCGCAAAAATCAAACGTAAGTGGCTAAGGGGATTTGCCGGCAAATTGCAGCCGCGCCGCAATACCGCACTGTTGATCCTTGTTACTGTTCTGGCACTGGTAGGGCTGATTGCTATTGCGCCCGCCGGCCTCGCTTGGTTAGGCGCGACGATTAACAGCACTTTCCATATGGAAACTGCGGCACCTTTGACGATCGAAAATGTAACGACGCGTTACGTCTTGCAGACGGCCGCCGCCGCCGATACCGGCATCACGACGCCAGATGCCTTGGGCACGCAAACGCCTGCCGGCTATTCGCTGATCGTTGAAGGCAAGATTGTCAACCAGACTGATGACGAACTTGCGATCCCGCCACTACGCCTGTTTACGAAGGATGTGAAAGGCGCGCTACTTGGCACCTATCATCCCTCCGTGCAATTGCAGACGCTGCCGCCCCATGGCGAGACGGGCTTTACCATGCAATTAGGCGCCGCCGACCCGAAAATGGCCGAGGTGACTGTCCAATTTGGGGGCTCATTTGCTCCCGAATAATACGCCCCCTAATGCGATCAATATCCTCGTGGCAGAGGATGAGCCGGCGGTACGCGAATTTATCGTTCGTGGCCTTGGAAGCGTTGGTTACAATGTTGTCGCGGTCGAAGATGGCGAGCATGCGCTCGACCAATTGGCGCTGCCCGATAATCAATTCGATCTTCTCATTACGGATATCGTCATGCCGCGCATGGACGGGATTTCGCTAGCGCTTACGGCTAGCCGCGACCATCCAGACCTGAAGATTATCATGATCTCCGGCTACGCCGACGCCCGCGCGCGCGCGCATAACCTTGAGGCGCTGATCAACTTCATCCTCGCTAAGCCGTTCACGCTCGACGAGCTACTGGGGCAAGTGAAAGTTGCGCTAAATAAGTAAAAGCCCTGCCGTTTCCAGCAGGGCTAAATTACAATCTATCAGTAGCTTGCAGATGACGCCGTAGATATCGATGCTTTGGCAAGACCCGGAACGTAAGCGTACATTAAGTACGTGCGTACCAGATCGCAGCCGAAGCGCGATAGGTACAAGTCAAATGCGAGCGTTAAGCGGCGATGTTGTAAGCATCATTCCGCTTCAACAGATCGCGCAGTTGCTCGGCTTGGTCACTATCTTTGGCGGCCACCGCAATCAGCACGGCACCATTCTTAATTTCGTTTTCATAGATCGTGGCTTCATGCTCTGGAATGCCCGCGCCGACGAGTCCGCCCAACAAGCCGCCCGCCATTGCGCCTGTACCAAGGCCCGCAAGGGCACCGACGAGCGCGCCGCCGACGACGATATTCAGGCCAGGAATCACGAGCGTGCCGGCAGTCGCCAAAGCGCCCAATACGACCCCAACCAACCCACCTAGAGAAGCACCCGTCGCAGCACCCTCAGGCGCCTTCGACGATTCATCGATGTTAAAAGAATTGCCGCGCGTCTCATCCGTCGTCACGGTCGAGATCTGGTCAGAGGTCACGCCCAGCGCTTCGATATCGTTCAGATAGCTTTGCGCTGCGTTACGGGTTTTGAATGTGGCGGTTACGAATGTCGTCATGATTTTCTTCCTTCTTGATGATGAGACGGCAGGGCCGCGGACTGTCACCATCAAGCCAAGCTGAGTATCGGTTTTCGATTAGGTTTATTGCACACGAAAAAGCCCTGCCAAAGCAGGGCTTAAGAAAAGCAACAATGAAGGAAAGGCTAAACCGCCGCAGCTTCCAGCCGGGCAAACACGTCTTCGCTCGTACCTTGCACCGTCAGTAATGTCTCAGCGTACACAGCCTTGGCCTGTTGCTTCACGAGGGATAGAGAAAAAGGATTGGTTAGCTGTGCGGCTAACCGGGCAAAAACGGCTTCGGCCATAGTTTTGTTATTCTTGTCGCTCATTAGGTACTCCTCGTTAATAGGTTCGCTTACAATATAATCCTTAGCTTAATGATCCCTGAGTTGTGCATGGCATTATTTTATTGACTTAAATTTCTTATATAGATATTATTGATTTCTCCGCACAATAATTTCACGCTTAGATTATCCAAGCTGAATCAATCCTGATGCCTATACAACAACTAGCAGTTGACAGTTTGCAGGTTCTGCAGCCATTGCGCGCGACGGAGCCGCTGCTGCAGGTGTTGGCGGCGTTTGCCGGGTTGATTGTCATTGGCCTCGTTATAGGCGCGCGTCGGCGATCGGCACAGCGAGCGATGAATTTCGAGGCTCAACCTTGGCACTCTTCTAGGTCGGATCGGGAAGAGGCTCTGCCTAACGAATTCAGGTTTCTGCGGCCTAAGCGCCTGCTGAGCAAAACCGAACTCAGCTTCTTCAGCCAATTGCGAGCTGCTCTACCGGAATATGAAGTCTTTCCGCAGGTCGCATTCCGCGCTGTTGTGCACATCCCGTCTGGCTTGAACGGACGGCTATTCGGCGCTTTGGCAAGATCGCTAGGGGCGCGCCATGCCGATTTCCTCGTCTGCGCTAAGGATGATTGCCGCATACTGGCTTTTATTGAGCTTGACGATCCCAGTCACGACCAATCTTTGAAACAGCATGATGACCGGAAACGAGATTGGATGCTGGCCGCGGCAGGCTATAAAACTATCCGCTTTCATACCCGGCAATGGCCTGACAGAAATGCGATCCGCACGGCTTTTCAACTGACTGATTAAGCGTCAGATGAATTCGCGGATGACGCGTTGTGGGGGAAGGGTAAACGACACCGCCGTGCCTTGACCCAGCTCGCTGTCGATCGCGAAGGTGCCGCCATGCAGCTCCACCAGCTGTTTGGTAATCGGCAGGCCCAAGCCTGTGCCCTGATACTTCCGAGCTAGCGCCGATTCTATCTGCCCAAACGGTGCCAGTGCTTTCGGAATATCCTTCTTGGCGATGCCAATGCCGGTATCCGTCACCACGACCTTCAGCGCGCCGTTTTTATCAAGCCCCGCTGTCATAGTGACGCTGCCGCCTTCAGGCGTGAACTTCACCGCGTTCGACAAGATATTCACCAGCACCTGTTTCAGCGCCTTATCCTCCCCGCGCAGCCGCGGCAGATCGTTCGGCACCTGCAGGATCAATTTCACGCGGCCTTCGGTCGCCCGGTGCGCAATGAGCCGCACTGCGCTTTTGCAGATGTCAGAGAGGCTGACGATTTCCTCCGCCAGGTCACGCTTGCCGGCTTCGATCTTCGACATATCAAGGATGTCATTGATAAGGCTTAAGAGGTGTTGGCCGGAATGGAAAATATCGGTCGCATAGTCGCTATATTGTGGGTTACCGATCGCGCCGAACAATTCGTCTTTGATGATCTCCGCAAAGCCAAGGATCGCGTTCAGTGGCGTCCGCAGTTCGTGGCTCATATTGGCCAGAAACTCGCTCTTAGAATGGTTGGAATATTCAGCGTCCGCCTTGGCGCGTTCCAAATCGCGCTTGGCCTTATAGCTCTCGGTGATGTCCACCAGCATGCATTCATAATAAAGGACGGTGCCATGCTCGTCTCGTACAGCCACGCCTGAGAGCGCGAGCCGCACCTGCTTTCGGTCGAGCCGCCAGATATCCGCCTCGAACTGGCTTTTTTGCTCGCTATCGAGCAGCGCGTACCATGCACCGCGGTCTTCGGCATTGACGAAAAAGTCGCCATGCAGATCAGGCTGCGCCGACAAAATTTCCGATGGGTCGAAATAGCCGAGCATGCGGGCTAGCGCCGGGTTCGCCGCCGTCCACCGACCGCCCGGCACGATCTGGGCAATGCCGATCATCGCATTCTCGAAGATGCTGCGGTATTTGCGTTCGCGATCGCGAAGGCTGCTGGCCGCTTTCTGACTGTCGACGATCTCTTTATTCAATGTTGCCTGCACGCCGGCCTGCACGATCTCGCTGGCGCCGCGCAGTTGCTGCGCCAGATGCCGCTGCCGACTGCCGAGGTAATAGAAGATGCCGCCCGCGACCAGCCCCAGCGCAACCGCCAGTAAGCTGATCGGCAAGATATAGGCGGAAAGGAAAGCGGGATCTAGCACGCACCTAGCTTTAACCGGTTCTGTAAAATCCGAAAGTATCATTTATCTTCGCAACGCCGAAGGCAAAGCGAAATAAATACTACCGCAGCAAATGCAACGCATTTGCAAGGGCTGAACCCTGCGGTACAAGGAAGCATGTCTCTTATTACTGCCCGCCGCTGTCTGCTGTTGATCTTTCCGCTTTATGCCGCACTTGCGCTCTGGTTCGGGCAGGATGCGAACTGGGATCTTAAAAACTATCATTGGTACAATGGCTATGCGCTATTGAACGGGCGTTACGGGTTCGACCTGCTGCCCTCGCAGACGCCGTATTTCTATAATCCGGCGTTCGATGCACTGTTTTATGCCATCGCCAGCCAGGTGCCAAGCTGGCTGGCCAGCGTCGGCCTCGCGCTATTACAGGCGACCAACGCGCTGCTGCTGTTTAAAATCACCAAGCGGCTACTGCGCCCTGACCTCCGCCATCGCGAATGGTATGCCGCTGGCGCGGCAGCAATGGCTGTTCTTGGCGGCGGCACGTTGGCCGAGCTTGGCACCGTCTTCTACGATAACGTTGTCAGCCTCGGCGTCTTCACGAGCCTTTATTTGGCGCAGCGCGCGCTCACTAAACACGTCGATTTGGCAAGCTTCGTCATTGCCGGCATTCCGGTCGGCATTGGCATGGGGCTAAAGCTGCCGACAGCAATCTTCTGTGTCGGCCTCTGCGGCGCGCTATTCCTGATGCCTGGCGATTTCAAGCTCCGTTTCAACCGCGCCTTTACGTTCGGTTGCGGCGTGCTGCTGGGCCTCGCGCTTGGCTATGGTTATTGGGGCGCTTACCTCTGGCATGAATATCAGAACCCGCTCTTCCCTTATTTCAACAATATCTTTCAATCACCGGTGACACTGCCGACCACCGCGCGCGATACCAACTTCGTGCCAGATTCAAACTGGTTGCGCTTGGTCTTCCCTTTCGCCTGGACGCTCGACCCCAAACTGGTGGGTGAAGTGCCATTCCGTGATCTCAAGCTGCCATTGCTCTATAGCTTGCTGCCGATTGTAGCCATAATGGCCTTTCGGGTTCGTCATCGGTTGGGTCGCCTTACGGTATCGCAAGCGACTTATTCGCTTTACGCCATTGGTCTCGCATACGCAGCCTGGCTATTTATGTTTGCGATCTACCGCTATGCCGTGCCGTTGGAAATGCTAGCTGCACCTTGTATCCTGGTTGCGCTCGACCGCATCTTTACAGGCCTACGCACGAAGCAGATCGCCATGGCGCTCGCGCTTGTTGCTTGCCTGGCTTGCACGCAAGTCGCCAACTGGAGCCGTACCAGTTTCGGGCCAAACATGGTAACGGTCGAATGGCCGCCGCTGCTCACCGAAAACGATCCGGCTAAAACTATGATCATCATGGCGGGCTTCCAGCCTTACAGTCATGTCGTGCCGAGCCTGCCAGCAGCCATGCCTGTTATCCGCATTCAGAGCAACTTCGCCAGCCCCGGCGAGGCCAAAGGCATCAACGATCAACTGGCCGTGCGCGTGCGCGATTGGCTGGAAGCGCCGGATCATAAGATACTTTTCCTGATCCCTGTTTATGATGCGCCCTGGATCGGCGAGAGCGTACTGCCGCAATTCAGCCTGAAACTGGATGTAAACCAGTGCCAACGTGTCCACCCCAATTTCGACGAGGATCTCAGCCTGTGTCCGCTGACCCGATTATAAAAGCGTCTTTCAGGCCAACGCCTACGAGGACGATCGCAGTCGCGCCCGGATTTTATCGCCATTACAAAGGCACGGTTTATCGCGTGCTTGGCACTGGTTGGCACAGCGAGACCGAAGAGGAATTAGTCTTTTATCATCAGGCCGATGATGTAAACCGCATGTTTGCGCGGCCCGTAACTCAATTCACGGATGCGGTCAATGTTGCCGGGGCCAAGCAACCGCGCTACGCCTGTCTCAGAGCTTTGGATTTTAAAGGAGATACCTATGTCTGATATTGTTACTAGAAAAATCGCCGTGCTGGTGCCTTGCTATAATGAGGAAGTCGCCATTACGGAAGTAATTGAAGGCTTCCGTGCCGCGCTGCCGCAAGCGGAGATCTATGTTTACGATAATAATTCGAAAGATCGCACGGTCGAGGTCGCGCGCAAGGCCGGCGCGATCGTCCGCACCGAAAGCCTGCAAGGCAAGGGGAACGTCATCCGCCGCATGTTCGCGGATGTCGAGGCGGACTATTACATCATGGTCGATGGCGATGCGACCTACGATGCCGCTGTGGCGCCGCTGCTGCTGAACAAGCTGATCGAAGAAAACCTTGACATGGTCAATGGCGCACGCGTGACCGAAATCCAGGCCGCGTATCGCGCCGGTCACCGCCTCGGCAATGCCTTGCTAACGGGCCTTGTGCGCAATATCTTTGGCAAGCGCTTTACCGATATGCTGTCGGGCTATCGCGTCTTCTCGCGCCGCTTCGTCAAATCCTTCCCCGCGCTCAGCCGTGGTTTTGAAACGGAGACCGAGCTTACCGTGCATGCGTTGCAACTGCGCCTGCCAGTGGGCGAAGTGGCGACTAGCTATAAGGATCGCCCGGTCGGCAGCGTCTCCAAGCTCAACACTTATCGCGACGGGTTCCGCATTCTGTTCATGATCGCGCAGCTAGTGAAAGAAGAATTGCCACTGAAATTCTTCGGACTGATCGCGCTCATCATTGCACTTGTCTCGCTCGCGATCGGCGTGCCGGTCATTATCGACTTCTTCCATACGGGCGTGGTCGAGCGGTTCCCACGCACGATCCTAGCGGCTGGCCTTGGCATCGTTGCTGTGATCACCTTTGCGATCGGCCTGATCCTCGACACGGTCACCACCGGCCGCGTCGAAACCAAGCGCATGGCCTATTTAACGTACAAAGCGCCTGGCAACAGATAGCGTGAAGCTTCCACCACTCATCCGCCAGCTATTCCTGTTCGGTATCGTCGGCACGATCGGCTTTATCGTCGATGCGGGTGTGCTGCAGATCGGTCTTGCTATCGGCCTTGGTTTCTATGCAGGCCGCGTCGTCTCTTACCTCTGTGCGGCGACTGTTACTTGGGCACTGAACCGCCGCTGGGCTTTCAAGGCGACCGCCGGAGAAAACAAGAAAAAGGAGTGGGGCCGCTTTCTGGCCTTCAATCTTGCCGGCGGAGCCGTCAATTATACCGCCTATGCGGTTACGCTGCATATTTGGCCGCTAGCGGTCGCTTATCCGGTGCTAGCGGTGGCGGCTGGATCAATCGCAGGCCTGTTCGTCAATTTCGCAGTTAACAAGTATTTCGTGTTTAAACCGGCAATCATGCCAGTCCCTTGAACAAACGCTGATCCATGACAACATGGGCCTTATGAACTTCGATAATTACACCGAACGCGCCAAAGCTGTTGTGCAAACTGCGCAAACAAATGCCCTTAAAATAGGCCATCAGCGCTTTGTACCGGAACTACTGCTGCAGGCACTACTGGAAGATCGTGACAGCACAGCTACCAACCTGCTGCGCGCTGCCGGTGCTGATCTATTGAAGCTGCAGGAAGCTATTACTGAGGCACTGGAGAAGCAGCCGAAAATTTTAGCTGGGCCCGCGAACCTCGTGGCCGATCCCGCTTTGATGCGTGTTTTCGGCGAAGCAGAGAGCCGCGCTAAGGCGGCGGGCGACAGTTTCGTTACCATTGAACGGCTACTCGAAGCACTGGCGACGATCGACAGCCCTGCGGCCAAAGCGCTGACGTCTGCCGGCGTGACGCCCGCGCGCCTGACGAACGCCGTTAGCACAGCCCGCGGTGGCAGAACCGCCACCAGCGAACATGCCGAGTCGCAATTTGAGGCGCTGGCGAAATATGCCCGCGACCTAACGGAAGCCGCCCGTAACAATAAGCTCGACCCGGTGATCGGGCGGGACGAGGAAATCCGTCGTACAATTCAGGTGCTGGCGCGCCGCACCAAGAACAACCCGGTTCTAATTGGCGAGCCGGGCGTTGGCAAAACGGCGATTGTTGAAGGGCTAGCCCTCCGTATCGAAACTGGCGACGTGCCGGAAAATCTGAAGCGCAAGCGCGTGCTGTCGCTTGATCTAGGGGCCTTGATTGCTGGCGCAAAATTCCGTGGCGAATTTGAAGAGCGTCTAAAGGCCGTAATCGAGGAAGTGCGCGCAGCGGCGGGCGAGATCATCCTTTTCATCGACGAAATGCACATGCTGGTTGGTGCAGGCAAGACCGATGGCGCGATGGATGCCTCGAACTTGCTGAAGCCGGCACTTTCCCGCGGCGAATTACATTGTATCGGCGCCACCACTCTCAACGAATATCGCCAGCATGTCGAAAAAGATGCCGCTCTCACGCGTCGCTTCCAGCCCATTTTTGTGGACGAGCCGAGCGTGCCCGATACCATCTCAATCCTTCGTGGCCTCAAGGAAAAATACGAGCTGCATCACGGCGTGCGCATTACCGACAGCGCAATCGTTGCCGCCGCTACGCTTTCTAAACGCTACATCAATGACCGTTTCCTCCCGGATAAAGCGATTGATCTGATCGACGAAGCTGCGGCCCGCCTGCGGATCGGCATTGATAGCAAGCCAGAGGCGCTGGACGAGCTCGATCGTCGCGTGCTGCAGCTAAAGATCGAACGCGAAGCCTTGAAGCGCGAGCGCGATGCTGCATCTATGACACGGCTGCAAAAACTGATTGAAGAATTGAAAATAGCGGAAGCCGAAGCCGCCGAACTGACCTCCCGCTGGCAGGCGGAGAAATCCAAGCTGGGGCGCGCGCAGAAACTAAAGGAAGACTTAGAGGTTGCACGGGCCGAACTTGATCGGGCGCAGCGCAGTGGTGATTTTGCGCGCGCGGGCGAACTGACCTATAGCATCATTCCCAACTTTGAAAAGCAGATCGCCGCCGCTGAAGCTGGAAGCACGCTTCAGGAAGGCTTGTTAAACGAAGCAGTAACGGAAGCCGATATCGCCGCCATCGTCAGCCGCTGGACGGGCATTCCTGCCGGCAAGATGCTGGTGGGCGAAGGCGAAAAACTGCTGCAACTGGAAGATACGCTGCGCCTCCGCGTTGTTGGGCAGGAGGACGCGCTAAAAGCCGTTGCCAATGCCATTCGCCGTAGCCGCGCCGGCATTGCTGACCCAAACCGACCGCTCGGCTCGTTCTTGTTCCTGGGACCGACCGGCGTCGGCAAGACGGAACTGGCCCGCGCAGTTGCCGGCTATATGTTCAACGACGAGTCGGCGATGCTGCGCCTCGATATGTCGGAATATATGGAGAAACATGCGGTCTCGCGCCTGATCGGCGCGCCGCCGGGCTATGTCGGGTTCGAGGCGGGCGGCATCTTGACCGAAGCTGTGCGCCGCCGCCCCTATCAGGTAATCCTCTTTGATGAGGTCGAGAAAGCGCATCCCGACATCTTCAATGCACTATTGCAGGTGCTGGACGATGGCCGTCTGACGGATGGTCAGGGCCGCACGGTCGACTTCAAGAATACGCTGATCGTTCTCACCTCGAATCTTGGCAGCGAATATTTGCAGGGCGACAAGGTGACGGCGAAAGATCGCGAGCAGGTAATTAGTGCCGTGCGCAAAAACTTCCGACCTGAATTCATTAATCGCCTCGACGATATGATCATTTTCCAACGGCTAAGCCAGAGCGATATCGCCCGCATTGTCGATATCCAGTTAAGCCGCTTGAGCGAGCGTCTAGCGGCAAAGCATATCGGCCTATCGATCAGTGCGCCTGCACGCGATTGGCTAGCGAAGCGCGGCTATGACCCCGTTTATGGTGCGCGGCCATTGAAGCGGTTGATTCAAGATCGCGTCGAAAACCTATTGGCCGACCAGTTATTACGCGGCGATGTAGCGGAAGGGCAAACGCTTGAGCTTATCAAACAGGGCGAAGAATTGTCGCTAAAAGTAAAAGCGGCAAAGTTCGATGCTTAATGTTTATTGGCGCGTACAAGGCAGCTTACATCACCAGTAGGCGATAAGTCACATGGCCCCAGGGAAGATCATCAGCATCCGCATTGGTAGTAGCTTGCGGTGTTACCTTCACGGCTGCCGCGGTTTGCGGTGCTGGACGCCAAGCAGCCTGCACATTTTTAATCTCTGCGGCACGCTGCGCTTTTAACACAATAGCCTCGCGCCGTGTCAAAGCCTGCCGTACCAACTGCAGCTTTAAATCTGGCAGCAGATCAGCAGCCTGCGCCGCAACATCACTGGCGGTTTGCAGAAAAGTAATTGCCAGAGCCGCCCGCGGTTCGTTTACCGTAGCATTAGGCGCAGCGGCACGCTCAAACGCAGGGCTAACGAAACCGGTTGAAATCTCAGCCGAATGCGGCACCGGCACGATGCGCGGCTCAATATATTTTAGTGCAATCTCAGCTTTATTTAGCACTGTCTGTGGGAATAGAGGCACCGGCGCAGTCTGCAAACCCTTAGGACGCGCCAAAGCCCGTTCCGCCAGCAAAGCCTCAAGCGCGTCAAGCGCTTTGCGTTCACGATTAAACTCTGGTGCCGCAGCCGTTTGCGTTTGTAGGTGTGGCTTTGATTGCCCGCGACGGATCAACGCGATATCAAGATCGAAAAATGGCAGCGCGCTTGGCTGATCGAATGCCGTTTCAACAGCTGTTGCTTCGGCACCGTCGCGTGACGCTAATTCGGCTGGCAAATCTGGTTGCGGCTCGTTCATAAAAATTCCCTCGTCACAAATACTATACCACCTTAAAAAGGCGAAAATAAAGCATCAGTTTTAGATGCTGAATATAGTACATGAGGGTTGACCATAGCGGTTAAATTTAGTCGACTGCGCCCCCGACACAGCTGTATGCACCTTACAAGACGGTATTCCTATTATGCTAAAACATTCTGATATCTGGCACGCAATCGATGCCTTGGCAGCTGCTAATGGGTTTTCCCCATCTGGCTTAGCGCGCGAAGCTGGGTTGGATGCGACCACTTTTAACAAAAGCAAGCGGCTCTCGCCTGAAGGCAAGCAGCGATGGCCTTCGACTGAATCCATCGCCAAAATTCTGGAAGTCACCGGCGCTAGCTTTCTCGATTTTGCGGCACTTGTGCATAAAACAGTACTGAAAACCAAGATTTTAGTGCTACCCCTGGCTGCCAGTGCCACAAAAAGCGACAAGGGTATCCATATTGGTGAAGATGGGCAGCCTAGTGGCAAAGCTTGGATCAAGCGCACCATTGTTGGCGCAGATGACGAAAATGCCTTTGGGCTTGAGGTTGCAAGCGCTGCGGCGGCTCCCGGTTACCGGGCCGGCAGCCTGCTCGTCGCTTCTCCTGGCGCCAAAATTCAAAAGGGTGACCGTGTGGCCGTTGCCCTTGCTAACGGAACCTTGCAATTGCGTGAAGTTGGCCGGGTGATTGGCAAGCGTTACGAATTGCTGCAGCTTGGTGGGAAGCAAACGGGTAAGTTGACGGTTGAGCGCACAGCCTTGCGCATGATCGCCAAGATTACCCAAATTATCGAATAGTCGTCAAATTAGTAGGTACAAACATTGTGACCAAGCCGCTAGATACAGCTCCAGATGAAGCGACCAGTCACCGCTTGCGTGAAATCCGCCTTGAAAAATTGGAAAAGCTACGCGCGTTAGGCGTTGACCCTTACCCTTACCGCTTCGATGTTTCCGCCGCGCTGCCTGATCTTCAGGAACGATATAAAGACCTTCCTAATGAAGAGATCACGACAGATGTCGTTCGCGTGGCCGGGCGCATTCGCGCTTACCGCAACAGCGGCATGTTCATTGATCTGCATGATTCACACGGCAAAATTCAGATCTATGGCGACCGCGCGCAATTAAACGAAGCACAATGCCAATTGCTGGATCTGCTAGATATCGGCGATATGATCGGCGTCGAAGGGATTATTCGTCGCACCAAGCGTGGTGAGCTGACGGTAAATGCCGCCAATTATACGATGCTCGCTAAATCTTTGCTAATGCTGCCGTCGTCCTGGCATGGCTTAGCCGATGTCGAAACGCGCTACCGCCAGCGCTACATCGATCTTATTATCAATGAAGAGTCGCGCACGCGCCTGCGCAACCGCAGCCGCATCCTTTGGTTCATGCGGCGCTTTTTCGAGGATCGAGGTTTTATCGAAGTCGAAACGCCGATGCTGCAAACCTCGATCAACGGCGGTGCCGCCAAACCGTTCGTGACGCATCACAATACCCTGGATATGGACCTTTACTTGCGTATCGCTCCTGAATTATTTTTGAAGCGGCTGATGGTCGGGCAATTACATGGCGGTATTTTCGAGATCAATCGCAGCTTCCGGAATGAGGGCATGTCGGTACGACATAATCCTGAGTTCACCATGCTTGAATTGTATCAAGCCTATGCCGATTACCACGATATCATGGCGCTTTTGGAAGATCTGGTCTCTTCACTCGCGCAATTCCTGCATGGCACGACGAAGATTACCTATGAAGGTACCGAGATCGAACTCGCCAAAGGCTGGGCTTCCGGCACCATGTCCGGCCTTGTTCAGCAGCATACCGGCGTTGACTTTATGGCCCTCGATGAAGCGCAAGCCCGTGCGGCTGTAAAAGCGTTGGGCATTGAAATGAAAGGCTTCGAGAACTGGGGTCAGTGTTTGGAACTCGCGTTTGGCGAAAAGGTCGAGCCCAAGCTAATCCAGCCCACACATGTGATGGATTACCCGATCGATATCTCGCCGCTCGCAAAAAGGCATCGTGATGACCCGCGCCTGACGGAACGATTTGAAACATTTATATATGGCCGTGAACTGGCCAATGGGTTTTCAGAATTGACCGACCCGATCGATCAGCTCGCCCGCTTCGATAATCAAGAAGCGCAGCGCGCCGCTGGCAATGACGAGGCCGAGCATAAGGACATGGATTATGTGACGGCGTTGGAATACGGCTTGCCCCCAACAGGCGGTATCGGTATCGGTATCGACCGCCTAACGATGTTGCTAACCAACGCTAGTTCGATCCGCGACGTGATTGCCTTCCCAACGATGCGCGTGCGGAAAAATAATTAGGCAGCTTCAAGCCGATTGTAGCAAAAGCTTTTTATTTTGCATGCCACATCCTATCCACCCATCAGACAAGTAGTCTTGTATTTGTATGTAGCTATCTGCTGTCATGTCAACTTCAGCTTCTTTCGTGAAGCGCATAGCAGCTAGCATTGGCTGACGCACCATCAGATACATAGGCTCGCCATTATTGCGGCAAATGCCTACATCCATCATGCGATAGCCGGAACGCAATCCCGCTACAATCATCGAGGTATTATTGACGTGAGTTATATAAAAAGCTGCTTCTGCATCAAACATGCGCAAGCTCTTGCTAATGAAATCAAGGGATGCCTGCATTGCCCCATGCCCATGATATGCCGGTTCTACCATAGCATTGGTAATAACAGCACTTGAGCGATCTTTTAAAATCGCAGGGATCGGGCGTTCTAACATGTAATTCTGAGCAAACTTTTCGCCCGTGTTGTTGCGAAGTAGAATTGCCTGCCCTACTAATTGCCCATCATCGAAACAGCCTACAATCGCGTCACCATTCTTCAGTGCGTTGTCACGGAAAGCTGTCAAGCGCGGATAAAAGAATAACCGCAATTCTTCAGGAGAAAGATGCGTGACTACGCGAGCTTGTAAATCTTCGCAGTCCATTACATCGACATAATTTATCCAGCGACATGTTGTTGCTGACATATGCTGTTTAGGGCGCATCAAAACATTCATGCTTGCACCGCGCCTTGACGCCGGGCGATGCGCCACACCATGTCAAACTGCTTTCGATAAGCCTCTGAGATTTGCTTATCTTCTAATACAACAACGCGCATATGCGGACGCCACGTAATGATCGCAAGCTTATTATGATAAACGTAAAACGGCACTGCCATAAAGGCATCGTCCGGCATGATGCGATATTCCACATAATCAACGCCTGGCAAGTTAGCATCGCGCAATGGCTTTAACGCACGAACTTTAAGTTGATTAGAAATTTTTTTCATACGATCTACATGCAGCTGAAGATAATTCTCATCCAGAGCTTCATAAAAATCTTGTTGAAGGCCGCCACCAATTAAAAACTCGCCGCCATGCTTGACGGCAGTCATGTACATGTCATCGCAATATGCTTGATAACCGTCACGCCCCTCATAAACCGTCACTATCTCGCTCTTCTTCTTCACGCCCGAGCTATCGCCGAATACAATGCCGGCCTGCTCCAGCGCGCTCTGCACTTTCATCAGGGTTTCTGCATGCGGGCTTGACTTTTCGCCCTCAATTTTGGCAAGCGCCGGCACAGAGACGCCACTGGCAGCAGCCAACTGGTCGCGGTTCCAGTCCAGAAGCGCCCTCGCGGCGCGTATCTGTGCAGCATCGATCACTCGTTAATCCCCCTCAGGATCAGCCAAATCAATGGCTTCGCGGTTTAAAAGCCTAGGATTATTGTTTTCCACAGCTTCTATTCCTAATACGTATCACGATAGAAAAAAGATCGCAAGAGGATATGAAAACATTCTTTTGGCTTTAAATTAACCTTTTGATAAGGTTTAATAGCGATATTACGCGGGTCAATTCGAACTAAGGATGAACCGCATGGCTTATAGTATGGAGATTAAAATGACCCATGACGGTGTTTTGGATGCGGCCCGCACCACCCTTTCCATGCTGCCTGACGCTGATCAGCTCATGTCTGAGTTGCGCGTACAGCTGACCCTGGCCAATGCTACCCAAGCTCAATTGCGGGCCGATATGCGTAAATTAGTTGCTGAATACCGCGCTTGGCGCAGCGCCGCCCGCTGCGGTCGCACTATTGATAATGTCGTTCTTCTGCATCCAACCTATATGAAGCAAACCCGTCGCGTTTGGGCCACCTATCGTCTTACCCAATTGCTGTTGCGCGATATGCAAGCCATGGCAAGTCTCCGTGCCCGCGCCAATGAAACCACGCAGCGGATTCCTGCCTATCAACTAACGGCTAAGCTGCCGCAACCTGCAAACGAGCAAACAGTTGATCTGAATGAAGATGGAATTAGCTACGACGCGCTGGAAACCAAATATGGCCCGGTGCTGGCGCAGCGTCTTTATGACGAGATCATGACTCAACTGCGTGAAGATCGCACGCGCGCCGCCAAACAGCACTAAACCGATTAAAGTCCGAAGGTGAATGCGTAGATCTGCACGCCTGGTGTTTGCGGGCGTAGTTCCAAGATGCCACTTGCGGCCTCACCATGAAAGTCGAGCAATTCATACAAGCGCTCACTATCGACGGCAATGGTCGCCCCATCATGGCCCGCATTCGCACCTGCCGGCTTACCATCCAGCAGCACATCAACTTTGACCGGCTTGCCGTCGGTGGCCGGACCCATCACTAGAAATACTTTACCAGCGCGGAAGGCATAGCGCAGCGCGCCACCCGGTTGATTAAGCCGCACAAACTCTGGCGTGGCATCCCAACGGCCCGACAGCGCCCAGTTATTCGGCTTTAGTTTTGTTGGAAATGTGAAATCCCGCATGTCGCCTGATAATGGGCCCGGAAACCCTTCGGGGCTGCCAAAGTTTGTCGCGCGCGTTGTACCCAAATAAGTTTCTGGCGATTGGTCGCGCGTTGAAACGGCTTCCGCTTTTGTCTCAATCTTGCCGCCCGCGCCCAGCAATGTCTGAATATTGCGCTCTGTCACATCATATTCGCCCTCGCCAAAATGCGTATAGACGACCTGACCATTGCGATCGATCAGGTAATGTGCCGGCCAATAATTATTCTTAAACGCGTTCCAGGTTTTCATCTGGCTATCGAGCGCGACCGGATAGGTGATGCCGAACCGTTTCACCGCCTGCGCTACATTCTTTGGATCACGCTCGAAATCAAACTCCGGCGAATGCACGCCGATAATCACCAACCCTTTATCACGATATTTTGCATCCCACTCCTTCAAATGCGGCAGCGTGCGAATGCAATTGATGCAGGAATAAGTCCAGAAATCGATCAGCACGACCTTGCCGCGCAGGCTTTCGTTGGTCAGTGGTTCGCTATTGACCCAGCTCGCAATACCGGTGATGGCTGGTGCTACGTAAGGCGTATCAATCCCATGCTCGATCGCGGCGGCTTGCGCGGAGCCGGTGAATAGCAGTGCCAACAGGAGAAATCTTTTCATTATTCGGTCACCTCATAAAATCCACGCTTGCCCAGTTTCAACTTAACCGGTGGGTGCACAGGCTGCGCCGAGTCGCTGGCTTTTTCACCATCTAGCGCCACGCCGCCACCTTGAATCAGCCGCCGTAACTCTCCATTGCTTTGATCGGGCGCCAAGGCTTTGCACAATGAGAGTAGTGTCAGACCGTCGACAGTAACGCCCAAATTAGCCAACGTCTTCGTTTCATAATCCTTGCTCAGCACGTCGCGGTTCTGCACATTCTGATAAAAGTGCTGTGCGCCCGCTTCCGCACCTGCGACACCGCAATATTGTGTTGTGATATTATGGGCGATCAGCTTTTTCGCTTCCATCGGATTTTCAGCAATCAGCGCTAGAGCGCTTTTCCGCTCATTATCGTGCCAGTCGGTTGTGAGGGTGGCCCATTCTTCCAATAACGCATCGGGGATCGACATGGCCTTGCCGTACATCGCCTCCGGCGCTTCGGTAATGCCGATATAATTATGCTTAGACTTCGACATTTTATCGGTGCCATCAAGTCCGCGCAGCAGATGCATGCACATGACGATCTGCCCCGGCTGGCCCATGCGTTCCTGCAAATGCCGGCCCATCATATTGTTGAAGAGTTGGTCGGTGCCGCCAAATTCGATATCGGCTTTGATCGCAACACTGTCGTAAGCCTGCACCAGCGGATACAGCAATTCATGCAGCGAGACGGGCACTTCGTCGCGCATGCGGTTAGCAAAATCCTCACGCGTCAATAATTGCGCCACGGTCGCTTGCCCCGCCAGTTTAATCATATCGGCGAAGCCTAACTTGCCCAGCCATTCAGCATTATACCGCACTTCGGTTTTCGCAAGGTCGAGTACCTTGCCGACCTGGCCAAAATAGGTTTCAGCATTCTGCTTGATTTCATCGGGCGTCAGCGGCGGTCGCGTGGAATTCCGTCCGGACGGATCACCGATCAAGGTCGTGCCGTCGCCGATGATAAAAACGATCTGGTGCCCGGCATCCTGAAACTGTTTCAGCTTTTTCAGCACAACCGCATGACCCAGGTGCAGGTCAGGCGCGGTTGGATCAGCACCGAGCTTGACGCGCAGCGGACGCTTTTCCTTTTCGGCCAGCGCCAGCTTTTCTTTCAAGCCGCCCTTGGGATTAATGATCTCAACCCCGGCGGCGAGCCGCGCCAGCGTTTCCGCGTCATATTTGATGGTATTCGTCATGGCATTACCCTAGCTTGCCTGCATGAGCCCGACAACAAATTACACCGTTACCATAACGCCTGAACAGGCCGGACAGCGGCTGGATGCCGTGCTAGCTGCGGCACTGGCGCAAAGCCATCCAGAGGCCGCGCTATCGCGTGCGCGCATTCAGAGCCTGATCGCGGGCGGCACGGTTAGCATAAAAGGCAATCCGGTCGCCAAAGCCAATACCGCCGTGAAAGCCAATGAGACATACAGCATTGTTGTGCTGCCGGCCATCGACGCCACGCCGCTCGCACAGTCCATCCCGCTCGATGTTGTCTACGAAGATACTGATCTAATGGTGATCAACAAGCCGGCAGGGCTGGTCGTTCATCCCGCTGCCGGCAATCACGATGGCACGCTGGTCAATGCCTTGCTGGCGCACTGCGGTGATAGCCTCTCCGGCATCGGCGGGGTGAAGCGTCCCGGCATCGTGCACCGACTCGATAAAGATACCAGCGGGCTGATGGTAGTCGCCAAAAACGATGCTGCGCACCAGAAATTGTCTGCGCAATTCGCTGCCGGCTCTAATCCCATTGGGGACGGCAGCCGCGAGCTGTCACGCGAGTATTTGGCGCTCGTCCTTGGCCTTGCCCCGGCCAGCGCCACCGTCGATGCGCCGATTGGCCGCGATCCCGACCACCGCCAAAAAATGGCTGTGGTAGTCGAAGGTCCGGATGGGCAATTGAACGGCCGCCATGCCGTCACGCACATCACTCGCGAAGCCAATTACAGGATGGAGGCCACGCTGGTACGCTGTCGCCTGGAAACCGGACGCACCCACCAGATCCGCGTGCATATGCTGCATCTTGGTTATCCAATTGTCGGCGACCTGCTGTATGGCAAGAAACGCCAAGTAAATGTGCCAAAAGACCTGCGTTACTTCCCGCGGCAGGCCTTACATGCTGCAAAACTGCGGTTTAAGCACCCTAAAACGGGCAAAGCATTGGAATTTTACGCAGATTTGCCAAACGATATGGCCGAATTGATCAAATCGCTCGCATAAAGCTTGACCAAAAGCTTGAAAATTGGGCTTTGAAACCCCTAGTATAAAAGACTCATGGCTTTTTCAAAAAACCTCCCCGCTTCGACGAAGTTTCCGAGCCTCAGTAGCGATACGGGGCTAAGCCAGTATTTGGCTGAAATCCGCAAGTTCCCGATCCTTGAGCCAGAGCAGGAATTCAAGCTGGCCAAGCAATGGCGCGAAGAGGGCGACCGCGACGCTGTGCAAATTCTCGTCACCTCACACCTTCGGCTGGTGGCCAAAATCGCGATGGGCTACCGCGGCTATGGCTTGCCGGTTGCAGACCTGATTGCCGAAGGCAATATGGGCATGATGCAGGCCGTGCGCAAATTCGAGCCGGATCGCGGCTTCCGCCTTTCCACCTACGCCATGTGGTGGATCAAAGCGGCCATTCAGGAATATGTCTTGAAGTCTTGGAGCCTGGTGAAGATCGGCACCACCGCCGCGCAGAAAAAACTGTTCTTCAACCTGCGCCGCATCAAGAACGAGCTGAAAGAATACGAAGATACCGACCTCACACCTGCGCAAGTGAAAGATGTCGCAACGCGTCTGGCCGTGCCGGAGCATGAAGTCATCTCCATGAACCGCCGCTTGGGCGGGCCTGATAACTCGCTGAACGCGCCGCGCGGCGGCAGCGACGATGGGTCAACGTCCGAGTGGCAGGACTGGCTGCAAGACGATAGTGCCGATCAAGAATCCAAGGTTGGCGATCACGAAGAGCACAAGCAGCGGCAAGCGATGTTCCGCGGCGCGATGGAGAGCTTGAACCCGCGCGAGCGGCATATTCTGGCCGAGCGGCGACTGCGCGAGCCACCCTCAACCCTCGAAGATTTATCCCAGCATTACAAGATCAGCCGCGAACGCGTGCGCCAGATCGAGAACCGCGCATTTGAAAAAATCCGCGGCGTGATTGCCAAGCAAGCCGCCGCGCAGATCACGGCGGACAAGCGTCCGGCACTGGCAAAGGGCTAGAGCTAAGGTTTTGCGTCGGCGTTAGTCGTCATAACTTTAGGCGGTTTCGGCAAGATCGGTTCTGGTCTTTGCCCAATAGCCTTTCTTATCTTAGCGGCCCCGCGCTTCAATTTAACGCCATCGTTCGCCTGCTTGGCAGCCGCGAGAAATCCACCAACGCCAATGCCTATAGCCAGACCGCGCAAGAAAATATTTCTAGATGTCACGCAAGTGGCACCAGAAATAGCCGCCAGCACCACTCCTGATCGAACGGACTTGCGTGCATCAGCGAAGGCTAAACCACCCATGAAATCGTTCCAGCCAGGATTACCTTCCATCGACTGCATAAATTTTGAACTGGCCAAAGTCCGCATCTCGATCTCCGATATTATATCGAAATGATAAGCGATTCACAGCATAGCAAAAGCTTTTTTATTCCCACCAAAATGTGCGCAGGTCATAGCCCGTCAGCGGCACAATCTCCGGTCGTTTGATATGTACGCTATGCGCGATCAGGTCTGCACCATTGTAGAAGAGCGGAATTACATAACTGCCGTCGATCAGCCGCTGGTCGAGCGTTTTTGCTGCGCTAGTAAGCTGCCCGTAATCCCGTGCCTGCCGCAAGCCATCGATGGCGGCGTCAATCGCGCTATCGCCCACGCCCGCATAATTGCGGCTGCCTTTCGTCTCGGCGGCGGCGCTGCCCCAATAGAGCGCCTGCTCGTTTCCCGGCGAAAGGCTATTGATCCAGCGATAGACGATCACGTCATAATCGAAGTCGTTTAGCCGGGCCGTGAATTGCGCGCTATCGACTGTACGCACGCGTGCGGTCACCCCAATCGCCGCCAACTGCCGCACCCAGCCCAGCGCCAGCTTTTCGTCATTGCTATCTGTCAGCAGAATCTCGAATACGACTGGCTTGCCGACTTTTGTCACCAACTGCTGATCGTCATAGCGATAGCCTTTCGCCAGCAGCACGTCGATTGCCGTCTTCAGGCGCGCGCGGAATACCGCCGGTGCCACGGTCGCATCCTCCGCGCCGCGCGCAGCAAGATCGCTATTGGCGAAACTCGACAGGCTGCGCTTGAGCTGCCCGCCATAAAGAGTGCGGTTCAGTTGCGGGAAATCGCTGGCTGCTGCCAAAGCTTTTCGCAAATCAAGATCGTCGAACGGCGCGCGGCGCGTATTGAAAACAAAACCGCGATACGGCTCAGGCCGGTGATGCGGCACCGCCTCGGTCACCACCGCGTCTTTCTTGCCCTTATACGCCCGCTGCATCTGCAGCAGATCACTTTCAGTCTTGAATTCGGCCGCGCCAGATAATATCGCCGTACGGGCCACGGTTTCATCACGATAATAATCTAGCACGATGCGATCAAAATTCATCATGCCGCGCATCACAGGCAAATCACGCCCCCAATAATCGGTTCTGCGCGATAGTACCAATTTACGCCCTTGGTCAACGCTTTCCACGCGATAAGCGCCGCTACCCAGCGGCGGCGTCAGCGTCGTTTGATCGAAAACCTTACCCTGCCAATCATGCTTTGGCAGGATCGGCATCAGCCCGATAATCAATGGCAGTTCACGATCGAACGTAGTCCCACTGGGGCCATCCTCCTTCGGCTGAAACGTAAATTTGATGACGTCATCTTTAATTTCTGCCTTGGCAACGCGTCCATAATAGCTGCGCATGTTGGGGCGGCCCTTGGCCTTCAGCGTCTCCCAGCTGAACAACACATCGTCTACCGTTACCGGCTGTCCGTCCGCCCAACGCGCGGCGGGGTTTAGGTGGAAGGTAATCGCACTGCGATCATCCGGCAGTTCCACGCTTTGCGACAACCATGGATAGAGCGAGAATGGTTCATCTGCACTGCGATACAGCAGGCTTTCAAATACCAGCTTGGAATAGCCGCTTTCCGGCGGCGGTGTGCCCTTGATATTGAATGGATTCAGCGTGTCAAATGTACCGACCTGAGCAGACCGGAACGTGCCCCCTTTGGGTGCGCTAGGATTGACATAATCGAACTGTGTAAAGCCAGGCCCATATTTCGGGTTACCGTACATGGCGATACTGTCAGCCGCCCACGCTGATGTAGTGATAAAAAGCAAACTAAGCATAAGCCAAAGACGCATGCTACATCCTGCCGACTTCGAAGCCTTAGCGCAACCAAAGGGCAGCGCGTTAAACAAGATTGTGGGCAAGTCGCGGCTTGCGCTTGACCCTGCGAGCCGCGTTCCGTACCGTGCCGGAATGGCTTTTTGTTCCATTGCTCGTTTTCTTGCTTTGCTTTTCATTCTGCTGGCCATGCCGGCTGTCGCGCAAGAGCCTGCCACGGATGCCCCTGCTACCGGCGCGGCTGTTCCTAATCCCAGCGGCTTGCCGATCCCCCGTTTCGTTTCCTTGCGCACTGGCGAGATCAATCTGCGCACCGGCCCTGGCGTGCGCTACCCGATTGAATGGGTCTATCACCGTGAAAGCCTGCCGGTTGAAATCACCGCTGAATACGATACCTGGCGCCGCATCCGCGATATCGACGGCGCGGAAGGCTGGGTGCATCAATCGATGCTGGCGGGACGCCGTAGTATCATTGTGTTGGGCAAGCCGGACGTGCAACAGCCGATCTATAAAAGCGCAAATAGCCAGGCGGCGATTGTCGCCCGCGTGCAGCCCGGCGCGCAGGGCGAGCTGATCGGTTGTGAAAATGCCTGGTGCGAAGTGAAATTCAAAGCCGCCGATGTCAAAGGTTATATGCCAAAAGGCACCTTCTACGGCGCTTACGAGACGGAGACTATCCGATGACAAGCGCAATGCTGCCGCTACCCGTTAAGCGCCTACCGCATGCGGAAGGCCTGCCGCTACCAGCCTATCAAACAGACAGCGCCGCTTGCATCGACCTGATCGCTGCGATTGATGGCGATCTTGTTTTACAACCAGGCATGCATACCGGCGTGCCGACCGGCATGTGCTTTGCCATCCCCGATGGCTATCACGGACAGATCTGGGGCCGCAGCGGCCTTGCCTTCAAGCACGGCATTGCCATCCTCGGCGGCATGATCGATAGCGACTACCGCGGTGAGATCAAGGTCATGCTGATCAATCACGGGCAAGAACCCTTCACGATCAAGCGCGGCGACCGCATCGCCCAATTTCTAATCGCGCCTTACGCGCATGCGCACCTTATGGAACTCGATGCTCTGCCCGAAACCAACCGCGGCGAAAGCGGATTTGGGAGTACGGGTAAATAACACTCAACTATCATTAAGGTCGTTAGGCTGAGCGGATTATTGTTCGACTCGCGAGCACCCGCGCGGAGTGGACATTAAGTCCATGAGCACGGGCGCACAGCGAACGGGCGATAGGACGCCAGCCTAAGCGGCCTGCAAAGACTGCCAGGCCGCCATCAAAGCCGCCGTCACAATATCATTCACGCCTGCACCCAACGGCAGAATCTGCACTGGTTTATCAAGACCCAATAGGATCGGGCTGATCACGCTGTCGCTACCCATTTTCCGCAACAGCTTGGCGCTGATATTGGCTGCCGAAAGCGATGGCATGATGAGGATGTTCGCTGGCCCCGTGAGACGCGCGAACGGGTAGTTTTTCATCAGTAGCTCGTGATCAATGGCGAGGTCCGCCGTCATCTCGCCCTCGAACTCGAAATCGCGGGGCGCAGACTCAAGAACTTTCATGGTATCGCGCAGCTTACTTGCGCTTTCGCGCCCGCTTTGCCCGAAGCTCGCATAAGAGACGAGCGCCGCGCGCGGCTCATGCCCCATGGCGCGCGCCAGCTTGGCTGTAGCGCAGGTAATTTCCGTCAACTGCTGTGGTGTCGGCTGCGAATTAACCGCAGTGTCAGCAATGAACAACGCCCGTCCCCGACTAATGATCAGCGAAACGCCAAACACTCGCGCCGCGCCGCTGGATGGTATGGCTCTGCGAATATCGTCGAAGCAGATGCGGAAATTACGCGTGAGACCTGTCACCAGCGCGTCGGCTTGCCCATTCACCACCAGCAATGAGCCGAAGACATTGCGGTTTTGATTGACCATCCGCTGCGCATCACGTTGCAGCATGCCATGACGGCTGTGCCGGTCAAACAGTTGCGTGGCAAGGCTCACCGTGCCGTCTTCGCCCAACAGTTTCGCATTCATGATCTCGATCTCGCCGCTCTTCTCGCGGTCTTCCGCGCCGGCAGCACGCAACTGCTCGCGCACCGCCTCCTCACGCCCGATCAGCACAGCCGTGCCATAGCCTGCCGCCTGGAACGCCAGCGCGGCGCGTACGGTCTGCTCTTCCTCGCCCTCGGCAAAGACGACGCGACGGGGGTTGCGCTGTACAGCCTCGGCGATGCGCTCTAATGCGCCTGCGGTCGGGTCGATGCGTGCCCGCAGCTGGCGGCGGTAAGCGTCGAAATCCTCGATCGGCTTTTGCGCCACGCCCGACTCCATCGCAGCCTTGGCTACTGCCGATGGGATCTCAACGATCAAGCGCGGGTCGAACGGCGTCGGGATTACATAGTCACGCCCATAAGAAAGGCGGCGGCCGGTATAGGCAGCGGCGACCTCCTCCGGCACGCGTTCGCGGGCCAACCGGGCGATGGCATGCGCCGCGGCCAGCTTCATCGCCTCGTTGATGGTGGAAGCACGCACATCCAACGCCCCGCGGAAGATGAACGGGAAGCCAAGCACGTTATTCGCCTGGTTCGGATAATCGCTACGGCCCGTTGCGACGATGGCATCATCCCGCACAGCCTGAACCTCTTCCGGCGTCACTTCTGGGTCTGGGTTGGCCATCGCCATGATGATCGGCGATTTCGCTAGGCCCTTCACCATCTCAGCTGTGAAGGCGCCTTTCTGTGACAGGCCGACTAGTACATCTGCGCCGCGTGCGGCTTCAGTAAGTGTGCGCGAATCGGTCGGCACAGCATGCGCCGATTTCCACTGGTTCATGCCTTCCTGGCGGCCCTGATAAATGACACCTTTGGTATCGCACATGATCACACTCTCGTGCGGCACGCCCAGCGCCTTGAACAATTCAACGCAAGCGATCGCGGAAGCCCCTGCGCCGTTCACTACCATCTTCACGTCTTTGATCTCGCGGCCCGTCAAATGGCAAGCATTGATGAGCGCCGCAGCGGCGATGATCGCCGTGCCGTGTTGATCATCATGGAAGACGGGGATATTCATTTCTTCGCGCAGCCGCTGCTCGATCACGAAGCAGTCCGGTGCTTTGATATCCTCCAAATTGATGCCGCCAAACGAAGGCTCCATCAGCCGCACGGCATTGCAGAAAGCGTCGACATCGCGCGTATCGAGTTCGATATCAATAGAATCCACATCAGCAAAGCGCTTGAAGAGTACCGCCTTGCCTTCCATGACCGGCTTTGAAGCCAGCGCGCCCAGATCGCCCAGCCCCAGCACTGCCGTGCCGTTTGAAATGACAGCCACGAGATTCCCCTTCGAGGTGTAATCGTAAGCCGCAGCCGGATTTTTCTCGATCTCCAAACAAGGAATGGCAACGCCTGGCGAATAAGCGAGCGAGAGATCGCGCTGCGTATTCATCGGCTTGGTCGGCACGATCTCGATCTTGCCGGGGCGGCCCATGGCCCCGGGCCCCATCCCCTTGCCGATATGAAAATCGAGGGCTTCTTGGTCGGTCGTTTTGATCGTGCTCATAGCGTCTAGCTCATCTGTTGGTCATATTTTTAGGCGAGCGGTGACCTTAGCGCTGTCATTGTAATGCGGCTAGAGCCAGAGGGTGCGCTGCACAACGCGCTAATCTACGTAATCCAAATCTTTGCCGTAACTTTCCGGCAGCAATTTTAAGGCAACCAGGGCAATCGCTATACAGGTTAGACCAATGATCCCAGCGGCCATCGCAATACCTTGATTTTTTAGATGCAGAAAGGCGAGGTTGACCAGCACCGTTGTACCGCGCGCAAAATTCGGGATCGAGGTCGCGGCTGTTGCTCGCAGATTGGTGTCGAACTGCTCTGCCGATAGCGCAATAAAATTCACCCAATAGCCCATGCAGAAGCCAACTGCGGCAGCAAAGGCATAATATTGCGTAGCTGTGCTTATGCCTGTAACCAGTCCGGCCAGCAGAATTGCCGCCATGCAGACCAGGCTGCCGAAGATCACGCGGCGGCGGCTCTGCAGGCGCTCGCTTAGCAGGCCGATCGCGATCTCGCCGGTCACCATCGCGACATAACTATAGATCATAGTGGTCGCCGCCGTTACCGGCTCCGCCACGCCCATGGCGGCTGCCAGTTCCGGTGAAAAGGTCATGACGATGCTGACGCCGAAAAATATCGGAACCGCCAATAGAATGCACAATAGATAACGCCGGACATGCACGCGGCTGCCAAAAAGACAGCGCAGCGAGCCACGCGTGACTTTACTCTCGCGCAATTTCTTGAACATTGAAGGTTCAACCACCAACGTTCGCATCAACAGCAGCAGCAATCCAGCAACACCGCCGATGATATAACATGTGCGCCACGGCAGGTATTGCGAGAGCAGCCCCGCCACAACGACACCGAATAAACCAACGCCCGCAAAGATAATGACCCCGAACGCACGTTTTTCGCGGCTCATAATTTCACTTATTAGTGTCACCCCGACGCCGACCTCGCCCGCAATGCCGAAGCCAGCAATGAAACGCAGGAGGGCAAATGTATCAAAATCTTGTGTCAGGCCGCTGGCTAATGTGGACACTGAATAAATCAAGATGGAGACAAGCAGGCTTTGTTTTCGCCCCAGCTTATCGCCCAGAATGCCAAAGAAAATGCCGCCAGCTAGCAAGCCTGCAAACTGCATATTGACGAGATAGAGCCCCGTCTCAGTTAATCCTCCGCCGCTAATGCCAAAGTCTCTCAGTACCGCTAAGCGCGAGACAAGAAAAATATAGTAGTCGTAAATATCGACGAAGTAACCGAGCGCCGAGACGATGACGATGGCATTGAAGATTTTACTTGTCAGCGCTGGCCCGGCCGACGCCGTCATCGCACTTTCACTACCAACGTTTTGGCTATGATATCGTGCAGCGCTTGTTTCTTCTCGGTGAAGGCAGCCATGATAAAACCGATATTGAGAATAAAGGCGGAGAGGATTTTACCGAAATACCGTCCGCTGGCGCGTGCAAACGTCAAGGTCTCATAATTCTCTGTCACCACGATTAGTCCAACGGCGCGCTTACCGAGTGTTGCTTGCCAGCGGCTGGTTTCCATAACGGCATAGTAGAGCCAACCAACAATAATGCCGAGTGGTCCCACGCCGAGAAGACTCAACAAGCCGGTTGCAAGGCAAACAACCATACCATCCAACCAGAATGCTAGCGCCCGCCACCAGAAACCAGCAGGTTCAAGCAAACGCGGCAAAGGCTGGTTGGTGTCTGGGTCAAATTCCATAACCCCAGTAAAGGAAAAGGCCGGACTTCCGTCCAGCCTTTAAATGTCGATATCTCAATAGAAACGATTAGTCTTCCGACATGCCGTGGCCAGTCGTGCGCTCGGCGATACGGGCGCTCTTGCCACGACGATCGCGCAGGTAATAGAGCTTGGCGCGGCGCACTTCGCCTTTGCGGACGAGTTGGATTGAGTCAAGGCGAGGGCTATAAAGCGGGAATACCCGCTCAACGCCGAAGCCATAGCTGATCTTCCGCACGGTGAATGATGAATTGATGCCGGCATTGCGGCGGGCGATCACAACACCTTCATAGGCCTGAATCCGCTCGCGCGTGCCTTCGACGACCTTCACGTTGACCTTAACGGTATCGCCCGGGCTAAAAGTCGGAATCTTTTTATCGCCAAGCGCTTTTTGCTGCTGGGCTTTTTCGATGCCTTGGATGATGGCGTTTTGCATGCTGCTGTCCTTAGGGTATTCTTAAATCGTGGGGGTTTGTAACGGGAAGTGGGGCTAATTGCAAGCAAAAGCGGGCTATTTTTGTTTTTTAGTGGATTTTTGAGCCTCATAACGGCGCCAAAGGTCGGAGCGCCGCTCGCGGGTCAGGCTTTCAGCCTCGCCGAGCCGCCAGCGCTCGATCTCGGCATGATGGCCCGAGAGCAGCACCTCCGGCACCGCCTGCCCTTCCCACGCCGCGGGGCGGGTGTAATGCGGATATTCCAGCAAGCCGTTCGAGAAACTTTCTTCATCGTGCGTCGCGTCGTTGCCGACCGTGCCGGGCAAGAGCCGCACAAGACCTTCTAACAGCACCATTGCGGGCAGTTCACCCCCCAGCAGCACATAATCGCCAATCGAAATTTCTTCGACGCTTTCCGTCTCCAGCACGCGTTGGTCGACACCTTCGTAGCGCCCGCAAAGCAGTGTTATACCAGAACCGGTAGCAAGCTGCTGCAACCGTGCCTGGGTCAGTGGCGCACCGCGTGGCGACAGATAGATAATGGGTGCATCTGGCTGTTTTGCTTTCGCCGCCCGAATGGCTGCCGCCACGATATCGGGCCGCAGCACCATCCCTGCGCCACCGCCATAGGGCGTATCATCGACCGTGCAATGCTTGTCAGTCGCAAAATCGCGTAATTGTATTGTCTCGCACATCCAATCGCCGCGCGCCAGTGCTGCGCCCGCAAGGCTGGCTGCCAGCGGTCCGGGAAACAATTCCGGAAACAGCGTTAGGATGGTTGCGGTAAAGCTCACGCGTCGCCGCGATCTGGCTCGCCGATCACTTCAACCGGCATGATGATGGTCACCAATCCACCCGCGAGATCCACCTGCGGCACGCAGTCATCATTAAACGGCAGCATAAAGCTCTGCTTACCGGATTTGATTTCCAGAATGTCGCCTGCGCCAAAGTTATGCATGGCGACAATGCGCCCGCAGTCGTCACCCGCTTCGGTGCGTACGCGCAGCCCGATTAGATCACTCAGATAATATTCGCCCGCGTCTGGTGCCGGCAGCGCCGATCGTTCGGTATAAAGTTTAGTGCCGCGCAGCGCTTCCGCGCCTTCGCGCGATTTCACGCCGGCGATCTCGATGATAAATAATTCGGGCCGCGGGTCAGCACCGCGTTGCATAAGCGATACCAGCTTGCCACTTTCATCCTGCAGCGCATAAGAAAAAAGCCGCGCCGGAGGTTCAGTAAAGCTGCGCACGCGCAAGCCCCCCTTTACCCCATGTGGCGCGGCAATCTCTCCCACGCAGACCAATCTGCTCTGCGTGGTATCAGCCAACTTAAGCGTCCTTGCTTTCGTCAGCAACGGCCTCTTCAGCAGCCGGTGTTTCTGCAGCTGATGCTTCAGCAGCAGGAGCTTCTTCAACCGCTGGTGCTGCGGCAGCTTCAGCAGCGGCGGCCTTGGCGGAAGCGGCTTCGTCAGCAGCGGCTTGCTTAGCGTCGGCTTCGGCCTGCTTTGCGGATTCAGCCTTCTCGGTCTGCTCGCGTAGGCGCTCTTGCGCCTTAGCCTTTGGTGCAGATTTCTTCGGGCTCGCCACTTGCGGCTTGGCCTTGATCAGCCCTGCGTTCGACAGGAACAGCGCTACGCGCTCTGTCGGTTGCGCACCAACCGTGAGCCAGTGCTGCAACCGCTCGGTCGAGAGCTTAATGCGGTCGGCATGATCACGCGGCAGCATTGGGTTGTATGAGCCTACTTGCTCGATATAGCGGCCATCGCGCGCATTGCGGCTGTCGGTCACGACGATCGGGTAGAATGGGCGCTTCTTGGCGCCAGCGCGGGCGAGACGGATTACGGTTGCCATGGTGTTTTTCCTTTTGTTGGTCGTTGATTGGTTGCGTTTACTTTTTGTTGAACTGGTTTTTAAGTTGCTCTAGCTGCGCAGCCATCTCTGAATTCATGCCGCCTGGCATACCTCCAGGCATGCCGCCGCTGAATGGATTCAATTTATTGCCCATCATCCCGGCCATCTGGCGCATCATGCCTTTGCTGCCGCCTTTTTTGAACATCTTCATCATGTCGGCCATCTGCATGTATTGCTTCATAAGCCGGTTCACGTCTTCGACCTTCACGCCAGAGCCATTAGCAATGCGCCGGCGGCGCGGGCCGTTGATGAGGCCTGGCGTCGCGCGTTCAGCCCGCGTCATGCTGCTGATGATGGCACGCTGCCGCACGATCACCTTGTCGTCGATATTCGCCTGGCCCAACGCGGTCTTCAGCTGCCCCGCGCCCGGCAGGAAATTTAGGATGCCGCCAAGCCCGCCCATGTTTTGCATCTGCCCCAGCTGTGCCGATAGGTCGTTGAGATCGAACGTGCCCTTCGCCAATTTCTCGGCCTGCTTCTGTGCGGCTTCCTGGTCGATCTTGCCCATCGCCTGCTCAACCAGCGAGACGACATCGCCCATCCCCAGGATGCGGCCTGCCAAACGGTCAGGGTGGAACGGCTCGAGCCCGTCCAGCTTCTCGCCGGTACCTAAAAATTTGATCGGCTTGCCGGTAACAGAGCGGAGGGAGAGCGCGGCACCGCCGCGGGCATCGCCGTCAATCCGTGTCAAGACTGTGCCGGTCACGTCAAGCGCTGCGCCAAAGGCTTCGGCCGTCGCAACGGCGTCCTGCCCGGTCATGGCGTCTAGTACCAGCAGGGTTTCAGCCGGCGGCACGGCAGCTACCACCGCACGGATTTCATCCATCATCACTTGATCGATGGTGGTGCGCCCTGCGGTATCGAGAATGAGAATATCGTAATTTTCACGTTTTGCGGTAGCGAGCGCGCGGCGCGCGATTTCGACCGGCTGTTGCCCCTCGATAATCTCCAGCGACCCGGCATTTACTTGCTCCGCCAATAGCGCGAGCTGCTTCTGCGCCGCCGGGCGATAGATGTCGAGCGATGCCAGCAACACGCGTTTTTTGTCCGTCTCGATCAACCGCTTCGCCAGCTTACCCGCAGTCGTCGTCTTGCCCGCGCCTTGCAAGCCTGCCATCAAAATCACGGCGGGTGCTGGTACATTCAGGTTCAGCGGCACGGCGGACGCGCCCAGCAAACTCACTAACTCGTCATGGACAGTCTTGATGACCTGTTGTGCGGGCGCGATCGACTTGATCGTCTCGACGCCAACGGCTTTGTCTTTAATGGCCGCCACGAAGCTGCGCACGACGGGCAAGGCAACATCGGCTTCCAATAACGCCAGCCGCACTTCGCGTAAGGCTTCGCCGACCAACTCTTCGGTCAAAGCGCCGCGCCCAGCGAGACGCTGGAAAATGCCGGTCAGTTTATCGCTCAAAGTGTCGAGCACTTAATCGTCCAATACAAAATAGAGCCTGTGCGCGAACCCTCGCGGACAGGCTTTAACCCTTGTTTACCTGCCCGAACATGGCCCGGGCTGGCGGCTTGATCGTCAGAAATGTCTGAAATCGCGCTCTTTATAGGTAAATCTACCGCTGCAAGTCAAGTTTTGCTTGCCTTAAAGGCTCATGCCCCCGTAAAACAGCCGCTCGGAACCGGTCGGCATCGGTTCTCTGCAAAGGATTAGCGCGATGAAAAAAGAAATTCACCCGAAATACCACACGATCAACGTGACCATGGTTGACGGCACGATTTACCAGACCAAGAGCACTTGGGGCAAAGAAGGCGACACGATCCGCCTTGACATTGACCCGAAGACGCACCCAGCCTGGACCGGCAACACTGGCCTGCTGAATCGCGGTAACCAGCTCGACAAGTTTAACAAGCGTTTTTCCGGCATTGGCTCTGCCGCTTCCAAGGGCCAAGAGGCCAAGGAAGAAAAGAAAGCTTAAAAACTTTCTGCGAATTACTTGCACGATTTAGGGGGTATGCTTCACGGCATACCCTTTTTCTATCCCAAGATATTAAAGCACATTATGACAAATTCATTTAGCACGCACCTGATCGACTTTTACGACCTGCCGCAGCACGTACCCGGCGACCGCACGCCGCGCATCCTCGGCAGGCTATCCAATGCCGGTGCCAATTTGATAGCGGCCGTACCACTGGGCGTGCATCGCTACCATATCGATCAGCAGCACGACTTTGCCTTTACCCATCGCCAGACACCGCGTGGCGAGCGCGCTGGCGATCTTGTGGAAAGCGGCCTTCGCAACATCGGTTGCGCCATCAGCCGACGAATGGCAGCAGCACAGCCCTTGCAGCAACGCTGGCCGATCATTTTTGACCTTCATCAAAGATATGTGCCTAAAGAACAATCAGCTAAAGCGCCGTTTTGGCATCGGGATGGCTTGCCGCATGATCCCTATACGCGCCAAGTGATAATCGGTGGTCCGCAGCGGGCCTATAATACGCAATATGCCACGATCCCCGTACCAACCACACTGCTCGCTTTCGGTGTTTTCACGCCAGCCGATGCCCGCGACAAAGCAGTGTCGGCTTTTTTGGGAAATGCGAACGCTATAGCGCAAATCGGTGAGAATGAAGTCGTCGAACTCTTCGGTGAAACGCCGCATCGATCATCTCCGCACTATCGCGAAAATAGCGGGTTGTGGACGTTTCCGCGCTTTGATTTTGGATGACCTGTATGATCCCACCCATCACCTTTTTCGATCTCGATACAGCAACCTTGCAGGGCGCTACCCGGCGGGCCATCACGATCGGCACAGTGTCAGAGGCCGAAAGTAAACGCGCCCACGACCCAGCAACATACGCAGGGCTGCTACGGGAGAACGATATCTTCTATCGCTCTTCAGAATATTGGCACGATGGCGAGCAGTTTGTTTCAACGACAACCGACAAGCCTATGCGCGACAGTGACTTGATACACACTGCGCAATGGCGGGCAGTATTGGGATTCGAAGCGCGCCATTTCGGCACATTTGACATGGGCGATAGTTTTACGGCCACCGAAGTTTTCCATAATTGCGCTGGCAGTTACAAATCGCTTGCCCCTTTCTTTCATGCCGATGTGCCCGAAGCGCCGGGCCAGCGCATGTATATGATTTTCAGCCGTACCGAGACGCTTAATACGCAATTCCCTGCAGGCGACATGCGCTTGCAAGATCTTCCGCCATCGGTTCAACAACGGTTTGGACATCTTCGGCGCACAGGCACCAAGCCAGAGTATGATGATTTTCTAACAAGCTATTTTCTAGCGAATGGGGGCATCATTCATGGCGCTGCGAATAGCGTTGCGCTTTTACCGCGCGATGGCCAGCACCGTAGCTCACCCTATCGCGCCTTACATTCCGATTCACCCTGGCCGTTCAATCATATGGATATCAGGCGCGCTCCGTTTTGATATTATGCCCCAACCCAAAACCGCCGTTCTGATGGCTCAGAACGGCGGCTTGCATGTGGCGGAGGCCACAGGGTTGCAGAGGGAGACCAATCCCACTTTTAAAAAGTATTATGCGCGCATTGCCGTATCGCTGACGTCACTTGATACGAGACGCAAGCCCATGAAAGTTGGCTTGGCATCGTAGCGCTTTGGCGCCTGCACTTTATCTACTGCCTGCATCATGGTTTCCAAACGTGCGACACGTGCATAAAAAGCATGGCTGCGTGCGAGCATATCGCGCAGGCCCTTTGGCAGGCTTTCACTCGTCTCCCCATAAGTCGTAAAGCAATCAGCACCGCCACCCAATTTCCAATCGGCCGCTTCCAGTTGCTCCGGCAGAATTTCACCCGCAGCAATCGCTTTATGGCCCAATAGCCATGCGAGGCTATGCATGATGCGGGCCGTCAGACGCGTTTGCTGGTAACCGATGCGCAAGCCGGTTGAGAGGGCAGCGCTCTCGCGTTCCCGCTTTTCCTGATAACTGATATAATTCTTGGCTTCGACCAGAAGCGCGATACCGTCTTCCAGCGCCTGCTCGATGAAGCGGCTCTCGCTATTGAAGCCATTCGCGCCCCCGCCGAATGATACGATATTTGTCATAAGCCCAATTCCCCCGAATTGTTGTCACTTGCGCGACTTTGCATTTGTGTTCGGTACAAAACGCGACCCCCATCGCTCTTTGTTCCTCTGATATGTCCCATCATGACGGGAGGAGATTAAAAATCGTTGAATGAAAGCTTTAAAGACGTTAACGAGCTAAGTCATTGATTTACTACGCTTAAATTTTGTTATTTGCCTAGTCTTGAAGCAGGCTTGACCGCTTCCTAACTATATTCACGAAGAAAAGCGCCGATTATTCGGGCTTTTTTTCGATGTTTAACTCGCTTTTTGGAGATGAACCATGCGTACGACCCAATTAACACCCTTTGACCTGACCCCACTGTTCCGTTCGTCGGTAGGATTTGATTCCCTTTCGCGCCTGGTCGATAGCGCGCTTAAGCTTGACGAAACCGCGCCCAGCTATCCGCCCTACAATATTGAAAAGCGCAGCGAAGATAGCTACCGCATCACCATGGCCGTTGCCGGATTTGCGCAGAGCGACCTGACGATCACTGCGCAGGAAAATGCCCTGATCATTCAAGGCAAGCAGGATAAAGAGGCTGAGAAGAATGAATATCTGCATCGCGGCATTGCCGCCCGCGCGTTTGAACGTCGTTTCCAATTGGCTGATCATATCAAGGTTGGCGCCGCGAAGTTGGAAAATGGCCTCTTGCATATCGAGCTGACGCGCGAAGTGCCGGAAGCCGCAAAGCCACGCATGATCGCGATTGATGGTGGCGCTTCAGCACCGACACTTGACGGCACTAAAACGCATTAATCACATTGTATTATTGATTGGCTGCCGCTGTCATACAGCCAATCAAAAAAGGCCGCGCCCGAAAGCGCGGCCTTAATTTTGAATAATGCTAGATTATGTCGTTACTTTTTTACCGTACGCGCGTCGGCAACAACCTTTTGCATCATCGCCAGATCCATCGCGCCTGGATAAAGCTTGTCGCCAATCACAAAGCCTGGCGTGCCCTGCACACCGACCTTGCGGCCCAGCGCCAGATCGGCATCGATCGCAGCTTTCACATCGGCACTGGCAGCATCGGCTTTCAGCTTGTCCTTATTCAGCTTCAGCTCATCAGCAAATTTTAGCAATTCATCTTCTGTCACCGGATCGTGGCTTTCCATCAACTTGTCGTGAAACTCGACAAATTTACCTTGCTTGCCTGCAGCCACCGCATATTGCGCGCCGGTTAGCGAGGTTGGCCCGAGGATTGGGAATTCTTTGAACACGAAGCGGACTTTTTTGTCGGTCGCCAGCAGTTGCTTCACGGTCGCCTGGGCCTTTTTGCAGTAGCCGCAGTTGTAATCGTAAAATTCAACTACCGTAATGTCGGCATCTTTAATAGTCGCGCCGCTTGTGGGTGATTTTGATTGGTAAAGATCTTTGGTTGCATCCTTGATGCCGACTGAAGCCGCTTCCAATTGTTTCTGCTGTTCTTTGGCTTGGGCATTCTGCGCAGCCTTGATAATGATCTCTGGCTCACGATCCAATAAATCGCGCACGGTTTGCTCGACGTCGGCCTTTGTCATTTCAGCAGCTTTGACTGATATTGATACGAATGGCAGTACCACCATCAGCGCGGCAGCCAGAAGATATTGTTTCATCGGAACTCCTAAGTTTAAAAAGAACGGCTCACTGTAACCTGCAAGTCTCGCAAATTAGTTAATAAATCTTGACGTTTTAAAGGCGAAACTAGTTTTTGCGGGAACGATAGGCATCAAACGGTGTTTCAGTGCGCCGCAAGAATGGTTGCGGCGTTGTATCCTCACTGCCGTCACGGCTATTGCTATCCAACTGCGCGTCTAAAGTCTTGCCCGCTGCCTTCTGGTCTTCCTCCAGCCGGTCGAGCGTGCCTTTTAGGTCAATCAATTTTAGAAGTTCCGGGCTGCCGCCGGGCAATAGGCGCTCGGCTCGTGTTACCTGCAGCCGCGCCAGCTTCACATCGCCGCCTACCGCCGCCGCTTCAGCTAGAGCATAAGACGATAGGCCTTCTTTCCCCTGCCGGCCCCAAGCAGTCGCTAACAACCGCCAGGCAAGCGGGCTGCCGTCTTCCAGGCTTACCGCATCCTGCAAATTCGTGATCGCCTCCGACAGATCGGCATTGCTGCCCCCCTCGATCAAGGCATGCGCATATTCAGTTTGGATAACAGGCGTGCGCGGCACGATCGTCAGGGCTTGTTTGTAAAGCGGAATCGCATCTTTCACGCGCGCGCTTTCGAACAGCATTTGCCCTTTGAGTTCATAGAGATAAGGGTTCTTCGGCTCGCGCGTAATCAGCTTATCGATAAGCGGCAGCGCCGCGGCTAACTGTCCGCGTTTAAACAGCGCAATCGCACGACCATATTGCGCAGCGAAGCTATCGTCTTTCGCGCTATAGGTTTGCAGTGCGCCCATCGGATCGGTAAATCCCATTAACTTAGCTCGCATGCGCTTGTGATCTTCAATCCAGCCTGGCGCGATTGGATTATAAGCAACGTTCTGCTGCTCGACCCGGCTGCGCAAAGCATCCACCCGGTCGCGCGTCAGCGGGTGGGTGCGCACGAATTGCGACTGCCGTTCCGGTGGCAGCAGTTCCTGCGCCTGCAGTTTTTCAAGGAACGATACGAGTCCGCGTGGATCCAGCTTTTCCCGTTGCATAAAGCTGAGGCCAGCACTATCAGCCGCGCTTTCCTGCTCACGCGAGAAAGCTAGAAAGCTGCGCATCGCCACATCGCCGCTGCCGGTAATCACGGCGACGCCCGCGCCAGGGTTGCCACTAGCGACGCCCGCTGCCACGCCGATCAGCGTGCCGAGAATGGCTTGGTTCGAGGCCTGTCGTGCAGCTGCGGCCCCGCGCACCAGATGCCCGCCGGCAATATGCCCGGTTTCATGCGCGATGACGCCATAAAGCTCGCCCGGATTATCGCAGGCCGCGAGCAGCCCTGTATAAAGGAAGATATTCTGCCCGCCCGAAACGAAAGCGTTGAGATCGGGGCTATCGACCATCACGATCGAAACCTTTTGATCGCCCAAGCCCGCTGCCGCGAAAATCGGCACGGTGATTTCTTTTAGATAGGCTTCCATTTCCGCATCGCGGATCACGCCTTGGGCATTAGCTTGCAAAGATAAAATAGCTAGCAACCCCGCTAGCACAAACTTTGAAAGCCAGCGCGCTCTCCACATTGACTCAGCCGCCTGTCCAGCGGCGCCACCAGCCGGTCTTTGGCGCGCCTTGATCAGACGAGGCAGAGGCAGCTTGCGCATCGTTAGGTTTGCCACGGCCCTTTTTCGGCGTGGTGTCGATCTCCAACACAGTAGGCTGCGCGAAGTTGGGCTGAGCTCTGTCTTTGCCTGATTGCGGGCGCCGACCATCCCGCTGATTATCATTACGCGGCTGGCCTACTGATTGCGTGCTATCGGCCTGGTCAGAGCGACTGCCAACAGTACCTGCATTCGTGCCGCGACGATTACGCCCGCCACGGCGGCTGCGGCGACGCTTTTCGCCGGTCTCTCCCGTTTCAGTATCACCCGCTTCCGATACTGTGTCGGCAATTGGCCCCGGCTGATCGCCTTCGTGCTCGCCGCTGACCGCATCCTTAGGCCCGCGCGTCCGCGTGCGCCCGCGACGACCCCGTTCGCCATTGCGTTGGCCACGCTCACCACGCTCAGCCCGTGCCGGACGTTCGTCAGCGTCAGCTTCGTCAGCCTCGTCATCACGCGCATCGCGGCCACGGCGCGGCTTATCGCCTGCCAATGCCAACTCGGTTTCCACTAAATCTTCAGGGTTGAGCGGTGCGATCCCTAATTCTGCAGCACTATCGCTAAAGATACGCTTGGCATCGTTCGCATTCGTACGATGGCTATCGCGCTGGTCAGCGCCAGCTCTTGCTTCCAAGACCGTCAGCTTAAATTCATGTGGCAACAAAGTATCGTCGGGCCGCAGATATGTCTTGCAGCCATAAGTCTCCGTCATGCGCTCTAGCTCGTCGCGTTTCTCGCCGAGGAGATAAAGCGCGACCTTTGCTGGCACATCGATCGCCAGCTCGTTCGTGCGCCCGCGCAGGCCCTCATCCTCGATCGCGCGCAGCACGGCCAGCGCGGCGCTATCCGCACTGCGAATGGTGCCGGTGCCAACGCAATGCGGGCATTTCTCGAAATTGGTTTCCAGCAAGGACGCCCGCAGCCGCTGCCGCGACATTTCCATGAGACCAAAGCCGGAAATCCGCCCGATCTGCAGCCGCGCGCGATCGCCGCGCATGGCTTCCTTCATCTTCCGCTCAACCTGCTGGTTGTGCTTATTGTCTTCCATATCGATGAAATCGATCACGACGAGGCCCGCAAAATCGCGCAACTTTAATTGCCGCGCCACTTCTTCGGCCGCTTCAAGATTGGTACGCAGCGCCGTATCTTCGATATGGCGGTCGCGTGTGGCCCGGCCGGAATTGACATCGATCGAGATCAGCGCTTCAGTGGGATTAATGACGAGGTAGCCGCCAGATTTCAGCTGCACCACCGGCTCGTATAATTTCTCGATCTGCGGCTCGACCTGATAGCGCGTGAACAGCGGCACCGAATTTTCGTATTTGACGATCCGCTCCTCATGCGTTGGCATCAACAGGCGAATGAAATCCTTGGCAGCTTTGAAAGCACCTTCGCCCTGCACGACGATGCCATCGACATCGCGCGCGAAATGGTCGCGGATCGCGCGTTTGATGAGGTTGGCCTCCTCGTAAATCAACGCGGGTGCGATCGAGATCATGGTCTGGTCGCGGATCTGATCCCACAGCCGGGTAAGATAGTCGTAATCGCGCTTGATCTCGTCAGCGCTACGCTCGACGCCCGCGGTGCGCAGGATGACCGACATGCCATCGGGCATGTTCAGCGCGTCCAGCGTTTCCTTCAGGCGGCGGCGGTCGCCGGGGTTGGAAATCTTGCGGCTGACCCCGCCTGAACGGTCGCTGTTCGGCATCAATACGCAGTAACGCCCGGCCAAGCTCATATAGGTCGTCAGCGCCGCGCCCTTGTTGCCGCGCTCTTCCTTCACCACTTGGATCAGCATTACCTGCCCGCGCTTGATGACTTCCTGAATGCGGTAGTTACGCAGGAACTGCCGGCGCACGCGGCGGCGCTGCTCTTCCAGCTCATCTTCGCCGCCTAAGGCCTCGCCTGCGCTCTCGTAGCTGCTGGCAGCGGAATTATCCGAAACCCGCGCCTCATCCGCCAATGTATCGTCAAGAACGTCTGCATTATCGGCATCATGCTCTTGCTGTGCCTCGGCTTCAGAATGTTCGTCGGTAGGTTCGCTGATCGTATCTTGCGGTACAAACAGGCTATGGCCACCCGCAATCTCATGCCCTTCCGGTTTAAAAGATACATGCCCACTGGAAAGGCTGATCGGCTGGAACGGGTCGCCAAACGAATGCTCGCTCTGATCATCATCTTCGTCATCGCCGAGGTCGATCGGGTCAAACCCATCGATTTGCGGCATCTCACCCATATCGCCGAGGTCCAGCCGCTCACCACGGGCCGCAGCCTGCTCTGCCTTTTCCTCAACCTTGGCCAGCGCCTCACGCAACGCGTCGCGGTCTGCCACGGGGATGCGGAAATAGTCGGGATGGATTTCGGCGAATGACAAGAAGCCGTGGCGCTTTTCACCTTCGTGGTCATATTCGACGAAGGCCGCCTGCAGCGAAGGCTCGATCCGGCGCACTTTGGCCAGATAGATATTGCCTTTCAAAGGCTCACGCCCGGCGTGGACAATATCAAGATGTTCGAGTTTTAAGTTTTGGTCGACGATGGCGACGCGCATTTCTTCGGAATGCGTGGCGTCAATCAGCATGCGCTTTGTTAAAGCGGGCATGGTACAGCCTTGTATCGGGCGGCTTATGCGGGCTTCGCCGGCAATGCCAGGCGGCGAATCCGGTGCACCCGGCAGAATGTGAAGGCAATTCAACTAATGTTGAACCGCAAACTGGTTAGCAAGCGACAGGCTGGGCGGCGCCACACAACTGGGGCGCCCGGATCACAACCGATCGGGCATCGCTAGACTTCGACCGTAGCGGTTAAGCTGTGACTTGTCAGCAACAATCATCTTTGAGCCGCTTAATACTATTCAAACAAAACAGCCCGGCGATGAAGCCGAGCTGCTGAATACAAATGGCAATTAATGCGCCGTAAGCTTTACTTCTGTTTAGAATGCGGTGGCATTTTCTTTTCTTCAAAAAGCACGTGCGTGCGGCTCTTCGGGTCGTACTTCATCAGCTTCAGCTTGTCGGTCGCATTCGATTTCTTCTTGCGCACGATAAAGGTGCCGGTATCGGCGCTGCTGACGAGACGGACGAGATTGCCTTTGCCCTTTTTGGCCATGACTAAGTTCCTTGATTGACTGAAATTCTATAAAAGCCGGCTGTTTCTGCCGGAATGAACAGTTGAAGTCAAGATAAATGGCTAAAACCCGCGCAATATCAGGATTTTGGCGCCCTGCCACTACCGCCTTTAGCTTTAGCCGCCTTCGTCTTGGCTTTGGCGCTGGGTTTACCCGGCTTGCGGTCACTAAAGCGGTTCTTGGCCGAGCCCTGCTTGCCCATCTGCGATGGCTTGCCCATATAGCGCTGTTCGCGCGCCTGCCCGCGCCGGCCATAGTCAGCCCCGCCACCTTCAATCGCCTGCCCGGCGGCATCGATGACGGACAGTTGCAGCCGTCCGGTCAGCCCTTCGGCCCCATCCAACCGCACCTTCAGCGCTTGGCCCAGCCGATAGCTCATGCCCGTGCGCCGCCCGACCAGCATTTGCGCTTTTTCCTCATGCACCCAATAGTCCGGCCCTAGCGCCGCCATGGGGATCAGTCCGTCCGCCCCCGTTGCGATTAGCCGTACGAACAGCCCGAAATGCGTGACACCCGAAACCCGCGCTTCCAGCACCGTGCCTGTCTGACCGGCAAGGAAGCTGGCGACATAGCGTTCGGTCGCCGAACGTTCGGCGCTCGCCGCGCGCTGTTCGGTCACGGAGAGATGCTCGCCGGTTTCCTCCAGCGCCTCTGCCTGGTCTTGCGGCAAACCGTCATCGCCCAGCTTGTAGGCGCGGATTAAGGCGCGATGCACCAGCAGATCGGCATAACGGCGGATCGGCGAGGTGAAGTGCGCGTAATGCGGCAACGCCAACCCGAAGTGGCCGATATTATCTGGGCTGTAAGCGGCGCGGCTCTGGCTGCGCAACATCATCTCGTTGACGAGGATCGATTCCTCCGTATTCGCATAAGTCTCAATCAGGCGCGCCAGCCCGCGGGAGGTCAGCTTGTTGCCCTTCGGTAGCGAGCCACCAATGGAATTGAGGAAATCCGCCAGCGCTTCGCGCTTTTCCTCCGGCGGTTCGTCATGCACGCGGTACATCGCAATCCCGCCTTTGCCGTCCAGCGCCGCGGCAGCGGCCACATTGGCCATGATCATGAATTCCTCGATCAGCTGGTGCGCTTCCTGACTGCGGCGCAGTTCGATATCCACCACACGACCGCCGACAATTTTCGCCTTATATTCCGGCACGTCGAGTTCCAGTGTGCCGCGCTGATGCCGCGCCTTGCGCAAAACCGCATAAGCAGCGAACAAGTTATCAAGAATACTTTTTTTGATCGGCTTGGTTTGTTCATCCAGCTCGCCCTCATAAGCCTTCTGCACCTGTGTATAGGTGAGGCGTGCCTGCGAGCGCATGATACCGCGCGCGAACTGATAACGCGCTAGCTTGCCCTCGGCGTCGATATAGAGATGCACGGCCATCGTGGCGCGATCAACGTTTGGCTTGAGCGAGCAAAGTTCGTTCGAGAGCGCCTCCGGCAGCATCGGCACGACGCGGTCGGGGAAATAGACGGAATTGCCGCGCTTATACGCTTCTTTATCGAGGGCGCTGTGGGCTGTCACATAATGCGAGACATCGGCGATCGCCACCAGCAGATGCCAGCCGCCAGGCACTGCCGGATCGGGCTCGGCAAAAACGGCATCGTCGAAATCGCGGGCATCTTCCCCATCGATCGTGACGAGCGGATAGTCCCGTAGGTCGACGCGCTTGCCGTTTTGGATATCGCTTTGCGGCACCGGCTGCGCGCTCTCGGCTTGCTCTACTGCAGCCGCTGGAAAATCGGTCGGTATTTCATTCTCGTAGATCGCGATGATCGAATAGGCGCGCGGATCGTTCTCATGCCCCACCCGCTCAACCACCGCGGCGGCCGGCAACCCGTAATGGCCGGGCGCAAGCGGCGCCACCTGCACGACCACCAACTCGCCATCTTCGGCGCCGTTGATAAATTTCGGCGCGACCGTGAATTCTGATTTGGCTTTCTTGCTGGCCGGTTCGACCCGTCCGCCGTCCCGCGTGGCGCGGAACACGCCCAGCGCGCGATAAGGCTCGTTCCTTAAACTAGTACCACCGCGCTCCGGGCGCTTGGCTGATTTTGCGGCAGGTTTGGCAGATGTCGGGTTTATCGCAGGCGCCGCTTTTGCCGCGCCAGTCTTTTTCTTCAATTTGAATTTAATCTTTTTTGGTTTTGCTGCTGTCTGATTTTTTGGCACTTGTTGCTTTCTTTTTAGTTTTAGCAGCCGGTTTTTTCACCGCTGCTTTTTTGGTTGCAGGTTTTTTCGCTGGCACCTTTTTTTCAGCAGGTGCGGCCTTAACTTTCGATACGGCCTTTCCCTTGCCGCCCGCCTTCTTGGCATTCACCAATTCAATCGCACGTTCCAGCGTGGTCTCGATGTCGCGCTCGTCCTTTGGGATCGTCGCCATCACCATGCCCCACTTCAGATAGGGGCCGAAGCGGCTCATGCTCTTGGTGATCGGCTTCTTGTTGCCGGGGTGGATGCCGATCACTTCCGGCGGCGGCTTGATCTTGGCGGTCGCGAGCAGATCAACCGCGCGGTTGATGCCGATCTCCAGCACGTCATCGCCCGCAGGAATGCTCTTATACGTGCCGCCAATCTGTAGGTACGGACCGAAACGCCCCACGCCCGCCTTGATCATATCGCCCGACTCTGGATGCGGCCCGATCTCGCGCGGCAGGGTCAAAATCTTCTGCGCGGTCGCCAGATCAAGATCGACCGGTGAGATACCACGTGGCAACGAAACGCGTTTGACGTCCGGCTTCGCCTTTTTGGGCTTAGTCACGCGCTTCGGCTTGCCGCTTTTGGTCAGCTGCGGCCCAGAATCTGAAACGGCATCCGGTTCCGGCGGCGGCGCTTCGGCAGCAGCCTGCAGCACCAGGCTCGGATCTGGCCCCAGCTGCACATAAAAACCATAAGGCCCGCGGCGCACGCTGATCGGCCAGCCGTTTTCGTTGACGCCCAGCTCGCGGTTGGCATCGCCGCCGCTGGCATCGCCATCGCCGCGCGTGGTCGCAACCTGATCGGCCAGCTGGCGCGTGTAATCGCAGGCAGGATATAGCGAGCAGCCGACGAACGCGCCGAAGCGGCTGCTCTTCAACTGCAAGCGCCCGTTCTTACATTTCGGGCAGAGGCGCGGATCAGTTCCATCCGCCTGTGGCGGGAACAGATGCGGCCCCAACGCGGCATCCAGCGCATCCAGCACGTCCGATACGCGCAGCTCTTTTGTCGCATCGATATCGGCGTGGAACACCTGCCAGAAATCACGCAGGACTCTATGATAATCTTCCTTGCCTGCCGAGACATCGTCCAGCTGTTCTTCCAGCTTGGCCGTGAAATCGTACTCCACATATTTTCGGAAATAATTTTCGAGAAAGGCCGTCACCAGCCGCCCGCGATCTTCCGGCGTGAAGCGACGCGCTTCCAGCTTCACATAACTGCGGTCCTGCAGCACCTGCATGATCGAGGCATAGGTCGAGGGCCGACCGATGCCGAGTTCTTCCAAACTCTTGACGAGGCTTGCCTCGGAATAGCGCGGTGGCGGCTCAGTGAAGTGCTGGGTCGGCGTTACGCCTTGCAATGGCAATTGTTGTCCATCGACCAATTCCGGCAAGCGGCGGCTTTCATCTTCACTGCCGTCTTTACCTTCGTCTTTCGCATCCGTTGGCGCAGCGCTCTCTTCGCGTCCTTCTTGATAGACGGTCAGGAAGCCCGGAAACCGCACGACTGAACCGCTGGCACGCATCGTCGCTTTTGCAGCCGTGCTTTCGATATCGACGCCGACCTGATCGAGGATGGCCGCAGCCATCTGGCTGGCCACCGTCCGCTGCCAAATCAGCGTGTAGAGCTTCAGCTCGTCGTCCGAGAGATAACGCGCAACATCCTGTGGGCGGCGCTGCACGTCGGTCGGGCGGCAAGCCTCGTGCGCTTCCTGCGCGTTCTTGGCCTTGCTGGTATAGACACGGGCCGCGGGCGGCAGATAGGCATTGCCGTAATCTTTGCCGATCAGGTCGCGCACGCCAGCAATCGCCTCGTCCGCCATCTGCACACCGTCAGTCCGCATATAGGTGATTAGACCCACCGTCTCGCCGCCGATATCCGCGCCTTCATAGAGTGACTGCGCCGTGCGCATTGTCTTGGTCGCGCCGAAATAGAGCTTCCGCGCCGCTTCCTGCTGCAGTGTCGACGTCGTGAACGGCGGCGCCGGGTTGCGGCGGCTTTCGCGCTTGTCGACGGCGGTCACGCGCCAATCATTTTGCTGCAGCCGTTTGACGGTTTCCGTCGCCTGTGCCTCATCCGTAATGGCGAATTTCGTCAGCTTCTTGCCATCCAGCTGCGTCAGCCGCGCCGGCACTGGCTGCTTCGACGGGCTGTCGAAGATCGCGCCGATCGTCCAATATTCCTCGCGCTGGAAAATCTCGATCTCGCTTTCGCGCTCGCAGATCAACCGCAGTGCGACGGATTGCACCCGCCCCGCTGATTTCGCGCCGGGCAGCTTGCGCCACAAAACCGGCGAGAGCGAAAAGCCGACGAGATAGTCGAGCGCACGCCGCGCCAGATAAGCTTCGATCAGTGCGGTATCAAGCTCGCGTGGGTTGGCGACGGCATGCTTTACTGCCGTCTTGGTAATTTCATTAAAGGTGATGCGATGCACCGTTTTGGATTTAAGCGCGCCCTTATCCGCCAGAACTTTTTCGACATGCCAAGCAATGGCTTCGCCCTCGCGGTCAGGGTCGCTTGCCAGATAGAGCGTATCGGCGCCCTTCAGCGCACGCACGATCTCGGCTACGGGCTTGCCCGCGCGGTCTGACAATTGCCACAGCATTTCAAAATTATTCTCGGTATCGACCGAGCCGTCTTTTGGCGGCAGGTCGCGGATATGGCCATAGCTGGCCAGTACGGTGTAATCGCTGCCGAGGTATTTATTGATGGTCTTGGCCTTGGCCGGGCTTTCGACGACGACGACGTGCTTAGCCATACAATTGATCCTGCTCTACTAATAACGCGACGCGGCCACCAGGGTGGCGGGCCAACCGTCCGGCGAGTTCTAGCTCCAACAGCACCGTCAGCACAAGCGGGGTGGCAATGCCGCGGGCCGTTACAGCCTCGCGCAGCAGCTCGTCCAGCTGCGTCGGCACCGGGGATAAAAGCTCAAGTATGTAAGGCCTTGCCTGATCCAACGCCGCTTCGTCCGGTGGACTGTCGGGTGCATCGAGTGGCGGCGCTGCCGGGGTATTCAGCCGCGGCTGCGCCTGCAATTCCTGCAGGATATCGGCGGCGGATGTCACCAGCGTTGCCCCGTCGCGGATCAGGCTGTTAGTGCCGCCCGCGCGCGGATCGAGCGGGGAGCCTGGCACCGCGAAGACATCGCGACCATAATCGGTCGCCATGCGCGCCGTAATCAGCGAACCCGATTGCAGGGCGGCTTCAACAACGATGGTGGCCCGGCTCAAGCCAGCGATGATGCGGTTGCGGCGCGGAAAATCGCGCGACGTCGGCGCAGCGCCCAGCGGTACCTCGCTGACGACGACACCCGTTTTATACATGCGCTCATACAGCCCGCGGTTTTCTTCCGGATAAATAATATCAACGCCGCCCGCGACAACACCGATCGTTCCCGTTGTGAGGCTAGCCTCGTGCGCCGCGCCGTCAATCCCACGCGCAAGGCCAGAGACGATGCTGTAACCCGCCTGCCCCAGATCACGCGCCAACTGCCCGGCGAATTTGCGCGCATTTAGCGAGGCATTGCGCGCGCCGACGATCGCCAAGCACGGCTTATGCAGCAGGCTCGCATTGCCTTTGAGCATCAGCAGCGGCGGTGCATCGTCGATCGCTGCCAGCAATGCCGGATAGTCAGGCGCGCCAAGCGCAAGGATTTGCACTTTAGCTTTTTGTAATGCTTTATATTCGTCTTCAGTCTTGCCGCGCTCCGCAAGTCTAAGCGGTCGTTTCGCGCCACCCTTGGCCGCGAGTTGCGGCAGCGCACGCAAGGCGGCAGCAGCCGTGCCATAGCGTTCGATCAAGCGGCGATAAGTGATCGGCCCCACATTTTCGCTGCGGATCAATTGCAAGCGGTCGAGGAGATCGGCATCGTTCAAGCGGCTTTGCCGATCTTAGGTTCGGTGCCGGCGATAATGCGGGCGATATTGCCACGATGCTTCAGGACCACGATTGCAATCATCACGAGGCTGACGGCCAGATACTGCGGCGCGAACAGATATGTCAAAATCGGCGAACCCACGCACATCGCCAGCGCTCCGCAGGACGAACGGCGCGTGATCAATGCCCCGCATAGCCAGCTCAGCAGCATGCCAAGAAATACAACCGGCGAGAGCGCTAGCCAGATACCAAGCAGCGTCGCTACGCCCTTACCACCACGGAACTTTAGCCAGACCGGAAAGCAATGGCCGAGCAGCACCAGCAACGCGACGATCATCACAAACTGACTATCACTTGCAAAAGGCGACCAATCGAACGGCACGGCGCCTCGTTCGCCGCCTGCCGCATCCCAATCGTTCATGGCTGGGCCGATTGTGATAAGTATAGCTGCAAACACCGCAACCGTGCCTTTTAGGGCATCCAGCAACAGCGTGACGACGGCCAGCGCCTTCTTGCCCGTGCGTAACACATTGGTCGCGCCGATATTGCCGCTGCCGACCTGCCGCAGGTCGATCCCTGCCATGCGCGTCAAAATCACCCCAAACGGGATCGAGCCTAATAAATAGGCTGCGGCACATATATAGAGAGTGGTCTCGTTCATGCCTCAGCCTTGCGCCGAAGCTGCAATTTGTCGAGGGCTGTCTCCAAACTCGCGATCAGCAGGGGGAATGGTGCGCGGGCCGCTGGCGTCCGCCCGACCAGAACCAGGTCGTAACCCGGCTGCATCAGCAGTGGCACATGTCGCCGCGCCAGATCGCGCAGCCGCCGCCGCGCGCGATTGCGCGCCACCGCATTGCCGACGCGCTTGCTGGTCGTCAGGCCCACGCGCCAGTCGCACTTGTCATTGGTATCGACCATAGGTCGCACCTGCAGCGTGAAGAACGGCGTGTGGTTGTAAGACACGGATTTATCACGCGCTTGCAGCGCTAAATAATCGGCGCGCTCAATCAGCCACCCAAGTTTGGTTTCTGTTCCATTTAAATTTTTTTGTAAGCTTACTCGCATTGTGCTCCGCCCAATAAAAAGCAGCAGAGCAGATTGTCGGCCTAGGCTGACAACTTCTTGCGGCCCTGCGCGCGACGGCGACGAATGATATTGCGGCCGTTCGGGGTCGACATGCGCAGACGGAAGCCATGGCGGCGGGCACGCACGATCTTGCTGGGCTGGTAGGTACGCTTCATGGCCATGGCCGGGTCTCCAAACAGGTAAAAGTCTCAAATCGGCGTTGTTCATAAAGGAAAGCCGGTCTAAAAGTCAACCAATGCCTGTATATTTCTTGTAACCCGCTGATTCTAATGGAGCTACCCAATGGATAAACCGACCTATAATGCCGACCAGTTGAGCGACCGTACGTCTGAAATTTCGCCAAACGGCGGGCTGCAGCGTTGGTTTTTCGGCCTGTTTGCCGTCATCACCATGCTGATCGGCCTGAAGCTGGCGGCGCATTCGGCAGAAAGCCTCACCTATACAGTCGGCCTGCTCATCGCCGGTGCGGCGCTGGCTTGCATTATCTATACGATCAACGCCGGGTTTAAAAAGCGCTAGATTCGCGCCTTTAGCAGCTCTGGATTTTCACGCCAGGCTTGCAGCATTGGACCTGCGCGCGGGCCAATGCGGTCATAGGCCCCTAAAATCTGCCCGAGTGCGGTTGGCGCCAAAGCACGACCGCCCTGGAACATGCTATGCGTCAGCATGAAGAGACTGGCGAATTGAGCCTTATCGATATTCATCGCCCGGCAAATGACGGCGAAAACCTGCCCGCCTTTATCAAGGGCAGAGCAAACCCGTTCGACTAGATTTAAAGCTAAACCTGTATGTTGCGCCAGCATAGCGACGAATAGATTTGGAAGTTTGAGACGCAAGACGCGTGTGAGCGTTACCCCGTCGACCGCATTACGCTCCGCCAGCCAAAGCGCGGCGCGCACCGCTTCCGCCCCGCGTGGCGGGTTTGCGGCCCAAATCTGAAGTTGGCCGTCAACGCTAGTGGCAACACTGCCGCGATTTTCTACGCGCGCCGAAACCCCCGCGCTCATCCCTTCGGCAACTAGCGGCCCAAACCGGTCAGAAACGATCTGCCGCAATTCACGCGGCAACCACCATAACAACTGGCTTGCGTCAGCGGCGGTGAATTCCTGACGATTGACGAGCGGCAAACGCAACGCTTGCAGCTGCTTGGCGAGTTCTACGCAACGCGCGATCGAAATGCGGGAGAGACGCGCACCGAAATTCTTCAACAGTGTTTCGACAATGGCGACATCGCCCGTCAGCACCAGCGCGTCTGCCACGGCTTCGCTTACAGCTGCGCGCCCAGCGATCGCCATGCGGTGCGGCGTGCGCTTGAGGCCGATCACGGTCAACAGATCGCGATCTTCGATTGCATTGCAGTCCTTCAAAAACGGGCCCGCAACTTCAATCTCATCGGTGACGATTTTTTTGACAAGCGCAGGTGAAATGGTTTTGGCCTGTGCCGCTCTCCTGGCCAGCAATTGCCGCACATCAAGTGGCACCGAGCCTTTGAAAATTTCATCGACGAAGGCGTCTAGCTGCCCGGCTTCGAAATCGGATAAGGCGCGATCCGGCTGCAGATAGGTATCTGCTAGGGTTTCGATCAGGCGCAGGCGCCCAGCCGTCGATTTATCGCGGGCTAATGCGATAAAAACCTGAGGATTGGCAGAAGGGTCGACCGTTAAGTCCATGGGCAGCGCCGACATAAGCGAAAATTAGTCCCTTATTAAGTATGACTGTGTTGCTGCCATACTGGCTGCCAATCCATAAAAGTTTATTAATATCGATTGCCTTCGCGTGTTCGCTTTGCGAACTACGAAACAATCAATACCGCAGCAAATGCAACGTATTTATAAGGAGCGGTTTTTGCAGACTCTACTTGCCTGCATGCCATTGCAGGATTCTGCCGCGCAATAATATTTCCTAAATCTAGTCAGCCGCGTTGCGATTGACTACGGCAGCATTTATTTCTTTCGGCCTGCGGCTACCGAAGACAAGTGCTGTTTAAATAAATCTTCAACCTTTGGGATTATAGTCGGCGCGGGATATGGGATAGCGAGGCCAAGGGGAGTACAGTTAAAATGCAAATCGGCGCAACCGGCACCAGTAGTTTTTCAGCGGTCAATAGCTATGCACAAGCGCAAGCCACGCCTTTGCCGGTCGACGCCGCGCAAGGCCGCTTGCAGGCCTCCCCCGTGCAAACACAAGCCGCCGTGCGGCAGCTGGACACTAGCAATCAGCGCACTAGCAATGACGTGAAACGCGAAGAGGTACAGGCCCGTGCTTCGGTCGGCCCACAGCGCGACGGCTCCGCCCCGCGGCCGGGTAGTCTTTTAGACATCCGCGTTTAGTTTTTGCTGACCAAAAAATAAGGCCGGGTTCGTCCGGCCTTTTTATTTACAATAACCGCGTGCGTTTGCCACAAGCTGGAGTGCCGTTAGTTATTCTTGCTTTTCGGATAGGCATGCTCAACTACTGGTGTCGGCACATCGCTACCGATCAGCCGGTCGAACACCCCGCCAAGAATGCCATTGCCGCTGTCCTCGTTATCATTCGCAGCCGGCTTTGACCGCGTTTGCGGCACGGGGATGCTGTTGTCAACGATTGCCCCCTCCGCTGGAGCTTCCGTATCGACCGTTGGGGCAGCAGTTTCTGATTCAGCTGCGGGCGTTTCGTCATACTTCACGGTCAGCGGCTGCGGCGCGATGCCGGTTTCAGCGGCAACCATAACTTCATGCCAAAGCCGCGCAGGGATGCCGCCGCCCGTCACCTTTTTCATCTGGCTATTATCGTCATTCCCAACCCAAACCGCCAGCGTATGCGCGGCGGTAAAGCCCGCAAACCAGGCATCACGATAATCGGAACTGGTGCCGGTCTTGCCCGCCACCTGCCGGTCGCCCAGTGCGGCGGCCGTGCCGGTGCCATGCGTGACAACGCCCATCATCATGCCCGTCAATGTTGCCACCTGATCGGCATCCACCACCTGCGGCAGGGTAACGGCGGTATGGCTGTAGAGCACTTCGCCGTTGAGGCCCGCGCCCACCATGCCAAGGCCAAGTCCCGCAACGCGGATTTCGCGGATCGCGTAGGGCGCAACTGCCCGGCCACCATTGGCCAGCGCCGCATAAGCACCTACAAGTTCATAAGGCGTGACCGCGCCTGACCCCAGCGCCATCGATAGATCGCGCGGCTGCTCGCTGGTGATGCCGAGTTTTTTAGCTATGCGGCGCGTACGATCGACGCCAGCGTAATCCAGCACCTGCACGGCGATGGTGTTGTAAGATTGCGCGAGCGCTTCGCGCAGCGTCACTTCGCCATGATATTTGCCGTCATAATTGCCTGGCGTGTATTTGCCATAACTGCGTGGTGCATCCGTCATCACCGTTGAAGGCTGCAAACCGGCCTCCAACCCAGCCAGATAGACGAACGGCTTGAAAGACGAGCCTGGCTGGCGCAACGCCATGATCGCGCGGTCATATTGGCTATCCTGATAATCGCGTCCGCCGATCAACACGCGAACCGCGCCTTGCTCGGCTTCCTCATTGTCGATCAGCACGGCGGCGGCCTGTCCGGCCCGACTAGCAACTCCGTCCTTATCTAAAATCTGCGCGGTCGCGGCCTCAGCTTTGATCTGCAGGTTACGATCGAGCGTGGTACGGATCACAAGATCGCTTTGCATATCGCCAACAATATCCTGCGCCTGTTGCATGACCCAATCGGCGAAATAGCGGCCCTGACCACCGGTCGTCACGCGCTGTTTGGCGAGGGGCGGCGTTTTCGCCAACTTCTTTTCATCCGCCGTCGATAGCAGCTCTGCATCCTTCATGACGGCCAACACAACGTTAGTGCGCGCATTCGCTTCTTCTGGGCTGTTGCGTGGCGAATAACGCGATGGGGCTTTTAATAATCCCGCCAGCAGCGCGGCCTCGCGCAGGTTGATCTGTCCGACCGGCTTGCCGAAGTAAGTCTGCGCCGCCGCCTCGACCCCATAAGCGCCCGCGCCGAAATAGACGCGGTTTAGGTAAGCCTCGATAATTTGTTGCTTGGTGTAAGTGCGCTCCAGCCAGAGCGCTAGCAGCGCCTCCTGCACCTTGCGCTTCAGGTTGCGCTCGGGCGTCAAAAACAGGTTTTTGGCCAATTGCTGCGTAAGCGTCGAGCCACCTTGCACTGTGTGGCCGTGCGCGATGTTGGTGAATAGCGCGCGCAACAACCCAAATGGATCGACCCCATAGTGGCTGTAGAAACGCCGATCTTCAGTCGCGATCACAGCATTCGGAAGGTATACCGGCATGGCTGATAACGGCACCGGCGAGGCTGCCCGGTCGCCATATTCAGCGATCGGTTGATCGTTGCGGTCAAGCACCAGGATCATCGGCCGGCGGCGCAAGGCTTCGACCGCCTTCAAATCCGGAAGGGTCAACGCGCAATAAGCAAGGAAGCAAAAGCCGGCGATGCCAAGCCACAAGCAAGCCAACAATGCATAGAGTCCACCGCGCTTAGCGATAAAGCGAAGCTGCACGCGCAACCAGTCACGCGCATTCGCGTAAACCTGCGATTTGCGTTTCCGGGTCGATTTACGCCGCGTCTGTTGTGCCATTCGTGAATACCTGACGCGTCTTTATGGCCTAAACTAGGCAGCCTGTTGCGTCTGCATGCGGGAAGCAAGATTGTTGGCGACCGTGCCCATGAACTCTTCAGTCGTCTGCCATGGCTGCGAGCCGCCGGCATTTTTAGCAAGCGCCGCTAGATCCTTAGTCATCGCGCCGCTTTCCACTGTCTTGATGCAGACGTCTTCCAAGGTGGCGGCGAATTGTACGACCTCAGGCGTGGCATCGAACTGCCCGCGATAACGCAGCGCCTGCGTCCAAGCGAAGATTGAGGCGATCGGATTGGTCGAAGTCGCATTGCCTTTCTGATGCTCGCGATAATGCCGTGTCACCGTGCCGTGCGCCGCCTCCGCCTCGACGGATTTGCCATCTGGCGACAGCAGCACGGAGGTCATCAAACCGAGCGAGCCGAAACCCTGCGCCACGCTATCCGACTGCACGTCGCCATCGTAATTCTTACAGGCCCAAAGATAACCGCCATCGCCGCGAATGGCCGTCGCGACCATATCGTCGATCAAGCGATGCTCGTAGGTTAGATTGGTATCAGCAAACTTGTCTTTAAACTCAGCGTCAAATACCTGCTGAAAAATGTCCTTAAAGCGACCGTCGTAAATTTTCAAAATCGTGTTCTTGGTCGATAGATAGACGGAGACGTTACGTGACAGCCCATAGATGAAGCAGGCCCGGGCAAAGCCTTCGATGCTGCTGTCTTCATTGAACATGCCCATCGCGATGCCGGCATTGGGGAAGTCATGCACGTCATAGGTTGTTGTCTCGCCACCATCGGTGGGCGTAAATGTCATGGTCAGCTTGCCAGGCCCTGGCACTTTAAAGTCGGTCGCGCGATACTGATCACCATAGGCATGACGGGCGATGATGATCGGCTTCGTCCAGCCCGGTACATAGCGGCTGATGTTGGAAATAATGATCGGCTCGCGGAAGACGGTGCCATTCAGGATGTTGCGGATCGTGCCGTTCGGCGATTTCCACATTTTCTTGAGGCTAAATTCTTTAACGCGGGCCTCATCAGGCGTGATCGTTGCGCATTTGACGCCAACGCCGTGCTGCTTGATCGCATTCGCGGCATCTACCGTCACCTTATCTTCAGTCGCATCGCGGTTCTGAACAGACAAATCAAAATACTTCAGGTCGATCTTCAGATAGGGCAAGATCAACTTTTCCTTGATTAGTGCCCAGATGATGCGGGTCATTTCGTCGCCATCGAGTTCGACCAGCGGGTTTTTGACGGTGATCTTCTGGGTCATGCGGCACCTCATAATGCAGGAATAAGTCTGTGGCCGACTGTTGCCGTCTGCGCGGCTCAAGTCAATTACATCCTTGCCGCATGCGCCTTGCATATAGACTGGCCGCCGCTAAGATACCGATATGTCCCGCGTTCCCTTTTGGCTGGTTGTCCTCTTTGCCCTTATTCTATGCGTAACGGGTGGCTTGACCCTGTTGCACCGCACCGGGCTGATCAGCCCCAGCAACAGCGTCGATGCTGCCGAAAATGAGGCACTACCACCTGAAACCGGGCTGGTTGTGACAAGCGTCGAACGGCGCAATCCGGGCGTGCTGATTATCGAAGGTCGCGCGCAACCACAAGCCCTCATTACCATTTCTCACAATGACCAACAGTTGATTGCCGAAACTGCCGATAACGAGGGCATCTTCTCGCTGCCGTTCCGCTTGCCGGAACTGGGAAAAGGCTGGCAATTGTTGCAGCTGCAAACCGGCAGCCGCCAGCCCTTGCCGTTGCTAGTGGGGCTAGGCCGCAAGACCGACCCAACTTTGCTGGCGCTGTTGCAAACGCCGGCGGGCCATTGGCAGCCGTTGACGCCGCCGAATGCATTGACGATCGCCACCATTAGCGAGGCCGCTAATGGCGACTGGCAGCTTTCGGGGCAGCACCCCTCCGGTAGCACGCTATTGCTCCATATCTATAGCGATGATCGCTTGATTGCGACGCAAACTACGGACGCCTTGCAATTCACGATTACCGTGCCGAAAGCCCAGCGCCCGCAAGGCAATTTGCGCGTTGACGCCTACGATGCCACAACCCTAGCCCCTGTCGTGCGGTTAGCCCTCAAACTGCCGCTCGATAATCTCTTTGAACGCGTTGCGGCCGTGGGCTCCTCACCTAATCAAAATCTGTGGGTTTGGCGCGATGCTGCGGCTCAGCAAGGCGATGCGGCAGAAACTCTGCCTGGCCAAATCATTCCGGTCGCTATTCCAACGCCTGTAAAAGCTAACTAAGCCATCTTGGCCCGCGACGGCGCGCCCTGCTATGGTGCCGCCACACCTTAAAGGATTTTTTCATGCGCCCGCCTAAAACCATTGCACTCAACATTCACTCGGCAGGTTGGCCTTTCATCGGCGGCTTTGCCGGCGTCGCGCTGATCCTGACGCTAATCGACGGCGGCCTTGGAACGATCGGCTGGATTCTGACGGCCTGGTGCCTTTATTTCTTCCGCGATCCAGACCGTTTTACGCCGACTCGCAATGCGCCCGACGGTTCGCCGCTGGTTATTGCCCCTGCCGATGGCATCGTCTCGTCGATTGTCACCGGCCCAGCGCCGCTGGAGCTTGGCCTCGCCGCCGGTAATTATACGCGCATTTCTACGTTCCTGAATGTCTTTGACGTGCATGTGCAGCGTTCGCCAGTAGCTGGCACCATCAGCAATAAAAGCTACGTGCCCGGCAAATTCGTAAATGCCGCGCTCGATAAAGCCAGCACCGATAACGAGCGTTTGGCACTCCGCATCGATACGCCTAATGGTCGCCAGGTTGGCTGCGTGCAGATTGCGGGCCTGATCGCTCGCCGCATTCTTTGCTATGTCGAAAGTGGGCATGCGCTGGCGCTTGGCGAACGCTACGGCATCATTCGCTTCGGCAGCCGGGTCGATGTGTATCTGCCGGAAGATATCGTGCCCCTAGTGATGGTTGGGCAGCGCATGATCGGCGGGGAAAGCATCATGGCCGAACTAACTAAAGCGCCGATCGTTAAGGCTACTGTCTAACGCTATGCAGCCGCCGGCAAAAAAAATATATGGCCGTCAGATCGCTGTGCGCCAACTGGCCCCATCGATCATCACCCTAATTGCACTAGGCAGTGGGCTAACCGGCATTCGCTTTGCGCTCTTGGGCAATTTCGAATTCGCAGTGCTGGCGATCACCGTCTCTGCCGTGCTAGATGTGCTAGACGGTCGCGTGGCGATCATGTTCAAAGCGCAAAGCCGCTTCGGCGCGGAGCTTGATAGTCTGGCCGATCTAATCTCGTTCGGCGTCGCGCCGGCTTTCATTCTTTATATCTGGACGTTATTGCCCACGACCGATCATGAAGGCGCGCGCGGTCTTGGCTGGATGGCGGCCTTGCTGTTCGTTCTCTGCGGGGCGCTGCGCCTGGCGCGCTATAATACGCTAGACGACGCATCGTCCCCAGAGATTAAAGAGCCAGCGCCGCACAAGAAAAAGATGTTCACCGGTATGCCCACGCCCGGCGCCGCGGGCTTGGCACTGATGCCGATGATCTACAGCTTCACCTTCGAGACTGAAATCTTCCGCAACCATCCCAAGCTGATTGCCGTCTGGCTGATTTTGCTCGGCTTGCTAATGGTCAGTCGTTTGCCGACGATGGCCTTAAAAGGCTGGCGCATTTCCGCGCCCTTTGTGCTGCCTTTGTTAATTGCCGTGGTCACGATGTTCGCGGGACTTTTCACCGAACCCTTCCCGACGCTGACGGTGATCGGAACGCTCTACGCGCTGTTAATTCCAACCTTCTATTTGTTGCAACGACGCATGCAGCGCAAAGATAATAATTAACCGATGCGTTGGCTGCTGGCGCTCATCCTGTTGCTGGCAAGCTTTCCCGCACAGGCTGGAATCGTTACCGCGATCTTTGATAGCAATTCGCTGCAGATCGATCTCACCACAAACATCCGCATCGCGAATATCCTTGCGCCGCCATCGACGGCGCAGGCTTTAAAAGACGTGCTGTTGAATCAGCTCGTCACTGTATCAAACAGTCATACCGATACCCGCGGCGTTACCGCTGCCACCATTACCCGCGCAAACGGCGACGATGTAGCAAGCCAAATGATTGGGCACGGGCTGGCCCGCGTCTATCCACTGCCAGGGCAGGACAATCAGGCTTTGGTCACTTTGCTGGCGTTAGAGAACGAAGCCCGCGTTCGCAAAGCTGGTTTATGGAGCAATCCTGCCTTTGCAGTGCAAACGCCGGAAACGGCAGATACGATTCTCAACAGCTACGGCATCGTCGAAGGCACGGTCGTCACGGCAATGGCTGTCAAAGGTCGTTACTATCTGAACTTCGGGTCTGATTGGAAAACCGATTTTACTGCCCAGCTGACGAAAGAGGCGATTACAGCTCTGGCGCTGCCGCCCTTCAATATAGATTGGTCAAAACTAGCCGAGCAGCGTGTGCGCGTCCGCGGTTGGGTTGAGCCGCGCAACGGCCCGATGATCACAATCAGCAGCCCGGCGCAGTTGGAACTCGTCAAATGATGCAGCAACGCGAGTTGAAAATCTGGGCGCTGTACGACGCAGGCCTCGCCGCTTTCAACACACTAGTGATGACCTTTATTTTCGCGGTCTATGTCACACATACATTGGCACCTGCCAATGGAATGGACAGCGCCACTGGCACCACCCGCTGGGGCACGATGCTGACGCTGGCGGGCTTAGCCGTGCTGCTGCTCTCGCCCATCGCGGGGATGATCACCCAACGCGCGCCTGCTTGGTTTTTGCGGGCGCTGACCGCACTTGTCATGTTAGGTACCGGACTACTGTTCTTTGCCACGCCTGGCACGCCGTTATGGTTGGCATTGTTGTGTGCAGGACTCGCAACTGTCGCTTATGAACTCACTTTCATCCCTTATTCAGCGCGTCTAGCGCAACTGGCTGCACCGCAGTCGATCGCCCGCTGGAGCGGCTATGGCTGGGCCGCGGGCTATGCAGGCGGCATTATTGTCCTTGGTCTCGCCCTTTGGCTTTTAGTCGGCGAGCAGTCGCCACTCGCGCAGTTATTAGGCACCGAACAATCGCTGAATATTCGTGCTAGCGCTGTGTTAGCAGTGATTTGGATTGGTATCCTCTGCTTGCCGCTCTTACTGCGGCCCGCGCCTGCCGCGCCGATCACAAAAGAACATGGCTTTCTCTCTGCCTGGCGTGCCTGCGCACTGCAGCCCGACTTGCTGCGCTTCATTATTGCTAGTGCTTTGTATCGCGATGGTCTTGCCACCATCTTCGGCTTCGGCGGCATTTACGCCGCAACCGTGCATGGCTTCGCTTTCAAGGATATTTTGATTTTCGGCATTGCGTTGAACCTTGGCTCCGGCATCGGCGCAGCACTCTTTGCCCGGCTCGATACATTGTTTAAACCGCTAACCGTCATTCGGATTAGCCTGATTGGGCTTACGATTTCAGGCGCGCTTGTGCTGCTAGCACCAACCGTAACACTGTTTTGGATCGCGGCAATCTTGCTTTCGCTCTGGTTCGGGCCTGCGCAATCCGCTGGGCGCGCGCATCTGCTGATCGAAGCAGGTGCTGAACAGGCTGCCCCTGCACTCTCGCTCTACACCGTCACTGGGCGGGCCGCGAATTTCATTGGCCCGGCGCTATATGGGGCTGCGGTTGCCGCAACAGGTTTACAACAAGCCGGTATGGGCAGTGTATTGCTGTTGTTCATCGCGGCAGCTTGCGTGCTGGGCTTGTCTCCTGCTAAGGCGCAGCTTATGACAGTTCGATGAACCCGCTTACACCTGTCGCCCCTACGCCAATTCCAGCAGCCATACCTGCTGTGCCTGAACCGTCTCAGGTCGGTGAACAGGCCTTAACGCAGATCAATACATTTAATTCGACTGTTGCGCAGCTCGTCCACACCTGGTTTCCAGATTTGGCGAAGAGCGACCGCATCATTCTGGTCGATACTATTCTTAGCTTTGCGATCGTTCTAGGCGCGGGTTTGCTCTATACGCTCTGTCACCGGCTACAGTCGCACGCCATGCGTTTCCTGCTGCGGGTTATGATTGGCATTGGCGCCATCGTCAGTCTTGTCAGCGCTTGGATTCCGGCCGTGCTTGATTGGTTCGATACGCCAGAGGGCTCCCGCATTGGCAGCTCCGCTTTAACGATTTTTATCGCAATTATCGTCGCAGCGCTTCTGTGGGAAGGGGCTAACCGGCTGCTGTTAAATTATTATTTTGAACAAGTAGGTGCCAGAAGCCACCGGCTGCGCACGTTATTGCCGATCTTCCGGCGCTTCATTCTTGTTTTCCTCATCATCGTCACAGTGCTGACCGTGATGACAGAGCTAGGCATCAACATCGCCCCACTATTAGCAGGGGCTGGTGTGATCGGGATTGCTATTGGCTTTGGCGCGCAAAAGCTGGCGCAGGATTTTATCACCGGGCTATTTATTGTTATCGAGGACGCAATCGCCCTCGGCGATATCGTGACGATCGGCCAGCATTCGGGCGTGGTTGAAGATATCACGCTCCGCACCTTGCGGCTGCGGGATGGCGATGGCGCAGTGCATATTCTGCCGTTCTCCGCTGTGCAGACGATCCTTAATCGCAGCAAAGGCGCCGTTTTTGCCATGATCGATATTGGCATCGGTTATGAAAGCAACTTGTTGACGGTTGAAGCCACCATTCGCAGCGTAATGGCGGCAATTAAAGCAGAGCCCGAATGGCATGATATTTTGATCGACGATGTGGAACTGCTGGGCGTGGAGCGGCTGGACGCTAGCGCCATGATTTATCGTTTCCGCCAATCTTGCCCGGCTGCCAAGCAATTTGCCCTCAAGCGCGAAATGCTGCGCCGGATCGTCATGGGGTTCAAGGCTGCCGGGATCGACATCCCGTTCCCCACTGTCACGCAGGTTACACGGGAAAGTCAGGCGCAGATTGTTCCAACGCCGCCAGCGATATCTGCCGGTTGAACCCGGCCCGCGCCAAAGAGCTCAGGTCTTTTTCTTCCGCATTCTCGATCGTTCGCGTCCGCCATTGCCCTAGCCGCCTGCGCCGCACATAGGCGATGGCTGCTGCCAGTTCTGCCTCCTCGTCGCTCGGCAGCGTGACCTTTAGGCCTTTTTCCATCAGCTTCTGCTCGATCTTGCGCTTGCTGCCGCCTTGGCGCCGCAGTGTGCGGATTTTATTGTCTTCATAAATGGCATCATCAACGAAACCTAGACGGCGCATCTTGTCGATAACATCAACAATCCAGCCTTCGATCGCCTCAAAGTTCAGATCGTCATAATGAGCTTTGGCCTTGAACACGCGTCGTTCCAATGCCCGGCGCAGTAACGCCTCCGTTGCGCTATATTTCTGCAAGTACCACAGCGCGACATTTTCAAAGTAAGTCGCCGATGGGCGTTTCGGCGGGCGGCGTTCTTTCTTTTTATATTCTTTGGGGCCGTCCTCTTTTTTATCAGCTTTAACCACGAACTTTTTTTTCGAAGGAAACGGTTTTTCAAGCACGCGTGAAGATCCCCACGACTTCAAGGTGCGGCGTCCAGCGGAACTGGTCGACCGGCGTCAGCTCGCGCAGCACATAGCCGCCGGCGATCAAGGTTTTCGCATCGCGCGCAAAGGTTTCGGCATTGCAGCTGATCGAGATCACCAGCGGCACTTTCGAATTGGCGATTTGCTCGGCTTGTGCTTTAGCACCCGCACGTGGCGGGTCGATCAGCACAACGTCAAAGGTATTCAATTCCGCTGGCTGTAGCGGCTCCTCCATCAAATCATCCGCGCGCGTGGCAACGTTCGGCGCATTCGCCTTGGCCAGTGCCGCAAGGCTTTCGCCTTCAAATTCAACCGCCAAAACACGCCCATAGTCTGCCAAAACGCCACTAAATGTGCCACTCCCGCAGAACAAGTCAGCTAAACGTTTGGCACTAGGCTGATGCTTGGCAATCGCTGCGCGCACGGCACTCACCATCGTCGCCTCGCCTTCCCGTGTGGCTTGCAGAAAACTGCCCGCCGGCGGTGCAACCTTCACACTGCCGAAAGTGCAGGTCGGCACGGCAGACTGGTAAATCGGCTCGCGATCCTTAATCTTGCGTGCGCGTACCGAAAGCCGCACAACATTATTAGCGCGCGCAAAAGCGGCCAGCGCTTCACGCCCGCGCCATTCAAGACGCGGTAGCCCCAGCAGCAGAATATCGATGCCAGCTCCGAACCAGGTGATGGCGATATCCAACTTATCGCCGGGATCGATAATACCCGCTAAAACTTTTCGCAACGGCTCGATCACCGCCACCAGCTCCGGCATCAGCGTATGGCAAATATCGAGGCTGACGATACTCGGCCCGCCGCGCGCATTAAAGCCGAGCTTCATCGTACCGTCCCGCCAGCGCTGCGCCGAGAGGTTGGCGCGGCGGCGCGAGCTTGGCGGCGAGACCATGATCGGCAGCACCGTTTCAGCCACAATCCCCGCACGTTTTAGTTCGTGCAGCAATAGGTCAAGTTTATAGGCTTCATAAGCGGCATCGTTCAGATGCTGTAAGGCGCAGCCGCCACAAGCCCCAAAGTTCGGGCAGGGCGCCGCCTGCCGTGCCGTTGCATGGGCTTCGATCGCAATGATCTTAGCGGTCGCCGGATATTTCGGGTGAAACTGCACTAGTGCGTCGACCGTCTCGCCCGGCAAGCCGCCGGGCACGAAAATATTTTGCCCTTCGTAGCTCGCAATACCATCCCCGCCGCGGCCAAAATGTGTAATGGCGAGTTTGGCCGCAATCGGCGCTGGCAGAGGTTTACGAGGCTTCGCCATTACAAATATTGCCCGTAACCGTCACGCAAAATTTTTGGCACCGCCGTCGGCTGCCGCGTTGCCTTGTCCATCGCCACCACGGTCGAGCGCGCGGTGGCGCAGCATATGTCGCCAACAAAGACGCTGAGCGCCCCGGTGAAGGACGTATTGCCGATCTGCAGCAGCCGCGCGCCCAACCGCAGGATATTCGGATAATGCAACTCGGCATGATATTCGATATCAATCGCCTTCAACACCACCGTCACCGGCATCTCCCAGAACTTGGGGTAAAGCTGGGAGAGCAGCGCGATCCGCACCGTCTCGAAGTAAATGCCATAAGAATTGTTGTTTACATGTCCTTGCGGGTCGAGATCGGCATAGCGCACCTGCTCATCCGCCCAGAATTTATAGAAGGCGGCATCGCGCCATTCTGCCGGATGGCGGACGCGCTGAGAAGAAGGGTTAACCGTATTCATGCAAGTAAAATAGCTATGGCGGGCGCAGATTGCCATTGCTATAAACGAGCTACCGGGGCACGGCCCTTCACTAAACCCATGAGGTGCCCTATGGCCGATATGCAAACCCCCGCGAATGACGAAACCGAGCAATTGTTCGAACAAGCCCTGACCCTGGCTGAAAAACACCTGGATATGGCCATGGAAGAAGCCGGCGACCTGGCCGATTACGTGGCCGTGGCCATGATCGAAGTCGCCGTCAACCAGGCGATCGACGCTGCCGGGCACGAAGATATGATCGGCGTGCTGCGCGATCTCGCCGACCAGATCGAGCAGGATGCCGGCGAAGGCACCAACGAAGATTAAGCTTTTCGTCCGCTAATACACTGAATTTGAAAGGGCAGCCTCCAGCGGCTGCCCTTTTTGTTTGCTTTCGAGAAGCTTGAGCCCTCATAACCAGCGCATGGAATATACCAGCGACACTGTTGCACCCACTATGCCAGGCAAGGCGCATGCTGCGGCCTTTGCGCCACCGCTGCTCTCAGTCGGGCAAAAGCCGAGCCTGATTGGCATGGATCGCGAGGAGTTGCAGGCGGCCATGGTCGAGCTGGGGTTAGAAAAATTCCGGGCCAAGCAGATCTGGCAATGGGTCTATGAAAAGGGCGTGCGCGACTTTGATGAGATGAAAACGCTCGGCAAGTCGGCGCGTGAGCTGCTGGCCACCGCCTACACGCTCGAGCGGCCCCGCGTCACGAAGGATTTGAAGTCTGCCGATGGCACCCGCAAGTGGCTGCTGGCCATGCAGGATAACCAGCAGGTCGAATGCGTACATATCCCGGACGAGGATCGCGGCGCGCTTTGCGTCTCCTCGCAGGTGGGCTGCACGCTGACCTGCCGCTTTTGCCACACCGGCACGCAGCGGCTGGTACGCAACCTTTCAGCGGGGGAAATTATTGGCCAGGCGATGCTAGCCCGGGACGCGCTCAACGAATGGCCCAGCGGCAATGATGACAAGCTGATCGATGCGAATGGCAATGCCCGCGACCGTTTATTCACTAATATCGTCATGATGGGCATGGGCGAGCCGCTCTATAATTACGAGAACGTCGCCAAGGCGCTGACGATCCTAATGGATGGCGAGGGCTTTGCCATCAGTAAGCGCCGCATCACGCTCTCGACCTCGGGCGTGGTGCCGATGATCGAGCGCTGCGGAGCCGAATTGGGCGTCAATCTCGCGATCTCGCTGCATGCGGTGACGGACGAATTGCGCGACCGTATCATGCCGATCAACCGTAAATATCCATTGGCCGATCTGCTGGAGGCCTGCCGCAATTATCCGGCGGCCAGCAACGCGCGCCGCATCACCTTTGAATATGTGATGCTGAAAGGCGTGAACGATAGCGAGGCCGACGCGCATGAGCTGGTACGGCTGTTGCGCGGCATTCCGGCCAAGATTAATCTGATCCCCTTCAACCCATGGCCAGGTTCGCCTTTCGAACGTTCGTCCAATAACGCCATCCATCGGTTTGGGCGCATCGTTAACGAGGCTGGCTATTCTAGCCCGATCCGCACCCCGCGCGGCGAAGATATTATGGCTGCCTGCGGGCAGTTAAAGAGCGACAGCGTGCGTGAAAGCTTCGCGCAGCGGCAGTTGCTGGAAGCCGAAACCGCCCGCGTGCTGGCGGAAAAGGAAGCCCTACTTCAAAGCTGATTGTATTTAGGCGATTCCAACGGCTTTTAAACTTGCTATAATAAGTCATGGAGATTTTTTCTCATCCGGCGTTTGGCGCCCTCGTTTTCACGCTGGCATGCCTCTGGCCTTTGGCGCGCATTTTCCTGCGGAGCGGGCGCTCTCCGTGGTTCGCGCTACTGTTCCTGCCCGGCGCGGCGCTACCTTTTGCGGGATTTATTCTTGTCGGCACCGCGTTTCTAGTCACCAAGCCAAAGGCGGTCGTTGATGCCTGACAAGTCACCACTTTTTGTGCCTAGCATTACTGTGTGGGGCCGTATCGTCGATGCCATTATCGCGCCCGAACTGCTGACGACCGTGCGCACCGGCAAGCGTCCACGCAATGGCAAGGCACGCAGCCACACGCCGCTGCCCAAATGAATACTATAACTGTCTTTCTTGACCTATTGGCTGCACCCACGATGTGGCTTTTGGCACAGCCGCAATATGTGAGCATGACGATCATCGGCCTGCTGATCTGCGCGGCGATGATAACCTGCGGCATCGCCATCGCCAAGCTGCGCCTGTCGCCCTTGTGGTCGCTAGCTATTCTCGCACCCTATGTGCCGGCCGTGCTGCTTTGGATTTTGGCCTATAAACAATGGCCGCAAAAAAAGCATGGCTGATATTTCATCTGATATTATTGTCGGCGATTGCATTGCTGGGATGAATGCACTGCCCGAAAATAGCGTCGATCTCGTCTTCGCCGACCCACCTTATAATCTGCAGCTGCGCAAAACCTTGAGCCGACCCGATCAAACCCGCGTGTTAGGCGTCGATCACGATTGGGATCGCTTCGAAGATCTGCAAGCCTATGACAATTTTACCAAAGACTGGCTAATCGCGGCCCTGCGTGTATTGAAGCCGAACGGCGCGCTGTGGGTGATCGGCAGCTACCACAATATCTACCGCGTCGGCGCGCTGCTACAGGAACTCGACTGGTGGATTTTGAACGATGTGATCTGGCAGAAACCAAACGCTATGCCGAATTTTCGTGGTACGCGCTTACAAAACAGTACGGAAATTCTGCTCTGGGCTGTGCCCGGCGGTAAAGAAGCGAAATACACGTTCAATTACCAGGCATTAAAGGACTTCAACGAAGACAAACAGTTGAACAATGTGTGGGAAATTCCGATCTGCGGCGGCGGCGAGCGGCTAAAGGATACCGACGGCGCAACTTTGCACCCGACGCAAAAACCGGAGGCGCTGCTTTATCGCGTGCTGTTGGCTAGCACGAACGCGGGCGATACTGTACTCGACCCCTTCTGCGGCACCGGCACAACGGGCGCCGTTGCAAAGCGCATGGGGCGCAACTTCATCGGGCTTGAGCAGGATGAAAACTATGCTACCGCTGCACGCGCGCGCATAGCGGCAATTGTGCCGCTCGATACGACTCTCCTCTCGATGCCATCGAAAAAGACCCAGGCGAAGATTCCGTTCGGAACGCTGGTCGCCGCCGGTTACATGCCTGCCGGCACGGTTTTAAACGGCAAAGCATTCATAGCTACAGTGCAGGCCGATGGCAGTTTGGTTAGTGACGAACAACGCGGGTCGATCCATCAACTGGGCGCGAAACTTCAAGGCCTACCTGCCTGCAATGGTTGGGACTTCTGGCAGCATGACGGCCAATCGATCGATGCTATTCGACAGCGCTATTTGAAAGATGTGAAAGCCGGTATTCTGGCTGAGGGATAGCGTAATAAGGTTCCGTCGCGGAACGGCCAACGACTTTGAAACGGTGGCCTGCTTCCGCCCAACCAATTCCAGGTCTTGACGAAAAACCACTCCCGTTGTGTTCAAGGACAAAATCCGTCGGTGCGCAGCTTTTGGCATCGATAAAATGAGCTTGATCTGTTGCATGTCCAACAAGCTCTATATGTTCAAGATATACCGCAAACAATTTGTCGGGGGCTGTGCCCATATCAAATGAACTGCCCGCTGTATAGGTGGCGTGCCTGTTTGTTTCGTGCAAAACGCGCTTCGCCCCACCCGTTTCCGTCTGCACTTTTCCATAGAAACGCCCGTCTTTTACATCGCCAGTTTCGCGCGTAGCCTGAGGGTCGAATTGGCTGAAGATAAGCGAACAGCCAAAGGCTAATGTTAGGACGAAAGCTTCCATGCCTTATTAATGGCGGGTTGCATAATGCTGGCAAGTCGGATTTAGATAATGACAGCTTGGAGACAATAAAATGGCTAATCAGAAATCACGCACTGAATCCGATACATTCGGCCCAATCGAGGTGCAAGCCGACCGCTATTGGGGCGCGCAATCGCAGCGCAGTCTCGGCAATTTTAAAATCGGCTGGGAAAAACAGCCAGCGCCGATCGTGCGCGCATTGGGAATCGTCAAGCGCGCCGCGGCAGAAACTAATATGGCGCTCGGCAAGCTCGACCAGGCCTTAGGCGAAACCATTGTCACCGCTGCCAACGAGGTGATCGAAGGCAAGCTGAATGAGCATTTCCCGCTGGTCGTCTGGCAGACGGGATCTGGCACGCAATCGAACATGAACGCGAACGAGGTCATCTCGAACCGCGCGATCGAACTTTTGGATGGCGAGATCGGCAGCAAGAAACCCGTGCATCCAAACGACCATGTGAACATGAGTCAGTCATCGAACGACACCTACCCGACGGCCATGCATATCGCCGCCGCCGAGCAGGTGACGCATGATCTACTCCCCGCGCTCAAGCATCTGCATGCCGCGCTGGATGCCAAGGCGAACGAATGGAAAGCACTGATCAAAATCGGCCGCACCCATACGCAAGATGCCACGCCGATCACCTTGGGGCAGGAATTCTCTGGTTATGCCAAGCAGGTTGAGAACGGCATCGCGCGGATCCAACAGACACTGCCGCGGCTGATGGAATTGGCCCAAGGCGGCACTGCGGTTGGCACCGGCCTCAACGCGCCGGTGGGCTTTGCCGAAAAAGTCGCAGAGCGTATTGCGGCCATCACCGGCCTGCCATTTACGACCGCGCCGAATAAATTTGAAGCGTTAGCCGCGCACGATGCGATGGTCTTTTCGCATGGGGCGATCAACACCGTTGCGGCATCGCTCTTTAAAATCGCGAATGACATCCGCTTCCTCGGCTCCGGCCCGCGCTCGGGTTTAGGCGAGCTGTCGCTGCCGGAAAACGAACCGGGCAGCTCGATCATGCCTGGCAAAGTCAACCCGACGCAGTGCGAGGCGCTAACCATGGTCTGCACGCAGGTGTTCGGCAATAATGCGACCCTCACCTTCGCGGGCGCTAGCGGGCATTTCGAACTCAACGTCTATAACCCCGTTATGGCCTATAATTTCTTGCAATCGGTACGGCTTTTGACGGATGCCGCCGTTAGCTTCACCGATAACTGCGTGGTTGGCATCAAGGCGAACGAAGATCGTATCGCGCAATTGCTGGGCGATAGCTTGATGCTGGTCACCGCCTTGAACCCACATATTGGTTACGACAAATCCGCCGCGATCGCCAAGAAAGCGCACAAAGAAGGCACGACCCTGAAGACCGCCGCCCTTGCTCTCGGTTATCTAACGGAGTCGCAGTTTGACGAATGGGTGCGCCCGGAAAACATGCTGGGGCCGAACGCCTAGGCGGATGTCAAATACCTCCGCTAAAACTAAACCCCATGACAAGCACTCTGTGGTCATCGCCGGGCATGCGACGAGCATTACGCTGGAGCCGGAATTTTGGGCGCAATTAAAGCATATCGCGAAAACGCGCAGCCTATCACTGGCCGCGCTCATCGCAGAAATCGATCAAAGTCGCACGCGCAATCTCTCCGCCGCTTTGCGCGTCTATGTTTTAGATTTTGTCCTCAGCGCCCGCAGCAATCAAATGCGCGATTGATTGTAATGCAAAGCCAGCGCGGCTAATATCCGCCGCAACGATGAACGAACAACTCAACCTTTTCGCTAGCCTGCAGATTTCTTCGCTGCGTACCGCTGTCCATATCATAGCACATTTGCGGCGTATCTTTCTGCCACTAGAACCGCGTGAGGCTAGCCTTTCCGGCGCGTGCTTGTTTGCAATTCTATTGCTGCCCTTCTTCTGGTTAGGGTTACACGCAGCGCCGCAACTAGGGGATTTCTGCGCGGGCAAATTCATGGAAGCCGATTTCACTAGCGCGATCTTGAAGCAATATCAAAGCTACGGGCACCAGTTTTTGGGGCGCACGCTGAACCTATTGCCGCTCGCACTCGTCAGCCATAGTGCGCTCGATTATTTTTACGTCTACAGCACATTCATTATTGCCGGCCTGGCCTGCTTTCTATTTTTCGCACGCTGGATGGTGCAACAATTACTGCCGACTTCGCCACGGCCTTTGCGTGCGCTGGCAAGCATCTCGCTCGCGCTTGCTTTATTAGCGAATGCGCCAACGGTACGAGAACTAGTCTTTTCCTTGCCAGGTCTATTTACTTATGCCTTGCCCGGCCTCGGTCTTGGTCTGATCTTCCTGACTCTGTACCGCGCCCTGGCTGCCAGCCGCGATTTCATGTGGCCGGAACGCGTCTTGCTGCTGCTGGCCACGCCCTTTTGCGCGCTCTCGAATGAATGGACGGGGTTGGCACTGATGGCGCTTCTCCTCTGCGCCTTCATCACGCGCTTACGCCTCGTGCCGGAAGCACCTGCGCCAATCCTGCACGCAAGCCTGCTCGGCTTTGCGATCATGGGCGCGATCCTGCTGCTGCTTGGGCCACAACAGCCGCTCTTCACGCTCGATCATTTGGGCAAGGGCGTTTTTTGGTCGGGGCTGTTTACGCCGGAATTTTTCGTGCTGCGCCTGCCATTGCCGGGTGTCATGGGTTGGTTTCTTTTGCTGAGCCTTAGCTATCGGCCCGAACTACAGGGGCAGAGCCTTTCTGAGCGGCACCGGCAATTGCTATCGTTTACGCTGGTCAGTCTGCTGATTGTTAGCTTCATCGCCTTTGCGTTCGGCTATCTGCCCGCGCAATCACGCCTGCCCGCGCGCGCGCAAAATGAACTGTTCATATTGGTGCTGGTGGCGCTTTCGCTCGCGCTCTGTCTCATCATCCCGATTGTACGGCACCGGCTGGCAATCCTAGCCGAACGTCACAGCTGGCTGCGTATGCCATTGCCATTCTTGACGATTGCATTGACCCTTAGCGCTCTAAGCCCGGGCGTTTTGGGTGGTTTTTGGCAAGCAGCAAGCGCACCTGAATTTCGGAGCGAGGCCCGCGCGCGATTAAGCTTGATGGTTAACCCTGCCGAGAAAACAGTCTATCTGCCACGACTGACGGCGCAACCAGGCCTACTCTTCGATCACGACATCGACGATAATGCAGAAAGCCCGCGCAATGCTTGCGCCGCTAGCTTCTTCCACCTCGATAAGATCCAGCCACAGCCTGACATTTATCTTCGCGATGCTGAAGGCAAAGCGAAATAAATGTCACCGCAGCATGCAGTGCGTTTGCGAGGACGGACTTAAGCGTGCATCAACATCTTGCGGCGGCGGCCACGGCGCGGCATTTCGAAGTCGAAGTCCATGCTGCGAATGGCATCTGTGCCGGCGATGATCGCCAGTTCGGCTAGAATGCGCTTCATGCCCATAAGCTCGCGCATATCGTCGCGATCGGTTACATCCATAACGCTAATGCGGTTTTCAACCATATCGCGGATCGTATTCACTGATTGACTGGATAACATGCTTATTCCCCCTGTTGTTTCTTAGCGCCCCCTTCCCCCGAAGATCGCGCAAACGTAAAACTTGTGTTCCAAACGTATTTGTCTCGAACACCCCTATAATTCGCCTAAAATTGTAAAGATTTAGTTGCACTCTAAAAAAATTTTGATATCGAAAAAAATTAATGAAATCATGGTCGCATTGACAGTTCGGTAAGCTCTCGCTAAGCTTCTATTAGGCATCCTCGGGAAATTTCCATGATGAACCAATTAAAATATGCGCTTGAGCAGCTAGACACGACCATCGACCGGTTGGAAATTGCGCTCGACGCCCGCTTCGGTCAGTTCGAAGGCGCGCTTTCAGACACCCGTAATGAGCTTTCCGCCGCTAATAATAAGGTCAAGCAAGCTAACCGCATCGGCGAGCGGCTGGATGATATTATCGCCGAGGTGCGAGAGATTCTCGCGGTACCGGATGCAGCACAAGCTGCGATAGAACAGGATTCGTAAATGCCCCGTCTCGATTTATCCTTATTGGGCCGCAGCTTCCCCGTGCAATGCGAACCAGGCGAGGAGGCCCGCGCCGAAGCTTTGGCTGGCTATGTCGATGGCAAGCTGCGCCAGCTCTCCGCAGCGCAATCCAGCGCCACCGAAAATCGCCTTTTGATGTTGGGCTGCCTGTTATTGGCTGACGAGATTTTCGAACTAAAAGGACAAGGAAAAACGGCGCCGATGCAAAGTAGCGCGTCACCTGTTGCAGACCCGGCCCTTGAAAATCTTTTGGTCGCTGCTGTCGATGATTTGCGCGGTAAGCTTGATAGGCTGGCGCGGCGGCTAGAAGCTTAACTAGTGGGCCATAAACCACGGTTTAAGATCACACTTGGCACCTATGTCCGTTCACCACATATGATACCAGCATTAGTGGGATACGCGCCTTACGTGATGTCGAAGGTTACAACCCTATCGCCTTGGATTATTGAAAACACACAGCATTGTCTGGGCATGGCTAATTCCAGCTTCGCGACCGCCACAATTGCAGCGGTGGGATGCAATACGTTGCAACCTTACTGTCACTTTGGCAGCTATAATCGCCATAACAGGTGGCTTTGCATTGGCGTAGCCAGTGTTGCTGCGGTGGAAAGTTACATTATTCGTTATGATCCAATACCATTGTGCCCGCAGAAATTGCCGGATCTTGGCTTTGTAGTTGGCGCAGCAGCGTTAACAGCAGCCCTGCTTTGGGCTCGCAGACCAAAACGAAGACCACAACAGGCGCTATCAACGAATTTACAGGCCGTGCCCACCTAGTTTCCCCTACAAAATTAACGCCTGATCGCTTATATTAGACATCGGAAGGGGCTGTCGGGTTCGACAGGTCACTTATTCTCGGGGCCGATGTCCACTTTGCGGGCGCTGGCGCTGGCTTTGACCCTGGTCTTAGTCATCTGGTGCCCACCTGTCTAACAGGTCCGCAGAGAATGGTAACAGCCACCGGCCTATGGCGGCTCCTTCTACCTTATTCACTCGCTATGCGTCGCCGCATTTTGGTATCATCGCATTCAATGACATTCGGCGACCAGGCAATCGATCTCAAGACGCGTAAAGATGAACTGCGGATAGAGGCGCGTCGTCGCAGAGCCAGCATCCCGTCGAATGCCCGCCAGCAAGCTGCCGCCGCTTTGGCACGCCATTCGGCCGAACTGCCGTTAACAGCTGGGCAAATTGTCGGGATCTATCGGCCGATCGGAACAGAACTCGATACCGTGCCACTGCTGCACCAGCTCCATGCCACAGGCTATCAGGTTGCGCTCCCGCGCACGGTCGGCGCGGCGTCTGCTTTGCGGTTCTACTTATGGAAGCCGGGCCAGGCTCTGGGCACCGACCTACTTGGCTTTCCTACGCCAATCGGCACTGAAGAAGTGACGCCAGATATTTTACTTGTGCCCTTGGTGGCATTTGACACCACTGGCAACCGTCTTGGCCAGGGCGCTGGCTTTTATGATCGCACGCTTTCCGCTCTACGGCGCAGCGCCCCCAATCTGCTGGCGATCGGAATCGCGTTTGCCTGCCAGAGGTTTGAGGAACTGCCGGTAGCCCTGCATGATCAGCCGTTAAGCGGCATTCTGACTGAAAATGGCTATATTAATCTTGGTGCGCCGGCCCCGACGCCGCTATAAAGCGGCATGAGACTGCTTTTCCTTGGCGATGTTGTGGGCCGCATCGGGCGCGAGGCAGTGGCTCTGCGCCTCCCGCAATTGTGCGCGCACTTACAGCCTGATTTCATCGTCGTGAATGGCGAGAATGCCGCAGGCGGCTATGGCCTGAATAAAAAGATCGCCAAAGAGTTAAAAGACGCCGGCGCGGATGTCATCACTACCGGCAATCATGTCTGGGATCAGCGCGAATTCATGCAAGAAATCACCGGGCTTGATTATGTGCTGCGCCCTGCCAACCTGCCCGCGGTACAACCAGGCCGCGGCTTTGGCATTTTCACGGCAAAGAACGGAAAGCGCGTATCAGTCGTTCATCTACTAGGGCAGCTGGGCATGCAGCCCGCGGAAAATCCATTTGTTGCCGCCAATACAATTTTTGAAACCTATCAGCTAGGCACGCAGGCCAATGCCTGTCTTGTCGATTTTCATGCGGAAATGACATCGGAGAAAATGGCAATGGCGCATCATTGCGACGGACGCGCCAGCTTGGTCGTCGGCACCCATACGCATATCCCGACAGCAGACGCGCAGATTCTGCCCGGTGGCACCGCCGCGCAATCTGATGCCGGTATGTGCGGCGATTACGACAGCGTGATCGGCATGAATAAAACCGAGGCGGTATTTCGCATGTCAACCAACCTGCCGACCCTCAACAAGATGAAACCGGCTGAGGGCGAGGCGACTGTGTGCGGCACCTTCGTCATTACCGATGATGCTACGGGCCTGGCGCTGGAAATCCACCCGATCCGCATCGGCGGGCGCTTGCAGCAATCCCTGCCAGCGGCTTAGATAAGATATGCAAGATTTAACGACCCAACTTTCTTCCAAAGTAGGCGCTGCATTCGCGGCTGCAGGGTTTGACGCGAGCTTAGGCACTGTAAAACCCAGTGACCGGCCGGATCTTGCCGACTTTCAATGCAATGGCGCGATGTCTGCAGCTAAATCTGCTAACAAAAATCCGCGCGAGGTTGCCGCTGCCGTTATCGAACAGTTGCAAGGTAATCCATTATTTACCAGCATCGAAGCCGCAGGGCCTGGTTTTATTAATCTGAAACTTGCAGATGATGCGCTGGCTATGCAGGCACAACAACAAGCCACCGATCCGCAAGCAGGATTAACACCAGCTTCTGAACCACTCAATGTACTCATCGATTTTGCCGGGCCAAACATGGCCAAGCCGATGCATGTCGGGCACCTGCGCGCTACTATCATTGGCGACAGCTTGCAGCGCATTGCCGAAGCGTTAGGTCACAATAAAATCAGCGACGCACATTTCGGCGACTGGGGCTTGCAGATTGGCCTACTGATTATTGCGCTGGAAGAGGAGCAACCAACACTTCCCTATTTTAACCCAGGCTATTACGGCAGCACGACGCCTGACGAAGCGCCGCCTGTTACGCTGGCCGATCTTGAACGCATGTATCCAATTGCAAGCGCCCGCATGAAGGAAGATGAAGCCTGGCGCGATAAAGCCCGCAAGGCCACCGCCGAAATGCAGGCCGGCCGTGCCGGTTATCGCGCTTTGCATCATCTGTTCTGGCGCGCCTCCAAGCCAGCAATCGAGCGTGAGTTTGACGCACTCGGCATTCACTTCGATCTTTGGCTAGGTGAAAGCGATGTCGACCATTTGATCGCGCCGATGGTTGCCGAACTGGAAGGAAAAGGCATCGCCGTTCTCGATGATGGCGCGATTGTCATCAAGGTCGAGCGCGAAACAGATAAGTCGCCAATGCCGCCGCTGTTGCTGGTCAGCTCCGAAGGCTCTGCCATGTATGGCACGACCGATCTCGCAACTGTCAAAGACCGGCGGGACGCGCTTTCGCCCGATCTTTATCTCTACGTCGTTGACCAGCGGCAGGCGCTGCATTTCCAGCAGGTCTTCCGCGCGGCTGCGCTGGCCGGCTATGCGAATGAAAACCCGATGGAACATATTGGCTTCGGCACCATGAATGGGGCCGATGGCAAGCCGTTCAAAACGCGTGAAGGCGGCGTAATCAAATTGCACGACCTGATCACCACCGCGCAGGAAAAAGCGCTGGCCCGTTTGCAAGAGGCTGGGCTCGGCACCGATCTCAGCAAAGACGAGTTACAAAAAACCGCGCTACAGATTGGTACGGCGGCACTGAAATTCGCCGATCTCTCCAACCATCGTGTCACGAATTACATCTTCGACTTCGACCGCTTCGTGACCTTTGAAGGCAAGACCGGCCCTTACCTGCAATACCAAGGCGTGCGCATCAAATCATTACTGCGGAAGGCCGCCGAGGCCGGTATTAACGCCAGCACCATCCAGATCGCTGCGCCGGAAGAACGCGCCTTGGCACTCACGCTCGATGCGTTCAATGGCGCGGTGCATGCCGCTTTTGACCGCCGCGCCCCCAATAACGTGGCCGAGCATTGCTATAATCTCGCTCAGGCTTTCAGCAGTTTTTACAGCGCTTGCCCGATTTTGCCAGAAAAAGATTATTCCACTCGGGGCGCCCGCCTGGCCCTGGCCCAACTGACCCTGCGCCAGCTAGAGTTAGGCCTCAGCCTTCTCGGCATTGAAATTCCTGAACGGATGTAATCTTTTGTTGCCTAATGGCCCGCCGATGTTGCATGACGAAGCGGATTATTGGTTTGTAGCGAGAACCGGAACGCAAGCGTCCGTTAAGTACGTGCGTACCGGAAGCGGAGCAAAAGACAATAGGACGCGAGACAGGAAACATCGGACATGGCTGGACATTCAAAATTTAAAAACATCATGCACCGCAAGGGTGCTCAGGACGCCCGGAAGGCGAAGACCTTCAACAAGATCGCGCGCGATATGACGGTTGCCGTCAAGCATGGCTCGCCCGACCCTGGCATGAATCCGCGCCTGCGTGCCGCGATCTTAAAAGCGCGCAGCGTCTCGATGCCGAACGACCGGATCGAGCGTGCAATTAAAGCGGGCAGCGAAAATGATACGACGAATTACGAGGAAATCCGCTACGAAGGCTTCGGCCCCGGCGGCGTCGCCGTGATCGTCGAGGCGCTGACGGACAACCGCAACCGTGCCGCGGCCGAATTGCGCACGATCTTCTCGAAGAACGGCGGGGCGATGGGCGAAGGCGGCTCAGTCGGCTTTATGTTCGACCGGGTGGGTGAGATCATCTATCCGCTGGAAACCGTCAACGGCAAGGTCAAAACCAAACTTGAGGCCGATGCCGTGTTCGAAGCCGCGGTCGAGGCCGGCGCCGATAATGCCGAAAGCGATAGTGACGGGCATATCATCACCACGTCACCCGACGCGCTGGCCGAAGTGCGCGATGCGCTGGAGGCTAAGTTCGGCCCCGCCGATTCAGCCAAGCTGATCTGGCAGCCAAATGTGATGACAACGCCGCCCGCGCTGGAAAACGCGCAGACGCTGATGAAACTGATCGAGGCGCTGGAAGATAACGACGACGTGCAGGACGTGACGACCAATGTCGATATCCCAGAGGACTGGGCGGAGCAGTTGGGTTAATTAACGCCGTAACTTAGGATTCAGGCACGCATAAACGCGTTTTCTAACCTCGCTTAAAAAGCGCCGATATTCGTGTTGATGCTGCTGCTGCGCCTGCCGCACATCAATGCCGCTTGGCGCAAGTGGATTGAGCCGCTCGGAAAATATAACGTCACGCGCCCGGCCGCCCTTCACGCTAAAATCAGATACGGCCAGATCAACCACGTCTCGGCATTCGCCGCGATTGACGCCCTCTTCGATTTTAACGGCTCGCATCGATTGCCGTCCAATCTCGCGCAGTTGCTGCCTGAATTCGTCGCGTCGCATTGGCGACAGGAATGTCATGGTGGGCACCCGCTGCACCCGCAACGTCAGCTCGCCCAGCACATGACAATACGCGAAATAGCAGCCACCAATCTGGCCGCGTTCGTCGTAAAACTGATCGAAGCCACCTCGACAGAAAGCGTATTGCTTCAGATCCGCATCATTAAGGCTATGGAAGCCACCCGACACCATATTCATAGCCACCAGCTTACGGCCATTTATTACAGGTTTGCAGAGGCTATTTTTACAGCGAAAAACCGTTAAACTTGAACCATGGCAGTCCTCACAATCCTTGGCATCGATCCTGGCCTGCGCTGCACCGGCTGGGGCGTGATCCGCGCTGAGGGCAGCCGGTTGACTGGCCTTGGCTGCGGGATCATCAAGCCTGATGACAAGGCGCCGATGGCTGCCCGGCTCGGGCACTTGGCGATAGAAATCGAAAAGCTGATTGCCGACTGGCAGCCAGACGAAGCTGGGCTGGAAGAAATCTTCGTCAATGTGAACGCGCAATCGACGTTGAAACTGGGCTTGGCTCGCGGCGCGGCGCTGGCGGCATTGGGCCGGGCTAATCTGATTACAGGCGAATACAAACCTAGCCAGATCAAGCAATGCGTCACCGGCTATGGGAAGGCCGATAAAACGCAGATGACGGGGATGATCACGCGATTGTTACCGGGCCTGACGATTGAGCGCCACGATGCCGCCGATGCGCTGGCTGTTGCGCTGACGCATGCGCTGTTGCGAAAATCGAAGCTGCTGTCTTTGCGCTAAGCTATTATTGTGTATAATCAAAGAATGAAACGCTCTATCGGCAATGCCTCGCTTTATTTGGGTAATTCTCTTGAGTTACTGAAAAAAATGCCGTCAAATTCCATTGACCTTATTATTACATCCCCACCCTATGCGGACAGCCGAAAATCTACTTATGGCGGCATACATCCAGACAAGTATGTTGAATGGTTTAAACCATTTGCTGTGGAGCTTTTGAGAGTGCTGAAACCAGACGGTAGTTTCATCCTTAACATTAAGGAGAAGGTCGTTAACGGCGAAAGGCATCCTTATGTTTTAGAGCTCATTTTAGAAATGAGAAAATTAGGATGGCTTTGGACTGAAGAGTTTATCTGGCACAAAAAAAACTGCTATCCGGGCAAATGGCCTAATCGGTTCCGCGATGCTTGGGAACGTATTATCCAATTCAATAAAACGCGTGACTTTAAGATGTATCAAGATGAGGTGCGCGTACCTGTCGGCGATTGGGCAAAATCAAGACTTAAAAATCTAAGTGCAACAGATATGGTCAGAGATCCGTCAAAGGTCGGAAGCGGTTTTGGAAAGAATATCTCGAATTGGGTTGGAAAAGATACAGCGTTACCAACTAACGTTTTACATCTTGCGACAGAATGTGGAAACAAAAGTCATAGCGCTGCCTTCCCTACAAGCTTGCCAGAATGGTTTATAAAACTTTTTACTAAAGCCGGTGATATGGTACTTGATCCTTTCTTGGGGTCGGGAACAAGCTGCTTCGTGGCAGAATCTTTGGATCGCCAGTCAATCGGCATAGAACTTAAAGAAGATTATTTTGAAATTGCCAGCCAGAGGCTTGGTCATAAAATAGCTGTCCCTCAAAGAGAAGCAAGCCGTCCTGAAGCGATGAGTGTATTAGAATGGATTTGATTGAAGCTGCTCGTAATTATGTGCAATCGAATATCGGCTCGTTTCATGCAGCTCGCTTAGAGAAAATAAAAACCTTAAAATTGAAAAGTATTCTGAAAAGAAAAAATCCTTACCTTTTCCGAGCAAAAAATATCCTTGATGCGAGCGAGTTTATTGAGTCAATTCTGGCAGCTTACCTTTCTTCACAAGAAGAAACAATATTTGGAAGCTTTTTAGAAAGGCTTGCGATCCATTTGGCAGGCCTTGCCACAGGCGGGATCAAATCCAGCACCATTGGCGTTGACCTGGAATTCACCAGGGCGGGCGTCCGTTATTTGGTAGCGATCAAATCTGGCCCTAACTGGGGTAATAGCAGCCAAATTGCCAAAATGGTTACGAGCTTCAATACGGCTAAAAAAGTTCTCGCAACGAGTGGTGGTGCCCTGCAAGTGCGCTGCATCAACGGATGCTGCTATGGCACCGATAATGAGCCAATTAAGGCAACAGGCTATGAAAAATTGTGCGGCCAACAATTCTGGGAATTAGTATCCGGGGATAGTTCTTTATATCTTGAAATTATTGAACCGTTTGGCCACCAGGCCAAGCATAAGAATGAGGAATTCATGGAAAGCTACGCTGCCGTGAAGACAAACCTGATTGTCCAATTTGCAGCTGAATATTGCAATAACGGTATTATTGATTGGAAAAAAATCGCTTCCTTGGTTTCTGGTAAAAAATAATGATCGGGCAGCTTAAAGGCAATATTGAAGAGATTGACGCGAACCGAGCGGTGATCGACGTCGGCGGGGTGGGCTATCTGGTCTATGCCTCGTCACGCACGCTCGGCAGCCTTGCCGTCGGTGACGCAGCGAAATTATTGATCGATACGATCGTGCGGGAAGAGTCGATCACACTTTATGGCTTTGCTGCTGCCGGCGAACAATCGATGTTCCGGTTGCTGACAACCGTACAAGGCGTAGGTGCGCGTGTGGGCCTGGCGCTGCTCTCAGCGCTATCGCCCACTGAGCTGACGCAAGCCGTGCTGCTGGGCGATGCCAAAACGCTGAGCCGCGCCGATGGCGTGGGGCCAAAACTCGCCAGCCGCATCGCCAGCGAGTTGAAAGATAAGATCGCCGCGCATCACACCAGTTTCCTGAGTGCGGCTGCTGGCGGGCCGGTACTGCCCAACGTTGCCACTCCTTTAACCAGCATTGCCGGCGATGCCATCGCCGCGCTGACTGGCCTTGGCTATCGCCGTGCCGATATCGTGCCGGTGGTGGCGCAGCTGGCGGCGAATGATCCTGGCTTGGCGCTCGATGCGCTGATTAAGTTGGCGCTGCGGGAGCTGGCCGCATGAGCCAAGATAACCAGCCACGCCTCGTCAAAACCGATCTCAATACCAACGAAGTTGAATCGTCGATCCGCCCGCTCTCGCTAAAAGAGTTTGTCGGCCAGCGTGCGCTGAAAGATAATCTCGGTGTTTTCATCCAAGCCGCCCGCCAGCGCCGCGAGGCTAAGGCCGATGATAAATCGGCAGCCTTAGATCACGTCTTGCTGTTTGGTCCGCCAGGGTTAGGCAAAACCACGCTGGCGCAGATCGTCGCCAAAGAACTCGGCGTTGGCTTCCGCGCAACCTCCGGCCCGGTAATCGCGCGTGCTGGCGACCTTGCTGCTATCCTCACGAATTTAGAGCCGCACGATGTGCTGTTCATCGACGAAATTCATCGTCTCAGCCCAGCGGTGGAAGAAATCCTCTATCCGGCGATGGAGGATTACCACCTCGATCTCGTGATCGGCGAAGGCCCGTCGGCGCGCAGCGTGCGGATCGACTTGCCGCCCTTTACGCTCGTCGGTGCAACGACCCGTAGTGGTTTGATCACGCGGCCGCTGCGCGAGCGGTTCGGCATTCCGCTCAACCTGCAGTTTTACGAGGTCGAAGAACTGCAGCAGATCGTTGCCCGCGCTGCGCGCGTGTTAGGCGCGCCCATCAGCGAGGGCGGCGCGACAGAAATCGCCAAGCGCAGCCGCGGCACCCCGCGGGTGGCTGGAAGATTGCTACGCCGCGTGCGCGATTTTGCGACGCTGGATGGCGCAACGGAAATTACTGCGGAAGCCGCCGATGCGGCATTGACCAGGCTGGAAGTCGACGCTGGTGGCTTTGATGCGATGGATCATCGCTATCTGCGCTTGCTCGCCGAAACTTTCAGCGGCGGGCCAACAGGCGTCGATACGCTGGCCGCCGCCCTGGGCGAGCAGCGCGACGTGATCGAGGAAGTGATCGAGCCCTATATGCTGCAGCAGGGGCTGCTCGACCGCACCCCGCGCGGCCGCGTGCTACTGGGGCGTGGCTATACTGTGCTGGGGTTGGATGCGCCTACGAACCGAAGCGATTTGTTTACTTAGGGTTTAAAGTAAATTTACTGGCTGGCTTTGGCCGTGCGCCGGTACAAAACAAACCTGAAAGTCCCGTTAAAGTTCCAGCCAGTGCCAATGTTGCGCCTGTAGCTTGTAAAATGATATCCGCGCCTAGCCTAATCGTGCCATCGGCAAGTGACTCCGGTATTTTGCGTGCAAGGCCCGGGGCAACTTCGAAAACGCCGCCACCCAGAGCAGCGACAAAACAGCCAAAGCTAACGGTAATTACTCGATCCTTATGTCGCGTCCAAATATTAGGTTTAATGTTCGTATCAGTCATATTGTGCTCCTTCGCATAAGAACTGACCCTATAAGCAAATCATCGAAATATCAAAAACTAGCTGTGCGGTGCAAAATCCAGCTTCTTCCACCTCGATAAGATCCAGCCACAGCGCAATATGCCTTGAAAATTACTTAACTTCCACGCAGACAATGCTTTCATGACGCAAGAAACCAACAAAAACGCTAATAAACCCGCCCACACCTTCCCGCTCCGCATTTATTACGAGGATACGGATGCTGGTGGCATCGTTTATCACGCGAGCTATCTGCGCTTTGCCGAGCGCGCCCGCACCGAATGGCTGCGCGCGCTTGGTGTCCAACAAGATCAATTAAAGGAAGAGCAGTCGCTTGGTTTTGTGGTGACCCGCATTGGGATCGATTATCACCGCCCGGCGCGGCTGGACGATGAGCTTACCGTCACCACAATCCTGCTGGAACTAGGCCGCGCCACACTGAAGCTACGGCAAGAATTGTGGCGGCCAGATGCGACGACAGGCTCCAAGCTCTCGACCCTCGATGTCACCATTGCCTGCGTTGAACTGGGTGGAAAATCTGGTACAGGCCGTGTTGCGCGCCTGCCCGAAGCGCTTTACAAACAATTGGCAGCGTAAAACCACGCTCTGCCCCAGTTTCGCCACCCTCTTATGGCCCAAAGGTAAGACAAGGATTTAATTATGGAACCATCTTCTCCTCTCGCTGCTCCTGCCGGCGCTGTCGACGGCATGGCTGCCGGCACCAATGCTGCTAATCTCGATATGAGCTTCATCGGCCTGTTTCTGCACGCCGATTGGGTCGGCCGCCTTGTCATGATCCTGCTGCTGATGGCCTCGGTCTGGTGCTGGGCGATCATTATCGAGAAGATGGGCCGCCTGAAAAAGCTTGGCAAAACCGCCGACGAATTTGAAGATAAATTCTGGTCAGGCGGCAGCCTTGAAAACCTGTACGACCGTCTCGGCAAGCGCCCTGGCGACCCGCTGCAGGCCGTATTTGCCGCGGGCATGCGCGAATGGCGTTTGGCTGCTGAGAAGGGTCTGCTTGCCACGGGCGCGATGCGCGCCAGCCTGCAAAGCCGGATCGAGCGCGTGATGAACGTGACCATTACCCGCGAGATGGCATCGGTCGAAAAGAACATGACCTTCCTCGGCACCATCGGCTCGGCCGCGCCGTTTATCGGGCTGTTTGGCACCGTCTGGGGGATCATGCGCTCTTTCACCTCGATCGCTGCTGCGCAGAATACCAGCCTGGCAGTCGTCGCGCCGGGTATCGCTGAAGCCTTGTTAGCCACCGCGATTGGCCTGTTCGCGGCCATTCCGGCAGTCATGGCCTATAACCGCTATTCCAGCCGCATCAGCCGCTATTACGACCGGCTTGAAAATTTCTCTGGCGAATTTGCGACCATCATTTCCCGCAGTCTTGAAGAGACCCGCGGTGGCGAAGGCGGTACACCGCCACAGCCCGGCTCAAGCAGCACCAACTACAATCAACCAACAACGGGACTGGCTTCAGCTAACTCTCCTTCAACGTCCGGCAACTACACGCCGACCATGCGCGGGATCGCGTAAGCATGGCGATGGGCGGCATGACAGCCGGCGGCAGGGGCCGCAGAAGGCGCAGTATCAATAGCGACATTAACGTCACCCCGCTGGTCGACGTTATGCTGGTGCTGCTGGTGATCTTCATGATCACCGCGCCGATGATGACGGTCGCCGTGCCGGTCGATCTGCCGAAAACGCAAGCCCGCAACGTCGGCGCGAATAAGGAACCGCTGGTAATTAGCGTCCGCGCGAATGGTGATCTGTACCTAATGGAATCAAAGGCCAATCTCGATAACCTCGCCGCCAAGCTGGGCGCAGTCACAGGGCAGGATCCCGAAGCCCGCATCTTCGTGCGCGGCGATAAGAGCGTTGACTATGGCCGTATCATGCAGGTGATGGGCGCGGTTTCGACCGCGGGCTACACCAAAGTCGCGCTGGTGGCGGAACTTCCCGGCCAAAGTCCCGACAAGCCCGCAGACAAGCGCAGATAGACTATGAGAAAGCAGCTCGGCATCTCCGCAGCGCTGCATCTGGCGGCGCTTGCCGCCCTCCTCATCACCATTCCAACGCTGACCCAAGAACTCGATCTTTCGGAACAGATCATTCCCGTTGATATCGTCAATGTGGCCGACGTGACGAATACGAAAATTTCACAAACGCCGGTCGCAAAACCAATGCCGACGCCGACGAAAACCGTCGCGCCGCAGCCGGTCGAACAGCAGCCGAAAAAGCCGGAGCCGCCAAAGCCACCCGAAGAAAAGCCGCCTGAAAAACAGCCGACGCCTGACGATAAAGCTGAAGTCATTCCCGATAAGACCAAGCCCAAGGAAGAGCCGAAAAAGCCGGAGCCGCCGAAGGAACAGCCCAAGGATAAGCCGGTCGAGAAACCAAGCCCGCCCAAGGATGCGCTGGCCAGCGTTCTGAAGAATATCCAGAAACTGAAAGATACGACGCCAACCTCGCCGACGCCTAACCCGGATGCCGAGGAATCGCCTAAAGCCGTCACCAGCACCGCCGCGCCATCTGCTGGCGCGCAGCTTTCAATCAGCGAGCTTGATGCATTGCGCCGCCAAATCTCGCAATGCTGGAACGTGCCTGCCGGTGGCCGCGGCGTCGAGAATATGCAGGTCGAGCTTTACATCGAGGTCGACGAGAACCGCGTCGCCACGCGCGTTGAAGTGGTCGATAAGGCGAAAATGGCGGCCGACCCATTCTTCCGCACGATGGCGGAATCCGCCCAACGCGCATTGATGAATCCGAAGTGCCGCCCGCTGATGCTGCCGCCCGAAAAATATAGCGAGTGGCAGAAAATCCGCATGACGTTTAACCCAAAGGACATGATGTAGCGGGTAATATTTACCCCAATAAAGGAGGCCAGCATGACCACAACTCACAAAATTGCGCCCTGCCTATGGTATGACGGTACTGCCGAAGATGCGGCCAATTTTTATGCCGCAACTTTTCCCGATAGCCGTATCAATAATGTTCATCGGTCGCCTTCCGATTATCCTGATGGCAAGGCGGGCAATGTGATAACTGTCGAATTCACAGTGTTAGGCATGCCGTTCCTCGGCCTCAATGGCGGGCCGCATTTTAAATTTAACGAAGCCGTCTCATTTCAAGTTTACACCGATGATCAAGCAGAAACCGACCGCTATTGGAACGCGATCATCGATCATGGCGGCACGCCCAGCCAGTGCGGCTGGTGCCGCGATAAATGGGGCCTCAGCTGGCAGATCACACCCCGCGCTTTATTAAAGGCTTTCAGTAGTTCCGATCGTGCTGCCGCCAAGCGTGCTATGGACGCCATGATGACCATGCAGAAAATAGATATCGCCACAATCGAAGCCGCTTTTAAGGGAGACAATGCATGACCGTTCAGAATCCGGCACCCGGCTATCCGCATGTTATTCCCTATTTGACGCTGCAACCCGGCCAAGGCGAAGCCGCCATCGCCTATTACACCAAGCATTTTGGCTTCGCGGAACGCATGCGGCTGCCGATGAAAGATAAAGATGGCAATCCCCGCATCGGCCATTGCGAACTGACGCGCGGCGACAGCCTGCTGATGCTATCCGATTTCAGCTGCATGGACGGCACACCCTCTGGCGCTATGCAAGTCATGATCTATATCGACGATATTGATCGCGTCTTTAAAGCCGCGCTGGCCGATGGCGCAACCGAGACTATGGCGCTGCAGGATATGTTCTATGGCGACAGGTCTGGTGCCCTGCGCGATCCCTTTGGCCACGCCTGGCACTTGGCGCAGCATATGCGCGATGTCAGCGAAGCAGAAATGCGCGAAGCCATGGCAAAGATGAACGGCTAACCCGCCCTTGCCCGTTCAAACTCCTCAGGGCTCGCCACCGGATAATCGGTATAGCCTTCTTCCCCGCCGCCGTAGAAGGTTTTCGGGTTAGGCTTCGAGAGCGGCACGTTGCCTTCCAGCCGCGCGACGAGATCGGGATTAGCGATAAATGGTTTGCCGAAGGCCACCAGATCGTCGCGGCCGCTGGCGACCGCATCGAGCGCCAGCGCGCGATCATAACCGTTATTGCCCATGTAGACATTCTCAAAACTATTGGCGAGCTTCTGCAGGTCGAACCCGCCTTGTTCAGCCGAAAGCTTGCGCGCGCCGCCGGTCGCGCCTTCAACCATATGCAGATAGGCGAGGCCAAACTTGTTCAGCTCCTGCACTGCATGAGTATAAAGCGCTTCGGGGTCGCTATCGGGCGCCATATCGTTGGCGGGTGAGACGGGCGAGAGGCGAATGCCAACCCGATCCGCACTCCATTCACCGATTACGGCCTCGACCACCTCGCGCATGAACCGCACGCGGTTTTCGATACTGCCGCCATATTGGTCGGTGCGCTTGTTCGTGCTGTCGCGCAGGAACTGCTCGATCAAGTAACCGTTCGCCGCATGGATTTCGACGCCATCGAACCCTGCCGCTTTGGCGCAGCGCGTTGCGTGTCGGTAATCTTCAAGCACGCGGGCAATTTCGTCCGTTTCCAGCGCCCGCGGCATTACATGGCCTTTCATGCCGTCTTCGGTAAAGGCTTGTCCTTTTGGCAGCACCGCGCTTGGCGCCACGGGCAAAGTCCCGCCCGGTTGCAGATCAGGATGCGAGATGCGCCCGACATGCCAGAGCTGGCAGACAATCAATCCGCCTGCTTGATGGACGGCATCCGTCACCACCTTCCAGCCGGCGACCTGCGCGTCGGTGAAGATGCCTGGCGTAAAGGCATAGCCACGCCCTTCCGCGCTGATATTCGTCGCCTCGCTGACGATCAGCCCGGCGCTGGAACGCTGCCGGTAATACTCGGCCATCAGCGGGACCGGCACGCCTTCGGGCGTGGCGCGACTGCGCGTCAGCGGCGCCATCACGACGCGATTCTTCAACTGTAAGGCGCCCACAGTCAGCGGCGAAAACAAGCTTGCAGGATTATGACTGCCCATAGTTTTAACTCCGTTATGAATTATCTTGGCTGTCTCTATATCGGGTTGCCATGGCAGGAAGCAATGCGCCTAGCTTTAAATTCGCCTAGAAAAAATCACTTTTCTACGCTACGCCAGTGGCACGCTATTTTTCTGCTCATCCGCCCGGAGTTTTTCATGCGCCATTTTATCGTCGCTCTCGCTTTGCTGTTTGCCTTTGTGGTTCCCGCGCATGCCGAGCTGAAGGTCAATATCAACTCCGGCAATGTCGAGCCGATGCCGATCGCGATTACCGATTTTTACGGCGCCTCGCCGGAAGAAGCCGACTTTGGCGCCAAAATCGCGGGCGTTATCACTAACAATCTTGGCCACACCGGCCTATTTAAGCCGATCGATAAGGCTGCCTTCATTCAGGATCCGGCAAGCCTGCGCGGCCAGCCGCGCTTTGCCGATTGGCGCGTCATTAACGCCCAGGCACTGATTACGGGGCAAGTCACCAAGCAAAGCGACGGCCGCCTGCGTGTTGAATTCCGCCTATGGGATGTGTTCGCTGAAAACCAAATGGCGGGCATGGCCTATTTCACGGTGCCGCAAAATTGGCGTCGCATCGCGCATATCGTCTCTGATGCGATCTATAAGCGCTTGACGGGCGAAGAAGGCTATTTCGATACGCGCATTGTTTACGTTGCTGAAAGCGGCGCGATGACGGCCCGCAACAAGCGCCTGGCGATTATGGATCAGGATGGCGAAAACCACCGCATTCTCACCGATGGCCGCAGTCTGGTGCTAACCCCGCGCTTTAGCCCGACTGCACAAGAAATCACCTACATGGCTTATTACAATAATAAGCCGCGGGTTTATCTATTCAATATCGACACGGGCCGTCAGGAACTGCTGGGCGACTTCCCGAACATGACGTTTGCGCCGCGCTTCTCGCCCGACGGCAACCGCGTGGTCTTCTCGCTTTCGAACGGCACGAACTCCGATATTTTCTCAATGGATCTGCGCACGCGGAAGACGAGCCAATTGACGAACCACCCCTCGATTAACACGGCCCCCTCTTATTCTCCCGATGGCAGCCAGATCGTCTTCGAATCTGATCGCAGCGGCACCTCACAAATTTATGTGATGTCGGCTTCGGGCGGCAATGCCAACCGCATCAGCTTCGGCTCGGGCCGGTATAATGGCCCAGTCTGGTCGCCGCGCGGCGATCTGATCGCCTTCACCAAACAGGGCGGTGGACAATTCTCGCTTGGCGTGATGCGGCCCGATGGCGGCGGCGAACGCACGATCGTCGCTTCTTTCCATGTTGAGGGGCCAAGCTGGGCACCGAACGGTCGCGTTTTGACTTACTTCAAAGAATCGCCGACTGCCAAGGGCCGTAGCGCCAAGCTCTACACGATTGATTTGACCGGCAATAACGAGCGCACGCTGCCGACTCCGCTTGATGGTTCCGACCCTGCTTGGTCGCCGCTGCTGCCGTAAGTTAGTCGTGCGCACGCCGATCCTGCTGATTGGATTGTTATTATCGGCAGGCACAGCGCAGGCTGACGAATGCGCGATTCAAACGATCCGCAGTTATCCGCTAACGACCGGTTATGAGACCGATCGTAGTTTCAAAACGGTTGATGTGCGCGTGCAAAAAGTGCCGAGTGGTTTGTGCCAAACTGTGATCAGTGAAAATGACGGCACCGTTTCGCTACCCTGCCCGATCGATAATGCCTTTCAGGAAATCCTGCATTATGATGCGCCTGATGCTGCGCCATCTGGCACGCGCTGGCGCTATATCCATACCAACGGCGTCTTTCTGACGCTCAATAATCGCGTGCTGGTTAGCCTTGAGAATTTGCGATCGGCAATCGCGGCCCAGCGCTATCTTTGCCGCATCAATGTCGGCCGCTCGCCAGGCCAGCTGACGCCCGGCGGCACGATTGTGCCTTAAGAAACCGCAGGTATCGGCTTGCCAGTGGCGGTCTTGCTAGCCGTACGGGTTGGTTGTTGAAAACCATATAGGTTTGCCCAATGTTCTTCGAGAGACGCTCCAATATCGACATGGCGTGATTGCAGCTCAGTTTGCACGCGCCAGCTCATGGCGCTAACAGCTTCATGCAATGCCGCGCGTTCTGGAACGGTCAAACCCTGAGAGTTTTTAGAATAATCCGCGGTCTGCAGAACTTTCCGCATATGCTGCACATGACTCGTATTGGAAGCTAGCAAAGGCTGCTGGTGCGCCTCGCTGTGACTCGCCATAGCCTGTCCAAGATTGAGATGCAGATCCTCCGCCATCAGCAAAAGGCAGGCAACATTTTCAATCAAGATGGGCGCGACCGGATCCACGGAAGTCCCACTGGAAACAACTGGGCTTAACTGCGCTTCACGAAGGCGATTGGTTTGTAAGCTCAACAGACGTGCTGCTTCAAACAAACGCAGTTCTGGCGTTTGCTGACGCCCCCTTTGATACTTGAGGTCATAAGTAGCGGCACGCGTTTGCAAAGCGGAAAGGTCGAGCTGGCTCATAACGGCACCCTGCACCCATCACATCTCATAATCAATCCGTAATAATAATCCTGCAAAAACTACCGTCACCTAATTGTCACAGCAACCCAAGGTTTCTCTAGGGTTTCTAAACAGCGGCTGGACAAGGAGAGACCCTATAATTACGGTCGCCGCATAACCGTTGGCCATGGACTTTTTAGGGATCAACGCCTAAAAAAATCAGGGTCAACTGTTCTAAAGGCCTTTAGAACCCCAGTAAAACAAGAACTGAAAACACCTAGGAGAGAACAATGATCAAGAAGTTCCTGAGCCTGTTCGCCGTGCTGCTGCTCGTCAGTGCCTGCGAATCGACCCCATCAGATGACAGCATGGCTGGCATGAACGGCAACGGCATGGGCGCCGCCACTCCTGGCAGCGCACGTGACTTCGCCGAAAACGTCGGCGACCGCGTCTTCTTCGCAACCGACAGCTCGACGCTGACGAGCGAAGGCCGCATGACTTTGGACAAGCAAATTGCTTGGCTGAAGAAGTACGGTTCGACCAAAGTCACTGTTGAAGGCCATGCCGACGAACGCGGCACGCGCGAATTCAACTTGGCGCTTGGCGAACGTCGTGCAACGGCTGCTAAGAACTACCTGATCGGTGCCGGCATCCCAGCAAACCGCGTCTCGACCATCAGCTACGGCAAAGAGCGCCCAGCTGTTACGGGTACAGGCGAAGCTGCTTGGAGCCAAAACCGCCGCGCTGTGACAGTTGTCACGCAGTAAGCCTTTGGTTTACAGGTAAAGAATTGGGCGGCGCTGCTAGCGTCGCCCTTTTTTTATAGGTGTGCCACGGTTTAGCCACGCAAACAGATTACTCTAACCAGATGCTTCAGGTATCCATGCCAACGAAATCATTCTTTTATTGCTGCTTGCTGTTTGGGCTGCTTTTTGTCGCTATGCCTGCGCGCGCCGATAACGACGAACGCATTGCGCGCCTTGAAGATGAAATCCAAGCCATGCAATCGCGTGCCGGCGGTGGCGGAGCGGCAAACAATCCGCTGCTCGATCAACGCCTCGATACGTTAGAGGCGCAAGTCCGCGATCTGACAGGCCAGGTGGAGCGCGCCAATTTCCAAAACGCGCAATTGCGCAATCAGTTGGAACGCATGTCGGGCGATATTGATTTGCGGTTCGACCAGATGCGTCAGCAGCCAACGGCAGCACCAGCCACGGCCCCTACTGTTACCAACCCGGCCCCTGCAATTATTGATAACAGCAGCACAGGTGATGACAGCGATGCTGATACAGGCCCACAAGCCAAAGCCGCGCCAACAGGAAATCCCAAAACTGCGCAAGGCGTTTATGATGACGCCTTCGCCAAGCTGCGCGCTGCCGATTACAATGGCGCGGCAACTGGCTTTACCAGTTTCCTAAAGGCCAATCCGCAGAACGCGCTGGCTGGCAACGCGCAATATTGGCTGGGCGAAACGCATTACGTGCGCGGGCAGTATAAGGAAGCCGCCGTAGCCTTCGCCGAAGGCTACCAGAAATACCCGAAGAACAGCAAAGCGCCCGACAACCTTTTGAAGCTGGCGATGTCGCTCGGCCAACTGGGCAGCAAGGCTGATGCCTGCTTAACCTTAGGCGAGCTGAAAAAGAATTACCCGACTGCCGCTGCCACCATTAAGGCCCGCGCTGATCAGGAACGCACGAAACTGGCCTGCAAGGCTTAAAAGCAATCGCAGCGATCAGTTTCGACTAATTTCCCCTGATAAGTTTTAAGCAGACGTTTGATCACTTTATCGTCTTGCGGATATTTCCAGACAATCCAATGGATCATTTTCCATCGAACGGTATTGGGCATATTTGGTATCCCTAGCCTTGTTTCACGTCCAAGCTTTATTCTAAGTGTCAGACGCAGATAACGGTAAAGGCAAACCCAGTGTGAAGGCGTTAAATGAATAATTGTCGTCGCGCTATTAACAAGTAAAGCCAGCGCGCTGTCGTAGCTGCCTTCAATAATCCACTGGCTCGTAGCGGCTGTGGACTGGACGTCTTCTAAAAAAACTTCTTTCGGGCGCTTTACTCAAAACGTGTTGGGCTGAAATCGATATAGGTCAAGATGATAGACTGGCAGCCCTAGTTCTTTGCCAAGCTTGACGGATAAAGTTGATTTGCCGGCATTGCTGCCGCCAATTATGGCGATACGGTCGCCCAAATCTGCTATGTCTAATTTCATGAATGCCGCGCTTTCATCACTGCTCGCAACGCAACTTGCCGCGCATGCCTTAGCTCCGCAAGGTATCGCTGTTGCCCTTTCTGGTGGCGACGATAGTTGGGCGCTGGCGCTATTAAGTTATGATCTTTGCAAACGCAATAATCTTCCCTTTATCGCTCTGACCGTCGATCACCAGCTTCGCCCTGAAAGCAAAACTGAGGCGGCCGAAGTCGCCGCCGCATGCGCCCGCCGCGGCATGCCGCACGCGACGCTCACCTGGCAACATGATGGCATTACGTCGCGCCGTCAGGAACAGGCCCGCAACGCCCGTTACGATCTGCTAGGCGCATATTGTGAAACCCATGGCTTTACGCAATTGCTAACGGCCCATCATGCCGACGATCAGGCAGAAACCGTGCTGCTGCGCTTTGCCAAGGGCAGCGGCGCCAAAGGCCTTTCCGGAATGAGCGCCAGCCGACCGCTCACCAACAGCGTCACGCTCATCCGGCCATTTCTTGCCATTCCCAAAGCCGATCTGTTAGCTTATGCTCATGCCGCGGGCGTGCCGATCGCTGCCGATCCGTCGAATGCAGATCCACATTATGCCCGCCCGCGCCTGCGCGCCGCCCGCGCTATACTGGAAGCGGAAGGGCTAACTACGGAAACCCTGTTAAAAACCGCCGCCGCCGCGCAGGCAGAGGATATCGCGCTGGATTATGCAACACGCGTTTTGCTGCTAGATCATTCAACAGTCTCCAACAATACAGCCAGCCTGCCGTTAGCCCCCTGGTTAGCTGCACCCCCAGCCTTGCAAGCCCGCGCCCTCATCATGCTTTGGCGTGAGTTGACAGGCAGCGCTGCCTATCCCCCTGAACGCGATGCTTTAGAGCGGCTCTGCGCGGCGCTTACTGCCGCACCCTGCCGCCGCACACTAGGCGGATTGATCGTCGAACGCACACAGGCGGCGATCGTCTTGCAGCCAGAATTTACCGCTAAAAGCTGACGCTTTCCTTATTCAAACCATTGTTTCCTGATGAATTCACCCTAAATTGGTGCATAGGCATTATAGTCATGCGCAAACTACACGTGCAATAAAGCAAGGATATTCGGATGAATCAGATGGGCAAGAATTTGGCGCTGTGGATCGTGATCGGTATCCTGTTGCTAACCGTCTTCAATATGTTGCAAGGCGGCGCTGGCACCAGTGGCCGCACCCTGCCCTATTCTGAATTCTTGACCCAAGTCGACAGCGGCGCGATTAGCAGCGTCATCATCAAGGGCGATGCTGTTACCGGCACAACTTCCGATGGCCAAGCTTTCACTACCATCCTGCCGGAAGGCACCAATGTTGCCGATAAGCTGACGGCCAAGAATGTGCGCGTTACCGCACAACGCGATGATGCTGGGCAGCCGGGCCTCTTCTCGATCCTCCTCTCCTGGTTCCCGATGCTGCTGCTGATCGGCGTCTGGGTCTTCTTCATGCGGCAGATGCAATCCGGTGGGGGCGCTAAAGGCGCCATGGGCTTCGGGAAATCGCGCGCGCGTCTCCTGACGCAAAAGGAAGGCCGCGTCATGTTCGAAGATGTTGCTGGGGTTGAAGAAGCCAAAGGTGAATTGGAAGAGGTGGTTGAATTCCTGAAAGACCCGCAAAAATACCAGCGCTTGGGCGGCAAGATCCCAAAGGGCGTGCTGCTGGTTGGCCCTCCCGGGACCGGTAAGACGCTGATCGCGCGCGCAGTCGCGGGCGAAGCCGGCGTGCCGTTCTTCACCATTTCCGGCTCTGATTTCGTTGAGATGTTCGTCGGCGTTGGCGCCAGCCGCGTACGCGACATGTTCGAGCAAGGCAAGAAAAACGCGCCCTGCATCATCTTCATCGACGAGATCGATGCCGTGGGCCGCCATCGCGGCGCTGGCGTCGGCGGTGGTAATGACGAACGCGAACAAACGCTGAACCAGATGCTGGTTGAGATGGACGGCTTTGAATCGACTGAAGGCGTCATTATCATCGCCGCCACCAATCGGCCGGACGTGCTCGACCCCGCGCTGCTGCGTCCTGGTCGCTTCGACCGGCAGGTGACGGTTCCGAATCCCGATATTCTGGGCCGCGAAAAAATCCTCCGCGTGCATATGCGGAAAGTGCCGCTGGGCGCTGATGTCGAGCCGCGCGTGATCGCGCGCGGTACGCCCGGTTTCTCAGGCGCCGATCTCGCCAATCTGGTGAATGAAGCGGCACTAGTTGCCGCCCGCCACAACCGCGATGCGATCATGATGGCCGATCTTGAAGCCGCGAAAGACAAAGTGATGATGGGGCCGGAGCGCCGCTCCACCATCATGACCGAGAAAGAAAAAGAGCTGACCGCCTATCACGAGGCCGGGCATGCGCTGGTTGGCATTCATATGCCGGAGCACGACCCGCTGCACAAAGTCACCATCATTCCACGCGGGCGCGCGCTGGGCCTGACCATGAACCTGCCGGAGCGGGACAAGTACGGCTACACCAAACTGGAATTAACCTCGAAGCTGGCCATGATGTTTGGCGGGCGCACCGCGGAAGAACTGATTTTCGGCGCCGATCATGTGACGACCGGTGCGGGCGGCGACATCCAGCAGGCCACCGGCCTTGCGCGCCGCATGATTACTGAGTTTGGCATGAGCGACCGCTTGGGCCGGGTGCGCTATCAGGCAAACGAGCAGGAAGTCTTCCTCGGCCATTCGGTTGCCAACCAGCAGAATATGAGCGAGGCGACCGCACAATTGATCGACGAGGAAGTGCGCCGCCTTATTGAAGAAGGTGAAGCCAAGGCCAAAGAAATTCTCGTGGCGTATATGGATGATCTGCACAAACTGGCCAAGGCGCTGCTGGAATATGAAACGCTATCTGGCGAGGAAGTAACAACATTGCTTACAGGCGGTGAACTTGACCGCCGCGAGAAAGCAACACCGACTGCCAAACGCGATCACCCGAAAGATACGCCGCGCCGCGGCAGTGTGCCAGTTGTAGGCGGCACACCGACGACGGCATAATCACGGTTTCGGCAATTTTAAGCTGCGCCGTGCTTGGGCGAGATCGACTATTGGTGCTTTACGTATAGCCTGCGGCTTTTTCACTGTATCCCCTGCAGTCGCCAACACCTCCAAGCGGGTCCGCCATTGCGGATCGCTGCAAGCTGCCGGATCGTTGAGATAATCCTTTAGGAAATCTGTGCTATTCGTAATGGCAAGTTCAGAAAACCGATCTTTATCCTCGAGCGCTTGGCTCAAAACGCTAATCATCCCTTGCCCGACGCGTAGCTGGGCATCGATTTCGCCTTCACCTGCCAAATGCTTCCGCAAATTGTCGCTGGCGATGAAGCCTCCGATCATGCATTGGGTTGCTGATTCCAATCCATGTTCAGCAACAATGTCATCTACCAAAATATGAGCGCTGGTTTGCAATTGTATGCCTTCCTCGTCGACCATCGGATACAGCAGCGTTTCATAATCGCTCAATAGACTCAGCAATTGCGGCGCGTCCAATGTCCCATAATCGTAGTCCGCGATTTCAAACGCGCGCCGCTGAAAACTTTTACGCACGGCTATTTCATCACGCTCGATATCGGGAAAATTTTGGCGTAGCACCCAATAGCTTTCATCGATCATCACCTCGTAAGGCGAGCGTGGCTCGTTATCATTAAGATCGGAAATATCTATAATCATGCTGGTTTTCGTGTTGGCAGGCTGACGACGGTCGCAAGGCCTGAGCGCATGGGCGGCGTCTTGACTATCGGACTATCGGCAATCCCGTGCAGAATTTTTTGCAGATCGGCACGGATGGGTGGCGTTTTATCGTAGGTTACTAGATAGCTCTCAAACAGCTTGCGCATTTCCTGTCGTACGCGCGGTCGCATGGCAAGTTTATCGGCAGCGGTGGTGCGTGGCATTTGCAGCCGCCCATCAAGATGCGTGAAAATCGCCTGGGTGACCATTTCGCCCGCAATCACCTCGTTGCGTTGCAGAATTTCCATGCAAGTCTCGATCACCGTCATTTCCTGCAACGGCGTCGCCAGTACGGTAAAATCTGTCAGTGCCTGCAGCGCAACTTTATAAAGTTCATTGCCCATCCTAAATGGCGATTTTGTTATCAACCGCGCAGTATGGGCTGTTGCCTGCAGTCGCCTCTGCGGATGCGTAACAACGGCCAGCATTGGCGCTAGCAAATCCCACCGGTCGGTCGCCAGCACATCAAGGATTTTGCGGGCCGGGCCTGCGCCCATTATTTTGCCCAACCCGCCTTTTTCTTCACGGCACATTTGCGCGTACACGGCAGCACTGTCATTTGTATCCATATCCAAACTATAAGATCAGCAACCCGTCAGGTTCAAAACCTTTTAATATTTGCGCTGCAGATAGTTGGCTTTAACCATTTCACTGGTAAAATCCGCTTCCTATGCAGAAACCCGCTTTACTCCCGAAAGTCCCGCATTTTTCCAGCGGCCCTTGCGCCAAGCGCCCTGGCTGGACGCCTGCTGCCCTGCAAACCGTTCCAGGCGGGTTGCTGACCGGTCGTTCGCACCGCTCGCAGGCTTGCAAAAACCAATTGCTGCACTTGGCAGAAACCTCGCGCCGGCTGCTTGATATCCCTGCCGACTATAAGATTGCTTATGTGGCGGGCAGCGATACCGGCGCGTTCGAAGCCGTGCTTTGGCAATTGCTTGGCCCGCGCCCCGTCGACACCTTGGCGTTCGATGTCTTCGGGCGTGATTGGCTGGTCGATATCACGCAGCAATTGCGTATTCCCGAAACGCACCCGGCTTCGCAAGCGCTGACCGCGCCGTTCGGTGAACTGCCTGATCTTGCGCAGATTAATCCCGCGCATGATCTGGTCTTCACCTGGTCGGGTACGACTGCGGGCGTTGCCATGCCCGATGGCAAATTTCTTGATAACCGCGGGCAGGATGCCGGTCTTGTCTTCTGCGATGCGATCTCCGCCATTTTCGCGATGGAGGTGCCGTTCCAGAAAATGGATGTTGTCAGCTGGTCGTGGCAGAAGGGCATGGGCGGCGAAGCGCAGCACGGCATGATCGCTTTCTCGCCACGCGCGTTGGAGCGTCTGCTCGGCTATATACCAAACCGTCCGTTGCCGAAAATCTTTCGCCTCGCTAATTGGGCGCAAAACGACTGGCTTTTCACCGGCGACACCATCAATACCCCGTCGATGCTATGCGTGGCCGACGCGCTGGACGCGCTCCGCTGGATCGAAAGCATTGGCGGGCGCAATGCAACCATCGCCCGCACAAATGCCAATGCCGCGCTCGTCGGCAATTGGATTGCACAGAGTAGCTGGGCAGCTTATCTAGCCACTGACCCTATATTGCGCGCGCCGGCCACGCACTGTCTGCACCCGCGCAATGCCGCTCATCACGCTTTGCCTGCCGATACGCAGCGGCAGCTGTTCCGCGCCATAGCCACAAAACTCGAAGTAGAAAATGCAGCTTTCGATATCGTCGGGCATCGTGATGCCACGCCTTGTCTGCGGCTCTGGACGGGGCCTACGGTCGAAACTAGCGACGTTAGCGCATTGCTGCCCTGGCTGGACTGGGCTTATGCTGAGACGGCTCCATCTTATGGACTGGAATCCTAAACAATGACTGCGCCTGATATCGATAGCGATGCCGTAAAAGCCATTATGACAGAGGTTGGCGCGTACATCGCCGATCTGTTTGCGCGCTTTGACCCGGCCACCCATCTGCTGGAAGATGGTCGAGAGGCTGTGACGATCGCCGATGTTGAGTGCGAACAGCAGCTTGCCACACGCTTACTGCAGCTTTTACCTGGCAGTATTGTGATCGGCGAAGAAGATCTGCATTTCCGCCATAAACTAGGACTAGAAAAGCCAGTCTTCACGACCGCCGATACCGTCTGGTTCATCGATCCGATTGACGGCACGAAATCTTTCAAAAGCAAGCGCGATGATTTTGCGATGATGGTGGGGCTGCAGCAACAGGGCGTCCTCGCGCATGGCTGGATCTATTTCCCTATTAAAAAGCTTTGGATTGAAGGCTCGCTGGGCCAAGGCGCCAAGATCGCTGGGAGCACTGCCAGATTAAAGCAGGTCAATGATCCGCCTGCCGCCATCATCATGATTGACGAGCATCACTTTCCATCAAACCATCACGCGGACGGCGAACGGCGACGTGATATCGTGGTTGAGGAAACGGCGGTTCTCGCAGAAGCCTTTGCGGCGTTCGGCGACCAGCATGTGCCGAGCTATTCCTGCCGCGAGATCGAATGGCTGCTGACGGGCGAGGCAGATTATCTGTTCCATGCCAACGGGTTGGTTTGGGACAATGCCGCAGGCGTTGCCATCTATCGTGCAGCGGGCGGCATTGTTCGCCTGCTCGATGGCAGCGACTATATCCTGAATGACGAGCATGCCGTGCAGATGCGACGGCGCGGCCTGCTCTATGCACCGAACGAAACTGCCTTTGCGGCAGCGCAAGCGGCGCTAGCACCTGTGCGCGCCTATTTTAGTCGGCAAGGCTTGCTGTAATGGCCGTTCTGCCGGCGCCACTCATCTCCGGCACGCCTGTCAGCCTTGCGGGGCGCATCAATATTTTCCCGGGTACGCCATGGCCAGGTTTGAATAATGCTGCAGGGCCGGCCTTTGCCGCGCAACTGCCGAACGAGCCGGGCACAGAACCGCAATTCTATGCAATTGTCGGTATGGCCTCGCTGCCGCCGCGTGGCGATGCGCTGACGCCATTGCGTGCCTTTACCCACACACATCTGCTGCGCTTCGTCGATTACGGGGTGATCGATTGGCCAGGACATGGGCCCGTCAGCGCCTATATTTTTTCTGCCCCGCCGGGGCAGACGCTGAGAGATATTTACGCCACGCAGCAGCGCCCGCTGGATGACGAACAATTAGGGCAGCGGTTAAAACCTTTGCTGACGATGGTGCGCAATTTTGGCAGCACCAATCTGTCGCATGGCAACCTGTCGCTCGGAAATCTTTACATGGGGCCCGCAGGAATCGTGAGCGGTGAATGCGTCTCGACGCCGCCTTCTTATGCCGATGGCGGCTATCTGACGATCGAGCGGCAGCAGACTGATCCTGCGGCGCGCGGCGCACCCAGCCCTGCTGACGACATTTACGCGATTGGCGTGGTCGCGATCGCGCTTGGCCTTGGCATCGATCCGGTCGTACAGATTCCTGCTGATAAGCTGTTAACTCATAAGCTGGAGTATGGCTCGTACAACGCTTTGCTCGGCGCGGGGGAGCGGGCAGGCACAAATGATCGCCTACGTGGCGGTACGGCAGAATTGGTGCGCGGGTTGCTTGATGATTCACCGGCGCGTCGTTGGACGATGGAGGATGTTGAAGCCTGGTCGGCGGGTCGCCATCCTGCTCCGCGACAGTCGGTTGCCGAGCGCACCGCCAGCCGGCCGTTCACACTCACAGGTGTTTCTGGCAACGGCACCACCACGCGCCGCAGCACGGCGCATCTACTCGCCACCCACATTAATGCTGCTACTGCCGCGATCGGTAGTGGTGAACTGCATAAATGGGTGGCGCGCACGCTCGATGATATGGATTTGGCGAAAGCGTTAGAAACCGATCTAGCCCAGCAGCGGCGCAGCGATGCCACGGCGGCTAGCGAAACGGCTATAGCTGCCACGCCGCAGCAGGTTGGCCGCGCGATCTTGCTGCTCGATCCCGATGGGCCGGTGCGCTATCGCGATGCCCGCGTCATGCCGTCCGGCTTTGGCTCGTGGCTGTCGATGCGGATGCAGCAAGGCGGCGATCTGCAAGTGCCGGCGGAGCTACTCGCCAGCGGCCTATTGACGCGTTGGCTACAGCAACAGCCCGATAACCGCGCCGAGCATCTGCGAGTCGAGCAACAGATCGAGCGCGTGCGCGGTTTCCTTGATCGGCGGCAGATCGGCTATGGGATCGAACGCGTGCTTTACGAACTGATGCCCGCACAATATTGCCTAAGCCCTCTGGTACGCGCGGTGCGGGCAGCGGCCATCAATCCATTTCTCGCTGCACTGGAAAAAGCTGCTGGCAATTTGGGTAGCGGCGAGCCGATTGACCGACATAGTGCGGCCTTCCTCGTCGCGCGCGACCGGCGCCTAACGGCGGGATTACTGGTAGCGCTGCTGCCAACCAGCGATCCTGCCACCCGCGCCATCGGCATCCTGACTTTGCTTTCTGAAGCGCAATATCGCCATGGCCCTGCTAGCTTGCCGAACCTGGCGCGCTGGCTAACGCGTCAACTGGAGCCCGCAATCCAGCGCTACAAGCGCCCGGCCACGCAAGCCCGCGTGCGCGGTCAGCTGGAAACGGTTGCCGCCAAAGGCAATCTGGCTGATTTGGTACAGCTGATCGACAATCCTGATACAGTCGAATCTGATCAAGCCGCGTTCCGCGCAGCCAAGGAAAACTGGCAGCGGGCCGAACGCGAGATCACCGACCTGCAATTGGATATCGAGCGCCGGGCAGAGATCGAACAGCGCTTTGGCCAGCCGATCGCCAGTGCGCTATCGGTCGTGTTGGGTATTATCGCAATGAGCTTCGCGGTTATCATGGCTCTGCGAGGAAGCTTTCAATGAGCGATGCGGCAGAGACAAAAACCGAGGATAAAAAAGCCGGCGGCGGTAAGTCGGCCGGCATGGTCGGCTGGCTAGCCGCGCTTGTGGTGCTTGCATTATTGGCTGCATTAGCCCCGGCCACGACGCTGATCATCGTCATCGGCATCCTGCCGACCTTTGCCACGGCTTTAGGCGATAATAACGGTGACCGGCGCGCAACTCTGGCTGTGGGCGTGCCAAATATAGCGGGCATCCTCCCCGTGCTATTGCAGCTTTGGCAAGGCCATGGCGGCCACGGGATCGATGCGGCTTTCGCAATATTACTAGAACCGATCAACTGGCTATTGCTCTATGGTGGCGCGGGTTTTGGCACAATCGTTTATAATTTACTGCCGCGCGCGATCTCGCAATTCGCCGTCTCGCGCGCCGAAGGCGGGATCGAAGCGCGCCGCGGTTACCAACGCTCGCTGGAGCGCAGCTGGGGCCCAACCGTCCGCACTGATAAAAAGGTCGACAAATGATTATTGGCATCGGTAACGACAAAATCGATATTAGCCGGATTGCTAAAACCTTGGAGCAATTCGGCGATAAATTTCTGAACCGCATCTATACGCCAATCGAACAGGCTAAAGCGCAACGCCGCGCCGGTGGCTTGTACGGCATGGCGCCAACCTTGGCCAAGCGGTTCGCCGCTAAGGAAGCCTGCGCCAAGGCGCTTGGCACTGGCCTTGCCCAAGGTGTCTTCTGGCGCGATATGGGTGTTGAAAACTTGGCCTCTGGCAAGCCAACACTGATCCTATCCGGTGGGGCGGCCGCCAAGCTGGCTGAACTTACGCCCCCTGGCCATATCTCCCATGTACATCTGGCGCTGACTGACGATTACCCTTGGGCCGAAGCGCAGGTTATTATCGAGGCGTTGCCTCAAAATGAGCAATAGGTCACGGCCTTTCTTGCCTTTTTAGCGTGCCGCCGCCACAGTGGCGGCGTTTTAACGAAAGACCTGCATGCCCGAATTTCTACGTACCTTGTTTGTCGCCGCTGCGATCGCCCTTGTTATTCGCTGCTTCGCGTTTGAGCCGTTTTCGATCCCGTCCGCATCGATGGTGCCGACGCTGGAGGTCGGCGATTTTCTATTCGTCTCGAAATATTCCTACGGCTATAGCGCCAAGGCCAGCTTCTTCGGCATTCCGCTATATGATGGTCGCGCACTGACAAACATTCTGGGGCATGAACCGCGCCGGGGCGAGGTTGCCGTGTTCAAACTGCCGACCGACCCCTCCACCGATTATATCAAGCGCATCATCGGCCTACCTGGCGACACCCTGCAGATGAAGGAAGGCCGCCTGTATCTGAACGGCATCATCGTGCCGCGTGAAAAACTGCGCGAAGTCGATGTTGCCCTGCAGGGGCCCAATAATATAATACGCCACGTCATGGCCAGCGACTATACTGAAACCCTGCCGCTTCCTGAAGGCGGCACCAAACCGCATATTATTCGTGAAATGTCGGATAACGGCCCGCTCGACAATACGGTCGAATACACTGTGCCCGCCAATCACTACTTCATGATGGGCGATAACCGCGATAATTCGCAGGATAGCCGCGTGCAGACTTTGGTCGGTTATGTGCCAGAAGAAAATTTCGTCGGCCCCGCCCGCTTCCTATTTTTCTCGCTGGCGGAAGGCACGCGCTTCCTTGAATTTTGGCGCTGGCCGACAGACATTCGCTTCTCCCGTATCTTCACCGCCATTAACTGATGCCATCGCAAAAACCATTATTGGCCGCGCTTGGGTATGACTTCAAAGATCCGGCCTTGCTGGCGGCGGCGCTTACCCATCCGGCCGCGTTAAGCCGGAAATCCCGCGGCAGCGCAGGCGTACCATACGAACGCATGGAATTTCTGGGCGACCGCGTGCTGAACCTTTCGATCGCCGCTTGGCTTTACGAAAAGTTCCCAACCGCGACCGAAGGCGAACTCGCAAAACATCACGCAGTCTTGGTGCAGCGCGAGACGTTGGCACATGTAGGGCAAAGTATCGGCCTGCTTGACGCCCTCACGCTCGCGCCGGGCGATTACGAAAACACCCGTGGGCATGCAACGTTGCTTGGCGACGCGATGGAGGCAGTTCTGGGCGCCATTTATTTGGACGCCGGCTTCACTGCTGCAGAAACGATTGTACGGCGTCTGCTAGCAGAGGCCGTTGACGCGCAGGGCGCCACGCCGCGCGATCCGAAAACGGCGTTACAGGAATGGACACAATCACGCGGCCATGCCTTGCCCGTTTATACCGTGATCGCGCAAAGCGGCCCCAGCCATGCGCCGCTCTTTACGGTCGAGGTTACAATCGCCAAGCACGCGCCTGCCCAGGCCAGCGGTCATTCCAAACAAGAGGCTGAAAAAGCCGCGGCAGCGCTGCTACTGCAACAACTGGCGGATCAAAAATGACTGAAAAAACTTATTCTGGAACTGTCGCCATCATGGGGCCGCCCAATGCGGGCAAATCGACGCTGCTGAATCGTTTGCTGGGTCAAAAGCTCGCCATTGTTTCCCCGCGCGTGCAGACAACGCGCGTGCGTTTGCTCGGCGTGCTGACCGAAGGCAACCGCCAGTTTGCTTTCGTTGATACGCCAGGCATCTTCACGCCTGAAAAAGCGGGCGATGGTCGCGCCAAAGCCAGCGACCGTTCGATGCTGCGCCACGCCTGGGATGGGGCGGATGGCGCCGATATCATGCTGCTGCTGCTGGACGCGACGGAGAAAAGCCCGCTGGGCCGGCATCGCGACATGGTTGAGGCGCTGCTGCATAAGCGTTCCAATGATCCCGAAGCACGCCCGCTCTATGTAGCGCTGAATAAAACCGACGCGATTGCGCCCGCCGTGTTGTTACCGCTGGCGCAGCGCGTTGAAAAGGAATTGCAGCCCGCGGCGATCTTCATGATCTCTGCCCGCGGCGGTGAAGGCGTCGACGCGCTCAAGAAAACGATTGGCGATGCGCTCCCGCAGCGTGACTTCCAGCATGACCCAGAAATGCTGACGGATGCTGTGTTGCGCGATCTCGCCACCGAATTTACGCGCGAGCAACTATTTCTGCAGCTGCGGCACGAACTGCCTTACGACGCGACCGTCACCACCGATACCTGGGAAGATTTCGATAACGGCAGCGTCAAGATCACGCAGTCGATCACGGTCATGAAGGAAAGTCAGAAGGGCATCGTTATCGGCAAGGGCGGCGCGCAGCTAAAAGCAATTGGCGAGGCCGCGCGCATTCAAATTGCCGAACTCGTCGACCAGCCTGTGCATTTGAAGCTGCATGTGAAGATACTAACTGCTCGCTAGCGCAATTTATTTAGCGCTCTCGATCCCAGTCAAAGTTACGATTTTTATTGCGTATGTGTTGCCGTGATACTCGTTCGCGCTCAATGCGTAACAGTAATCGTTCAACCTCCTGCTGTTGTTGCAATTGCAGTTGTCTTTGCGCTTCAGCCTCTTGATGCTCTAAACGCTTTTGTTCACATGCGGTCTGCACAGCCTGCTCTGCAATTTCTTTCTGACGGTTTCGCCTGCGTTCTTCTGGTGATACGTATCCAGGCGGTGCTGGCTCGCGAATTCTTTCATATGGGAATCCTGTAAAATCAGAGGCTTTTTTGGTGGTTTGCTTTATATCTGTTGCCGCTTCATCTGCTTTTTTTTTGCGAAACTGCAAAGCTAACGCTCCGCCAATTACAGCAACTTTGGCGAATCCTACAATCCACTTACTCATAATTTCATCTCCCTGGGATAATTTATCACGGCAATATGAAACTAATTCTATAAATTTGAGCTTTTTAGCTAGCTCTTGATGTTGAACGCCGCCCCATCAGTCGCTTGCCGATGCTAAGATGGATATTGATGCTAAGTCGAGTACCGTACCGGAGTGCACTTTAGGTATGTGAGGATCGGAACGCAGACGCAGCGCAATAGGCCCTCAGCAGACGCAAGCAGCGGCCTACTTCCAAATATCCTTCACCTTATTCCAAAACCCCTCCGTCTCCGGATGGTTTTTCTGGTCGGCCTCGCGGGCGAATTCTTCCAGCAATTCCTGTTGTTTGCGGCTGAGCTTCACCGGCACTTCGACATAAGCCTCTACCGTGAGATCGCCGCGCTTATCCGAACGAAGCACGCTCATCCCACGTGCCTGCACGCGGAAGCGCGCGCCATTCTGCGTGCCGGGCGTGATCGTGATTTTGCTGCGCGTGCCGTCAATCGTCGGCACCTCGATCTCGCCGCCTAAAGCCGCCGTTGAAAATGGCACCGGCACGCGGCAATAAAGCGTGGCGCCTTCGCGCTGGAACAGCCGGTGCGACTTGACCGATAAAAACACATAGAGATCGCCCGGCGGTGCGCCCCGTGCGCCTGCCTCGCCCTCGCCCGAAAGGCGGATACGCGTGCCATCTTCGACCCCCGCTGGGATCGTCACTTCCAGCCGCCGCTCCCGTTTGACGCGGCCGCCGCCATGGCATTTGTCGCACGGCTTTTCGATCACCTTGCCCTGGCCGCCGCAGGTGCCGCAGGTGCGCTCGACCATGAAGAAGCCTTGCTGCAAGCGCTGCTTGCCCGCACCCTGGCAGGTGGGGCAGGTGATCGGCTTGCTGCCTTTCGCCGCACCCGAGCCTTCGCATTTGTCGCATTGTACTTGGGTGACGATCTGAATATCGCTCTTGATGCCTTTAAAGGCTTCCTCCAGCGTGATGTCGAGTTCGGCCCGCAGATCGTTGCCGCGCGCATTCGCCCGCCGTCCGCCGCCGCCACGATTACCGCCGAAGATATCGCCGAACATTTCTTCGAAGACATTGGCGAAGCCCTCGCCGAAATCGAAGCCGCCAGCGCCCTGCCCGCCACCGCGCCCGCCTTCGAAAGCGGCATGGCCATGCCGATCATACAGTGCGCGCTTATTATCATCGCGCAGCACCTCGTATGCCTCATTCACTTCCATGAATTTCAGCTCGGCGTCTTTGTTGCCTTGGTTGCGGTCAGGGTGAAACTCCATGGCCAGCTTGCGATAGGATTTTTTTAGCACTTCGCCATCCGCTGTACGGCTGACCTGCAGAACCTCGTAATAATCGCGCTTCACCGTGGCCATATCTTAATCCCAAACTTTTCCTAAGAAAGCGGGGCGACCTTGCGATCGCCCCGAATGGTTTACATGGTCGCGCTCATGTTACTGAGCGGTTCCGTTTTTCTTATCCTCGTCGCTCACTTCCGTGAAATCAGCGTCAACGACATTATCATCGGCATTCGCTGCAGCCTGCGGCTGCTCAGTCGAAGCCTGCTCACCCGCTTCGCCTTGCGCCTTATACAGCGCCTCGCCCAGCTTCATCGCCGCTTGCGCCAAGGTTTCCGTCTTAGCCTTGATCGCATCGGTATCGTCAGCTTCGCGCACGTCTTTCAGTTCAGTCAGCGCGGTGTCGATTGCCGCCTTGTCGTCGCTCGAAACTTTGTCGCCCGCTTCCTTCAGCGTACGCTCAGTCGTGTGAATCAGCGCATCGGCTTGGTTGCGTGCTTCGATCAGCGCGCGACGCGTCTCGTCTTCGGCAGCATGCGCTTCGGCGTCCTGCACCATCTTTTCGATATCCGCATCTGACAAACCGCCCGAGGCCTGAATCTTGATCTGCTGCTCTTTGCCGGTTGCTTTATCTTTCGCCGTTACGCTGACGATGCCGTTGGCATCAATATCGAAGGTCACTTCGATCTGCGGCACGCCGCGCGGAGCCGGCGGAATGCCGACGAGATCAAACTGCCCCAACGGCTTATTGTCTGCGGCCAGCTTGCGCTCGCCCTGGCTGACGCGAATCGTCACCGCATTCTGGCTGTCTTCTGCGGTCGAGAAAGTCTGACTCTTCTTGGTTGGGATCGTTGTGTTGCGGTCGATCAGCGCCGTGAAGACACCTCCCAACGTTTCGATGCCAAGGCTCAATGGCGTCACGTCGAGCAGCAGCACGTCCTTGACATCGCCCTTCAAGACACCGCCCTGAATCGCCGCACCAATCGCAACCACTTCATCCGGATTGACGCCGCGGTGTGGATCGCGCCCGAAGAAGTCCTTCACGCTTTCGATCACCTTCGGCATGCGCGTCATGCCACCGACCAGGATCACTTCATCGATCTGGCTGGCTTTCACACCCGCATCTTCCAGCGCTTTTTTGCAAGGCTCCAGCGTACGCTTAATCAGATCATCGACGAGGCCCTCATATTGCGCGCGCGTGATCTTGATATTGAGGTGCTTCGGGCCACTCGCATCAGCGGTGATGAACGGCTCGTTCACATCAGTCTGGTTAGTTGAGGACAGTTCGATCTTAGCTTTTTCGGCAGCGGCTTTCAGACGTTGCAGCGCTAGCTTGTCCTTCCGCAAATCGATGCCGTCTGACTTTTGGAATTCGGATGCCAGGAAGTCGATGATGCGGGCGTCAAAATCTTCGCCGCCAAGGAAGGTATCGCCGTTGGTCGATTTGACTTCAAAGACGCCGTCGCCGATTTCCAGCACGGAAACATCGAAGGTGCCGCCGCCAAGGTCATAAACGGCAACCGTGCCGGTGCCTTTTTTCTCCATGCCATAAGCAAGCGCGGCTGCGGTCGGCTCGTTAATAATGCGCAGCACTTCGAGGCCGGCGATCTTGCCCGCATCCTTGGTAGCCTGGCGCTGGCTGTCGTTGAAATAAGCGGGCACCGTAATCACGGCTTGGGTTACCGGCTCACCCAAATAGGCTTCTGCCGTTTCCTTCATCTTAATCAGCGTGAAGGCCGAGATCTGGCTTGGGGAATATTTTTCGCCGTTGGCTTCAACCCAAGCATCGCCATTCTTGCCGGCGACGATCTTATAGGGCACCAGGCTCATATCCTTCTTGGCGATCGGATCGTCGAAGCGGCGGCCAATCAGCCGCTTGATGGCGAAGAAAGTATTTTCCGGGTTGGTGATAGCTTGGCGCTTGGCTGGCTGGCCGACGAGGCGCTCGCCATTACCACTGAAAGCGACGATCGAAGGGGTGGTGCGTGCGCCTTCGACGTTTTCGATAACTTTCCAACTCTTGCCTTCCATAACGGCAACGCAAGAATTGGTAGTGCCAAGGTCGATCCCGATAACTTTACTCATTTGTTAACTCTCCTTAATGGCCGCCTTTAAAAGCACGGCGAAATGATGATGGTTATTAGCTAAGGCGGCGACGCTCTGGTTTAAAGAGGGTAACCAAGAAATTTTGTTACGCTTGCTGGTTAATGGCCGAATTGGCTGCACCCTTATCGCCGCCCTCGCCCTTGGCGATGGCCACCAGCGCTTCCCGCAATAGCCGATCGTGGATCACGTAGCCCGCCTGCAGCACTTGGGTAACGGTGCCCGGCGCCTTGCCAGTATTTTCCGCCTCCATCATCACACGGTGGAAGTTGGGGTCGAAGGTCGCGCCCAGCGGCTCCAGCTTCTTGATGCCCATGCGGTCGAACGCGCCTTGCAGCTGGCGTTCGGTGCCGTCGATTCCAGCCAGCAGCGCGCGCATCTTTTCGTCAGACGGCTCGCCCGCGGCATCCAGTGCCCGGCGCAGATTGTCAGAAACGCCGACCAATTCTTTGGCAAAAGCGGTCACGCCGTATTTCATGGCGTCTTCGCGCTCTTTGGTCGCGCGGCGGCGGGTATTCTCAGCCTCGGCCAACGCCCGCAAGGCTTGATCTTTATAGGATGCGACCTCGGCTTCCAACGTGGCAATACGGCTGGCGGTATCATTCGCATTTAAGGTTTCTGCGGCGCCGACATGCGGCGCATTATGGGCGGCGGCAATTTTGATGTCCGGTTGCGGCTCAGCGTGCGTTTGTCCCTGTGTGGCGCGGTCAACGGTTACGACTTCCGGTTCAGGAACAGATTTCAGCTCGGTCATAATGGCTCCTAAGGTTTTATCTCTTTGGGAATTGCTGCCATTTACATAACGTTCGGTGGCGGCAAATCAAGCCTATAACCCGCCAATCGGGCAAAAGAAAAGGCCGGGCACTCCTTATACCAAGAGGGGCCCGGCCTTCATTACTAAAGCAATCCGCGATCTTATGCCGCTTTGGATTGGCTGCTTTGCGCCGTCTGCTCAAACCATGCCTTGTGACGCGTTTCATCCTGATGCGCGCGCGTCAGGCAATCCTTCGCGTTTTGCGGGATGTTGTTGTGCTGCGAGGCTTGCTGATAGGCAGTCACAGTATCGGTCTCGTTCGAGGCCATGGCCTTGAGGATCGCGCTGTCATCACCCGTAATATCGGCCAGAATGACCTTACCTTGCGTGAGCATCGTCTTCAGATCGCCGCCACTTGGAATATCGGCATTCAGCGCCTTGCCGATCGAAGCCAGCTCGCTCAGGTGGCGTTGATGGTCGGCTAGGAATTCCGAGACCTTGGCTTTGTAGGTCGTGCTTTCCAAACGCTCGATTGTTTGCTCATAAGCGGCGATGGCATCATGTTCGAGATGCAGCAGATTATGGATGACTTGGTTAAAGTCTGGATTTTCGAATGGGCTTGGCATGGTCTGCTCCTTTTGGTTGTGGTTACAGAGCTAACATGGGGTGCCAGATATAAGGGCACCGTGCGGTCTTAGGCCTGAATTCATAAGGAAAGCCGCTTGCTTCACCGGCCCGCAGCGGGTAGCTAAAACGGCATGGAACTTCCAACCGCCCTCACCTCCGCCCGCCCCTCAGGCCGTACGCCCGATGCCTTGCGCACCGTCTCGCTCACCCCCGGTTTCGCCCGCCACGCCGAAGGTTCCTGCCTCGTCAAATTCGGCGACACGCACGTGCTTTGCACCGCCAGCGTCGAAACCAAATGTCCGCCCTGGTTACGCAATACCGGCCAAGGCTGGGTGACGGCCGAATATGGCATGCTGCCGCGCTCGACGCATTCTCGCATGGATCGCGAAGCCGCCAAAGGCAAGCAATCGGGACGCACGCAGGAAATCCAGCGACTAATCGGCCGCGCGCTCCGTGCGGTCGTCGACCGCTCGGCGCTGATCGGCGAAAAGGGTGAAATCCAGATCACGCTCGACTGCGACGTCTTGCAGGCCGACGGCGGCACGCGCACCGCTTCTATCACCGGCGCCTATGTGGCGCTCGCCATTGCCTGCCGCTCGCTGCTGGAGAAGAAACTGATTAAACGCAACCCGCTGATCGGTTCTGTCGCGGCTATCAGCTGCGGCCTGTACAAAGGCGTGCCGGTGCTTGACCTTGATTACGACGAAGACAGCAACGCCCAGGCCGATGCGAATTTCGTCATCACCGGCGATGGCGGCCTCGTCGAACTGCAAGGCACCGCTGAAGGCGCGCCCTTCAGCGATGCGCAATTCCTGGAACTGCTCCGGCTCGCTAAAGAAGGCTGCGTCGAACTTACGAAGCTGCAGCAGGCCGCCATTGGCTGAACCGCTACAGCTTTGCCTTGCCACGCGCAACAAGGGCAAGCTCGCCGAGCTGACGGAACTGCTCTCGCATTACAATGTTACGCCGCGGCCAATCACCGACTTCACCGATCATGAACCAGTCGAGGATAGCGGCACCTATCTTGCCAATGCCACGATCAAGGCCAGGGCCGCAGCTCTCGCTTCTGGCCTGCCCAGCCTTGCTGACGATGCAGGGCTTGAGATCGACGCCATGCCGGATCAGTTCGGGGTTGAGACCGCGCCCGATGCCGCGGCTATGGGCGGCTTTCCGGAAGTCTTTAAACTGGTCGCCGCCAAAATTGCCGCGGGCGCACCGGATACCGCCCGACATCACATCACGTTCGTCATCGCGCATCCCGATGGCACGCTCGAAGTGGCGGAGGCTGACACGCACGGGCGCATCGTCTATCCAGGCCGCGGCACGGCTTGGGGCTTCAACTCATATTTCATTCCTGATGGCAGTACCCTCACCTATGCCGAGCTGATGGAGAATGATTTTGGTGCCAAGGGCAGCTTCAGCCCCCGCGCGGCCGCTATGGCGAAACTGTTCGCCTCTAAATCACCTTAAATAAAATCATCCCTTTTGCCGCCGCTTGTGGCTTTATACGCGCATGCCGAATACTACAAATAACGCTACGGCCAGCCCCGCTGTTGCAGCGCCTGCCGCTGCCACCGCCGTCATTCCTGAACCTTCGACCGCACACACCATGAATGCAGAGAGCGTCGAACTCCTACCTGATGAGCTTCCTGCCCGCCCTGCCGCCGAACTGCCGAAGGTCGGCATTCGCACTTACTGGCAACTCCTAAAGCAAGTTTGGTTTTATGCGGGCACCTACCGTTGGTATATCCCAGCTTTTTACGCGCTTTATATTCCGGCGGTCGGCTTCACGCTCTTACAGCCCTATGCCTTTGGCGAGGCTTTAAATGCGCTGCAAGCGCATGGGCCTGGTTATTTGCGCGACGTGATTTATTGGCTGTCGATCTTTACCTGCACCATACTGGCGATGTGGATCTTTCACGGGCCGGGTCGCGTGCTAGAACGCATTGTCGGCTATCGCGTCTGGGAAAGCTTCACCAATACCGCCTACCGCAAGCTGACGGAACTACCCGTCACCTGGCATCAAGAGCATCACTCCGGCGATAGCATCAACCGCATCGGCGTTGCCGCCGGCGCCTTGCGCGGCTTCACGGAAGAGCAATTCGTTTATCTGCAAGTTTCCTTGCGCATGGTCGGCACGGTTGCGATCATGACCTGGATCGAGCCTGTGATCGGCCTCTTCACGCTGGTAGCGCTCGCCGGCTGCTTCTGGATGACGGTCTGGTTCGACCGCCGCATGGTCAAGCTCAATCATCAGTCGAACGAGCTTGGCCATAAATACTATGCGACCTTCATGGATTTCGTCACCAACATGGCGACGCTGCGCATCTTGCGGCTCGGCACGCAAAGCCGGGCGTCCGTCAGCCGCGCGATCAGCAATACTTACCCGCCCTTCATCGAAAGCGCCAAGCTGAACGAATGGAAATGGTTCGCCTTTTCGATGATCATCACCGTGACGCAAAGCCTGATGATCGTCGGCTATATCGTCTGGCAGTTGAATACGATCGGCGTTGTCGCGATCGGCACGCTGGCCGCGCTCGTCCGTTATCAGCAGGAACTCTCCGGCACCATCACAACCATGGCTGATAAGCTAAACGGCTTACTGAATGGCGGCATCAATGTCGCCGCTGCCAATAAACTGTTTGAAGAGCACGATAACCTAGTCGAGTCGCGCGACAATCTGCCCAACCTCGACAATTGGCAAAGCCTGACGCTAGAGCATGTCAGTTTCACGCATAAACCACGCCTTGGTGCTGACGAAGCTGCCGCTAAACCCGGCCTCTCCGATATCACGCTCACCGTGAAGCGCGGCGAGAAGATCGCCCTGATCGGCACCAGTGGCGGCGGCAAGTCGACGCTGCTTGGCATCATTCGCGGCATCTATCCGCCCAGCGCAGGCACGCTGCTGATGGATGGTCAAGCGCTACCGCTGCAGGCGCTTTATAATCAGACGACGCTGATCCCCCAGGATCCGGAAATGTTTGAAAATTCCGTACGCTTCAATATCACGCTGGGTCTGCCGGCCGAACCGTTCGCGCTAGAAGAAGCCATGCGCCTCTCCGCCTTCGATGTCGTGCTAGAAACCCTACCGCAAGGCTTGCGCACGCTCATTAATGAGAAGGGCGTCAATATGTCGGGCGGACAAAAACAGCGCTTGGCCCTCGCCCGCGGGCTTTATGCCGCGCGGCATTCGAGCGTGGTGCTGATGGACGAGCCGACCAGCTCCCTCGATCTTGCGACAGAACAAACGGTTTATCGCGAGACCTTTGCAAGCTGGGGCGACAAGACAGTCTTCGCGACCCTGCATCGTCTGCATCTGCTGCCGCTATTCGACCGCATCATCTTTATGGATCGTGGCCGCATCACCGCCGATGGGCCATCGGCGCAACTGCTGGAACAGCCTGGCCCCGTGCGTACGCTCTATCACAGTAATTTGCAGAAGGGTGAGCTATCCGTAGACTAATACTTAGCTGAAATCAGCTTTTAATAGTGGGCGCGAATAAGTCGGGCATACCGGTAGCCTATAAGCCGCATGCCACCCAATCTCACCGCCCAATCGTTGCGACAAGCCCAAGCCTCTAAACGCGTATAAAATACCCATCGCAGGCGTTGCGACCTCAATGCCCGCTTCTAAGGCGTCAATCACATGAACACGCTCATTGACGACATCCGCACCAGGTTCAAGGAAGCAAAAACTTTTAGCATCAGCCTGTACTGCGTTTGGAAAATATGTGTTGCCATGATCTAGCGCAGTTAGAATACGGAAGGCACCATCCAGCCGATCGGCATGAAAGACATCAGGCTCTGCAACGTTTTGTATTGCCAGCGACATCTTGACCTTAGTGCAGTTGGTCGCGATGCGTATTTCTTCCATCATAACAACGAAATTGCGAAGGAATCTTAAAGCCAAAGGTGATCGCAGTTCATCCGCCGCGTCTTTTATCCGTGATCCATAGTTCCAGCCACTATCGTTCAGATATCCCAGATTTACGATTACGCTTCTCAACAGGCCGATAGATTCACCCCTGTTAAAAAGTTTGGCGTATTCATTCCAATCAGGGCGAAATACCCATGCGCCTATACCCGGCTGCTTATCTTCTTTAATCTTTCGGAAGTCTACAGCATTCTTCAGCACGCCCATAAACGATGGTGGATTATCAAGGTCGACGGTGATGATCTTCGCACGCTGCGCTTCGGTCAGCGGCGACACCCTGCCATCTGCACTGCGGATGCGGCGGAGTTGAGGGTTCAAGTTCATGCTTCCTTGTACCCGCTAAATGGCGCAATTAAATCACGATTTTTATTGCTAATTTGGAAAGTATCTGATAGAATTATTCATGAAATCAGCGGTTGCGCGGCATATCCTGCGCGGTCGCCCCGCCTGCCCGAAATCGGCATTAATGAGCGTCAAACTACATGTTCGTTTTCGTTTAAGTTATTGTTATAAATCAAAATAGTGCTTACCCCCCTTCCCCCCCACCGTTTGGCCAAAAATCGTCTGCCACTCGGCCTTTATATCCATTGGCCGTTCTGCCGGGCCAAGTGTCCCTATTGCGATTTCAACAGCCATGTTCGCAGCGCGATTGATCAAACGGTCTGGCGAGATGCCCTTTTGGCCGAGCTGCGGTATTGGGCCGAGCGCACGTATGATACACACCGGTTGCAGACGATCTTTTTTGGCGGGGGTACCCCTTCGCTAATGGCGCCGGAAACCGTGGGCGCGCTGATCGAGGCCGCGCAGGCCAGTTGGCCTGCTGCCAACGATCTGGAGATCACGCTAGAGGCCAACCCTACCAGCAGCGAAGCGGAAAATTTCGCGGGCTACGCTGCCGCGGGCGTCAACCGCCTCTCACTTGGCGTGCAATCGTTCGATGATACAGCACTAAAGTTTTTAGGGCGGCAGCATGACGCAGCGGAAGCGCGCGGGGCAATCGCGCTCGCCGCCAAACATTTCCCACGCACCAGTTTCGATCTGATCTATGCCCGTCCTGGCCAGACAAGCGCCCACTGGCGCGATGAATTGCAACAGGCGCTCGACCTGAACCCGTCGCATATCGCGCTCTATCAATTGACGATCGAGCCTGATACCGGCTTTGCCCAGCAATATAAGCGCGGCGCGTTTCAACTGCCGGACAGCGATCTCGCAAGCCAGCTTTACGAAGATACCGGCACTGCCTTGAATGCCGCGGGTTTGCATCGCTACGAGATTTCGAACTACGCCCGGCCGGGTATGGAGTGCCGCCACAACCTCGGTTACTGGCAGTATGACGATTACATCGGCATTGGTGCCGGCGCGCATGGCCGCATTTGTGTTGGCAACACGCGTTATGCTACGGCCACGACACGTTTGCCTGAACGCTGGCTGCAACAAGTTCAAATAAGCGGGCATGCGTTAGAAATGAACAGCGCGCTAGCCGATAACGATGCCATGCAAGAAGCGCTGCTGATGGGCCTACGGTTGGAAACAGGCATTAGCCTGGCCGAATGGCAGGAAAAATTCATAGCGCGTATGAAGGATTTTATTCCTGATAACAAACTAAGGTCGCTTGTTACTGAAGGCGATTTGATATTATCGGAAACGCATCTGCGCGCAACGAAACAAGGGCTGCTGCGCCTCAACGCTGTGTTGGATTATTTGTTGAATTAAGCAGCTAAAATGAGCGACAAAGCAGCCGCTGCTGGATGCATATGCATTGGCCGCATTGCCTGCGTTTTCGGCTTTATAACGTCGCGGTGCAAATCGTTTAGAAGATCGAACGGATTGGCGCGAACGGGCGCTTCATTAACCTCGCTGTCGTGCACGATTTTGCAATCTTTAACCGTTGCGCTGTCACGATCCGCCGCTGCCGCAGCAACTGTGTTTAGCTTAGCGCGTTCAAGATGTGCGCCGCAAAGTGAGAATTCTTCATCGCGTGCAGCTGGACGCAATTCCATTTGCGTGCCATTGATCCGATCGAGGCTGGCGCGCTCAAGCCCTGTGTTCAGAATTTTCGCGCCTTGCATATTGGCACCATCGAACATGCATTGCGTTTGCTCGCCACGGTCAAACAGCGAATGCGCTAAATCGGCATTTTCATAGCTATTGTTCGCTGCGTTTGACTTGATCCATTTCGTACCGGTCATATTGCTACCGGCAAAGTCATTGCTGAATTGGATGGTGTTCGAGAAATTGCAGCCGCTGGCATTAATCTCGCTTGCCGTTACATGCTTGATTTGCGCGCCAACAAAGCTGGAGCCGTTAATGTCGCCGACAAACTTGGTGCTATTGATATCGCAGCCATCAAAGCTGGCGTCGACTGCACGACCGATTTTGGTCTTGCTGTCCATTTTGACACCATTGAGATTGCATTTATCGAGCGTAAGCTTTGAGGCATCGACGCCGCGGAAATCGAGATCTGTTAGATTGATTTTACCGCTCTGATCAGTCTTGCCAGCTAAGATGCGCTTTTCGATCTCAGCTTGGACAGAGGCGGGCGAAGTATTAGGATTTTGACCCGCTTGCTGCGTTAGTACCAGATAATGCTTCTTGGATCGCACACTCATCCGCGAAAAGCGACGGATTTGCTGGATATCATTTGTGCTAGCACTGTTCATAAACCCAAATTAGCCGCCGTTTCTTATAGTTGCGTTAATTTCATCCGGCTTTGTAACTATTGGAATTTAGATGGCGCTGGTTCGAGTACTTGCGGGCCATTCGGCGTTATCTGCAATATGGCTAAGCCGCGTTCGGCAATGCCTTCTGGGCGCAGCCGGAACAGCCCGTCGATCCCGTCGAAGCCTTGGTTTTGAACCAGATATTGTGGCGTATATGGCCAGCCGCGGGCGGCCAACACAGCGGCGAGCGCGGTTGCATCATAAGCCAGACTAGCGATCCGCGGCGGGCTATCACCAAAGGCTTGGCGATAGCGCATGTCGAACGCGGCGCGGTTCGATGGGTCAGGCGCCGCATACCAGGCATCCATCAGACCGGTTTGCCCGGCAAGCTCCGTCGTATCCCAGAGACCTGAACCAAGTAGCTGCACAGGCTCGCCAGTTGCTTGAGTTAGTAAACCTTGTATCTGCAGCGCTGTGACTATTGCGGCTGTACGCGTGCCGCCTTCAGCCACAAGCAAAGTATCGTACTGACCGCGTTGCGCGGCCAACTGACTGGCTACAGCGTCCGGCATGGTATTTGGTGCATAGCGCATGATCGCTATTGGCTGTAGCCGCGCCTGACTCAACGCATCGGCCACGCGCTGACCATAAGGATCGTTCGGCACCACTGCGACGAGTCGCTTTTGTCCGCGTTGCGCCGCGAAGTTCGCGACCCTTGCAATCTGTGCCGCCGGCCAGAACCCGGTCACGTAAACGCCTTGTCCAGCCAAGCTGGTATCATTGGAAAGTGCCAGCACTGGCATATTGGCAGTTTGCGCTGCGCTACGGATCGCCTGTACATCAGTACTAAACAGCGGCCCGATCAATAATTGTGCGCCGTTGGCTTGTGCCTCGTTAAAGGCCGTCATGGCACCTTTCGCCGTATCGTAAACACCAAGCTCAAAGTTAGGCGATGCGAGTTCTTGGACAGCCAGTAAGGCCGCATTCTTCAATGATTGGCCAACGGCAGCCTGCGGTCCGGTCAACGGCAGCAGTAAAGCCGCCCGTCGCTGCATTGCCACGGGCTGTGGTGCTGGCGCTAGTGAGCGCACCGCATTTGGCTGCACCGGTTGCACAGATTGTTGGCTAGCGGCTGCTGTTGGCCGGGTTGATACGGCCATATTGCTTGGGGCGCAGCCATTCAATAAGATGGCGCAAACGCCGAGCGCCACAAATTTGAAGGGCAATCTGTTAAGTGTCATCTGCATCCCGCCCTGTTGCTGCCAAGAAAACCAAACCTGCAGGCGAGGATAAGACGCAGATGCGCGTGCAGCAAGAGCCAAGCAAGACAGGAACGCTGTATTTGGTGGCAACACCGATCGGCAATCTCGGTGATATCTCCGCCCGTGCGTTAGAAGTGCTGAAAACTGTCGATGCCATTGCGGCGGAAGACACGAGGCGTGCCGGACAATTATTAGGGCATTTTGACATTAAACAACCATTGATCGCCTACCACGATCATAACGAGGGTGACGCTGCTCCCAAGCTGGTCGCACAATTACTGGCAGGAAAGACTATTGCGCTGATTAGCGATGCAGGCCTGCCGCTGATTGCTGATCCGGGACATCGCCTAGTGGCTGCCTGTGCAGAAGCTAATGTTACCGTAACCGTCGTGCCTGGCGCCAATGCAGCGTTAATGGCTTTAATGCTTTCGGGCTTGCCAACCGACCGCTTTTATTTCCATGGCTTTATGCCAGCCAAGACAACGGCAAGACAGGCGGAACTGGCCGGGCTTGTGCCGTTGCTGGTCACACTGATTATCTACGAAGCGCCGCATCGGTTGTTGGAAACACTGGCCGATGCTGAAGCTGTGCTTGGTGACCGCCGCGCCTGCGTTGGGCGGGAACTAACTAAACTCTATGAAGAGGCGCGCCGAGGCACACTGTCTGAACTTACCGCGCATTATACGGCAACGCCGCCCCGTGGTGAATGCGTGCTGGTGATTGAAGGCCAGACTAGCATGCGCGCTCTGGATGCGACTGATGTCGATGCGCTTTTAACAAAAGCGCTTAGCACGATGAAGCTGCGCGATGCGGCTAAGGCCGTTGCTGCTCAGACCGGCCAGCCGACGAGCGAGCTTTACGCCCGCGCCCTGCAGCTGCAGGCCAAAGTATGAGGCGACAAGCGACTTACGAGCGCGGCCTTTCAGCTGAGCGCTTTGCTAGCTGGTATTTGCGATTGAAAGGTTATCACATCCTGAAGCGCCGCTGGCGCACGCCCGTTGGCGAGATCGACCTACTGGCCACACGTGGCAAAACATTGGTGATTATCGAGGTCAAGTATCGGGCGACGATCGAACAGGCGCTTGAGTGCGTCACCCACCGGCAAAGCCAGCGCTTACTACGCGCTTTACATTATGCTGTCTCAGCCATGCCGCGCTACGCCAACCATGCATGGCGTTGTGATATTGTAGCGCTTGCTCCGCGCCGATGGCCGAAGCATATTATCAGCGCCTGGGAACTCCAGTAAAATAGGATAAAAAGAACTATGGTCGCCCGCTGCCGCACTGTTGCCTTTCAAGGTATCGACGTCTTGCCGATTGACGTGCAGGTGCAGATCGCGCCGGGCGCAGTGATGTTCGCCATTGTTGGCCTACCCGACAAAGCCGTGAATGAGTCACGCGAGCGCGTGCGCAGCGCGTTGCATGCGCTGGGCCTATCGCTGCCGCCGAAACGGGTGATCGTCAATCTCGCGCCTGCGGACGTGATGAAAGAAGGCAGCCATTTTGACCTGCCAATCGCGCTCGCTGTACTCGCAGCTATGCAGGCCGTGCCGCAGGATGCACTGGATGGCATGGTCGCGCTGGGCGAGCTGGCGCTGGACGGCAGCCTGTCGCCGGTCGCGGGCGTGCTGCCGACGGCGATGCATGCGAATGCCACAGATCATGGATTGATCTGCCCGGCCACGAACGGCGCTGAAGCCGCCTGGGCTGGCGAACAGCTGGCTATTATCGCTGCGCCGCATTTGCTGTCGCTCATCAATCATTTTAAAGGCACGCAAGTGCTGTCACGCCCTACACCGCAACTGATGGAAAGCAACACCGCGGTTCCTGACTTGGCCGATATTAAAGGCCAGGAACACGCCAAGCGCGCGCTGGAGATTGTCGCCGCTGGCGGTCACAACCTCTTGATGATTGGGCCACCGGGCAGCGGCAAGTCAATGCTGGCGCGGCGGTTGCCCGGTATTCTGCCGCCGCTGTCGCCCACGGAAGCACTCGAAGTCTCGATGGTGCATTCAATTGCGGGGTTGCTTGAAGACGGCAAGCTGACGCGGCAACGGCCATATCGGGATCCACACCATTCGGCTTCGCTACCCGCATTGGTTGGCGGTGGATTGAAGGCTAAGCCGGGTGAAATCAGCCTCGCACATAACGGCGTGCTATTCCTTGACGAGTTGCCGGAGTTTCAACGTGCAACGTTAGAGTCGCTACGGCAGCCGCTTGAAACAGGCCGCGTCGCTGTCGCGCGGGTTAATAATCATGTGACCTATCCTGCGCGCGTGCAACTGATCGCGGCGATGAACCCCTGCCGGTGCGGGCATCTGGCCGATCCCGCACAAGGCTGTGGGCGGGCACCGAAATGCGGCTTGGACTATCAGAGCCGTATTTCCGGGCCGCTGCTGGATCGGATTGATTGCCATGTTGAAGTACCGGCGGTAAGCGCCGCTGACCTGTCACTCCCGCCGGCGCGTGAGAATTCTGCCAGCGTTGCAGCCCGCGTGGCTGCTGCGCGTGCAATCCAATCTGCACGTTATGCAAATGCGACAGTCAACGGTCAGCCAATCCGCACTAATGCCGAAGTGGAAGGCGAGCTGTTGGAACAGGTCGCTGCGCCCGATGGTGCAGGACGCAAGCTGCTAACCGAAGCCGCTGAAAAGATGCAGCTATCCGCACGCGGTTACCATCGAATTTTGCGGCTGGCGCGAACGCTGGCCGATCTAGAAGGCGTCGAGAGCGTCACGCGCGCGCATATCGCTGAGGCGCTGTCCTATCGCCGCACCAGCATTGCTGAATAATTAGAATAGCGAGATGCGGTTTGTAAGCAGCGTTAGCGCACTGACCGGATCAATACGGCCATCAAGTAGTGCGCGCCCAAGAATGATCCCACCCAAACCGGTCGACGCTTCATCTTTCAAAAGTTTCAGGTCAGCCAAAGTATGAATGCCGCCGGTGACGTAAAGCGGAATGCGTAGCGCGAAAGCAAGATCGGCCATGATCTCCGCATCGATACCACCATAGAAGCCGGCGCGATCGCGTTCGAGATAGAGGATTCCGCGGGCGCCTTGTTCTTCGAATTCCAAGGCGCGATCGAGCGCGCGCTGGCGTATGCTGGGTTTGCCAGATTCTATTTCTAAAGTGTCGATCCAGCCCTGGCGGGCCGATATAAGCACGATCAATCTACCGGGCAGCTGTTTAGAGGCTTTTGCGAACAAACCTTCCTGTTCCCAAAACATCGGCCCGACCACAATGCGTTCTGCCCGCGTTTCAGCCAGTGCTGAAGCTGTCGCAATGTCTTTAATGCCGCCGCCAATCCAAATTTGGCAATCAGGATATGCGGCAAGAAACGCACAAGCTTGTGCAGTATTGAACGGCAGATCACTGTACTGCGCATTACGATCTATAAAATAAAACTGCCGAAATCCAACGGCATAAAGCGCATCTGCTTGTGATTTCAATGTTAATGCGAGCTTGTCACCCGTTGTTGGCTCGCGCAATTCAATTGTGGGATACAGAATCATCGAAAGACTTTAGCGCCGTTTCGCCTTGAGCGTCACGAGGTAAGCGCCATCGCCGCCAAGGTTCTGCGGCGCAAGCTCGACCGACCGCACAGCGCTGGCGATCGGCTCGACATCCAGCCAGCGCGGCACACCGCTGTGGAGCGCCAGGCTACCTTTACCTGTGATGATCAGCAGTTTCTTCGATTGCCGCGCGATTTCATTTTGCATGAACTGGATTAGCAGCTGATGCGCGCCCGCTTCCGTTAGGCCGTGCAGATCGAGCTTGCCATCATAGAGGCTTTTGGTGGCAACGCGCAGCACCGGCGTTTTCGCTTTGATTGGCTTTAGCTTCAACAGCAGCGGATCGATCGGCCTGATGATGCGCTTCTTGCCCTTCAGCGGCCGCACATCCTGCATGGCAACCGCCCAATTGACACGATCGTGATCGCTAAGGTCGCGCTGCTTCATGGCGTCACACTTTTGGGTAGTAACAGATAAAGCGCCCCTGGCTGCTGCATCTGCCCTGCCTGCCGCGCGGCCTCGTCACCAAAGCCCCAGAACACATCGCCGCGCACTACGCCCGTAATCGCGCCGCCGGTATCCTGCGCAACCATCAACCGTTGTAGTGGTACACCGTCGCCGGTTGTTGTCTCCAGCCACAGCGGCTGGTTGTAGCTATAGAGTGCCTTATCGACCGCCAGAGAGCGCTGCGGCGTGAGCGGCAGGTTCGCCGCGCCGATCGGGCCATCATCCTTGCTTCCCGTCAGTTCCCGGAAGAAGACATAGGATTGGTTGGTATTCAGAATATCCTGCCGTTGTTCGGGATGCGCGGCCAGCCAAGCGCGGATTTTCTCCATGCTGACCGGTGGCGCGATTTCGCCGTGGTCTTTCAGCACCTTGCCGATCGCCGTATAGCCGTAACCATTCTGCGCGTCAAAGCCGAGGCGAATGGTTGTGCCATCCGGCAGTTGCGCGCGGCCTGAACCTTGCACTTCTAAGAAAAAGACATCGACCGGATCGGCAGCCCAGAGCAGCACGTTGGCGCTATCCAGTTTACCATCAGCAATGGCTGCACGATCGTAGAACGGTAGCAACGTCTTCCCGTGCTTGCCGTCAGCAAGGCGACCCGTAATTTTCTGCCCTTTCAAGCTATCGCGAAACGCGCCGAGGTCGACTTCAACGAGGCTGGCCGGGCGCTTATAGATCGGCACATTATATGTTGCATCGCGCGTGCGGCTGGCGCGCAGTAGCGGCTCGTAATAGCCAGTGAATAGTCCGCTATCAGGTGGGTTTAAGCGATAGGGTTTCAACATGCTGGCAATGAGATCGCGCAGTGCTGCGGGCGTTATAGATGCATTCACCTGATTGCAGAACAGTGCCCAATCAGCGCCACTTGTTTGCACCGGCTTCGCCGTACCGTTCTTCATAAGTTGCGGGCAGGAGCGTTTTAACGCTGCCGCATCGAAGCCGGCATCATCGTTCCAACCGGGCAATGCAGCAAAGCTCGTAGCCGAGAGCACAAGGTCTGGCGTGGAAGGTTTATCGGTAGCGCGTTCCGGCGTCGCGCAGGCAGCCAGCGCCAGCAGGAAAAGACTAGAGAGGTTTGGTCGCCACCAGATGCCAGGCCGGATCGCTGCCCGCAAGATCGCGCTCGAAAATCCAGGCTTCCGCCACTTCCGTTGGTTGCACGGCATCACCATCGATCACCTCGCCTATTTGATTTTTGGTCACGCTGATCTGTTCGCTAGTGAAATCGACGGCGATGATGCCGCGATTGCCGTCTGCACGTGCAGCGCTGATTTCCGTCACCAGCATGCGCTTGATCTGCGTCACCAGCGTCTCGCCGCGGGCCGCCCGTGCGTCCAGCTCCGTCACGAAGCCATCGTAGGCTGTTGGGGTCAACAGCATCTTCAGGGTGGGTTTATCGGCTGCCGCAAAGGCTTCAACAATCATGCTATAGGCTTGCTTGGCGCTGGCAATGAAAGCCTTCTCGTCAAAAGCCGGATCGATGACGCGGATCTGTGCAAGGCCGCCGGCGACCGAGGCTTCGGGATGCGCGGTGCTAAATGTGCGCAACGGCAGTTCCCGGGCTTCGCCCGCTAGTACTGGTTTACCATCATCCATAACAGGCGGCGCGACGTCTGGGCGCGGCGCAAACGGATTGTCGCGTTCCCGCTCCTCGCCAGTTTTATGGCCGAGCGCCTGCCGCAGCTTCCAAAAGAAGAAGATGGCGATGCCGGCAAACAGGAGAATATCGAATGGCATTATTGGTAGTTCCTAATCCTACGGATACAATCTAGTAACGATTGGCGGCGATTGCTATATCAAGCATGACGTTATTCCACTGATAGGACAAGATTATGGCCGAAACCAGCAATGAGACGACCCTGCAGACCCAGCAATCCATCGGTCCGGTGCCGATAACGGTGCTGACGCAATACCTAAAGGATCTCTCGTTCGAGAGTCCCAGCGCGCCAGGCATTCTTTCGCAGATCGGGCCGAACGCGCAGCCAAATGTGGCGGTGAACGTGAACCTGGCGACTGGACAATTGCCGTCCCCAAACCCTGACGTTCCTGGCCCGTACGAGTGCACGCTGACGATTAAGGCTGAAGGCAAACTTGCGGAACAGCCTGCTTTCATTATTGAATGCAGCTATGCTGGATTGTTCGTTTTTCCAAATGGCCTGCCGGAAGCGGCGATCCGCGCAATGCTGATGGTGGAAGCGCCGCGCTTGCTATTCCCGTTCGCACGCCAGCAAATTAGCGAGATCGCGCAGACTGGTGGCTTCGGCCCACTCCTCATCAACCCGATCGACTTCGGCGCGTTGTATAACCAGCAGCTGCAGTATGAAGCGCGCGGCGCGCAGCAACAGGCGGGCAACGCTTAATCGGCGTTACTGCCTAATTACTGCACTGGCCCGTGCTGATCGTGGGCCATGCCATCCTGCCAATCATGCTGGCTATGCATAGGTTCATCAGCGGTTGACGAAGTAACCGGATTTTCGGTGGGGCTGGCTTGCACCATCACCATCACGTCGATCGGCTTTTCATTCGCGAAGGTCAGCCGCAACGTGAAGTGATCGCCATCTGACAGCCCGCCCTTGAGGCCATCGAGACGCAGGTGTGTGGCACCGGGGCGCATTGGCACGCCGCGGCCAAGCGGCAGGTCGATCACGCTGGTGTCAGACACACTGCCATCGGTATTGCCCGCAACCAGCACGACCTTTTGCGCGATGCTAGTGGTGGCGCCCGTCAGCTGATCGGGTTTTTCACCCTGATTGAGGAAGGCCATATAGACCTCGCCGCTTTTCGCGCCGACTGGTGTGGGCTTGGCCCAGGGGTGGCCAATGCGGATTTCACCAGCCTTGAAACTATGGGCGAAGGCAGGCGAGACGGCCATAAAGCTGCATACCAGGAGCATCAAGACGGGGTTGGGGGGGGTGAGGGCTTTACAAAGCCCAATCAATAACTTAACCGCAAACAAAGGTACAGTTAGAGGCTGTTTGAAGCTGATTTGTGCGCTTTTATTCAACATAGTGATCCCCGTTGCATAGCCACCATTCATATTGTCTTAACCATAACATTAACAGCTTTGGAAGTCACGCATGAAATTTCTTATATTGAAATTATTTCACAAACATTTTTAGTTTTTTGTTACGGTTTGCGGTTCATAGTCATGCTATGCAAAGTGATGATGATAATCCCTGGCTGCAGCAAGATGTAACCGGATTATCCGGCAAGTATCAGCATTGTTCGCCCGCGCAGGATGGGTTGCTTTATGCTAATTGCGATTTCGCTTATAACGAGCGGGATGAAATTAAAGACGGCGCCCTGCCGTCTCCCTATCAACGCACACCAGAGAAAACCGCCCATGCTCGCCGTTTGCATGTAGAGGCGGCGCAGGCAAAGATGGAGCTGCAGTTAGGCGCGATCCTCATCGCCGCAAAAATTGCACGCCCAAAGCCGTCGGCCTGGCAGCGCCTGCGCGATCGCTTCCGCCCTTTCCGTTAACCGCGGCGCTTGACCAATCAGGCGAATGGCAATTCTCTGATTTCATGAAATTGATTGCCGCATGTTTATTGTTGATAGGCCTTTGCACAGGAGCGCACGCTATGGATGATGCGGCTAAAGAAGATTTATATGAAAGATTAGAGCAAGGCGATATTACATCCCTGCCGTATTTTCGCACGCATGCCGCCGAGCTTCCATGGCTGATTTGTTATCGCATGGCCATCACAATTTATCATCATAAGCCTGATCAGGAAGCGATCATGTGGTTTTACGCCGGGCAATTCCGAGCACGCATCGCTAGCCGCTTCGATTCCGACCCGACCGGCACGGCTGCCCTAACGGGATCTTTGAACGAAGTGATCGGCAGACCGATCAATGAATTTGCCGGCAGCGACAAGGATTTATGGCTGCGCGCTACTGATGCCGCCATCGCTTGGACCAAAGCCCATCCCTATACAATGGCGCAGCTGCAAAACGATCTGAGCGATCAGACATTGACAATAACTGAGGCTGAGCTGCAAACCGCCATCGCCGATGGTATGAAAGGCATTACAGGTTTGCGGGATAAAATCGCGCAGCTTGACCCCGCCGAACTGAAGCGCCAGCGCCAGGAAAGTGGGATAGAGTAGGCGCTTTTTCCTAACTATTCATAAACCGGTTTTGATCCCCTTGCTGGTTGTGCAGATTGCTTGCATTCTTCACGAATGAAGCTTTTTCGCCTGCTAGCGCCGATTACCGGCCTGTTTGTCGCCACCCTGTTGATCGCCAATATGCTGGATGTGAAACTCTTCAACGCCTTCGGGCTCGATCTGCCCGCCGGGATCATCCTCTTTCCGCTCGCCTATGTATTTGGCGACATCTTGACCGAAGTTTATGGATACGCTGCCTCTCGCCGCGTGATCTGGACGGGCTTTGCCAGCCTGTTGCTGATGGCTGTCTGCATCGAAATCGCTAACGCTCTGCCGCCTGCCGATTTCTGGGCAGAGCATCAGCTCGCTTTTACCGAGACCTTTACACAAGTGCCGCGTCTAGTGGCCGCATCTTTCATTGCCTATTTCTGTGGTGAGTTTGTGAATTCCTACACGGTCGCCAAGCTAAAAGTAAAAACGGGAGGGCGCGGGCTGGCGTTGCGCTTCGCCGCCTCGACCGTATTCGGGCAATTGGTCGACACCATTGTTTTCATCGGCGTAGCGTTCACGGGCGTAATGCCACTTAGGGCGCTATTCAGCGTTTTCTTATCGGCTTGGCTGGTGAAAATTGGCTGGGAATTACTGGCGCTACCGATCACGCTGCCGCTTGTGCGCTGGATCAAGCACATCGAAAACGAAGACCACTTTGACCACGGCACTAATTTTAGTCCGTTTCATTGGGGGTAGTGATGAAGAGTTCTAGTCACAGATTCGCTGTTTATTACTGATGAACATGTAGCACTTTTGAGCGACAAGGGGCTTGAGGTCATTCGCCTCGACGAAGTAGCAGCTAGCGAAGATACGCTGTGTGCGGCAATTAAAGATTGTACAGGCTACATTCTCGGCGGCATAGAAACCGTAACCGATCGCGTGATTAACGCCGCACCGAAGCTGAAAGCCATCAGCTTTACCGGCGCGAACTATGCGCATTTCATCCCGGCGCACGAATACGCCACGCGCAAGGGCATCGCCATTACAAACTGCCCCAGAGCGAATGCCAATGCTGTGGCGGAATACACTTTGGCGCTACTGTTGCCGATGGTGCGGCAGATCCCGCAATTGTCAGCACCGGATGGCAAAAGCTTTTATATCGCGCCTGCCTTTGCTGACTTGACGGTAGGTATAATCGGTTTCGGCGCGATTGGCTGCTTGGTTGCTGAAAAGTTGAAAGCGCTTGGTTTCAAAGTGATTGTAAATACGCGCACCGCACAAGCTAAAGTGAAAGCTGCCGGTTTTGAATGTTTGGACTTGCCTGCGCTTGTGCAGCGCAGTGATATTGTAACCCTGCATGTCGATAAGCTGCATGGAAACAAGTTGCTGAATGCCGATCTGATCGCGCAATTGAAAATAGGCGCGATCGTTATCAATACCTGTTTCCCGGAAGCGCTCGATCAATCAGCGCTGATCACAAGGATCAAAGCGGGCAAATTAACTGCCGCTGCAGATGATAGGGTTGAGGCTACGACTAATTTGCCAGTTGGTCATTATGTGACGACGCCGCATGCTGCCTATAACACAGCAGCCGCAAATAAAGCCGCGAGCGATATGGCAACGCAGTCGATCATCAATGTTCTAAGCGGGCGCGACGACGGCTATATCGTCAATCCGGATTTCAAAGAGCATATGAATCAATAACGCGCAGCGTTATTGATTCATAGCGTCAAAGAAGTCGTTATTGTTTTTGCTGCCGCGCAGTTTGTCGATCAGGAAGTCGAGTGCCTCGCCGGTGCCCATTGGGTTCAGAATGCGGCGCAGCACCCAAATCTTCGAAAGGTTGGCTTTGCCGACCAGCAGCTCTTCCTTACGCGTGCCCGATTTCTGGATGTCGATCGCGGGGAAGGTGCGCTTATCCGAAAGCTTACGGTCGAGGACGATTTCACAGTTCCCCGTGCCTTTGAATTCTTCAAAGATGACTTCATCCATCCGTGAGCCGGTATCGATCAGCGCGGTCGCGATGATGGAGAGGCTGCCGCCCTCCTCCACGTTGCGCGCAGCCCCGAAGAAGCGCTTCGGCCGTTGCAGGGCGTTAGCATCGACACCACCCGTCAGAACCTTGCCGGAGGATGGCACGACGGTGTTATAGGCCCGGCCCAGACGCGTGAGCGAGTCGAGCAGGATTACGACATCGCGTTTATGTTCGACCAGCCGCTTGGCTTTTTCCAAAACCATTTCCGTGACCTGCACGTGGCGCGTTGCGGGCTCGTCAAACGTGCTGCTGACAACCTCGCCATTGACGTTGCGGGCCATATCGGTGACTTCTTCCGGGCGCTCATCAATCAGCAGGACGATCAGATAGACCTCGGGGTTATTGGCTGTGATGGCATGCGCGATATTCTGCATCATCACGGTTTTACCCGTGCGCGGCGGCGCGACGATAATCGCGCGCTGGCCCTTGCCGAGTGGCGCGACGATCTCGATGATGCGCGAGGTCAGCTCAGCCTTGTTTTTGTCTTTGCCGGGTTCGGGCGGATTGTCTGATTCCAGCTTGAGCTTTTCGGTCGGGAAGAGCGGCGTAAGGTTATCGAAATTGATGCGGCTTTTGACTTTCTCTGGTTCCTCGTAATTGATCTGGTTGATATCCACCAAGGCGAAGTAGCGCTCGCCCTCCTTAGGGGCGACGACTTCGCCCTCGACCGTGTCGCCGGTGCGAAGCGAGAATTTTTTGATCTGCGTGGGCGAGACATAAATATCGTCCGGCCCGGCAAGATAATTCGATTGCGGGCTACGCAGGAAGCCGAAGCCGTCCGACAACACTTCCAACACACCTTCGCCAAAAATGGCGGTGCCGTTATCCGCCGTTTGCTTTAGGATCGCAAATAGCATTTCCTGCTTGCGCAGGGTCGAGGCGTTTTCGATCTCCAACTCTTCGGCGAGCGTCAGCAGTTCAGCCGGGGTTTTCTTTTTCAGGTCTTTTAAATTCATTGAGGTCTCTTGATGGGGAAGTTGGCCTTGATGAGGCTGCGCTTGTAGGCCGAATGGCTGCGCGGGATGGGGCAAATGCGCCCTGATGAGGAGACCTTACCAGCGGCGCTGGCCCCTAGTCAAATGCTCAATAATGGTTAACGGGACGGCTAGAACGGCTTGACCGTCGCCAGCACGATGATGGCGATCATCAGCACGGTCGGCACCTCGTTCATCATGCGGTAGAACTTATTGCTATGCACATAACGGTCGCAGGCCAGCTGCTTGCGCCAGCGCGCGCAGGCACCGTGGAAGATGATAAGGCCGATCACGCAGGCGATTTTCGCATGCAGCCAGCCCATCTGCAGCCAGGTCGGCTGCAGCGCCACAAGGATGCCGCCAAAGACGAGCGTTGCCACCATAGCCGGGTTGATGATCGCGCGCAGCAGCCGGCGTTCCATCACCTTAAAGGTTTCCGCCTGCGGGCTACCTACCGGCGAAGCGACGTGATAGGCGAACAGCCGCGGCAGATAGAGCAGCCCCGCCAGCCAGGCGATCAGCGAGATGATATGTAGTGATTTGACGATATCGTAGGTGAGCATTCTAGGTTTCCTTAACGGGGCATTTGCTGAATGTGTTGGGGCAGAGGCGGGTTGTATTCTGGCTGCAGATTTTTTTGGGTTGGCCAAGCGTCTGCCGCACCAAATCTGCCAAGCCAGCAATAAAATCGCGATGTGTGCCGACGACTGCCGCGCGCGCATAAAACGGCACGCCGCAGGCTTCAGCCAGATGGCGGTATTCGATATCAAGCTCGACCAAAGTTTCAGAATGGTCGGAGACAAAGGCGAGTGGTGCCACGACCAGCGGCACACCTTCTGCGCCAGCGCGCTTCACCTCGTCCTCGGTCGAAGGCTTGATCCATTGCAGTGGCCCAACGCGGGATTGATAGCAACTGACGGGTTCGAACTGTTCCCCGGCAAGCGCTGTACAGATGGCCGCGGCGGACTGCTCGCATTGCCATTGGTAAGGATCGCCTGCCGCGACGATCTTCTCCGGCAGGCCGTGCGCCGAAAGCAGCAGCCGCGGAATCTTTCCGGTTTTCGCAAAGGCTTCATGCAGGTGCGGGCGGATGATTTCGACAGCCGCGTTCACAAAACCGTGATCGGTTGGATAGCAGCAGAGCGTTTGCGTCGGCGCGTTTAAACCAATCGCCGTTGCAGCCGCTTTCCATTCCTTCGCACTGCTGGCGGTCGTCGTCGTCGAAAATTGCGGGTAGAGCGGCAAGAGCAGAATGCGATCAGGGCTATAGTCTTTTACCTGTTTAACAACTTCCGTCGCCCGTGGATGCCAATAACGCATCACGATAAAACATTTGCAGTCGGGGCCGAGTGCTGCTTCCAATGCTGCGGCTTGTGCCTTGGTATTTGGCAGGATCGGCGAGCGCCCGCCCATCTCGTCATAAATCTTGATCGCCGTCTGCTCGCGCCGCCCGGAAATAAGTTTAGCGATCAGCCAGCGGAACGGATTCGGCAGACCGATGATCGCGGGATCATTGAACAGGTTAAACAGAAACGGTTTGACCGCTTCCGTGCTGTCCGGCCCGCCGAGATTGAAGAGAACGACGGCGGTTTTCATGCGAGATCAATTTTCATATCGAATAATTGGATTTCAGCACCGTTTGAAAATGTGTGAATTTTAGGATGGATAATACTGTAACCAAGACTCTGGTAAAATGGCACAGCACTTTTGGGGGCCGCTAAATCCAAGCGCATAATTCCATGTCGCTTTGCTTCATCAAGTTGGGTTTGCATTAATCGTCTAGCGATGCCTTGTCGCTGATGAGACTGTGCTACATACACTCCGAGACGTTTGTTTTCGATATCCAATCCCGCTGCACCAACAAGAGCGCTGCCATCAAAAGCCAAATAGAAACTGTATCGATCACTACCAATCTGCTTTAGCCATTTTTCTGGTTTATGCGATGCCCACGCATCCGTTGCGTCTTTGCCATAAACGTCTTCGTACTGACCTTTGACGATCATGTTGTGGTGGCTAGCAATAGCCGTTTCATCACCTGGCTTTGCCTGCCGATAGATAATCGTCATGCGCGCAGCTTCGCGATTAGTTGCGCAACATGTTCAGGCGGGGTTTCCTTGATGACGCCATGGCCGAGATTGCAGAGCCATGGCAGCCCAGCCATACCCTCTTTCAATCGGTCGACAGCAGCATCGAGCGTTGCGCCACCTGCCAGCAAAGCTTCGGGATCGATCCAGCCTTGTACCGGCAATTGCTTTGCGAGTGCTTGCCCGGTTTCCAACTGCACATCCGTATCGAGCTGTAGGGCAGTGACGCCGGTCGCGCTGGCATAGGCCGCATAGTCGCGCGTACCACGCGGGAAGCCGATCAGCGGCACTGTGATACCCATTTCGCGGACCAGCCTGACCAGCCGCCGTGTCGGCTTGATGACCCAATTCTGGAATTCAACATCGTCCAGCACGCCGGCCCAGCTATCGAAGAGTTGCAGTGCCTGCGCCCCGGCCCGCACTTGCGCTGCTAGATAGGTCGCGCTGCTGCTGACGATCAGATCCAGTAACGCGTCCATGAAGGCCGGGTCGGCAGCGGCGAGCCGCCTGGCATCGGCAAAATCCGTGCGCCCATGTCCCTGGATCATATAGGCGGCAATCGTCCAGGGCGCACCGGCAAAGCCAATTAAAGCAACTTCGCTAGGAAGTGCAGCACGACATCTTTCAACCGTCTCGCAAATCGGCGCGACATGGGCGGGCAGTTTGGCTGGGTTCAGCCGCATCAGATCGTTCAGAGTGCGAACCGGCTCCAGAATCGGGCCTTCGCCCGTTCCGAAGGTGACGCTCTGCCCCAGCGCATGCGGCACCACCAAAATATCGGAAAATAGGATCGCGGCATCTATGCCAAACCGTTCGACCGGCTGCAGCGTAACCGCAGCAGCGCGCGCCGGATCATAGACAAGATTCCAGAAGCCCCCGGCCTCGGCCCGCAACGCGCGATACTCCGGCAGATAGCGTCCAGCCTGACGCATCAGCCAGACAGGTGTTCGATCCGATAGGTCACCTGCAAGGCGTTTCAGATAGGGAGATGAGTTATCATTCATATAAAGAAAAGAGTTATATAAATTTGTATTTAGTTGATAGGGGGTGTGTGTTCTGTGGATGCTTTTCACGAAACAACCACCCACAGACTTATCCACTGGCTGATTATGGCGTGATGTACGGATTGCCTGCGCTGCAGCCGTTTGACCCGCCTTATTTGGATAAGCCCGATTATTTACGCACAGCGCATGGACGCGCCAGGTTTTTGCACCATAATTCACAGATAGACAGATGGCCGCCGAAACGACCCTGATTTCTGCACAATTCTATCGGCGGCTATCCTGCGGTTATGAACAGGCAACTGTGGGTCGATTTGCAGACGACAGAATCCTTGCTTGTGGCTTTCGCTATTCCTTATACTTTGGCCTATGCAATCACCCTCCCTTCACGGCACCGGATTAGAGATCGTCTTTGATACCGAGTCGACGGGGCTTGATCCAGAGGCTGGGCATCGCATCGTCGAGATCGGCTGCGTCGAAATTGAAAATCTGGTACCGACCGGACGCAGCTATTGGGTTTATTTGAATCCGGAACGCGAGATCCCGGAAGATGCGACCCGCATTCACGGCATTACCAATGAAAAGGTGAAGGACAGCCCGAAGTTTGCCGATTGCGTGCATGAGTTTCTTGAATTTGTAGGCAATGAAGCGCGGCTCGTCGCGCATAATGCTGCCTTCGATTATAAGTTTTTGAACTACGAACTGAAGCTTTTGGGGCTGCCGCCGCTTTGCCCGACGCGCATGGTCGACACCCTGCCGATCGCGCGGCGGAAATTCCCTGGCGCGGGCGCCAGCCTGGATGCGCTCTGCCGCCGTTTCGAGATCGATAATTCCAAGCGCGACTTCCACGGCGCGCTGCTAGACGCGCAATTGCTGGCTGAGGTTTATCTAGAGTTGTGCGGAGGGCGGCAGCCCGGCCTGGCAATGGATATGGCGCGGGCCGAGGCGATTATTGAAATTGGCGACCGCCTATTCCGCGCGCCACGCAACTTGCCCGGCTGTATCGCCAATGACGATGAATTGGCGGCGCATCAGGCGTTTCTGAAGGCTCTAAAAAGCCCGGTTTGGGAGACGTTGCTTGATACGGTCGAGCCGCGCGAAGAAAAACTAGCCTAAATTTGCTTTAAAGAAATCGAGCGTGCGCTGGTCGGCGATCTTTGCGGCCTCCGCATTATAATGATCACCGCCTTCGCGCGTGAACGCATGATCGACACCCGCGTAACTATGTATCGTGACGTGCGGATTCATCGAAAGACCGCGCGTGATTTCCTGCTGCGCTGCCGGCGGCACGAATTTATCGTCTGCGGCGATATGCATTAATAACGGCGTATGAATATTGTTGGACTCGTTCAGATAGCTTTCGATGGTGACGCCGTAATAGCTGACGTTGCAGGCAGTGTTCGAGCGCGTGGCCATCAGATAAGCCAGCCGCCCGCCCAGACAATAGCCGACGGTGCCAACTTTGCCCGTGCAATTGTGGTGGGTCGTTACCGCCAATAATGTTGCTTTCAAATCTTCCATCGCAAGATCGATCTCGAAGCTTTGCAAAAGCGTGAAGCCGCGCTGCATCTGCTCTTCCACGCGGGGGTCAAGATCAATGCCCGGCTCTGTCCGCCAGAATAGATCGGGGGCGACGGCCATATAGCCCTGGCTGGCAAGCCAATCGCATTTCTTCCGAACGTTCTCGTTCACGCCGAAAACTTCCTGGATGACGATGACGGCCGGATGCTTGCTATCAGTAGTGGCGCCATCTGGCATCGCTACGTAAGCGTCGAAGCTGCCGGTTAGCTCGCCATTCGCGCCTTCAGCCGCAGTGATCGTAAGCTTAGTGATCGTCATAAAAGCCTCTTAGGTTTATAATCTTATTTACATTCGTTGCTTAACTTTAGCACGCCGTTAGTGATTTTACCTACCAAGGCTGGTATAGGAAACGCATGCCTAATTCTTATTATCAGACTCATCTGTTTTTCTGCACTAACGAGCGCGATGGCAAATCGAGCCGCGGCTGCTGCATGACCAAGGGCGGCGAAGTCATGCGAAAATACGCCAAGCAGCGCGTCAAGGAATTGGGTTTGCCGGAAGCCAGGGTGAATAGCGCTGGCTGCCTCGATCGCTGCGAATTGGGGCCGGTGCTGGTGATTTATCCCGAAGGCGCTTGGTATCGGGCAGATACGCCGGAAGATATCGACGAGATTTTGATTGAGCACGTTCAGCATGGTCGTGTGGTCACACGGCTATTGTTGCCGCGGCGGGATGAGCCACAGATGCTGCCTAGGTCACAGGGTTGCAGCTGATGGTCGATACTATTTTTGCCCTGGCCAGCGCACCAGGCCGTGCTGGGGTGGCGGTAATCCGCATTTCTGGGCCTAAAGCCGGATCGGTGCTAGCACGACTAACGGGGGTCAACACCCCCACCCTGCAAGCCACCAAGCTGCGCGCCCTGCGCGATCCGGCGACGAGTGAAGTGATCGACCGGGCGCTGACGCTTTGGTTTCCGAATCCGCATAGCTTTACCGGCGAGGATGTGGCCGAGCTGCAAATCCATGGCGGGCGAGCGATTTTGGAACGGGTGCTGGGCTTGCTAGCGCAACAGCCAGGCTGTCGCCTGGCCCTGCCGGGTGAATTCACACGCCGCGCGTTCGAGCATGGCAAGCTCGACCTGACCGAAGCTGAAGCGATAGCCGACCTGGTCGATGCCGAGACCGAGGCACAAAGACGTCAGGCTGTTCGGCAATTGGATGGCGCTTTGGGCCAGCTTTATAATGGCTGGACGGATCGGCTGGCCGGCACCCTCGCCCGGCTTGAGGCCTACCTCGATTTCCCGGATGAGGCGCTGCCACCGGAGTTAGAGCAAGCCCATGCCAGCGTAGTAGCTGATCTGCAAAGCCAAATCGCCGATCACCTAGCGGCAGGCGATCGCGGGCAGCGGCTGCGGGATGGCATCCGCATTACCATTATCGGTGCGCCCAATGCAGGCAAGTCGAGCTTGTTAAATGTGCTGGCCGCGCGCAAAGCGGCCATTGTTTCCCCCCAGCCCGGTACCACCCGGGACGTGATAGAAGCCGCGATCGATTTTGCTGGCTACCCTGTTATCCTACAGGATACCGCTGGTTTGCGCGCCAGCCCCGATGCCATCGAGGCCGAAGGTGTGCGCCGCGCCTTGGCGCGCGCGGCGGAGGCTGACCTAAAGCTCTTGGTGTTCGACCGGGCAGCATCCTTTCCAGCTGAGCTAGAAAGTGCGATAGATCGTCGCACCTGGCTGGTCGCAAATAAAAGCGACCTTCCCGCTGCATCCTTACTCGGCCTTATCGATACCAACCAACTCATTACCGTCAGTGCCGAACAAGGCGACGCTGGTATTGAACCTTTACGGGCAAGGTTAGAAGCCTGGTTGGTAGATGGCTTTGGCGTACAGGCGACTCCAAGCCTGACCCGCGCCCGGCATCGTGAAGCACTAGAGCAGGCTAATGCGGCTCTGGCCCGCTCTCAAGTGGCGGTATCATTGGAGCTAGTAGCAGAAGATTTGCGACTTGCTTTGCGAGCGATTGGTCAGATCACCGGCACAGTTGATGTCGAGCAGCTACTAGATCGAATTTTCCGGGATTTTTGTATTGGGAAATAGTTGTATCGATCGAAACAAGCGTATAAATGTTTCATGTGAAACAAAGGCTAGAATCTAAGACCGATGAAAAAGTTTGACGTAATCATTGTAGGTGGTGGTCATGCCGGCTGTGAAGCCGCAGCGGCGGCAGCCCGCATGGGTGCCCGAACAGCGCTCGTCACAACACGGCTCGATACCATCGGTGAAATGTCCTGCAACCCAGCGATTGGTGGCTTGGGAAAGGGCCATCTGGTACGCGAAATCGATGCTTTTGACGGCGTTATGGGCCGCGTCGCAGATGCGGCTGGTATTCATTTCAAGCTGTTAAACCGTAGCAAAGGCCCCGCTGTGCGCGGGCCGCGGGCGCAATCGGATCGCAAGATCTACCGCGAAACCATGCAGGCTGAACTGCAGAACACTCCAAATCTGACCTTAGTTCAGGGTGAGATTGTGGATCTAGAGATTATCTTGGAACTTGGACTAAAGCCTAAGCTTTCCGGCGTCATATTAGCGGATGGAACGCAGTTACCCTGTGCCGCTGTGGTGCTGACCACAGGGACTTTCCTGAACGGGCTGATCCATATGGGCGAGGTGCAAACGCCAGCTGGCCGTATTGGCGAAGCCCCGTCCATTGGCCTATCGGCGACCTTGGCTAAATACGGTTTTGAGCTAGGTCGTTTAAAGACAGGCACCCCGCCCCGGCTGGATGGCCGTACCATTGATTGGGCTGCTTGCGAGCGACAGCCGGGCGATGATGTCCCAGTGCCATTCTCGATGCTGACGGATCAGATAACGACACGCCAGATCGACTGCTTTATCACGAAAACCAGCGCCCGCACGCACGAGATAATCCGCGAAAATTTGCATTACTCCCCTATGTACTCTGGGCAAATCAAAAGCACTGGCCCGCGCTATTGTCCATCGATCGAGGATAAGATTGTGCGGTTTGCCGATAAGGAAACGCATCAGGTTTTCCTTGAGCCAGAAGGGCTAGACGATCACACGGTCTATCCTAACGGCATTTCGACTAGCTTGCCTGAAGCCGTTCAACAACAGATCATTCAGTCTATTCCCGGACTTGAGCGAGCCACAATTCTGCGGCCTGGCTATGCCGTTGAATACGATTACGTTGACCCTCGGCAGCTACATCCGACCTTTGAAACTAAAGCCGTTTCAGGCCTATTCTTGGCGGGTCAAATCAATGGTACCACAGGTTATGAAGAAGCTGCCGCGCAAGGCTTATTGGCGGGCCTGAATGCGGCACGTTTGGCGGGTGGCAGTAGCGTCGACCTTACAATTTCCCGTTCTGAAGGCTATATTGGCGTTATGGCCGATGATCTAACATTACGGGGCACTAGTGAGCCTTACCGTATGTTCACCTCGCGAGCAGAATATCGCCTAACGCTAAGGGCTGACAATGCCGATCAACGATTAACCGATAAAGCGATATCCATTGGTTGTATCGGTACAAAACGCCAAGCTTATCATACAGAAAAGATGGCCGATTTGGCAGAGGCCCGCAGACTTTGCGAAACGCTGATCGCAACGCCCAATGAGCTGCAAAAGAATGGTATTGAGGCCAATATGGATGGTATTCGCCGTTCGGCTTACACGCTAATGGCGCAGCCATCGATAACGCATAGCCAGTTGAAATCGATGTGGCCTGAGTTGGGACAGATTAGCGATAAGACGTACGAGCAAGTTGAAATCGATGCGCATTACGAGGGTTATGTTCAGCGTCAGCAGGTCGATATCCAAGCCTTCAATAAAGACGAAAACCTGACTTTGCCAGATAATTTGGATTATCAAGCCATTGGCGGGTTATCGACTGAATTGCGCATAAAGTTATTGGCCGCCAAACCAATTAACTTAGGTGTCGCAGCCCGTATCCAAGGCATGACGCCGGCAGCCTTAACAGCCTTGCTACGTTATGTGCGGAAGCAAGCCGCCTAGTGGATTATTCACAATTTAAAGATTTAGCTAATCCTTATACCCATGTTTCACATGAAACATTTATACGGCTGCAGGCTTATGTAAAATTATTAGAGCTATGGCAGCCTAAGATTAATCTCGTTAGCCAAACAACTTTAGATAATATCTGGACGCGCCACATATTAGATAGCGTTCAGCTTGCCAAATATTTGTCGACCAATGGCCAAGCCATGGACTTGGGAAGCGGTGGGGGCTTCCCTGGAGCCGTATTAGCTATAACGACTAATATGCCTTTTACTCTGGTTGAAAGCGATCAGCGTAAATGCGCTTTCTTACTCGAAGTCAGCCGCGTTACTAAAACGCCTTTTAAAGTTTTGACACAGCGTATTGAAACGCTCGATCCAAAGCTTGACATAACGACGATCACTGCACGGGCATTTGCGTCCTTACCCAAAATATTGACTCTATCAAAAACATGGCTATCAAACGGCGCAAAGGGCATTTTTCTAAAGGGCAAAGATGCTGCCGCTGAGATTATAGAGGCGCAGAAAACCTGGAGTTTCGATTGTCAGACTTATCCAAGCGTTTCTGACCCTGTCGCGTCGATTTTAGTTGTTTCGGATCTTAAGCCTCGTTAAGGATACCTGGTGACCCAAAGCGCTGAACATACCTGCCGCATTCTTGCCCTTGCCAACCAAAAAGGCGGCGTTGGCAAAACCACAACAACCGTTAATCTTGCGACAGCTCTGGCCGCCGTTGGCAAGCGCGTCGCTATCATTGATCTCGACCCGCAGGGTAACGCCTCGACCGGGTTCGGCATTGCCCGCTCGACTAGGCAGCAAGGCACCTATGATCTGCTCTTCGGGCAGGAGACGATTGAAGATGTCGCAACCCCGACTATGGTGCCAGGCTTAAGTGTCTGCACCTCGTCCGTTGGCCTTTCGGGGGCTGAGATTGAACTGATCGACGCAGCCCGCCGCGAATATAAATTGCATGATGCTATTCAGCGCAGCGCCCGCGATTTCGATTATGTGCTGATCGATTGCCCGCCATCACTCAACATGCTGACCCTCAACGCATTGGCTGCTGCCGATAGCGTGTTGGTGCCACTGCAGTGCGAGTTCTATGCACTTGAAGGTCTGAGCAACCTCGTCAAGACGATTGAGCGCGTACGCGGCACTTTCAATAATAAGCTAGAGCTGCAGGGCGTCGTGCTGACGATGTTCGACCGCCGGAATACGCTCTCACTTTCTGTGGCGCAAGACGTGCGCGGCTTCTTCGGTGCCAAGGTTTATAATACGGTGATCCCGCGCAATGTGCGCGTCTCGGAAGCGCCTTCGCACGGCAAGCCCGTGTTGCTGTACGATCTTAAGTCGACTGGGGCTAAGGCTTATATGAATCTCGCGCGCGAGCTGCTTGAGCGCGAAGAGCAAAGTTTCAGTAAATCGTCCAGCGCCGCTGCGTAATATAAAAGAGAGAAGAGGGATAGCGTCATGTCTGCCGTCAAAGCTACCAAATCATCGCCACTCGGTCGCGGGCTCTCCGCGCTGTTCGGCGATCAGGATAACAGCTATCTCGCGCCGGAATTGTCGCGCGCGCCGAAGTCGGTGCCGATCGAATTTCTCTATCCCGGCAAATATCAGCCACGCCAGCATTTCGACGATGACGCGATCCAGGGCTTAGCTGACTCAATCAAAGAGAAAGGCGTGCTGCAACCGCTGTTGGTGCGCCGCCACCCGAGCATCGCCGATGCGTTTGAGATTATCGCCGGCGAGCGCCGCTGGCGCGCCAGCCAAAAAGCCGGCCTGCATGAACTGCCCGTTATCGTGCGCGACCTGTCAGATCGCGAGACGCTTGAAATCGGCCTTATCGAAAATATCCAGCGGCAAGATTTAAATCCGCTGGACGAGGCCGAAGGCTATCAACGGTTGATGACCGAATTCGGCCATACGCAAGAAGCGCTGTCGAAAAGCGTCGGTAAAAGCCGCAGCCACGTTGCCAACATGCTGCGTCTTTTGTCGCTGCCGGATAGCGTGAAGGATCTGGTAAAGCGCGGCGAGCTGTCAATGACGCATGCGCGCGCGCTGCTCTCGGTTGCAAATCCTGAGCTCGTTGCCAAAGAGATTGTGACCAAGGGTCTGAACGTGCGGGCGGTTGAAATCATCGCCAAGCAGGAAAAAGAAAAAACCAAGCCTGCAAGCATAAAGGATAATAGTCCTAAAGTGCAAAGTGCTGATAATTTTAGTACGACCTTGGCGACCGGCGCACCGAAAGACAGTGACGTTGATCTGCTGGCACTGGAAGCGGAAGTCGCCAGCTGGCTGGGCCTGGCTGTAAAAATGCAGAGCCTCGCGAATGGCGCCGGCAGCTTGACGATCAGCTATAAAACGCTTGATCAGTTAGAAGACGTTTTGAAGCGTCTGGCCACGGCCCCTCGGCTCTCTATATAAATGGCGCTGTAACGCATGATGCTTGTAGCGGATGCAGGAAAGATTTTGGCTGCTGCTGAACGTGCGCTCGGGTTGCAGATGGAAATCCGTTATCTTGATATGCATCATTGGCGCGAGGAGTCGGCGCAATATCATGCAGCAGCAAAATGCGAGACCGCGCCAAGGCTGGAATCGGTCGCCGCGCATTCGTGGCATGTTGGCTATCTGGCGACACTACTGCTGCCATACTTTCCCGAGCTTGATGCGAAGCGCGTTTACGAACTTGCGATTCTGCATGACGCGCTGGAATTGATCACCGGCGACCAAGACCCGACCGGGCCGGATGGTACAGGCCTAAAAAGCTATGCACTCGATGCAAAATTAGCCGAAGCGAAAGACGCGATGGAATATGCAGCGCTAGATAAATATCTGGACGCTTTACCGGAGGGTGCGCGTGGCTCGCACGAAATGGTTGTGCGGGAAGAACTGACGGGGGAAAGCGCCGAGGCACGCTTCATCAAGGTCTGCGATAAGATTCAGTGTCTGCTCTATGTCCGCGCCAAAAAATGTGGTTTGCTGCAGATTGAAGGCTATGCCTTCCTGTCGCGATACAAAGATAAAACCCTGCCAAAATTTCCTGAATTAGCGCCGGTTTACGATTTGGCGCTGGCGAACCTGCGGGATGATATGATGCTGGTGCAGGGATTGAACGAAAGCACCATCAGCAGCAGCCTTTGCAAGGCTGCATAATGTATACAATAAGACAATTCACTGCAGAAGATTGGCCAGCTTACAAAGCCATTAGATTAAAAGCGCTGGCAACTGATCCTATGGTATTTAGTTCTAACTATACAAAAGAAGCTGCCTATGTGGATGAAGAGTGGCAACGCAAGCTGATAAGTTCAGATCGTGCAGTCTTTGGGGTTTACAACGGCGCTTCGCTAATTGGTTTGACTAGTATTGGATTTCATCACGGTGACCCGATTAAACAGAAAGCAATTTGTTGGGCGTCGTGGTTAGAACCGGGAGAGCGCGGTAAGAAACTATCGCGGCTCTTTTATCAGGCAAGACTTGATTGGGCTAAATCGCAACCTACGGTAACTGTCGTTGAGACTGGCTGCCGCGCTTCGAATATAGCCTCAGAAAAAGCCAATCAGCATTTTGGATTCGTCTGCACGCGCATTAACCCAGAGTGTATATGGCCAGATGGCACAACTGACGCGGAAAAAATCTTCGAGTTAAAAATTTAAACCTTCGCCAGCTGCAAACACAGCTGCCCCAAAATCACCCCTCCCGGATAGCCAGTGGACTTCGAAAGACGCTCGGCCTCATTGATGGCGCTGATTGCGCGGGTCAGCGCGGACAGGCGCCAACGGCGCAGTTGCGCGCCGATGCGTTGCTTGTCGCGGTCGAAGAGTGGCGGGCGCAAAGAACTGATGGCCTGGCTTTGGCTCTGCCCGGCATCGACCAGGCTTTGCACCTGGTGCAGCTTCAGCGCGTGGGTCAGCAACGCCCGCAGAATTTGGATTTCGCTCGCGCCTTCCTCTTTCAGCCGCGCCACCGCGCGGTCGGTGCCAACGGCCTCACCGCCGAACACCTGCCACGGCAGATCGTAGATATCTTCTTCGGCGGCATCGCCGATCGTTGCCAGCACATCGCGAAGGCTGATGGTTTTTTCAGCGCTCTTTTCATTTTTGGCATCCGCGCCGACATAGGTCAGCAGCTTATCCAGCTCCTGTAGTTGCGCTTCGCGGTCAGGTGGCATGCGCTCGATCACATAATCCAAAGCTTCCGGATTGAAGCAGGCTTTGTGCGCCAGCGCCGCGGCAGAGAGCGTACGGCCCAGCTGCTCGCCCGTTTCGGCATAGCAGCCGATCGCGGCCAGATGCGGGTTAGATTCAAAGAATGCACGCAGCTTGCTTTTACTCGTCAGCTCCCCCGCTTCGACAACAATGAAATTACGGCTGGCATCGCTACCGCCCAGTGTGGCCTCGAGCGCAGGCAGGGTACGCTCCCCCACTTCGCGCAGATAGATGGCGCTCCCGCCACCATCCATGCCCGCAAACAGCGAACTGCCATAGGCGGCATCATGCAATGCTGCTGGATCATGCTGCACGGTCTCGCCGCGCAATTCGGTGGTCTCGCCCCGACCTTTCAGCAGCTGCCGCGCGTAGCTATGTACCAACCCGTGATCGGGGCCGTAGAGCAGCACGCCGCCAATCTTTGTATCGGGCGCAGCAATGAAGCGCACCGCGCTGGCGCTACTGATTTTCATTGGCCTGCGCAGAGTCAGCAAGTGCCGCGGGATCGCGGCTGAAATAGAGTGAGAGGCGGTTGACGATTTCGTTGGCAATCTGCTCAAGCCCGCGATCAATCGCATTCTCGCGCGCGACTAGCGTGCCGTATTGCGCATCAAGGATGCTATAGGCAACACGCGTGCGGATTTTGGTGCGGTAAAGCTCGCCGCCGCTATTTGTTTTGGCAAGCTCGGCCGGTGCTTGCGCGCCAATACTCTTCTTCAGGATCAGCTGCGCCACCATCTGCAGTTCTGCACGCGAAGCGGAGCTATCTTTCTGAATACCGAGCCGCGTCTCGGTCGAGGTCAGCGTGATATCGAGCGTGTAAGCCGGGTTCTTCGGATAGCCGTGCGGATAGATGCGGTCGATCAATAGATTCTGCAGCTTCTGCCCGCCCCGCCCTGACTGTATTGTGTAATCACCGCTGAAGCTTTCGGAAACCGGCGTCAGCCGCACCCGCGCCAAATCGGCGGTGATATCATCGTTGCCGCTGGGCGGTGCCGACAGACGATAATTCTTATCGGCATAAACGGGCTGGAATCCGCAAGCTGCTAATGCGACGAGCGCGATGAGCGCGAAGGCTGGTTTAAATAACAACATTGACGATCCGCCCCGGCACGATGATGATTTTTTTCGGCACCTTGCCATCGAGAAATTTCTGCACCGCCGGTTCGGCCAGTGCTGCGGCTTCAATCGCCGCGTTATCTGTAGTCTTCGGCAGCGTGATCGTGGCGCGCACCCGGCCCGCAACCTGTACAGCAAGCGTCATGTCGTCATCTTCGACAAGTGCAGGATCGAAGGTGGGCCAAAGCGTATCGACCAACATGATCTTGCTACCTAACCGCGCCCAAATTTCTTCGGTAATATGCGGCACCAGCGGATTGGCGAGCTGACAGAGCGCCAGCAACCCTTCTCGTTTCACGGCGCCCTCTCCCGCCCCGTCTTTCAAAGTTTCGAGCGCGTTCGAAAGCTCGCGAATGCGGGCCACAGCCTTATTCATGCGGAACTGCTCGTAATCCTCGCCAATGGCCTTGATGGTTTTATGAATGGTCTTGCGCACGTCTTGCGCATGAGAGGAAAGTTCGGCGACTTCGGCGCTGTCCGGCAGATTATCCGCCAGCCGCCAAAGACGGTTGATGTAGCGCCAGGCGCCGTCGATCGCGGCGTCACTCCATTCAACTTCGCGCTCGGGCGGGCTGTCGGAGAGCATGAAGAGCCGCGCGGCATCAGCCCCATAGCTGCCGAGAATATCGACCGGGTCGACCGTATTCTTCTTCGACTTCGACATCTTCTCGACGCGTTGCGGCACTACACCCGGATCGCTGGCGTGCGCTGGTTCGACCCAGTTGCCGTTTGCATCCTTGTAAGACTGGTGCGTGACCATGCCCTGCGTGAAAAGCGCGCGGAATGGTTCCGTTACGTCAAGATAGCCGCAGTCTGAAAGTGCGCGCGTGAAGAAACGCGCATAGAGCAGATGCAGAATCGCATGCTCGATCCCGCCGATATATTGGTCGACTGGCAGCCAGCCTTCGGCGGTGATTTTATTAAACGATTGCGCCGCGTTATGCGCATCCGTAAAGCGGGCAAAGTACCACGAGCTGTCAACGAAGGTATCCATCGTGTCGGTTTCACGCGTCGCTTTACCGCCACATTGCGGGCAGGCGACATGCTTCCAAGTCGGGTGCTGATCGAGCGGATTGCCGGGCTTATCGAAGGTGACGTCGCGCGGCAGCGTGACCGGCAATTGATGTTCGGGAACGCCGACAGTGCCGCAGACACCGCAATGGATTACGGGGATCGGCGCGCCCCAATAGCGCTGGCGCGACAGGCCCCAATCGCGCAGGCGATAATTCACATGCCGTTTGCCGATGCCCATTTCTTCGAAGAGATCAATCACGCGCGTGATCGCTTCGTCAGACGTCAGGCCGTTCAGGCCAGAGCCTGAGTTGATAATCGTGCCGCGCGTACCATAAGGCTGACCGTCTTCGTAGCCAGGGCCTGTAACAACAGGCCGGATCGGCAGGTTATATTTAGTGGCAAAGGCAAAGTCGCGCTCGTCATGCGCAGGGGCGGATTTGATCGCACCGGTGCCATAGGTATAAATGACGAAGTTGCCGATATAGACTGGCATCTCTTCCTGCGTCAGCGGATGCGTAACTGTGTAGGGCGTTTTATAGCCTTTCTTCTCCACCGTCTCGATCGCGGCCTCGCTGGTGCCAAGACCTTTGCAGTCGTCGATGAAAGCTTTGGCCCCCTCGTCCGTCTCCGCCAATTTTAAGCTTAGCGGATGTTCCGGCGCGAGTACGGCGAAGCTAGTGCCGTAGATTGTGTCGGGCCGCGTCGTGTAGACGAGCAGCTTTTCATCTGGTGCAAGTCCTGGCCCTTTTATGTGGAATGAAAATTCAACGCCTTCGCTGCGGCCGATCCAATTAGCCTGCATCAACCGTACTTTTTCTGGCCACTGATCAAGCGTATCCAGACCCTGCAGTAAGTCTTCCGCATATTGCGTGATGCGCAGGAACCATTGCGTCATCTCCCGCTTTTCGACGGTGGCGCCGGTACGCCAGCCGCGCCCGTCGATCACCTGCTCGTTCGCGAGTACGGTGTTATCGACCGGATCCCAATTGACCCAACCCTTTTTTTGATACGCGATGGCGCGTTTCCAGAAGTCGAGGAAAAATTTCTGCTGGTGCTTGTAATAATCCGGCTCGCACGTAGCGACTTCACGCGACCAGTCGAGCGCCAAGCCCATGCCCTGCAACTGCCCGCGCATCGTATCGATATTGCTGCGCGTCCAGTCCGCCGGGTGCGCGCCCCGTTCGAGCGCGGCATTTTCTGCTGGCAGCCCAAAAGCATCCCAGCCCATTGGCGCTAAAACATTGTAGCCCCGCGCGCGCTTGTAGCGAGCAATAACATCGCCCAATGAATAGTTGCGCACATGTCCCATGTGGATGCGGCCCGATGGATAAGGAAACATCGACAGCGCGTAATAGTTTTTCTTGTCGGTTTTGTTCGCAACCTCAAAGCTTTTTGCATCGCGCCAGCGCGCCTGCCATTTGGCTTCGGTTTCCTTGATATTGTAACGCTCAGGCGCGTCAGTATTTTCGATACTATTAGTCATGCAACTTATTTAGCCGCAAGCGCTCACCAATGTCACGCGCGTTGCTTGTTATAATGAACTACTGCTTGCCTTCGCGTTGTAGACGCAACTGCCGCGCGCGCTGGACGATGGTGTCTTCCAGCTGTGTACCAACAGCAGGGTTTGGCGTGGCGTCGCGCCAATTGCCACCCTTTAAGGTCTGCTTGAAGACAGTAACCGTCACCCCATCAGCGCGAAGCGTTTGGTCTTTAATGACGACATTCAGCTTCAGCCGCTCGTTCGGCGTGCTTTCAGGGCTATACCAGTCAGTCAAAAGCGTGCCGCCATTGCTATCAGCGGACAGGATGGGCATGAAGCCGACTGTATCGAGCGCTGCCCGCCACAAGTAGGCATTAACGCCCATAGTCGTGCCTTGTCCGGCTTGGCGCTTGCGACCACTGTCGAACAGGGTGATGCCACCATCGCCGTCACCGCTTAGGGTTTCGCCGATTGTGCCGTACTTTTTGGCTTCAGCGGCATCTTGCGGGGCCGGGTATTCGGCTTTGGTTTTGACGCCGCAAGCCCCTAATCCTAGCAAAGGAATCAGCAAGATAGCCAAAACGAGCATGGGCCGAAGGCGGCGCATATGTGAAAAAAGCGAATGTTGGCAAAGGGTTAACATATGTTTAACAAACCTCGAGGTGGCAGCGGGAAGTCGGAATTTCCCTTATAAATCAAAAAATTGGGGCGCTGGCAAGGCGGCTTCGAACCTTACCTGCGTTAAAAGCGCTGTTGCAGGAGGGCCACAGAGCTTTTCCAATCCCCTCAATCCGCAAGCGGGGTGCTTGCTAAATCATGCCAGCTGGCGAATCTATGCCACCTGAAGGCCCAAAAACTTCATCGCCGCTGAGTGCATACTGCGCTTGGCAAACTAATTGGGAGACCATGAATGCGTAAACTTCTTCTCGCTTCGTCGGCTTTGGTTCTGGCAGCTTCGCCGGTTCTCGCCGCCGAGCAAAACGGTAACTTGAAGCTGCAACTAAGCGGCTACAACGATTTCCGTGCCGGCTATTACAACACCGATTCCGATGCAGCTGCTGTTGCCGGTCTTGGCGAAACCAACCATGACTTCGAAGACGAAGTTAAGTTGAACTTCGACGTGCTCGGCAAGGGTGCGAACAACTTTGAATACGGCGGCCGCGTGTCGCTGTGGAACGGTGCCAACCAGAACGACGCCTTTAACGGCGGCCAAGGCGACATCCGTATCCATGAAGCCTACACCTACATGGGCGGCAACTTCGGTAAGGTCATCCTCGGTGACTCGACCGGTGCATCTGACCTGTTCGTCTATGCTCCAGTTGTAGGCCAAGGCCAAGTTGATGGCAGCTTCTCCGACTTCACGTCGAACGCAACGCTGGCTCCATTCTTCCCAGCTTACATCGACAACGAAGAAACCTCGACCAAGGCAACTTACTACACGCCTGTAATCGCTGGCTTCCAAGTTGGCATTTCGTACATCCCACAATTCTATGACTACGGTCAGAACGTTGTTAAGTACCAAGCTAACACAGCCAGCACGGCTGGTGTCGGCAATGGCGCGCCACATCCTTACAACGATGTGATCGAAGCCGGTGCTCAATATAACTTCGACTACCGCAACCTGAACTTCAAGCTTTCGGGCTTGTTGACCACGGGTGACTCGAGCAGCGAATTTGGTACAGCTCTGTATCAAGACTTCACGGCTTATGCTGGTGGTATGCAAGTTGGCTTTGGTGGCTTCACCTTCGGTGGCAGCTACTACGATGCTGGCGACTTCCTCGCCCGCGTTGGTGAAAACGGCGGCCAGCACACATGGTCGGTCGGCGGTACTTATGAGTTCGGCAAAGCTGCAGTTGGCGTCAGCTATCTGACCGGCAAGGGTTATACCTTTGACGGCGGCGCGCTTACTGCCGGTAGCGTCGGTACCGGTAACCAGTACACACGCGACTACGATGCTTACAGCGTCGGCGCCGAGTACAACTGGCTGCCAGGTCTCGTGACCAGCGCAGACTTCGTGTACTACGATCAAAACATGTCGGCCGCTTCGACGACTCCAGACAACAACGGTTACGTTGCTCTGTTGTCGCAGCGCGTCAACTTCTAAGCTTAGCTTAGACGTCTAAAATGCGAACGGGCCGGTGAGAAATCACCGGCCCGTTTTGCATGTACAATGAATTTAAAATACTATAAAAGTGCAGATTATATTTGGAGGCACTCATGTCATTTATTGAACAGTTTAACCGTGCTGGCTATAAAACCGCTCCCGATGATCGGTTGCCGCTTAGTTATTTGCCAGAAACTCTTAGGCTAATGGCTCGCATTGCAGATGACGTTGTCGAAGGTACTTTGCATAAAGTACGGACTGGTGAGTTAGATAATTCGAAGATCATTACCAACGAAGCAGGCGGCGCAGCTGCAATTGTTACGTTTGCAGACATGGAAGCCGAGCGGCAGCTAACGCCTTTGTAGGCTGAATTAACGCCGATTGGGCTCGACCTTCTTATCACTGGCGAGGAGGGGCTAAAGGCCGACCCTGCATTAAACAGGAACTACAAAGCTGTTGCGCATGAACTGATAGGCATCTTTGATCCTGTTGATGGCACCTGGCGTTATACCCATTGGTTAAAGCAAGCCGCGCTTGGCATTGATCATGTGCAAACTGACGGGTCGCTGGCAGGTTATGGAACAGGGTTTACATTGGCCCGGCGCGAGATAATCGACGGTGTGGCTGTTTACGAACCCATTGCTAGCGTCATCTATTGGTCGGATCAGAAACGCTTTGCATTTCTGCAGCCGGGAGCCGGGGTCTTCATCGGTGATTGCGTAGATCCTGTGGCTGGTGTGTTTGCCAATATTCAAAAAGTGGAATTGCAGCAGGCCGATTTATCACGCGGTACAGTCTTTGCTGCTGACCTAAGTTGGGAACTTGCCGAGCGTAAGATCGGCACTGACGAGCAGTATCGGCGCTTCCCAAATTTAAAAACCGAATCCATTCACGCTAATGCGGTTGCAGACCGGTTCATCAAAGCGGCTGTATCCGGACAATTTTTCATAACTGCCTACGATTCCGCTGCGCAATATTGGGATGCAGCGCACGGTTATGTGATCGCCAAAATAATGGGGCAAACAGGCAGCGCCTTGGCACATGACCGGCCTTATCATCCGTGGCTAGATATGAACAAAGCAGCCGTTATCGCATCATCAGCAGATGCGGCGCGGTGGGTGCGCGACGAGTCTTTACAGGCCAAGCGGCCAGAAGCTCCGAAGCCAAGCGCAAAAGAATTGAAGACGTAATTTAAGCCGCCGCGCCAGGCACGGCTGCGCCGCCGAACTTGTTGGGGCTCGTTTGCGCTAGGGCAGTCGTGCCATCACTATCTGTAGCGCTACCATTCCATAGCTCGGTCATGGCGGACATTGCGATGGCTGCCATGCCCCCCAAGGCACCGCCATAAAGAAACCCCCCCATAACATTCTCGGCAGGCTTGATAGTGTCACCGGTCAAATGCTGATAAGCCAAATTAATGCCAGGGATATGCTGTAGCGGATTAATGACATCAATAAAGTCGGCAAAGTTGAATGTATCGCTCGCCTGATCTGCCGTTGGCGGTGCGGCGGCGTCAGTACGCGTCTCGCCCTTTGCTGATCTGAAAGCTTTAACCGGTACTTTTTCTTCAGCCGGGGCAGGGATCTCAACTTGTAACGGGCCGCTGTCAGCAGTCGCTGCTGGTATAGTTACCTGATCAATAGGTGCAAGCGGGGGGTAGGAAGCGCGGCGAACGTTCGCATCGGCGGAAATAGCGGAAATACTCATGAGATCCTGTCGTCGATGGCGCTCTTAAAAATTCTGTAACGACCCGTCGGGCGACCCCTTTGGGGTGGGGGGTTTGGGGGATCCGGGGGGATAGCCCCAAAGGGTGCCCGACGATAGTCGTTGAGAGACTATAAGCAACTGCCATGCCAAAGAATAAATCAAAAGAATACAATGTCTTAAGCTAATTTATTGGGTCGGTTAGATGCGGCAGACGCACGGCGCGGCATGTTTTCCCCGGCAAGGCTTTGCTTTACGCTTGCCTCCTTGTAGCAACCGCGCAAACTGCCGCCATGAAAAGAGCAGCCTTGGTAAGCAATGATGCGGCGCTAACAGCCGTTTTGCAAAGCGCGGCCAGTCAGCATGATCTTTTGCTGCTGACGGCTGTTACAAGCGCAGAAGCGACAGGGCTTTTAATCATCCAACAGGGCGGAACTCTATTATGCCATGCCGATGGTGCAGCATCAGCGCCTACCCGGTTGCCATTACCGGTGCGGGTTGGTGCCGTAATTGATTGGCTGCAACAACAGCAGCGTCGCGTGCCAGCGATCGAGCTGGGCACGTTAGGGCGATTGGAGCCACAAGCGCGGCGATTGGTCTTGTCAAACGGCGTGGCAATGCCGCTTACCGAAAAAGAAGTAGCGATTATTTCTAGCTTGGCCGTGGCAGATACGCCTCTACCGCGCGAGCAATTGATGACAGAGGTGTGGGGTTACAGCCCGGAGGCCGACACCCATACTTTAGAGACACATTTGTATCGACTGCGACAAAAACTGGAAACCGCGGGCGTTGGCCCACTGATTTTAAACAACGAAGCGGGCTATTACCTTGCAGATACTTAAGACTATAATCCTTGGCAGTCTATTGATGCTCAGCGCATGCGCGGGCGGGCGAGGCGGTGATGAAGGGGCGGCGCCCGGTACGCGCCGCATCACAATTGCCGCAGCGCATACCAAAGAAATCGTTTCCGGTGCCTATGCGTCCAACGGGCATTATGACCGCGCGCTTATGAACCAAATCGCGGAGTTATTCCGCGATCGCACAACAGGCGAGGTGCATCCCATTGATCCGAAGCTGATCGAGGTGATTTATAATCTGCTAAGCGCCTTGGCGCTGCCAGCCGACACGCGTGTAGAGCTAACCAGCGGCTTCCGCTCCCCAGGTCGGCAGGCGGCCCTGGCACAAAGTAACGAGAATTTTGCGCGTCGCTCGCTGCACACAACAGGGCAGGCGGCCGATCTGAAAATTCCAGGCGTTAGCGGCAAGGCAATCGGGGAAATCGCAAAAACTCTACAAGACGGCGGCGTCGCTTATTACCCGAAGACGGGGCATATCCATGTGGATGTCGGCGCGGTACGCACCTGGGTGCCTAAGTGATTTCTTGATCGGGTTGGATGCCTATTGCGCTGCGTTTGCGCGTCGGTACTCACGTATATAATATACGCTCCGTACTGATGCTCGCCGCAGCATCACTATTCATCTCAACCGGACAAGAAATGATAGCGCCTTTAAAGCGCTAGCAATGCCGCTTCCCAATTGCGAACCCATTGTACCGTATTCCATAGCGGGGCTGTTGCGCGCGCATCCAGTAAATGCTGGCGCAGATGCGCGCGGCGCGGTGCATCGTCGATAAGGTTTAGAATTAGCTGCTGATAGGATTTAGGCGTTTCCGTAATCAGGTCTGGCAAGCCAACCGCGGTAAGAAGGCTGGCCGCGACGCGGTTTGGGTAAGTTTCGCCTAGCCGCGTCACCAACGGCACGCCCGCCCAGAGCGCGTCGCTGCCGGTTGTATGGCTGGTGTAAGGATAAGTATCGAGGATCAGATCGGCGGCTTGATAACGGGCAAGGTGCGCATCGTTCGGCAGCGGGCCTGCAAAGAAAATGCGGTCTGCTGTAAGGCCAAGCTTTGCCACATGCGCACGAAGATTAGTCTCGGCGCTGGATACATTATTGTACAGCCACAATACGGTGTCCGGACGCGCTCTCAGGATCTCTACCCAGATTGCAAAGACCTCTGGCGTCAGCTTGTAGCTTTGGTTAAAGCAGCCGAGGACAAGTTTATCATCCGGTAGGCCATAAGCGCTACGGGTCTGGGGCGCGGCGACTTGCCGCTGCCGATCGTTGATCTGGTAGCAACCGGGCAGGCGGATTAGTTTTTCAGAATAAAAACCGTCACAGCCGGGCGGCGTAACTATGTTATCGCCGACCAGATAATCGATGCTGGCATGCCCGATTGTGCCGGGGTGGCCGAGATAATGAATCTGGATCGGCGCCGCACGTTGCGCAAGCAGCGGCAAGGCGCCGCCACGGGTGTGGCCCTTAAGATCGATCAGAATATCGAGCTTGGCTGCACGTAACCGTTCAGTTTGGTGTTGTGGCGATAGGTCATGCAGATCGATAAAGTTAGGCGTGCTGGCGATAATGCGCGTACGGATTGCGCTCTCGTCCGGCGCACCGTAGGAAAAGCAAAAGGCTTCGATCTGCGCCGGATCATGCAGCGCAAAGAGCTCGGCAATGAGATAGGCAGTTGCATGATGATGGATGTCGCTGGATAGATAGCCGATACGCAGAGGCCCACTCCGCTTCTGACGGGGCGGTGTGGGTTGCGCCGCGGGCAAATTTGTTTTGCACCAACGTTCAGCTACGCGCCGCTGAAAGGCCGGATCGTCTGATAATACGGTCGCGGCGGCGGGCGTTAGCTGGTCTTCAGTAAAGCTAGGCAGCGGCTCCTGCCAATCCCAGAGCTTGCGTTGCCCTAGGCACAGATTGCTGATCACGGCCGGGTCACGGCTTCCCCTAGCAATTGCGCCTTGCCATTGCGCGTTAGCAGCCGCTTGATCGCCTGCCGCCTCGGCTTGCGTGGCGCGCAAAATCGATACCTGCACCAGATTGCTTTGAGCTGGTGGCCAGCCAGGCTTCTGCTGCAGCACGCGCTGAAAGATGGTTTCAGCAGTATCGGCATCGCCTGTTACTAGCGCAATGCCACCGCGCAGCATCAGGAAATTAATGTCATCCATAGGCGCTTGGGCTAGCAGCGTTAGGGCAGAGGCAAGATCCCCACGCTTAATCTGTTGCATGATTGCGGCATGCAACTGGCGTAAATCGGTGGCGGGCGGTATGATTTGGCTCACACAGCAAGGTAAGCACGGATGGATAGAACTGAAAAGAAACCTGGACGCGCTACCGACAGCCTGCAGCAAATTCTTGATAAAACCGAAGGCGATTTGAAGCTCGGTGACTTCATTGGTAAGTTGGGAGCACGTGCGTTCGGCATTACCTTATTGTTTCTAAGCCTTGCGACCCTATTGATTGCGGGCGCGCCGGGCCTTTCAACGCTGCTAGGGCTGCCGATTATCCTGCTGTCACTGCAAATCGCCTTTGGTCGCACGGAGTTTTGGCTGCCGCATAAACTTGCCGAAGCTACAATCAGCCGCGACAAACTGGAAAGCTTGGTCGGTAAATCGCAGGCTATTTTGAAGAAATTCGAAGTGCTGGTGAAGCCACGCTTGGCTGGATTGGTTGGCGAAGGTGATAGTTCCCAAGAAAAAATAGTCCGGCGAGCGTTGGGTGCTTATTGCGCGCTCTTGGGCATTGTCTTGGCGCTGCCGATCCTGTTCGGTAATTTCTTGCCAGCGCTAAGCGTTGCATTAATCGCCATGGGGCTGATCGAAAAAGATGGTGGAGCCGTAGTGGCCGGAATTGTTATCGGCACGCTTTCGATCATCTATGCCATTGCCTTTTTCACGCTGGGTGCAGCGGCGATCGAACGGGTATTTGGTTTTAACTAACGCACGTAGCCCGCGTGGCAGGTTTCGCAAGTCTTGGCAAGATCACTGATCTGGCTTTGCAGCGTTGCGGCATCCACATCTTTTTTCGTGAGTAATGTTGCATTGAGGGTCAGGGCGGCCGCTTGGAATTTTGCGGCGGCAGCGCGAAACCCGCCGGGGTCGCTTTGGATAGTTGGCGCGGCGCGGGTATTGCGGCGCGTAATCGTCGTAGCTGGGCTGAACAGCGCCCAGGGTTGACCCGATAGTTGGCTGAGGCGGGCGGCAGCTTCGCCCAACTCAGCCTTATGCGCCAGCGGATCGGGCTTGGCATTGGCCTGCAATTGGTCAAGTGCCGCCTGCATTTCACGAAAACTCTGCTGCCGCTGCGCGACATCAGCATCCGGGTCGGCAGCAAAGACCGACAAAGGCGAAAGCGTGAGATAGACAAATAAAACAGGCAGAAGAACGCGTTTCATTTTCACTTTTCGATCAATTTTTTCAGGTCGACAATTTTCGATTTTTTGCAGCGCGGCGACGTATGACTGCTGCACCCTTTGCCGATTATGATTTGATCCTCGAAGACGGCTAAAGATTTCCCGGTTAGATTAAATCGACCGATTTCAGCGCAGGTATCTGTGCGATTAACAGCGAGATATTCATTTGATCCGGAATATTGCCGCGTAACAAGCAAGCGTTCGTTCATCGGCAGATACATATCGTTTCTAACCCAGATGCCGCCATTACGGTGCAACTCGTATTCGTGGTTAGCTGCGTGACATGCAGCAGCGGGTCAGGGAACGCGTCAACATCATGGCCTGGGGCTTCATTGTTGATCTTCAGGCTGATCAGCGAGCCCTTACCGACATATGAGCCATAAGTCGAATCTTGCGGGTTCATGCTTATTGGGTTGAGCGTGCCGGCGCCGGCTTGTACTGGGAGAGGCAAAGCCAAAAAAAGAGCAAAGAGGAATTTACGCATCCACTTTCTCCGTCGTTTCGGCCGCTTCAATTGCAGGCAGCGTCACCAGCACTTTATCGACGCGGCGGCCGTCCATATCTAGCACTTCAAAGGTTGCGCCCTCGAACGTAAAGCTCTCGCCAGCGGTCGGCAAATGGCCCAGCTGCTTTAAAACAAACCCGGCCAGCGTGTGGAAATCGTCGTTGCTGTGCCGCAAAGTTGCGCGGAAACCGCGGGCGGAAAAAGCCGCGGCAATCTCGTCAACCGGTTTCATAGCGTCAATCAGCAAGCTGCCATCAGCGCGGGTGACGATGCTCATATCGTCTTCGCCGGCGAAATCGGGTAGGTCGCCCATCACGGCTTCCAGAAGATCGGTCGCGGTCGCCAGGCCCTCGACGCTGCCATGCTCGTCGACCACAATCGCCATATGCTGACGTGTGCTGCGGAACTGCTCCAGCAGTTTCAGCACCGGCGTATGATCGAGCACGGTGAGAGTGGGGCGGGCCAGGGCGATCAGATCAATCGGCGTGCCGGCCAGGCTGGCGGCCAGCACGTCTTTCGCATGCACCACGCCGATAATCTCATCCAGCTCGCCATGTGCCAATGGCAGGCGCGAATAGCCGGTGGTGGCGGCCAGTTTCGCCAATTGGCTTTCGGTATCGGCATCCGCATCAAGCCAGACGAGTTCGGTGCGCGGCGTCATCAAAGCACGGGCCGTACGATCGCCCAAGCGCAGCACGCCTTCCAGCATCGCGCGTTCTGCGACTTCGAAGACGCCAGACTCCGTACCTTCGGCGATCATGGTTTTCACTTCTTCTTCAGTGACACCGGAGGTTTCGGTAAAGTCGAGCCGTAACAAGCGCATCAGCGTGTCAGATGATTTCTGCATGATCCAGACGAAGGGCGCGCCAACTTTTGCGAACAGCTGCATGGGACGCGCCACGCGCACGGCGATAGCCTCGGCCCGCTGCACGCCCAGCCGCTTCGGGATCAGTTCGCCGATCAACAAGCTGACATAGGTGATCAGTGCGATGACAACGCCAAACCCGACGCTGTCGGCGGTTTCCGGCGTAACGCCGAGCGTGACCAGCCAGGCGGCCACGGGCTTAGCCAAAGTCGCACCCCCATAGGCGCCGGCAAAGGTGGAAATCAGCGTAATGCCGATTTGAACAGAAGCGAGAAACTTTCCGGCATCCTCGCCCAGTTCAAGGGCGGCGATTGCGCCGCGCTGTAGCGGGCCCTTATCGTCGGCCAGTTGCTTCAGCCGCGCCTTGCGGGCCGAGACGATGGATAGCTCTGAGGCAGCAAAAAAGCCGTTCAGGATGATAACAAACAGAAGAACAAGGATACCGGTCATGAAAGTAATTTAGTGATTTGTGTTGGCTAGACCACCTGTTAAATTAGATAAGATTTTAAGGAGTATTAATATGACTAATTTTGATATGACGCTTTATGAAATGGCTGTTCGGCAACGTCTCGACAGTAGCGCTTCGCGCTTTGCCTTGCGCCCCCGCAGAGTGCGAGAGCAAGCAGAGCTTTTAAAGGCCGCAATTAACGTTATGGCTGCTGACTGGTATTGCCATAATCAAATATTTGCAGACCCACGCCTTGAACAGCAAAAAGAAGGCTATGGCTTGAAAGATGTTGTTTGTGCTCACCAAACTATGAACTTAAACAGAGATTATGGTCATGGGCACTGGAGCCTACTTTCCGATAAGCCCGCGCGGCCCTTCGTAAAAGCCGCCGCCTTGGAAACGCTCGACGCTTAAGCAGCTCTGCCGATCGGTAAATACTTGCCGTGATAGTCGGGCTGGGGGCGGCTTTTAACGCGGGCGTCAGGTGAATATGGTGTCCGCCCTGATCCAGTTCGCTTAGGCAGATAACATTGTCGACATCGTACAGATCGTCGCGATGCCGTTGCGCAAAATCTCGCGCCTGGTCAAGGGCGCGGCGCAGCACCGTCTTTTCATCTGTACCGACCAGAAATAGGAAACGGTGCAGCTCGGTAAATTGCGTCGCGTCATAGCCACCGATGTTGATAAACCAGAGTTTCTCCGGGGCGGTCGAGGGCTGGTCGCTGATCGTGACGTCATAGCCATCCACCTGCGCCAGGTCCATCCAGCAATCGAGATGCAAGCTTTTCGGCGTCCCCCACCAACTACTGCGCAGAGCCGTGTAAGTATCCTCAATCATCTCACCAACAGCAAAGCGCATATCGTGCAGCTCGATATTAGAACCTTCAACACTGCCGCCGATATAGATGGCGAAGAGCTTAGGCATCCGCCTTCTTTCCGATGAAGAACGACAAGCGGCTGAAAGCCGGCACTGCATTGATCATGGCGGTTGCCAACGCAGCCCAATAGGGCAGCGTCTGCACATAGAGCATGACCGACCATAACAGCGCCTCGTGATTGCGGTTGGTATAGACGACCAGCACGGCAGAGGCTGCAGCGATCAAACCGACCAGCAGCACGATTTCTTCGCCGGCCATCAGGATGCCCTGCAGCAACGCGGGGCGGTTCGCCAATTTCGGCGTGCGCACGAACGGTTTGCCTTTGGTGAAGAAGCCCTGCAGCACCGCGCGGCCAACCGTATGCGTCAGTGACAAACCGGCGATAGCCGCGCCCAGCCGCTGGCCCATGCTGGCCTTGACGCGGCGACCATAGAGCACGAAGCCCGCCGTAATCTTGAACGCGAAAGCGCAAAGCGTCGGCACGAGGAAGACGGCTGGCGGGAATTCCACCATCTTCAAGCAAAGCAGTACCGACCAAACCAAGCTGCCGATGGTGAAGGCCAGCATCGCGGCGTCCGCGATCCACGGCAGCCAGCCGGCGATGAAATGGAAGCGCTGCGCATTGTTGAGCTGCGTTGCGCGGGCCGCCTTCGTCCACGGCAACAAGGTTTTCCAATGCCGTTTCAGAATCTGGATCGCACCATAGGCCCAGCGGAAGCGCTGCGTTTTATAGGCGGAGAAACCATCGGGGATCAGGCCCTGCCCGAAGCTATGCGGCAGATAGGCGGCCTCGTACCCAAGCTGGAACAGGCGCAACCCAAGCTCCGCATCCTCGGTGATGCACCATTCGGCCCAGCCGCCAACCTGCTGCAAGAGATCGCGTCGCACCTGCGTCATAGTGCCATGCTGGATGATCGCGTTACGCTCGTTCCTATGGATCATGCCGATATAGAAAAAGCCCGCATATTCCCAGTTGCACATGGCTTGAAAGGTATTGTCGGCCCAGTCGCGGTAATCCTGCGGCGCCTGCACGATCGCCATTTTTGGATTGTCGAAATGCGGCACGGTGCGGCGTAGCCAATCCGGCGTCACGTCATAGTCGCTGTCGATCGCAGCGATAATGAAGGCCGCAGGATCGGTAACGGTGAGGCCATAGTTCAGCGCGCCCGCCTTATAGCCGGGCCAGTTATCGAGATGGAAGAAACGGAACGGCGCAGGTTTGCCAGCTGCCAGCGCGCGTTCGTTCAGGGTTTTGCAATAAGCCTCGACCGGCAGCCAGACGGCGGGGTCTTTCGTGTTATTATCCAGCACCAGCACTTCGAAATCGGGATAGTCGAGCGCGGCTAAGTGGTCGAGCGTCTGCGCCACCATTTCTGGCGGCTCGTTATAGCAAGGCACATGGATCGAGACCTTTGGCCAGTGCGTGCGGCCATCATCCGGCGCGGGGCCGAACAGCCGCTTGAATTTATCGACAAACAGCATTTCGGCAAACTCGTAGCCATCCGCCAGCAGCACGGCCATCAGGATCAGTTGTGAGAAGAGCGCCGCGCCCCAGACCCAGCCCATCTTCGCAGCATCGCCGCCCTCGACCGCGCCAAGGCCTGTCCAGACGAGCAAGGAGGCGACGAGTTGCAGCAGCAGCCCAAAGGTAAGAATGCCCCAGAACGAAAGCCCGCGTTGCTTGCGCGCGAAGACCAGCAGCGGAATAAGGCCGAGGAGGGTGGCGATCAGCGCCGCGGTCTGCCAGCCAGTGCGTTCTGAAACGAAACCTGTTAGCTGCAGCTTGGGCTCGCGGTTTTCATCGAAGAAGCCCCAATAGGCGCCAACCGTGCCTTCGATCTGCCGCTTCCACGGCTGGTCGAACGCTTCGACGATGAAGTAATCAAGGCCTTGCGTTTTGGCGCGGGTCAGGAAGTCGCGCATGAAGCGTTCCTGGTTGAGGCGCGAAGGCTCGCTGCCTTTTTGCCATTGGCCTTCCGATGGCCAGCCGGTCTCGCCAATCAGGATATGCTTGTTCGGATATTTATCCTGTAGTTCCTTCAGGCGCGTGAAAACGTAATCTACAGCCATATCGATCGGCAGCCCTTCCCAATAGGGCAGGATATGCACGGTGATGTAATCAACACTCTCGACCAACTTCGGATTGGCCAGCCAGATATGCCACGGCTCGGCAGTCGAGACCGGCACGCCAACCTGGCCGCGCACGCGATTGATGAAAGCGATCATCTCGTCCGGCGTCACGTCCGTGCGCAGCAGTGCCTCGTTGCCAACGATCACGCGTTTGACGGTTGATTGCTCGTGGCTGAGGCGGACGAGGGCAGCCAGCTCGCGCTCGTTGCGGTCGGCATCTTTCCCAATCCAGCAACCGAGCGTGACGTCGAGATTTTCTTTCGCGGCCAATTCCGGCACAAGGCCGATCGGCGCGAGCGTTGTATAAGTGCGGACGCTGCGCGCGGCAGTTGCGACCGTTTCCAGATCGCCTGCAATATCGTCGCGGCTGGGGTTGCGGCCCGCCTGCGGATCCTGATCTTTTTTATAAGGCGCAAAGGAGAAGCCGGCGATCCTGCCGATATAGGTGCCGCTATCGCCCGGCAGATTGATTGCCGACCAGATCGTGATATTGACGGCGGCGATTAGCAATGCCGCCAGCCAGATATTGCGCTTGAATATGAACATGGCTGAACCCTAGCGATACGGCGATATTATTGAAAGTCTGGACATATGAAAAAGGCGGCGCTGCCACTTAAGACAGCACCGCCAAGGCTTGGGAGAGAGTGATGAAGCGTTACTGGATCTTCCAGCTGCCGTCGGGCTGCATGCAAGCCGTGCCATAGCTAGGCTGCGTGCGACCGCCCACGGTCACGCCCTGGTTATATTCCCGGCAATAAGAACCACCAGATTGGCTGGCATAGCTATTATCGACGACGTAGGTGGTTTGAGGCACGACTTGTACTGTTCGCACGCGCTGCTCGTAAGTCGGCACGTAATAAACACGTTGCGGCGCAGGTTCGCTGTAATAAACGGTCGAACTGCTGTAGCCGCTATCGTAATAGCGGTCGCCACGATCGTAAGAGCGGCGGTTATCGACCGAGTGGCCGTAGCCGTTACCCAGCATCGCACCAATAACCGCGCCGCCAGCCGTTGCCGCCGTGCGCCCGCGGCCATGGCCAAAGGCATTGCCGATAAAGCCACCAGCCAGGCCACCGCCCAGCGTGCCGAAGAATTCGCCGTTCCCGGCATAGGCAGGGGTAGGGGCAAGCGTGGTCAAGCTGCCCAAGGCAACGGTCGCAACCAACGCCAGCTTCCCGGCGGTAAAGCCGAGCTGCTTGGTCAAATTTTTAAAAGTCGGAGTCAATTTAACATCACACATGGCACGGGCGCTCCTTGGCGCTATACCTGACAGGCCTTAGTAAGATCGAATTGTCGACCCAGCCAGCCTATCGCATAGGTCTTATATATACAGTAAAAATGGCTAAAAAAGGGATGCGATAAGGCATTATTTAGTTTCACATTTTTGCCCTAAGCTGCCGGGATGAGTGTGAAATTAAGATTTTATGCTACCGCTATTGCGGTTAGTACCCTTTCTAGCAGTGGTTTACAGGGTAAGGCGCTGGCTACGCCCCATCTTTTTGATCCCACCGCCATGATTGTGCTCGTTTCCGGCCGCTGCACGGTCGAGCAGGACTTCCGAATTTTTCATGGCGATGCAGCAGGCGAAGCCGCGCTTGAGGATACTACTTTCTTTGCCGAGGATCTGCGGCGGGTTCCAGCTGAAATCGAAGCGCGGCTGGCAGATGGCCGGCTGGACACTGACGCGCTTGAAACGCTAGACAACCGCGCGATTGCGCGCAGCGCTTTTGTGTGTCGCACTGCCGGCGCTTTAGTGCCGTCACGAACCTCAACGCAACGACGCTATATAGTTCTGGACGATGGCTATTGGGCGCAAGCTAAGATTGCTGGCGTCGCGCCTGCACAGCTGCGCCAAATTGCGATCGCGCACGAAACAGCGCATGCTTATACAAAAGAGGCAGCGCTTGAAGACCTAGCGCTGCGTCTGCGACGCGACCCCGCGCAACTGAATGAACTGATCGCCGATGCGTACATGCTACTGCGCTTGCAAAGTCAGGATCCTAGGCTGCGCGCCCCGATCGCTGCCTTTCTTGATTACCGCCGTACGCGTACCGACGATCTCATGCATCCAGTCCTTTCGCTAGCAATGCGCGCGCGCCTAGATGCCGAAGCGACGCGCACGTCAGCGCGTGCCAGCGATGAAGTTGTGTTCTGCCGTGCCGCTGCACTCTTGCTTACCGACCTAATGCCTGTGCAGCCAATTGCCCGCCCGGCCAAGAAAATTAGAATAGCCACGCAGAATCGTCGCTAAGTAAAAGGGCGACATCACTGCCGCCCTTGATCCTAGCCGCTTGCGGCGGATTTCTCGAAGCGCTTGCGGATGCCGGGGTCGAGGTGCCGCTTCCTAAGGCGGATCGACTTCGGCGTGATTTCCACCAGCTCATCTTCCTCGATATAGCTTAGCGCTTTTTCCAGCGGCATCTGCATCGGCGGCACGAGGATCAAGGCTTCATCCTTGCCGGAAGCACGAACGTTGCTTAGCTTCTTTTCCTTTAGCACGTTGATTTCCAGATCGTTGGCGCGGTTATGCTCGCCTACGATCATGCCCTGATAGACTTTGACGCCAGCGCCGATCAGCATCGAGCCGCGATCTTGCAGGTTGAAGATCGCATAGGTCACGGCTTCACCGCCATCAGTGCTGATGAGCACGCCGTTGCGGCGCCCGGCCAGCGGGCCCTTGTATGGGCCGTAATCGCTGAACAGACGGTTCATAACGCCGGTACCGCGCGTATCGGTCAGGAATTCGCTGTGATAGCCGATGAGGCCGCGTGAGGGCGCGTTGAAGACAAGGCGGGTTTTGCCCCCAGCCGCCGTTTTCATTTCCGTCAGCTCGGCCTTGCGCTCGTTCATCTTGCTAATGACCGTGCCTGAATATTCTTCATCGACGTCAACCACGACCTGTTCATATGGCTCTTCTTTTTCGCCAGCGGCATTCTCGCGCATCAGCACGCGCGGGCGCGCGACCGATAGTTCAAAACCTTCGCGGCGCATGGTTTCGATCAGGACGCCAAGCTGCAGTTCACCGCGCCCGGCAACCTCGAAGCTATCTTTGTCTTCGGTTTCCTTGACTTGGATCGCGACATTGCTTTCAGATTCTTTGAACAGGCGATCGCGGATCAGACGGCTCGTCACCTTCTCGCCTTCAGTGCCGGCAAGTGGGGAGTCGTTGACGCTGAAGGTCATGGCCAATGTCGGCGGGTCGATCGGCTGCGCCTGCATCGGCTCGGTCACGCTCACATCGCAGATCGTGTCGGCCACGGTCGCTTTGCTGAAGCCGGCGATGGTGACGATGTCGCCCGCCTCGGCGCTTTCAACCGGCACGCGCTCGATCCCGCGGAAGGCCAATACTTTTGTGATGCGGCCATTCTCGATCAGGGCACCTTCGCGGGTCATGGATTTGGCGGCCATGTTCGGCTTCAGCGTGCCGCTTTCGATGCGGCCCGTCAGCAAGCGACCGAGGAAATTGTCGTAGGACAGCGTGGTGGCCAGCAGCTTGAACGGGCCGGTCGGGTCGATCCCGTGCGGCTTCGGCACATGGCTGACGACCAGGTTGAAGAGCGCGGAAAGATCCTTGCGCGGACCATCGATGGCCAGATCAGCCCAGCCTTGGCGGCCAGAGGCGTAAAGGATCGGGAAGTCGAGCTGCTCGTCGGTTGCTTCGAGCGAGACGAACAGATCAAAAACTTCGTTCAACACATCATCGTGGCGGGCATCCGGGCGGTCGATCTTGTTGATAAGCAGGATCGGCCGCATGCCGAGCCGCAGCGCCTTGCCGAGCACGAACTTGGTTTGTGGCAGCGGGCCTTCGGCAGCATCTACTAACAGCACGACGCCATCGACCATGGAGAGGATGCGCTCGACCTCGCCGCCGAAATCGGCGTGGCCGGGGGTATCGACGATATTGATGCGGGTCGTGACGCCGGTTTGCGGGCTGGCCCATTCAACGGACGTGGCCTTGGCCAGAATGGTGATACCGCGTTCTTTTTCGAGATCGTTGCTGTCCATCACGCGTTCGGCCACCTGCTGGTTGGCGCGGTAGGAGCCGGACTGCTTCAAGAGCTCGTCAACAAGGGTGGTCTTGCCATGGTCGACGTGGGCGATGATGGCGATATTACGCAGTTCCATAGTACTTTTCCTGACAATTCGAGCGGCTGATGTTTGATTTGGCGGCCAAATGGCCAGGCTCAGCGGTGCTGATAGCAGAGCCGCGCCGGAATTGTTAGGAAATTCGACCTTGCGGGTGGTTTTATGCGGCCTGGTACTTGGCGATGCGACTTAAAATCCGATCGTGGCGGATGGCCAGATTGCTTGCGGCTTTCCAGTATTTACTTTGCAGGGCTTCAGCTTCCTGGCGGCGTGCGGCTAATAAGGCGTCATCATGCAAGTTTTCAGCTTTAATTTTGCCTTTAGCTAGCGTGGCAGCCTGCAGCTTGCGAACTATTTTTTGCTGCTTATGAGCACGGTAGCAATCCCAACCATGGCGCGGATTCACATCAGGGATTCTAAAGCGGCCCGTGAGAAACGGAACAGTATGTTTTTCGCGCGCAATAGCCGGATAAAACTCCAGCAAATGGATGTCGGCTCTTTGGCCAAGTGTGGCGATGGTAACGTCCATAAAACGATCCTGAATGTCTCGGTGCTGCGAATAATTCAGGATTAGCCTTAAACTGTGTCGCCTTTATGACCAGTTAACGACCGCGCAATTTTTCCAAGCGTTTGTCCAATGTTGGATGGGTCGCCAACAAACGTTCCCAGAAACCTTGGCGCGGGCGGTAGATTACGCTATCGCGCAGCAGGCGCTGTTTTGGTGGTGGGGCGCGTACCGCCTCGATCTTACGAAGCGCGCTATTAAGCATCTGCGGCGCTGCCGTCAGCCTCGCGCTGAATCTATCAGCGGCAAGCTCACGCCCGCGCACCAGCATGAGCCGGACGATGGTCGTCATCCCTGCGCCAATGCTGAAGATCAGCGCCACGGGGATCAGAAACGGGATCGAGAAAAACAGGCGGTTGTAACGGGTCTGTTCGCCAGCAGCGCTATCGCCAATCAAGCGCCAGAAATAGCGCGCCAAGCGCGCATAGAGATCGCCATACACATAGCAAAGCGTCATCAGCCGCACGTCGCCGCGTTTAATGTGGCCAAGCTCATGCCCTAGGACGGCGCGCACTTCATCGGCCGTCAAAGTCTTTAATAGCCCAGTCGTAATCGTAACCTGATAGGTTTTAGCGCTAAGGCCACTGGCGAAGGCATTGGGGGCGGCATTCTCCCATAAACGCAAGCGTGGCGTGGCTTGTAGCAAATTTGCCCGCCGCACCAGTTCGCGCCAGGTCGGGTCGAGATAGGGCGGCGCATAAGCATGACGGTCAAGCGTGGTGGTGATTTCCACCCAACGCTCCTGATAGCGATAACCGAGATAGAGTGTAAGTGCGGCAAACCCCAGCGCATAAGGCCAGCAGACCATAATTGCTCGCAGCCCGGCGGTATGGAGAAAGGTGAGCGTGCCAGGCGGCCAGACACTCATTCCAGCAGGCAGGGTGAGCAGTTTCCCCGCTGACAAGGTAGCGGGCGGCATCAATCCCGCCCAACTCCATAGGCTATGGGGAACAAGTGTATAAGAGAGCGGCAGCACCAATAGGCCTTGCTTGTGTAGCAGCGCTGCCCCGGCCAGCAGTGCCAGCCAGAATGCATAAGTAAGAAGATAGAGTGTGGCCAGGCCAATTGCGGGCAAGCTGATCAACAGGATCAGCTCTTTAGTGTAAGCGCTAAACCGAGCGAACACCTAAAAATCCGAACAGCGGCCGTTTTGCTCCCAATCGCCAAAGCGGGTGGGTTCAAGCCCTTTCGGGCCGCCATGCTCGCCCAGCTGCTGAACAGGCGCATGCACGGTTGGCTTCGGCTTATCGCTCGGCGGCGGGCGATGGGGCGGCTGCGGCGGGCGCGGCTGCGGTTTCGGGGGCGGGGTGTGCGGTGTTGGCATTTCGTCACTATAGAAATATCTGCGGCAATCGTCCACAAAGCCGCATGACTAAAACAAACGACAGCACAATCAGCGGATTACCCGTGCGCCGCGCGGCACTGCTGGCCTTCGCTGCGGTATTGAAAGGCGCGATGGTCGAGGCGGCACTGTCGGAACAGATCGCCCGCAATTTCATCGAGACGCAGTCTGATCGCGGTTTTGCACGCACATTACTGCTGGCACTCTTGCGGCATGGACGCGAAGCCGAAGCGCGGCTGCAGCCGTTCTTGAAAGAAGCAGCCAATCTTCCGCCGCAGATTTTGCACAACCTGTGGCTCGGCTATGTGCAGTTGCACGTGCTGGATGTAAAGCCGCATGCGGTTTTGAACATCGCGACCGAACTGGCCAAGCCTATGGGTGGCGGGCGCTATGCTGGCGTTACCAACGCCGTGCTGCGCCGCGCGATCGACCTGCCACCCTTGTCGCCGCTAGAAGCTGGACGGTTGAATCTAGCGCCCTGGTTGGCAACGCGCTGGACGCGCGCATATGGCGAAACAGTAACCAACGCCATCGGCGCGCAGCTGCTGGAACCGGTGCCGTTGGATGTTACGGTGAAACATGAGGCGCAGGCTTGGGCCGAAAGCGCAGGCGGCAGTGTCGTAACAGGGCAAACGGTGCGCCTGCCGATCGGCACCGAAGTCACCGGTCTGCCAGGCTTCGACGATGGTGCATTTTGGGTACAAGATGCCGCAGCGGCTTTGCCGCTTAGTCTGCTAGGTGACCTTACTGGAAAACAGGCGCTGGATATTGGCGCGGCCCCGGGTGGCAAGACCGCGCAATTATGTGCAGCAGGGGCGCAAGTAACGGCGCTCGATATTTCCGGCCCGCGCATGACGCGCCTCGAAGAAAATATGGAACGGCTCGGTTTTAGTCCGGCGCTGACGGTTATGGATGCGCGGAAATACAGCCCGGCGGTACCGTTCGACCTGATTGTTGTGGATGCGCCCTGCAGCGCGACCGGCACCTTGCGCCGACATCCAGAACTCAGCTGGCAGAAATCTGCTTCCGATGTAGTGAGGCTCGCGGCTTTGCAAGCCGAACTGCTGGATCGGGCGATAAACTGGCTGGCATCAAATGGCGAGTTGCTATTCATGACCTGCTCGCTGGAGCTAGAAGAAGGCGAAGCGCAGGTGCAGGCCTTCTTGGTGCGGCATCCGGATTTTGCGGTGGTGCCATTCGCGCCGCCACCGTTCGGGCATCTTACCCCGGCAGGAGCGCTGCGGCTTTTACCAAGCGATCTTGCAGCTAGCGGCGGCAACGACGGATTCTTTGCAGTACGCCTTGCCCGTGCAAACTAAGGCCGCATGCATAGGGCATGCAAACTGAGAGCACCTTGCGCCATATCTAAGCTGGCCTTATTGCTAATAAGATGAGCCTTCCAATCATCGCCCCGTCCCTGCTTGCCGCCAATGCGGCGTGTTTGGGTGACGAGGTGGCGGCAGTGGCAAGCGCCGGGGCAGAATGGCTGCATCTCGATATCATGGACGGGCATTTCGTGCCTAACCTTAGCTTCGGACCGCAGGTTGTGGCCGCGCTGCGTGGCCAAAGCGGGCTGACCTTCGACGCCCATCTGATGGTAAGTCACGCGCTGCCGCACATTGCAGCCTTTGCCAAAGCCGGTGCCGATATCATTACGATCCATGCCGAGGCGGAGGCTGATGCGGTGGCAACATTGGCTGCGATCAAGGCGGCTGGCAAGCAAGCTGGGCTAGCCTTAAAGCCGGGCATGTCGCTCGATAGTATCATGCCATATCTAGATATGATCGATCTGCTGCTGATCATGACGGTCGAGCCGGGCTTCGGCGGGCAGGCATTCCGCACTGATCAACTGCCGAAGATCGCAGCCGCACGCGCGCTGATCGATCGGCATGACTTTAAAATTCATCTGTCTGTTGATGGCGGCATTACCGCTGCTACAGCGGCGCAGGCCATTGCTGCCGGGGCCGATTTGTTGGTCGCGGGCACAGCAATCTTTGCAAGCCATGATTATAAAAGTGCGATTGCAGCCTTAAGAGGCATCGCATGACGAAGCTCGGTGGCATTAGAAACAAACTACAAACGCTCGCGTTCTCGACCAAAACCTACCAAAATTGGCTCGCGCGAGAAGAGACAGAGACTCTGCGTCTTGTGCCAATCGATATCTGGCCAGGGCAAGCGCAGCTAGGCCAGGCCTGCCTGGCCGATGATTTTGGATTGGGGCCCGACAGCGGGCTTGTTGGCGGCGCATCCGAACCGATGCTATTCGAATTGCATCGGCAGGGCAGTGCGACGAACAAACGAAGTCGTAGCGAGGGTGTCGATCCGCGCTTTCATGATGGCGCCTGGCTCCGTGATCTGCGCGCGCTTGGCGGTGATGAAGCCCGCCGCCGTGCGCGGGCGCTGATCAGCGCCTGGCTCGACCGCTATGCAAACTGGGAGCCGGAAGCCTGGGCGTTGCCAACTTTGGGCGCGCGCATTTCAAATTGGCTGGCTTTGCATGATTTCGTTTTAGCCAGCGCCGACGATAGTTTCCGCGCACGCGTCTTTGCATCTTTATCTAGCCAGACGCGGCATCTGAGCCTCGCCCTTCCGGGTGATCTTTGTGGCTATCAACTCGTGCGCGCCATTAAAGGCCTGATCTATGGCGGGCTTTGCCTTGAAGGACTTGAGTCCTACGGTGAAAAAGGCTTGAGCTTGCTGCTTTCTAAGCTCGATACTTTGCTGGCGCGTGACGGATTAGTGCGCGAGCGCGCGCCGTCTGTGCAGCTGGCGATGCTGCGTGACCTTGTCGATATCCGCAGCTTGCTACGGCAGGATGGGATCGAGGTGCCGCCGCAATTAAGCGCAAAGATCGATCTGATGGCGCCGGCTTTGCGCTGCGTGCGCTATGGCGATGGTAGTCTTGCGCTGTTTCATGGGGGCGACGAAGGGCAGGGCGTTGTCATCGAAGCGCTCTTGCAGCAAACGGGCACCCGCGCGCGCGCCAAGGCCAGCCTACCTGATAGCGGGTTTGAGCGGATTGCGGCGGGGCGCGCCTGTTTGTTGGTCGATGCCGGTTTGCCGCCGGAGCCTGGGTATGATCTCACCGCGCATGCGGCCTTGGGCGCGTTTGAATTTTCGATCGGGCGTGAGCGGCTACTCGTCAACTGCGGCACGCGTAATTACTCCCACGCAGGTTTCCAACCCGCATGGCGGCAAGCGCTGGCGGCAAGCGCTGCGCATAGCGCCGCCATTATTCGTGACACGAATATGATTGAGGTCCGCGCGGTTGGTTTGGGTTTGCGGCCCACATTGTTTGCTGCCGAACGTAGCGAGCAATTGGTCGGCGGCTTGAAAAATACGCGCGTGACGATTGAGCATAATGCTTATGCACCAGACTTTGGAATCGTCTGCCGCCGCCAATTGGATTTGCAGGCAGATGGGCAAGTGCTCGCCGGACTGGACGAATTGCGCGGCGCGGTCGGCCTTACGTTTGCGATCCGCTTTCATTTGCATCCATCCGTTCAGGTCTCGCTGATTCAAGATAGCCGCGCCGCATTGCTGAAACTGCCATCAGGGCAGGGGTGGCGACTGCGCGCGCCGGTTGTCGGCGCAGCAGAAGGTGAAGATGCGCCTGTTTCCGCGCTGCCCTTGGCATTAACAGGGTCTATCTACGCGGGTGACGGCTTATCGCACCGTCCTACACGCCAGTTGGTTATCGAGGGAAAAATGGCCCATGATCAAATGCGGATCGCCTGGATATTCAGCCGCGAGGGATAATGCCGCGGTAATTCTGCTATAAATAGACAATTCATGACACTGTTGCTTAATTACAACTGAAAATTTGGTTAAAAAGCGATGAAAGTATTTGTTATACAGGAATAATTCGGGTATGTAATGAGTATCCGGTTGTTATAACGACTTCGATACTTATGGTATTTTAAGATCGAGCGCGTCTATATCGACTGAGCTGAAAAACACTGGGGGCCAAAGCCATTTTGCGGCGGTCTTCGATGACATCGATATTACTGGGGGAATAAATCATGTTTCGTAAGACTGCACAAATTGTCACTAGCTTCATTTTCGCGCTCTGTCTGCTTGCCAGCTTCGTCGATGTTGCACAGGCTGCGGGTTCTAACACGCCTGTCACGGCTACCTGTATCGCGCTGAACCGTAACTGGACTTGCGGCGGCCCCGGCGTTGGCCCGAACGTGCCTGTCACGCAGTGCATCGAAGTTGTTCAGGGCGGCTCTGTCACCTCGCGCGGCGATCGTTCATTTGCCAGCGCAACCGCACTTGCCTTTTTCCTAAATAACCCGCCAGCCGGCGTCTCTTATCAGCCTTGCAATGCGCCCCCCGCTTGCGTTGCTACGACTGAAGACAAAACTGTTGCTTGCCCAGCCGGCCAAACCGGTTCGATCGTTCAACGTCGCACACTGAATGTGGGCAACGTTTGCGGTGTAAACTCGGCTTTCACTGAAATCTCGAATACCTGCCGCGCAATTCCAACTTGCACGGAAACGACTGAAACAAAAACTGTCGCTTGCCCAACTGGTCAAACCGGCATCATCACGCAATCGCGTCAAGTCAACGTTGGCAATGTTTGCGGCACGAATTCCGCTTTCGTTGAAACTGGCAACACCTGCCGCATCCCGCCAGCCAATACCTGCACCTTCAACGGCGTGATGTTGACCGAAGGCCAAACGGTTACGGCTTATCAAACGCAAACGACGCCTTTTGGTACGACCTGCATTTCGGAAACGCGTACTTGCACGGCCACTGGTTTGACCGGTTCGTATGCTTACTCGAACTGCACGCCGCAACCGCCGCTGACTTGCACGTTTAACGGCCAAACCATCCAAAACGGCGCAAGCGTTACAGCTTATAAGACGACGACCGCACCGTTCGGTTCAGTCTGCGAGTCGGAAACACGCACCTGCGCCAATGGCGTTCTGTCAGGCACCTTCACCAGCGCAATCTGCAGCGTAAATCCGCCTGCCGTTTGCACGCTGCCAGGTGGCGGCGCGATCGCCGATGGCGCAAGCGTGACTTATTACCGGACTGTCACCGTGGCCTATGGACAACAGTGCGAGTCGGAAAGCCGCAAGTGCACGAATGGCACATTGTCGGGCAGCTTCACGGCGACCAATTGCACCGTAACGCCGCCAGCCATCTGCAACCTGCCATGGGGCGGCACGTTGGCCAACGGTCAGTCGGTAACGGCTTATCAAACGGCAACCACTGCTTACGGCTCGGTCTGCACGTCGGAAACCCGTACCTGCACCAATGGTACGCTATCAGGCAGCTACACGTATCAAACCTGCTCGGTTAACCCACCGCGCGTTTGCACGACGCCTTGGGGTGCGCAGCTGAATGATGGCCAATCGGTGACAGCTTACAAGACGCGTTCGACGGCATTCGGTTCGACCTGCGAATCCGAAACACGTATCTGCCATGACGGCTCGCTGTCGGGCAGCTTCACGTTCCAAAGCTGCGACACCGATCAGCCAAATACCTGCACCCTGCCTTGGGGCGGCGTTTTGGCCAACGGTCAGTCAGTTACGGCTTATGAAACCTCGACATCTGCTTACGGCACAGTTTGCAAGTCACAAACACGTACCTGCAACAACGGCAATCTGTCGGGCAGCTATACGTTCCAATCCTGCAACGTGACGCCACCCGCTAACTGCGTAGCACCATGGGGCGCGACCGTATTAAACGGCCAATCAGTTGTGGCTTACCAATCGCCAAGTGTGGTCGGTACTTCGGCAACGGCCGGCAATGCGAATGCGCAAACTAGCGGCGTCTGCATCAGCGAAACCCGCATGTGCAATAACGGCATGCTGTCGGGCAGCTATCAGTATCAAAGCTGCAACCAAACCTGCGGCGCTTCGACCGAAACCCGCACCGGCGTCACCCAATGCCCGGCCGGTCAAAGCGGCACGATCACTGAAACCCGTACGACAAACGTCGGCGGCCAGTGCGGCGTGAATGGCGAATGGACGGTTGTCAGCAATACCTGTGCTGTCAATACGCCGGACATTCCAACTGTGATGGCGAACAATCCAACCATCTACAGCGAGTTCCGTTATCTGCTGCAAATTACCGGTATGATCCCAGGGCTCAGCTGCCCTGAAACAGGCACCTGCTATGGCCCGTTCACGGTTTTCGCCCCGCGTAACGAAGCTTTTGCAGCAATCCCTGCCGATGCCAAGCAAGCTTGGCAGCAACCTGCCAATTATGATGTGCTGCGCCAAATCCTGCGCACCCACATCATCAACGGCAAGTATCTGAAGAGCTTCTTCGATGGCAAGTCGACGGATATCGCAACGCTCTCGGGCTATTCGCTGAACGTGAATGTGCCAGCCGGCTCGAACGGCACAGTCAAGGTCAATAATGTCACCAACGCGCCGACTGCCAATGTCGTCGAGTGGGATCGTTTGGCTAAGAACGGTGTGATCCACACGATTGACCGTGTGCTGATGCCAAACATCACATGCGCTGCTGGCAGCGAATATCTACCAAGCACCTATAGCTGCTCACCAGTCTGCCCAGCCGGCACGACACGTGGCACGAACGGTCAGTGCACGAACAACACCTGCACGTTCAATGGTCAAACCTTGCAAAGCGGCCAAAGCGTGATGGCTTATCGTAAGATCGGCCAGACAGAAAGCCTTCCAGGCAGCTACATCTGCCAATCGGAAACGCGTACCTGCACCAATGGCTCGCTCTCGGGCAGCTACACGGACGCAACCTGCAATGACTACGTGCCGCCAAGCTGCTCGATCAATCTGCAGGCTGGTAACTATCTGAACCTCAATGTTCTGCAATTGGCGCAACAGCAACATTGCCCGATCGTTTCTGGCATCACTGTCAATCTGACGATCCTGCAAGGGGCAAACGTTGGCTCGAACGATGTCGGCTTCCCAGCTTTGACGAGCGGTACCGGCTGGCCATCGAACGTGACGATCAAGGTTATCAACTACGGTCGCATCCAAGGTGCGGGCGGTGACGGTGCCTATGTCGCGCAAACCAGTGGTCAGATGATCCCTGCACAAGCCGGTGGCCCAGCCATTAGCGCACCTTACCCAATGATCTTCGATAATTCGGCAGGTCAAATCTGGGGCGGCGGCGGCGGCGGCGCGACGATCGGCTTCGGCCATTGCAGCCCAGCTGGCGGCGGCGGTGCCGGCATCCTGCCAGGCGAAACCTTCGACCCATGGGGTAGCTGCGATGCCAATGGCAATGTGGTTGCTGCCAACAACAACTCAGGCCGCATCACCCGCAATGGTAAGAATACGGACTATCTCGCAACGGCTGTCACGCCAGCGGATAACGAGTATATGATCCGCTCGATGGGTGCCGATACGAATGCTGCCTATTATGTCAGCGGCCCGGGCGGCTTGCCAGGTCAAGCCGGTGGTAATGCGCATTACTACATCCGCTCGCCATACGGTCAGCCTTACGGCACGCCTGCGTCAACGATCACTGGGTATTACTTCTACCCAACCTTCCCGTCGACTGTCTTCAATGTGACGGGTGGCGATGCGGGTCTGGCGATCGATACACCGCAGAATGTCTCCTTCACGAATGGCACAATCGGTGATCGCAGAGGTCGCGACTATCCAACCGTGCCGCCACGTGCGCCAACCCCGCAACCGCCGCTGGAGCAATCCTGCACGGCGCAAACGGAAACGCGTGATGTTGCTTGCCCAGCTGGCCAACAAGCCAACAGCCAAGGTAAGATCGTGGAAAGCCGTACTATGAACGCTAATGGTGTTTGCGGGTCGACGACTGAATGGTCGCAAACCAGCAATACCTGTCGTGCGGCCAATAGCTGCACGTTCAACGGCCAGACCATTGGTGATGGTCAGACTGTGACGGCTTACCAATCGTCAAGCGCGGCTTATGGTGGTACCTGCAACTACGAACAGCGCACTTGCCGCGACGGCACGCTATCGGGTAGCTACACGGCATCAACCTGCACCGTCACGCCACCTGCCACCTGCACCTTCAATGGCCAGGTGATCCAGAATGGCGGCTCGGTAACGGCTTATCAATCAGGCAGCGTTGCCTATGGTCAACAGTGCATGGGCGAGACCCGCGTCTGCAACAACGGCCAACTATCCGGTAGCTTCACGGCATCCAACTGCACGGCCCAGCCGCCGCAGAATTGCGTGACGCCATGGGGCACAACGGTCGGCAATGGCCAAACCGTGACGGCTTACCGCCTCAGCACGGTCAGCTATGGCCAAAGCTGCCAGGGTGGCAACGTTGAACAGCGTCTCTGCACGAACGGCACGCTGTCGGGTAGCTTCACGAACCAAAACTGCTCGGTGCAAACGCCAGCAAGCTGCACAGGCCCAGATGGCCGTACGATCCCAAGTGGTTCGAGCGTGACCTACTATGCCCAAAGCAGCATGCCGGAAAATGCAGCCTGCATGGGCGAGTCGCGCACCTGCAACAATGGCCAGCTGTACGGCTCGTACGGGTCGACGACCTGCACCCAAACTATGTGCACCTATGCACAAGCTGGGGATGCGATTGCCAAGGCTTGCAGCACAACCACATATAGTGGTGGCGCTGTGACCGGGCATAGCACGAGCAACGGGCAGCAGCCAGTTGCCGGCGGCACGTCAGGCGGCAGCACAATGTGTGCCTATGGTTCGGTTGGTTGCATCGATAACTACAGCACCAATGGGAACAGCGGCAGTTCAAGCAGCAGCTCGTCGTCAAGCTCGAACAGCAATGGCACGACCATCATCAACAATTCGAACAATAACCAAAATTCGAATGCCAACAGCGTCGTCGTCCGTCCTTAAGACTGCGACAACTTAAATAGAAAACCCCGCCAAGCGATTGGCGGGGTTTTTGATTCTGCGGTCTATAAACTAAGCGGCGATCGCAATGCCTTCAGCTTGTAGTAGCTGCCTTTTAAGCTCTAACCCGCCTGCAAAGCCGCCGATCTTGCGGTTCGCTGCTAGCACACGATGACAGGGCACGAAGGGCGCGTAAGGATTGGCGCCGACTGCCGTGCCAACCGCGCGATAAGCGGTCGGCTTACCGACCTGAAGAGCAAGTTCGCCATAACTGACGATCGTGCCAGGCTTCAACTTCGCGAGACGCGTCCAAACCGCTTTCTGGAACGGTGTGCCATATAAATAGAAACGGTCTGTATCGGGCTTAAAGCCGCGCGGCGCTGCGCTTTGCTTCGCCTGCGGCCAGAGCTTCGCGCAGGCTTCGGCCAAACGCTCTAGGCTCTGATTATCGCGGGCAAACCCGCTGCGCAGAATGCCGCCATCAGGCGCGCAGGCCAGCACAATTTTGGTGCCGTTATGGATAGAGGGCAGCAAATAAATGGTCGCTGGGGCCTGGGTAAGTTTTAGCAATTTCATGGCGTCTCCTTACCCAAAACCATAGCGCTTCCGGTTGGCATTTGCCAGCCATCGCGGCATGCTCGGGCATGCCGAAAGCTGCGCCAACCCAAACCGATAAGACAAAGGCCGCTGGCAACGCAGTGGGGCCCGTCGCGCCGACTCGCCGCTTGAAAGCACCTGAAATTGAAACTCTATTCGCGCGGCTGCAACAGGTTAACCCCGATCCAAAAACGGAACTCACCTATAAAAACGCCTATACGCTATTGGTGGCCGTGGTGCTGTCGGCACAATCAACAGATGTTGGCGTGAATAAAGCTACCGGCCCGCTGTTCAAAAAAGTCGATACGCCGCAAAAGATGCTGAAACTGGGCCTGGATGGTCTTAAGGAGCACGTGCGCACCATCGGCCTCTATAATAGCAAGGCGCAGCATATCATCAAGCTCTCGCAGATTTTGGTCGATGAGCATAAAGGTGAAGTGCCACGCACCCGCGACGCGTTGGAGGCCTTGCCTGGCGTCGGTCGTAAGACGGCGAATGTCGTGCTCAATGTCGTTTGGGGTGAGAGAACTATGGCGGTCGACACCCATGTCTTCCGTGTTACCAACCGTACGGGGCTAGCCCCAGGCGACACGCCGCGCGCGGTTGAAGATGGGCTGTTGGCAGTGATTCCCGACCACTATATGGATCATGCGCATCATTGGCTGATCCTGCATGGGCGCTATATTTGTCTGGCGCGCGCGCCAAAATGCCACATCTGCCCGATCTATGATATTTGTCGTTGGCCGGAAAAGAAGCTGTATGCTGCTAAGGGAAAAACGGAGGCGGATTGTGAACAATAAGACTTATGACATCGTCGGCATCGGCTCCGCCCTCGTCGATATTCTCGTCCAATGCAGCGACGACTTTCTACTAACGCATGGGTTTGATAAAGGCCGCATGCATCTGATCGATGCGGAGCGTGCAGCAGCCCTGCAGGCGGAGGCAACCGCCAACACCAATGAGGCGCAACTCGTCTCCGGCGGCTCGGCTGCGAACACATGCCTGGGCGTAGCCAGCTTCGGTGCCGATGAAACAATGCGCGCCGCCTTTATGGGCGGGGTTGGTGCCGATGCACTCGGTAAAATCTTTGCTGATGATTTGCTGCAAGCCGGCATGACATTCACCAATATTGCCGAGCCTGATACGATAATTGCTTCCGGCTTTTGCACTTGTTTCATCACGCCCGATGGCGAGCGCACCATGGCGACCTATCTCGGCGCCAGTGGCAGCTTCAATCTCGATGCTGATGTAGAGACGCAAGCGAGCACCGCCCGGATGCTTTATATTGAGGGCTATATCTGGGATACGGAAGCCCGCGTGGCCGTGGCTGATCGCGCGATCCGTGCTGCCAAGGCTGCCGGCGGCAAGGTAGCGCTAACGATTTCCGACGCCTGGTGCGCTGAAGCTTATCGGTCACATTTCCTGCGCTACTGCACGGAAGGTCTGGTCGATATTCTATTCGCCAACGAATCTGAAATCATGGCGCTCACGCAGACGCAAAATTTTGAAAGCGCGGTTGCGGCTGCCAGCAGCCTGGTGCCGATTGGCGTTTTCACGCGTAGCGAACGCGGTGCGGTCATCCAAGAAGGCGGCCTGTTGACAAAAATTTCGCCGGTATCGGTTGCGCGCGTTGTCGATGCCACGGGCGCAGGCGATCTATTTGCCGCGGGATTTCTCTATGGGCATTTGTCAGGCTTGAGTCATGCAGAGGCGGGGGCGCTGGGCGCGCGTGCAGCCTCGGCAGTCATCAGTCATATCGGCGCCCGCCCGCAAGTCACTCTCGCAACATTAAAGGATGCCGCGTAATGAAACTATCTTTCCTCGTTCTTGCTGCCATTACGTTGGCCACACCTGTTATGGCAGGCGAAGTTCCATCCTCCGATAAAGTCGGTCTCACGACCTATACCAAGGCGCATCTGATCGACGATTACATGCATTGCGCGGTGTTCGATAAGATCGCCGCTGAATGCACCGAAGTCAGCGATGCCGCTATGGCGCAGCAGTATCGTGCCGCTTCTGGCCTGGCCGCAGAATCGGCGATCAAGCTGGCGATCGCCGCGGGCGTCACGCCCGATCAGTTCCGCCCCAAGCTGGACGAGGTTGACGCCGACATGCGCCGCCGCACGGGCGGCAATTGCCAGTCGACAGTATTGGCTGGGCAATATGCGTTGCTGTGCCGTGATCTGGCAGCGGATGTCGCCCCGCGTACGATCTATTGGGCCGAGCGTTATCAGGCCGAAAAAAAAGCGGCAATGGGTAATAACTAAACCATGTCCTTATAGGGCGTGTTCTTTACCAGATGCCGGTTGTAATCGGGCGCGCTATCCGTCCACCAGACCGGGCCGCGCTCGCCTAGCGCGATCTTCGCAGCATCAACGCGGGCGCGGGCTGCGGCTACAGCGTCGGCATCTCTTATCTTATTTGCCGCGGCAATCGCGCGGCGCGCATCCATTAGCGCTTTAACCAACACCTCTTTTTGTGTTGATGACAATTCAGGGTTAGCCAGGCGCCATAGCCGCCCGCGGACGATGAAATAGCGGTCGTCCGGTGTTTGCGGGTAAATGGGTTTGGCGGGCATAGTGAGATCACGCCGCAAAGGCCGTAAATACGATATGCCAAAGGAAATGGCGCGAGTGACGGGACTTGAACCCGCGGCCTCCTGCGTGACAGGCAGGCGCTCTAACCAACTGAGCTACACCCGCTAACCGCACCATCGGAATGGTGAATTAACTAATATTGTCACTGGCCAAACGGTCTCCCGCAAGGCGTGGGCTGTTGTAGCCTTGCCCTACGGGCAAAGTCAACGCCGATAGGCGGTTAACTTAAAAAACTAGCCATTTAAAGCGTGCCGTGGCCTTTAACGGAACATTTTGGCGCCAGCCTGGGCAGGGTCGGTCAGGCGCACCTCGGCACGATGCACGCGTAACGCTTCATCGACCAAGGCTGTCAGCAATTCGGTAAAGGTCGCGGGCTGGTCTGCAGCCTCCCAGAGGAAATAGGCGAACGAACCTGGCATGGGATTGACCTCGTTCAGCCAGATTTCGCCGGTGTCACCGTTGCTGATGAAGTCGATCCGCGGCGCGCCTTTGGCATTAGTCGCCAGCATCGCCGTGCGGGCGCTGTCATGAATGATCTGTAGCTGTTCCGGCTTTAGCGCTGGATTGACGATACGGGTCGCGCTGGCCATGCCGGTGCCACCAGAGGCTGCAGCTTTCGGCGCGCCCAGCTTACCCTTTTTGCCGCCACCGGTATGGTACTTGGTCTCGAAATCCAGTGTATCGCCACCACCCAAGGGCTGCTCGATTGCGGAAAAAATCACCTCGTCACCGAACGCGCGCGTGACAGAGATATTATATTCGACGAGTGGCGCCACGCAGGGCTCGATGATCGCGGCGGTATCGAACTTGAAGACCTGGGCCAAGCCTGCCGCTAGTTCATCGCGGGTGGTGGCGCGCGTCACGCCGATCGAACTGCCAAGAAAATTCGGCTTCACGATTAATGGAAAATCGCTCGGCAGCTTTGCCTCTGCCGCCAGTTTTGAAGCATCGGCGAAACCGGTGCGCGGGCGCTCGATCAGAACGGCTGGTAGCACCGGCACGCCATAGCTGGCAAGATATTTCTTGGCCGCCATTTTGTTCATGAACAGCGCTGCCGCCATTACGCCGGGCCCTACGAACGGCACGCCAAGTGCTGTATATAGCCCTTGCATGGCGCCGTCCTCGACCATGGTGCCATGCGCGACCGGCAGGATCGCGTCAAAGGCATAGTCTTCCGTACGATTAAAGATGCTGCCCTTAATAAGCTGGGCGAGGGGGCGGCCTGTGGTCTCGTCACAGCGACCGAACGGCAGTATCAGACGGGTCAGATGCTGTTTTAGCGTCGCCCCAAACGGATAATTCTTGCGCTCTCCCAATGCCGCGCCGGTATAAAGATTGCCATCCGGCGCCCAATAGACGGGCAGCAATTCGAAGCGCCGCTGATCGAGCGCGCCCAGCACCTGCAGGGCGGTGACAATCGAGACTTCATGCTCGACGGTCGGGCCGCCGAAAAGAACGAGCAAGCGGGTTTTGTGGGATGTATCTATAGCCATAGAATAAGCATAACCCCACCTCAAGAACGTGCAAGCCTGGTGGGGATCTGGCGCAAGTCGCAGAGACGCGGTAAAAAGACTGATGCACACAGCGCCTGATAAACCTTTTATGCAAAGCCATCAGCATGGTGGCGGCACGCTGCTGACCACGCAGTCGGGACAGGCTGACGCGTCCGCCCGCATTGTGCTGCTGCATGGTTGGGGCCAGCCGGGCGCGAGCTTGCTGCCACTGGTAACGACGCTGCAACGCGACTTTGAAATTTTCGCGCTCGATACGCCAGGCAATGGCGTAGCGCCTTTGCCGCTGGAAAACTGGGGCATTACCGATTATGTAGCGTTGGTGGAAAGTTGGCTGGCAACTCTAGCGGAAAAGCCAACACTTTTCGTTTGCCACTCGTTCGGGGCGCGGCTAGCGATGCGAATTGCTGCCACGCAGCCAGACTATTTAAAAGGCATCGTCGTCGTCGGCGGGCATGGGCTGAAGCCAATCCGCCCGCTGCTAAAGCAAATCAAAGTCTGGTCGCTGGTGCGGATCACTAAAACGCTGGGCTTGCTCGATCGCCTAGCGCAAACGGGTCTAAAAGCGAAATGGGCGGCGCGGATCGGCAGTGCCGATTACAAAAATGCTGGCGCGTTCCGCCGCGTATTCGTGCGCATCGTGGCGGATGATGTGGCGCCGCTATTGCCGCGCGTGCAAGTACCGGTGCTGCTACTTTATGGCGAATATGATACGGAAACGCCGCCCGCCATGGGCGCGCGCTATCACAAACTGCTGCCACAAAGCGATTTCCAGATCCTGCCGGCCCTCGACCACTATACGGTGCTGACCAACGGCGCGGGGTTGGTGCAAACTTACCTGCGTGAATTTGTGAAAAAGGTGCTGCCGTGATGGATATTGGTTTGTGGGTCGATACGCTGCTGCCCTTCGCATTGGCAGCGGCGCTGTTTTATTTCGCGGCGCGGCGGTTGAAACGCTATTTGCAGTTTTTCCAGCAGGAAGAATACGACGGGTCGCGCTTCCTTGTCTGGCTGTGGCAGATGCGCGCTTTCGACCGGCGCGGCTTGCTGCTGCTGCTGCTGTTCGGGCTGCTCTATTACTTGCTGCTGCGCACGATCACGCCGGGTGATCTGAGCAGCGGCCTTGTCACCGCTTTGGTTTGGGTGCCCTATGCAGTGCTGACGATCGGCTTCCTGCTGCTCGCTATCATTGAAAAGCCAGAGGCGCAGCAGAAAAAGCCACTGGTCTGGACGGCGCGTGTGAAGCGCATCTATGGCACGGCGCTGGCAATAATCCTATTGCCGGCCTTTGCGCTTGGCTGGCCATTGCCAATTGCCTGGTTGGCGGGCGTGTTGCCCGGCCATCCGCTGCATTTGTTTGCAATCGCGGCGGCGCTGCCACTGCTGCCGCTGGCTTTGCCCTTCGCCAATCTTTTGTTAAAGCCCTACGAATTTTTTGTGCAGCGGCGTTTGCGCTTGGAAGCGCAACGCAAGCTGGCCGCGTTGAACCCGACCGTAATCGGCATTACCGGCTCGTTCGGCAAGACCTCGGTGAAGCATATCCTCGCGCATATCTTGGCGAGCGTTGCGCCGACGCTGGCGACGCCCGGCAGTGTCAATACGTTGATGGGCATCACCCGCATTATCCTCGAACAACTCAACGCCACGCACCGCTTTTTTCTGGTCGAGATGGGCGCGTATCGGCCCGGCTCGGTCGCCAAGCTCTGCCGCTTCACGCCGCCGCACCATGGCATCATCACCGCGATTGGCGCTGCGCATTACGAACGCTTCAAGAGCCTCGATCAAGTCGCCCGCGCTAAATTCGAACTCGGGGAGGCAGTCTGGGCTAAAACTGGCAAGCTGCTAGTGAATACCACGCAGATCGATCAAGATTTTCTGGCCCGCCGCCAAAACGGTGCGATGATCACGGTCGGCACCGGCGCTACTGACTGCTATCGCTTTAGCGATATGGCGCAGACGCCAATAGGCTTAGCGCTGAATCTGCATTTGCCGACTGGTGAAATCCTGCAGCTAACAACGCCGTTATTTGGCCTGCAGCATGCGTCGAACATAGCTTTGGCCGCGGCGCTGGCGATCGAACTTGGCTTGCCGCCTTCGATGGTCGCGCTATCCCTGCGCGCCGTGCCGCAGACGAAGCACCGGCTGGAGGTAAAACGCTTCGCCGGTGGGCCGACGATCATCGATGATGCCTATAATTCAAACCCCACCGGCTTTGCCGCCGCGCTGGATGCGCTCGATCTCCTTGGTACGCATAGCGGCGGTCGATGCATTCTGATCACGCCGGGCATGACGGAACTGGGCTCGTTGCATGCAGAGGAGCATCGCCGCCTGGGTACGCTGGCCGCAACCAAAGCTGATTGGATCATCGCCGTGCGCCCGGAACGCATCGAAGACTTTATCAAGGGCGTACAAAGTGCGGGCACTTCATTGCGGCTCGACCGCGTGCCAACGCTAGCGGCAGCGCGAGCGCTCTTAAACGATCTAACCGAAGCCGATGTCGTGCTTTACGAAAACGACTTGCCAGAACTGTATGAGTCGCGCCCGCGCTTCTAAGAAGGCTTTCTTTCGTCTAATGCCTATTCTAATCTTAGGTAGATGCCTCAACGCTGCGCGTTATAGGCGGGTGTAGTTCAATGGTAGAACTCCAGCCTTCCAAGCTGATCACGCGGGTTCGATTCCCGTCGCCCGCTCCATCTAATATTGGCGATTCGCTATATATATGCTTAACAAAAATTAACCAAAAATCTTTCTTTTTCAATAGCTTATGGCTATTACAGAAAGAGCCTAAGCAAGGCGCGGGTTGTTGCCGCTCCGTTGTTGCAACGGCGATATGGCTTCGATGTCACACTTATAATCGGCATAAATGCCATACCATATCTAGGGCGATTAGCCCCACATCTTGCGATGTAAGAATTATTTACCGCTCCGCAAATCATCCCTTTTAAGGCGTCCTGAATAGGCAAGGCATTAGTCTCGATCAACGAGGCCACAACAAAATTTGGGGATAACAAATGAGCGCGTTTAAGCCGATTGAGATCATGACGGTGGAACATGCGGATTATGCGGAAATGCCGCAGGCTGCCTTACGCTTTTCGGATTTTGGACTGAACGACACCGCTTATGTGAAGTCAGCTACGGTCGAAGGTCTGCGCGTCTGGGCTGTGCATGCAGCTGATGGCACGCCGCTTACCACGCTTGCAACCCGCGCCACCGCCTTTGCCGCCGTGCGCCAGCATGCGTTGGAGCCAGTTTCAGTCCACTAACGCGTTATTTCAGCGAGCTCGCCGGATCGACCCAACCGATATTCCCATCTGCGCGGCGATACAGCATGTTTAGGCCTCCGCTAGCCTTGTTTTTGAACAGCAACGCCGGGATATCGCCAAGTTCCAGGTTCATCACTGCTTCGCTCACCGTCAGCGTCATGATCGGCGTTTCCATCTCGGCAACAACCACTGATTCACTGGCGACGGAATCATTCGACGCCGTGTAGCTGCTATCAAAAATCGTCTTTCGCGCCATCTGCGCCTCGGCAACTTCCGCATGCGTCTGGCTGTGATGATCTTTTAGGCGGGTCTTGTATCGCCGCAGCTGTTTGGCCACACGGTCAGCTGCTTCATCAAAACTTGGATACGGCTCACCGGCGCTAGCTTTAGCCTGCACGCTGGCGCCATGCTTGCCGGGATGCACGATAATTTCAGAACAATAAAGATAGGCTTCCTTAGAGATGATAACAGTGGCATCTACTGCATCACTGAAATATTTGCCGATTTTTTCCTGCAAAGCCGTTTCAACATGTTCGCGTAGTGATTGACCAATATCGAGTTGCTTACCTTGAATTGCGATTTGCATCGGGCTCTCCTTCTGGCTTGTTATATAACCAAGCTTAGGCTTTCGCCCGTAAGGCAGCCATAACGATTGCTACGCATAAGGCGCTGATATCGCAATGAAAGTAATAATTATCTGCGGCGTTTTCCCGGAATTTGGTATTTAAGGGCAAGGAGATTTTAAAATGAAGAAATTCAAAATTGCGGCCGTGGGCGCTTTGGTAACCATTGGCGCAGCAGCACTTTATAATGATGGTCTGAAAAACCAGGCTCCAATGTCAAGCATGATGAATGACACCATGGAGTCGGCTCCGGTTGCGACACCAACTAGCCGCCCCATCGTCGTTCAGGAAGATGCAGATACCTGCACGCTTAATACCAATAGTGGCGGCACGCTTGTGGAGCAGGGCGAGGCGCTTGATCGATGCGGTGATGCGTTGCCATCGCGCTCAAGTATGCAGCCGTCTTACATACCGCTACCAAACAATGGTCTTGGCTAGGTAGGCTAACCGCTCGCCTTCATTCGCCGGCGCTCGGTCGAGCTGCCGAGGCGCAATTGCTCGCGGTATTTAGCCACAGTGCGGCGGGCGATCTCGATCCCTTCAGCTTTCAACAGCGTCACTAGCTGATCGTCAGATAAAACCTTTTTTGCGTCCTCGGCATCAATCAACGCCTTGATGCGGTTCTTAACGCTGGTTGAAGAGATATCTTCGCCGCCACTGCTTGACGCGAGCGCGGTCGAGAAGAAATATTTCAGCTCGAACACGCCTTTGGGCGTGGCCATATATTTCCCGGTCGTCACGCGGCTGACGGTGCTCTCATGCATGCCGATCACGGCAGCAATATCTTTTAGCGTCAGCGGCTTTAGATAATCGAGGCCGTAATTGAAGAAATTTTCCTGCGCTGTGACAAGCGCCGTGCCGACCTTCAGGATCGTCGTCGCGCGTTGGTGCAAAGCCTTTACCAACCAATGCGCGGTCTGATGCCGCTCGCCCAAATAATCGAGCTCTTTCTTGTTGGTCGTGCCTTCCTTGATTTTGGTGAAGTAGCGCTCATTCACCAGCACCTTTGGAAGCGTCTCGCTGTTTAGCTCTACCTGCCAGGTGCCCAGGCCGGTTTTTTTGACGATAATATCGGGAATGACGGTCGGCGCAAAACCAGCCTCGAACCCGAAGGCGGGCTTCGGGTTACACTGGCGGATCGCCGTGATCATTTGCCCCAATTCTTCGCGGTTGACCTCGCAGAGTTTTTCTAATTGCCCGAATGATTTCTCGGCTAGCAGCGGCAGGTTGGCGATCAGCGCCTCCATCTCTTGCGTGAGCAATCCTTTTTCGTACAGTTGCAGCGAAAGGCACTCGGCTAGGTCTTTCGCAAAAATCCCAGCCGGGTCGCATTGCTTGAGCCGTTCAAGGATGGCAGTCGTGCGCGTGGGCGCGACCCCCAGCCGCTCCGCAAGTTCATTGGTGTCGGCTTTGCAGTAGCCGGCTTCGTCCAATTGCTCCATCAACAGCAGCGCGATTAGCCGGTCGCCCTCGCTGGTGATATCCAGCTGGATCTGCTCCAGCAGATGATCGCGCAGGCTGATCTGCTCGCTGACGGTTTGCTCCAGCCAATTGTCGCTATCGTCGCCTCCATTATTAGAGTTGTGCGCGCCGCCGCCTTCACCGGCTTGCGTCGTCCAGACATTGTCATAATCGGTGTCCAGCGCGCCGCCGCTCTCGTAAGTCTCGGCAGATTGATGGTCGACGCTATCAGTCGCTTCCGTGGTTTTGGTCTCGGCGGAGCCGCTGCCGTCTGCGGCATCGCGCTCATTCTCGCTGGTGGCGATATCACCGATGTCGCCTTCGGCCAGACCCGTTTCCGGATCGGCTCTATCGAGCAGTGGGTTCTGCTCAATCTCAGTCAGGACGAATTCGGTCAGCTCTTGGTTCGACATCTGCAGCATCTTGATCGCCTGCTGCAATTGCGGTGTCATGACGAGGTTCTGCCCCAACCGAAGGTCGAGGCGCTGTCCTAGCTGTTGTCCTGGATTAATGGCCATGCGGCCAGCTTAGAGGCGGAATCTTTCGCCAAGGTAAACGCGGCGGGCCTCGGCACTATCAAGGATGGTCTCTGGCGTGCCGTCCAGCAGCACCTGCCCATCGTGGATGATATAGGCGCGATCGACGAGATCGAGCGTCTCGCGGGCGTTATGATCGGTGATCAGCACGCCGATGCCGCGGTTCTTCAAGTGCATAACTAGATCACGAATTTCGCCGACCGCAATCGGATCGATCCCGGCAAAAGGCTCGTCCAGCAGGATGAAGTGCGGGCGCGTGGCTAGAGCGCGGGCAATTTCGACGCGGCGGCGTTCCCCGCCGGAAAGTGCGGGGGCTGGCGTTTTGCGCAGGTTCTGCAGCGAAAATTCTGTCAGCAGCGCTTCCAAGGCGGCCTTCCGCGCCTCTTCGTTTTTCTCAGCGATCTCAAGGATCGCCATGATGTTGTCTTCGACTGAAAGCCCGCGGAAGATCGAGGTCTCCTGCGGCAGATAGCCAAGCCCCAAGCGTGCGCGTTGGAACATTGGCAGCGGGGTGATGTCATGCCCGTCCAGCAGCACGCGCCCGCGATCAGCCTTCGTCAGCCCCATCAGCATATAGAAGCTGGTCGTTTTGCCGGCACCGTTGGGGCCAAGCAGGCCGACGGCTTCACCGCGTGCCACTGAAAGCGAGACGCCGCGCACGACCGCGCGCTTGCGGTAGGACTTGTAAAGCCCTTCAGCGACAAGGCCGCTCGCATTTGGTGCTAATGGGGGCACAATTTTAATCGCGGCTTCTGTCTCGGTATTCATTGCGTCACCACGCCACTGCCGGGAACGAGGAGACCGCGTACGCGGGGCTTTTTACCGTTTGCAGCAGCAGGCGCAGCCAGCAAGCGGCTGACGCCAGTGTTCATATCCACTTCAGCGCGCTCGCCTTCCAGCTGGTTCGGACCGCGGGCGATCTTCACATTGCCCATCAGGGTTGCTTTGTTGCCCTTATTATCGAATGTCGCCTGTTCGCTGGTTGCGGTGCTGGTTTGTTTTTCAGCACCATTCACGGTCTCGGTCGTCACGCGCACATGGCCGCGCGCCTCGATATGATCGGCGGCCAAGCCTGAATTATCTTTTGCATTCGCGGCTCTATCCTGCATGAAGAACACATGCAATGTATCGGCTGTGACGGTACGGGTATTAGGGTTCGCAGCGGTCGGCGTTTGCACAGCCTTGGCATCCCCAGTGGCGATCGCCTCTTTCTTGTCGGTCAGATATTCGAAGCTATCGCGCGCGGTGATGCGATCAGCACCGCTGTCGAGATGCAGGTTTTTGCCTGTGAGCACCGCGCGTTGGCTGTCGATATCATAGGTCGCATGATCGCCATAAGCGATCGACGGTTTGGCGGCATTGCCATTATCGACCACGACGTTGCCATCGGCTTCGAATTTCCAGATCTCACTACTGCCGCCGCCACCAATGGGATTAGCTGATGATTTTATTTTGTTGCCGTTTTTGTCGGCCACCTTGTCGCGCTCGTATGCGGTTAGTGTATCGGCGGTGACAGACGCGCCTTCGCGCGTGACTTTGGCACGGCCTTTTGCCACATAAATTTTTTCCGCCTGCCGATATTCAAGGCTGTCGTCCGCGTCGATTGTGAAAGGCTGGCCGCTCTTGCCATTGGCGCCTGGCAGTTGCGCATACGCAGGGGCAATTGCCGTGAGCAGCAAAAACGTCAGCAAAGAAAAGCGTGAAACATTCAAAATCGGTCAATCTATTCGGCTTGCGGCGCAGGTTGCGCGTCACTCTGGGTATCTGCCGCTGCAGCGCCATTCAGCACCGCCCGCGACTTGCCGGTGAAGATAATGCGCTTTCCGCCATCTTCCAAGCGCAGACCTTGCCCATCGATCCGCCCGAAATCGCCCGTGGCCGTTACCGGCTTATCCGTCCAGGCGCGGCCATTCTTTAAGTCAACCGCCAGATCGGGGGCCATAACCTTAACGCCATTACTGTTGCCCACTTGCACGGTGCCATCCAAAGTCAGCCCTTGCTGAGCTTCATTATAAACGCCGGTCGCGGCTTTTAAGTTAACAGTCTGGCCGCCTTCTTGTTGCAAGACGGCGCTGGGCGCGGTTAGCGCCACTGTGCCGATCTGACCGTTTGCTTGGCTTGTGGCCGGTTTAGCAGTTGCCTGCCGTACCGCTTTCTCAGCTTCCACCGTGAAAGGCCTGCCGCTTTTATCGGTGCCGCTATAATCAAGATTGAGCATCGCCAGCTCAGGCGTTAGGGCTTCGGTGATGAGGCGAGTTGCAAATTTAGCGGCGAGCAATGGCCACAACAATGCGCCTGCAATCAACAGCAGCGCCACGATCGGTAAAATCCGTTTCAACGTTCGCGCGCGCGCGCCGCGTTGCAGCAGGTTACCGATTTGCGGCACGGCTGGCGCGTTGCGCCCCCACCAGGCCGCAAGGTCGATTAGTTCTGGTGTGCTTTTAGATGGAGAAGATGGCTCGGCCATCGATTAGACCAGCCCGGCCTTCATGCATTGCTGAATATGCAAAACGCCAACCGGCATCGGCAATCCGTTTTGCTCTTCGGTTACGATCAACAGATTGATTTGCCGCTCCTGCATTAGCTTTACGGCTTCACCGGCCAATTTATCGGGATTGGTCACGCGTGGATTGGCCATCATCAGGCTATCAACGGTGATACCATTCCAGCCGGCAAAACCGTCTTCCGCATTCGCGCGGCGAATATCGCCATCAGTAATAATGCCAACCAATTCGCCATTCGTGCCGGTAATGCCAGCAACGCCCAAGCCCGCGGCATTGATCGCATGCAGCGCCGCAATCATGGGGCTGCCGCGTGATACCAGCGGCAGCCGCCCGCCTTTCAAATTGCCGTTGGCTTCCGACTGCATGAGTTCGGAAACCTTAATCAATTCGGCGCCCAGCTTACCGCCAGGGTGATAAATGCGGAAATGCTCGCGCGCAAAACCTTTGGCTTCCATTAGCGCGATCGCCAGCGCGTCGCCCAATGCTAACGTCATAGTGGTCGAGGTGGTGGGTGCTTGGTTATTGGGGCAGGCTTCTTTGAAAGCGGGCAGCGTCAGGCAGACGTCGGCCCGAAGGCCAAGCTCGCTCGTCGCATTGCCGGTAATCGCGATCAGTGGAATCGCAAAGCGCCGCGTATGCGCAATGATGTCGGCCAGCTCGCGCGTGTTGCCGGAGTAAGAAAGTGCGATCACGGCATCGCCTGGCTGAATCTTGCCAAGGTCGCCATGGCTGGCCTCGGCCGCATGCACGAATTCAGATGGCGTGCCGGTCGAGCAAAAGGTCGCATCGATCTTGCGGCCGATATGCCCGCTTTTGCCCATGCCAGTGACGATGATGCGGCCAGGAATTTCCAGCAGGGTCGCGATCGCTTTACGGAAGGGCGTCTCAAGCGTGCTGTCGAGCGCGGCGACAAGGCCGTTCAGCGCTTCCCACTCGATCTGCACAGTGCGGATCGCGCTTTCGACCGGATCGACAGCCGTCTCAGCCGCGGGCAGCACGCTGAAATGCGCAGGCTGAGCAGCGGCGGTAGGGCGCAGGGCGGCGGTTTTTGCGGAAGCAGGCATAGGATCCAGACTAACAGACTCTTACAGTTGCGGCACCCTAGCAGGCCGGGTTAACAGATTCCGAGCAAAAAGTGTCGCTATCGACATGAAATCACCCCACTGTGGCAGGGATGAGGCAGCTGCAGATGTTATCTAAGTCATTGATATCATTAATGGGCGAAAATGTCGACTTCGTCCCAGCCGGCCAAATCGATCTGCGCCCGGTGCGGCAGAAAGTCGAAGCAGGCCTGGGCCAAGGCCGTGCGGCCTTCGCGGGCTAGGGTCGCATCCAGCTTTTCCTTCATCGCATGCAGATAGATCACGTCGCTGGCGGCATAGTTCAATTGCTCAGGGCTTAGCGTCGCGGCGCCCCAATCGCTCGATTGCTGCTGCTTATTCAACTCAATCCCCAAGAGTTCGCGCACGAGGTTTTTGAGGCCATGGTATTCGGTATAAGTGCGCGTGAATTTCGAAGCGATCTTGGTGCAATAAACTGGTGTTGTCAGCGCACCCAGGTGATGCTGCAGTTTCGCGATATCGAAGCGCCCGAAATGAAATAGCTTCAGAACACTTCTGTCGGTCAGCAGAGCGGCCAGGTTGGGCGCCTGATACGGTTGGCCCGCATCGAACTTCACGAAATAAGTCGCGCCATCGGCGGTCGCCATCTGCACCAGGCACAGCCGGTCGCGGATCAGGTTCAGGCCCAGCGTCTCGGTATCGATCGCAACGCTACCTGTCTTGGCGATGGCTTGCGCCACATCGCTCGGCAAATCGCCGTGGAACAGCTGCAGGTCTGGCTTGGCGGGGAGAGTTTCAGTCGTCATGGCAAGAGTATGGAAGCGAAGCCCACGATAGGCAAGGGAGACAGCTAGAGAGCGACAGACTGCGGGATTTACAAGCCTGCGAAACCAGGTGACGCTGGGCGCAACACGTAGGGAGACTGGCATGGAACCACAAGATTTAACGCAAAGCCTTGCAGCCATGGATGCAAGGCTGACGCGGATCGAAAACTATTTGCGGATCGCTAATCCAAAAGCCGCGGTGCCGATGGCAAAACCATCTGCCCCCACACCCATGAACGCAGCCACTGCAGCTGTTGGGCCGAATTTAGATACGGCCGCGCGTATCACTCCGCAGGCTGCTGGTAATCGTACCTCCGGCAATTGGCTGGGGATCATCGCCGTTCTCTGTTTCGTATTAGCAGCTGGTTTCATCATCAAGCTTTCGGTCGAGTCGGGATGGCTGACGCCTATTCGCCAAGTTGGCATTGCTACGCTCTTTGGCTTTGCGCTGATCGGCGCGGGCTTCAGTTTCATGCAACGCGACCGCGCCTATGCCAGCCTGTTGCCGGCGGCGGGCATTATCGTGCTTTATGCCACAGCCTTCGCCACGCATCTTTATTATGAATTGGCAGGGGCCAGTGTGGCGCTTGGCCTGATCGCGCTGGTAGCGGCGCTCTCGCTCTGGCTTTATACGCGCATCAAGCACGATGCCTATGCGATTGCCGCAGCGGTTGGCGCTTATCTTGCCCCCTTCGTGCTTAACCTTGATGCGACCACCAGCTTCTCGCTTTACTATCTGCTGATCTGCTCGCTCGCATTTGCAAGCGCGTCGGTCTGGCTTGAATCGCGGTTGCTGAGTCTGCTTTCCGCCTATCTGGCGATTGGCATGACGGCATTGGTCGGCTTTGGGATCGAAGCTAATCAACTACTGGCTGTTTTGCTGCCCGTGCATTTCGCGATCTTCGCGATGAGCACGTATTTCTATAGTCTACAGCATCAGCGCCCGCTAACGCAGACGGAGGCGCTTGGCTTCTTGCCGGTGCTGCTAATTTTCTACGCCTGCGAATATCATTTCATCGACTTGGTTCTGCCCGGCTATGCGCCATGGCTGTCACTTGGATTTGCAGGGGTATTGGTCGGCGTTTATCTCATTGCGCAACGCGCTTTTGCCGCCGCTTTAGAAAGCCGGGCGCTGATTGCCATCTATGCGACCATCGTCTTGTTCCATAGCGTCTATTTGGAACTACTGCCGCTCGATGCGCGGCCTTGGCTATTGGCCCTGATTTTATTGGGTGCCGCCTTCTTGCCTACGCCGTCCATTGTCCAACCTAATACGCGCAAGGTTTGGCGCGCGCCGATACTGGCGCTGCTGATCATTGCCGCCGTCAGCTATATGCAAATCCTGGGGCATGTGCTGGATGCCGATGCGGGCCCCTGGTTGCTGCTGGCGTTCATCAGCCTCGGCAGTGCCTGGGCCGTGCTCATTAAGCGTGGTGACGATCTTCGGCGTGCGACGAATATCGGTTCAGTGCTTTTGGCGAGCGCGCATTTGCTGGCAGTCATCGCGCTTTATCGCCTTACAATCGATATCGGCTCGCTTGCGGTGTCGATCGCTTGGCTGCTGTATGCAGTCGCAGTGATGGCATTGGCCTTTATGCGGCGCGATCAGATCATGGCTAAATCGGCTTTACTGGTCTTAGGGTTTGCCGCCGGCAAGGCGCTGCTATTCGATGCGGCCTCAGCGCCCACGCTGGTGCGGATTCTATGCCTGCTGCTGACGGGTGCTATTCTGTATGGCTGCGGCTATCTGCTGCGCCGCATGGCGGCATGGTCGCATTCGCCCCAATAGACTGGTGCCCACGAGAGGACTCGAACCTCCACGACTTGCATCACTGGTACCTGAAACCAGCGCGTCTACCAATTCCGCCACGTGGGCAGCACCGTCTATCGCTTGCCTCGACCGCAACTATATTCGCTGGCGCCGGGGCAGGCTTGTTTGCTAAGACTTGGCTTCCGAAATGTCAACAAGAACAGCGGCCCAAACAAGAATAAAGGCCTGGGAACAACGCGCGCTATGACTCTCTCGTCGCCCATAATCACAGTTTTCGGCGCCACCGGCATGATCGGTCAGGCGCTGATCGCGCAATTGGCGCGCACATCATTCGATGGCCGCAAGCCGCTCATTCGTGCCGTAACGCGTGCTACGGCCAAAGCCGAGTCGCTAAGACTAGTGGGTGAAGTCGGGCAGATCACGCCAATTTTTTGTAATCCGGCAGACACGGCCAGAATCGCCTCCGCCGTCGCAGGCAGTAGCGCTGTCATCAACTGCATTGGGCTGTTGACTGAATCGCGCCGCGCGAAATTTGCCGCTGTACAGGGCGAGCTGCCGGGCCTGATCGCGCAAGCCATGCTGAAGGTTGCGCCGCAAGATAATAGACAGGCACGGCTGATCCATCTCTCCGCGATCGGGGCCGACGCCAATAGTGCCAGCGCCTATGCGCGCAGCAAAGCGGCGGGCGAAGGCGTGCTGCGTGCGCTTTATCCTAGCGCAACCATTCTTCGTCCCTCCGTCGTGTTCGGGCCGAACGATCAATTCTTCAACCGCTTTGCGAAACTGGCACTGCTTTCGCCGGTGCTGCCTTTATTCGGCAATCCAAATGCGCGCTTGCAGCCAGTCTTTGTCGAGGATGTCGCGGCGGCGATTATTAACGTCTTGCGGCATCACGAAACCGCGGGCCGCATCTACGAGCTGGGTGGCTCCGCAACTTATACGATGCGCGAACTGCTGCTATTGCTGTTGCGCACAATCCGGCGCGTGCGTTATCTGCTGAATGTGCCGGGCGCGCTGGCGGTGCCGCTGGCGCGTTTATTGGAACTCTTGCCGGGTAAAGCCCTGACGCGCGATCAATTGCATCTGCTGGCGCGCGATAATATCGCGAACCCTACAGTGCCAGGCTTGCCGCAACTAGGGATCGTGCCAACAGCGCTGGAAGCCATTCTGCCGACATATCTGGGCCGATTTAGACCGCAGGGACAGTTCAATACGAGCAAATAAAACGGATTATTCTCAGAATTACGGTTTAAATTTATAGCATGGAATCCATGAAATCACCGCGCTTTCCCTATTTTGATTTCAGCGATTGTCCGCTTGATCCAGCGGCACTACGCGCGCATTTCGCGGAGAGCTTGGACGCGATCACGCTCTGCCGATTTTCGGATGTAGGACAGACGATATTCTATAATGGGCGCGATAATGAGCAAAAGCCGATCACACGATATTATCGATTAGAAGAATCGGAACAATGGCGGTGGTATAAATCACAAGGCTATGAAGATGGCCGGGATGCACAGGCTGTTGGCGAAGGCATGATGTTTGGCCGCCTGCATGCCCATGTTATGAAGCTGGACGCCCAAATTTTCGGGCAGCATCCGGTAGGCACTGTCGTGCAATTGATCACGGCCGATTCAATCGTGCAGGCGGGAACAATGCAGTATAATCCTGGCTTGCTGCATACAGATGGACGCGCAAAGCAGTTTCAGGCCGTTTATGACTGCATAGACGATAGCGCGCTGCCCACCCGTTACCTTAAAGGCTACGCAGGCAAGGATGATCCTTTGGCATCAACGCTAGGCACGATTGCAAAGCTTTTTGCAGATCAGCGCATCCATATTTTGCAACGCCTTGCGACCGACAAAGCCTATCTTGCAGCGTTGTCGGCGGCAGAAACAGCGGCGCGGTTCTGGACTGCTGAGCCTAACACGATTGTGCTACGCGCCTCAGGCACCCCGCACATGGGGCAAATTGCGGAAGTACCAACGCGCCGCGCGCATGTGCATATGGTTGTGGCAAGGCCGCAACCTTAGCTAGATCCACTCGATCTTTAGAATCTCGTAAGCACGTTTGCCCTTTGGCGTTTCCACTTCCGCGCGATCGCCGACGCTTTTACCGATCAATGCGCGCGCCAATGGCGCCGTGACAGAGAGCCGTCCCAGTTTGATATCGCTCTCGTCGCCGCCGACGATCTGATAGCGAACTTCTTCATCCGTATTTTCATCGACCAGCGTGACGGTGACGCCAAAAGTGATAGATGTGCCAGACATTGTCGCCGGGCTGAACTGCTCGGCTCGCGACAAGATATCCGCAAGATATTTCACGCGCGCCTCAACCATGCCCTGTTTTTCGCGGGCGGCGTGGTATTCGGCGTTTTCGGAAAGGTCGCCATGCGCGCGCGCTTCGGCGATCTGCTCCACGATCTTCGGGCGCTGCTCTTTCAATTCGTGCAATTCCTGTTCAAGGCGCAGAAAACCAGCCGCCGTCATCGGTACTTTTTCCATTGTTTGTCCTAAAATATAAAACGCCCGGCAAGTCCGGGCGTTGGCCAACGATAGCGGGCAACAAGCACCAGCGTCTAGCAAAAACCGAAAAGGTATTTATTCCGGTACTTTATGCGGCTTCCACCCGGTTAATGCCACTATCTCGAAACTCGCCAGGGCGCGACCGTTCGGTGCGGGATATTCGGCTTTCCATAGTGCTTCCGACTCAGCAAATAGCGCCCGCTTGGGAATAATATGCGGGCGAGCGGTCAATTGATTGGAGAAGCCGGCGTCCCGCAGATCGCGCGCTAGATTTGCTAACGACTGGTAGGCCACCGGCATTAATTCCCGGTCAGCGATCGGCGACTCAAACCCTGCCCGTTGCAGAAGTTGCAGGGCTGCCTCCCCTGATAAAGTAGGATGCAAGCGAGGAGCTGCGCCACCCGTAAGCCCTGTTTCTGTTGTTAACAGGGCGCTACGAACCTCTCGTAAGGATATGCCGCCATATACAATGCTGAAGAAAGCGCCCCCTGGTGGCAGGGCCGCATAAATCTGCGCGAGCGCCCCTGGCAGATCATTGACCAACGCTAATCGCCCAAGATCTATAATATGCTCGCATATTATATTGCCGTCGCCGATCTGTAGCCGGCCGGCGATATCGATTCCAGCGGGAACAAAATTGACTTGGGGCAGGTCTTCCCGCAGGGCAACTGCAAGTGGTCCTAGTAAGGCCACTTGGCGTGGTGGCTGCTTTAATGCCTGCAACCGTTCAACGGCGTGCAGCGCTAATTGCTCAACTAAAAACGCATTGGCGCGGCGGCGGTGCGCTTGGGCAATCCCGGCGCGATAGTCGAAAATTTGTGGAACGGCATGTGCAGTCATAGGGGGAGCATAGCCGACATGCGCCAGACTGTTATAGTGGCGCTGTGCTGAAAACTGCCCTGTCCCGTTTGCTTGATCTGGTGCTGCCGCCGCTCTGCCCGGCTTGCCGCACGCCCGTTGGCCAAAACGGGGCGATCTGCCCCGCATGCTGGCGCAAACTGACGTTTATCGCGCCGCCACACTGTGTGCGCTGCGGCGTACCATTCGAGCTGGAAATCGAAGGCGGTGATTTGCAATGCGAACAATGCCTGAATGAGCCGCCGCAATATGACCGCGCCCGGGCGCCACTGCTTTATAACGAGTCCAGTCGTGACTTAATCTTAAAGTTCAAGCATGGCGATGCACTACAAATTGCGCGCAGTTTTGTACCGCTGTTAGTAAGCGCTGGCTCTACGATTTTAACGCGGGCCGACTTGTTGGTGCCAGTGCCATTGGCGCGCGGCCGGCTCTGGCGGCGGCGCTATAATCAGGCAGCGGTGTTGGCGCTTGCCGTAGGAAGATCCGCACATATAGCCGTGGCAAATAATCTATTGCGGCGGGTACGCGCGACACCAACCCAAGGCGGACTCACGCGCAAAGAACGGTTGAAGAACGTGCGTGGTGCTTTTGCTTTAACGCGCAAAACTGATCTTACGGGAAAAATTATCGTGCTGGTGGATGATGTGTTGACCTCCGGCGTTACAGTCAATGAATGCACGCGTGTTTTACTGGCGGCGGGCGCCACCCGGGTCGATGTGCTGACAGTGGCGCGTGTCGCGCGCGGCATGGAATAGAAAATTTATATTGCGATGGGCATGGATGAATAAAAGGAGATTCCATGGCTAAGATCGAAATCTATACGACCAACATCTGCCCTTATTGCGTTCGCGCCAAGCAATTGCTAACGACCAAAGGCCTCGATTGGACAGAAATCAGCGTTGAAGACGTGAATGAGCGCGCGAAGATGATCGAACGCGCCAGTGGCAAGCGCAGCGTGCCGCAAATCTTTATCAACGATCAGCATATCGGCGGCTGCGACGATCTTTATGCGCTGGAGCGTGAAAAGAAATTGGATGCGCTATTGGCTAATTAAAGTTTGCGTGCTGCTAGAATATAATTGATGTCTAACTGGTGTGGATCGCGATGAAATCTACGCTTGAACGGGTTGAATACCAGCCCCTCTATCGCCACAACTTCGCAACCGGCAGTGTCTAATATTGTTACCAATTCCGATGGCTTGATAAATTTATCCCAATCATGCGTACCGATTGGCAAGGCGCGCAAAAGATATTCTGCGCCCCAGACAGCCAGCATGCGGCTGCGCCAGGTGCGATTCAAAGTAGACAAGAAAATCAATCCGCCCGGTTTCGTGGCAGCGGCGATCTGCTGTACAAACGTTGCCGGATCATCGACATGTTCAATGATCTCCAGCGCGGTTGTGAAATCGTATGTGCTTGATATTGTATCGCTCAGGCCGACTTTATAATCGACATTTAATCCCTCTGCTTCGGCACGCGCCTTGGCAACGCCGATCGCATCTGCAGCCCCATCGATGCCGGTCATGGCAAAGCCATAGCGCGCCAAGGGTTCTGTCAATAAACCAGCGCCGCAGCCTAAATCCAAGCCTTGCTGCCCCCGTTTAATGCCTGCCGCCGTCAACTGCTCGTAGATAAAGTCCAGCCGCGAGCCATTCATCCAATGCAAGGGGGCCATTGGCCCCTGCGGATCCCACCAATTTTGAGCCAATTGGTTGAATTTATCGATTTCATGACTCTGTTTGCTTGCCGTTCTAACCATGAACCGAGTATGTAATGAAGTAAGCATAAAAGGAAGTTTTATGAATAGCGTTTTCATTACTGGGGCGAACCGCGGCATCGGTCTGGGCCTTGTCCGCCATTATCTCGAAGCCGGCTGGCAGGTGCATGCCTGCGCCCGCAAAATCGACAATAACGAATTAGCCGATCTAGCCAAGGTAAACACGGCTTTAAAACTACACGCTCTAGACGTGACGGATCACGCAGGGATCGACGCGCTTGCGAAAACGATGACGGCAGACAGCTTGGACGTTGTTATCGCCAATGCGGGCATTTATGGCGGGGATAAGCAAAATCTTGGCAGCATCGATTATGCCGCCTGGCGTGAAACGTTGGAGGTCAATACGCTAGCCCCGATGAAAATCGCCGAAGCGTTTTCTGGCAAGCTGAAACGCGGTGGCAAGGTGGCCATGACCTCCTCGCTGATGGGCTCGATTACCGACGCCTCCAGCGGGCACTATATCTACCGGAGCAGCAAAACGGCTTTAAATATGGTGGCGCATCTGCTGGCCGCCGATTTAAAGGCGAAAGACATTGCTGTGGTCACCCTGCATCCAGGCTGGGTGCAGACGGATATGGGCGGCGAGGGTGCACCGGTTACGATCGCCGATAGTGCGCTCGGTTTGGCGCGCGTCATCAACGGGCTTACACTCGCACAATCCGGCAGCTTCTATGACTATCAAGGGAAGGAACTGCCATGGTAGAGACGGGATATGCGTTTCGCAACTCAAGCGATATGCGCGGCACACCGATTTATCAGATCGACGGCGTCGACCGGATTGCTGCAGGCGCGCTGTATGATCGCTTGCGTGAAAATTTTGCTGGCCTATCGCTCGGCTTTTACGATTACGCGGGTGTCGTGTGCATCCCGCATTCTCGTGCGAAGCCTTTACCAGACGGCATGGCTTTGCACGGCCAGTTGGATGCCCTCAGCAATGACTCCTCACATGCTTATGTTGCCTCGTTGAATGGGCGGCATCTAGCATTGCTGATTAATTATGCGCAGCGGCCAGCGCGCCGGGGCGGTCCTTCGTCTGGCAGCGATATCGATGGAAGTAGAGGGCGCCGCGATAGCCGTTTTGAAATCATGGAAACCGAAAAGACTAAAATTAAAAGCCTTACAATTGCTGAAAATTTGGAAGCGGTTAGCGACAAGTTCAAGCTCCACGCTTGGCAATGGGATGCCAAGGATGCAACACAACTGACGCCAGAGTGCGTGTCACCTAAACGGATGCAGCGAATTTTGGCCAGCAAAGTAAGGCGTTTCGTGCAGCGTGCAAGTTTAAGCCCCAAAGTGGATTGAGATGATATCGCCTTCTCCAGCCCTTGCATCCCTCTGGCAGCGCGGTTGCGCGTTCCTGGGAACTGAGCTTGCCATCATGGGCGGCGCGATGACCTGGGTTTCGGAGCGCAACCTTGTGGCTGCCATCTCAAACGCGGGTGGGTTCGGCGTGATCGCCTCCGGCTCGATGCTACCGCATTTACTGGCGGAAGAAATCCGCGCCACGCGCGCGCTGACCGCTAAGCCCTTCGGCGTCAATCTCATCACGCTCAATCCGCAGCTAGATGAGCTACTCGATATTTGTATTGCTGAAAAGGTAACGCACATCGTTTTGGCAGGCGGCCTGCCGACCGCAGCTTCCATGGAAAAAGCGAAAAGTGGCGGCGCCAAGCTCATGTGTTTTGCGCCCGCGCTAGTCATCGCCAAAAAACTCGTAAAACAGGGCGCGGACGCCATCGTCATCGAGGGCATGGAGGCCGGCGGGCATATCGGCCCCGTCAGCACGTCCGTTTTGGCGCAAGAAATACTGCCTGAAATGGCAGCGCAGGTACCTATCTTCGTTGCAGGTGGCATCGGCCGGGGCGAGGCGATTGCCACTTATCTTGCGATGGGTGCGGCAGGCGTGCAGCTGGGCACGCGCTTTGTCTGTGCGACAGAATCTATCGTGCATCCGAATTTCAAGCGCGCTTTCATCCGTGCCGCTGCCCGCGACGCATTGCCTTCGCTGGCGCTTGATGCGCGATTCCCAGTGATTCCCGTGCGGGCCATCGCCAATGATGCAACGCGCGCCTTCATGCAATGCCAGCGCGATACTGTGGCCGCGTTCGAGCACGGCGACCTCGACGCTAAAGCGGCGCAATTGCAGATCGAGCATTTCTGGGCTGGCGCCTTACGACGCGCTGCGATTGATGGTGATATCGAGACCGGCTCGCTGATGGCGGGACAATCGGTCGGCATGGTTACACGCGAAGCGCCAGCGCAAGATATAATGGATGAATTGATAGGTCAGGCTAATACGAGTCTCGCTCTGCGCAGCGCTATTTAAGAGCGTCTGGTTTTCGGTTGCCGTTTTTGCTATGCCTTAAATATGCCTATCGATCAATCAGCACTAAACCACCCTATTGGCCAACGCTTGCGCGCGGCCCGCGAATCCAAAAGCCTGTCGCTCGTCGATATCGCCGGCACGTTACGGATCAAGCCGGTCTTTCTTGAAGCGTTAGAATCTGACCGGCCAGACGCGTTGCCATCGCCAACGCATGCCAGCGGTTTTCTACGCACCTACGCGCGCTATCTTGGGGTCGAGCTGGCCGCGGCGACGATAACGCCACCACCCGTAATGACGCCGTTAGCGCCAACTGCGGCTGTGCCCAACCGTCTCGCTGTGATTCTGCCACCGCTGTTGGTTATTGGCGGACTAATCCTGCTTTATGCGCTGTGGCAATGGTTGAAAGCGCCAGAACCCGCGCCGATCGCACCGCCACCGGCTGATCTTGGCCTGCAAACAGCACCGCCAAAGTTGGAGCCACTAGAACCAAAGCTGGAACCGAAGGTTGAACCTAAAGTAGAGGCTGCACCAGCGCCAGCAGCGGTCGCACCAGTGGTGGAACAGGCACCAGTGGCAAAAGTTGAATCTGCAAAATCAGAAACGCTCGTCGTGCGTGCCGTCAGCGATGCCTGGGTGCAGATTACCGATGCCAAGGGCGCTCAACTCTATAGCCGCTTGATGCGGGCGGGCGAAAGCTGGCGTGCGCCGCAACAGACTGGTTTGAAATTATCGACAGGTAACGCCAGCGGTCTCGTGTTGGTACGAAACGGCGAAGCCAGTGCACCATTGGGAACGCCGGCGCAAGTGCTGCGCAATCTGCCGCTGAATGATGCTGCGCCTGTAGTGAAGCCAGCCTCTACCACTAAGCCCGCACCTATGGCTGCCGATACCACCGAGGTGCCGGGTGTTGAAGAATGACAACAGTCGTCACCCGCTTCGCACCGTCGCCTACAGGCTATCTGCATTTGGGTGGTGTTCGCACTGCGCTTTACAATTGGCTATGGGCGCGGAAAAATGGCGGACAGTATCTGCTGCGGGTCGAGGATACGGATGAAAGCCGCAATATGATTGAGGCTACCCAGGCGATCTTCGACGGGTTTGATTGGCTAGGCTTAGGGTATGACGGCGAAGTCGTGCATCAGGCACAGCGCCGCGCGCTCTATGAAGAAAAGCTGCAGGAACTATGGAACGCAGGGAAAATCTATCCAGCGTTCGAGACGGAAGATGAGCTTCACGCGGCCCGCGCCGAAGCCGAGGCGGCCAAGCGTACCTATGTTTATAATGGCAGTTCAGTGCAGTTGGGCCGTGATGAAGCGGAAGCCAAAATGCAGGCTGGTGAACCGTTTCTCTGGCGGCTGATCGTTAATCCAATAGACATCACTAGAATCAAAGAGACTTTAATGGGTTCTAGTTCTCTCAGCGGCTACAGTGATAAAGACGGTAATTTTACAACGACACAATTTCAAGAAAACTATATCGATTTCCAGAACAACGAGATCGGCGACTTTCCTCTTACGCGCATGGGAAACCATAATGCCCCCGGCATGCCGCTCTATAATTTCTGCAATGTCGTCGACGATCACGATCAGGGCGTCACGCATATCATCCGCGGGGCCGAACATCTCTCGAACGCCGCACGGCAGGCGCTGCTGTATCGCGCCTTTGGCTGGGCCGAGCCGACCTTTACCCATCTGCCGTTGATCCTCAAGAACGGCAAGAAGATGAGCAAGCGCGACTCTGATCCGCGCTTCGCCGTCGCCGTGCACGAGCGACAGGCACAAGGTTATTTGCCGGAAACGCTGCTGAATTATATTGCATTGTTAGGGTGGTCGCCCGGCGATGACCGCGAGTTTATGAGCTTGGACGAGATGATTGAGCTGTTCACGCTCGACCGCCTTTCGAAGTCGAATGCTAATTTCGATGAAGATAAATTCCTGCATTTTAATGGGCTTTGGATACGGCATCTCGATCCTATTGAGCTAGCCCAGCGCGTCGCACCGTTCATGGACGATGCCTTTCCTGCGCTGCCTGCTGAACGCCAACAGGCGTTGGTGAAGCTCGTCGTCGAACGCGCAAAACTGCTGACAGACTTTGCTGAGTTACTGGCGCATTTTTCGCACTTCGATGGAGACTTCAAAGACGAGAAAACGGCGCAGCTGTTCACGCCGGAAACCGGCACGCGCCTGCAGCAGATCGCCGCTATCCTGAAAGCCGCCGATGATTTTACCACGTCCGCACTGGAAGCTATGGTCAAGGATTGGGCTGCGACGAATAGCCTGAAACCCAAGGATTATATGATGCCGCTGCGCCTATCATTGACCGGCAGCTCGCATTCCGCTGGCGGCGTGTTTGAGATCGCGGCACTGCTGGGTCGCGAGGAAACCCTAGCGCGGCTGGATAAAGCGATCGGCTTTATCCAACGCCCAAACGCTTAAGCCGCTTTTTCACTGGCCAGTTCGATCTGCACGTGCATCGTGCCGTCATCGCTAGCGGTAACCGTCAATCCATCCACGGCAGCTGTCATAAATTCCGGCATCGGCGTAACGGCAGCTGCGCTCACATCTTGCAGCAGAGCCTCTGGCAGGCTTTCGCCTACCACCACTAATCGCGATGCGGGCGTTTTCAGCGAAACCTTGGCGTCGCTCTTGGCTTTGCGGACGGTGCCTAATAGCGCAATAGCGCGCGCGCCGTCACTGAGCGCTACGTTATCGCTGATAAATTGGCCAGCTTGCGGCCATTGCCCGCGGGCATGGATCGAGCCGCGCTTGGCGAAATCGGCGGCAAACAAAGTGCTGTAAAGTTCTTCCGTGATATTCGGCATCACGGGCGCGAATAGTTTCAGGATTATCTGCAGCGCGAAATAGAGCGTAGTCTGCGCGCTGCGCTTGCCATTCGAATCCGAAATTTCGCCATAGGCGCGCGCCTTGACGAGCTCCAGGTAATTATCGCAGAAATCTTTCCAGAAGAAATCCTCGGCCACGCGTAAGGCATCGCTATATTCATAGGCGAGATTGTGCTTCGTCACTTGCGCAACCGTCTCGGCCATGCGGGTCGAAAGCCAGCGATCAAGCGGTGCGCTTATGTCTGCCTCGCAAGCCGCAAGCGTATCGCCGTTGGGCGCAAAGCCTTCAATCTGCAAGGCGGCAAACCGTGCCGCATTCCACAGCTTGGTCTGCAGGCGCTTGCCGATCTTCAGCTGGTTCGCATCATAAGCCGTATCGTTGCCTAGCTTGCCATTAGCTGCCCAGTACCGCACCACGTCGGCGCCAAATTCATCGATCAGCACGTGCGGCTCGATCTGATTGCCCTTGGATTTCGACATTTTCGATTTATCGGCGGCCAAACACCAGCCGCTGATCGCCGCGGTTTCCCATGGGATGCTGCCAGTATGCAGATAGGATTTAACGATCGTGTAGAATGCCCAGGTGCGGATGATCTCATGCCCCTGCGGTCGCATGGTCGCGGGGTAAAGCTTGGCGTAGCGCTCGGCCTCGTCCATCAGTTCCGGCGTAAGGCCATGCGCCGAAAGCTGCGGGGTAAGAGAACTAGTCGCCCAGGTATCCATCACGTCGCGATCGGGCTCGACCTCGTCACGCGTATAACCGTTTGGCAGATCAACAAGTGGGTCGACCGGCAGTTGCAAGACATCGGGAATAAGAACTTTGCCTTCTTCGCCCGCACGCTTCGAATACCAGAAGGGCAGCGGTACGCCAAAATGGCGCTGGCGCGAAATGCCCCAATCCCATTTCAGATTTTCCGTCCATTGCTCGAAGCGGATCCGCATGAACTCCGGCGTCCATTTGATCTGGCGGCCTTGCTCGATCAGTTCGGCTTTTTTGTCCAGCACGCGGATAAACCATTGATTGGTCGCGATGATCTCCAGCGGTGCGCCAGAACGCTCCGCGCAGGGCACATTGCGCAGCACCTCGGTCTGGCCGCGGATTAGCCCCGCGTTTGTGAGCATTTCAACTATTTTTGTCTTTGCTTGTTTAGCCGTTAGACCGACAATTTTACTATGCAGTTCTTGGAATCGGCCTTCACCTTTAAATGCGTAGCTTGTGCGAGCCTCAGAATTTAGCTGTGGCTCGTTATGGGGATCCCATTCTTTGATGCGGCCGCGCCTGTCGAGCACACTTCTAATAGGAAGATTATATTGTTTTTCGTATTGGCGCCACCAATCGCGGTCAGTCACATCGCCGAAGGTACAGCACATCACGGCACCCGTACCCTTTTCAGGGTCAACTTTTTCGTCGGCGATAACAGGAACAACAATATTATATAATGGGGTATGGACGTACTGACCTACATAACGCATTAGCTCCGGCTTTTCTGGGCTAATCATTAAAGCTACACAAGCTCCTAGCAATTCTGGCCTTGTTGTAGCGACGATGATTTCCTGATCACCATACAAGAACGGAATTTCCCACATGGTGCCGGGCAATTCCTTATCCTCGATCTCGCTTTGCGCCAGCGTCGTCTGGTCAGCCGGATCCCACAGCGACGGCTCCAGTTGCCGATAGGCATGGCCTTTATTGTACAAATCGATGATCGATAGCTGCGACATGCGGCGCGAACTGGCGCTGATCGTCTGGTAATTTTGCCGCCAGTCGACGGATAGGCCCAGCTGCTGGAATTGGCGCGTGTAATGCGCCTCGTGTTCCTCAACGACTTCATAGCAAAGCTTGATGAAATCCTCGCGGCTCATATCGTTCGCTTTGACGCCGCGGGCTTTTTCTGTCTGCCGTTCGGTCGGCAAGCCGTTATCGTCCCACCCCATTGGGTAGAAAACATTTTTGCCATGCATGCGCATAAAGCGGGCGATGCAATCCGTCTGGCTGTAGCTATAGACATGGCCGATATGCAGGTTGCCGCTGGCATAGGGCGGCGGCGTATCGATCGTGAAGCCGTTTTCGCGCGGCTCATCCGGATTCCACGCATAGGTCTCGTCGGCTAGCCAGCGCTCACGCCATTTGGCTTCGGTGGCCTGAATGTCATATTGGGTTTTTTCGGGCTTCTTAGCGTTGTTATCGTCAGTCATATCCGACCATAGCGAATTGTCAGTGCAAAAGAAAAGGGCCGCATCGCTACGGCCCTCGTCTCTAAATGGCGTATTGAACTACGCTCTTATTGATATCTCGCGTTCGTCAGGCTGGCCGCTGGCATGCAGATCACCGCTGCCCACGTTCACCCGGCGCGACTTGCCCGATGGCTGATAGGCCAGCTTCGCGTGTTCGTTGCAATAAGGCATGGCCTCCAGTGGCTGGCAGCCGCAGAAGTGGAAGCCGGCGCTGCGCGGGTCACCGACCGGCCACTGGCACTGGCGGCTGGCACCATTCATCAACCGGTCAAGCGGGCGGTCGCTGTTATTGGCGACTTTATAGGTGCCATAGCCGCTGGCCAAGCTCGCGGCTTTGCCAAGTGCACCGCCGCCATTGCCGGGCATGGTCGAGCCGACCTTGCTGCTCTGGCCATCACGGCCGCGGGCAGCCAATTGGGCAAAAGCCTGCGCTGGTGCCTGGTAAGGCGAGGCAGCAGTAGTAGCTGTTTTAATAGCGATGGGCTGGCTATAGGCGGATGCCTTGATCTTCCCGGCGGCACCCATAAAGCTGGAAGTCAGCGCAGGCGGTGGGGTCATCTTTGGGCTTTGCCGGGCGACAAGGTCGAGCCGATGAATTTTGCCGATAACGGCGTTGCGGGTGACGGCACCTAATTCTTTGGCAATCTGGCTAGCGCTCCAGCCCAAAAGCCATAATTTCTTTAATTGTTCGACCCGCTCGTCTGTCCAACCGCTCATAGGCGCCCGTCCCCCGTCGAAAATGTTGCGCCTAATGAACTCAAGTTCACGAGGCGTTAACCGTTCCTGCGCTACATACCAACCTTCACGGTAGGAAAATAAGCAAGTCGGTAAGTAAGAATGACGATGTAAGACATTCTTACTTTCAGTATCTCGGTATTATCATAGGTAATACTGGAGTCCAAACAAAAAAATAGGTTACTAACAAGTTAATGATGCGATGGAGGTGCCGAATGATGGAGCTGCTGATTTCAAAACTGACCAGCAAGGGGCAAACGGTTATTCCTGCATCCATCCGCCAGCACCTTGGGCTGAAGCCGGGTGATGTCATTCGCTATCACTTAAAAAGCGGCCGCGTCGAACTGGAAAAATTGATGCCGGTCGAAACGCGTGAAGAACCTTCCGCCGCGTTTCAGGAATGGAGCAGCGTCGAAGACGACCTTGCTTTTAGTGAGTTGTAAAATTTAAATGGCTGATCATTTTTTTAGACCGCAGCCAGAGGCTACACATAAGCAATGGGATATTGTGGTGCTGCCTTACCCGCTGTCAGGGCCAGACGGCGGGATTGGCGCGCGCAGGCGCCCGGCACTGATCGTCTCGTCCGATAGTTTGGCGCGTGACTATGGCCTCTATTGGGTGGTGATGATCACCGCGCAAGCAGGCAAGGATGCGGGCACGCTACAACCGGCGGATGTCGCGCTCGATGATTGGCTGGATGCGGGGCTGCCAGTGGCCAGCCTTGTGCGTACGACGAAACTAATGACGGTGCAGGCGCGGCAGATCATACGCGGCCTCGGCTCGCTCTCCGTTGCCGACCAGTCCCGCGTGATCATGGAAATCAGCCGGTTTATGGGCTAGTTTATCGGCAGCTAGTTTTTAATATGCAGATACAGGTTCGAGCTGAACGAGCCCAGCGCGATGCCGGTCGTGCCAATGGTGTAGTTGCTACCTACAGGCACTAAGGCTGCCAGCTTACGCTGGGTCATTAGAATCAGATTTTCCTGCTGCAGCCACGCGGTCTTTCCCAGCAGTCGGCACGCCAGTTTGAAGGTCGCATCATTATAATGCATGAATGGGATTGCGGTGTGATGCTCGACAGGGAAAAAGCGGTTCGGCACGGTGATAAAAACCTGCCGCCCCAGCCGAATATGCTCGGCGATAAAGTGCTTCTGCTTTTCAGCGCTGCCTAAATGCTCCAGCACTGCGTTCGAAATTACATGATCGAAGCTTTGATTGGTAAACGGCAGATCGGTGTGCGGCGTGATCTGACGATAAGTTACCGCCGGATAGTCGGCACGGAAACTATGGCCCTCACCAAGACCGACGGCCGTTACCTGCGCCAGATGCGGATAGCGCCGCTCGAAGATATTGGCGATATCATGCGCGACATCGGAGACGCCAATATCGAGGATCTTGTCGACAGCCTGCGGCTGGCAACATTCGATGAATTTATCATAGATGCGTTTACGAGCAGCGATCGCCAGCTTTTCAGCTAAACTCGCCGTCTGCACAACCTCATAGTAAGACGCATCCTGAACTTTCATCGCCCCAATCTAAAGCCCGCCCGCTTAACGGGTGGTTACCAGCTTACGCAATCGCTTCGGCTTCGCCGCGCATGGTGGCATCCAGCATGGCCGCGAGCGTTTCGCCAACTGCGGTTAAGGCGTCTGCGGCGTTTTGGGTATGCGGGCCGCCTTGCGCACAGTCGCGTGCGCCGCCATCAAACGCGCCGCCCAGCGCTTCCACGCCAGCTTGTGCCAATGGTGCTGCGTCAATACGACCCGCGAAGTCACTGGTGACGGCAACAACCAGCGAAGCCTGGCCGCTATCAATAGCGGTAAGTGCCACCACGCCGCTGCCGAGCGTTTCAAGCAATTGCGCAGAAAGCGCTTTCAACTCGCCTACGGGCAACTCGCCTACATGCCGCGAAAGAAAATTAACGCCATGGATTTCTTGCAGTGCGTCGTCGGTCGAGGTCTGGTTCATCAATCCAGCACCGCTTTAATCCGCCGCACGCCGGTCGAGGAACTTTCTTCCTTGGCGATGCGGAATTTTCCGAACCCGCGCAGCACGTTCGTATTGTCTACGTGCGGGCCGCCGCAAAGTTCGCGCGTCCAGGATTGGCCGCTTGAATCAGTAAAGTCATAGACCTTGACGACTTCCGGATATTTTTCCCAAAAGCTGCCTTCGATCCCTTCAGCCAGCGCCTGGCTCTTCGGCATTTCAACCATGGTCATCGCGGCTTCCGCGGCGATCGCCGCATTCACATACGCTTCAATCTCCAGCTTTTGTGCATCAGTCAGCTTCTCGCCATGGCTAAAGTCGAACCGCGCACGCTCGGCCGTGATGTTGCTACCTTTTTGGTGCACATGTGGCCCCAGCACTTTTTGCAAGCCTGCCAACAGCAAGTGGACGGATGAATGCAGCGCAGTGGTTTTTTCTGAATGGTCAGCAAGGCCGCCTTTAAACTTACCGGCTGCCGCTGTGCGGGATTTGTCGGAATGCTCGCCCGCCGCCGTGGCAAAACCTTCTGGCTCGACCAGGGCCATGCCATGCTCGCGCAGCAGTTCCTCCGTCAGCTCGCGGGGATAGCCATAGGTTTCGTAAAACATGAAAGCATCAACACCTGTCACCGGCTTGCCGCTTTCAAGATGCCGCTTGATCGTCCGCTCCCCGCTCTCAAGCGTTTTCATGAACTGCTGTTCCTCGCCCGAAAGCGTGGAGAGAATGCGGTCGCGGGCTGCACCTAATGTTGGATAGGCGGTGGCTTCATTAATATAAATTTCTGCGATCTGCGCCATGAAGGGCTTGTTCAGGCCCAGTTTCAGCGCGGTACGGATCGCGCGGCGCAGCAGCCGCCGCGTGATATAGCCAGCATCGACATTGCTCGGCGGTGCGCCATCGCCGATCAGGAAGGTCGCGGCGCGCGTATGATCGAGGATGATACGGAAGTCGCGCGTGGCGGCGGCGTAAGTCGTGCCAGTCAGCGCTTCCAGCTTGTGCATGGCGGCGCGGAAAAAAGCCGTCGCGTAAATATCAGGATTGCCGTTGACTGCCGCGCAGACGCGCTCCAGCCCGCCACCGTAATCGATATTAGGCCGCGCCAGCGGTGTAAAACCGCTCTCCGTGCGGCGGTGGCTCATGAAAACATTATTGCCGATCTCAAGAAAACGCGGCGTATCGGTCGCCGGGTGATCCTTTGGATCGCCAGCGGGTTCAAAGTCATAGAACATCTCGCTGTCGGGCCCGCCTGGCTCGCCCACCGGCATATTCTGCGGCACGCCAGCGCGACTCCACCAGTTTTCCTTTTCGTCGTAAACGAAAATACGCCCGCCGCGTGACGCGCCATGCACCCATGGCTCGGCTTCTACTTTTGGATCAATGCCAACGCTGGTAAACAGCTCGCTCCAGAGCGCGATTGCTTCGTCGTCGCGCGAGATGCCGAATGCGGTGTTGCCCTGATAGACGCTGACGTAAAGATGCGCCGGGTTCATGCCCAACACCTCGATCTGCCATTTCCAGATAAAGCGCAATTGGTCGCGCTTATAAGTGGCCGGGTCAGCCCCAAAGGCCCAGCGGCCCATCATCTCGAAGAAGGTCAGGTGCGAATTGTCGCCTACTTCCTCGATATCGCCGGTGCGCAGGCATTTCTGCGTGTTGGCGACGTCATTCCCTGCCGGATGCTTTTCACCCAGCAGATAGGGGATCATCGGCTGCATGCCGCTGCCGGTAAACAGGGTCGTCGGATCGTTTTCCGGCAGCAGGCTGGAGGAGGGCACGGTGGCGGCACCTAGTTCCCGCATGCAATCAAGGAAGGATTGCCGCAAAGCATTTGGATCGTTCAAAAGATCTTGGTTCGCAGCGGTTTTCGGCAGGCTGTTCGAGGTATTCATCGGCAAAGTCTATCAATCGCGCAGAAAAAAAGCGAGGCTTTCACCTCGCTTTTATTATTTTACTAGCCTGGCAAATGTTAAGCGGCGGCGCGCCCAGCCCCCCGCAGCATAGTGATCGCCTGGCTCATGTCTGTCAGTTCACTGGCATCAAAGGCCGAGATCGCGCGTGCGCCCAGCATCAGGGTCGGGTTCTGCGCCATGTCGCGTAATTCCTGTGCATTGGCACCGGCACGGATCCAAGCCGCACCGAAATTGGTCTTGGTGTAATCGAGGCGGTGGCCCGATGCGCGGTCGGACAGGAAGCGTGCGAGTTCAACCATGCCTTCCAGCGGCCCAGCTGAAAGGTGAAGGCCGTTCAGGCCTTTCGAGACCTGCGGGATGCCGAGCGCGTCTTTCTGCGTTAGGAACATGCCGCGAAGGGATTCGGCTGGCGCATTGGCCGGGTCAGTATCGCCAATCATTTCATCGCGCAAGACTTTCCAAGGCGTGTTGCTGCGCACAGGCATCACGATGATCGTACGGCCAGGCGCGGTGAATTGCAGCAGCTGTTGCGGATGGAAGCCGCTCAGGATCACGTAGTTTTGGCCATTATGTGTGACTTCCTGCGCATAGGTGCCAGGGGCCAGCTTTTGCGTGTGGCTGGCGTTTTGGCCTTCCCAAAGGTCGCCCAAAGTTTCTGGCGTGAATTCAGGGAAGTTCTTTAGGAACTGATGCGCGCCCATCACGTTTTCTTCCTGCACGCGGCTTGGCACATGGAAGCTCTGACGCAACCGTTGCCGCGCAGATTCCGATAGCGCCAGCATGCCTTCGCGAGAAATCTTATTGATCACGCCATAATGGTCGCCAGCGATATTATGGTTCGCCAGATATTTCCAGCTGAGGACGCCGATATCCTCGATCTCGACACTGAATTTCTGTAAAGTCTCATCGATCAGCTTAAAGACTGGCTTCAGTGTCGCCTCGCCCAGCGCCGTTAGCTCAGGTTTGATGAACAGCACGGCCTCGTGCCGGCCATCGGCCTCCGGCAGCTCGCCGCGCAGCCAGACGGGGGCGGCAGCGCCGTTTACGGCATCGGTATTCTGGCTCAGGATCCAATCTTGGTTCTGGCTAAGTGATAGTGCGGCGGCGGGGCTCATGATAAGGTCCTGTCAGTAAGGGAATTGCCTGCTTTTGGTAGCGAAGGCGAAGGCCGCTGACAAGAGGCAGCGCTTGTTTTTGGGTCTGAAACCAGCTTTTGTATGCAGAATGCGTCAATTTTCCACCATTCTGGCAAGGCTGGCCGCGAAGCTCGTGATTGGGCTGATCCGCGTCTATCAGCTGACGCTCTCATACTTTATTGGCCAGCAGTGCCGTTTCACGCCCAGTTGTTCGGTTTATGCCGCTGAAGCCATTTGTATCCATGGCTTGGCGAGGGGCGGGGCACTGAGTGTGCGTCGCATTTGCCGCTGCGGTCCGAACAGCGCAGGCGGCTTTGACCCTATACCGCCGCGCTTGGATTAAAACCGCGCCCGCGCTATATACGCGCAACCTCACCATTTAAAGCTTTTCTGGAATCTTATGCAAAACAGCCAAAACCTCATCCTTGCCGTTGTCCTTTCGTTGGGCGTGCTGCTTGGCTTCCACTATTTTTATGACAAGCCGCGCGCCGAAGCCGCGCGCCAGGCCGCGATCGAGGCTCAGCTCAAAGCCGCGCCGCCCGCAGCGACAGTCGCCAACGCGCCGACAGTAAACGCACCGACTGCCGCCACGCAGGATCGCGCAGCGCTCGTCAGCGGTGCTGACCGCGTCAAGATTGAGAGCCCGCGCGTGATGGGCTCGCTTAATCTCAAAGGCGGGCAGATCGATGATCTGCAGCTCAAGAATTATCATGAGACGCCGGATGTTAAAGGCCAGCCGACTTCACCGCCTGTCACTCTGTTGACGCCAGCGGGTGCGGCCGAGCCGGCGCAACCCTATTATGCCGCAACCGGCTGGCTAGCGGATGCCGGCGTTGCCACGCCAACGGCCGATACCGTCTGGAAACTGACAAGCGGCACCACGCTGACGCCGACGACGCCCGTGACGCTGACTTACGATAACGGCGCTGGCCTCATCTTCACGCGGCAGATCGCGCTCGACGATAATTTCATGTTCACTGTGACGGATACAGTGGCTAGCAAAAGCAATAAAGAACTATCGCTCTATCCGTTTTCGATGATTGCGCGGCATGCCGTGCCACCGTCCAAAGAACTATTCATTTTGCATGAAGGGCCGCTAGGCGTTTTCAATGGCACGCTGCAGGAAATCTCCGACAAAAAGCTGGTTGAAGCTAAGGAGATTAAGGCTGACAACGCGGCCGGTAGCAAAGCCGGCTGGCTGGGACTGACGGATAAGTATTGGCTGGTCGCGCTCGTGCCGGATGCGGCCCAACCATTTGCCGCGCGTTTCAGCGCCAGCGCCGATGCCACGCCGAATAAAGAAGGCGTGATCTCCGATTTGTTCCAGGTTGATGCACGTGCGCCCGCGCAAACGCTTGCGCCCGGCGGCACGATTACGTCGACCACGCGCATTTTCGCCGGTGCAAAAGAGGTCAAGCTGCTGGAGGCTTATCAGGAGAAATTGCAGATCGCGAATTTCGAGCTCGCCGTCGATTTCGGCTGGTTCTATTTCCTGACCAAGCCGTACTTCCATGCGCTCGACGCGATCGCCGGCTGGCTGAAGGATACCGGTTACGGCTTCGGCTTCGCGATCCTACTCTTTACCGTGCTGTTGAAGCTGACCTTCTATCCGATCCAGTCAAAGGGCTATCGCTCGATGAATAAGATGAAGGAGGTGCAGCCGCGCCTGATGGAACTGCGCGAACGCTGGGCGCACGACAAGCAACGCCTTAACCAGGAAACCTTTGAAATGTACCGGCGGGAAAAGGTCAATCCCGCCTCCGGCTGCTGGCCGATGCTGGTGCAGATCCCGATCTTCTTCGCGCTTTATAAAACGCTCTATGTGACGATCGAAATGCGACATGCGCCGTTTCCTGGTTGGATCCCCGATCTCTCCGCGCCTGACCCGACAAATATCTTCACGCTGTTCGGCTTAATAGACTGGACGCCGCCGCATCTGCTGCACCTCGGCATCTGGCCCATGCTGATGGGCATTACCATGGCGTTGCAACAGCAGCTATCACCGCCGCCAGGCGATGCGACGCAACGCGCCGTCTTCCGCTGGCTGCCGCTGTTCTTCATGTTCCTGTTGGCAAGCTTCCCTGCCGGCCTCGTCATCTATTGGACCTGGTCGAACCTACTCGGCATCGGGCAACAGCTATTGCTGAAGCGCAAGCATACGGCGGTAGCCGCCAAATAATCAGGTGTGACTATCCGCTGGTTTGTACCACGCATCGGCAGCAAATTCAGTTAGCGTTTCTTTGGCTTTCGCCAACAGGCCCTTGTGCTTTTCCGCGCTCATCATGTCCAGCGTGCGATACATCGGCGCCATGCGGGGGTTGCGTTCGAATTTGCCGCGGTGCTTGTCCAGAAAATTCCAATAGAGCGCATTGAACGGGCAGGCGTCCGACCCGACCGACTGCTTCGGATCATACTGACATTTGCCGCAGAAGTCTGACTGCTTGTTGATATAGTTACCGCTGGCCGCATAGGGCTTGCTGGCAATTACGCCGCCATCGCCGAAGAGCGACATGCCAAGCGTATTTGGCAATTCAACCCATTCATAAGCATCGCCATAAACGGCTAGATACCATTCGCAAACTTGTTCAACATCAAACCCTGCCAGCAGTGCCAGATTGCCCGTGATCATCAACCGCTGGATATGGTGCGAATAGGCCCACATCTGCGTCATCCGCACGGTCGAAGCCACGCAGTTCATCGCCGTCTCGCCCGTCCAATAAAAGGCGGGCAGGGGTAGTGTCGCGTTCAGGAAATTCTGCTTTTCATAACCCGGCATTTTCAGCCAGTAGATGCCACGCATATATTCGCGCCAGCCGAGGATCTGACGGATGAAGCCTTCGACGGAACTCAGCGGCGCGTGCTTGTTGTAATAGGCGGCCTCGACGGCCTTGATCACCTCTAGCGGCTGCAGTAACCCGATATTCATATAGAACGAGATATGCGCGTGATGCAGAAACGGCTCGTCCGTCAGCATCGCGTCTTGGTAGGTGCCAAACTCAGGTAGATCGTAAAGAATAAAATCGTCCAAGATCTGTAGCGCCTGCTCGCGTGTCACGGCGAGACCGAACGGCTCAATCGTGCCAAAATGGTCGGGAAAGTTCGCCTCGACCAGCGCAATAACATCATTCGTGATCGCGTCATGTGTGAACGTGCGGCGCGCGCGGAAGCCAGGATTCTTCTTCAAGCCTTTGCGGTTTTCCGCATCATAATTCCAGCGCCCACCCTCAGGCTCGCCATCCGGCTGCAACAAAATTTTATGCTTGCGCCGCATCTCGCGGTAGAAATATTCCATCCGCAACTGCTGCTTGTTTTTCGCCCATTCCGGAATTCAGCATGGCTGCAAAGAAAGCGGTCGTCAGGCCGCAATTCAACCGTTACGTCCAAAGCTTCCGGCCAGCTTCTAATGATGTCGAGCACGCGCTGCTCGCCCGGCTCGGTAACGATGATCTCCGTTATCCCGTTAGCTTCGCAATAACGCGTGACCTCACCCGTGAAATTTTGCGTGTTCGCCGGATCATCCATCGCCACATAGGTGATCGGATAGCCCGCTTCCCGCAGCTCTGCCGCAAAATGCCGCTGACATGAAAAGTTAAAGGCAATGCGCTTGATGTGATGCGGGGCATAGGTCGCCTCGCTTTTGATTTCAACCATCAACACATGATCACGCACTTTATCGCAGTCGCTTAGGCTGCTGATGTTGCAGCTCAATTGGTCGCCAAGGATAAGGCGGAGGATGGTCATGCAGCACTATACCCCGTGAGGCAAAGTCGATAAAGTGCAGCCATGTCCGCAATCGACCCCGAAAAACTATTCACCGGCCCCTGCACCTTCATGCTGGGCGTGGCCGCACTTGAACAATTGCCGGAAGCCGGGCTGAACGAACTTGCCTTTATCGGTCGTTCGAATGTCGGAAAATCGTCGCTGCTGAACGCGCTGACCAATCGGCGCTTTGGCGCAGCTGCCTTGGCACGGGTCTCGAACACGCCGGGCCGCACGCAGCAGTTGAACTATTTCAATCTTGGCGATGCCGTCTGGCTGGTCGATCTGCCGGGCTATGGCTATGCGGAAGCACCGAAGGCGCAGGTCGAAGCTTGGAATGTCCTGATCCGCGATTATCTGCGCGGGCGGCAGACACTGCGCCGCGCTTACCTGCTGGCCGATAGCCGCCATGGGTTGAAGGCGAACGATATTGCTTTTATGAAGCTCCTGAACGAGGCGGCAGTGGCAACGCAGGTAATCCTCACCAAGACCGATCTCGTGAAGCCGAATGCGCTGGAAAAAATCGTCGAAGAAACGCGACTAGCCCTCAAAAAACAACCCGCCGCGCTGCCTGAACCGATGCTGGTCAGCAGCGAGAAGGGCATTGGCCTCGAAGCCCTGCGCGCCGATATCGTGCAGTTCGTGGAGACTTGATCTACGATATTGCCATTGTCGGGGCGGGGATCTTTGGCCTGACTCTGGCGCGTGAATTATCGCGGTGCGGTAAAAACGTCATTTTGTTGGACGCAGGCGCGATTGGTGGTGATGCAGTTAACGCCAGCGCGGGCTTGCTGGGTGCGCTGATGCCGCCAAACCCGCTGGTAAATGGGCTGTTGGCCGCCGTGCAGCTGCGCTGCCTTGCGCGTTACCAAAACCATATAGATGAGTTGACGCTGCCGACTGGCTATAAACGGGCCGGGCGCGTACAGCCAATCCTCACGGAACAAGCGCTCGCGCAATTCACACAGCAGCAAGCGGCTTGCGCGCAGAGCTGGCACGATTTTCCAGCAAACGATTATCTGCGCGTCACAGCCAGCAGGGAATTAGTTGAACAATTTTCAGATTTCGCACCACAGCTTGCCAATGCCCCTTACGGCTATGCCGTCGATCATGTGTCTGCGCAGGTCGCTCCACGTCTTTTGCTGGCGGCGCTCGTACATGACATCAAAGACCGTGTCACACTGCAAGCCAACACAAGTGTATTGCGCATCGATGGCGAACACTTAATCACTGCAGGAAAAACCTATCAAGCCAAGCAGATTATCATCACTGCCGGTTGGCAGACAGGGGCGTTAGCACCGCAAGCGCCTATCATCGGCGTGAAAGGTCAAGCGTGCGCGGTTGATCCGGTTATAAAAAATGCGCCGCTGCTCTATACCCGCAACGGCTATGTCGTGTTTCACGAAGCTTTCACCGCGCTTGGCAGCACGACTGAAAAGCATTGGACGAATACGGAGCCTGATGTAGAAACATGCGAAGCCATTAAGCAGCGTGCCGCCGCACTCATGCCAGCACTGGCCGAGCAGCCGATCACAGAATGTTGGGCCGGGGTACGCCCGAAAGCGAGCGGCGCACTGCCGTTTGTAAGCCGTATTAACGACACTGCCATCGTCGCCAACGGTGGCTATAAGGTCGGTCTTGCGCTTGGGTTTGAGCTTGCTGGTTGGCTCACGTCTGCGATTGAACAAAACGCCACTCACGATTTTTGGAATTTTGTGAATGCAAAAGAAAATCTCGCTTTGCCGGATATGCTTAATATGACGGCTGCGTAATTGGCGGGATTCCGACTGATTTACGCTTCATAATCCTTAACGTCGCGCCACAATCAAGCCCAATTTCATTAACGGCGCCTTAGCCATTGCGGGCTTAACCTCAAGTTACAGGCCAATAAGGTCTGACTTTCTAAAGGGTTTGGACGAGATGAGCGAAGAACGCGATATCATGAGTTTCCTCGAAGGGCCGGAAGCGACCCTCGAACGGCTCGTCCATATGACCAACCAAACCAGCATGGTTGCTTTGACCAAAGGCCTTTCGGCGCTGCGCCGTTCTGGCCCGGTGCCGATCTCCAGCCATCTGGCCGCGGCCGAAAGAATCCGCCACATCGCTGAGCGCGTGAGCCGTGCCTCGGAAGAAGTCGCTGCGACTTTGCCGGAAAACGACCGCCGTCGGTAATTAGCGCTAAAGCGTCACGCCAATCAGTTTTGTAATATATTTAGCCTCGGCTGTTGTGACGGTGGCAACTGACAGCCGCGATAGTTTTACCAACTGCATATCCTGTAATTTTGGATCGGCTTTAATCGCCGCTAAGGTCAGCGGTGTTTTCGCAGCTTGTATTGGCTTCACGTCGACCATCACAAATTTTCCAGTGGCGTCGCTATCGTCGGGATAGGCTTCGCGCACAATCTCCATTAGCCCGACGATCTCTTTCCCAATATTCGAGTGGTAAAAGAAGGCACGATCGCCGACTTTCATCGCTCTTAAATTATTGGCGGCTTGGTAACTGCGAATACCGCTCCAATTTGTGCGCTTGTCTTTCACCAGTTGTTGCCAGCTGTAGGCATCAGGTTCGCTCTTCATCAGCCAATATTTCATCCATCACTCTCCTGTCAGTGGTCGCGATAAGAGCGCATCCAGCACGCCATCCAGCGTCGCGCCGTGATTGATTAAGCGATCGAGCGCTTCCGTAATCGGCAATGCAATCTTTTTATCTGCGGCTAATTTCAATGCCGCGCCGATAGTTGGGATGCCTTCGATAGTTTTGCCGGCGGTCGCCTCGGCGGCGCTTTTGCCTTGGCCCAGCGCAACGCCGCAGGCAAAATTGCGAGAGGCTATGCTGCTGCAAGTGAGGATCACATCACCGAGGCCCGCCAGCCCGGCAAAGGTCGAAGCGCGCCCGCCGCAGGCTTCGCCCAGTCGGGTAAGTTCAGCTAAACCACGCGTGATCAGTGCCGCGCGCGCATTCTCGCCTAGACCCGCGCCGCTAACAATCCCGGCACCAAGTGCCAGCACGTTCTTCAAGGCGCCCGCCAGCTCGACGCCGATCAGATCGTCGGATGCGTAAAGCCGGAACCGTAGGGTTGCGAGCATTTGTACGTAATGGCCCGCCTGCGTCATGCTGGGCGCAGCCAATGCAACCGCGGTCGGTAAGCCTGCGGCCGTATCGGTCGCAAAGCTGGGGCCGGAGAGTACGCCCAGCGGCTGCGCTGGTAGCAGCAGCCGCGCCAGTTCGCTTTGCCGAAGGCCTGTGCCGCCTTCCAGGCCTTTGCTGCAGAAGATCAACGGCGTGGTGAGCGGCAGATGCTCAGCTAGTTGCGGCAAGAGTGCGCGCGTGGCTTGAGCTGGCGTTACCAATAGGCAGAGATCGGCGCTGGCCAAGTCTGCCCAATCATTACTGGCCGAAATATTGTTCGGTAATTCAGTATCACTGAGCGCGCGCGGATTGTAGCGCGTGCTGTTGATGCCACTCACTTGCGCTACATCGCGCGCGAATAATGTAATGCGGCTACCATTCCTGGCGATCGCGATCGCCAAAGCCGTGCCCCAAGCACCCGCGCCAATGATGGCGATTTCACTGTTCGTCTTCTTGGTCATGCTTTTGCCCCTGGTTTTGCGGCATCTGCATCCAGCGGCCAGCGCGGGCGCGCTGTAACATCAAGTGCATCCGTTTGCCCTAATCGCAACCGCTCGATTCCGGCCCAGGCGATCATCGCCGCGTTATCTGTGCAGAGCGAGAGCGGCGGCGCGATAAATTTAAGCTGGCTTTTGCCAGCCAGTATTTCCAGTGCTTCCCGAATTGCACCATTGGCGGCTACCCCTCCTGCGGCCACCAGTGCCGTTGGCTTCATACCTTGCTCAACTAATATCTTCAGCGCCACCGCTGTACGGTCGACCAGGCAAGCAACAGTTGCGGCTTGAAAGCTAGCCGCCAGATCGTCGCGATCTTGCACTGTCGGCTCGGCGATTTTTTCCAGCTGGGTGCGTAGCGCGGTTTTGAGGCCAGAGAACGAGAAGTTTGCGTTAGGCGTGCCTACCAACGGCGCGGGAAGAGGATAATGCTTGGCATCGCCGCGCCGCGCCGCCGCTTCGATCAGCGGCCCACCAGGATAGCCGAGGCCCAACAACTTGGCTGCCTTATCAAACGCCTCACCCGCGGCATCGTCCAGCGTCGTGCCAAGACGTTTGAATCGGTCAACACCCTCAACCAGCAGCAACTGGCAATGCCCGCCCGAAACCAGTAGCAGCAGATAGGGAAATTCTAAATCTTCGATCAAACGCGGCGACAGTGCATGTCCGGCCAGATGATTGATGGCCAGGAAGGGTTTATTGGCCGCAGCGGCAATCCCCTTGCCGACCATCATGCCGACCATAACGCCGCCGATCAGCCCCGGCCCTGCAGTGGCGGCCACCGCGTCAATCTCAGAAATCGTCACGCCTGCATCATTCAGGCAGCCGCGCACCAAGCCATCGATCTGCAGCAGATGCGCGCGCGCGGCCACCTCCGGCACAACGCCGCCGGTCGTGCGATGTTCACCGATCTGGCTGGCCAAATGCTCGGCCAGCACGATGCGGCTGCCGTCTGGATTTAGCCGCACCAAAGCCGCCGCGGTTTCATCGCAACTGCTTTCCAGCCCCAGCACAATTAAAGATTTCTCGGTTTTATTTGTCATGCGGCCCGGAAAATACCCGTTTCTTTCCCCGCAAGCGAGCGTATAAACGCCTGCATTATGAGCGATAACGATCAACCCAAGCAAACCACCAGTACTTATCCATTGCCCTATTCGGCGGAGCGGCCTTTGCGCCTGGGCGGGCGCGGCAGCAAGATGGCTTTGGCACAGGCGGAAATCGCCGCCGCCGCCATTACTGCCGCCTATCCAATGCTGGGCGCGGCGGGCGCCATCGAATATGTGGTGATCAAAACCAGCGGCGATGCCACGCAGGTGCATGGCGATATCCCGCTCGCCGCCTTCGGCTCGAAAGAGCTGTGGACAAAAGAAGTCGAAACCGCCTTGCTAAGCGGCCGCATTGATATCGGCGTTCATTGCGTCAAGGATGTGCAAAGCGATCTTGATGTCCGCTTTACATTACCTGTGGTTTTACCGCGTGACGATCCGCGCGATGCCTGGATCTGTACAGCTGGCCATACGCTTGAGACCTTGCCCGCGGGCAGCGTCGTCGGCACCTCCAGCCCGCGGCGGCAGGGGATCATTTTATCGAAACGGCCCGATCTGAAAGTCGTGCCGCTGCGCGGCAATGCCGATACCCGCCTTGAAAAATTGCGGCAGGGGCAGGTAAGTGCGACTTTACTGGCGCACGCCGGGCTCGAACGGATTGGCCGCACGGAAACGATCACCGTCAGCCTCTCGACCGACGAAATGCTGCCGGCCTGCGGGCAGGGTGCGCTCTGTTTTGAAACGCTTAGCGCCGATGTCGCGCTCGCCAAATTCCTCGAACCTGTCAATCACGCGCAAAGTCATGCCGCCATTACCGCAGAACGTGCGCTGTTGCAAAACCTGGGCGGCGATTGCCATACGCCAATCGCCGCCTATGCCAAGCCAGATGGTGATATGCTCACGCTGCGCGGGCTTTTGGTGCGACCCGATGGCACAGGGCTGACCGAAGCGGCTCAAACTGGGCCGATTACAGATCCGGTCGCGCTTGGTCATAAGCTGGGCGAGGCGCTGCGCCAAAAAGCGCCCGATGATATTTTCAGTGCCTGCGCCGCGTCTCCTCGTCACCAGGCCTGAACTGGCTGCCAGCGAAACCGCGGCCGCGCTGCGCGCTGTCGGCTATCAAGTACTGGTCAGCCCGGCGTTGATTGCAACCGCCATCAAGCCACGCGATCTTATTTTGCCGAAGCAAACAACACTGATCGTCACCAGTCCGCAAGCCGCCCGCTTTCTAAAGACTTGGCAAACGCTGCACACCTATAAAGTATTGGCAGTTGGCACGCAGACGGCTGCGCTATTAAAGTCTGCAGGCTTCACGCGCGTTATTGATGCCGGGGGCGATGCGGCGGCTATTTTAAAGCTGACGGCCCAGCAAAGACCACAGACCTATCGTTTGCTGGGCGCGCCATCAACCGGGCGCAGTCTTGAGGCTGCATTGCAGGCGCAAGGCCATACTGCAAAGCGTGTGTTAATCTATCGCATCGAGCCTGCCCAACAGTTAAACGCCGATGCAAAAACTGCGTTCGCGCGTGGCGGTATAACGCATGTGCTGTTTTATTCTGCCCGCACCGCGCAAAGCTTCTTGGCCTTAGTACCAACGATCAATTTAAAGCCTGTCACCGCGCTCTGTATCAGCGAAACAGTCGTAAAAGCGGCACGCGCAGGCCATTTCGGCAAAGTTCTGGTCGCAGCCCACCCCACTGCCGAGGCTTTGCAGCGCCTCTTGCCCGCGCTAGACTGACGCGCATGAGCGATCCCGTCATCACTATTGAACCAACAGCCAAGTCGTCATCTGTTTTGGCAAAACCGAAATCAGTCACGCCGATCCACTGGAGCTTCATTGCCGCCTGGGCGGTTGCCGCCTTCGCGCTGCTGCTGGCGCTCTTTGCCTGGCTGCCATGGATCTATCCGCGCGCGGGCGCGATGACGCCTTATGGCCAGATCATAAATCGCGTGCAGCCTGCCGTCACGGCGGAACCGCTTGCTGCCGATGCCAAGGTAGATGACAGCCGCGTCAAAACACTTGAAGACAAGCTTGCCGCGCTCTCAGCACAGCTAGCGGATCAAACGCAGATCAAAGCGACAGATACGGCCACGCAAAAAGAAGTACTGGAGAAAACAGCCGCTGGAATTCGCGCCGATAGCATCCAAGCTGCCACACAGGCAGCCACCCAAACGGCAACACAGGTTGCCGGTGAAGCGGCAAGTACAGCTGCGCATAGCGCCGCGATTGGTGCTGTTGCACCCCTGCTTGCAGCGGCCCGGCTGGAAGATCGCCTGGCGCGCGGTACCGCCTATCAAAGCGAACTCGCCAGTCTGTTGCCAGTCCTGACGGATACGGAAAAAACCGATCTCGCGCCGCTGGCCGGTGGCGGGCCTGATAATGCGGCGTTGACCGCGCAACTGGATGTACAGCAGCGTAATCTATTGGCCAGCTATCGCGAAACGATGGCGATCGGTTGGTGGGAGAAAATCCGCGCACGACTTAGCGCGATTATCACCATCACCGCACCGGATGATGTGCCGGATGGTGCCAGCGCCAACTATGCAAAACTTCGCGCGCAAATTATGCAGGATGATGCTGCCGGCGCCATGGCCACGCTCCGCATGCTGCCGCGAGCCATGCAAGATGGGCTGCAGCCGATTGGTGCGGCGCTCGTAACTCGTGCCAAGGCGCAAGGCGCGTTGGCATCCGCGATCATGCGCTTGACCGCACCCGATACCGCGAAAGCCAACTGATGCGGCTGGTCTGGCTCATCGTTAAATTTACTATTGCCGCGGCGCTGCTGGCGCTGATCACGGTCTGGCTGGCCGATCAGCCAGGGCGCATCACGCTTGATTGGCGCGGCTGGCATGTTGATAGCTCGGCGGCATTCCTTGCGTTCTTTACCATTCTGCTTTGCCTGATTGTCTGGAAGGTCGGCAAGCTGTTTTTCTGGCTGCGCTACAGCGGCGCACGCCGGGTCGAACGGCGGTTGCGTCAGCGCCAGCAAGACGGCTTGCGCTTTCTGACGAGTGGCTTGAATGCCTTGGCCGCCCAAGATTTGCGCGGGGCCACGCGTGCGCAGGAAGCGGCGCGGAAAAAGCTGGGCGGCGTGCCGCTCATCACCTGGGTTGGCGCACAGATCGCCGCCGCAAAACACGATCACAAAGTCGCCGGCAGCGCCTTCTTGACGCTGACGCAAGAACCATCCGCCGCCAATCTCGGCTGGCGCGGATTGATGGCGGCGCGGCAGCATACCTCGCTGGCAGGCCCACAATTGAAACCGATCATTGCCGGCGCGCTGGCCGATAAGCGCATCGCCCGCCAAGCCTATGTGCATGAAGCGCGCTTTGCCGCCGCTGCCCGTGCGCATGATTGGGAAGAATTGCGCCGCGCGCTTGATACGGCGGAACAGCACCATGCGCTGCCGCGTGCGCGCCTTCGACAGGTCGAGCAGGTGTTGCTACTGGCACGCGGGCAAGCCTTGCAGGCCATTGAAACGAAAGACGGCGGTCTCAATTCACAAGCTCGTCTTTTATTAGAACGCGCCTATAAGCTGGCGCCCGATTTCACGCCGGCGGCGCTCGCCTATATCGATGCGCTACTGAATGGTGGCGACCGCACGACAGCGGGCAAGGTGATCGCCGCCGGCTGGCTGCTGAACCCCAGCTCGGCGCTGCTGGAGCGGTTCGAGGCCGCTTATGAAAATGAAACCGCGCTGGCCCGCCTGCAACGGTTCGAGCGGATCGCGCAGAAATGCCCGACTGCACTAGAAACACAATTGGCGCTGGCGCAGCTTAGCCTCGCGGCCGAGCTTTACGGCAAGGCCAAGACGCATGTGGATACAGCACAGGCGCAGCGCAGCACGGCGCGCGGGCATCAGCTATTGGCCGATCTGACAATCACGCAGCAAGGTGACGCACAGTTGGCACATCTCTACGCCCGCCGAGGGTTTAGCGAAACGGAAGCCAACATCGGCTATCAATGCCAGGTGTGCGAAACGCGGCATACGCAATTCCATTTCCTCTGCGAAAGCTGCGGCGCCTTCGCCACCTTGGTTTCCGCGACAGACAGCAAAAAAGCGCGCTAGTAATCCTGCAGCGCTAAATAAGCCAGCGCAGCCAGACCCGCCGTCTCCGCGCGCAAAATGCGTGGCCCCAGCGTGACGGGCTGGATGAAGCTCTGCTGCTGCAGCATCGCTTGTTCGCCATCGGTAAAGCCACCCTCCGGACCTATTAGAATTGTGCTCACGCTATTCGTGCTTGCCAGTGTCGGCGCATCGCTGCGTTCCAGCGCGGCATGAATGGTACGTTCGGCGGGCCAGTGCGCCAGCAGGTTTGGCAAGGGCAACAAGGCGTCAATCTGCGGCACGCTTAACCGCTCGCATTGTTCGGCAGCCTCCATGGCGATGGCGCTCAGCCGCTCATGGTTGACTTCCCGCACCTGCGTGCGCTCCGTCAGTACGGGCACAAAGCGGCTCACGCCCAACTCGGTCGCCTTTTCGATCAGCCATTCCAGGTTGCTGCGCTTAATCGGCGCGAACAGCAGACAGCGTTCCGGCTCTGGCAGCGGCGCACGCGCCAGCTCCATAATTAGCAGCGTTACGGCTTTCTTGGTCACGGCTGTGATCTGCGCTTCCCATTCGCCGCTGGTGGCATTGAACAGGCGCACTGCCATGCCGGGTTGCGCGCGCAGCACGACCGACAGATAATGGCTGCGATCGGGCGGCAAAATCACCTGCTGCCCTGCCGTAAAATCACCATCCAAGAAAAGCCGCGGGGCCGTTTTCGACATGAGCCGAGTCAATCACACCGCAGGAACAGCGGCCAGTAATATTACGAGCGATATTGTCACCGGAAGCCTGCTGTTGCGGCTCTTGCCACAGGCATTCCACCCATATGCGCTGCTAGCACGCTGGGATCGTCCGATCGGCGTCTGGCTCATGCTACTACCGGGGTTATGGGGGCTGTGCCTGGCCGCACCCCAAGAAACTTATGGCTTGCCGCCGCTGTCACTATGGCTGCTGTTTCTGATCGGTGGTTGGGCGATGCGCGGTGCGGGCTGCACCATCAACGATATTCTTGATCGCAAGCTGGATGCACAGGTCGCACGCACGGCTATGCGGCCACTGGCGAACGGCACGATCTCGCTGCGCCGTGCGATTCTCTGGCTTGTCTTGCAACTATTCGTCGGCTTGATTGTGCTGCTGCAACTGCCGCTTGCAGCGCAGCTATTCGGTATCGCCGCGCTGCCACTGATTTTTCTTTACCCGCTGATGAAGCGCATCACCTGGTGGCCCCAGGCCTGGTTGGGACTGACCTTCAACTGGGGTTTCTGGATCGGGGCAGCGGTTTATACGATACCGCTGCAACCGGTCTGGTTCCTACTCTACCTCGGTGCGCTGTGCTGGACGCTGGGGTATGATACTATTTACGCCGTGCAGGATCGCGACGACGATGCGCAGATTGGCGTGCGGTCTACCGCACGGCTCTGGGGCGTTCATGCGCCGCAGTTTGTTTACGTTAGCTATATCGCGGCGTTCACTTTTTGGTTTGCGGCGGGGTTGCAATTGCCGCCGTTCTATTTCTTGGGCTGGGGATTGGCCGCGCTCTGCGGGGCTTGGTTGTTGCGGCGCTGGCGGCCAGGCCCAGAAAAAGAAAACTTGCTATCGGCGCGGCGCGCCTTCGTCCGCAATCAATATGTGGGCCTGGCGATGCTACTTGGCATCTTGCTGACGAAGTTATGAGCCTGGAAGGCTCTATCCGCGCTAGCACGCGGTGATCGCCTAGGCCCATTGATAAAGAAAGCCGCGCCGCGTAAGGTCGCCGCATGTCAAACCTCAGCACTTTTAGTGATCATGCAGGCCCGCTTGAAGCTGTTTTAAAGGCTGCAAAAGCAGCTGGAGCCACAGATGCCATGGCCTCAATCAGCGAAAGCGAAGGGCTGAATGTTGGCACGCGACTTGGCAAATTGGAAAGTTGCGAGCAATCCGGCAGTACCAGTCTCGGCCTTCGCGTTTTTATTGGCCAACGCAGCGCCAGCGTCTCTACCAACGATCTCCGCCAGCTTGATGCCGCGCAACTCGCGAGCCGCGCCGTTACCATTGCCCGCGCTTCCACAGAAGATGAATACGCGGGCTTGGCCAGTGCCGATCAGCTGGCACGGGAAACTTATCCCGTCGACACGAACGATGAAAGCTTCACGCTCGATATGGCAGCGCTGCAGGCGCGGGCCGAGGCTGGCGAGGGCGCGGCGCTCGCCACTGCCGGGATCATCAACAGCCGTGGTGCAGAGGCTTGGGCCAATCGCTCGCGCTACTCGATGGCGAGCACAGTCGGCTTCATGGCGAGCGAGGCCTCAACCAATCAGGGATTTTCAGTTTCAGCCATTGCTGCCGATCGCGATGGCGGCATGGTGATAGATAGCGACTATGCCAGTACGATCTACCTCAGCGATCTGCCAAGCCCGGAAAGTATCGGGTTGAATGCCGCGCAGAAAGCACTGCGCCAGTGCAATAGCGAAAAGATCGACACGATGAACGACGTCTCGGTCATCTTCGAGGCCGAAGCCGCGCGTAGTCTCTTGGGTCATTTCCTGGGCGCCATCAGCGGCGGCGCGATTGCCTTGGGGCAAAGCTTTCTCGTTGATAGCCTCGGCAAAGAAATCTTCGCACGCGGCATTACAATCTTAGACGAGCCGCAGCTGCCGCGCGGCTTGCGCTCGCGCAGCTTTGATGTTGATGGCTTGCCAACGCGCCCGCTGCCGCTGGTGCAGAATGGTGTTCTTAAAAACTACCTGCTGAGCCTGCGCTCGGCCCGGCAGTTGAAGCTTACGCCGAATGGCCGTGCTTCCGGCGCCAGTAATGTCGCGATTATGCCGGGCACGCTTTCCCCGGCAGAGCTAATGCGCGGTATCAAGCGCGGCGTCTATATCACCGATCTGATGGGGCCGGGCGTCAATACCATCACCGGCGATTACAGCCGTGGCCTCGTCGGACTCGTGATCGAGGATGGCGAATTGGCCGGCGCAGTTAGCGAGGTAACGATCGCCGGTACGCTACAGCATATTTTCGCGCAGATGATTGCAGCCAATGACCTGGTGCGGAAATCCGGGATCGATAGCCCGGCCCTGCGCGTTGACGGGCTGACCCTCTCAGGGAAATAGGAGACAGTCTATGAGCACAGATTATCCGGAGAAAATTTATAAAGGCGTTATCCGCCTCTCCAAGCCGCTGCTGCGCTGGCATCTCGATCGGCGCATCCCGCGCGGTAAAGAAGTCGCTCTTCGCCTAGGCGAACGCTATGGTTTTGCCAGCAAGCCGCGTCCTGCGGGAAAACTGATCTGGATGCATGCTGCCAGCAACGGCGAGAGCCTCTCGCTTTTGCCGATGATCGAGCGGCTGCGTGCGCTATCTAGTCCCCCATCGATCATGGTGACGACGGGCACTGTTGGCTCTGCGACCTTAATGGAAAAGCGCCTGCCGGAAGGTTGCTTTCATCAGTTCGTGCCGCTCGACCATCCCGATTGGGTGATCCGTTTCCTCAATTACTGGAAGCCGGATGGCGTTGTCTGGGTCGAATCCGATCTTTGGCCCAGTTTGCTGTCGCATGTACGCGCACGCAAAATTCCGGCGGCGCTTTTGAATGCGAAACTCTCAATCAAAAGCGGCGGTCGTTGGATGTGGTTCCCGCAATGGGCGAAAAGCATCGCCGATACGTTTATGGTCATCACTGCGCAGACGCCAGATGACGCTATGCGCTGGGAAAAAATGGGTGGCGCCAAGCCGCAGCTATTAGGCAATTTGAAATTCATCGCCAGCCCCTTGCCGTGCGATACCCAGGCGCTCGCCCTGCTGCAAGAAAGCGTGGGTAACCGCCCGCTGTGGGTTATGGCCTCCGCCCATCCGGGGGAAGAATTGGTCGCGCGCGACGTGCATCTGCACTTGCAGAAAACCTATCCTGATTTACTAACCATCATCGTGCCGCGCCACACGCAAAACGGCGTCAAGTTTGCTGAAACATTGCAGCAAGCCGGGCTCACGACAGCACTGCGCTCACAGCAGCAACCAGTCACGCCGCAAATGCAGGTTTATATTGCCGATACCATGGGCGAGCTGGGGATGTTTTATCGTCTGTCGAAGCTCTCAGTCGTCGGTGGCAGCTTCGCGCCGATCGGCGGGCACAATCCGATCGAGCCAGCGTTGCTGGGCGGCTTCCCGCTCTACGGCCCGCATATGTCTGCGCAAACTTCGATCTGTGCCGCCTTTGAAAACGCGGGGGCCGCCCAGCCCGTGGCCGATGCGGCAGAACTCGCAAGCGTTCTGAAAAAACTGTTGGCCGATCCGGCAGAGCTGCAACGGCTGTGCAATAAGGCCCAGGCCGTCTGCACCAAAGAAGCCAAAAGCGGCCCGCTAATCTGGGATGCGCTTACGCCCTGGCGGGAAGAAATCGGTCTCTTATAGTGCGCACGCCTGCCTTTTGGTATCGTTCTATCGGCTGGCAGGCAGTGCTGCCCATGTTACTTTTATGGCCGCTATCGCTCTTCTACCGTTGCGGCCGCATGCTGCATGTAAAGCTTGTCAAGCTGCGCTATTTGCCGTGGCCGGTAATATGTGTTGGCAATCTGGTCGCAGGGGGAGCAGGCAAGACGCCGACTGTGTTAGCACTTGCCGAATTGCTAGCAGATACCAAACCGCATGTTGTCACACGTGGCTTTGGCGGCACGCACAATGCCCCGCGGCGCGTCACTGAAGACGATACCGCCATTAGCTCAGGCGATGAAGCGCTGCTCTTGGCAGAGGTCGCCCCCACTTGGGTCGCACGCGATCGGGCGCTTGGCATTGGCTGCGCCATTGCCGCAGGCGCCCGGCTGGTGCTGCTGGATGATGGTCTGCAATCTGTAAACTTCCGTGCCCGCGTCAACCTGCTGGTGGTCGATGGCGCCAGCGGGTTCGGCAATGGCGCGATATTGCCTTCTGGTCCCCTTCGGGAACGGCCCGCCGATGTTCGCGCTCGCATCGACGCGCTGATCATGATTGGCGATGATGCACACAAAATTGCAGCACGCTTTCCCGACAAACCTATATTCCGTGCTGATCCAGAGTATGACCTATCCGCGCTCGATCGCACGGGGCACTATCTCGCCTTTGCCGGGCTGGCGCGGCCCGAAAAATTCTTTACGGCGGCTCGCGCGCAAGGCTTGCAAATCATCGAGACACGGGCCTTTGCCGATCATTATCCCTATACGCCTGAAGATCGCGCTGCGCTCCTAGCTGCGGCCAAATCAGTAAATGCGCAACTACTGACCACCGCCAAGGATGCCATGCGCTGGCCAGTCTTGCAGCGCATGGCGCTCAACATTCTACCGTTACAGTTGCGCTTTACCGATCCTGCTGGTTTGCGCGACTTTTTGAAAACCCGTTGTGGCGAAGCTTTTTCGGACAGTTTCAATGGCCATTAAATTTAAACGGCGCATTTCACTGCGCAAGCACCTCAACTATCTAACGCAAGCGCTGCCTGCCTATGTGCTATTCGCACTTCTTAAGCTGCTGCCGCTTCCAGCTGCCTCTTGGCTGGGCGGGCAGATCGGGCAATTGATTGGTTTGTTTCATCCCGGCACCCGCCGCGCGTATGAGAATTTACAATTGGCGCTGCCGGAGCGCGCGGCAGAGCATCGCGCGATCGTTACCGGCATGTGGAACAATCTGGGCCGCGTGATCGGCGAATATGCGCGCTTCGGCACCATGATGCGCGACAGGCGCTATGTCGAACTGGTCGGCATCGAGAATTTGCCAGAACGCGGCCCTGTGGTTTTCCTTACGGCACACCTTGCAAATTGGGAGGTTTGCCGCACCTTTGCCGCACAGCGCGGCTGGACGGTGGCGTCGATTTACCGGCCCTTGAATAATATTTATCTCAATCCGCTGCTAAGCCAGCTTCGCGCGGTGCCGGGGCAGGTGCTCTTCCCAAAACAAAATAGCGCCAAAGAATTGATCCGCTTCATCCGCGCTGGAAATTCGGTCGGTCTTGTTGGCGACCAGCGCTTGTCGGATGGCGCGACAGTACCGTTTTTCAAACTCCCGGCATTGACGACAACTTTCCCTGCATTGCTGGCTGTGCGTCATGGCGCGCGCATCGTGCCGTTACAAGTCGAACGCCTGTTGAACAGCAAGTTGCGGATGACAATTCATCCTGTGCTGCCAGTGCCTGAAACCGGCACAGATCAGGAAAAAATTGAAGCCCTGACACTTACTATCAATCAGACCTATGAACGTTGGATCCGTCAGAATCCGCAGCAATGGCTTTGGATGCACGACCGTTGGCGACCTAAGGAAGGCTGGCCAAAGCAAGACCAATAACTTATTGACTTTAATTTCTATATAAGACATATTTGGGTGATATCAGCGATTAGATGGCATCTCCCATTTGTCGCCCCGTCTGCCCGGCATGTGCATGGTAAAGCCTTAAATGCCATCAAAAGTGCGTCTACTGACCCCTTAGAATCGATTAAGCTATTGTTTTCATTAGCTGAAAGCAAAGGGGTACCCCACCCCTCTTTAACCTATCGAATTTCGGCCTTGCGGCAGCCATCCCCGAAGATGATCTCAATACCATCGCCGGCTTGCAGGGCCTGCGCTTGGGTAATGGCCACCCCGTCCCGCTTTACCAAAGCAAACCCCCGCGCCAGTAGTTTTTGCAGCGAATGCCCGGACAAAAGCGCGCCAAGTTGCCCCACCTGCGCTACGCGTCGCTCGGTCACCGCAGCCACAGCCGATGGAAGACGATCGCTAAAGGCTAGCAACCGTTCGCGTGCCAACGCGACTTGCGCTTGTGGGTGCGGCAGTCGGTTCCCAAGCGTCGATAAAGCCTGTTGCTGGCGCTCGGTAGTCGCCGTCATGCCGCGGGTCAGGCGTGCCGCTACCGCCTGCAGCTGTTCAGCAGCCAGCCGCACTTGCGCCTGCGGGTGCAGTAAGCGTCCGCTTAAAACCGCCAAGGTTTGCTGTTGCGCGATGCGGTGTTGTTGCAAGGCACGCAGCAGGCGCTCCGCCTGGTCATCAAGCCGCTGCGCTTTAGGCTCGATCAATCTGTCCGGCGTGCCCAGTGCACGTGTCGCTGCCGTAAGACGCAGATTGGCCGTATCGCTTAATTGCGCCAGCGTCTGGCTCAAGCGTCGCTGCTGATCGGCTAGCCCCGCCAGCAAGGCGCGGCGTTCGGGCACGGCAAGTTCGGCTGCGGCGGTTGGGGTCGGCGCGCGCAGGTCGGCTGCATAATCGATCAGCGTCGTATCCGTTTCGTGGCCGACAGCGCTGATCAGCGGAATTTTCGATGCCGCTGCGGCCCGCACGACGATCTCTTCGTTGAAGGCCATCAAATCTTCAAGGCTGCCACCGCCACGTGCGACGATAATCAGGTCTACAGTTGGAATGGTGCCGCTGGCCGATAGCGCATTGATGCCACTAATGGCGCTGGCGATCTGCAGTGCCGCGCCTTCCCCCTGCACGGCCACCGGCCACAGAATGACGGGCAGCGGAAATCGATCTTCCAAACGGTGCAAGATATCGCGGATCACGACACCAGTGGGGGAGGTGATGACGGCGATCCGCTGTGGTAGATACGGCAGTTGGCGTTTGCGCGTGGCATCGAACAAGCCTTCGGCAGCCAGCTGCTGCTTGCGGTCTTCCAGCAGCTTCAGCAGCGCGCCTTGCCCGGCCAGCGCGATCTCTTCCGCGATCAATTGGTATTTCGAGCTTTTGCCATAGGTCGTGACGCGACCGGTGATGACAACATCCATGCCCTCGGTTGGGCGAAACGATAGCTTGGCGAAGCTGCCTTTCCAGCTGACGCTATCGATCACGGCATCCGCATCTTTCAGACTGAAGTAAAAATGGCCCGATGAATGCAGCTTCGGTTGGCAAATTTCCCCCCGCACACGCACGCGACCATAAGTACCTTCCAACGTTTTCTTAATCCCAGACGATAGCTCGCCGACGGTAAACTCCGGCAAGTTCCGCCCCGGCTGTGGCTGATCCATGATTGAGAAGAGGTCAGTCAAGCAATACCAGCCTTTCGGCGCCCGGCGAAGAAGTCGCGCAAAAGATCGCCGCTAGCTTCAGCGTTCGCAACATCTTGCTCAACCATCGGTTTATGATGGCAAGTCGGTTGCTCGTAAAAACGTCCGCCATGAACAACGCCACCACCTTTCGGATCGTCCGCCGCAAAGACCAAGCGCGTAACACGCGCGAGACTAAGTGCGCCCGCGCACATGGCGCAAGGCTCTAGCGTCACATAAAGCGAGCAGCCCGCGGGCAAGCGCTTATTATGCACTTGTTGCAGCGCTGTTTTGATTACAAGCAATTCAGCATGTGCAGTCGCATCGTTGTTGGCTTCCACCAGATTATGTGCGCTCGCCAAAATAATCCCATCGGCGTCAGCCAGCACGGCACCAATCGGCACTTCACCCGCCAATGCAGCTTGCTGCGCCTGCTGCAAGGCCAGCGCCATAAAATCCTGAGGTCTGCGGCTTTCCATTGCCGTGAGGCTACAATAGACTGCGACCCAATGTCTAAGCTTGAAAGACCCTAATGCGGATTATCGCCGGCGCGCGCCGGGGTAAAAAGCTCTTCACACCAGAGTCGGATGCGATCCGCCCGACGGGGGATCGTGCGCGGGCCGCAATCTTTAACGTACTGGCGCATCAGACTTGGATTGACCGCGATTCTCTTAACGGCGCGCGTGTGCTGGATCTGGCGTGCGGCACCGGCGCGCTGGCCTGCGAGGCAATCTCCCGCGGTGCAAGCCAAGCCCTGCTGTACGATAACGATGCCGTTGCGCTCGCGCTGGCCAAAAGGAACATTGCCGCGATAGACGCAGTAGGCCGTGCAAAGATCGAATTCGCCGATCTCACGCGATTGCCAAAAGCAGCACAGCCGTTTGACCTAATCTTCTGTGATCCGCCTTATGGCAAGGAACTGCCGAAACGCGTGCTGCCGCAATTACATCTGCAGGGTTATTTGCAGGCGAATACGCTGATTGTAGTAGAAACAGGTTCTGCAGAATCACTGCCATTGCCAGCGGAGCTGCTGCTGCTCGATAAGCGCCGCTATGGCGCGGCGATGATATGGTTTTTGGGCGTAGCCAAATAACTGGCGTGGTGCGGCCAAGAAGACTCGAACTTCCACGAGGTTACCCCCACAACGACCTCAACGTTGCGCGTCTACCAATTCCGCCATGGCCGCACGCCAGACTGAAGGCGTTTTCTAGCGCGCCCGCAAGATAGATGCAAGGCTGGACGCAAGCGTGGCTTTTGCATGAATCCTGCTTTCAAAGCGCTAGCAAGCGGGTTACAAAGACTTATGGCAACGTCCGCTCCCTCCCAACCGCTGCGCAAAGCTAGCTTTTACCAGAGAATTTCGCTGCTCGGCACGCGGATCGTAACTCTGCTGTCTGGGCGCGCAATCGGGCAAGATCAGTTCGGCAATCATTATTTTGAAAGCCGCAAGCCGGGCATTTATGGGCGTACACGCCGCTGGGTACTCTATGCAGGCCCAGCTGATCCTAGTCGTGTGCCGCCGGAGTGGCATGGCTGGCTACATCACACCTTGCCATCGCCCTTATCTGAGCGCGGACCTTACCATAAAGACTGGCAATTGCCGTCGCAGGAAAATTTAACTGGAACCACAGCTGCTTGGCATCCTCCTGGTAGCCAAGCAAATACGCACACCGGTGGCCGTAGGGCCGCTGCGACAGGCGACTATCAGGCATGGTCGCCCAATCCATCACAAGACTAAATAAGAACGAAGGAAACCGTTATGCAACGTAGTGTATTTGAAACCATTCTCGGTGCCGTTGTTCTGCTGATTGCAGCCGGGTTCCTGTTCATGGCTTATCAAAAGACCGATATGGGCGCGCCTGCCGAAGGCTACCGCGTGATCGCCAGCTTCAGCAGCGCGGATGGTCTTAAGCCTGGGGTTGATGTACGGGTTGCGGGCGTCAAAGTTGGCAATGTTGCGAAGCTGAAACTGGATGGCGCTAGTTATCAAGCGCTGGCCACGCTGCAGCTGAACAATGGTGTGAAAATCCCAACGGACAGTGTTGCGCAGATCGCCAGCGACGGCCTTTTAGGCGGTAAGTTCATCAACCTGCAGATCGGCGGCGCAGACGATAACATTCCACCCAATGGCAAGTTCGAATATACGACTGCCGCTGCTAACCTTGAAGCGCTGCTAGGTCAGGCGATCTTTAGCCGGCAAGGCGGCAACGGTGGCGATAGCGCAGCACCACCGCCGGCTGCCGCACCTGCATCGACTCCGGCCGCACAAGCGCCAGTTATGCCAACTGCAAATCCTACAGCACCTGTCGCCGCACCAGCAACATCGCCAACCGAAGCAACGCCAACGACGGTTCAACCTTGAGACTAAGCCTTATTGCCGCGATATGCTTATTGGCATTAAGCGCAACGCCTGCGTTAGCAGCCACTTACGAAGATTATAAAGTCGCGATCCTGCAGGGTCTCGATAAGGTTACAGGCCGCGTCGCAAGGCTGAGTGTTCCTGTTGACAGCGACATTACTTTTGGTGATTTAACTGTGACGGCCAGAGCCTGCCGCAAGACGCCGCCGGAGGAATTACCGGAAGCAGTAGCTTTTCTAGAAATTCAAGCGCCAGCAGACACAACAGCCAGCGTTGCTGCTAAAGCTGCGCAGAAGCGCGACCATAAATTGCAGCGCTGGTATAGCGGCTGGATGTTCGCCTCCGACCCGTCGCTAGCGACGCTTGAGCATCCAGTTTACGACATAAACGTTGTTGATTGCGAACAGCCAGTGAAGGTCGAGGCTCAGCCTGCCGCTTCGGCAGCGCCTGCCAGCAATGCGGTAACGGCTGCATCGCCAACATCGGCAGTAGACGAGCCTGTACCGGAAGATACCGACGCGAACTGAGCCGGCTTTGCGATTGCTGCAGCAAGCAGATTTTTATACTCAACGCGTGGAATTTCGATGCCGCCAAAGACCGCCAAATGTGGCGTCAGATATTGTGTATCGCACAGCGTGTAACCTTGCCTAATCAGTCGCGCTAGAAGATGCGCAAGCGCGACCTTGCTAGCATCGGTTGTGCGGCTAAACATGCTTTCACCAAAGAAAGCGCTGCCAAGCGCCACACCATAAGCGCCGCCAACAAGTTGACCGCTTTGCCAAACTTCCACGCTATGCGCGTGTCCCATCCCATGCAGCGCTGTATAAAGTTGTGTGATGCGTGGGCTAATCCAAGTATCGGTATCGCGTGCTTCATGTCCACCCAAACCTATCGTAGCGCAGCCATGCATTACTTCGGCGAAAGCTTGATTTATCGTGACGGTGAAAGTTTCACGTTGCAGCACTTTCCTTAGGCTGCGCGTAATGTGGACACGATCTAGCGGTATGATGCCGCGCAACTCTGGATCGTACCAACTCAACTCATCGCTGCCGGCGTCGGACGCCATTGGAAAGATACCGATCACATAAGCTTGCAGCAATAAGTCTGGCGTTATATCTGTCAACGGCGCGCAAACAGCTTTTCGAGGTCGGCGCGAGACAGTGCAATAAATGTTGGTCGCCCATGATTGCATTGGCCGCTGAACGGCGTCGCTTCCATTTGCCGCAACAGTGCGTTCATCTCAGTAGCATCCAGCGGTCGCCCGGCGCGCACCGAGTTGTGACAAGCTAGGGTCGCGCAGATATCGTCGATCTTTTCTTTTAGCGCCGCACCGGCATCCATTTCGCTAAGACTGGCGGCAAGATCGGTAATGAGTGCACGTAAGTCAGGTTGGCCCAAGATTGCGGGTGTTGCGCGCACTAAGATCGCGCCATCGCCAAAGCTTTCGAGTTCAAGGCCAAGCGTGGCTAGTTCCTCGCTCCGCGCCGCCAACCTTGCTGCGCCTGCAGGATCAAGCTCAATCACTTCGGGCAAAAGCAATCTCTGGCTTTGTGGCGTGCGTTCATGCAATTGCGCTTTCAGTCGCTCCATCGTCAGTCGCTCATGCGCGGCATGTTGGTCAACCAGGATCACGCTATCGGCAGTTTCCGCGACGATATAGGTTAGATGTAGCTGCGCGACCGCGGCGCCAAGCGGATGGCTATTGAGTTCGGCTGTTTCGGTTTGCCCGACCATTCGCGCCTGCGGCTGTGCCAAGTTGACCGTTTGCGGTGCATGCAATGCCTGTGCTTGTGAGTGAAGCTGCGGAGTAAAGAAGCTTTGTGTTAGTTGCTGGCTGACGGATTGCTCTAGCCGCTGCAGAATTTCAGTGTTGAGGCTGCGGTCAGCCGTAACATTTTCGCTGGCCAGCATCTGCCGCACGCCAACGATCATAACAGATTTCACCAGTTGCAGATCGCGGAAACGAACTTCGGCTTTGGCCGGATGGACGTTGACGTCCAGCGCATCGCTCGGCACGTCGAGGAACAGGCAAGCGATAGGCTGACGCCCGGTCGGCAATGTGTCGGCATAGGCGCCTTTCAATGCACCCAATAACTGCCGGTCACGAATGGGGCGGCCATTCACGAACAAATAAATATAGTCGACGGTTGGGCGGTTCGCCGTTGGCAGACCGGCAAAGCCGGTGACAGCAACGCCTTCGCGGTGAAAGGCGACCGGCTTCATATTAGCGGCCATGTCAGAACCGAAAATCGCGGCGACGCGTTCTGCGCTGGCGTTTTCGCCAACAAATTCTGGTGCAGCATTTACGCGCAAACCCCGGCGGCCCTCTTCGATAAGCGTGAAAGATACGTCTGGTCGGGCCAGTGCCAACCGCTGCAGCATATCGAGGGCATGGTCGTGTTCAGTGCGCGGTTGCTTCAAGAATTTTAGCCGGGCGGGCACGGCGTAAAGCAGATCGCGCACTTCGATGCGCGTGCCGCGCGTTAATGCCGCGGGCTTTACGGCGCTAACCTGCCCACCTTCGACTGTGATCGCATAGGCTTGGGCAGCGCCTACCGCGCGGCTGGTGATCGTGAGCCGGCTGACCGCGCCGATCGACGGCAGCGCTTCGCCCCGGAACCCGAAGCTGTTGATCGCGTCGAGCGAGCCGGTCGGCAGTTTCGAGGTGGCGTGCCGTTCAACCGCAAGGCGCAGGCTTTCCGGCGTCATGCCATGCCCGTCATCTTCGACCAGGATCCTCGATTGGCCGCCGTTCTCAAGCGTTACGGTGATCGTCGTTGCCCCGGCATCCAGCGCGTTTTCGACAAGTTCTTTGAGACAGGCGGCGGGCCGTTCGATCACCTCGCCCGCGGCGATCTGATTGACCAGCACATCCGGCAAACGGCGAATTGTGGGCAGAACGGATAGGGGGGCAACAAGGACTGTGGCAGACATTGCGCTAACCTAACGGGGCAACCAGGGCAAAGCCAGCAGCCTGTTTTGTCTTTTGCAATGACTTAGCGAGGGGGAGGGGGTGGGGTCTCGTTTTCGCTTATTTAAAACAATGACTTAAGCTTTTTCAAGTGGTCCGTAGGGCATGCTATTAGGCTTATTTCAATCCGATCCTTGCCAAAATGCGCTGCATTTTGTAGCTCGGCATTATTGTTTTGCTCCGCCTACGACTATACGAAGATAATGTTACACTTAGCCTTGCCGTAGCGAGGAATGTCAGGTCGCGAGCGGCGATCCGCAAACAATAGACTACACTAACAGAAAGTAACTATAATAGCAAGTTATTTCTTTATAAGATTTTGTCTGTTACCAGCTGCTTCGCACGGTTTTGCAAGCCTGTTTCAACAGCCGCATCGAAATGTGCGCCATAAAGTTTAGCATCCACGAAGATAACATCTTCTAGATCTGCGCCGCGGAAATTGGCGCCCGTCAGATCTGCGCCGGTAAAATCGGCAGCGCGCAATTTGGCGCCAATAAAATCGGCATAGCGTAGCGAGCATTGCGAAAAATCGCTGGAAATCGTCCGGGCTCCTGAACCGGATGGCCCCAGCGGAATCGGCGCGAAATTCGTGTTCTTGGCGCAAAGGCTATCAAGCCGGGCGCCTTGCGCGCGCAGGCCCCGCACGTCAGCATCTGAAAGATTGGCTTGAGAAAGATTTGCGCCCGCCAATTCGGCTGCTTGCAACTGCGCGCCCGATAGATCAAGCGCGTAGAATACCGCCCGCTCTGCCCGCAGCATTGTTAAGCAAGCGCGTTGCAAACTGGGCAGATGCCGCAAATCGAAGCCTGTAAGATCAAGCCGAACGCCGCTGGCCCCGCCACTGCCAACCCACTGCGTATGTTCCCGCAAGAGATCATCGAGCGGCGCTGGTAGATCTTTCTCTGTCGGGCCTTGCGGCTTATCGAACAGCACGCCGTCCATAACGCTGCCGGCAAATTCCATCATCGGGGTTTTCGCGCCCATCAGAATCGCGCCTGTCAGATTGCTGTCGCGCAAATCCGCCATGGTGAGATCGGCGCCATCGAAATTCGCATGCTCCAGCTTGGCGCCGCGCAGATTGATGCGCGTCATATCGCAGCCGCGCATGATAGCGTCCGACAGGTTGGCGCCGGCCGCAGAAACGCCATTCAGCTTGGCGCCTGTCAGATTGACGCCGCGCAAATCAGCGCCGCCGAAATCGGTTGCGCCTTGCGTCACCAACTCGCCCTTGCGGGTGCGGGTGGTGATCGTACCTTCGCGCAAGTCGGCAGTCGTCAAATCAGCACCGCGCAGATTGCAGTCGCGCAAGGCGGCGCCGCGCAGATCTGCGCGCACCATGCTGGTGTTCGAAAGATCAGCGCCCGTGAGATCGGCCACATAGAAGGTCGCATAATCGAGGCGGCAACGAGCGAGCTTCGCGCCCATCAGTCGAGCACCTGTGAAATCGGCATGGCTGAGGTCGAGGCCTGTAAAATCCTGCCCTGCCAGATCGAGATGCGCGAAGATAGCACGGGCGCCGCCGATCTTCGCCTGGCGGAACAGCTGATGCCGATCCAAGAGCGTTTGCAGGTCTTGGCGGCTGATCGATTTCGCGTCGCTCGGAAGGGGCATGGTCGAACGCTAGCAAGCGGCGGTGCGCGGCGCGAGAGGATTTATTAGGTTGCCGTTGGCCAATCGGCGAGCCGCGCCCTTGTTGCGGGATCGATGTGGACAGCCGCGTCACCCTGCATAAAGGCATGTGTTGCAACAGCCATGGTCTTGCCAAGTTCAACGCCGAATTGATCGAAACTATTGAGCCGCCAGAGGAACCCTTCAACGATCGTCTTATGTTCGTACAGCGCCAGCAGCGCACCCAAGTGATAAGCGTCGACGCGCGGCGTGATGATAAAGGTCGATGGACGATTGCCAGGATGCATACGGGCCGCATCAGGCGCTGCATTGCCAAATAGCAGTGCTGCGCTTTGTGCCAATGCGTTGGCCTTGAGCCAGCTTTGCATCTCGGCGTCTTCTGTATCGACAGCCTGATCGGCAATAATAAAATCGGCAGGGATCGTTTCGGTGCCCTGGTGCAGCAACTGGTGAAAGCTATGCTGGCCGATGGTGCCCGCCGCGCCGAAAATAACCGGCGCGGTGGCGTAATCGCATAGCAATCCATCGCGCGTGACGCTCTTGCCGTTGCTTTCCATTGCCAACTGCTGCAGCCAGTTTGGCAATTGCGCAAGGCGGCTGGCGTAAGGCAGCACGGCAAGGGCACGGGCATTCCAAAAGTTGGTTTGCCAGATTGAGGTGAGCGCCAGCAGGATCGGCAGGTTTGCGCTAGGCGCAGCGTCGCGGAAATGTGCATCCATCGCGGCGGCACCGGCGCGCAGTTGCGCAAAGGCATCCGGGCCGAGGACGATTTCTGCTGTGAGGCCGACCGGACTCCACAGGCTGTAGCGGCCGCCAACAGAATCTTCGAAGCCGAAGCAGTTTTCCGGCGGAATGCCGAGCACAGCGGCAGCGGGCAGGTTCGAGGTAACGGCGACAAGATGGCGACTTAAATCTGCAGTTGATCCCAACTGCTCTGCAAGCCACGCGCGGGCCGCTTCGGCATTGAGGCGCGTCTCCAAAGTCGTCATGCTTTTCGAGACAATGACAAACAGCGTTTCTTCGGCGTTACATTGCGCAGTGACGCGGGCGAGATCGGTGGCATCGACATTGCCGATGAAGTGCGGCGTGAGTTGATTGCCTAACGGTAGCAAAGCCTCGGTGACAAGGCGCAGGCCGAGATCGCTGCCGCCAATACCGATATTGACGATCTGCCGGATCGGTTTGCCGGTGGCACCACGCCATGTACCGCTGCGGATAGCAGCGGCCAAGTGAGTAGCGCGGCTTTGTGTTTCTTTAATTTCGGCAGGCGGGTTCGCCATGCGCCAACGCCAATGGGTGACGGCGCGACCTTCGGTATTGTTGAGGATATCGCCTGCGAAGAGCGCAGCGCGCTTGCCGGTTGCGTCTTCCTGCTTGGCCAGCGCCAGCAAGGCAGTCAGCACGGCATCGCTGAGATGCTGGCGGCTGAGATCACACGTCAGGCCCGCGGCGGTAAAGGTGAAGCGGCGGTGGCGCAGTGGATCGCGCTGGAACAGCGTGGCGAGGCTATCGGTGAAAGCGGCGCGCTGGCGCTGTAGCTCAAGCCAAGCTGGGGTGGCGGTAAGGCTGGTGTCAGCCATTTATTAGAACCAGGAATTATACCAGTTACTGGTCTTTATCGCGATGGTCGGCGCAGCATCACCACCAGCGGGCATGCCGAAAAGGGCTGTCTCTAGCCGCTGCGATTCCGGAGAAGAAAGACTGGAGGTGCTATCGGCAGCGGTATTGTTCGAAGGCTGGCTGCTCGGCTTGCTTCCTGCGGCCTGCAACAGCGCCGCTTCACCGCCGCCAATCGCGGTGTTTGGGCTGGCGGTGCGCGTCGCCGTTGTGCTGTCACCGATCAGCGCGGCCTGGGCCTGGGCTTGGGCGGGAACGGATTGGCTAGGATCCGCGCCTGGTTGCGGCGGGCGCAGCGCGTAATCGGGCGGGATCACCAGCGGCGGGGCGGTAGCAACTGCAAATTCATCGGGGGTATTATGCTGGAAGCCCAGCGTCTCACGCACGCCGTCGCAGCCGGAGAGCAAAAGGAGGGCAAGTGGCGCAATGCGGAGAACGGTCTTCATGCGGCGACTTTAGGCGGTTTCAGAGGCTTTGCCAAGGCGAGCACCGTTTGGTTTCTTGGCCCAAAAATTGGTGAAAATCAGCAGGAAGACGCCAATGCAGATGCAGCTGTCGGCGATATTGAAAGCGGGCCAATAGGCCTTGTTCCAATAGGTGTAGAGAAAATCGACCACCGCACCGTGCTGCAGCCGGTCGATCACATTGCCGAATGCGCCGCCGATGATGAGGCCAAGGGCGAGGGCTTGTCCTTTCGTTTCTGCACGCCACAGCCAGAGCGCAAGGAAGATGCAGACGAGGAGGGCGACGGCGGAGAGGATATAGGGCATCAGATCGCTCGGCAGGTGCAGCAACCCGAAGCTGATGCCGCGGTTCCACCAGAGGACAAGATCGAAGCCAGCAGGACCGAGATGAGCGACTTCGAGATGTCGCGTGGGATCATCTTGAAACATGCCAAGGATCCAGAGCTTGGTGAGTTGGTCGCAGACGATCGCGGCGATGGCCGCAAGGATGCCCATCAGGCGCAGCTTAGCTTGAATTGTTTTAAGCAATGACGGCCTCGCACCGTAGGCAGAGATTTTTGTTGCTTGTGGTCACTTCCGGCAGCACGCGCCAGCAGCGCTCACATTTATCGCCGGGGGCTTTTGTCACATAGGCACCAGATACTTCTGGATCACCAATATTGAATTGAGAAGCAATACAAACTTCGGCCCAGTCAACGTTAGCGGGCAACTCACCGTGTAGTTCAATTAATGCCTCGAGCGCACTGCCAATAAATTTCTCAGCACGCTTACCTTCCAGCGCGCCTGTTATCACAGAGCGTCTACTGCGTATTTCAATCCAACGCTTTTCAAGCGCTTCGTTTAACCACTCGCTCTTCGCTTCCGGGAATGTCCGCAGATGCACCGATGGCACAGCATCGTTGACACCAAGGCCGATTGCCTTCCCGTGTTGCCAGGCTTCTTCCGCGGTAAAGCAGAGGATCGGCGCCAGCCAGGCGGTGAGATAATTGTAGAGGATCGCAAAGAGCGTGCGGCAAGAGCGACGGCGTTTGCTATCAACCGCATCGCAGTAAAGCGAGTCTTTGCGGATGTCGAAGTAAAAGCTGGAAAGCTCACTATTGCAGAAGTTATGCAGCTGGCTTGCGAGCTCGGTATAATCGTAGCGGGCAATGGCGGCGCGCAGCGTGCCGTCAAGCGTGGCGAGCTGGTGCAGCATGTAACGCTCAAGCTCTTCAAGTTCACTGTACTCTAATCGCTCGCTTTCATCCCAGCCTGACAGCGCGCCTAAGAGATAGCGCAGCGTATTGCGCAGGCGGCGGTAAAGCTCGCCCGTTTGCTTCATCGCGTCCGGGCCAATCCGCATTTCTTCCATGTAATCTGATGTTACGACCCAAAGGCGCAGTATGTCGGCGCCGTACTCGCGGATCAGCGTTTCGGGTGCAATCACATTGCCGACCGACTTCGACATTTTATAGCCCTTGGCGTCATTCACGAAGCCATGGGTGACAACCGCCTTGAAGGGCGCATGGCCGCGCGTGCCACAGCTTTCCAATAGCGAAGACTGGAACCAGCCGCGGTGCTGGTCGGAGCCTTCGAAATACAAATCAGCAGGGGTCGGTACCCCGCGCGCTTCCAGCACAAAGGCATGAGTGGAGCCGGATTCGAACCAGACATCGACGATATCGAACACCTGCGTGTAATCCGCCGCGCTGTAGTTTTCCCCAAGAAAGGTCTGCGCTGGCGTATCGTACCAGGCATCGGCACCACGCATTTCGAAAGCGGCCTTGATGCGAGCATTGACGGCTTCGTCGCGCAGCACCTGTAGCGTTTCGGTGTGATAGAAAATGCCAAGCGGCACGCCCCAGGCACGCTGGCGGCTGATGTTCCAGTCGGGCCGGGTCGATACCATGGCGCGGATGCGGTTCTCGCCCGTCGCCGGATACCATTTCGTGTCAGTGATTGCCTGTAAAGCCGTTTCACGTAGGCTGTTCGTCTCCATCGAGATGAACCACTGCGGCGTGGCGCGGAAGATCACCGGCGCTTTCGAGCGCCAGGAATGCGGATAGCTATGCGTGATGCGGGACGAGGCGACGAGATTACCGGTGGCGGCGATTGCATCCAGCACAGCCTTGTTGGCCGGGCCGTTTTTGCCCTTCGCGTCAAGGATGGCAAGGCCTGCAAAAAGCGGCATGTGGTTGGCATAGCTGCCATCGTCCAACACATATTCCGGCATCTCGAGGTTGTGTTTGAGGCCGAGCTGGTAGTCGTCCATCCCATGGGAGGGCGCGATATGGACAAAGCCCGTGCCGGCATCGGTCGTGACGAAATCGCCTGCCAGTAGCGGCACGTCATGCTCGTAACCCTGGCCACGGAGCGGGTGGGCGGTGATGACATCTTGAAGCTGCGAAGGTAAAACATTGCCGAGTAGTCTGTGCCGATCTAAAAGCAAGTCATTACCGGGCTCGTCATCTGCATGCAGTATTTTTGCCGCGTCGAGGAATTGCATATGTAAATCATCGGCAACTATAAATCTCGAACCAGCTTTCCCAAAATTGGTGTCCACTAATAATTCAACTAGTCGATACCTGAAATCCCCATAAGCAATTGCGCGGTTGGCGGGCAGCGTCCAGGGCGTTGTCGTCCAGATGACGATCTTGGCACCCACCAGTTCCGGCGCGTTCGGCGCGGATACGATCGGGAAGGCGACCATCGCGGTCGGGGAATTATGCTCGTGATATTCGACCTCGGCCTCGGCCAGCGCCGTTTTTTCGACCGGCGACCACATCACCGGCTTGATGCCGCGGTAGAGCCCGCCATTCATCGTGAATTTATGAACTTCGGCCACGATCGCGGCTTCGGCACCGAAGGTCATGGTGAGATAGGGATTATCCCATTCACCCATCACGCCCAGGCGTTGGAATTCAGCGGACTGAACGTCAACCCAATATTGGGCAAAAGCGCGGCATTCCGCCCGGAAATCGAGCAGCGGCACCTCGTCTTTATCCTTGCCGGCATTGCGGTATTTTTCTTCGATCTTCCATTCGATCGGGAGGCCGTGGCAATCCCAACCCGGCACATAGGGCGCGCGCTTGCCCAGCATCGACTGGAAGCGCACCGTGGCATCCTTCAAGATTTTCTGAATGGCATGGCCGACATGAATATCGCCGTTGGCATAGGGCGGGCCGTCATGGAGGACGAAGGTCGGCGCAGCGGCGCGTTCCTTTTGCAAACGGTTGTAAAGATCAAGCGACTTCCAAAGGTCCAGCCATTTTGGCTCGGCTACGGCCAGGCCCGCCTTCATCGGAAAGTCGGTCTGCGGCAGGAAGATCGTGTCTTTGTAGTTTAGTTTGGCGTCGGTCATGCTGCTATATAAGAGAGTTTAGACAGCAAAGCCAAGCAGCCAAAGCCAGGCTGACGCGATAAGGCAGGGCTGTTGCCAGCTTTTCGGTCGCGCAGCTTGCCAAATCGAGCTAAGCCGCGCAGTTTGACAGGACGTATTCGCTTGCCCCGTGACAGCAATTAAAAGTTTATTAAAAGCGGGCGGTTAGAGTCAGACGAGAGGGATTGAATAAACGTGCAAGGCTTACGGCTTATCAGGCAGATCGGATTCAGTGCGGCCATTATTGGCTGTCTGCTGGCGGCTGTCTTATGCCCATCGTCCGCGCAAGCGCAAGCCACCAATAGCCAGATACCTTCGGGCTCGACTTCGGCGTTTTCCGACACTGATCTTGGCCTTAGCGACCCGACCGTGCGGGCGGCGATGATGACGCTGCCGGATGCCATGGCGAAATGGAAAGAATGCTATGCTGGCTGCCTGCAAAGCAAAGGCTGCAGCCCCACAACATGCGCCAGCGATTGCGAAGGACAAGTGGTGGCGATGGGCTATGCCGCCAGCCAGACTTCGGAGATGCTGCGCTATAATGTTATGGGGATTTACGGCGCGGAATGCATCGGTAATTTCCGGAAATATATCGAGACGATCCGCGACGCCGCCAAGCGCACGCATGACGTTGGCCTGGGCCTTAGTAACCTTCTGGCGGGCGTGATCGTTGACCGCATACTTGATGCCGTCATTGGACAAATTTTGAATAATCTGACAAACCAAATTTGCAATGTGACCAACCAGATCACCCAGGCGGCCGATAGTTTTGTGCGGAACGCGATCTGCCTGCCGAACGTCAATATCAATCCGTTCAACTTCAATTTGAACATCAAGAATCTGCAATGCGATGGCTTCTCGATCAATCCCTTGACGGGGCAGGTCACTGGCTCGCCGATCAACGGCATCAACGTGCCGATTACTAATATTTATGGCGATGGCAACGGCGGTAACAGTGGCGCCAATCCGATGCCATCGCCGATTGATCCGAACATCGATCTACCCACCAGGCCGATACAGATCGATCCGGTTATGTTGCCTGATGTCAGCAGGGTGCCACCGCAATGATCCGCCGCCTATCCGCTATCCTCATCCTTGTCGTAGCCTTTAGCGCCGCCAGCGCGGGTTCGGCCCAGGCCTGCTCGTCAGCCATTCCCGTTTTGGGCCAGGTCTGCAAAATCGTCGGCGATAACACATTCCTTGATGCCGTTGTCAGCCGCATCCAAATTTATGTTGAGACGATGCTTTATACGCTGAAGATCGAATCTCAGGAAAAATATGCGAAGTCAGTTTCGCTGTTAGAGCAGCGGGGCAGCCTTGCTGCCGGGCATCGCCAAGATCAGCGCGAACATATGTCCGCCGTGCCTGGCGAGCGTTGCGTGCTGCCGTCTGAGATTAGCGCGGCTTTGCGTGGCGGCGTGACCACCCCGCCCTCGCTGGCTAGTAGCAATCCAACGCCACCTAGCATGCGCACGCCGGAACAAAGAGCTGCCGATGCGCAGGCTGTCGCTGGCTCTCGCCCGGCCTTGCCTGCCGCTGTTGATGCCAGTGGATTCCCGCAGCCGGTGGGTGTGCGTTTGGCGACTGCTTCTACTGGAGGGTATGATCCGCAAACCTTCCGCAATCGTTTGGGCGAACAGCATGAACGGGTGATGCAGGATCGCCGCCAAAATATGCCGGCAGCGCTCTATGGCGATTCAAACCGCGCCACGCTGACTGATTATTACACGCGGCAGAGCAATTACGGCCCGAACCAGCCTGCTGAACAGTTCCGTAGCGCTGATATCACGGCGAGCACGATTTTAATGACGGATACCTTCCTGCCCGCGGCCAATCAACCAACGCCGGGATCGTTCAAGATTGGCGATACAACGAGAACAGTCGATCCGGTCACCATGCTTGATGCCGCCAAAGATTATTGCAAAAACCTGGTTGATCCGACCTTGCTCGACCCCAATCGCGGTGCAGCGCTGGGTCAAGATTTGGCACGCAAAGGTTATGCCGTGCAGCGTGCGGGCTGGGAAGCCCGGCAAAGCCTAGCCTCTGTCATCTGCAATGAATCGGTCGATGCGCGTGCGGGCAAGACTATTGCCAGTGGTAGCGCTACCGGCTTGGTGCGGATTGCCATCGATTACCGCAATAGCGCTTGCGATGCCACGAATATCAAAGAGATCGACAAAAAATACCTGGACTGCACGCATCGCGACACAATCCAATTCAGCGATTTCGAGATGATGAAAATCCTGTACAGCGCGCTGCTGCCATCATTGCAGGGTGCTAAGCTCATGGGCTCCGCTGGCGGCAATGATATGATGGGTAATCTTTTGGCGGTCGACCAAATGGCGCTGACGTTGAATTTCCGCATTTACGAGCTGCAAGAAAAGCTGAACCTCATAAAGGCGGCGCAATTGGCGCAGCTGGTCGAAAACAGCAAGACCGGCCCCGGTGCCAGCGCAGCTGCGCGGTGACCGCATGATCCGCCGTTTGTTTCATCCACTGCGCCGCCCCGTTGCCATTCTTTTGATCGCGGCTGTGCTGACACTGCAGCCGGTTAAGGCGCATGCTTTTGTGCAGGCCGTGCTGGTGGCTGCCGTCACTTATGTGGCGCAAGAATTACTGTCGGTCTTCACCGGCGACGGCACCTTGAAGGGCATGTTGCTAGTCTTGGAAACGCAATTGCCAATTGTCCTTTCTACAATCGACATGAAGATTAACGAGAATATTGCCAAGGCTGGTGCCGCTGCCCATAAAGAGCAGTTACAGCACGAACAATATCGCGCCAGTGCCCGCGAACATCCAGCCGATATTTTGCAGGCGAATTGTCAAGCCATGACGGGGCTGGCCGATACCAATGTCGCCACGGCGCGCTCAACCGTTGTTTATCAAAGGCTTTTGCTGGGCGAGCAGCAGCGCCTGGAGAACCGCGGCAGCGGCTTGGCTACCGGCGGCGGGGCCTATCAGCGCGATCGCTCGCTTTCGACCGAGCCATTACGGCAAATAACGGAAGAATACAGCAATCACTGCAGCCGTTATGCGACTGAAAACGATCTGGCAGCTGCGATTGCCGCGAAATGCAAAAAGCCGGATGGCACGCCGATCACGACATTGGCCGATATCAGGTCTAACCCTTATCGGGGGGCCGAGACCAACGCGCAGACGCTGCTGGCCACGCAATCTTTCAACGAGGATCGGCACTATTTAGCCGCATCTGACTTTTGCTATACGCTAACGGGCAACCAGCCATTGAATTATGCGCAAGGCCGCGCTTTGAGTGAAGATCTTAGTAATATCAAACAATTTTTGGTCGCGCTGTCTGACAAATCAGCCCGCGATCTGTCGTATTTCAGCTGCATGGGCATGATCGCGCGGAAGCTGCCGCTCGATAGTAATTTCGCCAAGAACGATCCGAAGCTCGGCAAGCTGATTGCCTCGCAAACGCCTGACACGGCGGGCGGTCGCACGGCGGCCAATATCAGCGATGCCGCCACATCTTATCTGATAGCAGGTGAGGGCTATACCCAGGTCGATGCGACACCCAAGGTTACGGGTGAGGCCGCAAGCGGTGGCCAGCAGCAGCTGATCAGGGGTCAGATGGTTTCGCGGCAACAAAATGAAGAAGCGGTCTATGTGGCACGCTTTATGGCCGGTGAATTTGCGAACAAGAAAAATATGACGGCAACAGGCATGTTTGGCATGCTGTTGTGGTCGCGGGTCGCTAATTTGCAGGTCATGTGGAAGCAATATCAAGAACTGGAGCGGCAGGTGCTGACAGATGCCGTCGAACTGGCGCGTATGGTACGAACCGCGCCTGGCTATGGCGGACCGCCAGCGTCTTCCGCGGCGCGCTAATAAGGCAGCAACCTTTATCCAATAGTGGTTTTAAGGCGCCATTTCGATTTTATAACTAGTTTCAGCCTATGGTAAGGTTTTGCTAAACATGAATTTGCTACAAAGAATGAACGATTAGCTTTGAAAGCCGAGATTTGACCGCCAAGACTGTTCCTGAACCTAAGAATACCGCCGAGCCTGCAAGCGAGGAAGCCTTGCTGCGTGTCCGCACGGCGGCGCTGAAGGATCTAGTCGCGCCGCTGCTTTCCGCCTTGTACGAAGTACAGGGCTCGATGGGGCAGACCGGCGAGGCGCTAGCCGAACAGAATTTAAAACTGCTCGACAAATTGATCGACAATACGACGACCATTGCCGCCAAGATCAGCGATACGCTGGGCGCCGGGCAGGGCGGCGACCATGACTGGGTACGTTGGGGCGTGGCCGCGGGCGTAAGCCAGTGCGTAGCCGTTTATTATCGCGCCACATCAAAGCCGCTGCCGCCGGCCGAAGCTGAAGGCTTGTTGGGCGCGTTCGCGGGCCTTGAGCGCCGCTTCCCCGGGCTGATGCCGCTGGGGCCTGAATACGGCCCGCTGACGCTCGGCATGTTCCGCGCGAAATTATTGGAGTGCCTGGCGCCGCTGGTGCATGCGGTTGCGACCTATTCATTCAGTCGGCCCGAACATGCACTGATCGCCGAAATCGCCGAGCGGATTTTGCAGGCCTCAGAGATGGTGACGCGGGCGCTGGCAACGCCTGGTGCCACGGCGGAAGAATGGCGCACGCTTGCCTGGAGTACGGTTAAGGCCGCTGCAGATTTGTATTACGAATGCCATTGGGCAGAGGCCGACCGGCTGCTTTACATGGATCCGGAAGAGCGCGCGGCTTACTTTGCCGAGCATGGCCAGCAAGTGCCGATGGAAAAAGTCTGGCAGGCATTCGACCAACGCCTTGGCATGCTGACGACGCTGATCGCTTACGTTGAGATTCCGCAAGGGATTGTTGATTGCGGACAAGGCGATGACCAGAGCAGCGAGGCCGACCAATGACAACCGGCGCAACCTTGCTGGCGGCCTGCCTGATGCTGGCCTCGCAAACTTATAATGTGCCGCCGGCGGTCATGGTCGGCATCATGCAGATCGAAGGCGGCAAGCTGGGGCAGGAAGCCGGGCCCAATATCAACGGCACGTTCGATCTAGGGCCGATGCAGATTAATACTATGTGGCTGCCAAACTTGGCGCGGCATTGGAAGGTCGACCAGCAAACAGCGCGTACCTGGGTGCGCGATAACGGCTGCGTGAATATGCATGTCTCGGCCTGGATATTGCGAAGCCAGTTAGATAAAGCCAATGGCTCGCTCTATGGCGCAATCGCACGCTATCATTCGGCGACGCCCTCGATCGGCGGACCTTATGCAGCCAAGGTCGTGCGTGCCATGGCCAAGAAGGGTCTGATCGATTATGATCGCGTACCAGTATCAGGTAACCCAAAAACCGAAAGCCCGCGCTTGCCGATCGGTGCTGAACAATTAGCCAACCGCTAAGCGGTATTTATAAGGACTAAGACGATGCGTTCGCTGTTGATGCTTGCTTTAATTATCTTCATGCCGCTGTTATCCGCACACGCGCAGCCCGCGGCTACAGCCGCAGTTGCAGTTCCCAAGGCTGCCGATGTACCAGCGCTTTCCGCCTTTTTCCGTGATGGCGGCACGACTGGCTATTATATGGGTCGCGCGGCAGGCCTCGACGGTTGGTTCCTGATGATGAGCGAGAAGCGCGTGCAAATTGCCTATACCGCGCCCGAAGGCAATATCCTTGTGATCGGCGCGTTGTTCGGTGTGGACGGCACGAATATTACCGAGCAACAATTGGTCGCGTTGCGCGGCAAGGAGCCGGCGGTCAACGCGCTCTTCACCGATACGGTGCAGGAAGCGCAAGAAAAATTGGTCAAGGCCAGTGGCATGGACCGGGTCATGAAGAATCTTGATCCCGCCAAGAAGGGTGACCAGCTGTATCTGGAACTCGCGCAAGCGTTTCATGCGCAATTGGGCCAGCGCGATGCGCCACTGCTGTTCATGGTGATCGATCCGAACTGCCCGCATTGCAAGCGCGCCTGGAAGGCGATGGCACCGCTGCTGGCGAAGAGCAATGCGCAGGTGCGGATCATCCCGGTTGGCATTTTGGGCGATGACAGCACGCGCATGGCCGGCAAGTTGCTGGATACCGATAAGCCGGGCGCACTCTGGGCGAAATTCGCCGACGCCGATTTCGATAAGGCTGTGTTGGATGGCGAGCCGAGCGAAGCGGGCAAAGCCAAGGCGCAAGTGAACCGCGCGTTGTTTGACCGCTGGAGCCTGCGCGCGACGCCGTTCTTCGCGTATCGCGGCAAAAACGGCGAGGTGAAGGTGCTCAATCAGGTGCCGCAGGATGCCAAAGCGCTCTTGGCTGATATTGCGGCGGTGCCGCCACCTGCTGAAGATTCAAAAGCACCCGCGCCAGCGGCAGCACCTATTGCGCCCGCAGCGTCGATTCCGGCAGTGAAATAGGCGGATGGCCGCTGTTCCTCCTTGGTTGGCGAAGTTTTTAGGCCGCGAGGCGCCGGCTGATCGTCGATCGTCGGTTGAGGTCAGGCCCGGTACGGTCGTATTGAAGCCAAAAGATGCGCCCAAGCCACAAGGCCGCGAGATCACACTTAAAGCAAACGGCGAGGTAGCAAATCCACTGCCGCCGCGCCCTGCGCTAGCGCCGCATGCCAAGCAACTGACGCCCGCGGCGATGGTCTATGCGCTGGCTGCAGGCGTTCTTTTCACGTTGGCGATCTATAACCTGTTTCACGGCAGTCTCTTCAACGGCATCGTGACGCTGGTGCCGGCCGGATCGCTCGCCGTACTTGCCTATAAATATATCCAGTAAGGCGTAACAACTGACCTAATCTCTCGATGCAATGACGCTTTAGCGTTTGATGTGGCGGCACGGCCCTTGGCAGGGCGCTAGGGCTAACCTATAGTTTCCCCAATAGATTCGCTTTGCCAGATTGGCCCTAATGATCAAGCTTATGAACCGACCACGCTTTCATCCTGCATATCTGGCATTACTCATCGCGATTGCTGCGCTGGGTGGCTGCGCGCCAAAGCCAGTAACAGGCTGGAATAGTTCGCCCGAGACGACCGCCGGGCCCGCGATCGCCGCGCCCGATACGGTATCGCTGCGGCTAGCGGAGGCTGCTGAAAAAGCCGCCAGCTCGCTTGACAGCATTGCGCGTATTGAAGGTAATAAAGCGGTTGAAGGCGGGGGCATGAATGCGCCGTTGGCAGGAAGCCCAACCGGAATCTCCTCTGGTGCGCCCACGAATTTAACAAGTCCGCCGCAATCGATGCTGCCCATCGGCGGCATGGGCGGGATCGATAATGCTAGCTATGCGATCGCGCCGCCGCGGGGCATTAATGCGCAACCACAGCAATCAACCGCTGGCGCGCCGCCGGAACTGACGGCGCCCGTCACGATCAAATGGTATGGCCCGGTCGAGACGCTGCTGGCCAAGCTTGGCAATCGCGCCGGCTATGCTTTCAAGGCCGAGGGCGCGGCCCCGCCCGTGCCGCTGACCGTCAACCTCGATGTTTATAACCAGCCGCTGATCGAGGTGATCAAGAGCACCTCGCTGCAAGTCGCCGGCAAGGCCGATGTCGAGCTTGATGCTGGTAGTCAGACGCTGAGCCTCCGTTACGCACCAGTCGATGCAGGCTCTTATTAAACCGATGACACCTATGCGCCTCCTTCTGGCAGGTTTGTTAATCGCCACAGCATCGCCGGCGGCAGCGCAATCAGGTGCGCCGGCCTTTGCAGATGCTTTCAGCGACCGTGGTTCTGATGGCCAGGCGGATGTTTCACCCGCACCGCCAGGAATCGGCGGGTTAATGGGGCTGCGCCAAACGGACGAAGAAGCCGAAGGCAATGTTATTCAGCAGGAGGGCGAGACGGCAGCGCAAAATTCCGTCGGCATCCGTGTCAGCGCCTTGCAAGAGGCGGGGCTATCGTTCGGCGCGCGTGGCGGTCTTGCCTATCGCACTTTCGAAATTCAACGCCGATTGGCAGAACAAGATACCTATCTTTCGCAGATCTATGATTTTAACCGGCTGCTGATTCCGGCTTCATCCGGTCTTTTGATCGAGCCGCCAATCGTGAATGAGGCGACGCAGGCGTTGCTGATCAAAACCGGCGGGCAAGAGGCGGCAGTCGCCGACCGCGTGCTGAAGATCAACCGCGCGGCCCGCATCGTCTCCGCATCGCGCAACTGGCGCACGTATTTAGAACGCGATTGGGGCGCGGTCGAGCCGCCGCCGCCCTTGCTGCGGCCGAAGGACGATCGCGAGGTCGCCGTCTGGCAGCGCTCTGTTAAAAAGGGCTGGGATGCCGGGATCGAACAGGCGGACGATATTTTCCAAGCCGATCTTGACCGGTTGACGAATGATTTCACAGGCATGGTTCGCTATCGCGAACTGGTCGCGCAGAAGATGATCACGCCGCCCTATTCCGCCGGGGATAATCGGGGCGTGACCGGAAACGCCAGCGAAATGCGTATTGGCGATCGCGGCTTAGAGATTACTGGGCCATCGCAATTCGTCGTGAAACCAAACAATTGGGATCCTGCCACGCGTTGAACGGGAGAGCGAATGCAGCACGTGTCAGCAACATATATTATGGCTATTGCTGCTGCAGTGTTTGTTCTAGCAATTACCGTTTGGCTCTACACGCATGCCGACGATGCTAATGCGCACGCCGCACCACTGTCGCCGCTAGCGCAAGCCAACAAGCTAGTGCTGGCCGTTGAAAGCAAGCGCGGGTTACAATCGACTCCTCTTAATGCTGAGAACCAAATTGCCTTTGGCACCTTGATGTTCAGATTTCTACCTAATCGCGATAAGTTAGTCGTAGCAGTCCTCGTGGCACATGATCCTACTTGGAACCGGATCAACGATCAGTTCACGGCAACCTATCGCCGCTCTAGGGCTGCCTTGTCAGATCCACAGATTGGCGGGCTGTTCGATACCGCTGGCAGCGCCTGGCTGTTCGAGGAAACTACGGGACGGACTTATTTATATCGTGAATTCCCGCTCGATACGCTTCCTGCCGCGATCAACAAATCGATCGGTGCCATAGCTGAGATCGTGCCGGCTTGGGAATTCCGTTGGTTGACTGCTGTTGCGGAAATTTCGCAAGGCAAGCGACCGGCACCATCACAACGTGTAACAATGGATAATGATCCCTATGCGGGCGAATTGTAACGATTGGGCTAGCAACCGCTGTAATTTATTAGCTTTTTGTCCATCTCTGTCGGGGTAAAATAGCCTCTTATGAGCAGTTTTGACATTACCCCACTGGAACGCGACACCAACGCCCTACTGTGGCCGGAGGAACCGCCGCGCCTGCGCGAAGAGAATATCGACGACATGCTGATGTGGGCGGTCACGAACAAAGTTTCTGATATTTCCGTGCAGACCGATCGCCAGCTCTATGGCGAAATCGACGGCGTTTTATATCCGATGATGCGGCGCGCATTTGATAGCGCCGATATCGCGAACTTCCTGAACCGCATTTACGGCGCGGACGCGATTGCGAAGCTGGCGGCGGGTAAAGATCTCGACCTTAGTTACGAGATTAAATTGTCGCGTAATGATCGTGTGCGGTTCCGCGTCAATATCACGCCGATCTTGGCAAAAGGTCGCGATGCCGTACAAGCCACGATGCGCGTCTTGCCGAATATCCCGCCCTCGCTGCAAGAGCTGGGGATCGAGCCGGAAATCATCGAAGCCTGGGCGCCGCGACAAGGCTTGATCCTAGTCACGGGGCCAACGGGTTCCGGTAAATCGACGTTGCTGGCGGCGGGCAACCGCATGTTGATCGAGCGCCCACAAGGCTGCGGCAAGATGCTGACCTACGAAGCGCCAATCGAATATGTTTATGACGCCATTCAAGGGCCGCGCAGCCTCGTCGCGCAAACAGAAATCCCACGCCACCTGCCGAATTTCGCCGCAGGTGTGCGAAATGCCTTGCGGCGCAAGCCTGCGATCATCGTCGTTGGCGAAGCGCGTGATCGAGAAACGGTGGGCGCCGCCATTGAAGCGGCGCAGACCGGTCATGCCGTTTATTCGACCGCGCATACGATTGGCGTGGCGGCAACCATTCGCCGCATGATCTCTGTTTTCGAGCCGGGCGAACGAACCGAACGCGCTTATGCGCTGATGGAGACGCTGCGGCTGATCGTGACGCAAGCGCTCGTGCCGCGGGTCGGCGGCGGGCGTGTCGGCGTGCGAGAGTTTCTGGTTTTAACTGACGATCTGCGCGAGCGCATGCTAGAGACGCCGCTTGATCGCTGGACGGCGGAAGCGCAGCGGCTCGTCACGCAATATGGCCGGCCGATGGCGACTTCTGCGCAGACCGCCTATGAGGCTGGCCTTATTGACCGCCGGTGGCTCTTGATGCTGGCTAAAGGCTTTGCGCCAGACTTTGAAGATACGGTCCCGCCAGTTACGGCAGTACCTGCGACCGAAATCGACTGATCTAAGGCCAGCAAGCATAAAATACATTCAGCGGGTATTAAGCCCTTCAGGGTAAGGTAGCCCCATGAGTTTCGATACCCACTGGCGCAATACCATGAAGCCGACGCGCTTTCTGTTCGGCACGGACGCCCGTGCCGCATTGTTATTACTGCTATTGATGGTGCATTTCCGCACCTGGACCTTTTGCCTGGTGGTGGGGCTTATGATCATGTTTTACGTGCTGGAGCAGCGCGGCCTGAGTTTTGAGGCGGCGATTCGGGCCTTCCGAGTGTGGATCACAGGGCCGCGCCGCACGCGCATTTTATTGCGCCATAAATCACGCTGGACCGATTACGGTTAAACGAAACGACCTCTGGCCGATTCGTTTCCTTCAATCTCTCTTTAACTATCTCAAGCCTATGGTACGGTTGATGTAGCGCCGCGCTGGCACAACTTTTTATAAATTAAGAGCACTATTGGGGACTAAGGGGAAACCTATGCAAATTTACGGCTTGACCATAACTATGCCGCGGCAAGCCATGCTTAGCACAGCTGGCATCGCATTTTTGGCAAGCGTGGTTTTCATAGGGTTTGCAACGCCTGCCGCAGCAAAGTTTCGCTTTCTTGCGCCGCAACAACCAGTTGCAATGGCGCCTGTCGCTCCTGCCGCTGACGGCATGTTGCCGCAAACGTCCACCCAAACAGGAACCGTGCAAGGGTTTGCCGATCAAGTGCCGCTTACGGTTGCGCTGCGCCAAGTTTTGCCACGCGGCACGTCATTTAGAATCAATAATGACGTCGATACGAAAACGCCCGTCAGTTGGCGCGGTGGCGGCAATTGGCAGCAGACATTGGACGCAATGCTCGCCAACGCTGGCTTGCAGGCCAGCTATACGCAAGGCAGCGTCGTCGTGCAACGTGGCGCCATGGTGATGGATGCGAACGATAATTTCCCAAATGCGACAGCGCCAGTTATTTTAACGCCACCCGTTAATTCGCCATCAGATCTACCCGCCAATCATGCGACAGGTTTTGCTGCGCCTGCTTATGCCAGCAACGATAGCATGGCGCCGCTAACAGTGCCTGCTGCGCCTGAGGTTTACGCGCCGCCGATGATCGAGCCTGCACCGCAGCCTTATGTGGCACCTTCATCAATGGGCGTCGCCGCCATGATGCCGGATAGCAATGCAACGATGGGGGCCGTGCAAGCCCCGCAACAAACGCAAACCAGCGCCCAGCCCATGCAAGCCATGCCTGTGCAGTCTGCCCTAGGCACATTGCCGGAAGGTACTGTGGGTGAATTGCCGCAACAATCCGTACCTGGCACAGAGTTGGAAGGCCTGCCACCGATCCAAAGCGGCGTCTTAAATCCGTTGAGCCCGGGCCCGACGGATGCGCAATCGAGCCTAGCCGGCACAGCCGCGCAAACTTGGGACGCGCATAGTGGCCAGTCGCTGCATGAGGTCATGCTCGCTTGGGCTGAGCGCGCCGGCGTCGAGCTGAATTGGACGTCTGAATATGATTATCCGATCGAGGCTTCGCTTAGCTTCAATGGCAGCTTCGAAGAAGCGACGCGGACGCTGCTTGGCGGCTTCGTCAATGCCTCGCCGCAACCGATCGGCCGCTTGCATCGCAACGAACAGCTCGGTCAGCAGGCGTTGATTATCGAAACACGGGGAAACCAATACGATGAATAAGCCTTTTCCGCATGTGATCGCCAAGGCTGCGCTGCTACTAGGTTTGACGATTGCCGGCAGCGGCTGCATGACCGAAGAGGTAAAGCAGAAAATCGCCGCGCGTGAGCCAACTGTAATCGGCGGCGTCGCTCGTTCAGAAGCGCCAGCTGATAAGGTCAATTACAATCCATTGGTCGTGACGGATAAAGTTTGGACCGGCGACAGATCGGTACGCATGCGCCGTGGTTTGCCGCTACCCGCGACTTATGAAGGTGCGCGTTCGGTATCGCTCGTCAGCAATAAATCCATGAGTCTGCCGGAGCTGGCCATGTTCGTAAGCCAGCAGACCGGGGTTCCGGTACGCCTAGTGGACGGCGCTGAAAAAGTCAGCGGTGGCCCGAACGGCGGTGGCGGCAGCACTGGCGCGGTAACAACGTCAACTGGCAGCACAGCGCCACAAAATGCAGCGCTCGGCCTGAATGCCGCGCCGGCGCCGACCAAAGACGCGGATCAAGATAGCAGCGGTATGAAGGTGGCTTATCAGGGGCCGCTATCGGCATTCCTCGACAGCTTGTCGAGCTATTTTGGCGTCAATTGGCGCTATGACGGTAGCGCGATTATCGTCTCCCGATTTGAGACACGGACCTTTACCGTGGAAGCCATTAATTCGACCGCTGAATTTAGCGACGGCATTTCCGCAACTGATGCCAGCTCTTCCGGGAGCGGCGGTGCAAGCGGCGGCGGTGGCGGTAGCGCGTCCAAAACCACAGGCTCGCTTGATCAGACTAATAAATTCGGTGGCAAGGTCGATTACTGGAGCGAGCTGCAGGAATCTGTGAACACGATCCTGTCAGGCGTCGGCACTGTAAAGACCAGCCCATCATCAGGCACAGTGACCGTCATCACGACGCCTGAGATCATGCGCACGGTTGCAACTTATATCGACCAAGAGAACGCGCGCTCGACCAAACAGGTCGCGATCACGCTAGAGCTGTTCACGCTGACGCTGGATAATGCCGAGGCGATTAACACGCAGCTGCGGTTCCTTTATACCGGCGGCAATATTACGACTACAGATGGCGTTTCGGCAGTAACGCCAGTTGCAGGCGCTGGCAGTAGCTTTGGCGTTTCTATCGTCGATCCGCAATCGAAGTTCAACGGTAGTGGCGCCTTGATTCAAGCGCTCTCCTCGATCGGGAATGTCAGCCGCGTGGCAAAGATTCCATTGACGACCTTAAATAACCGTCCAGCGACGCGCCGCATCGGCCGCGATATTGCCTATCTGCAATCGGTCTCCAGCCAGAATGGCAGTGGTAGTGATATTACATCGCAGACGCTAACCCCCGGCACGATCCAAGAAGGTTTCTCGCTACAGGTGACGCCACGCATTTTGGGCGACAGCCGCATTTTGGTGCAGTTCTCGCTCTCGGTGCTTGACCTGATCGAAATCAAGGAATTCACATCAGGCGCGAATAAGGTGCAGTTGCCGACAACCTCGAGCCGGGTGTTCGTGCAGCAGGCCATGCTGAACAACGGCGATACGCTGGTGTTGGCAGGTTTCGACCAAGGCCGGCAGTCGACAACTAACAGCGGCTTCCTCAATCCATTCAATATCTTGTTTGGTGGCGGCATTAGTTCGTCCGATACGCGCGAAATGCTCTTCCTGACGCTGACGCCGCGCGAGATTGACGTGCCACGCCGCATGCCGATCAGCGGTGCATTGTAAGCAAGCGGGAAGGCGGCTGAAGCGTGGATCGCGAAGACCCTATTCTCGGCAGCAGCGACCTGCATAGCTCGCTGCTGGATGAGCCGCGGCTAGGCGCCGTTGTCAGCCAGGCGGGCGGCATTGCCACGATCGGTCGCAAAAAATACGCCGTCAATCTTTACTGGCAGCCGAGTCCGGCGGGCAGGGTTAGCTTGGCCGCGCGCGAAGCGGCGAGCCAGCCCGGTCAGATGGCCGACTTCTATGCGGTGCGTCCGGGAACGGGCGCGGGCCGCGTGCCGCAGTTTGGCCTTGGACAAAAAGAATTCGGTCACAAGCCGGGCCTGCCGACCGGCGCTGCAAGCTTAGCCGAAGATCAGCCAGGCTCTTGGGCAGGTGTTTTCAAAGTTCCCGAAGGCTGGTGGCTGGTTGTCTCTCGAGATGATCTGATCGCGCCTGATGGCGATATTCTCTTTGCCGATGAGAATGAAGCCAAGGTGCGGCTGCAAGACGAAGTTCGTTTGGAAGGGCTGCAACGTATTTATGCGCCCGATAACTGGGGCATTGCTGGTAGCGACCCGATCCCGCTGACGCTCCTGCTGCAAGGACGGGCTGATTTTCGCCTGCAATACGTCAGGTTCCCGGTTAGAACGCTGGGCATTATTGTCGGCGCGCTGCTGTTGCTATTAGGCGGCGCCTATTTTGCTTACATGTGGCAGGAAGATCGTAAGAGCGCCTTTGAAAAAGGGTTGGATAATTTAACGCCAGAGCAAGCGGCGATCGCGCGCTTGCAACAAGCACAGCAATTGACGGCGCCCGCGATCGCGCCGATCCCGCAAGAAAAGAAATGGGAAAAGGCGCCGCGCCCTCAAGCCGTGTTAGACGCTTGTCACCAAGCCTTAAGCTTGGCGCCGGCGACCGTCTTGGGGTGGAAGCGCGGCAGCGTGACCTGCAGCGGCGGATCCCTGTCGATCGCTTGGAAGCGTGAGAAGGGCGTTGGTCTCGTTCCGCCTAATGCCCAGGTTAGCAAGCTAGATACGGATACGATCAGTAGCTATTCCTTGAGCGATACCGCGCCGCGCGGTGAAGAAAAGCTGAGCGACCAAGCAGAGGTCGTGCAGCTCGCTATGCTAAAAAATTGGAACATTACGCTTACGGATCTTCCGGACGATGTGGTGGCGGCCCAGCCGCAACCGATTGCCGTGCCTGGCGTACCTGCGCCCCCGCCGCCCCCGCCGCCCTCGCCGCCGCCTTGGATTAAGAAAAAACTAACATTAACAAGCGACACTGCACCTTGGCTCATTTGGCAGGATTTTGCGGGTCTGCCCGGCTTGGTCATTGAGACGATCAGTTGGGATGGTAGTAAATGGAGCTTGGAAGGAACGCTTTATGAAAATCGTTAAGTCAAAAGCAGCCACGCTTCGATCGACTTTAGTCTTGGGCAGCTTGCTGACGTTCGCGTCCGCCTTGCCCGCCACGGCACAAACGCCAGTAACAGTGCCGCCAGCAACAGCACCTGTGGCGATTGCTGCACCTGTCACCGTAGCCACTGATGCCGCACCAACCGTAATGCCCGCAGCGCAGATGCCAGTGGCCGCAGCTCCAACGACATTGCCAGAGCCTCTGCCAGCAACGACCGTCGTGGCGCCAATCGCCCAGCCCGGAATGCCGAGCCTGATGCCGAGTGCAGTTGCTGTGACCGCGCCGCCTGCCGGTATGCCGACCGGCACGCCTGCAGTCGTGACACAGGTCATGAGCAATCTGCAGGATTCGAAAAACAATGTCTCGGTCGAGGATCTCTCGAAAGCCCAGGACGCGCTGACACGCCTTGACCTGCTGTTGCAGATTGAAAAGAAAATCGGCGAAATCAAAAAAACGCAAGATGACCGCGAGTCAAACGGCAGTGGCGGCGGGATGGCAGGCGGTATGGTCGGGCAAATCCCGGCAAGCGCGCTTGTGCTGCCGGGCCAAATGAGTGGTGGCGGAATGGCGGGAGGCGGCGCACCGGTCGTCAGCAATCCTATCATCAGCAGTGCGCCGGCAAGCAGCGCCAGCTATGAGATCGAACAAATTTCCGGCACCAACGGTAATTACAGCGCTATTCTGATGACGCCCGATGGCGATCGCAAAACGGTTCGCGCAGGCGATAAGCTGGACGGCCGCCGCGTTGAGGCTGTGAGCTTTGATAGCGTGCAACTTGGAGCCGCTGGAACGACGAAGAAATCTAAAAAGGGTGGCAAGACGCTGACCATTCACAACGATACAATTCTATTGACGCCGATGGCTCGTTAAGCGGCTTGCCGACAGGCTGCTAAATGCATTAGTGGCCAGGCCAATGGCGCTTCAGAATAGGGTACAAACAGGCGGGCTATGCTCAACGATATCATCGGTAACATGTTTGGCGGCACGAAAGACGCCTCTAAGCTTCCGGTTAAGCCGGTTGCGGGAACTGGCAATGCGGGATCGAAGAATCTTGCCGCATCTGCAGGAACGATGAGCGCTGACGCTGAAGCGCGTCAACAGCGCCGCCGCGCGCTTGCCAAGAACGCCACGCCAACCTCGCAGTCGAAAAAGATTGAGGAGCATGCCGGGGCCATTCTTGATGAAGCTGAAATCGAAGCTGTCGCTGACGATAAATCAGGCAGCGAAAAGAAAAATGAGAGCGGCCGCATCAGTTATGAAGGCACGCTGCTTACAGCAGCTGGCGGGCCGCTGAAGATCGCGCCTGAATCACGCAACCTCTGTGCGCTATACGATACCGGGCAATGGCTGGTCAGCAAAAGCTATCGGACCTCGCCGCTTGTCACTTCCGTCAAGATTCAGGCTGAGCGGCAGGGCTATGAGGTCGGCGAGCCGATCTATGTGACGCCGGATATCATCCGCAATGCCTACTACCACTCCGACCGCGCGTTGGCGTCCGTCAAGCTCGACGATAATGCGATCCGCCGCAAGATTGTCGAGACGTTAATCAAGGCGCGTGAATGGGGCGCGAACGATATTCACATCGAGTCTTCCGACTCGCGCACCAAGGTGGAGTTCCGGCTTGAGTCTCGCCTGCGGCTGATGGAGACCTGGACGCAGAAGGAAGGCGAGCAGTTCTTGTCCGCCGTCTATTCGCACTCAAGCGTGCAGTCGGGCGCAACCGCCAATTGGCAGGAGCCGCAAGCCGCCATGCTGGAGCGTGCGTCTGGTGCCGATACCATCGCGCTGCCAGAGGGTATCATCAGCGTCCGCTGCCAGTGGATGCCACTGGCCAATGGCCGTTACCTCAACATGCGTCTGTCGTACGACAGCATGTATATTTTCGGCGAAGGCTTTGTTGCAGCCGATGTCGACAGTTTGGGCTTTACGCCGGAGCAAACGGAAGTCATTCGCAGTATCCGCGCGATGCCGGGGCGCATCCGCTGTATCTGCGGGCCAACCAACCAGGGCAAGACGACGACGCTGCGCGTCATGTTGAACCGGCGGATGGCCGAGACGAATATGGAACTGAACTGCCTCCTGATCGAGGATCCGCCCGAGGGCGGCGTGATCGGCGCGCGCCAGATCGGCGTGTCAGCAACGACTAACGACGAACAGCGCGAAAAGACTTTTATGGGCGTCGTACGCGCGGCGCTGCGGCTTGACCCAGATATCGTTATGCTTGGGGAAATTCGCGACGGCACGTCAGCCAGCTTCGCCTTCAAGCTCGCGCTGTCAGGTCGCCAGGTTTATACGACGGTGCACGTTTATTCGGCACTCGCCGTGCCGCAGCGCCTCCTCGATATCGGCGTCGAACCTTATCTCGTTTATGACCCTGAGTTGCTGTATGGCATGACGAGCCAGCGCTTGATGCGCGGGCTTTGCAAGCATTGCCGGATTCCGATTGCGGATGTTGCCCGGCATGACCCCAAAGTCATGCAACTAATGCGGCGTACGCGCGGCGCAATGGCATTAGCCACGGCTGAGAAGAAGCATTTGGACGTGGCGGCCAGCGTTTACGATCTGGTGCGCGAGCCGGATATGAGCCAAGTTTTCATGGAAAACCCATCGGGATGCAAGCATTGTGATTTTAAAGGTCGCAAGGGCCGCACCGTGGCCGCTGAAATTATCGAAGCTGATTCAAAGCTGATGAATTATCTGCATGATCATAAGAACGATGAGGCGCGGCGCTATTGGCTAGCGCCGACAGGTCTCAACGGCATTACAATGGCGCAGCATGCGCTGATCAAGGTCAGCCGCGGTGAGGTTTCGCCGACCGATGCAGAGTTTGAAATGGGGATCATGATCCGCGAGCGCGAGCTTGAAGAAATTGAAAAGAAAATCGGGGGGCTGCGTGTATAGCCGCGCCAGCCATCATAAGGATGAACTATGCTCAGCATGAACAATATCGATTGGGATGAGCTGAAGCATAAATACGCGCAAACACGCTTCCGCATGAGCCGCAAAGAGCGTTTTCGCGTATACCGCAAGCTGCAGGGTATGCTTTCGATGAATGAAAGCCTAGGCCGCTCGCTTGAGCGGATGTGGTATAATATTACCGATATGGGAAAATACCCTGATCGTCCTGCTGCGCGCGCCGTGCGTGACTGGCTTAATCAAGATCGAGCCGGGCGCAATCTTTCCGAAGCCATGCAAGGCTGGGTGCCGACCAACGAACTATTCATGATCAGCGCTGGTGAGGAATCGGGCGAGGTCGCGCGCGCCTTTACCGTTATTCTTGAACTTGGGGCCTCCGGCCAAGAAATGAAGCGCGCCATTACGCAGGCCATCACCTATCCGCTGTTCATGCTGGTTTTGGTGGGCGCTGTGCTCTGGATGTTTGGCGTCAATATGATTGCGCCGATGAAGCAGTTTGCGCCGCCCAAAGTCATGCAATCGATGTCAAGCTTGGTTGCAACATCGGACTTCGTCGAGCATTACGGTATTCTCGTTATTATTCTGCTGGGCGTCGCTATCGGTGGATTGGCGGCGTCAATGCCGCGCTGGCGCGGCGATCTGCGCGTTAAATTCGACATGTATCCGCCTTGGTCGTGGTACCGCATCTGGCAAGGGAGTGCCTTCATGCTATCGCTTTCCGCGCTGCTGGCCGCCAGCGTGCCGTTGAAGCGTGCCTTGGAAGTGCTGGAAAACCAGTCAGGCCCCTGGCTGAAAGAGCGGCTGTTCGCCGCACGGCAAGAAGTATTGCGCGGGCGTAACCTGGGCGAAGCCTTGCGCGCCATTAAAATGAATTTCCCCGACCCGCAAGTCGCCCTTGATCTCGAAATTTTAGCTGAGCGCGCGGATGTAGCTGAAACCATGCAATCCATTACCAACGAATGGATGGAAGAGCAGATCGAAAAGTTGAAGCTGCAGTCGACAATGGTGCGGATCATCGGTATGGGCGTGGTAGCTGGCATTATTGCCTGGGCTATGCTTTCGATCGTCAATGTCTCGACCGTCATGTCGAATAGCGGGCTGACATAAATTGTTTCGAATATCGTTCGAAAGTTTCACTAATCCTTAACAAATTAACCCCTATCATTCGCCATCTTGCCGATTCCAGCAGACAAGCTATGATTCACCAGTAACTAAAACATTTGCCACACCTTTGGGGAGACTCAGTATGATCAAGAATAATAAGCGCGGTTTCAACCTTATCGAAATCGCCATCGTGCTGGCCGTCATTGGTCTCGTCATCGGTGGGATTTATGTTGCTGCTTCGGCCGTGACGGAAAATAACCGCAAGCAAAATACGCAAAAGCAATTGCTGCAGATCGTACAAAACGTGCGGGCCGTATTCTCGACCCAGGCGCAGATCACTGCAGCGCAGGTGGCTTATGCTAATGTTAAGGCGATGAGCCTATTCCCTGGTGATCTGCAAGATACCGGCACCGGTTTTGTAAACTCATACGGTGGCGCCGTGTCGCTAGGTGCGCCGACAACGCAAACATTCTCTGTTATTATGAATGGCCTATCGCAAACAGCTTGCATCGACATTCTGACCAAGGGCTTCGGCTCAACGGCTAATACGCAGCAGATTGGCCTGGTCTCGGCAGCAGCCGGCGGCACGGCGCCTAACGTTGCTGACGGCATCGACATTACTGAAGCTACGACAACTTGCAACGTGACGACTAATGCTAACAATGTCACGTTCGTATTCAACCTCCGCGGCTAATCGCAGAGTTTGCTAGCAATAAGAAAGGCCCGCCTTCACCGGCGGGCCTTTTTCTTTTGGTAGCAGAGCGAGTCTTTATTAAGACTTCGCTTATCGCGCCATGCTAAACTGCGCCTATGGGATTATTTTTTCTTTCAACTTTGATTTTCACGATTTTTTCAGGGCTGTATTTCACGCTCGATAAAGAGAGGATCTCGCCCTCAGAAGATCGGCAGACAGCAATGGCTGGGTTGTTTGATAGCTGCCGACATGCGGGCGTAGCACAGGCAACGGCGCAGCCGGGATTTGGCCTGGCGCCCATCGATGTGCCTTGCAGTGCTGGCAGCCTCACCCAAGGCGGGATTCCTAACCTGAATGTGCCAGGCATCACGATCAGAGCGATGCCGGCCAATCTTGTTGTACCGGGCGCATCTGGGCGTTTGGTTATTACCTATATCCCGCTCAATACGACCGTCATGAATGGAATTCCATTCAATGAAGCCGTGAGGCAAATCCGCAGCGTTTATGGTTCCGAAAGCTCAACGGGTTTAGTTGCCGATACGACGGAAGGACACCGCATCAATAATGGGAACGGTTCGACCGGCGCCTTTATACCTGCCGATATCTCAACCGGCTCTTTTGCCAATGCGCGTCTCATTAATTGACGATCACCGCCAGGGCTGACAAGCTAGGCCTATTAACAAGGGAAATGCGATGATCCTGATAGCAGCTAAAACCCGTCGCGGCTTTACGCTCGTCGAGCTGGCGATCGTGCTTGGCATCATCGGCCTGCTTTTGGCTGGCTTATTCCAGCTAACCTCTGCCTCCAGCCGCCAGATCAATAATCAGATCACGGCGCAACAACTGCAAGCTTGGTCGAAAGCTGCCAAATCTTATCTAATCACCAAACGAGCCAATGCTACAGGCTCAGACTTTTACAACTGCACGCCAACCTGCGGCAGTTCCACTTATTCCGTTAGCTTGAATCAAGTCGTTGAAATTACCAGCGATGTTTATGGCTTTAAAGCGAATGGCTTGCCTACAACATCGCCTCTCGGTGCGTCGTACAAGGCTGTAATAAAGCGCATCGACGATGTCGGCGGGCAAGGGTCGTATGTGATCGTAATCGGATTTGGCGCAGGTGCAGCTAATTACGATAATCTGCAGCTCGGCAATATTGCCATCTTCACGGGCGCTGAAGGGGCACGCATTAGTGTGCCAAATGATCCAAGCGACCCGTCCTCTACCACAACTTGTGCCGGTACTATGGCGGCGATTGGTGCCTTCGGCGGCGTTTGTTATGATGTTAGCGCATTCGGCTTAACGGCCAATCGGCCTGGCACGCTGGCCTTCTTCAATATGATCGATAGCGGCAATTCGGATTCAAATTATCTGTGGCGCGTACCCGCCATTCCCGGTGACTATAATAAGATGACGGTCGATCTGAGCCTAGGGTTGGGTGGCAGAGCAAGCGTGACGGGGGATCCCGACATCTTGTTTAATGGTCTTGGCAGCATCGCCATGGATGGCGGCAGCATCACCGGCGTGCGCGGTGGCATTCAGACGAATAGCGGTACTGTTGCAACAGGCGGCGGAATCATCACAACGGGTGGTGGGGATATCGATATTAGCAATAGCAGCGGTACCGATGGCGGCGGCGCTTTCTTGCTAGGTAAAAGCCGTGGCATGCCTATGAGCATGCAGGTTAATCCAACCGGTTATCTGGGCACAACGCCATCAGTCTCCATGCCGCTGTATATGGAAGGTGGCGGCGCCAATTTCTCCGGCACGGTCGAAGCGCTCGGCTTTACCGCCCAACAATTTATCTATACAACATCGGACCGCACGCTGAAAAAAGACATTCAGGATTTGCACAATGTGCTGCCATCGCTGGCGCGTTTAAATGGCAAGCGTTATACTTTGAAATCAAGCGACCATACCGACCTGGGCTTGATCGCACAGGATGTGCAACAAGTCTTCCCGGAATTGGTGGCTGAACACGACGGGCATCTGGTGATGAACTATCAGGGCATGGTCGGGCCGCTCATTACAGGTATCAATGAGCTGGCAGCCGAAAATGCCACTTTAAATGATCGGGTGACGCGTCTAGAATTATTACTCGCCAAGCAGCCACAAGGAAAAAAATAATGAGAAACCTCTTATTGGCGGCACTGCTGGCCCTATCTTCTTTTACTACTTTTAGTATTTCTGCGGCGCAGCCACCTGTTACTGGGATGGTTTACGATGCAGCGCCCTTCAATGTTGAGCCTAAATTATTCACATCACGATCATGCCCGCTATTCGATTGCAGTCAGAGTTCGAGTGCTAGTGACCGGGTCAAGCTGGCCAATGCTTGTGCCGCCTCCCGATTTGGCTTCCCAGCGACTATGCTGACGAGCTACCAAAACAAAGGAACCTTCAAGGATTGCGCAATCCCCAGTAGTTTCATGCCGAAAAGCCCGATGATGGGCGCAAATGCCAATTGGCCCGTCTGCTGTGTTGAAGAAAAGAGCGGCAATCAGTGCGAGATGACCTGCCATATGTTCGTCTCAACGACATACCAGCCTTAGCGACCACTTCGAACATACCCACAGCTTTCTATACGCTTCTGCAAGTAACGACTGCGAATCGAGCTTAGTTGAGATTAGATGTGTGCATCGCAACTCTGATCCAGCCGGGGTGATGTGGGGAATTTACATATTCAAAAGATTCTTGATCAAGCTTATGACGCCGATGAATTTGGTTTAAATTATAATTTGCCTGCGATGCCCATAAAAATAAAGAAGCCCCTGCCAAAAGCGGCGCTTTATGTAAAAACGGGCGCAACAGAAAGAACAGACCGCCTGATCCGCGAGCAAATTCGTACAGGCGTAGCTTTGGATCAAATTGAAATTACACATGTTGTGATTGTTCCAGGCTCTAAAACTGCCCAAGCTAGAACGAATAAGAAAAAACATGCATTGCGGCGGAGTCATGCGACACCTGATCGTACGCGGCAAAGCTCTAGTGCACAGAATGCGGAAGCAAGCGAAAGACTGGTTGGAATAAAGATCGGGATCAACCAACAAGAGCTTGCAAATTATTACGAGCGCGAACGACAGCGTTATCTTGAATTATCGAGCCACGCCGCGTTACTGACGCATGGTAGCCGCAAGGTCAAAGAAAGAGCCCAGGCTCATGCGATTTTAAAAGGCTTTGCTAATGGCATACATCATCCAGAAGCCAAAACTGTGGCTTGGGAGCAGTTATGCACTTTGATGGCAAGCGTAAATGTGCGCCAGTTGGCGCATATTCTTAAAGTCACGGATCAAATCCCATTGACCGTTCTGCAGCGTATTCGGTTTATGCAACTGGCTCCTCGCGCAGTTCTTTTGAACAAGCGAATTGTACAGCCTATACTGGATCGAATTATGCGCGATGAGATGGGTGCCCCTATTACAAACGATACGCAACCTTGTAATCTGCTGCGGCTGTTGCCTGAGATTGCTGAATTGGCAATCGAGCAACAGGTATGGGGACAATCAGATCCTGATTGCGTAACGCCAGGTGACTTGCGCAGCTACGTTGAAAATCTGGCCGCGCATAAGACAGTGAAATTCATGCCGTTTTATCTCGCAACAATTAAAGGTTGCGTGAAGGATATTCAGCGCATGCCGCGCAATCAAAAACTGCGTCGTGAAGGCAAGGCACATATGGAGATTGCCTTCGCAGATTCTAGCCGCTTACTGGCAGAGCCTAAGCTAGCGCCCGCAAGTGCGGCAGTAGCGTCGCGGCCTGCAAGCCGGCACCACAAGCAGCCTGACTTGCCAAGCCGGGCAGCATAAGCACCCTATCTTTTAAGGCGGCTTGCAGAAATTCTGGAATTTCAGGCGTTTGCACGTGGCCTAACAGTGTCGCGGCAGCGCGCCCAGCCAGCTGGGCTAGGGTCAGCGCTGCCGCCAGTGCTGGCAAGCCTTCGATTAATACGGGATAGCCGGCAAGCCGCGCGGCCAAGATCGCACCGAAAATGGCGCAGCTTTCATGCCCGCCAAGCGTTGCCAGGATCGTCAATGGATCGGTTAGCGCGGCGCGGTTGGCTGCTATCGCAGGCGTGGCGGGTTCTTGCTTTAGCAGCGCCGTGATCACGTTGCACGCGCTAGCATCTGCGCCCGTTTCACGATCGCCTACGGTTGAGAGCACCAAAAGGTCGAGATCCGGCTTCACCGCCATCATGCCATAAGCCATGGCATGAGCGGCGGCGGTTTCACTTAATGACGGGCCTTGGGTCGTGTCACCAATAGGAGCCTGGGTGAGCTCATAAAGGTCAAAGTCGATTTGGCCGTCGGCGGCAAGCGCTTGCAGGGTTAGAGCGGTGCCATCATGCCAGGGAGCCAGTACAGTAGCCCAGTTAGTGGTCACGTTCTGGTGCGGCCCGGCATACAGCGCAAAACCCACCGTGCCAAGCTGCGGCGGAAAGCGACGCTGGCTACTGCCAAGCCAGAGAAGCACGGCGCGGGCATCGCCCAGTGTTGCATCGGCCGCTAAAGCCGTCGTGAATTCAGCCGGCGCCAATGGCAAAGGCGGCAAAGCCGCAATTAGGCTGGTAATATCGGCAAAGCTAGTCGGGCGGGCCGGATTGCTTTCGGGCAACTGGTTGTGAACTGTGGACACTGTTTAAAGTCCTATATCAAAATCTAAGAAATTCCGCGCAATGAACGGTGAAGCCGCTTCACTTTAAGCGCCTTCCTGCTTATAACAATCTGGTGACTGAAGATAAACCATCCATGCCCGAAGATTTGCCCACAACTGGCGTGACGGCGCCTTTGGCCGACTCTGCAAGTGCCGAACCAGCCGCAGAGACTATAGACGAGCGCCAACAGCGCCGCCGGATCAAGCTACGGACGCTCGCGCATATTGCGGCCGCGCTGCAGATGCTGACGCGTTTCCGCTTTTTCCAAAGCCGCAATTGGCCTGCCGATGTTTATCGTTCCTCGATCGCGTGGTTTCCGGCGATTGGCATTCTGGTCGGCACGATGGGCGCGGCGGTCGATGGCGTTGGCAGCCTTACCGGGCTGACGCCGTTCGTGACAGCGCCGCTGGCGGTGGCTGCCATGATCTGGATGACGGGCGGGCGGCACGAGGGCGGGCTTGCGAATTTGGCCGATGGTTTAGGCGGGGCGGAAAACCGCGCCGATCAACTGCGCATCATGGCGGATAGCCGCATCGGCACTTACGGCACGATGGCGGTGGGGTTGATGCTAATCACGCGCATCGGCGCGCTCTCCAGCTTTTCATCCAGCGCTTATGTTTTTGCCGGTCTGATCAGCGCGGGCGCTGTTAGCCGTGCGATCATGCCAGTTGTCGCCGCGTGGCTAGGGCCAGTGGACGAAAATGAGCCATCGGCCGTGCTAGCGCAGCCTTCGGGCTTACGCCTGATGGGCGGGCTGATTTTTGCGGCGCTATTGCCGCTCATTTTGATCGATCCGATTGCCGGGCTGGCCATGTTGGCTGCAGGCGGCGTGACGGCTTTGCTGGTCGCGGTTTATGCCCGCAAGGAACTAGGCGGTTTTACTCGCGACGTTTTATCAGCCGTGCAGCAATGCAGCGAGCTGGCGATGCTGGTGACACTGGTCGCCGCGCAGGATTAAGGAGACGCAAATGAGTGAAGAGCCGGACGTCAGTAATGAAATGGAAGTCATTCGGACCGTTCTGATAGAATTCACGGAAGACCAGGTGCGTTATATCGACGAGCGGATGGCAGCGACGCGCTGGGATCCTGAGTCTGCAATTGCCAAGCGGCCAATTGGAGGCGTCCGTGATCCAAAACTTTATGAACGGTGCTTGCGGCCCCACGGCGCTAGGCTGGGATAGCGTCAACAAATAGCCTAAATCATGCGGCAGATTTATCGCCGCTCTGTTAAAGGACTTGTTATGAAAAAGCTTTTTGCCCTGTTTCTCGTCGCCTTTGCTGTTAGCACAGCGCAGCCCGCACGTGCGCTGTCTGCGCCCGAGGAGCTGGTCGCGCAGGCCAAGATCACGGCGGAAAGCATGTTCAGCGATCCAAACTATCCGGTGCTGCTCGACCTCACGACGCGCGCGAAAGCCATCATGATCGTGCCGGATATGTTCCGCGCTGGCTTCCTGATCGGCGGTCGCGGCGGCACCGGCTTGCTGATGGCACGTGACAGCAGCGGTGCCTGGTCGAACCCGGCGTTTTATGGCTTAGGCGGTGCGAATTTCGGCCTACAGATCGGCGCACAATCGACGGAGCTGATTATCGTCATCATGACTGATAAGGGCCTGAACGCCGTCATGAACCGCAAGGTGACGCTGGGGGCGGATGCCAATGTCTCGCTAGGGCAGCTGGGCTCCGGCGCGCATATCGAGACCGGGATGGATCTGAAGGCCGATATGTATTCCTTCGCGCGCTCGGCAGGCCTGTTTGCTGGGGTGGCTTTGGACGGCACGGGGATTGGGCCGCGGAATGCCTATAACGAGTATTTTTATGGCAAAGGCACGACGCCACAAGCCATTCTGATCGACCGCTCCGTTAACGACCCGCGCGCGCAGCCGCTGATTGACGTGTTACCAAGGTAACATTGGGCTCTGATCGATGTGCTGCCGCAGTAATATCAATAGTTTAAGGTGACCTTAACCGGGTTTTAAGCCCATTCAGGCACTCTCTAGCTTATGCGAAGCATGAACCGTATCCATAACCCCGCGCATAGCCTGAAACTATTCCAGCGAGATATATTCTGGCCTGTTATGGAATCGATCCGTGACGGGCGCGCTGAGATGACGGCGCTCGACCGGGAAGAGAGCGAGCTGCTGCAAAAAATCATAGGCGATGAAAGCGTTGTTGGGTTAGAAGGCATGCTGGTCAGGCAGCGGGAACTGGCTGCCCAACGTGCCGAAAAGCAGGCCGAACTCGACCGAAAATGGACGCTGGTGCATGCCGGTTGCCAATGGATGGCCATGCAATTGAGCGAGAGTGACAGCCTGGGTGACCCGGCCTTGAAACCAAGCCTAGAGATCACGCCGGAGCTGGTGCGCCGCGTTTTGGTCGACGGGGCCAAAATCTATGCCGATAATCTGGAAGCCAATTAGCCCCAGGTAATAACCTCTTTGCTTGCCGAGGCCCAGCCTGCTGCGCTAAAACCGCACATGGCTGATCCGCTCGACATTCCTGACATTCTGACGCTGCCTGCGCTGCAGACGCATATGGACGCCTTTTGCGAAGCGAATGGCTGGCATAGCAATAGTGCAGAACAACGTTTTCTATTGTTGGCTGAAGAAATAGGCGAGCTCGCTAAAGCAATACGCCGCAGCCTCAAACTGCAGATTGAACAAGATAATCCAGTAAAGCCACCGTTTGATGCTGCTGCTATTAAAGCCAATCTTGAAGAAGAATTTGCCGATGTGCTGAATTACCTTTTAGATTTAGCAAATATATTCGAAGTCGATCTTGAAAAGGCCTATCGCGACAATATCGCGCAATTGCAGCAACGGGTCTGGAAGTAAGCATGGTTGCGAAGATGACCGAAAAAATGGAAGAGCGGCTGCGCCAAATCGCGCGCCGCTTTGCCGAACTCGACGCACTGATGCAGCAGGGCGGCAGTGGCAGTGGCGGCGGGGAGGCTTACGTCAAGCTGTCAAAAGAATACGCGCAACTGGAACCAGTCGTGCGTTTGCACGAGGCGCTGGAAGTGGCGCGACGCGAAATGGCCGAGGCCGAAGCTATGCTGGCAGATCCCGACATGAAGGAATTAGCGCAGGGCGAAATCGCGCGGCTGGAAACAGAGCTACCCGCGCTCGAAAATAATCTGCAACGACAATTGATCCCAAAAGACGAGGCCGATGCGCTGAATGCGATCATCGAAGTGCGCGCTGGCACGGGCGGGGACGAGGCCGGGCTGTTCGCAGCCGAACTGTTTGCCATGTATCAAAAATATGCGGCGCTGCAGGGCTGGCGGTTCGAAGTTGATAGCGTCTCCGAAAACGATGTCGGTGGGATGAAAGAGGCGATTGGCACCATCACCGGGCAAAATGTGTTTGCGCGCCTGAAGTTCGAGTCTGGCGTGCACCGCGTGCAGCGCGTGCCGCAAACGGAAACGCAAGGCCGCATTCATACCAGTGCTGCGACCGTGGCCGTGCTGCCGGAAGCGCAGGAAGTCGATATCCAGATCGAGGATAAAGACCTGCGGATCGATACCTTTCGGGCTTCTGGCGCGGGCGGGCAGCATATCAACACAACCGATAGCGCCGTACGTATCACCCACCTGCCGACCAATACCGTCGTCGTGATGATGGATCAGCGCAGCCAGCATAAGAACAAAGCCAAGGCGATGCTGATTTTGCGCAGCCGTATTTACGAGCAGCAGCGGCAGCAACTTGCCGATACGCGCGCCGCGGATCGCAAAAGCCAAGTCGGCAGTGGCGATCGTAGTGAACGCATCCGCACTTATAACTTTCCGCAAAGCCGCGTGACGGATCACCGCATTGGCTACACGACGCATGACCTTGACGGGATGATGATTGGCGCCGCGCTTGACCCGCTGGTGAATGCGCTGACGGCGGCAGACGAGGCCGACCGCTTGGCCGATTTCACTTAATATTTTATGCCACGCCTCTCCCTTATTGCCGCTAAGCGGGCTATCGCCGAGCGGCTAGCGAACGCAGGCGTGGAAGCGCCACTGCGGGAGGCCGCTTATATTTTGGCCGCCGTGCTGGGGATCGATCGCGCGGCGTTGCTGGCGCTTGATGAAATCTTGCTGACGGATGATCAAGCAACGCAGCTAGAGGTGATTGTCGCGGGACGGGCGCAGCGGATTCCACTCGCACGGCTCTTGGGACAAAAAGAATTCTGGGGGCTGATGTTCGGCTTAAACGGGGCAACGCTCGTGCCGCGCCCAGAGACGGAAACATTGATCGAGGCGGTGCTGCAAGCCAGACCCGATAAGGATGTGGCGCTGCGCATCCTCGACCTTGGTACAGGCACTGGCTGCATTCTGTTGGCGCTGCTGCATGAATATCAATATGCGACGGGCTTGGGCATCGACAGCGCCGCGCAGGCGGTGATGCAGGCGCGCACAAATGCTATGGCGTTAGGTCTTTCGGCCCGAACGCATTTCCAGACCGGCGACTGGGCGTTGGGGCTAACGGAACAGTTCGATCTCATTGTCTCGAACCCACCTTACATCGGCCTTGGCGAAAAAGCCGACCTGATGCCGGAAGTAGCACGACACGACCCGGCGGTAGCGCTGTTCGGTGGCATGGATGGGTTGGCCGCTTATCGGGCCTTGCTACCGCACGCCGTGGCGCTGCTAAAGCCCGATGGGCTGCTAGCATTGGAATTTGGCGCGGGGCAGGCACAGGCTGTCAATAAGCTGGTTAACAGCTTGGCGCCTGATTTCTTCACTATATTGCATCAAGATTTGGCAGGACTTGACCGGATTTTGACCGCCAACCGCTAAATTACCTTGGCGATAGCGCCCCCATTTGCTATCAAATGCACACATATGCCGTCACGAACGGCGGGCCGGTGCCGTAAGCGCAACTGCCGCGATCCAGTGTCGCTACTCAAGAATTCACTTATCAACTTCAGCAAGAGGTCTCTCGATGCGTCCTAACGGTAATGGCAATCATGGCGGCGGCAATAATTTCAATCGGCGCCCGCGCAATAACAATCAAAGTGGCGGTGGCAATCGCGGCGGCGGCAATAACATTCGCCGCCCGCAACAGCCGACCAATCTGCGCAACCAGATTTTCGATAGCCACGGCCCGAACGGCGAGCGCGTGCGCGGCAATGCCTTTCAGGTGCATGAAAAATATCAAAGCCTCGCTCGCGATTCAGAAGAGCGCGTCGATCAGGAAGCTTATAGCCAGCATGCCGAGCATTATTACCGCATTGTCGAGGCCATTCAGGAAATGGAAGCGGAACGGCAGGCGCGCTTTGGCGGACAACCTGGCCAACCAAGTGGCGAGGGTGGCCAGCCACGCCAGCAAAATAATTATCAGAACCAGCAGAGCGAGCGCAACGAGCCTTACAACGGCGAGCAGCCAGATTTGACAGCGCCCAGCGAAAGTGAAGAGCCGCAACAGCAGCAGCGCCCACGGTTCAATCGTGATCAGCAGAATCGCGATGGTCAGCATCAGCATCGCCGGCCGCGCGATGAACAAACGGCAGATGGCGCGCGTGAAGACCAGCCGCGGCAGCGTTCAATGCATGAACGCGCGCCGTTAGAGCCGATTCATTCGACCGACAGCAGCGATGTCGATGACAGTGGCCCGATTTTTAGCCTAGCCGATAACGCGCCTGTAGATTCTGCGGAAGACGTTGCCCCTGCACCGCGCCGTCGCGGGCGCCCGGCTAAAACCGATACGGCCGAATAGCGTTCAAACAATGCTAAGTTGGTTTCGTAAAAAAGAAGCTGAGGCTGCGGCTGTTACCACGGCTAATCCGGTTGCGCCTAAGTTGGACAGCACAGAACCTACAACGAGTGACGAAAGTACCTGGCTAGCGCGCCTGTCAGTTGGCCTTACAAAATCCACGAGTAAGCTTGGCATTGGGCTTGCCGATTTCGTTACCAAGCGCAAGCTGGACGATGCGATCCTTGAGCAATTGGAAGAGGTGCTGATCGAGGCCGATCTGGGGCCGAAGCTGGCGGCTACTATTGCCGCCGATTTCGGACGGCAACGCTTTGGGCAGGATATTGGCGAAGATGAACTTAAGGCATTTCTAGCCGATGCGATTGCCGCACGTCTGCGGGCATCCGCAAAGCCGCTTGCTGTAGACGAGATACAAAAGCCATTCGTGATATTGATGACGGGCGTCAACGGTAGTGGCAAGACAACGACGCTAGGCAAGTTGGCCGCGCAATTAAAAAGCGAAGGCCGCAAAATCCGTATGGTCGCGGGCGATACCTTCCGTGCTGCGGCGGTCGAACAATTGCAGGGCTGGGGCGTTCGTACGGGTGTTGAGGTGATTGCGAAGGAAACGGGTGTCGATGCGGCTGGCCTTGTTTATGAAGCTTACCTGAATGCCAAGCGTGACAGCGTGGATGTGCTGCTGATCGATACTGCGGGACGGTTGCAAAATAAGGCTGACCTGATGGCGGAGTTGCAAAAAATCGTGCGAGCTTTGCAGAAAGCAGAAGCTAGTGCGCCGCATGCGACCTTATTGGTGCTAGATGCCACAACGGGGCAAAATGCGCTATCGCAGGTTGCGTTGTTTAGTGAGGCAGCACCATTAACTGGGCTAGTTGTCACTAAGCTGGACGGCACCGCCAAAGGCGGGATCGTGGTGGCGCTGGCTGATCAACACTCATTGCCGATTATCGCCATCGGCGTAGGAGAGGGCATAGGTGATTTACAGCCCTTCATGCCAGAGGCTTATGCGCGCGCCTTGGTGGGGCTAGCGGGAGAGTTGTGACATGCAGCAAGAGATTAAGCTGACGGAACACGGACAACTGTCGCGGATCGATAAAATGGGTGCCGCCGAAGCGGCGCTGGCTTTGCTGCAGGCCATCAATGTACATATCGCTGGTAGCAAATATGATCTTCACGGGATAAAGCAACTTGCGGATAAGGCAGTTGCTGGGGAGATTGAAACACCTATCGAGTCTTATCCGGGACGCTGGGAGTGGCGCGAAGGTTTATTGCCGCAAGCGATCGGCGACGCCTATGCAACGCTACTCTTTTATCTACAAGGGCTGACGTCTGCTTCCGAATGGGATCAGCGGCAAATACGTGCCGATGGCGCATACGTGACAATCGACACCGGTAATCGCGGCTGATTTAGGCTGCTTGCGAGCGTTGCGGCTTGCCTTTAAGCTTAAGCCATGGCCCATTTCGATATTTCCTCACCGCCGCAGTTTTTCCCCGATATTGACAATGCCCTGGCGCGCCTCACTGAGATTTATACCGCCAATACCGCCTATCTGCGTGACGGCTTCCAGCGTTATGCCGCCGGCATGCAGGCCGGACAGCGCATCAGCGCTTGTTATCCCTATGTCGCGCTGACAACCGACAAGCATGCCGAAGCCGACAATCGCCTTGCTTACGGCTATCTGCCGGGGCCTGGGCGCTATGCCACGACAGTGACGCGGCCCGATCTTTTTGCCCGGTACCACCGCGAGCAATTCACGCGCCTGCAAGCGCATGAAGCAGGCGATATTGAGGTAGGCGTCAGCACAATACCGATCCCGCTGCATTTCGCCTGGCCGGAAGGCATGTATATCGAGGGCGAGCTGGCAGCCAGCCACATGCGCGCGCTGCCAGATCAGTTCGACGTGCCGAACCTTGCGCATATGGATGACCGGATCGCCAATGGCTTGCAGCCAGGCCGCGCTAGCGATGCGCAGCCGCTCTCGCTGTTTGAAGCACCGCGCGTTGATTATTCGCTGCACCGTCTGCGGCATTACACGGCCACTGGCCCCGCTGAATTTCAGAATTTTATTATTTTCACCAACTACCAGTTTTATGTTGATGAGTTCATCCGCTATGGCACCGAGCTGATGCAGAAGAACGGGCACGATTATATTTCGTTCGTTTCGCCGGGCGGGCATACAACCTTGCGTGGCGGTGACGAACGCGGCACCCATGCTGCCCGTCTGCCGCAGATGCCGGCCTATCACCTGCAGAAAACGGATTCGAGCGGTATTACGCTCGTGAATATTGGCGTCGGGCCATCGAATGCTAAAACGATCACCGATCATCTGGCCGTGCTGCGCCCGCATGCCTGGCTAATGGTCGGCCATTGCGCGGGGTTGCGGGCCGGGCAGCGGCTGGGCGATTATGTATTGGCGCACGCCTATGTGCGCGACGATCACGTGCTAGACGCCGATCTGCCACTCTGGGTGCCGATCCCGGCGCTGTCGGAAATGCAGCTGGCGCTAGAAGCGTCGGTTTCGGAAATCTCTGGGCTTGAAGGCTATGACCTGAAAAGCATCATGCGCACCGGCACGGTCGCGACCACTGATAACCGCAACTGGGAATTGCGTGGTTGGGGTGAGCTATCGTCCCGCTTCGCGCAGAGTCGGGCGATCGCGCTCGATATGGAAAGCGCGACGATTGCCGCCAACGGCTTCCGCTTCCGCGTGCCATATGGAACTTTACTTTGCGTCTCTGATAAGCCGCTCCATGGTGAGATTAAGTTGCCAGGGATGGCTGATCGCTTCTATCGCGAGCGGGTAACCCAGCATTTGCAAGTCGGCATTCGCGCGCTGGAAAAGCTGGCGGCCTTGGGGCCAGACAAGTTGCATAGCCGCAAGCTGCGTGGGCTGTATGAAACGGCATTCCAATAAATAAATGCCCGGCTATAAAGCCGGGCTTGCTGGTGGTTTTTACTGCTCCTCGCTGAAAACACGGTGTGTTTTCTAAAGCTCGGTATCGTTTCTTTCGCATTTGCAAAGCAAATTGAGAAGAGAAACGCTATTCTGCATCCGTTGGCAGGGTCGTGGTCTCGCCAGTCGCAGGATCAGTCACGACGGCCGTATTTGTTGGATACAGCGCATTGTTAGCCTGCGTGTAAGTGACAAGCCCATAGATTGAAAGCAGGAACAAGACTGCATTGATCAACATACCTACGCCAAAGGCAGGGCCACGGCGGCTGGCATTCCGATAATAGCTAAGCGCATAAGCGATGCGAGCAATAGGCCAAACGATACCTACGATGCCCGCAGGCAGATCGCCGACCAAAACAGCGCTGAGCCATAACAGCGGCAGGAACAGCACAAGCTGTTCTGTGGTATTAACTTGTACACGGTGGATACGCTCAAACTCGATTGGGCCATGCACGGCAGGGGCTTGTACGCCATAGCGGCCACGTGCGCGACCGACATTGATCGTGATCATTAAGTAAACGAAAAGCGAGAACAGCGTAATGCTGGCCGTAATACCGTAGACGTAGGTAAAGATCATAGAAGCCTCCTAGTTATTATTGTTCTTGTTGTTGGAACGCTGGGCTGGTGTGCATTAAATTCCTATAGCTATTATGGCATCGTTCAAAGCGTAAGCATAGCGGCGGCCATAGCGGCCATGCCTAAGTCTTCTATCAGCGCCACGGAGGATAGCGGCAGGTTGAGGGTCGAGCCTAGGCAAGCACAGGTCAGCTCTTTCTTTTGGCGTAGGGCATTGATAACGCCTGCTGCGCTGATCGTCATCAAGATCAGCGTTACCCACAACGTGGCCTTCCCACCCACATTGAATAGATAGGCAAAGCCCAACGCCGCTTCAAGAAACGGGTAGACGAAAGCATAGGTGGGCAGCTGAGCGGCAATCAGATCATACCGACGATAGGCCATGACAAAGCCGCTGAGGTTCAACAGTTTAAAGAACGAAAAGACGAGGAAGAAGCCAGCCATGAAATGCTGCATCCAACTGTGCCAATTGTCCGCGCTCGCAAATGAAGCGATTAAGATATAGCTGACGATTAACAGTAGCGGATAATAGGAAACCAGCCAGCTTTTGGTAGCTAGGGCCTCAGTGGTGAGGCGGTAATCGCCTGCGCTGGCTGTGGCGCTGTTCAAGGTGGCGAGATCGGCCGTGGGATTGGTCAGCACGGCCTGCGGCGGGGTTAGCGTCACAGTAACGCTTTGCGCAAAAGGCATGAGCGCCGCTTGCAGCTTGGCCACGCATTTGCCGCAGGTCAGGCCCGTGATGGCGTAGATTTGTATTGTCATCCCCTTATACTTGCCGATACTGGGTGTGATCGCAATGTCATGGGAGGATTAAGGTGGATAAGTGCATATTTTGTGAAATCGCAGCCGGGCGCATAGACGCTGATTTGACAGTTTTCGAGAATGACCAAATTTTCGTACAGATGTGTCTTGCTCAGAAAGCCGATAATCAAGGGCATGTGCTAGTTATGCCGAAACAGCATGTGAAAGATATTTATAAATTGCCACCAGAGCTTGACGCCCCTTTATTGGTTGGGATTCGCTTGGCAGCGAATGCGGTTAAGGAAACTTTCAAAGCCGATGGCGTAAATATACGCCAAAATAATGAGGCGTCCGCGGGGCAAGATGTATTCCATTTGCATTTCCATATTATTCCTCGCTTTGAAAATGATACTTTTGAAACGGCACATTATGAAATCATCGACCGTGATATTCGCCTGCAATTGACGCAACGTTTGAAAGAAGTTTTTCCAAAATAAAAAGGCGGGAAAACTTTCCCGCCTTTCAAAGTTACTATTTTAAACTTTAGTCTGTCACGCGCAGCCAGGTCGCTTCGCGGCCCTTTTGGCTTGGCTTAGCGCGCAGCTCGACCTTCATACCGCTATCAAGGATCATGATATTCGCGTTCCGCAGCGCGCTTTTGTGCACGAAGATATCTTCGCCGCCATCGTCGCCGGCAATAAAGCCGAAGCCTTTATCCTGCTTGAACCACTTAACCGTACCAGTCAGGCTTTCTTCTGGGCCATCATAAGCTGGCTGGCGATTGCCGCCGCCGAAGCCGCCGCGATCATTACCGCCGAAACCGCCGCCGAAGCCGCCGCGATCACGGTCGCCACCGCCGAAGCCGCCACGGTCATTGCCGCGATTGCCGCCACCGAAGCCACCACGATCCCGGTCACCACCGCCGAAGCCGCCCCCAAAACCACCGCGATCACCGCCGCGGCTGCCGCCGCCTGATTGACCACCTTCAAAGTTTGGATTCACGCCCATAACTTCGGTAATTTGCTGCACCTGGCGACCCTTGGCCCCTGGCGCGATCGTGCACATGATTTCCGTACCGTCAGCAATACCATCAAGGCCCATCGCGCCGAGTGCGCTGATATGGAGAAAGGCATCGCCTTGCCCATCATCAGGCTGCACAAACCCGAAACCCTTTTGCGGGTTGAACCACTTGACCGTCGCCTTCACAGCGTCACCGCCGAGGCCTGGCATCGAATGCCCACCATACGAACCATCATAATTACTCACTACGACCACCTTTTGCCATGCACTTGCAATGTCCCCCGCGATCGACCGCCGATCTTGGCTGTTTGCGGCTCCGTCTATAGCAAATCGGCACTAGAAAGAAAACGGCCAAAACACCGCTTCGCCTGTTCAAAACGGCATGCTGCGGCGCGGTTTTGCCGGCTAGCGGAGAGACCGGCCTTGTTCCATAAATCTTAAGCAGACGGCAACGGCTTTCGGGTAGGCTTTACACTATGCCGAGGGATGGACAATGACGGAAATCACAAGCGATTCAATGAGTTCTGCTGCCTCGCCGTGGTTGGCCCATTATGCGCCAGGCGTTGATTGGCATGCGCCGCTGCCAGCTAGCCCGGCTTGGGAAATCCTTGATCAGGCTGCCGCTGCCCATGCACTGCGCCCTGCCATCGATTTTCTGGGCAAGCAATATACTTACGCGGAGCTGCGTGATCTGGCGGATCGTGCCGCGGCTGGGTTGCAAGCGCAGGGTCTAAAGCAAGGGAACCGCGTCGGCTTGTTCCTGCCGAATTGCCCCAGCTTTGTGATCTTCTATTTCGCGATATTGAAGGCGGGCGGGGTCGTCGTCAATTTCAATCCGCTGTACGCTTTGCCGCAGATCGAGCATCAGATCGTCGATAGTGGCGTGACGATGATGGTGACGTTCGATCAGAAAATCCTGTTTGATAAGCTGCTGCCATTCGCAGGGAAAATTGGGAATCTTAAAACAATCATCGTCTGCGAATTAGCGCACTCGCTGCCGTTGGCAAAAGCTATTTTGTTGCGCCTGTTCAAACGTGCAGAACGCGCAAAAATTCCTGGTGATGAGCGTTGCTTGACATTCGAGGCGCTGCTGGCAGGCGCAGGCAGTTTAAAAATACCGCAGATCGATCCGCTGCGGGATGTCGCCGTGCTGCAATATACCGGCGGCACGACCGGCACGCCAAAGGGCGCAATGCTGAGCCACGCCAATATCACGGTAAATGCCGAGCAGTGCCGGCTGTGGTTTGCGGGCGCGGGAGCCGGTACGAAAGAGCAGGAAAAGATGCTGGGCGTCATCCCACTGTTCCACGTATTTGCCATGACGGCGATTATGAACCTTGGGCTGAAACTGGGCGCTGAACTGATCCTCTTGCCGCGTTTCGATATCCATCAGCTGATCCGCACGATCGAGGAAAAACGGCCAACGCTATTCCCGGCTGTCGCGACCGTTTTCACGGCGATCAATAATTATAAAGGCATCGCGAAAACCAATTTACGTTCGATCAAATACTGCATATCAGGCGGCGCGCCGCTGCCGATCGCCGTGAAACAGACTTTTGAAAAATTCACAGGGTGTCGTCTTGTTGAAGGCTATGGTTTGACCGAGACCTCGCCCGTGACACATGTAAACCCATTAGTGGGCGTTGAAAAAACCGGCAGCATTGGCCTGCCGGTGCCGGGCACAGTGGTTGAGATCGTTAGTCTCGACGATCATGCGACGCCAGTTGCGATTGGCGAGCGCGGCGAGGTTTGCATTCGCGGCCCGCAGGTGATGCTGGGCTATTGGCAGAATCCACAGGAGACGGCGAAAGCGATTGTGGCCGGGAGGCTGCATACGGGCGATGTCGGCGTGATGGATGCCGATGGTTACGTCGAGATCGTCGACCGCATCAAGGATATGATCATCGCCGGCGGCTTTAATATCTATCCGAAAAATGTGGAGGCGCAGCTTTATGCGCATCCAGCGATTGCCGAAGCGGTTGTGGCCGGCGTGAAGGATGATTACCGCGGCGAGACGGTAAAGGCTTGGGTGATGTTGAAGCCGGGGCGTAAGCTGGATGCAGATACCCTAAAAGACTATTTGCGCGAGCGCTTGTCGCCAATCGAAATGCCAAAGCAGATCGAGTTTCGTGCGAGCCTGCCAAAGACTTTGATCGGCAAGCTTGACCGCAAGGCGTTGCTAGCTGAGGACGCTAAGCCGTAAGCGCTATGGCCGGCTGCGCTTTTGTCTTTTTATTAGGTGAATGCGGTGTGACCAAACGGTTCCCCTCAAGGGCAGCGGCTGCAAGTTCACTCTTGAAATATTGAGTGCCAGGTGTGTCGGGCATGATAAAGCCTTTTACATAATATTCGTAATATCGCAGGCCCTCGTACAAGGCAAAACCACCCATGAGCCTATCTATGAATTCAGTGCCTTTGCGTTCTTTTATTGTTTCGTTGACCGCTTCTATGGCTTCACATTGAGTGCGGTAAGCTTTGCAAATATCGCCATAGTCTTTGCGATCGACGCCGTGTTCCCGTCTTGGCTTAGCCGGCTTTTCCAATTGTTCAAGAGCGGCGATTTGCTGACAAGTCTTTGCCCAAGTATTGATTGTGATAATAGCATTTACGGGCGCCAGGCTCACGTGCACTACGGGCAATTCATCATCCAGTTTAACAGTTGGTATATCTGCAAAAATAATTTTGGTTTTATCGTCCGAAAGGCCTTTGAACTCTAATGGCATGGTAATCGTCTCCTGAGCCAGGTTTTATCATATGGATTATTATATAATTGATGCCTTAATACTTTCACATATGCGAGATAACAAGAAAAAACCCATTGCCAAGCAAAATTTGCCACAAAAGATCTGCCCGATCTGTCAGCGGCCATTTGTCTGGCGCAAGAAATGGGCGCGGGATTGGGATGCGGTCGTTTATTGCTCGGATAAGTGCCGAGGGAATAAGATCATTTAACCATCCCCCATCTTGAGCGCGGCGATAAAGGCGCTCTGCGGGATTTCGACATTGCCGAACTGCCGCATGCGCTTCTTGCCTTCCTTCTGCTTTTCCAGCAGCTTTTTCTTCCGAGTGATATCGCCGCCATAGCATTTAGCAGTGACGTCTTTTTTCAGCGCACTCACATCCTCGCGGGCGATGATCTTGCCGCCGATGGCGGCCTGAATTGAGATTTTGAACAATTGCCGCGGGATCAGTTCCTTCAGCTTTTCGCACAAGGCGCGCCCGCGCTTTTCCGAGGCGGCGCGGTGCACGATCATCGAAAGCGCGTCGACCGGCTCCGCGTTGACCATGATCGAAAGTTTGACGAGATCGCCCTCGCGATATTCGTCCATCTGGTAATCGAAGCTGGCATAGCCGCGGCTGATCGATTTCAAGCGATCGTAGAAATCGAACACGACCTCGTTCAGCGGCAGCAAATAGACGGCCATCGCCCGCCCGCCGACATAGGTAAGATCGACCTGCTCACCCCGCCGGTCAGAACAGAGCTGCAAGATCGAGCCGAGGTATTCATCCGGCACCATGATCGTCGCTTTGATCCACGGCTCGTCCATCTGCATGATCTTCATCACGTCTGGCATGTCGGCCGGGTTATGCAGTTCAATCGAACTGCCGTCCGTCATCGACAGGCGGTAAACGACGGATGGCGAGGTTGTGATAAGGTCGAGATCGAACTCGCGGCTTAGGCGCTCTTGGATAATTTCCAGATGCAGCAAGCCGAGGAAGCCGCAGCGGAAGCCGAAGCCCAGCGCGGCAGAACTCTCCGGCTCGAAATGGAAGCTGGCATCGTTGAGCGCGAGGCGACCCAGGCTTTCGCGCAGATTTTCGAACTCACTGGCGTCGCTGGGGAACATGCCGCAGAAAACGACCGGAACGGACGGCTTGAAACCGGCCAACGGTGCATCCGCCAGATTTTTTTCGTCGGTAATGGTATCGCCAACCTTGGTATCGGCGATGGTCTTGATGGCGGCGGTGATATAGCCCATTTCGCCAGGCCCGAGGCTATCAATTGGAATCTTATTCGGTGTGAAGAAGCCCACGCGCTCGACCTCGCGCGTGACGGCAGTCTGCATAAAACGCGCCTTCATGCCTTTATGGAGGCGGCCTTCAAACACGCGCACCAGGATGACGACGCCGAGGTAGGGGTCATACCAGCTATCGACCAATAGTGCCTTCAGGGGTTTTGTCTCCTCGCCTTTGGGGGCGGGGAGGCGCGTGACGATCGCTTCCAGTACGCCCTCGATATTGATGCCTGTCTTAGCGGAAATCTCGACAGTTTCTGAGGCATCGATGCCGATCACATCTTCAATTTGTTGCTTCACGCGTGGCGCGTCGGCTGCGGGCAGATCGATCTTGTTGAGGACGGGCACGATTTCGTGATTGGCGTCCAGTGCCTGATAGACGTTGGCCAGCGTCTGCGCTTCGACGCCCTGGCTGGCATCGACGACGAGCAAAGAGCCCTCGCAGGCCGCGAGGCTGCGGCTGACCTCATAGGCGAAATCGACATGGCCGGGCGTATCCATCAGGTTCAGCTGATAGGTCTCGCCATCTTGTGCCTTGTACATCAGGCGCACGGTCTGCGCCTTGATGGTGATGCCGCGTTCCCGCTCGATATCCATCGAGTCGAGCATCTGTGCCTGCATGTCGCGCTTTTCGATTGCGCCGCAAAATTCGATCAGCCGGTCGGCCAGCGTCGATTTGCCATGGTCGATATGGGCAATGATTGAAAAATTGCGGATATGGGAGAGGGGCGTTTTGGAATTTGTCATGCGGCGTCCCTTATGAAGGGTCGAGTGCAGCACTGCAAGTTTTGGAAGTAACTGCACCGGGTGGCTGGCCAGCGAGGAGGCGGGGGTTCGGCTGAGGGGGTGCCAAATTGGGCCCGGCTCGCAGGCGGATAAGGCAAGCCTTACAATCCAGTCCCGATGCAGTATAAATAAGCTACCGGCCATCTGTGGCTAAAATGTGACAGTAAATTGTCAATGAAATTAAAGATTTGTTTGCGATCGAAATGATATTTTGAGACCATTAAGTGCTTTCAACAGGAGTTTATATGGCCAGCAAACGGGAAATCATCAGCAGTTTCGCAGCCCTCGTTGCGGCCTTAAGTGGTACGACAGCAGCAACTGCAGCGCCTGCAAGTGTGCGCCTATCGGCAGCAGAAACGCGCGACGCGCGTATCGATCGCATGATTGAAGCGCAAAATAACCGTGAATATCCGGTGCACGCTCCACGCTCGGCGCGTAAATCCCACATTCCCAATGACCTGCTGGCAGGGCAAAATTACGAAGATATGCCAGCCACGCGTGCGGATGCGAGAGCCACCGCTCGCTTTGAAGCACAACGGCGCGAACGGCTTTTATCTGCCGCAACGCGTACAACCATCGAGGATGGTGCGATCAATGAAATCGCCGACATTCCCGCCACGCCACGCGACGCACAAGTGGGATTTTGCCTTAAAAGCCAACCTGTACCAGCAAGCGCCACGTCTTATGCAGGTATAACCAAGCAGATTGGGAGGCCTCGTCTACGGGTCAACCAGCGGTGTGGCCCGGGCATCATTCCTTAATTCTTGACTTTGGCCTAACGGCTCCCTTATAACCCGCTGGTCGCAAGACTGGCGGGTTTTATTCATGCCGGGCTTAAGACTTTTTCACGCATTGCGCGGGGCTGACTATTCGGCCAAACGCTTTGAGGCTGTGACCCGTCTGCCGCGCTGTTAATGATCAGTGAGCAGGCCGCACCCGCCTATGCGCTGAGAAATATCAGAATCTCAGGTCAACCACACAAAGGCGAATAGCAAACATGCCAACAATTTCCCAGCTGGTCCGCAAGGGCCGTGAACGCCCGATCGTCCGCTCTAAGGGGCCGGCGCTGCAATCCTGCCCGCAAAAGCGTGGCGTCTGCACGCGCGTTTATACGACGACCCCGAAGAAGCCAAACTCGGCGCTTCGTAAAGTTGCCAAGATCCGCCTGACCAACAAGCAGGAAGTCATCGGTTATATTCCTGGTGAAGGCCACAACTTGCAAGAACACTCGGTCGTCATGATCCGCGGCGGCCGCGTTAAGGATTTGCCCGGCGTGCGCTATCACATCATCCGCGGCGTGCTCGACACGCAAGGCGTGAAAGATCGTAAGCAGCGCCGTTCGAAGTATGGCGCGAAGCGTCCGAAATAATTTTTTCAGTTTTTGTAGGAGTTAAACCATGGCCCGTCGCCGTAGTGCAGAAAAACGCCAAGTTTTGCCGGATGCAAAGTTCGGTGATGTCGAAGTCACAAAGTTCATGAATATCCTGATGATCCAGGGTAAGAAGTCGACTGCCGAAGGCATCGTCTATAGCACGCTGGAGCAGTTGGGGACGCGCGTCAAAGACATGACCGCGATCGAAGCGTTTCACAAGATCATCGATGCGGTGCGCCCGCAGGTTGAAGTGCGCAGCCGTCGCGTTGGCGGTGCGACTTATCAGGTGCCGGTCGAAGTGCCGGCCGAGCGCAGCAAGGCGCTGGCCCGCCGCTGGATCATCATCGCGGCCCGTAAGCGCGGCGAGAAGACCATGGTTGGTCGTTTGGTTGGCGAGTTCGGCGATATCATGCAAGGCCGCGGCAACTCGGTCAAAAAGCGTGAAGACGTGCATAAGATGGCCGAAGCCAACAAGGCCTTCGCTCACTTCCGCTGGTAAGTCGGCATGTATTTTTTTGGCAAAACAACTCCGGATGAGCGTGAGTTAAACCGGCTTTTAGTGCTTGGTGTGGCAGCGCTAGGAGGCGTAACACAGCGCCTTGAATCGGCAAAGCAAGCTGCCGATATTAAGCCGAGCCTTGCGAATAATCCGTTACAACAGCAGCGACCGCATTACAGCGAGCAATCACGCCGCCAGCAGCAAGAACAACGTTTTTAAGGAACATTATTATGGCCCGTCAGTATCCTCTCGATATGTACCGCAACATCGGCATCATGGCGCATATCGACGCCGGCAAGACGACGACGACCGAGCGCATTCTTTATTACACCGGCAAGTCGTACAAGATCGGTGAAGTGCACGAAGGCGCGGCGACGATGGACTGGATGGCGCAGGAACAGGAGCGCGGCATCACGATCACCTCCGCTGCCACGACCTGCATCTGGAACGACCACCGCATTAATATTATCGACACGCCCGGCCACGTCGACTTTACGATCGAAGTCGAGCGCTCGCTGCGCGTGCTTGATGGCGCGATCTGCTTGCTCGATGGCGTTTCGGGCGTTGAGCCGCAGACGGAAACCGTTTGGCGCCAAGGCGACAAGTATCACGTGCCGCGCATGGTCTTCGTCAATAAGATGGATCGCACGGGCGCAAACTTCTTTCGCTGCGTCGATATGGTGAAAGATCGCCTCGGCGTGGTCGTTTGCCCAATTCAACTGCCAATCGGCGCCGAAGCCGATTTCAAAGGCGTGATCGATCTCGTCAAGATGAAAGCGCTCGTCTGGACGGAAGAGAGCCTGGGCGCGAAATTCGACGAAGTCGAAATCCCTGCTGACCTGCTGGAGCAGGCCAAGGAATATCGCGCCAATATGATCGAGCTGGCGGTCGAAATGGACGATGCCGCCCTCGAAGCTTATCTGACGGATGGTTCCGAGCCGGATGAAACGACGCTGAAAAAATGCCTGCGCGCTGGTACGTTGGCCTTCAAGTTCGTACCGATCCTGACAGGGTCTGCCTTTAAGAATAAGGGCGTGCAGCCGATGCTGGATGCGGTCATCGATTATCTGCCATCGCCGGTTGATGTCGGCGCCGTTAAGGGTGAGCGCGTCAATGCCAAGGCTGGCGAAGACGCCTCAGATTCGCGCGATGCGACTGACGATGCGCCGTTCGCTGGTCTTGCGTTCAAGATCATGGATGATCCCTTCGTGGGCTCGTTGACCTTCATGCGCATCTATTCGGGCAAGCTGGAAACAGGGTCCTATGTTTCCAACGCTACGCAGGATAAGCGCGAGCGCATTGGCCGCATGGTCCTGATGCATGCGAATAACCGCGAGGAAATCAAAGAAGCTTTTGCGGGTGATATCGTCGCCCTCGCTGCCCTGAAGGATACCTACACGGGTGACACGCTGTGCGATCCGGCCAAGCCAATCATTTTGGAGCGTATGGAATTCCCAGAGCCTGTGATCGAGATTGCGGTCGAGCCAAAGTCGAAGGCTGACCAAGAAAAGCTGGGCGTGGCCCTAGCCAAACTAGCTGGCGAGGATCCATCCTTCCGCGTTTCGACCGACCACGAAACCGGTCAGACGATCCTGAAGGGCATGGGCGAGCTTCACCTCGACATCAAGATCGATATTCTGCGCCGCACCTATAAGGTCGATGCGAATATCGGCGCGCCGCAGGTTGCCTATCGCGAGACGATCACGAAGGAATTCGAAGACAGCTATACGCACAAAAAGCAGTCGGGCGGTTCCGGCCAGTATGCGAAGATTTACCTGAAGTTCACGCCGGGTGAGCCCGGTTCGGGCTATCAGTTCGACAGCAAGATCGTCGGCGGCGCGGTGCCGAAGGAATTCATACCGGGCGTCGTCAAGGGGCTCGACAGCGCGCGCCAGACCGGCGTGATCGCGGGCTTCCCTTGCATCGACTTCAAAGTCGAACTAACGGACGGCGGCTATCACGATGTCGACTCTAGCGTGCTGGCGTTTGAAATTGCCGCCAAGGCTGCGTTCCGCGAGTTCTGCGCCAAGGCCAAGCCAGCACTGCTTGAGCCAGTGATGAAGGTTGAAGTCGTAACGCCGGAAGATTACTTGGGCGATTGCATTGGCGATCTTAACAGCCGCCGTGGTCAGATTGGCGAGATGGATCAGCGCGGGAATGCGCGGGTTATTATGGCGACCGTGCCACTCGCCAACATGTTCGGTTACGTGAACACTTTGCGGTCGATGACCCAAGGGCGGGCCAGCTATTCGATGGTCTTCGACCATTATGAGCAAGTGCCGCAGAACGTGGCCGAGGAAGTGCGCGCCAAGCTGGCAAGCTAAGGAGTGTAAAATAGCTCTGGCGCAGCCGGGGCGATTTGTGTAAAACCGCGGCCTGAAACACTGTGTATCAGCCGCTAACAGCAAAAGTAGATGGAGAGTAACATGGCTAAGGCTAAATTTGACCGTTCCAAGCCGCACGTTAACATTGGCACGATTGGCCACGTTGACCATGGCAAGACCTCGCTGACGGCAGCGATCACGAAGGTATTGGCAGAAACGACCGGCGGTACCGCCGTTGATTTCGCCATGATCGATAAGGCACCAGAAGAGCGCGAGCGCGGCATCACGATTTCGACGGCCCACGTTGAATATGAAACGGCTAACCGCCACTATGCGCACGTTGACTGCCCAGGCCACGCTGACTACGTCAAGAACATGATCACGGGTGCCGCCCAGATGGACGGCGCGATCCTGGTTGTTGCCGGCACCGATGGCCCAATGCCACAAACGCGCGAGCACATCCTGCTGGCCCGTCAGGTTGGCGTGCCTTACATCGTTGTGTTCCTGAATAAGATGGACATCGCCGATCCTGAACTGGCCGAGCTGGTCGAAATGGAAATCCGCGAACTGCTGACCAAGTATGAATTCCCAGGCGATGACACGCCAATCATCCGCGGTTCGGCTACAGCCGCCTTGAAGGACGAAAATCCTGAGCTTGGCAAGGAAGCCATCCTGAAGCTGATGGAAGCTGTCGATACCTTCATCCCAACGCCTGATCGCCCGGTCGATAAGCCGTTCCTGATGCCAGTTGAAGACGTCTTCTCGATCTCCGGTCGTGGCACGGTTGTGACTGGCCGCGTTGATACGGGTATCGTCAAGGTCGGTGAAGAAATCGAAATCATCGGTCTGCGTCCAACGATCAAGACTGTCGTGACAGGCGTTGAAATGTTCCGCAAGCTGCTCGACGAAGGTCGTGCCGGCGATAACATTGGCGCCTTGCTGCGCGGCACGAAGCGTGAAGATGTTGAGCGTGGCCAAGTTTTGGCTAAGCCAGGCTCGATCACGCCGCACACCAAGTTCACGACTGAATCCTACATCCTCACCAAGGATGAGGGTGGCCGTCACACGCCATTCTTCGACGATTACCGCCCGCAGTTCTACTTCCGCACGACGGATGTGACCGGGCAGTGCAAGCTGAAGGAAGGCACGGAAATGATCATGCCGGGCGATAACGCCGAATTCACCGTGACGCTGATTTCCCCGATCGCTATGGATCAGGGCATGCGCTTCACGATCCGTGAAGGCGGCCGCACGGTTGGTGCTGGTGTTGTTACCAAGATCATCGAGTGATCGGGTAGATAAGAAAGTTTTACGAAACTAAAAAAATCGTAAATCTTTGGTTGATTCGGGGCGGGCCTTTCTGTATAGAAAGGCCCGCTTCGTTATGTAGAGGGCAGCCGCGCTCGCAAAACAGGCAAAGTTTTTTGTGTTGTTTTTGAAAAAATGCAATGCAGACAAAGACTTATTGGCAAACGGCAGTCTAGGGGCTTCGGCCTTATGAGTGTGCGGTGCCGGTCATCTTTGACAGGTTGGGGTTTAACGCTTTTGCCGTGGCTGATTGCTGCGGCTGCAAGAGGATTTGAGTATGGCTGCACAGCAGAATATCCGCATCCGCCTACGGGCTTTCGATCACCGCTTGCTGGACACCAGCACGCACGAGATCGTTTCGACCGCTAAGCGCACGGGGGCCAGTGTTAGAGGCCCAATCCCGCTGCCGACTCGTATCGAGCGTTTCACCGTCAACCGTAGCCCGCACGTCGACAAAAAATCGCGCGAGCAGTTTGAGATCCGCACCCACAAACGCATGCTCGATATCGTCGAGCCGACGCCGCAAACGATCGACGCGCTCTCTAAGCTTGAGCTCGCCGCCGGGGTCAATGTCGAAATCAAGCTGATGGCCGAATAAGCTGTCAGCCTAACATTTTAAGCATGGGACTCAGCCCGCAAATCTGAGATGGCCCGCAAGGTCAGTATGAGGAGTTAGTATTATGCAACCTGCCAAGCGCACAGGATTGATCGCCGAGAAAGTCGGCATGACCCGGCTGTTTACAGATGCGGGCGAACATGTATCCGTCACTGTCCTCAAGATGGGCGGCTGCCGCGTCCTCAGCCAGCGCACGCAAGAGCGTGACGGTTATACCGCCGTTCAGCTTGGCTATGGCGCGATGAAATCCAAGAACGTCAATAAGGCCATGCAAGGCCAGTTTGCCAAAGCGGGTTCAGAGCCTTGCCGCCATATCGTTGAATTCCGCGTTGTGCCGGAAGGCCTCGTCGATATCGGTAGTGAATTTACGGCCAGCCATTTTGCTGCCGGCCAATTCGTCGATATCACCGGTACTTCGATCGGTAAGGGTTTTCAGGGCGTGATCAAGCGCTGGAACTTTGGCGGCTTGCGCGCCACGCACGGTGTCTCGGTCTCGCACCGCTCCCATGGTTCGACAGGGCAACGTCAGGATCCGGGCAAGGTTTTCAAGGGCAAGAAGATGGCTGGTCACTTGGGTGACGAGCGTATTACCAGCCTTAACATTAAAGTTGTGGCCGTTGACGAAGAGCAAGGCTTGATCATGGTTGCCGGCAGCGTGCCGGGTGCCGATGGTTCGATCATCTGCATTCGTGATGCGATTAAAAAGGCCGCTTTCGAAGGTCTGCCAACGCCGGCCGGTATCAAGACGACAGCAAAGCCTGCTGTTGCTGCGCCTGCACAAGATACGCCTGCTGAAGAAATCGCAACGCCGGCCGCTGAAGCGCCTGCAACCGATGCAGCGGAATAAGGGAGTTCAGAACAGATGAAACTCGATATCAAAAACCTCGATGGCAAGACGACGGGCAGTGTAGAGCTAAACGCCTCAGTATTCGGCGTTGCTACTATCCGCCGCGATCTTCTCGCCCGCGTTGTTGCATGGCAGCTTGCTAAGCGCCGCAGCGGCAACCACAAGACCAAGACGATTTCGGAAATTTCCGGCACGACCAAAAAGGCCTACAAGCAAAAAGGCACGGGCTCGGCCCGCCGCGGTTCGAACCGTGACTCGCAGATGCGTGGCGGTGCGACGATCTTCGGCCCAGTCGTCCGCAGCCATGAACTCGGCATGCAGAAGAAGGTTCGCCAGGCCGGCTTGCGCCACGCGCTTTCCAGCAAAGCTGCCGATGGCAAGCTCGTCGTGCTGGATACGGCAACTGCATCTGCGATCAAAACCAAGGTGATGGCCGAGAAGTTGAAAAGCTATAAATCGCTCCTCATCATCGATGGCGCAAACCTTGACGAGAATTTCGCCAAATCGATCCGCAATATCGCGAATATCGATCTGTTGCCGGAAGGTGGCGCGAATGTTTACGACATTTTGCGACACGACACGCTGGCGCTGACCTCGAAAGCGGTTGAGCAGTTGACGGCCCGTCTTGAAACCAAAGCCCGTCGCACCGCGACGTCGGCCAAAGCCTAAGGGAGTAAAGACTTATGGCGACCACCAAGAAAACCGTTTCGACAGAGAAGAAGGTTGCGGCTCCGCACCATTATTCGACCATCCTGTCGCCTGTGATTACCGAGAAGACCACGGCGCAATCCGAGCATAACCAAGTCACGTTCCGCGTGCCGCTGACGGCCAATAAGACCGAGATCCGCAACGCGGTTGAATCGATCTGGGGCGTGACGGTGACTTCGGTCAATACGATCCGTAGCTGGGGCAAGACCAAGGCGAGCCGCGTCAAGGGCGGCCCACGCGTTTCGTTCCGCAGCGACAGCAAAAAAGCCATCGTGACCCTGGTTGAAGGCCAGTCGATCGATATTGGCACCGGCATTTAAGAGAGGCTGGAGACTATGGCACTTAAATCATTTAAACCAACCTCGAACGGGCGCCGCCAATTGGTGCTGGTTGATCGCAAAGAGCTTTACAAGGGCAAGCCCGTCAAGGCGCTGACCGAAGGCCTTTCGAAAAAGGGCGGCCGCAACAATACCGGTCGCATCACGGCATTCTGCCGCGGTGGGGGTCACAAGCGGCGCTATCGCATCGTCGATTTTAAGCGCACCAAGTTCGACGTGGTCGGCACGGTTGAGCGTTTGGAATATGACCCGAACCGCACGTCGTTCATTGCGCTCATCAATTATGCCGATGGCGAGCAGGCCTATATCATCGCGCCACAGCGCCTCAAGGTTGGCGATAATGTCGTCGCCGGTGAGAAAGTTGACGTGAAGCCAGGCAATGCGATGTTCCTGAAGAATATTCCAGTCGGCACGATCGTCCATAATGTGGAGCTGAAGCCAGGCAAGGGTGGCCAGATGGCCCGCGCTGCCGGTACTTACGTTCAGCTGGTCGGTCGCGATGGTTCATATGCGCAGCTAAAGCTAAGCTCGGGCGAATTACGTATCGTGCGCGGCGATTGTCTCGCCACGATTGGCGCGGTCTCGAACCCTGACAATTCGAACGAGTCTTCAGGCAAAGCTGGCCGCAACCGCTGGCTCGGCAAGCGTCCATCTGTCCGCGGCGTTGCCATGAACCCGATCGATCACCCGCTGGGTGGTGGTGAAGGCCGTACCTCGGGCGGTAAGCCGCCGGTCAGCCCGTGGGGCAAGCCAGAAGGCAAGAAGACCCGTCAGAACAAGAAAACCGATTGGATGATCCTGCGTCGCCCTAAGCGCCGTAAGGATGCACAGTAATAGATAGGGAGCCGTAGACATGGCACGTTCAGTATGGAAAGGCCCGTTTCTTGACGGATACCTTCTCGACAAGGCCGAAAAGGCCCGCAACTCAACCCGCAACGAGATCATCAAGATCTGGTCGCGCCGCTCGACAATCTTGCCGCAATTCGTTGGCCTGACGTTCGGCGTTTACAATGGGCAGAAATTCATCCCGGTTTCGGTCTCCGAAAACATGATCGGCCACAAGTTCGGTGAATTCTCGCCGACGCGTAATTTCCCAGGCCACGCCGGGGACAAGAAGGCCGAGAAAGGCAAGAAGAAATAATGTCCCAAGCTAAGCAACCCCGGCGTCTTGACGCCAAGTCGGCGCTCTGCACCGTGACTGGTCTGAAGACCAGCCCGCGCAAGCTGAACCTTGTCGCAGCACAAATTCGCGGCAAGAACGCGGCTGACGCGTTACGTATCCTGAGCTTCTCGCCACGCCGCATCGCAGGCGCTGTGAAGAAAGCGCTGCAATCGGCGATTGCAAACGCCGAAAACAACCATGCGCTTGATGTCGACCGCCTGTCGGTGTCAGAAGCCAGCGTCGGCAAGAGCATGAGCCGCGCTAAGTTCCAAGCCCGCGGTCGCGGTAAGGGCGAGCGCATCATTACTGAGTGGTCGCGCTTGCGCGTTGTCGTGACGGAAGGCGCTGCTGCCGAAAAGAAAACGGCTGCTAAAAAGCCGGCTATTAAGGCGACTGCCAAAACCGAGACAGCTGCAAAGCCTGCCGCCAAAAAAGCTGCACCAAAAACAGCGCAAGCCAAGACCGAGACTACTTCGAAAGATAAGGCGTAACTCATGGGTCAGAAAACCAACCCGATCGGCATCCGCCTCGGCATCAATCGCACCTGGGAATCCCGCTGGTACGCGACCCGCAAGGATTACGCGAACTTGCTGCATGAAGATGTGCAGATCCGCAAATTCCTGAACAAGAAGCTGGAACAAGCCGGCATCAGCCGCATCGTGATCGAGCGTCCGAACAAGAAGCTGCGTGTTATTATCTATACCGCGCGTCCAGGCGTCGTGATTGGCAAGAAGGGCGCAGATATCGACATGCTACGCGCCGAGATCGGCAAAATCTCGAAGAGCGAAATCAGCCTCAACATTATTGAAATCCGCAAGCCAGAACTCGACGCGAAGCTCGTGGCCGAAGGCATTGCTGGGCAGTTGGTACGCCGCGTTGCGTTCCGCCGCGCTATGAAGCGGGCGATCCAAGCCTCCATGCGCCTAGGCGCGGGTGGCATCCGTATTAATTGCGCCGGCCGTTTAGGCGGTGCTGAAATTGCCCGTACCGAATGGTATCGCGAAGGCCGCGTGCCGTTGCACACTTTGCGTGCCGATGTTGATTACGGCACGGCTGAAGCGCTGACGACCTACGGCATCTGTGGTATCAAAGTCTGGGTCTTTAAGGGTGAAATCCTTGAGCGCGACCCTTATGCGCAAGACAAGCGTGCCGTTGAAGGTTCCGGTGGCCAAAGCGGCAATCGTGACGACAACCGTCGCGAGCGTTATTAAGTTTTAGTTAACCAAAAGAGTTATGGAGAACAGCCATGCTGTCGCCTAAGAAAACCAAGTTCCGCAAAGCCCACAAAGGCCGCATCCATGGCACTGCCAAGGCCGGTTTCACACTGTCATTTGGCAACTATGGCCTGAAGGCGCTTGAGCCGGAGCGGATCACTGCCCGCCAGATCGAAGCGGCCCGCCGTACGATCACTCGCCGCATGAAGCGTTTGGGCAAGCTCTGGATCCGCATCTTCCCAGATGTGCCGGTTTCGACCAAGCCTGCCGAAGTCCGCATGGGTTCGGGTAAGGGGACGCCTGAATATTGGGTGGCTCGCGTGCACCCTGGCCGAATCCTCTTTGAGCTTGACGGCGTGCCTGCCGATGTGGCAAAGGAAGCCTTCGAATTGGCCGCAGCGAAGCTGCCAATCAAGACCAAATTCATAACCCGTATCGGCGCGTAAGATGGCAAATTCCATGACTGCGGCCAAAAAGAGCAAGATGACGACCGACTATAAAGCTATGAGTGCTGGCCAGCTGCAAACGCAGCTGCTTGACTTGCGCCGCGAGCAAATGAACTTGCGCTTCCAACGTGCCACGGGCCAAGCCCAAGGCACTGCCCGCGTGACGAGCGTACGCAAGGATATCGCCCGCGTGATGACGCAAATCAGCGCGCTGAAGAAAAAGGATACGAAATAATGCCCCGTCGCGTTCTTACCGGCACCGTCGTTTCCGACAAGACTGACAAGACTGTCACCGTTCTCGTTGAGCGCCGTGTTATGCATCCGGTCTACAAGAAGATTGTGAAGCAATCGAAAAAATACGCTGCCCATGACGAGCAAAATGCCGCCAAGGCTGGCGACACGGTTTCAATCATGGAATGCCGTCCGATTTCCAAAACCAAGAGCTGGGTTTTGGTGAAGGATGCAGAGAGCAAACAGGCTTCGGCCTAACGTTAATTGTCGCGCGCTCTAAGTATTTAGAAAGGCGCGGCACCGACTCGGCGACAAGGTCTCGCACTTGCGAGAGACCGGCGGGTCAAAGAAATAAACTGTAGCCGCAAGGCTGCAAAACAAAGTGAAGGTGAATGTCATGATTCAGATGCAATCAAGGCTCGACGTTGCCGATAACTCAGGTGCACGCGAAGTCATGTGCATTAAGGTTCTGGGTGGCTCGAAGCGCAAAACGGCGAGCGTCGGCGATATCATCGTCTGTTCCGTCAAGGAAGCCATTCCGCGCGGCCGCGTCAAAAAAGGCCAGGTCGTGAAGGGCGTTATCGTGCGTACCAAGACTGACATCAAGCGCCCCGATGGCTCGACCATCCGCTTTGACAATAACTCGATCGTCCTCGTCAATAAAGACAAGGAGCCGATCGGCACCCGGATCTTTGGGCCAGTCGTGCGCGAATTGCGCGCCGGCGGCTTTATGAAGATCATCTCGCTGGCAGCAGAGGTTCTGTAAGATGGCTATGGCAAAAATCAAAAAGGGCGATCGTGTGATCGTTCTGACCGGCAAAGATAAAGGCAAGACGGGCGATGTCGCGCGCGTAATACCAAAGGACAGCCGCGTTGTCGTCTCTGGCGTCAATATGGTCACCAAGCACCAGCGCCCAACGCAGACCAATCCGAATGGCGGCATCGTAAAGCAGGAAGCTTCGATCCACGTCTCCAATGTCGCGCATGTCGGCAAGGACGGTAAGGCCACCCGCGTTGGTATCAAGACCCTGGCCGATGGCCGTCGCGTACGCGTCGCCTCGAAGTCGGGCGAGCAGATCGATTCATAAGAGGCAGATGATGGCTAAAACTCAGACTAATAAAACCGCCCCACGCCTGCAGCAGCACTACAATGAAGCTGCCCGCAAGGCGATGCAGGAAAAGTTCGGCTATAAGAATGCTTTCGAAATGCCGAAGCTGACCAAGATCGTCCTGAATATGGGCGTCGGTGAAGCTGTGGCTGACCAGAAGAAAATTCAAAACGCCGTCAACGACATGACGGCGATCACGGGTCAACGTCCGGTCGTGACCAAAGCCCGCAAGGCGATCGCGCAATTCAAGATCCGCGAAAACCTGCCAATTGGCTGCAAAGTCACACTGCGCCGCGACAAGATGTATGAATTCCTTGACCGCTTGGTTACGATTGCGCTGCCGCGCGTCCGCGACTTCCGCGGGCTGCCGGGCAAAGCCTTCGATGGCAACGGCAATTACGCTTTCGGCCTCAAGGAACAGATCGTGTTTCCTGAAATCGATTACGATAAAACGGATGCCATGCGCGGGATGGATATCATCATTTGCACAACAGCCAAAACCGACGAAGAAGCTAAAGAACTGCTCCGCCAGTTCAGCTTCCCGTTCCAGTCTTAAGAACAGAGGTACATACAGATGGCAAAGCTATCCAGTGTCCGTAAGAACCAGCGCCGCATCAAGCTGACCCGCCAGCAAGCGGATAAGCGCGCCGTGCTGAAGGCACTTATCAAGAACAAGCAAACCCCAATGGAGCAACGCTTTGAAGCGGTGCTGCGTTTGGCGGCGCTGCCTCGTAACGGTGCGGCCGTTCGCGTTCGCAACCGCTGCGAATTGACCGGTCGCCCGCGTGGCACATACCGCAAGTTCCGTCTGGCTCGTACCATGCTGCGCGATATGGCTAACTTTGGCCAAATCCCCGGCATGACGAAGTCGAGCTGGTAAGGAGGAGATTTAAAATGTCGATGTCAGATCCTCTCGGCGATATGCTCGCCCGCATCAAGAACGGTTTGCACGCGAGCCTTGGCCGCGTCGAGCGCGTTCCTGCGTCCAACCTTAAGTCGAGCGTGCTCGACGTGATGCAGCGCGAAGGTTATATCCGCGGCTACATCAAGGTTGAACTTGAAGGCAAAAACTTCCTCGATATCGAGCTGAAGTATTTCGAAGGCAAGCCTGCCATTGAAACGATCGAGCGCGTCTCGAAGCCTGGCCGTCGTCAATACAAAGGTATTGGCGATCTGCAGCGTTTCCGCAACGGGCTCGGTATTTATATTCTGTCGACCCCGCAGGGCGTCATGTCGGATAACGAGGCTCGCGCTGCCAATGTCGGCGGCGAAATCCTCTGCCGGCTCTACTAAGGGAAGGATCAGATATGTCCCGCGTAGGTAAATATCCAGTCAAGCTGCCGTCAGGCACTACGGCTACGATCTCCGGTCAAACCGTCACGGTTAAGGGCAAGCTCGGCGAGCTGACCTATACTGCGCATGGCGAAGCCGAGCTGAAGATGGAAGACGGCGCCGTTGCCGTGATCCCGCGCACGCTGTCGAAGAACGGTCGTTCGCAATGGGGCACGACCCGCGCCAATATCAACAACTTGGTCAAGGGCGTTTCGGAAGGCTTTTCGAAGACGCTAGAGATTGAAGGCGTCGGCTTGAAAGCCGCCGTCAACGGCTCGACCATCGTCCTGAATCTCGGCTTCAGCCATGAGATCCGTTACACGGTACCTAAGGGTATCACTGTGAAAGCTGATAAGCCGACGCAGCTGGTAATTTCGGGCATCGAGCGCCAGGTCGTTGGCCAGGTCGCAGCCGAAATTCGCGCATTCAAGAAGCCAGAGCCTTACAAGGGCAAGGGCATCCGCTATGCCGGTGAATTCATCATCCGCAAGGAAGGCAAGAAGAAGTAGTTCTTCTAGTCAGAGGTAGAGAGATATGGAAAAGAACAAAGCCCTGCACCAACGCCGCCGCTCGCGCCAGCGCGCTGCTCTCAAGTCGATCGCTGCCAAGAACCCTGGCCAAGGACGCGTGCGCCTTTCGGTCTTCCGGTCGAGCCAGCATATCTATGCGCAAGTCATCGATGATGCCGCCGGCACGACGCTGGCCGCCGCATCGAGCCTGGAGAAAGACGCGCGCAGCAAGACCGGCGCGAATGTCGAAGCGGCTAAGGCTGTCGGCATGCGTCTGGCTGAGCGCGCCAAGGCAGCTGGCGTCAGCAAGATCGCCTTCGATCGTAGCGGTTATATCTATCATGGCCGCGTCAAGGCGCTGGCCGAAGGCGCCCGTGAAGGCGGCCTGGACTTTTAAGGAGCATAATTTATGGCGACTGAAACAACTACAGCGACTCCAGACGCGACCACAGCCCCACGTGGCGATCGCGGTGGCAACCGTGGCGGCAACCGTAGCAATAGCGGCGGTGGTGACAATCGTGGCCCACGTCGTGAACCACGCGCCGATGGCCGTGGCAACCGCAGCGGCGAGCCGGGCGAAGATTTGGTCGAAAAGCTGGTTTTCATCAACCGTGTTTCGAAGACTGTGAAGGGCGGTAAGCGCTTCGGGTTTGCCGCGCTTGTCGTCGTCGGCGATGGTAAGGGCAAGGTCGGCCATGGCGCTGGCAAGGCCCGCGAAGTGCCGGAAGCAATCACTAAGGCAACCGCCGCGGCACGCCGCAATATGGTCAAGATCAGCTTGCGCGAAGGTCGCACGCTGCACCATGACGTGACCGGTATCTTCGGTGCGGGCCAGGTCGTGCTGCGCACGGCCCCATCAGGGACCGGTATCATCGCTGGTGGCCCAATGCGCGCTGTTTTCGAAGCGGTCGGCATTGCTGATGTCGTCGCCAAGTCGATCGGCACCTCGAACCCTTACAACATGGTCAAGGCCACGTTCACCGCGCTGGAAACAGCCTCGTCCCCGCGCTCGGTTGCAGCGCGCCGCGGCAAGAAGGTGACGGATATTATGGGCAAGCAACATAAGGAATATGGCGCCGCCGAAAGTACGGCTGCGACGGCTGCTCCTGCAGAAAGCGAAGAGGCTTAAAATGTCATTTGCAAAGCCAACCAAAACGCCAACCGGTAAAACGGTTACAGTCAGCCAGACTAAGAGCGCTGCTGGTGCCAAGCCAGGCATGCTGGCCACGCTGACCGGTCTCGGTTTGGGCCGCATCGGCAAGGTTTCGACCCTGTCTGATACACCATCGACGCAAGGTATGATCACGAAGGTCAAGCATTTGATCAAAGTCGAAGCCAGCAAGTAATTAGAGTTAAGTTAGGACGATCGCCATGAAACTGAATGAAATTCGCGATAACGAAGGCGCGCACAAGTTCCGCAAGCAGGTCGGCCGCGGGATCGGCTCCGGCAAAGGTAAGACTGCCGGCCGTGGCGTCAAGGGTCAGAAGGCCCGTACCGGCGTTGCCATCAAGGGCTTCGAAGGTGGGCAGATGCCAATCCACCGCCGCTTGCCAAAGCGCGGCTTCAAGAACCTGTTTGGTCGCAAGCATGCCGAGCTGACGCTAAGCCGTCTGCAAGGCGCGCTCGACAGCGGCCTTATTCAAGCTGGCGCGATCACAACGCAATCGCTGCAGGAAGCCGGCGTTGTCTCGAAACTGCGCGACGGCGTGCGCCTCATCGGTCGTGGTGAACTCAAAGGCAAAGTGACGCTAACCGTTGATGGCGCAACACCAGGCGCGATTGCCGCGGTTGAAGCTGCTGGCGGTAGCGTGACTGTGACAGCGCCAAAGGTTAAGTGGACAAAAGTTCCTTATGCGGCAAAGAAAGCCGCTTAAACTTCATCGATAAACAAATTTAAGGCCCCGTAGCAATACGGGGCCTTTGTTTTGCGTGCTCTAATTTAGGCGATAATATCCGGAATCATCATGCCTTCAAGCTTGCTGATCTCGTCTTTCAAGACCAGTTTCCGCTTTTTGAGGCGCTGCACCTGCATAATATCCACCGGGGCCGCATGCAGCAGAGCGGCGATAGCGCCATCAAGGTCGCGGTGTTCTTGGCGCTTGGCTGCCAATTGATTCTCGATATCGAGATCGTCAAATATACTTCGCATCTACTCACTTCCACGCTTTACCCGTCTCGCAGCCCCAGCCTTTGTGGCAATTGGGCGCTTACGGGGGTGAAAAAAGACCTCGAAGCTCGCGCAAGAGGCCGTTACACGTCCATAAGATAAAGAGTATATACCGCAAAAATGGTTAAAAATCCACTGTGAAGTGAAATCCTACCTGGATTCGGCACGATCCCGCTATCGAACCGAACACCGATAGCTATTTTTGCCAGATGCTTGCGTATTGGCTGCGCGGCAGCGGAACGACAGCAAATATCGCGCAAACTTAAGTTAGCCTTAACGGGTCGCTTACGGATAAGCGGCACAACCAACGAAAGGAGTAATGCATGGCACTACAACAACGTTTGGACTCGCTCGAACAACGGCACGACGCTTTACAGGCAGCGATCACATTGGAGGAGGCGGCACTGTCCGCCAACGACCTCAACATCAAAGAAATGAAAAAACAGCGGCTGCGCCTGAACGATCAGATGCTGGCCATCGCCGCGCATACCTATAGTTATGACGAAGAGAGCGATAGCACGCAGCACTAAAGATTAACAAGCCATCCAGTTCTGCCCGCCGCGCATCTGCCCGGCGGGTTTTTTTGCATCAAGACGATACTATCGCGTAATCGGCTTGTACTTGATGGCCTGCGGCTGGTCGGCATCGGTGCCCTTGCGGCGGTGCAGATCCAACTCGTACTCCTGATAGTTGCCTTCGAACCAGACGACCTGGCTATCGCCTTCGAACGCAAGGATGTGCGTTGCCAAGCGATCGAGGAAGAAGCGGTCGTGCGAGATGACGACCGCGCAGCCCGCAAAATTTTCCAGCGCCGTTTCCAGCGCGCGCAGGGTATCGACATCAAGATCGTTCGTCGGCTCGTCAAGCAGCAGCACATTCGCGCCGCTTTTCAGCATTTTGGCCAAGTGCACGCGGTTGCGTTCCCCGCCTGAAAGCACGCCGACCTTTTTCTGCTGGTCGGTGCCTTTAAAGCCGAAAGCGCCGACATAGGCACGGGATGGTACCGTGCGCTTGTTATGCGTCTTGCCGTCATTAATGCCAAGCTCGATTACGTCCGACCCGCCGGAGATTTCTTCCCAAATATTCTTGTTCGCATCTAGCGCGTCGCGCGACTGGTCGACATAGCCGAGGTGCACGGTCTCGCCCACTTTAAACGTGCCGCCATCCGGCTGCTCGACGCCGGTGATCATTTTAAACAGTGTGGTCTTGCCGGCACCATTGGGGCCAATGATGCCGACGATGCCACCGGGCGGCAGCGAGAATGACAAGTCTTCGATCAGCAACTTATCGCCAAAGGCTTTGTTCAAATGCTTGGCTTCGATCACCGTGGTGCCGAGGCGCGGCGGCGTGGGGATGACGATCTCGGCAGTGGCGGCTGTCTGCTCCTTCGAATTGGCGAGCATTTCCTCGTACGATTGCACGCGGGCCTTGCTCTTCGACTGGCGGGCTTTGGGCGTCTGCCGGATCCATTCGAGTTCCTGGCTGAGCACGCGCTGCTTGGCGGATTCCTCGCGCGATTCTTGCGACAAACGCTTTTGCTTGGCTTCGAGCCAGGTGGTGTAGTTGCCTTCGTACGGAATGCCGCTGCCGCGATCCATTTCCAGAATCCAGCCGGTGACTTCGTCGAGGAAATAACGATCGTGCGTGACGAGCGCGACGGTGCCGGGATAATCACGCAGCGTGCGCTGCAGCCAAGCGACGGATTCCGTATCGAGGTGGTTGGTCGGTTCATCGAGCAGCAGCAGCTCAGGCTGTTCCAGCAATAATTTGGCAAGCGCCACGCGGCGCTTCTCACCGCCGGACAGCTTGTCGATCGGGCTATCACCGGGCGGGCAGCGCAGCGCATCCATGGCGATACCTACTGTGCGCGACAGATCCCAAGCGTTGGCAGCTTCGATCTTCTCGCCAAGCGTCGATTGCTCTTCGATCAGCTTCATCATCTCGTCGGTATCTTCGATGGTGCCGAGCAATGTCGAGATTTCCTCATAGCGGTCGAGGAGTGCTTTGGTGTCCTTCAACGCGAGCATCACGTTCTGTTCGACCGTGAGGGTAGGGTCGAGCTTCGGTTCTTGCTCCAAATAACCAACGCGGGCGCCATCGGCAACCCAAGCTTCGCCGTTATAATCCTTGTCGATCCCGGCCATGATCTTCATCAGGGTCGATTTCCCGGCGCCGTTGGTGCCGAGGATGCCGATCTTGACGCCTGGCAAGAAGGAGAGGGTAATGTCTTTTAGCACCGTCTTGCCACCCGGATAGGTTTTCGACAGGTTCTTCATCACATAGACGTATTGATAGGATGCCATTTTAGACCTCTGAATTCGGAAATATTCGGTTAGGTTCTTTTTAGAGAAACCAAGGCTGCGGGGCAACTGTTATGGCTGATGAAACCGTCGATATCGTTGATGAAAACGACATTGTGATCGGTACGGCTTTGCGGAGCGAAACCATGGCCAAGCGCCTACGCTGCCGCATTGCTTGGATCCAGGTGATCGATCCTGAGACTTTACAGATTTGCATGATCAGACGCGGCGTGACGCTGGGCTACAAGCCGAATGCCTGGCAGTTCGGCGCCGGGGGTTACGTTGGCAGCGGCGAGACTTGGGAGGCGTCAGCGCAGCGTGAGTTGCAAGAAGAACTTGGACTATCCGCACCCTTGCTTTGGCTGACAAAAATTGTTGGCGACAGCATATCGGAAGGCCTACCGTTCATGCATGGCTATTTCGTAACCGTTGGCACGCGTGATCAGCTTACGGCGGATGCCCGTGAAGTGGCCGCGATCGAGTTTATGACTTTAGACCAAGCGAGAGATATTGCTGAGCAAGCACCGGAGCGTGAGCTAACCGGAACCTATCGGCAAACGCTTGGTGTGCTGCAGGCGCACTGGCCCTGTATAAAAGCTTTCGTGCAAGACAACCAGAAAGCCAGCCATGGTGGATAGTGAGGCGGTTATCCTTCTGCATGGCATCGGCCATCGTGGCTGGATTATGGGGCGGCTTGCGCGAAAGCTGCGGAACCAAGACTATCAGGTTCTCAATATTACCTATCCATCACGGCGCATGGCCTTTACCGGATTTGCCGATTTCGTGCATCAGCAGATCACTGGCGCAGGCTTGGCGGGTTGCAAGCTTAGCTTCGTAACCCATTCAATGGGCGGGCTGGTGGCAAGAGCCTATATTGCGCAATACCGGCCCGAGGTTGGGCATGTTGTCATGTTAGGCCCTCCGAACCAGGGCAGTGAGTTAGCGGATAGGTTCTCACGTTGGCCGAGTTTCAACCGCTACTTTGGCCCGGCAGCACCCATGCTCATGACCAAGCGCGAGCGCGCGCTTGAAGATCAACTGGGCACGGTCGATTACTCGTTAGGTATAATCGCCGGAACAAAGTCGCTTGACCCTATTTTGCATTATTTGTTGCCGCGCCCGCATGATGGTAAAGTGACGGTTGAACGGACTAAGCTCACTGGCATGAACGATCACCTAGCGTTGCCCGTCACGCATTTTTGGATGATGAATAATCGCCGTGTAATCAAGCAGGTGCTGCATTATTTGCAGCACGGCAAATTCAAACCTGCGCAGCCTTAATAAACTCATCGATATCTGGCTGGCAGAGCAGCGGCATGAATTGCTTCACCTTATCTTCTGGCCATTGCCACCAGGCGATTTGCAGCAGCGCTGCGATCTGCGTGTCGTTGAAACGTTGCCGCACGACTCGCGCGGGATTGCCGACCGCGACGGCATAGGCCGGTACATCACGGCTGACAACTGCGCCTGCGCCGACGATTGCCCCGTCGCCAATGGTGACGCCAGGCAGAATTATACTGTCGCTCCCCAGCCAGACATCGTTGCCGATTACAACATCGCCCTTGGCGGTCAGCTTATGCGGCATAATGCCAGGGAAAGTGCTCGGCAAGGGATAGCAGGTGACCCAGTTTGGATGATGATCGCCATCGAGCATGATCTGCACGTTTTTGCCGAATGAACAGTAGTTGCCGATTGTCACTTTCGGGCCGCCGGGCTTTTGCCCCCAATCGCGAATGACGGGCATGCCATAGCTGAATGTACCGTACCGAAAATCCGGTCGCTTTTTGTAGCGGGCGTGGAAATGGGCCGCAAATTGGTGCTGGAATTCGGTTGGCGACGATTTTTCCAGGCGCTTGGGGCGCCAGTTGTCGATAAGGGCAGCGATCATGTGCCGATGCTGCGGGGCTATGACCTTTAGGTCAAGACAGGGCTAGCAGTTCCCAAACACGGCGCGTTTAATCTTCGAAACTGACGGGAGCGGCGGTCGTAAAGGCTGCAGGATTATTGCTGTGGCCCAGTACTTTTAACAGCGCCTCTGCCTTGAGGTCACGCAATACATTTGCCACGAGCGGCGCGCGGGCGGTCTCCGGCAATTGTGCTGACAGGTCAGGCAATTTGATCGCCCGCTGTGCTGCGCCCAAAATCATATTTTGCAGTGCAATATAATTCTTGGCAGCATTTTCTGTCGTTAGGCTTTTATCGAGATTATAGGTCAAAAGCATGGTCGATAGCTTAGCCAGCTCGATCATCGAAAGCTCGCTGCGGATTTCGCCTTCGAGCGGTTTCAGCACTGGCTCCAGCACCTTGCGTGCGTCTTTAACGGCCTGAGAGACAGCGATAACGGCGACATTGTCAGTCATGCCGTTAACTTACCGCCAAGGCCTTAACATCTCGTCAAGCTAGATGACATATCTTATACTTCTGACATGTCTACTTTCTTTACAGTTCTCCTTGGTGTCGCTATGGCGGCTGTTTTGGCTTCGCTCGTTATTGGCCTTGGCGCCATGGTCAAGGGCGGTGAGTTTAATAAAAAATACGGTAACAAGCTGATGCGCGCGCGGGTCGGGTTGCAAGGCATTGCCCTGGTCTGTTTTGTCTGCGCGCTGGTTGCCCGCGGCCACTAGTTTTTAAGAGGTTTCCACAGATGAAGATCCTCGTTCCTGTCAAGCGCGTGCTCGATTATTCCGTGCGCGCCCGCGTCAAGGCCGACCAAACCGGCGTCGATCTGACTGGCGCTAAAATGTCGATGAATCCATTCGATGAAATCGCGGTCGAGGAAGCGGTGCGCATTAAGGAGCGCGACGCGACGGTAGAGATCGTGGTTGTCACGATTGGGCCGCAAGCTGTGCAAGAGACGCTGCGTAGCGCCCTGGCAATCGGAGCCGACCGCGCCCTGCATGTGCCGACCGACGACGAGATGCAGCCGCTAGCCGTTGCAAAAATTCTGGCCAAGTTGGTGGCGCAGGAAAGCCCGAACCTTGTTATTATGGGCAAGCAGGCGATTGACGACGATAGCAATCAGACTGGGCAGATGCTGGCGGCGTTGTTGGGCTGGGGGCAAGCGACCTTTGCCAGCAAGGTCGAGCTGAACGCCGATAGCGTGACAGTCACGCGCGAGATTGACGGCGGCGGCGAGACGCTGAAGCTGCCGTTACCCGCCCTGGTGACGACTGATCTGCGATTGAATGAGCCGCGCTATGCGGCCTTGCCAAACATCATGAAGGCCAAGAAAAAGCCACTTGATACAATCGAGCTAGCGAGCCTGGGCCTCGACACAGCACCGCGGCTGGTAACACTTAAGGTGACGGAGCCGCCTGTGCGCAAGGGCGGCGGCAAGGTCGCCGACGTGGCGGAGCTGGTCGCCAAGCTAAAGGCCGCAGGGGTATTGTCATGAGCAGTCTCATCTACGCCGAGCACGATAACAACGCGCTAAAGCCTGCAACGCTGAACGCCGTGACCGCGGCAACGCAGTTGGGCGGCGATGTGACCGTACTGGTTGCCGGCCATAATTGCCCGCAGGTTGCCGATGCCGCCGCGCAGATCGCGGGCGTTAGCAAAGTGCTGCTGGCCGACAATACCGCTTATACTAACCAGCTGGCAGAAGCGGTCGCGCCGCTGCTCGTAAGCCTGGCCAAAGACTACGGCGCCATCGTCGCGCCGGCCACGACCACGGGCAAGAATATCCTGCCGCGGGCAGCCGCTTTGCTGGACGTCCAGATGATTTCCGATGTGATCAAAATTGAGAGTGCCGATACTTTCGTGCGCCCGATCTATGCCGGGAATGCGCTGGCAACCGTGCAGTCGAAAGACGCGCTGAAGGTAATGACTATACGCGGCACGGCCTTTGCCCCTGCGGCCATGACAGGCGGCAGCGCGAGCATCAGTGCAGTCGATGCGCTAGCGGCAGCGAGCACACTTTCTAGTTTTGTAGCCCAAGAGCTTTCCGTCTCTGCACGACCTGAATTGACCGCAGCGCGGCTGATCGTCTCCGGCGGGCGGGCGTTGGGCAGTAAAGAGAATTTCAAGATCATCGAAGATCTGGCCGATAGCATTGGCGCAGCAGTCGGCGCCAGCCGTGCTGCGGTTGATGCCGGCTATGCGCCGAACGATTGGCAGGTCGGGCAGACCGGCAAGATCGTCGCGCCGGAGCTATATATGGCGATCGGCATGAGCGGGGCGATCCAGCATCTGGCCGGGATGAAGGATAGCAAGGTGATCGTCGCCATCAATAAAGACCCTGATGCGCCGATCTTCGGGGTGGCGGATTACGGACTGGTGGCCGATCTATTCACGGCCGTGCCGGAGCTGATGGCTGAGTTGAAAAAGTAACGCCCCACGCTTTAACCATATAATTCTGTTGCGCACGCAGCGCGAAATGCAGTTTGCTTTCCTTGTATCAAGAGGAGGCATGGTTATGAATAGCCAGTTCCAACAAAACGTCGATGCCGCGTTGGCACGGATCGTCGATCCTTTGCAAAAAACTTTTTCGATCGAAGATGCTAAACTGGTGGTCGATCGCGTAGCGCCAATGACCGGGAAGTCACTGCGCTTGCCTTTGATCAGCACGCTCGATCTAACTAGCGCACGCTACACAGGCAATCAATCACCCCGGCCACGGCTTGCGGTCGAGCATGAGCGTCATGATGAATCTGGATTTCATAGTGGTCATGTTAAAATCGTAAATATTGGTAACGATCCGGAACTCATGCCATTTTATAAATTCTATTATATTCAAACTAGAAACCCGGACTTTTTCGGTCTTGCAACATGGCTTGAGACTGACCACGTTTATCAACGGTCTCGCATTAATCAACGCTTTGATAAAGTCCACTATGGCATGCCGTTGAAAAAACCAGATCAACAGTCGATCGGTGGTGACATGGCGACAGTTTTGGCAAAGTTATATGACAATCCGTCAATGCTGCGTTCAGTTGAAGCACGTAAGCGCGCGGGAACACCGGCCCTAGCTTAAGCCCTTCAGCCACGCCACCGTTTCTGGCGTGGCCCAGTCGAGATCGCCTTCAACGCGGCCGATGATGATGCCGTTGCGATCAATAATGATGGTGGTCGGTAAGCCGCGCATGCCAAACGCACGACTGCCCTGCATGGCGGGATCATAATATTGCGGCAGGTTTTTAAGGCCTGAACGTTTGAAGTAACCGGAGACCTCGGCCACTTCATTTTGCTGCGCGATGGTAATGATCTTAAATTTATCGGCGGGCAATAGCGTTGCGAGCTTGTCGAGGCTCGGCAATTCTTTCACGCAAGGCGGGCACCAGGTGGCCCAGAAATTGACGATCAGCACGCGCTGCGAGAGGTAAGGGTCGAGCGACAGCGGCTCGCCCTTTAATGTTTGGAAGCGATAGGCGGATACGTTTCCCAGTTGCGGCGTGAACTTGGCGGGCGGTGCAACCGGCGCGGTTGCCGCAAAGGCAGGGAGGGCAACCAGCAGTAGGGCTAGCAGTAGAATTTTCATGACGGCCATTATAGCCTCTAGCGGTTAAGAATACAGACCGTTAGCATGCAGCATGCGCCACCTATTGCTCATCACCTTGCTTGTCTCGCTTGCTGCCACAATGGCGGCTTGCGGGAAAAAGCCTAGCTTCGTCGATGCCCCGGCTTACGATGCCCATGGCAATCGGTTGAACTATGAGGCGATTAACGGACCGGATGGAAAACCCGATACGTCCGGAAACAAAGACGGCATCAAGCCTGTGAAACGCAAAGACACTTTCCCTAATACCTATCCGAAGCCCTGGCTATAGATTTGTTTTTCTAGTGCTGCTCGGCCGCTATTGCTTTTGATACCCCCCCCGGGGGGGGGGTAAGCTGATAGCAATTACAAATCAAATGGTTAGAGAGAATTCTTGCATTTTTGCGGCCTGTTTTAGGCTATTTTAGTAGTCCACTTTTGCCAAATAAAGCCCGTCTGCGGGGGCGGTTGGGCCACCTGCGCGGCGGTCAGCGGCAGCAAGGGCGACGGCGAAATCTTGCTGGCTCCACGCGCCGCGTCCGACAAGCGCCAGTGTGCCGATCATATTCCGCACTTGATGATGCAGGAACGAGCGCGCGCCGATGCGAGCTTCGATATAGGTACCATAAGCCATGGGCGTTTCCGTCAAATTGAAATAGTCGAGCGTACGGATCGGTCCGCTAGCTTGGCATTCGGCGGCGCGAAAGGTCGAAAAATCATGCTGGCCGAGTAGCTGGTTTGCTGCTGCCTGCATGGCGGCCAGATCGAGCGGCGTTGTGGTGTGCCACAGCAGCCCGCGTTGCTGCGTAAGCGGGGCGCGGCGGCTGAAAATCTTATAAATATAATGCCGTGCCTTTGCGCTGTGGCGGGCATCGAAACTATCCGACATAGGTTCAACCTGCAGGATCGCGACCGGATGTGGTTGCAGGTGATAATTTAGTGCGCCCTGGACTTCATCGGCGGTGGTTTCGCGCTCCAAATCGAAATGCGCCACCTGCGCCAAGGCATGCACGCCTGCGTCTGTGCGCCCGGCAACAGTCAGCCGCGGGGCTTCGCCAGAAAATTTCGTAATGGCAGATTCGATGACGCCTTGTACCGACGGCGTGCGCGATTCCTGGCTTGCCTGCTGCAGTTGCCAACCGCAGAACGGCTGGCCGTTATATTCGACCGTGATCTTCCATCTAGTCAAACCGATCACCGGTTTTAAGACGAGCGCCGTTTAGGTAATCGGTAAAGCTTTGCGGCTTACCGCCTTCCGGTTGCACGCTGACAGGCGCAAGCGATGTATTATGACCACAAGAAATCATGCCGCCATAGATCACAGTGCCAGACATAGCAGTGACGGATTCACCGATCTTGGCATCGAGAAGTTTTACGCGCTTGCCATCTTGCATGAAAAATAAGCCGGGCCAGGGCGTAAAGGCGCGGAGTTTGCGTAAGATGATAGCTGCATCCTGCGTCCAGTCGATATGGCCTTCGTCGCGCATGACTTTGGCGGCATAGGTAACGCCGGCTTCTGGTTGCGGCACGGGCAACTCACCCGCGGCAATCGCGGGCAGCGCCGCGATAATTTCAGTGGCACCCAAGGTCGACATGGCGTCGTGTAATTCTGGCAGCGTGGTTTTTCCCGTGATTGGTACTCTTGCCATACGCCAAACTGGCCCGGTATCGAGCCCAGCTTCCATCTTCATGATGGAAATTCCTGTTTCGCTGTCGCCAGCTTCGATCGCGCGTTGCAGGGGCGCGGCCCCGCGCCAGCGCGGCAGTAGCGAGGCGTGGATATTGACGCAGCCCAGGCGTGGCGAATCGAGAATCACTTGCGGCAAGATGAGGCCATAGGCCGCGACTACGGCGAGATCAGCGTTGTGCGACTGGAAGGTTTCAACCGCGTCGGGTTCCTTGCGGAAACTGACCGGCGCATGCACCGGAATGCCCAGTCGCTCTGCTGCCAATTGCACGGCGCATGGCTGCAACTTATGGCCACGCCCGGCGGGGCGGGGCGGCTGACAATAGACCGCGACGACATGATGCGCGGCGGCCAGCGCTTCCAATGCTGGCACGCTGAACTGCGGCGTGCCCATGAAGATGATGCGAAGTTTCTCTGGCATTATTCGACAGCGATGCCTTCGGCTTTAAGCATCTTGTAATAGCGGCGCAGCAGCATGTCGCGCTTTAGGTTAGACAGATGGTCGATGAACAGCACGCCATTCAGATGGTCGATTTCGTGCTGAATGACGATCGCGGGGAAGCTGCCATCCTCAAAAATCTGCTCGTTTCCGTTGCGGTCGAGATAACGCACGCGGATTGCGGCGGGTCGGGAGACATCGCCATACATCTCAGGAATGGAAAGACAGCCTTCGTTGAAGCTTTTAGTTTCTTCTGATGCCCAGATCACTTCCGGGTTTGCCATCAGCAGTAGGCGCGAAAGTTCGCTGCCATCGCGTTCGCCCCGGCCTTCTCGCGGGTCAACGACAATCACGCGTTCTGTGACGCCGATTTGCGGTGCGGCTAGCCCCACGCCGCGATCGTTATGCAGCATGGTTTCGGCCAGATCATCCATCAATTGCCGCACAGCAGGCGTCACTGACGCAACAGGTTCACACATCGCGCGTAAGCGTTTGTCAGGATGATAAACAAGGTCGCGGATCATGCTTGGTCTCTTGTTAGCGGTAGGATTTCTGCGCTTTCGTTGCGCGCCGTTTCCAGCCGCGGCACGATCTCCTCGACCGGCTCCAACATTGTTTCATCGCCGCGCGTGGTTTCGATCAGGCTATAGCTTGCTAGCTTGCGGGCCGCAGGCTCGACCCGCGATTCATAACTGCCAACGGCGGCATTGAAAGATTTCATGGCGCTGGCCAGGCTGCCGCCGACCTTCTGGAAATGCTCGACCATGGTCTTGAGGCGCAGATGCAGCTCGCGCCCAGCTTTGACGGCTTCGTTCGCGGTCTCGACGACGCCCTCCTGTCGCCAGCCAAAGGCATAGGCTTTCAGCAGCATCATGAGCGTGGCAGTCGAGGCGATGATGACATTTTTCGCCAACGCATCGTCGAACAAATTCGGATCCTCGCGCAGCGCGGCGGAGACCAGATGCTCTCCCGGCACGAACAGCACAACGAAATCTGCGCTAGGTTCGAGCGCACGATATTCTTTGCTGGCTAGCTGCAACATATGCGTGCGCAGCTGCTGCGCGTGGCGGGCGAGGGCTAGCTTATGCGCTTCGGCATCGGTCGCATGCTCGGCATCCATGTAAGCGTCAAGCGGCGTTTTCACATCGACCACAACCTTGCGCCCGCCGGGCAGCGAGATCACACAGTCGGGCCGCAGCCGGCGTGCTGCTTTGCCGTCTTCGCTGTCATAGCTTTCCTGGAGGGAATAATCGGAATAGCTTTCCATGCCAGAGAGTTCCAAGAGCCGCTGCAGTTGCACTTCGCCCCAGCGCCCACGCCCATGCGGCTTCCGCAGCGTGCGATCGAGATGCTCGGTCTTATTCTGCAAGCCCGCGATCTGCAGCGTCAGCTGCGCATAGCTTTCGGTGCGGCTTAGTTCGAGGGCGCGATTATGTTGCGTTAGCTGGTCGAGGTTTTCCTTGATCGGGCCTAGGAGCGCGGTGAGATCGTTTTTGCTGTTGAGCTGCGTTTCCTTTAGCTTGGCTTCCGTCAGCTGCATCAGCTGGGGCGTCGATTGCTGCAGCGCCTGTTGCGCTGCCTCGCGCAGCGCAGCCATGGCTAGGTGGCCGCTGTGGCCCTCGGCATCTTGCCGGGCCTGCAGCGTGGTGAGCTGCAGCTTGAAACGGAAGGCGACGGATCCGGCAACGGCTAGGCCAACGATGAGCCCCGCGAATAAAGAGAGAAAATCCATAGGGCGAGACTACAAGCGGGTCCTGCCCTTGGGCCACAAAAAAAACGCCCGGGCAAGCCGGGCGTTTTTTTGGTTTAAGCCGGAGTTTAATTAAAAAACTTCGGGCCGTTCATGCCGGTCGGTTGTGCCTTTGGCGCAGCGGCGGGAGACTTAACCGTCAGCTTGGCTTTTGGCGTGTTGATTGTTAGTTGGCTTAGACCAAATTTGGCACGTGTCTTCTGGTCGGCATGAGCGTCATCGAAACGCACGCCATGGTTTTGGCCGAAGTCGCCACCAAGGTCAAAAGCTGCTGCAGTAAATTGGCTCATAGCTAATCTCCGTTACTAATACGTATCATTTAACAGGATGGTTTCCCAATTTTCAACCACATTATTATTTTCAACCCATATAAGGTTAATCTTTGCTGACCTATTTATAGAGGTATGGAGGTGATCGCTGATTTCAAGGTCTACCGGCCAGGTATAACCATCTTCAAACAAAACTTCCAGCATTCGCGCCGTATTGTAATAGCGCACCCACAACGGGATGACGTTAAACGGCCTACTGTGCAGCAACATAAGCTGCCCCTGCGCATTGACCCGGACGTCAATGCTGATATCACGCGGTTGGCGCAAAGCTTGATAATCCGTATCCACCTGAGTTTTCAGGGCTGCATACATTTGGGGCCGTCTCTCGGTTGGGTCTGCCATAACTGCTTTCATCCTGCCCCGATAGTCTTAAGCCGCGCTTAATAAGTCTGCGATACGGACGCAACTCGCCGTAACAATGTCAATAAGCCAACCGAGAATATAAGTCAAGTTATTTCTTTAATAGATATTAAATAGCCCGGCGGGCCTTAAAGGCTGTGATCAGCGTGCCGTCGTCTAGATAATCAACCTCGCCACCAAGCGGCATGCCTTGCGCAGGGCGAGTAACAGAAATGCCCAACGGCGATAGCCGTTCCGAGAGGTAGTGCGCAGTCGTCTGCCCATCGACCGTGGCGCCCAGGGCGACGATCACTTCTGTTACGCCATCGCCGGCGATGCGGGCCAGCAGCTGACCGATACGTAACTGATCGGGCCCGACACCGGAGAGCGCCGAGAGCGTGCCCCCTAGTACATGATAGCGCCCGCGGATGACGCGACTACGTTCCAACGCCCAAAGATCGTCAACATCCTCGACCACGCAGAGCGTTTTCGCATCGCGCGTGGGATCGGTGCAGATCGCGCAGGGGCTACTGGTATCGTAATTGCCGCAAGAGGTGCAAGTGGCGACGGTTTTCGCGGTTTCATCGAGGCTGAAGAGCAGCGCCGCCATCGTCGTCTCGCGGTTTTTTAAAAGATGCAGCGCTACACGCCGAGCGGAGCGGGGGCCGAGGCCGGGTAGCTTCGCCAACCGCGTGATCAGTTCGTCAAGCGGTGTGGTCGTTTTGGCGCGTGCCGAAGGGATCAGATCAGGGAATGCCAACGGAGAAGACATGGCGGGATTATGAGTAAGTCGCTGCCAGAAGGCAATGCGAAGTTAGGTTAAAACGGCAGCTTAAGCCCAGCGGGAAGGTTCAGCCCGCCCATCAGCTTTTGCGTCTCGCCCTGCATTAGTGCATCAGCCTTGCTGCGCGCATCGTTGATCGCGACAACCAGCAGATCTTGCAGCATTTCGCGGTCATCGGCTGTGCAGAGCGTAACATCGAGCGTGACGCTACGCGCCTCGCCCTTACCGGTCATCACGATTGAGACAGTGCCATTGCCGGCGGTGCCGGTGACTTCAACCTGCGCAGCTTGATCCTGCAGCTGCGCCATTTTGGCCTGCATCTGCTGGGCCTGTTTCATCATTCCTGCGAGATTCATATTTTTTGTTTCCTCCTGCGGAGTAAACCACACGGTAACTGGCTTCGTTCGCTTGCGCTCACTCCCACTGACCCCGTGTGACTCGTGGCTGGTACCGGGGTTATCGCTTTATTGGTTCACCGCATCGTCATCGTAAAATGCGGAGCTAGGCTGATCGCCGGTGCCGTTATCGTTGCTGCCGAAGGTCTCGCCCGCAAAATCCTGCGCGGCATCGCTGTCCATGTTCTCGGCAGGGATCGCACCTGGCAAGGCCTTGCCTTCGCGTTCCAGCTTGCGGGTCGCACGCCGCACGGCAGCATCAAGATCGGCCTGCTTGCAAAGCCCGGCGAGAACGGGGTTCGACGGCTTAATATTGGCCATGTTCCAATGGCTGCGATTACGCACTTTTTCGATCGTATCCTTCGTCGTGCCGATCAGGCGTACGATCTGGCTATCGGCCAATTCGGGATGCGCCTTGAGGACCCAGGCGATGCCGTTCGGCTTGTCGTCGCGCTTGGCGAGCGGCGTATAGCGCGGGCCTTTCGTGCGTGTTGCGGGCTCCGGCAAAGTAGTCTGGCTGATCTTCAGGCGGGCTTGCGGGTTTGCAGCGACACGATCGATCTCCTCTTGCGTCAACTCGCCGTTATAGATCGGGTTGGTCGAAGTGATGGCGTGACCGCTTTCGTCATTGGCGAGCGCCTCGATCTCCAGCTCATGCAGGCCGGTGAATTCGGCAATTTGCAGGAAGGTAAGGGCGGAATTATCCACCAGCCACATGGCGGTTGCCTTCGGCAACAGAGGCAGGGTGCGCTTGGTCATAATGATGGCTCCTAAGGCGGACAAAAATAATTACCCGGCATCGGCGGTCTGGGCTGATAGTTAACAGGCCAGGGCTGACGCCGCTGGCAAACGACCAGCGGTAAGGGAATAAGGCGTTTTAGCGTGGGCATGGGGGCAAGGTCAAAGCATTTATAGCCTTTGCGCCTTATAAGGCAGCAAACCTGCCGCGCCATAAGGCTCGTCGACTTAACGAAATGTTTAAGAGAGTGATGGTAAAGATTATATTGGATTTTAGGGATTTTAGGTGGGGCGGCAAACGGGCGGCTTTAAGCGTTGCACATTAACGGTGCTTTCAGCCTCAGTTGCGACACTAAAGCCGGGGCAAGAGTTTGAATGGGTGAAACGGGGATTGATGGCGACGCCAAATATACCAGGGACAGACAAGCAGGATATCAAGACGCGCAGCAAAACATCGCGCGTGCTTGGCTTCTTCAAGCCCGATCTTGGCACCGGGCCAACGCAGGTGCGCGAAGTGCATGGCACCTTCCTGCTGATTTTGGCAACGCTGTTTGCGAGCGTGAATATTCTGAGCCGCGATCATCCTTACCTAAAAGCAGGCGCACAGTTCACGCTCGGCGATCTGTTCGCCACCACGCTGGCGAAAATCGATTGGCGCAATAAGCAGCAACTGCCGCAAACGGTGTTCTTCTGTGCGGTGTGGGGATTGATGGCCAGCATGGTCTTGTATCTGGTGACGGCAGTGTTGCTGTTTGTTGCCACGCCAAGCCATGCCTATGCGCAAGAGGCAGGGGCCAGCGGCCCGACTGCAGCCACTAGCGGCGGCATGTTCACGCTTGAGAATAAGGACAAAGATTTAGCGCAGCAATTTTTGCATAATCTCGTTGAGGGAAAGCCGGTTGATGGCATTAAAGGATCGAATGGCAACTCATCAGAGGATGTTGCTGGTTTAAATAATACAGGGCCACTGCAAGGTGCATTCCGAGACATGCTGAAATATTACAGCAGCGTGATCCTGATCATCGCCTCGTTCATGGTGCTGTATCATATTATCATGCTGATCGTGAGTTCAGCGTGGAGTGGTAAGCCGCTGGAAGGCGCTAACCAGATCTGGGGGCCGCTACGCCTGGCGATCGCAATCGGGCTATTAGTTCCTTTGTCCAACGGCTTAAACTCAGGCCAATATATTGTTTTGAAAGCCGCTGAAGTTGGCTCCGTCGCCGGCACTAAGGTATGGAATATCTTTTCCGACTCATTATCAAAGCGGGCAAGCGCAGTTGCCTTCACGCCAAGTGATGATCTCCGCGATGTGTTTGTCAGAATGGTTTTGATCCAAACCTGCATGTATGACGTTGATTATCATTCGTCTAGTACAGACAAATGGATCAGGCCCAAGATTGACAATAATGTTGTCAAGTTTGTGAGCTCTGATGGGTTCGACGCTTGCGGTGCCATTACATTGCCTGATCCGGCAATCGAAAGCAGCAGAAGCAATGACGGCGATGCCGTAGAGTCCAGCCCAGACGCGCCTAGTTTTACCAATGCGACATTCTTGCAAGGCTTAGCCGGCAAGATCAGAGAGGTGAACCACAATGCGGCTAACCGGCTACGTCTGAACGCGCAAACGATTGCGCGTAGGTTAGTTAATTTTCAGTATTTCGTACAAGATGCACCGCCGCCTGGATCTGGTGGGCCACTTAGCGATCAAAGCCCGCCAGCATTTACAAAAACTGACGACACGATACAGCCAATCTTGCGCGATATCACAGCGTCGATCAGAACTTATCAAATGGACGTCAATCGCGGCGTTCAGGCGGTTATCAAACAATATCCGATGAAATCTCAGTTGACGAACACCAGCTGGATTCTGGCTGGTGCTTATTATCTGCAGCTGGCCATGTACCAGCATGTGGTATTCAGCGCGGCAGAGACCAGCCCGACAGCTGAATTTGGTCCGATCTTTAGCAAAGTTCCGCAAAATAGCGATATGGCACGCGAGGGCAACTTTGCATCTAATGTACAATCTAATGAGCAAACAACTTTTTTGAAAAATTATCAGATAGCTTATCTGACGCCGGTCGAGCAAGCGGCACATAATCGCATTCAGTCATCTGATGCAAACGATATCACTTCGGAAATCCAGGATTTAAAAAGCAGAACTGCGGCTGCAACAGAAACAGTCAATGATTGCCAATCCTATGGCAACTATGATCCCACAGGGATAGCCGTCGGCTCCTGCTATCTGGCCGCGGATGTGGCCGCACCTAAAGAAAGATCAGTGCTGGGAAAAATATGGAACATCGACAAATTTAAATTCATTTC